>CAWBFD010000001.1:0-40761 GCA_963788115.1 uncultured Actinomycetes bacterium
GACACATCCTGCGGGGCGGCGGTCCCGAGACCTACGAATCGCGCTTCTCCTACAAGGGCTTCCAGTACGTGCAGTTCGACGGGCTCGACGCACCGCCCGAGCTGACCAGCATCACTGCCAAGCACGTCCACACCGACCTGGCCCGGATCGGCACCTTCGACAGCTCGAACGAGCTCTTCAACCGGATCGAGGAGGCCACCCGGTGGGCGATCCTCAACAACTACCACGGCATGCCCACCGATACGCCGATGTTCGAGAAGAACGGCTGGACCGCCGACGGCCAGGTGATGATCCTGGCGTCGATGCACAACTTCGACATGCGGCGCGCTTATGCGAAGTGGATGCGGGACATGCGCGACGGCCAGATCGCCAACGGACGCATACCGGTGATCGCCCCGACGCACGGGTGGGGCAACGACTGGATCGCCCCTGAGTGGAGCTCGACCTACGTGATCCTGGCCTGGGAGATGTACCGGCAGTACGGCGACACGCGGCTTCTCGAGGACCACTACGAGGCGCTGAAGCGTTACGTCGACTACGAGAACGACCGGCTCAACCCGACAACCGGGCTCAGCACGAGCTCGCTCGGCGACTGGGCCGCACCCGGCTACGCTCAGACTTCGGGGCCGGAGGGCGGCGCGTTGACCGCAACCGCCTACGTCTGGCGGGCGAATGACCTGATGGCGAAGATCGCCGGAACGCTGGGCGATTCGGCCGACCAGGCTGAATACGCGAATCGTGCTTCCCAGATCGCCGACGCCTTCAACGCCGCCTTCCTGAACACCGGTTCGGGCACCTACAGCACCCAGATTCCGGCCGGCTACCGCCAGACGTCGAACGTCCTGCCGCTGGCCTGGGACCTGGTGCCTGCCGAATACCGCGCCGACGTCTTTGACGGCCTGGTCAACGACGTCGAGGTGACCCGGGATGGCCACCTGAACACCGGCGTGATCGGCACCAAGTACCTGCTGCGCGTGCTGACGCGTGAAGGGCGCGCGGACCTCGCGGACGTCGTCGCCAACCAGCGCACGTATCCGAGCTGGGGGCTGTGGTTCGACAACGGCGCCACGACTCCGTTCGAGTTCTGGGAGGTGGACTCCAGGTCGCGAGGACACATGTTCCTCGGCACGATCGTCGACTGGCTCTACGTCGACGTGGCCGGCCTCGACGCCGGGGACGTCGGCGCAACCCGCCACCTGAGAGTCAAGCCGACGCTCCTGGAAAGCCTCGACCACGCCTCCGCCTCGACGGAGACGATCTTCGGCCGGGCGCGCTCGTCATGGTCGCGCGACGGCGACGCGGTCGATCTCGAGGTCGACGTGCCGGTCGGCACAACGGCCACGGTCAGGCTGCCCGCGGAAGACATCGATGACGTAGGCGAGGGCAGCAAGTACGTGCGCAACGCCGATGGCGTCACGTCGGCCGCAATCGTCGACGGCGAAGCGGTGATCGAGGTGGAGTCGGGTAGCTACCGGTTCCGGCTCGACGAGGAGTTCGCCGAGGACGTGGCGGACCTTACCCTCTCGGTGAGGCCGAGAAGAGGGACGGTGAAGCAGGGCAAGAGCGCCCGCTTCGTGGCCACGGTCGGGAACACGGGTGACGCGAACGCGATCGGCGTCCGGGTGTGCTCCACAGCGCCGCGGCAGATCCAGATCAACCGGTGCGTGAACGTCGGCGCGCTCGCGCCCGGTGGGTCGAGGACCGCGCAGTTCACCGCCAAGGCCAAGAGGAAGGCCACGCCGAAGAGCTACAGGCTCAGGTTCAGGGCCACCGCCAGCGGCGGCGTCGACCCGGCGAACGCTCAGGCCTTGCTCAAGGTCAAGAAGAAGAGCCGGCCATGACGGGTTCCCGTCAGCGGGAGCACCACGAGCGCCGACAGCAGCGTGACAAGAGCCTCTCCCGGACGTTCAGTCACGCCGGAGACGAGTATCCGACTCAGGAGGAGATGTCCGGCTGCTTCGGCAGCAGCCGATAGCCGTCGACGACGGCGGCCGCGACGTCGGCGAGCTTGGTGTTGGCCCGGCGCGATTGGTCGCGCAGCATCTCGAAGGCGTCAGCGTCGTCGACCGAATGACGCTCCATCAGGATGCCCTTGGCTCGCTCGGTGACCGCGCGGCGGCCGAACGCGCCCTCGAGATCGTGGTACTCGGTGAACCGGCGAAGCACGATGTCGATCGCACTCTGCCAATCGTCGACCTCGGCATCGGTGATGTAGGCGAAGATGCCGCGCTTCGATGCCTCCTTGACGAAGGCGGGATCGGGCGCGTGGATCAGGAGGATCACCGGGCACGCGGCATCCTGCACGATCCTGTCGATCATGGCGAGGGCATGCTCAGAGCTCTTGCCCAGACCGACCAGCGCGACATCGGGTCGCTCCCTGGCGGTCACGACTCCGACGTCCGCAACGTCGATCTCGCGGGCGACCACCTCGTGCCCAAGGTTCGCGACCGTCGGCGCGACGAGCGCCAGCCGATCCTTGCGCTCGTTGGCGATCAGCACCCGCAGATGCTCGGTCTCGCGATAGCTCATCGATCGGTCCAGTCAGTCCCGAGTCTAGCTCGGGGCAGCGTGTCCAGAGAGGGCGGCCGACGGCATCTCGGGTGCGGGTGTATGGTGGGTAGCCGCTTCGCCTCAGACCTCGGCGAGCGAATCTTTCCGGCTCCGACCCTCGGCCGGTCTATGGGCGTACCGACCTCAAACGGTCTGCGCCATAACCGCCGACGTTAGGAGCCCAGATGTCTGTCATCGCCGAGAAGTCAACGGACGCCACAGCGGTCCGGCCGTTCACGATCGAGACCCCCGAGGCGGATCTCGACGACCTGCGTGCGCGCATCGCGGCCACGCGCTGGCCCGAAAAGGAGACCGTCGACGATCAGTCGCAGGGCCCGCGCCTCGCGATGATGCAGGCGCTCGCGCGCTACTGGGCCGAGGAGTACGACTGGCGCGAGTGCGAGGAGCGGCTGAAGGCCCTCCCGCACTTCATCACCGAGATCGATGGGCTGGACATTCATTTCATCCACGTTCGTTCGGAACATGAGGATGCGTTGCCACTCCTTGTTTCGCACGGGTGGCCCGGTTCGGTCATCGAGCAGCTGAAGATCATCGATCCACTTACCAATCCGACCGCGCACGGCGCGAGCGCAGCGGACGCGTTTCATCTGGTGATCCCGTCGATGCCGGGCTACGGGTTCTCAGGTAAGCCGACCGAGACCGGCTGGGGCCCTGAGCGCATCGCTCGTGCCTGGGCGGAGCTGATGAAGCACCTGGGATACGACCGCTACGTCGCCACGGGCGGCGATTGGGGCGCGGAAGTCGTTGAGCGGATGGGTGTACAGGCGCCGCCGGGGTTGCTCGGCATCCACACCAACTTCGCTGGTGCTGTTCGACCCAACGTCTCAGCGGCGGCCCAGTCCGGCGACCCCTCCGGTCTCGATGACGAGGAAACCCGCATCTACGAGGAGCTGCTGCTCTTTTTCGCGACGGACGCGGGCTATGCAATCGAGAGCGCGACGCACCCGCAGGCGCTGTACGGAATTGCGGATTCACCCATCGGCCTCGCCGCCTGGATGATCGACCACGACGCGACCAGTATGGCGATGATCTCTCGCGTCTTTGTCGACGGGGCCCAGGAAGGCCTGACCCGAGACGACGTGCTCGACAACATCACCCACTACTGGTTGACGAACTCGGGGGTCTCTGCGGCACGCCTCTATTGGGAAGACAGGGCCAACTTCTTCGACCCGAAGGGCTGGCCGACCGCCGACGCTCGGGCGATCGTGGAGATCCCGGTGGCCGTGAGCGTCTTTCCTGACGAGATCTACACGCCGTCGCGGAGTTGGGCGGAGGAGGCCTACCCCAAGCTCATCCATTACAACAAGCTCGACAAGGGCGGGCACTTCGCCGCCTGGGAGCAGCCGCAGCTCTTTTCAGAAGAGGTCCGCACGGGGTTGCGGAAGCTCCGCTAGGCGACCCTGTTCGAACGTCTGCACCTGCCGTCGCTCGGCGGGGCGAGCGAGTGGCTCACGGGTAGTCGCAGGGTCGTTTCCCCCTCGGGTCCGCCTGCATGTCTCTTTCGCGGCCCCATGTGGGGTTAGCTGACCGGGAGTGAGGGCCGCCGCGAGGCGGCTCCGCTCGTTCCAGGGGTCCTCCCCGCGCGGACCGGGATGGATGCCCGGTGCGCCGATCGGCGGTGGAGCTACTTCTCCGTATCGACTCGGATGAACGGCGCGGGGAACGGGAAGTTGGCGGCGCCGTTGACGAGCGTGTTGCCGTCGAAGACGATCGTCGCCGTCGCGGTCGCCGAGCGCTCCTTGCGCTTGGAGCCGGGCACGTTGACCGTGGTCATGACCGGTCCGGTCCCGGTCCAGCTGGCATCGACCGAAACCGTGTGCAACCCGCCCCGGTTGTCCCGCACGTTGGCGAAGGTGCCACTGACGCTCACGTTCTTGAGGTCCGGGTCGAACTGCGTCGGCGCCGCCTGGACGAAACCCCAGCTGAAGGTGCCGTCCGGACACAGACCCACGAACCCGACCCTGAGCGGCGGATTGGGGTCAGGCGTGGTCCCCGCCTCGATGAAGTTGTCCGTCTCCACGATCAGGCGGCCGTCGGCGGCCATAGAGCCATCCGGGCACTGGAACGGGGTCAACCAGCGCGCGGAGGCAACCTGCTCTGTGAAGCCGTTCGCGGCCGGGGCGACGGCCGGTAGGACAAGCAACGCCAAGGCGGCGAGCAGGGCGACGTACGTGTACGGCCGGAGAGGTCGATCGGTGCGTCGGCTTCGCGGCAACTGCAGACCAGGCATGAGCGAACTCCTTTTGTGGGTGGGGTCGTTGAAGGACCGTCTGCCGATGTGATCCCAGACGCCCCTCAGGATCACGCACGTTTTGGCACGAGTACGCGCGAAAGCGCCCTCGGGTTCACGGGAAGGTCGCCGCTCGACTGGAGTAGGCCGGCCCGCTGGAGCAGCGTCGCCGGGTGAAGCGGTTCCTCGCTCCGGGGCGACGATCGGTTCACCGAGACGTGGCTGCGGGCTGTGGCGGCTCTCACTTCACGGCCAGCGCGGTGATCCCTGCGCTCGATCTGACCGCCGGCTACAGCCGCGCCGCGACGAGCCCGGCCGCGAGCAGCGGCATCGCGAGCGAGAGCGCCCGCAGAGTCCCGTCAAGCGGCGCCGCCAGAGCCGCGGCGCTCAGCTCGCGGACGCTGCCGTCGGCGAGCCGCTGCTCGCCACGAACCCACTGGGTGGCGCGGCGCAGCTGGCGCACCGGAGTCGAGAGCCGGCGCTGCGCGACACTGAGCGCGAAGCAGCCGAGCACCGCGCCAGCCGCGGCAACAGCATCGCCGACGTCGCTCACCCCCAGCGCGTTCGCCCACCAGCCTGCGAGCGCGGGAAACGCCCCCCACGCCACGGCGAACCAGAAGTCCGTGTGGAAGCGGCCCCCGAACAGCTCGAGGTTGTAGGCGACGACGGCGAACCCCCCCGCGATCACGAAGGGCACGAGCGTCGCCGAGACCGTGAAGACGCCCGCGACACCGATCGCCAGCGCACCGGCGAGCCCCGCCACCGCGAGCACGATCAGCGCGCGGTCGGAGAGCCGGGTCCGCAATGGTCGCCCGTTGAGCTCGTCGAGCGCGTGGGCGCTGACGCCGACCGCGAGGAAGAAGGCGCCGATCGCGGCGAAGAGCCGATCCGGATAGATCTGCGGCGCGGCGGCCGCCCCCAGGGCGACGTAGCTCAGGTGCCAGAGCGTGTAGGGGGGATGGAGGATCGTGGCCAGATCGCGCCAACCGCCCGGCTCGAGGGCATAGAAAGCGGTGCGCTCAGGGGTCATCGCGAGTTCCCCAGATCACGACCCCGCCACCGAGGCTCATCCGGCGTGTGGTGACGCCGGCGATCCCTGCGTCGCGCCACATCTCGAGCTGCCGCTCGAGCGGATAGCGGGCGTAGAAGCCCTCGATGCTGGAACCGAGGAAACGACCCACGTCCCACCACTGGCGCCCGGCGAGCCCGCCGAGGGCAGGTAGCGCGAGGCGGGTATAGAGCCGCCAGGCCCAGAGCCACGCCCCTCGCGGGACGCAGAACTCGAGGGAGGCGACGCGCCCGCCCGGCCTGACCACCCGGCCGAGCTCGCGGAGTGTGGCCGCTGGGTCGTCGACGTAGCGAAGCAGATAGGTGAAGGTGAGGTGGTCGAACTCGCCGTCATCGAAGGGCAGGGACTCGGCCTCCCCCTCGAGCAGCTCGATTCGATCCGTGAGCGCCGAATCGCAACGAAGCTTCGCGCGCGCCCGCTCGAGCATCGCGCCGCTCTGGTCGATCCCGACGACTCGGCACCCGTAGCGTCGCACTAGCGCTTGAGCAACCAGCCCGGTGCCGGTCGCCACGTCGAGGACGCGCTCGTGCGGGCGCGCCTCGACCGCGGCGACCATCGCCCGTCGCCAGCGCGGATCCTGGAGAAGGCTGAGCGCCGCGCCCAGCTCGTCGTAGCGGCTGGGCAGCTCCACGAACAGCTTCAGCGCGTGCTGCTTGCGCGGCGAGGGCGGTGGCGGGCTTCGCTCGGCGCGGGCCTTCAGCGCCGCCTCCATCTCGCCGAACGCCTCGCGATAGCGCTCGAGCCAGGCCATCAGCGGCGACAGGACTCCGGTGAAGGTGGTGTGCATCTGCAACCGCGAGCGCCCGCCGGCGAGCGGCTCGATCACGACGCGGCGGTCGCCACGTAGAAGGCCGGGCCAGTGTCCCCTCAGACCCTCGCCCGTCCACGCCAGCTCGCGGGGCGGGTCGGCGACCACGACCCGGCCCCCGAACCGCAGGACCATTCCGCCCCGCCTCTGCATCCCGATTCGCAGGTGGGCGCCAGCTTCGGCCCTTCCCTCGACCGAGAACATGAACGGATTCCACTGCGGATAGCTCGGGAAGTCCGTGAGCACCTCCCAGACCCGGTCGGGCGGCGCCTCGACGTCGATCTTCGCGGCGAGAGTCTTCACCCGTTCATCTTCCTACCTCTCTCTGAACTGCACCCCCCGCGCCGTGGGAGGAGCCGGCCCAGCGAGAGCGCGCCGCGGCAAGGCGTCTATCAGTGACCGATGAGGTCTGGGACTTCAGCCGGTCTCTACGTGGAGGCCTACGACAACACAGGAGGCGAGGCGATGCCGCAACACAACGTCGGAACACACGAGGAGTGGCTTGCCGCCCGCCTCAAACTACTCGAGCGCGAGAAGGAGCTGACCCGCCGCAGCGACGAGCTCGCGCGACAGCGGCGGGAGCTGCCGTGGGTGGCGGTCGAGAAGGACTACAGCTTCGAGACCGACGAGGGCACGAGGACGCTGGCGGAGCTCTTCGAGGGGCGCTCGCAGCTGCTCGTCTACCACTTCATGTTCGGTCCGGTGTACACGGCGGGGTGCCCAGGTTGCTCGTTTCAGGCCGACCACTTCGACGGGGTCGTTCCCCATCTCAAAGCCCGCGACGTGGCGCTGCTGTGCGCCTCGCGTGCTCCGCTCGAGAAGCTGCAGGCCTACAAGCGGCGCATGGGCTGGAAGTTTCCGTGGGTCTCGTCGCTCGACAGCGAGTTCAACTTCGACTACGGCGTCTCGTTCAGGGAGGAGCAGCAGCGAAGCGGCGCCGAATACAACTTCGGCACAGTCGACTTCGCGGCGCCGCTGAGGGTGGCCGAGCCGGGCGACTCCGCAGGCGGGACGACGCCGTCGCGGCTGGCCGAGAGCGCAGGGGGTGACTTCCTCGCCGGGATCGCGGCCTCGTGCGGGACCGACGCGGCCGGATACCTGGCGGAAGCGCCGGGCATGAGCGCCTTCGCGCTCTCCGACGGGGTCGTCTACCACACCTACTCAACCTACGCGCGTGGCCTCGACGTGTTGCTCGGGTCCTACCAGCTGCTCGACCGGGCGCCAAAGGGGCGCGACGAGGGCGAGGCCCCGGACTGGGTGCGCCGCCACGACGAGTACGAGGACGTCGGCCGCGATGCGGATCGCGGTCGAACGGGTGAGCGGGATCGGCCCCTGGGTTGAGTAGCGCCCCACGGCTCGGGCCGAGGCTCGCTATGGTTCGGCGCGATCGCGGGGACCCGGGAGAAGGCCCAAGTTCGCAAGGTCAGGGTGTGCGCAGCGCTGGCGCTGGCCATGCTTGTCGGTGCCGTGGTAGGGCTCGAGTCAGCCGCTGGCGACAACCCCGACGGCCCGACCAAGGTCAGCAGCCCGATGACGCACCCGGAGCTGGACTACGCGGGCTCGCAGGTGGCAAAGCACGAGGGCTCGCCCGCCACGCTGTTTGCCCGGCCCGCCGGCCTCCCCGGTCTGGACGTCAGCGGCCACCAGGGCAACGTCGACTGGAGCTACGTCAAGGCCCATAACGCACGGTTCGCCTACATCAAGGCGACCGAGAGCACCACCTTCCGCAATCCGTATTTCCGGCAGCAGTACGTGGGTGCTCGCCGGGCCGGGCTGGTCCGCGGCGCCTACCACTTCGCCCTGCCGGACAGGGCGAGCGGCGCCGCGCAGGCCAACTTCTTCGTCAACAACGGCGGCGACTGGTCGGCCGACGGCCAGACGCTGCCCGGCGCGCTCGACATCGAGTACAACCCGTACGGCCCCACCTGCTATGGCCGCAGCCACCGCGGGATGGTCGCCTGGATTCGCGATTTCATCCAGCAGTACCGGGCCCGCACCGGTCGCTGGGCGACCATCTACACCACGACCGACTGGTGGAAGACGTGCACCGGCAACTACGCCGGCTTCGGCGACCACAACCCGCTCTGGATCGCCCGCTGGTCGAGCAGCGTCGGTGAGCTTCCGGCCGGCTGGGACTCCTACACCTTCTGGCAGTGGGCGAGCCAGCCCGGCGTCTTCCCCGGTGACCAGGACGTCTTCAACGGCTCACGGTCGGAGTTGCGCACGCTGGCGAATGCCACCTCGGTCCGGGTGGTCGATGTCGTCGACGGCGCCACGATCAGGGTTCGCTTCAACGGGCGCCGGCACACCGTGCGGCTGATCGGCCTCGACACGCCGGCGCTGCTCGGCGAGTGCGGAGGCCCGGGCGCCTCCGGGTCGATGGAGCGGCTGCTCGAGCACGGTGACCTGGTGAACCTCGCGCGCGATCCCAGCCAGGGCAAGCGCGATGCCTTCGGGCGCTTGCTCCGCCACGTCGAGATCGACCAGGTCGATGTCGGGCGCCGCCAGGTCCGCAGGGGGTGGGCGAAGATCTCCGTCCTCGAGGATCGCTTCAAGCGAATGCGTTCCTATCGCCGCGCCCAGCGCCGCGCCCGCGAGAACGAGCGCGGCGTGTGGAAGTGGTGCGGCGGCGACTTCCACCTGCCGCTCGCGGGTTAGCGGCGCGTCCCCGCGGATTGCTCGGTTACCCGCTCAGCCCGGGGCCGCCAGGCAGGCTGTGCCACCCCCGAGGTTGCAGACGACGACTGTCGACTGGCCGCTCTGCGCGACGCCGAACGTGATCGTGGCGGAGGTGTCCTGGACCTCGATCGCGTTCCCTGCACCAACGTTGGTGCCGATATTGCCCCGCCAGAGGGTGAACGAGCTCGACCCCTCGTTTGCGACCTGAAGCTCGAATTGGGGGTCGCCATCTGTCGGCAGGCCTCGGACCTCGAGGCCCAGCCGGGGTACGGCGAGCACCGTCGCATCGGAGCTGAAGGGCACGGCGCCACTCGTCACGGTTCCCTCGGAAAGCAGTCCGAGCAGCGTCCCCTCGTCGACGTCGTCGCCGGTGAGTGAGTCGTCGGCGACCTTGGCGGAGCTGATCGCGTTCGGGGCAAGGTCCGGAGCCTTCACGTTCTGAGCCTTGATGTGCTTGGCGAGGACCGCGTTCCTCGCGATCTCCTTGGACGTGATCTTGTCGGCCGCCCAGGCACTGGTGCCACCGACGGCGACGAACAGCGCCAGGTAGGCAACCACGGTCGAGTGGCTGGGGCGCTTGCGGGTCGCTCGCCTGAGTCGTCCAGGCCCGTGGGCTTCGCTCTTCCTCATCCGTCTCACCTCCGGTGTCCGGGTCGCCGGGGGCGAGGACGCTCAGATCCGAGTGGCTCCCCCCGACTCGGTTCCGATCGATCGGGGCGAGCCTAGCCGATGTACGCGCTGCTCGGGGCGGCGGCGCCTAAAGCATGGAGTCGAGTATGTCCTGCACGTCCTGGACCGTTGTGGTCGGGTTGACGAAGCAGAAGCGCAGGAGGGTCTCGCCCTGCCAGCTGGTCGGGGCGGTGAGGGTCCGGCCCTGGGCGAGCATCCGATCCGACCAGTCCCGGTAGTCGTCGGGCTGCCACCCCTTCCGCCGGAAGACCACGACCGAGAGCTCGGGCTCGAAGACCAGCTCGAGGTGGGGAGCGCCCCGGATCAGCGCGGCGGCCTCGGCGGCGAGCGCGAGGCCGTATTCGATCGCATCGGCATACGCGCGGGACCCGTGGCTCGCGAGCGAGAACCAGAACGGGAGCCCCCGCGCGCGCCGGGACAGGTGAACGGCGTAGTCGGAGGGGTTCCAATCCGAGTGGCTCGTGACCGCGTCGATGTACTCGGCATGCTGGGCGAACGCAGCCTTCGCCAGGGTCGGGTCCCGATACAGCAGGGCGGCGCAGTCGACCGGGGCGAACAGCCACTTGTGCGGATCGACGACGAAGGAATCCGCCCGCTCGATCCCCGCGAACCGAGCGCGAGCGCTCGGGGCGGCGAGCGCCGCGCCGCCGTAGGCGCCATCCACGTGCATCCAGAGCCGCGCTCCTCGCACACCTCCGCGATGCCTTCGAGATCGTCGATGGCGCCCAGGTTGGTGGTCCCGGCCGTCGCCGCGACCACGCAGGGATCGAGGTCGGACCCATCGAGCGCCCGCCGCAGGGCGGAGCCCAGCATCCGGCCGCGGTCGTCGCCGGGAACCTCGAGCACCTCGAGGTCCAGGACTCGCGCGGCCAGCCGCAGCGACGAGTGCCCCCCGGCGGTGATCGCGACCGCCTGCCGGCGAGCGGACGCTGAGCGCCGGCTCCGGTGGGTGTCGCGCCCGACCGCAAGGCCACTGAGATTCCCGGCGGTGCCACCGCTCACGAACACCCCTCCCGCCTCCTCGGGCCACTCGAGCAGGTCGGCGATCCAGCGCAGGGCCTGGTTCTCCGCGTGGATGGCGCCGGCGCCCTCGATCCACCAGTCGCCGAAGATCGCCGAGGCCGAGACCGCGGCGTCGAAGAGCGTCGACGCGGTGGTGGGGGCGTGGGGGATGAAGCTGAGAAAGCGCGGGTGGCTGACGTTGACGCAGGCCGGGGCGAGAACCTCACGGAAGATGCGAAAGGCCTCCTCGGCGCCGAGCCCATCAGCGGTCACCGTCTCTCCGGTGAGCCGCTCGAGGTCACTCTCAGCCGCCGGCGCGTTCAGGGGCTGGGCTTCACCCAGCCGATCCTCGACGTAGCCGAACACCTCCCGGGCGAGCGCCTGGTCCCGCGGGTCGAACAGGTGCATCTGCGCGGCATCGGCAGGGTCGCCGGGGCTGGGGCTCCTGTCCGTGGGCATGCGCGCGTCAACGCTATCTCGGGGGCCCACCCCGTAGCGCGGTCCTTCAGGCCGCTTCGATCTCGGCCTTCCGGAGGCCTCGCCTGGCGAAGACCGCGAACAGGGTGACGAAACCGGCCGCCGCGCCGAACGCAAGGAGGATGTGAAACGGGTCGCCGGCCATCAGGCTGCGCGATGCTTCGAGGATCGCGGTGGCGGGGTTGATCTGGGCGACGGTGGCGATCCAGCCCTCGAGGAGGTCCCGGGTCACGTAGACCGGCGTGGTCATCAGGATCATGAACACCGGGATCTGCATCGCCGGCGCCGCCTGCAGCGTGCGGAAGCGCAGCATCATGCCGGCGGCGAACAGGAAGGCGGCCACGCCGACGATGAACGCGAGCCCGAACAGGCCGACTAGGTCGATCCCGTCGCCGGCGACCGACATCCCGGTGACGAGCGCGATCGCGAACACCATCGCCCACACCAGCAGCATGCGGACGGCCGCGGCAAGCCCGAAGCCGGCGATCACCGCGGAGCGGTCGCCGGCGGCGAGGAAGAGCCGCCGGGTGAAGCCCGAATCGAAGTCGGCGCCGATCGAGAAGCCGATGAAGACGCCGCCGAAAGCCGCCGACTGCAGCAGCACGAAGGCGAACTGGAAGGCGTTGTAGTCGTAGTAGTCGAAGCCGGGCACGCCGGCCACCGCGGAGAGCCCGCCCGCGAACGCCATGTAGAAGAAGAGCGGGAAGATCAGGGCGGGCAGGATCAGCGCGGGGTTGGTGAACGCCAGGCGGAGGTTCCGCCAGGCCACCGTGCGGGCCACCGACCAGTAGCGATGGCGACGCGCGGCGGAGCCGGACTCGGGCACGCTCACGTCCTCACCATCCTCTCCCTCATCGCCAGGGTCGCCCCGCCCAGGGCGGCGACCAGGATCCCCGCGCCCACCCCGAAGGCGAGCGCGAGCGCCTCCACGTTCCAGCCGTCGATGAAGAGGCTGCGGAAGCCCTCGATGAGGTAGCTCACCGGGTTGATCGTGGCCAGCGTCTGGAACCAGTCCTGGGCGATCAGATCGCGCGGCATCACGGCCGAGCTGACGAAGAGCAGCACGAACAGCAGCGGGAAGAGGCCCTGCACGGCCTCGCCCTTCCCCGTGCGCAATCCGACGAAGAGGCCGATCGCGCCGAACGCCGCGGCGACCAGGAACGAGAGGAGGAAGAGCACGGCGACACCGCCCACCCCGGCCTCCAGGGTGGCGCCGGCGGCGAGCCCGGCGGCGAGGAAGGTGACCGCCTGGATTGCCCCGATCAACAGCACGCCCGCAAGCTGGCCCGCGAGCAGCGCCGAGCCGCCCATGGGCGTGAGCGCGAGCCGGTTGAAGAACCCGTTGCCGATGTCCTCGGCGAGGTTGGTCCCCGCGGTGTTGGTGGCGAAGAAGGCGCCCTGCATGAACGGGAACGCGATCACGAACGAGACGTAGGAGTTCGTGGGGAAGCCGGGGATCTCGGTCGCCGCGTCGAGGCCGCTGGTGTTGATCGCCAGCAGGAAGAGCGGGAAGACCAGCGGCGGCACGATCAAGATCGGCTGGCGGATCGTGCGGATCACGGACCGCCAGGCCAGGTACTTGGCCTGCGTTCGGGTCGAGCCCTGGGCGAGACCGCCCGCCACCGGCCCGCCTACGCTTCCGCGCCGACCGGCTCGCCGGCGGGCTGCTGTGCCTCGTGCTCGCCCGTCGCCTCCTCGGCCTGGGCGCCCTCGAGCGAGCGCCCGGTCTTGGCGAGGAAGACGTCGTCGAGCGAGGGCGCGTGGAGCTTCAGGTCGGCGACTCGCACTCCGGCGGAGTCGAGCGCGCGGACCACGTCGGCGAGCTCCTCGGTGCCGTCGGTGAGGCGCACGGCGGCGGCGCCGTCATCGCAGGGCAGCGTCTCGCCGAAGCGCGTGAGCACGCTCTCGACCTGCTCGAGCCGCTCGGGCTCGACGGGAGTGGCCTCGACGGTCGGGCGACCGATCTCGGCCTTCAGTGCCGCCGGAGTGCCTTCGGCCACCAACACGCCGCGGTCGATGATCCCGATGCGATCGGCGAGCGCGTCCGCCTCCTCCAGGTACTGCGTGGTGAGGAACACCGTGACCCCGTCCTCGCGGGCGAGTCGCTCGACCTCGTCCCAAAGCGCCGTGCGGCTCTGGATGTCGAGGCCGGTCGTGGGCTCGTCGAGGAACAGGATCCGGGGGCCGTGGACGAGAGCGAGCGCCAGGTCGAGGCGGCGCTTCATCCCTCCCGAGTAACCGCCC
The DNA here is from genome assembly GCA_963788115.1 of uncultured Actinomycetes bacterium. Taxonomy (GTDB): domain Bacteria; phylum Actinomycetota; class Thermoleophilia; order Solirubrobacterales; family 70-9; genus CAWBFD01. The sequence continues at coordinate 13,771 of CAWBFD010000001.1, forward strand.
ACGCGGCGGTCCGCGGCGTCGTCGAGGCCCACCCGCCGCAGCAGCTGGGCTCCGCGCTCGCGGATCGTGTCCGCGGGCAGGCCGTGGAGCCCGCCCTGGAGGCGCATGTGCTCGGCCCCCGTCAGGAACTGGTCGAGCGCCGCCTCCTGGAGCGCGACGCCGATCGCATCGCGAACCAGGCGACCCTCGCGCACCACGTCATACCCGGCGACGGTCGCGCTGCCCTCGGTGGGCGGGAGCAGCGTGGTGAGGATGTGGACGGTGGTCGACTTGCCGGCGCCGTTCGGGCCAAGGAAGCCATAGATCTCGCCGGGGGCGACCCGCAGGCTGATCCCGTCGACCGCCCGCGGCCCCTTCGGGTACACGCGAACGAGGTCTGAGACCTCGATCCCGTGCTCGTCTCGCCGTCCGGCCCCGCCGTTGTTGCTGGCTGTCTCCGCCGTGCTCATGGACTCGAAAGCAAGGTACCACGATCGTTGGGATTTTGAACATTTGAGATTGACTAAGTTTGCGTTTATCATTGGACGGCCTGGCGAACGACGCCGGGTAAGGGGAATGCAGGAGTGGCCGTCCCAAGACCGCCCATGAGGAAATGACCGAAACGGTGAGCTATGTGAGCCCGGCCGACGAGGCCTGGGACGCGTTCCAGGAACTGTTCATGCAGTACCGGCCCCGCATGCTCGAGATCCACGCCGAGTACGAGCTGACGCCACCGCCGGTGGCGCTGGCGCTGAAGGCGATCGACGAGCCGACCCCGATGGGAAAGATCGCCGACCACCTCTGCTGCGACGGGTCGACGGTCACCTGGATCGTCGATCGGCTGGAGGAGCGCGGCCTGGTCGAGCGGCAGAACCACCCGCGCGATCGCCGCGTGCGTCTCGTCGCGCTCACCGACGAAGGGCGCAGGATCCGCAACGAGATCCGCGCCAAGCTCTCCCAACCCCCGCCGGCGATCGCCGCGCTCGCCGAGGAGGATCAGATCGCTCTCCGCGACATCCTCCGGCGGGCGGTCCAGGCGCCGGCCGACGCGTAGACCGCGACGGCGGGACCTCGGGGCCGCTGCCGCCCGTATGCGGGGTGTGAAGCCCCAGCCTCGTTCCCGCCATCGCCGTCGCCGCCGCGTTTGCTGCCGGCTGTGGGGGCGATGATGGCGGCCGGAGCGCCGGTGAGGAACCGGCGCAGGCTCCTGCGGGGGAGGTCCTGAGCCGCGATCCCTACATGGGCGTGTCGTGCCCGATCGCCAACTCGTTCGCCTGTGATCGCGTCGGGCTCGCGGTGTGGCTCCGCGAGCCCGCGGAGAGGGTCGACGCCGCGATCGCAGGTCGAGAGGTGGAGCTCGACGACCCCGAGTGGAGCGAGCCCGCCGAGGGCGGCGAGCGGCGCATGTTCGCCGGCTTCCTGCAGCCCGCGGGATTGATCGACGGACCCCTCGAGGTCACTCCGGACGACGGGCCCGATCGCTGGCTCGGCCGTGAGCCGGTGTCCGCCGCCGTCGAGCTCCGGATCGTCGACGGCGGCGCGACGACTACCACGACGGTCGAGGTCGGGCTCTCGCCCGGCTGGGGTTGAGCCCTTCGACCGTTCGTTCAGCAACCGGCGCTGAGACCGGCGCGGTATTCGGCGCTGGAGTACCTGGTCGCGTCGCCGGGCTCGCTCCCCGTCCAGACGATCGCCCTGTCGCTGCTGACGGGGATGACCTTGGTGACCACGTGGTCGGCGGGGGGCGGCGCTCCGAGCACGTTCCCGTCGCGATCACGCCATTCGATTCCCGCGTAGTTGGCCCTGAGCGCCGGGAGGAGCTCGCCGACCGTCGACCCGGGGCCGCCGGCGCAGTGAAGCGCCTCACCGGGGGCGAACGCATCGGCGGTGGAGACGTACTCCTCGGCTGCGCTCGCCGGGCGCCCGAGCATGATCTCGCCATGACCGGAGTAGTCGCGTGGGATTCGCAGGCCGATCGGACAGCCGCCGCCACCGGTCACGCACGGGCCCCCGTCGATGCTCTCGATCGACTGAGAATTACCCGAGTCACCCACGTAGACGACGGTTCCGACGAGGCTGGGCGAGACCGGTGCCAGCGAGAGGTCGATGTCCAGGCCCTCGGCGTCGAATGCCGCATCGAGCTCGTCCTGTGCCGCAAACGGGTCCGTGACGCGGGCGATGATGTACTCACCGCGGGTCTCGAATCGCACGCCCGCGGCGGCCGAGCCCGAGTCGCCTCCGAGCAGGCCCGGCACGGTCACGACGATTGCGGCCGCTGCCGCGACGGCGCCGGCAGCGAGAGCGAGCCTTCCCGGACGGGAGCGCCGACCAGCTCCGTGCCGGCGCGCGTTGCCCATCACGAGAGGTGCCCGCCGGATCGTCGCGAGGAGTCGCGAGGATCTGCTCGAGCAGGAGGTGCGCCTCCGGGCCGTCCGCCAGGGCGTCGAGGTCGCGGTCGGAGACGGATGCGACCCGAGCCAGGTCGGCGGTCAGTTTGGATCCCTTCGAGGTCATCGTGCTCCTCCTGTCTCGCGAAGGGGCGCCGGTGCGTCCCCGGTACTCGGTGAATGTCCGCCCCGGGCCCCCGGTTTCCGCTCTAGCGCGGCGAGCTCGCGAGCGAGGCGCCTCCGGGCCCGGTGCGTGCGGATCTTGGCGGCGTTGCGTGAGCAGCCGAGCACTGTCGCGAGCTCGGCGGGACCGAGTCCCTCCCAGGCGACGAGACCGAGCAGGTCGCGGTCGTCCGGACGAAGGCGCGCCATCGCCTGCGTGAGCATGTCGAGCTCCTCAGAGCGCTCCGCCCGGGCCTCGACGGTGGACTCGAGCTCCGCCCTGAGGCGCTCGGAGAGCGCCGTGCGGCGCGCGTTCCCGCGACGTTGGTTCGCGAGCACGCGCCGCGCCGTGCCATAGAGCCAGAGCGGCGCCTGATCGCCGGTCGGCACTGCGTCGAGGCGCCGCCAGGCGATCAGAAAGGTCTCCGCAGCAGCGTCCGCCGCGTCCTCGGGTGTGTGGGTGCGGCGAACCGCGTAGCCAAGAAGGCTCGAGAAGTTCGCCTCGTAGAGCTCGACGAAGCGCTGCTCCGGCGCAAGCTCGGGTTTCTCGGCGACTTCGCTCACCTCCTCACGGGGGGCTGGGGTACGCGGGCGCGTCACGTCGAGTCCCAGCCCGTACATGAGGTGCATGTCCAGCACGCGCGGATCGGTTTCCGGACTTGATCGGCGTCGGCTCGTTGGAGTCCCAGCGCGGCCGTGTCAGGTTGGTCGTTGCTCCTGTGGAGGCGGCGGGCTCGGATAACGGCTCGCGGCCGCATCCGCGAACTCCCCGACGCGACCGAGCAGCTCGCGCAGCTCGCCGATCAGGCGGGCGCGCTCCTCGAGGATCGCCTGCGCATCGCCCTCGAGCTCGCGCACGCGTGCCTCGGCGGCTTCGCGAGTCTCGCGGGCCTCGCGCTGCGCGGCCTCGCGCACCTCCCGGGCCTCCCCGGCGGCCGCCTCGCGCACCTCCCGGGCCTCATGCGCCGCGTCGTCGCGGAGCTGGCGGGCCTCCTGCTCGGACGCCTCGCGGAGCTGCTCCGCCTCCTGCGTCGCGCTCTGGATCCGGTCGTCGGCCTGCGCGCGCGAGCGGCGGGTGATCTCGTCGGCCGTCTCGTGAGCGCGCTCGAGGAGCCCTCTGGTTTCGTCCGTGACCTCCTCGAGGGCGTGCCGCACCGCGGATTCCGGAGCCGCGGTGATCTGTAGCTCTGCCAGCACCCGGTTGACGCGGCTCACGTATTCATCGACCGCCGCGCGGTCGTAGCCCCGCATGGCCGTCGCGAACCGCACGTCGCGCAGCTTGGCGATCTCGGCGTCGGGCACGCGGCTGCGGATGCGAGCGCGGGCCGGCGCCTCTTTCCTTGGCTCTCCAGCCTCGATGGGCGCACGGTACCGCAGGGGTGCAGGGATAAGCGGCGGCGAGGACCCAAACGTCATCCACGCGGGAGACTGGCTCGTCAAGCTGCTGGCGGTCGCGGTGATCGTCAGCGTTTGGCAGTGAGTGTGGGGCAAGGCCCGCAGCTACCGTCTGGGGGGTGGCCGCTAGCGAGGTAAGCCATCCGTTCTTCGCTCGCTTCTTCGATCGCTTCGCGGGCAAGGACAAGGGCCGGGGCGAGGACGACCTGCGGCGCGAGCTGCTCGCCGGGCTCTCGGGCCGGGTGGTGGAGGTCGGTCCCGGCAACGGGATCAACTTCGAGCACTACCCGGCGACGGTGAGCGAGCTCGTGGCGGTGGAGCCCGAGCCCTACCTGCGGGGCCAGGCAGAGCGGGCCGCAGGCTCGTTCGCCACCCCGATTCGAGTCGTGGACGGCACCGCCGAGGCGCTGCCGCTAGAGGCCGGCTCGGCGGACGCAGTCGTCGTCGCCGGCGTCCTCTGCTCGGTTGCGGACCAGGCCGCCGCGCTGGCGGAGTTCAGGCGTGTGCTGAGCCCCGGCGGAGAGCTCCGCTTCTACGAGCACGTCCGCTCGAGCCGGCCCCGGTTCGCCCGCTACCAGGACGCGGTCGCCCTGGTTTGGCCCCGGCTGATGGGCGGCTGCCAGCCGAACCGAGAGACGCTCGCCGCGATCGAGCGCAGCGGGTTCCGGATCGAGCGCTACCGCGGCTTCGGCTTTCCCCGGGACGCGCGCGCCTACCCGGTCGCGCCACGGATCCTCGGCGCCGCCCGCGCGTAGGACTACACCTCAGATCGAATCCGGTGGAGAGCGTGACTGCAACGCGAGCCTCGCTCACGTAAGGCCCCCCCCCCCGAGGGGCGAGTCGGCTCCGGCTGCTACTGCCCGGTGATCGCGAGGACGTTGCCGTCTGGGTCCTTCATCCAGGCGCCCTTCACATCATCGAGCGTGGCGATGCCCTTCTCGTCCGTATTCAGTGGCTCGTCGTAGCGCTCGAAGGTGACGCCATTGGCGGAGAGCTCGTCGACCGTTGCCTCGACGTCGTCCACGGTGAACCCGGCGATCGTGCTCTCGGACTTCCCCGCGCCGGCGGACGGGAAGATATGAAGCTCCGTCCCGTCGCCGCAGGGGTAGGTGTGACCGCCGTCGCCGGCGTCCTCACCTCCGGCGAGTCCCAGCTTGCCCTCGTAGAACTCCCTCGCCCGCGGCATGTCGGAGACGGCGATGGCCGCCCCGACCCTTGCGTTAGATAGCCCCATGTCTCCCTCCAGTCGGCGGATGTGGTCGGTGCCAAGCCTATGCGCTCTCATCGCCCCGTGAGATGATTGAAAATCGCCTCCGGGTGAGCGCGTATGTCTGAGCAGAACCTTGAGCTCGCGCGCCGCGCCTATGACGCCTTCAACCGGCGCGACTGGGACGCCTTCCTGGCACTCGTGGACGAAGAGGTGGAGGTGGAGTCGCGCTTGGTCGCCATGGAGGGCGGCTACCACGGTCACGAGGGCCTGCGTCGGTGGTGGGACGACTTCCTCGGCGCCTTCCCCGACTACGCCGTCGAGATCGAGGAGCTACGCGACCTCGGAGACGTGACGCTCGGTCACATCCACGGATGGGGACATAGCGCTGCCAGCGACACGCCGATTGTCGATCCGTTCTGGCAGCCGATCAGATGGCGGGACGGGAAGTGCGTCTGGTGGCGGAACTGCTCGACCGAGGCGGAAGCCCTCGAGGCCATCGGGCTGCACCAGTAGATGCGGGTCCCGTCCGGTCGTTCGCGCTTAGGTCGGAATCCAGATCCACCCGTCGCTCTCTCGCATCATTGATGGCGGCGGTCGCAGCCCGCTTGGATACAGCCAGCCGGTGTAGGCGGCAACGAGTGCGTCGAAGACGTGCTCCTCCATGACCCGGCGCCGACTTCGAGGAACCCCGCCGAGATACTCAAGACTGGGAAGGTGACTTCGATCGCGCCGTCTGTGCCAACGCAATGCGGAAATCGATCAGCGACGCCGGGGGCCCCGGCGTTGTTATGGATCACGAACTCGTATGGCAGGGCCGGGATCAGTCGCCTTCAAAGGAGCCTCCCTGGCCAGTAGGGAAGTGGGCGTGTCGACCCACCTACCCAGCCGCTAGCCATACGCTTGATGAAACCATTGCTCACGAGCGTCTCACTCACCGCAGACGGCCGGAAGTAGTCAGCCCCGCCGCGCTGCTGATCTCGTCAGTGGCCAGCTCGGGCTTGGTCCCGTGCGAGCCGGCGCGGACCCGGGACGATTCTGCGGACACAGTTACGGCACCGGGAGCCCACAGGGGAGTGAACGGGTCTCCTAAAAGCCGGATCCGACGCAGCTCCCGTCTCTCGGCGGGATCGGTGGTTTCCCGGGCGACGGCCCGCAACACCTCGGCCGGCGTCAGCGGCCGTTCGGTAGAGAGCGCCTCGCAGAACCGGTCGGCGATGACCAGGCCGGGTTCGATGTGGAGCGTCCCACTCCAGCCCACGTAGCTCCCCACCCGACCGGATGACACGAAGCGCGATCCGAAGGCCACCCTGCCCCGGGTCCGGGTGAGGGTGTCACAGGCGAGGGCGATCACCAGGCCGCAGGGTCTGGTGATCGGGGTCTCCTCGATGTGCGGCCAGCGAAGTGCCTGGTAACCGCTCCACCCTCTCCCCCGCCCGTGGCCTGCGTAGACCACGATGCCCGGTCCGAGAGCGAGACTGACGCAGAGCTCCTGGCGAGAGACCCGACGCGCCCGCCGGTCGAGGACAGGGCGGCCCCCTCCCGCCAACCCGGACAGCCAGCGGCCCCCCACCTCCATGAACAGCTGCTTGCCCATCGAGCACACCGCAGCGGTCGGCTCCGGAGTGCTCAGGGGAATACGAGCCTGGAGCCACCTCTCCAGGTCGGCGGGACGGTTTGCCTGGAGCAGCGCCACGACCGTGTCTCCGACCACGGCCGGCGGGGCTGCGGTGCGTGGGCTGCGGTTGCGCGGCGCCACGATCACCACCGCCTCCGGGCTTCCCAGCTCACCGGAGCGCAGAGCCTTCTCCACTCCGTAGACGTCGCTCCGTCGGTTCGCCGTCGGCGGAAGAGAATGATGGACCACCCTGACTCCGGGCCACACCGCCTCACCCAGTACCCGGGCGAAGCCCTGGGGTGCCAGGACCAGGATCACGGGCATGGTAATCTCAGGCCGCCCGGATCACCTCGATGTAGGGCTCCCATGCCGTGGCGTCCAACGGGGGGCTGACCAGCTGGGTACGCACGAAGTACTGCATGGCGATCTGACCCTGTTGTTCACGATTGAACTCCTCGAAGTCGCCGGCGGCAGCATTGAGCGCGTCCTCTCCATCGAGACCGATGAGCGGACCCCTGGTGAAGGTGTCGGTATTGCCTGCGTGGTCGATCGGGACAGTGATGTTGCCCCCTCCCTCGTCGTACCCGTAGTTGTAACCGTCACCAGCCACCTGGGCGTGGATCGCTTCCGAGAGGTACAAAGGCCCGGTGGCGAAAGCCTGCCAGACGTGGGTCAGCTCGTGGATCATGGTGTGGCGGGTGATCCCCTCGTCCACGTCGAAGTTGATGATGTTGAACGTTACGAACGCTCGCGGATCGTCCTCGAACAGGCCCTGGACCCCGAAGATGATGTCGTTGGTCAGGCTCTCCTGACACACGAACACCTCGTCGAGCTCGAGGGAGTTGCCGAACACGGTGCGCGCGTCGGCCCGTTCCGCCGCGGTGAGTGGTCGGAAGGAGTTGAGCAGGTTCATCAGCTCGGCGATGACGACTCCGAGCAGACCAAGGGCGACCTCGACCACCGCGTCGAGGATGTCTCGTGCCGCCTCGCCGATGGCATGAAGCGCCACCACCACATCTTCCAGCGTCTCGTCGACCGCCAGCTCCACCGCCTCGAACACGTCCTCGAGGGACTGTCCGATCTGGCGGATGGCGCGCATCGCGTTCTCCCGGGCTGCTGCCGGGTTCTTCACCGTCTCCACCAAAAGGATGGTGAGGGTGACCCCGACGTCGAGGGCGGCGCGGAACGCCTCGGCGATGACCTCGACGCTGCGCTCGACCACCCGGACCACCAGATCGGCGATGGCATAGCCGGCATCGAGGAGCCCCTTGACGAACTTGGCGACACCGGGCAGGAAGTCGTCCTCGAGATAGCCCAGGACGTAGGTGACCGAGTTCTCGAGCCGCACCGTTATCTCGCCGATCAGCTCGAAGAGGGCGTCGGCACCTGCCAGGGTGGCCTCCTTGGCCCAGCGGTAGGCGTCGAGCAGCGACTCGCCGATGCTCTCCCAGGCTGCCATCACCGACTCGAGGATCTCAGTGCCCTTCTCCAGGGCCCAGTCGAGGGCATCGCTGATGGCGGCGCCGGCATAGCGAAGCGCGGTCAAGGTGGCGTGCCAGATGTCGCCGACGAAGTCCTCCACCGCCGTGAGGGCCCAGTCGAGGATCTCGCCGAATGGGCCGGTCGCCTCGATGATGCCGTTGACGATCTTGCGGATCACGAAGTAGCCGTCGGCCACTACCTCCCCGAGAAGCTCGGCTACGGCGACGCCGGCGGCCAGCGCCGCCTTGATGATGTGGGCCGCGGCCCGGTAGGTCTGCCTTACCACCTCGCCGACGAACTGGGCGATGGTCAGGCCGAGCTCGAACGCGGCTTTGAGGAACGCCTCGAGCGCATCGAGGGCGACCTCGAGCATCTCCTGGAGCAGCCCGACCAGGGTCCTCCCTATCTCGATCAGACCGCGGATCGCATCCCGAAGCAGGCCGATTGCATCCTGCGCCACCTCGACCAGGAAGTCGACTACCGCCTTGCCGGCGGCGATGATCCCGCGTACCACATCACCAAGCACGTCTGCCGCCTGGGCCACCGCCCAGGCCAGGGCATCGACCGCGGCCTGCCCCGCCCGGACCAGGGACTGCACCACGTCGGCCAGGGCGTCGCCGATGGCGTCGAGCGCCTCGTCGAGGATCCGGGCCACCGTGTGACCGAGGTCGACCAGTGCTTCGACGAACCGTCTCAGCGCGGTCAGCCCACCGGTGATGGCGGCCGCCAGGATCTCACCGATCGACTTGCCCGCCTCGATGAGTGCCTCGATGAAGTCACCGATCTGCTCCACGGTCCAGGACACCACGTCGCCGATGAAGTCGGCGATGTCTTCACCGGCTTCAATGATGGCGTCGACCATGGTCTCCACGGCCTCACCGATGGCGTCGACCGCATCCTCCAAGCGGTCCCCGACCCATTCGATCGCCCCTCCGGCCGTGCCTTCGGGTTTGCGGGCCTGACGCAGCGTATGACCCGCGATCTGGAACCATTGGGCGATGGCTCGGCGGTCACCCCCGGCTGCGAAGTAGTCGACCACGAACGGCTTGGCCCGGTCGGCGGGAAGTGAGCTGATCCGGTCGACGAGGATGACTCCACCCTCGCTGAGCCGTGCCGCCTTGACCACCAGCTGGCGGGACTCGGCGCTCTCGGCGCTGGCCCAGGAGACCATCGAGGTCAGCTCGGCGGCTGCGTTGTCGATCGCCGGAGCGGTGAGCAGGATCCCCCTGGCCAGGCGGAGGGCCTTGGTCGGCGAGCTGCCCTGGGCCACGCCGAGGGCGGGGCCGATGTCCGCCGTCTCGGCGTCGAGAGTTCGCAGCCCCTCCCCGGCCGATAGGTTCGACCTGAAGTCGATTGCCAGCACGGCATCAGTGTCGAGTGCCATCACATTCCCCCTTGTGCTGTCTCCTGGTTCGCCCCGTCACGTCTTCCGTCGTCGCAGGTTCTTCGCCTGACGCTGCAGTTCGTCGACCATATCGTCCGCGCCCCTCTCCTTGAGCCGGCTCACCGCGTCGTCGAGAACATCGATGCCCCCGATGGCTTTAAGTGTCTCGCGATCTTTGGAAAACGCAAGTCATCTTTAAGCCGCCACCGGGTCAGCGGCACACCCGACCGGACGCGGTGATTGACAAGCCCGCGAGCGAAGCCACGCCGCGATCGAGACTGTCGGACTCGTCTCCCGCCCCCGATTGTGCGCACACTGAGCGGGACTTCAAGCCTCAAGGGCTCGCTCCCGCTCCCTCGCCTTCGGCTCGGGTTCCGCCCCGCCGTTTCCGGGCGCTGGTTCGGGGCGTCCGAACGACCCGACCGAGGAGGCGCAGATGACCCGGACCACAACACAGCCTGACCACCGCACGGGCCAACCGGTCGAGCTGGGCGCCGCTACACCACTTCCGCGAGCACCCGCGTACTCGTCGGCCGCAGCGTCGACGGCGTCGTCCATGTCTACGACGTCCCGGCCCGCCCGAGCTCCGGCCGCGCCTACCTGGTCGAATCCGGCCTCACGAGCAGGGCCGACCTCGCCGCCCTCGTCGCCGACTACCGCCTCCAGGCAGAGCGCCTCGGCAGCTGCCCGATGAGCCCGAGGAGCTCCGGCGCCATCTCGATTCTTCCGGCTCGAGGAAATGCTCGGGTCCAACGACGCGTGAGATCACGAGAAGGCCATGCGCTGCCCAGCTCGCGGCCCGAGTCAGCTTTCGCGTTATCCATAGACATCTCGGACCGAACGAACCGACCCGATATCAAGGCAGCGGGTATTGGGCGCACGTCTGGTGAGGATCGTCCCCGAGCTCAGTTTCGAAAAAGACTTCGTCCCATTCCTCGTCATCTAGGTTTCGTCCAGCGAGTTGACACACGGCCTCCCCAAGATCCTGCGAAGTCTCGTCGTCGTCGCCCTGGTTCCAGAGGATCGAGTCCCAGGCAACGATCGGATTCCCGGCGCCCGCGGCCAGCAGGCGACTTGTGCCGTCAACGAATTGAACCGCTCTGATCGCCCCGGTCCGGTGACCGCTAAGGCACGTGGGGTCACCAATGAGCCGACGGGTATCGAAGCCGTAAGCGCAGACGCGACCGTCGCCGTCGGCGGCAAACAGGGTCCGCTCGCTGAATGCGATCGCGAGGATGGGCCGCGTGTTGTAGATCGTGCTCGAGAGCCTGTGAAGAACACCGTCCGGTTCCACCTCCCACAGGACGAGCTGCTGGTCTTTTCCGCCTGAGGCGAGGAGGTCGCCCTTTCGCGAGAAGGCGACTGATGTGACGGACTGTCCCTCGTGCCCCCCGCCCGTGTCCACCAACGAGGGGTCCTGCGGGTCGTCCACATTCCAGATCCCAATCTTTCCGTTCCCTCCTGCGACCGCGATGAGTGGGACCTCTTCCCCTCGATTGTGAGCGAGGTCGTTAACCCCCTCCGGCACGCGGGGCGACATCCAAAGATGCTCTGGCCGACCCGCGCCCGGGGGAGACCTCCCACAGGTTCATGTGCTCAGAGCTGCCGGAAGCCAATAGCAACGACGACGACTCGCTGCTCCCGATGAACGCGAGCGATTTGATGTAATTGCCCGAGCGAGCTCCACTCCGCCGCAGCGAGTCTCGCGTCGGTCGTCCCAGCAGACACGGCCTTTCTGGCATCTTTCTGCAAGCGGTATTCCAAACTCTGAATGATGGACCGTCTGCTGCGGCGAGGTAGTCACCTGCGTATGCCACCGCAAAGCTTGGCCGGTCTCGAGACGACGGGACTTTAATCGGCGCCGTTTCCCCGCGCGTCGCTATGCGGGCTTCATCGAGGTCCCAGATGAACGCCCCGGCGCTCCCAGCGGCTGCGGCAACCTGATCGCTAGCCCCTGGTTCATCTACGTCCGGGCTAGCGGCGAGATCCCAGATGACAGGCCGGGAGGAACCAGCTTCCTGGGGGCTGAGGCCGCCAACCGTGTTCGCCAGCGCCGCTTCCGCGTCGAGCTGCCAGAGCTTCACGAATTTGTCGCCGCCCGCAGAGGCGATGGTGTCGCCGTCTGGGCTCACGGCGACGGCATCCACACCACGTTCGTGAATTCGGGATGGGCCAAAGGGCCGGCCGGTGTTGACGTCCCAGGTGGTGACATTCCAGTCGTGGCTGCCCGATACGAGAACCGATCCGCGATCGGCAAACGCAAGACCGGACACGCCCGGTGCGCGCAAGACTCGCTTGGATCCGTCGGGCGTAAAGAGAAAGACGCCGACGTCACCCCCGAACGCAATTGATCCTCTCGGCCCCAATGCCACGCTCGATTGGCGGCCTTCGACCCTGGTGCGCGGCTCCTGGGGCGAAAATCGAGAGCCGGAGATCTTCCATATCTGCCCGCCGCGGAGGCTCGCCGACGCCAGCGTTCGGCCGTTCGGAGCGTACGCGAGGGCGTTGACAGGCCCGAGGGCCACCCTCGTCGCGACGGGGCGGCGGGGATGCGTCACGTTCCACAGCCTGATATGGCCGTCGTCGTATCCGGCCGCAAGCAGGTTGGGCCTCTCCGGGCTGAAGGCGACCGTGTTCACTCCACCCTCGCTCGTCACTCGTAACAGCCGGTCGGGTTTTTGTCTGGGGTCAGGATTGGTGATGTCCCAGACCCCGATGTGGCCGTTCTCTAACGCAGCGGCGAGCGTTCGCCTTTGCTCCTTCCTTTGCGGGAGGGCTGACGGCCACGCCACTGATGGGGCTGTCGGTCAGCAGGAGCCCGATCTGACCGCCCTCTGCGTCCCAGAGTCGAACCGTTTGATCCGACCCCGCGGAGGCCAGGAATGCCGAGTGCGGGGGGAGCGTCGCCGGGTCCGGGAAGAAGGCCACGGCGTTGACGGCCCGCGTGTGTCCGACCGCGATTTTCGGCAGGCCGGCGTTGAGCTGCAGCGCCGCTAGCGTCTGATTGCGTGCCTCGAATGTCGGCGAGAGCCGGCGGGCCTCAATGCTGGCGAGCGCAGCCGCGCTCGGCCCAAACGTGGGCGAACGTGAGAGCTGGGAGATCCTGGCGGCAGCGGCCACCGATTCGTTGGCTCTCTCGCGCTCGTCCGCCAGATTGCTCTGGACGATCGCGAAGACGATCGCCGAGGCCAGCAACGCGAGGATGCATACGCCAAGTCCAGCCAGCGCGAGTCGTTTTCGTTTCCTCTCCCTGGCCTCCCGCCGCTCCGCCTCGATCGCAGCTCGCTGTGCCTTCTCCTTCTCCACCCGTCCTTGTTCGAGCTCTTCCTGTTCCTTTCTCGCCCGCCAGTTGACGATCGGTCGCGCGAGCGCGTCGTGGAAGATCTCGTAGGAGACTTCCCCGTGCCCGTCCCTGCGGGGCTACCGGGCGCAAAATGTGGAGGTCGCCGGCAGACAGGCGACGAAGAACGGGATCCACGTCCGACTCCGAAAGCTCCGAGAGCTCGGAGAGGTCCTTGGCCGTGAGTGCGATCTTCGTCCCCGCGCGCGTGACGAGAAAACGGAACACCGACGCAGCGGCCGCCTGCTCTTTGGGGGACAGGGCGCCCATTGACCGGTCGAGATGGGTCCCGATCATCGTCTGTGGGCCGCCCAGTCGCTCGAGGGTCTCCATCCGCAGCACGTGCGATCCCGCCTCCGTCTCCTCGTCCCACAAGCGCTTCATCACAAGCTGCAGGTAGGTCGTCTCGATCGGGGCGCCCTGCTCCTCCCCCGGCGCCAGGTCGGCGGGCCCGCGCCCGTTTCCCCCCGCGGCGAAGCGACTCCTTCGCACCTGCTCGAGTACGGCGTCGACTACCGCCGGCTCTATCTCGTAGGGGTCGGTTTCCGGGTGGAGCTCGTTCATGCGGTCGATCGGCTTGGTGATCGCCTGGCGCGCCTCGTCCGTATCGAGGTAGTCGAGGTGCAGGAAGTTCCCGTAGACGTTCGCGATCCGATCTCGGAAGAGATCGCCGAGGCGCGCGTAGGAGTCCTCGCGGATGGAGAGCATGTAGTTGGCCCGCAGGTCGGAGCGGTTGACGCAGCGCGCCAGCTGATCCGCGAAGCCTTCTTCCCCTTCGTCCTCGGGGCGATAGAGGAAGTACTCCTCGAACTGGTCAAGGATCACGAGCAGCGTGGCGTCTACCGCGGCCGCCGCGATTTTGATCGCCTCGTCGAGCCGGTCGCGTGGAAGCTCGACTGTCGACCCCTCCTGCAAGTACGGACGGATCGCCTCCTCGATCGCCTCGATCAACGCCGCCAGGGGCTGGTCGGTCCACGAGCCGAACACGACGGGCACGAGACGAGGAGAGCCCCGAGTCTGGGCCTCGTGTTCGGCCAGGGAGCGCAGGCGCGCCGCGACGCCGGCCCTCAACAAGGAGCTCTTACCGACGCCGCTCTCGGCATAGAGGAGCGTCAATCGGGCGGCGCGAAGATTGCCGATTATCACCGCGATCTGCGCGTCGCGCCCGAAGAACCAGTCCGAGTACTCCTCGGTGTAGTGGGTCAGCCCGACATACGGGCTCTCCACGCTGAGCGGCGCGGCGGTCGATCGCGTTTCGCTCACCGGCTAGGCCCCGCTCGCGGTGGCCGCCTCGGCGACGTGGCTCCCTAGCTCGTCCAGGTAGCTCTCCAGGGAAAGGGCGAAGAGATCGATGCCCATCCGCTTCCAGAACCTGCTTTCGAGCTTGTCCGGCTTCTGCTGGATTGCCCAGGAGGTGTTCTGAAGCTGCTCGCCGAAGATCCGCTTCAGGAAGACGCGGAGATTCCAGTCGCGCATGGTGTAACCGAGGAATAGGAAATGACTCTCCTTCAGCTTCCCGAGCAGCTCCCAGGGAACGGTCTTCGAGATCGGCCTGTCGCTGAGATACTCGATGTAGTCGTCCTCGGTTATGACGTAGTTGTCGTGCCATGGGTAGACGCCTCGAGCGGCGTCCGCGGCCCCGTGGATCTTCATGATCACCGTCCGGGTCACCTCGCCGTACTCGTTGATCGGGAACCCGCGGTACTCGTTGGCGGTTGTCACAGGCTGCGGTTCGCCGTCGTAGGGAACGTGGACGAATCCCCCCTTGTCAGGCCCGCTCGCGATGTAGACGGCCAGCTCGTAGGCCTCCTCCGCCTCGTCGAAGGCTCTCTCGAGCGCGTCGTCGTAGTTTGTGGTCACGATGAGCTGGTGGCGCTCGGGCAGCCCGAGACGGTGCATTCTGGCCGGGAGCTCCGCGAGGAACTGATGTACGGAGCTTGGCGAGCAGCGCGGCGGCAGGGCTCTCCTTAGCATCTTGTAAAGATCGCTCGGACCGTTTGCGACTGAGAGGTATTGCGACGCCTGCGTGAGATCGGCGGGGGTGGAGCTCGAGTCGAGCTTATTCGCCAGGTACACGGCGAGCTCGTCAGCATCGGGTATGTAGCCGGAATGTTCCTGCCAGGGCTCATCCCGGTCGCTGGAATTTGCTCCGGGGCCAAGGAACGGCACAACCGAGCCGTCTTCGACCATCAAACGCACAAGCTCCTCGTAATGCCCACGGTCGGGTGGCGGCGCTATCTGGTCCTGGTGCGGATCCTGTCGTGACTGCGAGGGCTGGAGATCGGCAGGCTGGGGCGTCGGGCGTTGGCCGAAACTCTTGAGGATCTCGATGAGCTTCTGGACATCCGCATCGAACCGTGACGGACGAAGCTCGACGTCTTGCCGGTGCAAGAGCGGCCAGAGAGGGCGCGGCAGGTCTCTCTCAGCCGGCAGTACAGCATCATCGATGAGAGCCGGGACGATCAGCCCGACGTGTGAGTCCCTTCGAAACGCTTGCTCGATCTCCGTCCGGACGTGATCCTCCTCGGTGCTTCCCGCTCGCTCGTTCATGATCGACGCCCACGCCGGGCCGATCAGGGCAATGAACGCCGCGGTGCCCGAGCCGCGCGATCGGAGGCTCTCGAGCCGCTTCAGGCCGGGCTCCTGGCTGACGACATCGAGAAACACGTTCTCGGCCCCGAACCGCGCGGCCAGCCTGTCGTACAGCAGGCGAGCCCATCCCCCGGCGTCGCTATGCCGGTAGTTGAGGAAGATGTCTGGGGGCGAGGCGTCGCGTGCCTCCGGCGCGCCCCGCTCGGCAGGCCGCTCGGTGGTGCCCATTATTGGCTGGAGGATCTCGATGAGCTCTTGGACATCCGCATCCAACCGCGACGAGCGAAGCTCGACGTCCTGCTCGCCCAGGAGCGGCCAAAGAGGGCGGGGCAGCCCTTCCTTTTCCGGCAGTACTGCATCATCGATGAGAACCGGGACGATCAGCTCGACGCGAGAGTCCCGACGAAGCGCCCGCTCGATCTCAGTCCGGACTTGGTCTTCCTCGGGGCTTCCCGCTCGCTCGTTCATGATCGACACCCATTTCGGGCCGATCAGGGCAATGAACGCCGCCGCGCCCGAGCCCCGCGATCGGAGGGTCTCGAGCCACCTCGTGCCGGGCTCCTGGCTGACGACATCGAGAAACACGTTGTCGGCACCGAACCGCGCGGCGAGCCTGTCGCACAGCAGGCGGGCCCATCCCCCCGCGTCACTATGGCGGTAGTTGATGAAGATCTTTGGGGGCGAGGCGTCGCTTGTATCCAACACCCCGCCGCGCTCGGCGGACCGGTCGCTGTTGCCCATTCTTGCTGGCCCCCTATGGGCTCCAGCCAAGTCTCCAGTAAGGCGCGCAAAAAAGCAAGGTGTCCGACAGGTCGGCGGGCGGACCGAAGCTCATCCGGACCGAAGGGGGAGCCGCGGTGCCCCTCGACAGTCGGCCTGCCAGATGCAGGTGACAGCGCGATCTCGACAGCCAGCTTCCTGATCCGCGCGCGAGCTGCCTGACCGGGTGGTCCTACTTCACGACGAAGATGCGGGCGCCGATGTCGACACCCGGCCGAACCCACCCGGGAGGCCCCGGGCGCCTAGCTTCGCGTCGACTTGAGCCCTTGCTAGGGGCGAAAATCACACGGGAGCTCGTCGTGCGCGGAGCGGTCGACGGGGCGTCAGAGCGCCCGACGCACCGGTAGGCCTATAAGTCTCCTTGCGCCAGTCGCCGTCCGGCTTCCTGTTTGATCGGTGGAATTGATCCCAATCTCCGCTCGCGGACGGGGTGGAGCGATCTAAGCTTCTCTGGCGGCGGAGATTCGCGCGTAGATATGGGAGAACCTAGTGTCCATGATCCGAAGCATCCGGTAGGCGACAGCGGCGCAGTCCGATCCCCGCTTCCCGACGAATACTTGGACTTGTACAAGCTAGCGGTCGAGATGGCGGACAGGGTGTCGGCTAGGCGGAACGCGGCGAACAGCTTCTTCCTCGCCATCCAGACCGCCCTCGTCACGCTTCTGGGTGTTGACGGGATCGCCGACAACGCGGTCGCCGTCGCGGGGCTTGTCCTTGCCGCTGCGTGGTGGCTCCTCTTGCGGAGCTACCGCAAGCTGAACGGCGCCAAGTTCGCCGTCATCGGCGACATGGAGAGGGCTTTGCCGGTAGAGATCTTCAACCAGGAGTGGAGGGAGCTGAAGGGTCCGGATCCGAGCGTCAAACGCCGCTGGCGTGAGCGCTACGCCGAGCTCGGCGTCGTAGAGCAGATCGTGCCCGCGGTTTTCGCCGCCGTCTACGTGATCGCGATCGTACTCTCGTGAACTACATCGACGAGCGCGCGGCCAAGATTCGGAAGGGAGTACCCCGGGCCCGCATACCACATGGCAACACCGAGCTACTCTTTCGCATATACGCGCTCCTAAGTCGCGTAAAGGGCGAGCGGGTCTCTGCCGAGGACGTCCACGACGCATGGTGCGTCTGGATGAGTATGGAGGACCCCTCCCATCCCTCGCTCCGCCCGTTCGACGAGCTCGATGCGGAGACGCGCAAAGAAGACGAACCGTTTGTGGCCGCCATCCGGCAGGCATCGCGGAATCAGCAGCCGAACGGGTAGCGGATGCTTCTCGAGAGGAAAAGCTCGAAAAGAGCGGGTCGCGGCGGATCCGCTCCTGATCCTCTCCGTTGGCTCGCATCACGAACAGGTCCGCAAAGAAGCTCGGGCGGTCGCGTCCGAACACGATCTGCCTCCCGGTCGGCGAGAAGGCCGGGCCGGTATCGAAGAAGCCGTCGCGCTTGGGCGTCAGACGCCGAAGGTGGGATCCGTCCTCGTTGGCGACCACGACTGCGAAGCCGTTGACCCGATCGAAGTCGCGCTCGAAGACGATCCGCTCACCGTCCGGCGACCAGTTCGCCTGGTGGTCGTAGTCGCGGGACGACGTGATCTGCGTGACCTTGCCCGTCCGCACGCCGATCGTGAAGAGGTCGCCGACGTCACCGCGCTCGTGGCCGCGGGTGAACACGATCCGGCGGCCTTCCGGAGACCACGCCGGTTAGTCGGTCGGGGACCTCGATCAGCCCGCTTCCGCGCATGGCGCGAACTACGCGCCGGCGGTGGTCGGCCCGTCCCTCCGTCCTCTCCCTCGGGCGCAGGGCCGAGTCAACCGTATGTAGTGCGGCCAGGGTCGCGCGTGGGTAGACCTCGAGGACGCGCGGCGGTGGACGAAGGCGCCGGAACCGTCGGGCAAGGACCAAGGCCCGGGCCGTGAGCGCCCCGAGCTGCATCGTCGGCATGGGCCGCTCGCGGACACGCTCGTAGATCAGAAGCTCGCATAGCCGCTGGCTGGTCGGATTCCAGCCGGCACGCCACAGGCCGCGAGCGTCGGCCCGCTCGCAGCGATCGATCCCGGGACCTGGGCACGGAGCGCTGCACCGGAGACACGGCGGCAGCGTCAACGGGGCGTCGATCGCGAGGATGTCGGGCCTCGCATCACGGACGAGCTCGAGCAGGCGCTCGTCGGCCTCGGCGGGCGTCCTGGCCCTGGGGAGAACTTGTGGCTCGGGGTCGAGAGCCACACGAGCAGGACGTCGAGCGCCCTCGAGCAGAACCGCGCCGGTAGTCCGCGAGGACGCACCTCCGAGATCCAGGCCGAGCGATCGGCGTCCCGCCACGGGCTGAATTGTCGCTGCTGACGCCCTGCACCTCAGCGCTGGCGTCACGCCCAAGGACAGACCCGGCACGCGAGGCGCTTAGGGCCGTTGCGTCAGACTGGGCCGGTGGCCCGTGCGCGCTCATCACTGGTGGTTCTCGCGGCAGCGCTCGCGCTCGCGTTGGGCGTCGCGCCGACCGCGGCAGCGCGAGACCCCGGACGCTGGCTGCTCACAGGAGCGAGCTCGGTTCCCGTCTCCTACTGGCAGGGGCTCACCTCCGATGCCGGCAACGAGAGCCTCTACTTCACCGGCATCTTCGAGGGCTTGTGGCACACCAACGCGCTGCTGCGCGAGACGGCCGGCGTTCCCAACGCGATCCCACCGGCGGTCGCGGAGTCGGAGGGCTACAACCACATCGGCGATCCCACCTGGAACCCCGGCGAGGATGGTCGTGTGCTGCTGCCGCTGGAGTGCTACGACCCGCTAACCGGGAACAACACCTGCGGCACCGGCGCCTTCGGCGTCGCCGATCCCGCCACCCTCGACTTTCGCTACTACGTGAAGCTCGACCCGGCGGAGATCCCCAAGGCGATGTGGGCGGAAACCGCTCCCAACGGCGCGCGCGTCTGGACCAGCAGCGGCGACGATCTGCTCGCCTATCGATCGAGCGACATCTCCGAGGCCAACAGCGCGCCGGCGGGGCCGCTGCTCCAATCGGTGCGCCGGCTGGAGGGCGCCGTGCCGCCGACCGGGATCACCGGTGCCGTCTTCCGCGGCGATCGGCTCTTCCTCGCTGGCGAGGCCAAGGGCGTCTATCAGGTATGGGCAGTCGATCCCCGCACCGGCGAGCGCCGGCTCGAGCTCGAGCTTCGGATCTGCGGCGAGTCCGAGGGCCTCGATTTGATTCCCACGTTGGGCGGGACGCTGCACTGGCTGATCGCCCCGTTCGACCCCGGCTGCAGTCCCACCTTCGGGCCGACCAGCGCCCTCCTCCACTTCGTCCCGGCCAGCGGCCAGCGCCGGCTCAAGGTCGTGATCACCGACAGCGAGGTGGGGGAGCTGCCGGGGCGCGTTCGGGCCACGGTCCGTGTCACCAGCGGCGGCCAACCGGTACGCCGGGCGCGGGTGAGCTTCGCCGGGGCCACCGACCGCACCAACAAGCGCGGCGTCGCGATCGTCGCCACGCGACTCGAGCTGCCGGGGCGCTTCAAGGCGGTCGCCCGCAAGGGCCGGAGCTACGGCCTCTCCCGCCTCGCGCGGGTGGGAATTGAGCCCGGAGCGCGGCTCGAGGCCGTGCCGCGGTCGGGCGCGGGTTAGCGAGATCCCGGCGCCGGCCCGGGCGCCGGGTTCACGCGGAAGGGCCACCGGGCCACCGATCGATCCTCGATCAGGCACTCCCAGACGTAGCCGCCGGGGGCAAGCTGGATGTTGTTGAAGTTCATCGCCATCGGCACGTTGATCCGCTCACCGGCCTTGAGGCCCGCGGCGCGTCCCACCTCGATCGCCCCAGTCGAGGAGATCGCCCGGTCGCCGATGACGACGGGCTCACCGTCATCGTCGCGCAATCCGACCTCGATGCTCATGCGCTCGTTCGCAAGCGACCAGGGGACGTGGACGATGACCGCCAGCGACATGTTGATCGGGCGATTGGGCGCATTCACGCGCGTCCAGCCGCCGCCGAGCATGTAGAGCTTTCCGCCGACGACCTGGGCCGCGTCGCACAGCAGCATCGTCACCAAGACATCTGTCGTCACCGACTCGCCTTTCCTCGCGGTTTGACTCGCTCACGGCCGAGCGCTGGTGGGGGCCGATCATCGCAGGCGCGATCGCGCCACCACGCGGAGTCTCACGCGCGAGGTCAGGGCCTATTGGTCCCGACGGTGTCGACCGCCCCGGCCGCCACGGAGCTCCCGGTAATGGCGAGACAGATGCCCACCGCGGCCGCGGTCATCGTTCGCTGCCTCATCGGTCTATCCGGCACGGAACGCGATGCCGTCCAGGGACAGGTGGGTTGTCCCTCGGTCGCTGCTCACGACTTGACCATCCGCGCGTACGGTCACGAACTGGCCGTTCGCCGACGCGTCGTAGACGGGAAATACGTGAGCCGCGCTCGGTCGGAAGGCCGGCGGCAGGATGAAGATCGTGAAGTCGGCCGGGTCGGGAGGGACCGTCACCTCGACGCTTCCCTCCAGGTGCACGAGCCCGGCACGGTCCTTGAAGAAGCCGGCGGGAGCGTGGCCGTCCTCGTGGTTCCTCCACGCGCGGATCGTTTCGATCTCGGGGTTCGTGCCGCGACCGCAGAACTCGCCGGTTCGCCCGAGGCCGCAGTTGTTGTTCACGAGCGGATAGGGAAGAACCTCGGTCACCGGTCCGGAGAGATCGAGCGATGGCGCGAGCTTCCCGGTCGTCACCGCACCGTTGGCGAGGTCCGGTGTCTTGACCTCGCCCGACTTGATGTGCGGCGAGCGCACCGCGTTCGTCTTGATGTCCTCCGGACCGATCGTCGAGGCCGCGTACGCGCCGCCGCCCGCAAGCACCCCGAAGACGGCGATCGTCGACATGACGTTCGCGTAGGTGAGCCTGTGGCGCAACCGGTCGAACATCCGTGATTCCTCCCCTCAGCGGCCAGCCGGCCCACGTCCCCTCTCCCAGCCGAGCGCTGGCTGGGACTGTCACTTAGGGATATCGGTCTGGCGATCCGATCGCTTTAGGCCGCGCCGCTAGCAGCGGCCGCGCGTGAGCTATCTGGAGCTATCTCAGGACCAGTTGTCCGCCGCGACCTCGGCCGGGTCGGGGACCTCGTAGTCCTCCTTCGGCGTGCCGATCCGCAGCGGGTTGCCGAACGGGTCGCGCAGGCCGCAGTCGGTTCCGTAGAACCGCTCGGTGGGCTCCTCGGTGAACTCGACTCCCTTGGCGCGCAGCTCCTCGTAGGTCTTGTGGATGTCGTCCACGGCGATGATGCCGGCCATGCCCATCGCCCCCTTGGTCACCAGCTCGCGGATCTGCTCCGCGGTGGCGTCGTCGTGGGCGGGCGGGCCGGGCCTCTCCAGCAGCAGCTCGAGGTCGGGCTGACCGGGGAAGTTGACCGTGAGCCAGCGCATGAAGCCGAGATCGGCGTCGGTGTTGACCTCGAAGCCGAGCTTGCCGACGTAGAAGTCGAGCGCCTCGTCCTGATCGAGTACATAGACCTGTGTATGAGTGATTTTGTTTGGCATGTCGCCGAGGCTAACCCCCGCGGCGCGCTCTCGCTTCTCCAAAACTGCTCGGTCTGGTCCACGCCTTGGCGAAGCAGGCCGGAACGGCTCTGAGGTCGGCCGCCCGCCACCGGTAGGTGGTCGGCGGCTCGCCGACGATCTCGGTGAACGTGCGGCTGAAGGTGCCGAGGCTGGAGAACCCGACGTCGAAGCAGATCTCGGTCACGCTGCGATCGGTCTCCCTGAGCAGGAACATCGCCCGCTCCACCCGGCGGCGCTGGAGGTAGCGGTGCGGCGTCTCGCCGAAGGTGGCACGAAAGACGCGGATGAAGTGCGCCTCGGAGACGTACGCGATCCGCGCGAGCGTCGGGATGTCGAGGGGCTTGGCGTAGTCTCGGTCCATCGCGTCGCGGGCGCGAAGCATGTGGCGGTTGGACTCCTCGACCGCTCGGCTCATTCCCTCTCAGTGTGCCGGGTCCGGCCCGACCGGCGCCCGCTCTCAGGCGGGCAGCCGAGCCACGTAGTACGTCCCCGCGCCCGCCTCGCCCGCCTCGACCGTGGCCAGGCCCGCCCTCTCAAATCCGCGCTCCAGTACGCTCGCCGGCGTATAGAACGGGGTCCCGGCGCCGAAGCTCGCGGCGACGATCGCGTGGCCGCCCGGTCGCAGAACCCGAGCGACCTCGGCGAAGAACGGCGGCATGTTCAGGTGCGCAACGAGGTCGAACGACTCATCCTCGTATGGGAGTGCCGCCGCGTCGGCGACCCTGAATGCGATCCGACCCTCGGGGTCGAGGCCAGTCTTCGCCCGCGCCTCCGCGATCATCTCCTCGGAGAGGTCGACGCCGCGCACCCGCGCCTGGGGGAACTCCCGGGCCAGGAACAGGGCGCCGACGCCGGTGCCACAGCCGACCTCGAGCGCCCGCTCCGGCTGGGGGCTGACGTGAAGGACGGCGGTTGCCAGCGGGGTCAGATAGTCAGGGGCCCGCGCCCTCGGTCTCTCATCCCACCCGCGCGCCCTGGCGTCGAAGGCGCGGCGCACGGGCGCGCGGAGCAGCGGCCACAGCCATGGAGCGCGGGTGACGACGTCGTTGATCGCCCGTCCCAGCAGCCGCTCACGGGCGCCCGGGCCCGATTCGTCGTTCGCCATTGGCCGATCATGGCAAGGCTGCGCTGGCGCCGGAGCTGACGGCGACGGGGTCGCGCCCTACGCCCCTGGAGTCGGGTCGATGTACGGTCGACTTCTCGGCGCTGCCGATCGGGCGGCCGGCGTCGTCGACCAGCACGATGAATTCGGGCCCCGCCGGCGGACGTGGCGCTCGTCGGATTCCTCGGCGCCTCGTGACGGGAGCCGCCGCGGGTCGTTGCGAAGAGCGGAGATCCCTACTCACGAGCCTCGGCACCGAGAACCTCTAGGGGACTCTTTGCGCCGTGCTCCACTTCTGAAGCGTTAGCCGCGGTCACGTCGGCCATAGGCGCGCAGCCATTCCGAGACAGAATCGGCACGATCAGCGCGCCATGGACGCGTGGCGTGGCGTCAGGGTGGAGCGATGAGCTCACGAGACACCCGGGTACGTGTTGGCGGCGTCCGCGAGCCGCTCGAGGCCGGCGGGTGCGACCGATGAGCCCGTGAGGCTCACCCGCCACGCGCGCAACCGCATGCGCCTCTACGGCGTCAACCGCAACGAGGTCGCGGAGGTAGTCGCGCGCCGAGCGCAGGTGGATCGCGATGTAAGCGGCAATTCCGTCATCACCGGCGAGGTCGGCGGCCGAAGCTTGGCTGTGATCGTGGCGGCCGACGACCCGAATCTGGTCATTACCCTTCACCCTGAGGATTGAGCATGCGCGCGGAATACGACAGCGAAGCGAACGCAATCGCGATCACCCTCGTCGAGGGGGCCCGAGCGGACAGCGCCGACCGCGTCCATCCCCGGGCCGTCGTCGCCCTGGACGCCTCGGCGCCGGTGACGTCGAGTTGCTCTCCCCGGATGAGGGGATCGAGGAGCCGCTCCAGTCCGTTGCCCAGAAGTACTCGCTCGACCTCGAGGCGCTGAAGGCCGCAACCCACTCTGCGCTCGACGCTCCCGATCGGCAGGTGGTGCTCGAGGTGCTCGCGCGCACGAGGCCCTGAGCTCGCCCCCCGTCCCTCCCCGTACGCGCTGAGAACTACGGAAACGTCCTCGTTGTGCGCCAGCTCGGCCGGTCGCTGACCTCGACCTCCACGGCCGAGCGGCCACGGCCCGCTCGCGTGCGCTTGGCTAGCGGACGGGAAGCCGCTCCTGGGAAGGCCGTCTCACGGTCTTGAGCGCGCTCAGCGGAAGCTCCAGCTCCTCGAGAGCATGCCCCCGATCATCGGAGATCTCGACCAAGGCGGCCTCCGAGCCGAAGAGCTCGAGCACGGTGCCGCGCGTGCCCACGGGCCACCGTCCGCTTGCGGCCGTCAGCTCGACCACGTCAAGGGTCTTGATTGCGTCAGGGGACATTGACGTAGGCAGTCGTGAGGCGCGGCGGTGCGCCCTCCTCCTCGATGATCCAGCCCGTGATGACCTCATGTGTCTGCCCGTTCAAGCCCTCGATCAGCATCGGCACCGAGTATCACAGCCCATATCGTCCCGTGCGGACCTCACTCACCTCGGCCTCAGCTACGCGGGTGGCGATCTGACTCCGCAGATAGTCCAACCCTCCGGCTGGGTTGGCTCGAGCGCGTCGAAGACGCGCTTCCTGAGAGCCTGCGCCGAAGTCGGTCGGGGACCTCGAATCACCCTGACGAGCGGCGGGTCGGCATGGCACCATTGATCCAGAGGCGCAAGCCGGCACCTAGGGCGTTGGGCACCTGCTCCGGGGACAACACGATCGCTGAGGGAGGAATGAATGAGCTCGGGCGACATGCCCGCCACCTGCGGCGATTCCAGCCAGGTACGGCCGAGGAGCTGATGGAGCGGGAAGCATGAGCTCCACCACCTGAGGGGTATGCGGCAGCGACAATCAGGAAGAATCTGGCTCGGCTCGTTGATTGCCTTGGCGATCACCGTCCTGGTCGCGGTCGCCGTGATCTCCGACGGTGGGGAGGATCCCCGCCCCGACCATCGAGCCGCCTCGGCGGGCGACGCCGCCGGCAACGAGGCGCCGATCGATGGCGGCCAAGAGGGGGGCGATCGCCACGCCGCCTCGCGCCGGCGGCCGCGTCAGTCCGGTGCAGGCGATGACGACCAGCGAACCGAGCGGCCGGAGCGAGAGAAGCCGGAGTCCGAGGCCCTGGGTATCCCCGATCGCACCAAGCGGACGACCGTGGTCTCGATCACCGACGGGGACACGGTCGAGCTCGCGGGACTCGGCGCCTCGCGCCTGATCGGGGTCGACACGCCCGAGGTGTACTTCGGCGAGGAGTGCTACGGGGAGGAGGCCTCGGCGTTCGCCTCGCGCCTGATGACGCCAGGAGAGACCGTCTACTACCTGCCGGGGTCGAGCGCGTGGACGACTACGGCCAGACCTCGTTACTCTGGCTAGCGGGAGAACGTACTAACGCCGCCCTCGCAAGAGGGGTATGCGGCGCGCTCACCATCCCCCCAACGTCGAGTATGCGGAGCTGTTCCGGCGCCTGGCGGCCGACGCTCGCCGGCACGCCCGCGGGCTCTCGTCACCAAGACCTGTGACGGCGACACCGACAAGCCCGTCGGAGGAGGCGGCGGCGGTTGGGCGGCGACCCGGATCGTGGCGGCGCGCGGGGCGTCGCAAGCGCCAGCGGCGCCGGCAGTGATGCGAGTCGGCTACTCCCCCTGCGTGCCGACATATCCGCCGAACGTGGACTGCGCGGATCTGAACGGCCCCGTTGCGGTCACCGGGTCCGACCCACACAGGCTCGACGCGAACAGCGACGGAGCGGGTCGAATAGCGGCGGAGTCAGCCAGTGTGGCCCGGTCTTCGACGTTTGTTGGAGGAGCACTGCTGCTGCTGCGCGCCCGCATGGCGGCCCTCCGACCGTTGCGTCGACGGCCAGCGCCCAGGCAGGACTGACAAACTCATCCAGGAGCGCACGGTGCTGCCTCCCCGGATTGATGCCCGCCCGCCCGCGCTCGCTTGACGCGAAAGGAGAAGGACCCGCCGCGACCGAGAGGGCGTGACTACCGCCGGATGACGGTCAGCTCGGGCGTGGCGGCTGCGCCGACGCGATCGGCATCGAACAGCCCGCATTCGTCGATCGTCTCGCAGCCGCAGCCCTCGGCGGTCTTGAGCCAGTCGCGCATCGCCTCGGCGCGGACGATCAGCGCCTCGACCTCGGGCAGCTTCTTCGCGGCGAGCTCCTGGAGCTGCTCGGAGATCGGGGCGGAGCCGGCGTCGACGAGCTCGCGGATCTCGTCGAGGCTGAGCCCGGCGCGCTGAGAGACGTCGATCAGCGCCAGGCGGCGCAGGATGCTCGGGTCGTAGACGCGCTGGCCGGAGACGCGCTCGGGCTCGGGCAGCAGGCCGATCTGCTCGTAGTAGCGGATCGCGCTCTTTCGCAGGCCGGCCCGCTCGGCCACCTGGCCGATGCGCAGCTTGTCGTCGCTAAGAGAAATCACTTGACCTCAAGTCGGCTTGAGGGTCAAGAGTAGCTGCGCCACCTCTCCAAGGAGCCTGAAATGCCGACCACGATCCCGATTGCCTGCAGCCTCGATCAAGCCGAACTGCCCGAGCGCGGCGCGCAGATGGCCCAGCTGGGCCAGACGCCTGACCGCGGTCCACGCCGAGGGCCTGACGCGCGCGCCTGCGCTTCCCGCTCGACCGAGCGCGCCGAGGTCGAGGCCTTCGTCGCGGCCGAGTCCGCCTGCTGCCCGTTCTTTGGCTTCGAGCAGACGACTCGAGGACGACGAGCTCGAGCTCGCCGTCACCGCCCCCGAGGACGGCGAATGGGCCGTGCGCGGCCTGGTCGCCGGCTTCGTCGCCGGCTGGGGAGGCCTCGTATGAGCGAGGCGACCGAGCGCCGAGCCGCCCGAGCCCGGACCAGTTGGCGCGCGCGCCTGGCCGCGCCGGCGCTCGCCGGCCTCGCGGTCCTGTGCTGTCTCGGCGCGCCGCTGATCGTCGGCGCGCTCGGGCTCGCTGACGATCGGCGCCGTCTTCGGCATCGTCGCCGGCGGCCTCGCGCTGCTCGCGCTCTGCCTGTGGGCGGCACGACGCCTGACGACGGGTCGGGCTGCTAGATGACGCT
>CAWBFD010000002.1:0-1027109 GCA_963788115.1 uncultured Actinomycetes bacterium
GGGCTGCTCATCGCGCATAGGAGGAGCGCGCAGAGTGGCCCAGTGGCTGGTTTTCCTCGTCTCAAGCAGGCGTCCCGGATACCCACAGCTAGACTCCCCGGCGGGTTGCGGCTCTTTCGTCGCAAATCGAAGGACGCTGAACGCCCCGGGCCGGCTCCGGCGGAGATGCGTGGACGCGCCGCGGAGATCGACGACCCCAGCGCCCTCGACTGGGAGGTCGTGTGGGAGGCACTCAAGACCGAGCCGCCCGCGGACAGTCCCGCGACGATCACCCAGGAGCTCGGGCTCGGCGAGGAGCGGGAACTATCTCAGACGACCACCGAGATGGCCGCGACCGAATTCAGCGGGACCCGACATGGGCGACACGTGGCCCTGCGGATGGGCGTGGTTCCCTCCGCGTGGCGCGAACGGGGCGCCAACGAGGTCCAGGTGCAGGCGCCGGTCGCGCCGTTCCGGCTCCGCGAAGACGATGGTCGCCTCGTCGCCGAGCCGGGCGCGCCTTCGGAGGTCGAAGAGCTCCTCGCCGGCCTGGTGCCGGCTCCCGACGTTTGGCGCGATGTCGTGGTCGAGGGGGGGCCGGACGGCATCCTCGCCCGCCGGCCGATCAAGATGAAGACAAACCCCCAGGGCTACGTTTACGACCTCTGGCTCGTCGAGCGCCTGGCGGATCGCCTCGGCGCCTAGGACGTCGCCGGAGAGTCAACCACCGTTCGGCCCCTCGGTTCTGGTCAGGGGAGTGCACCTATGGGCCAGTCCCTGGCGAGTTCCGGCCGTAGGATCTCCTCGTGGCCACGCACAATCGGGCCGCCTTCAGCCCGGACGACGTCGAGGACGCGAAGCGCGGGCACCCGGATTTCGACCTCCGGGAGTACGCGGAGCGACGCGGCCTGGAGTTCCTAGATCACGGCATGCCCGCGGGCTTCGGCGCCGCCTTGCCGCGCGAGGAGGAGCTGCAATCGAACGTCCTGCGCGGGACGCTGCCGGGCGGGGGGTACGGGGTGCTGGCCCACGAGGGGCTCGAGATTGGATACTCGATCGACAGCCTGGACTGGGGTGGCACCTTCTACGACGAGCGAGTCAGGGCCAAGGGCAGCTTGAACCCGCTCGACTCGCCGAGCGCCCTGGTGCGCGTCCCCTGCACCGTCGCGGCGATGCGGGTCCCGGAGACGGCCGGGACCCACCCCTACATCCGCATCGACACGCGGCGGTCCTCCCCGCCGTTCTCGTTCACCAACTGCACGAAGCTCGACCAGCTCCTGGGCGAGAAGGGGTGGAGCATGTGGTGCGAGCCCAAGCCCGACCCGGAGACGGTGGAGCGCCTCGTGGCCGACCCCGTCGCGGGACTCCTGCGCGCGCACTCCGACGACGGCCTGTTCCAGGTCGTCGTGTGGTGGGGGACGCTCGTCGTGCGCCGCAACGGCTTTCTGCGTCCCGAGGACGTCGACGAGCTGGCGCAGGCCGCGAGCCTCGTCGCCGAGCGCCTGCGCGAGGTGTGCGTGACCTTGGCGGAGCCGAGGGCCTTCGACATCCAGCTTCCGCCGCCCCCGAGTGATCCCCGCGACCTGCCGGCCGGCTTCCACCCCGGCGAGGAGTGGCGCAGGCGGGCGCTGGAGATCGCCGAGCGCCACGGGCTCGCGCTCGAGAACCCGGTCGCCTACCACCGTGCCTTTCCCTCCCTGCCCGTGCCGGGAACGGCGTACGTCGTCCTGCGCGGGGAAATCCCGCACGTTGGTCGGGGTCGGCTCGCCGTCCACCGCGAGCGCGATGCCGTCCGCCCCGCGGTCGTGATCGCCGCCCCCCGCGCCGGGCCTACGCCGCCGGGTGGCATGCCGTTCCGCGAGCACGGGGCCCGGCTCGAGGTGGCCGATGGCATCTGCGCCGTGTGGAGCACGCAGAGCTGGTCGGGTTATGCCCTGTCCGACCACATCCACGGGTTCTGCGCCTCGGCCGCTGCCGTTTTCGGGTAATCGCGGGAGTGCCCAGCCGCTCTCTGAGGGCGTTGGCCAGGTCTCGCTTCCGCTCTCGCGTGCCGCCGGCACCGACCGAGGGTCTCGAGCAACCGCCGCTCAGTTCCCTTCCTCGCGCATAGCAGCGGCGACAGGCGTGCGCTCGTCCCTTCAAGGGGCGGGAACCCGCCCCCCGGGGGACGGAAAGCCGACGTCGAAGACACAGGTCAGCCGCATTTCCGCGGAGCCGGCGAACTGGGAAGATCGCCTTCGTCAACCGACCGAGGAGACGTCACATGATTTCGAACAGCTCCACAGCCATGACCAGGCTCTCCGGACGGCTCGCCCGCGTCGCCTGCGCATGCGTCCTCCTCGCCGGCGGGCTCATCGTCGGACTCGCCGCCTCCGCGCAGGCGGCCACGCTCTCTGTGAACTGCGACACCGGCGGCGATCTCCAGGCCAGGATCAACGCGGCGACCTCCGGCGACACCATCCTGGTGAAGGGGACCTGCATCGGGACCTTCGAGATCACGGGCAAGGGCCTCACGATCAAGGGCAACCCCACGGCCACCCTCGACGGCGACGATGTGTTCACCACGCTGTCGATCAACGCGGCGGGGAGGTCCGTCCGTCTGAGGAAGTTGACCGTCACCGGTGGCGCCGCACCGTTCGGCGCCGGCATCACGAAGACGACGGGGAGCCTCATCCTGAACAGGGTCAGGGTGACCGGCAACGTCGCGGCTAACACCGCCGGACCCTCTGGTGGGGGAGGCATCCTCTCTGGAACCGGGGCCGTGACCCTGATCGAGTCGACCGTCAGCGCCAACCGGGCCCTGGCCACGGGTGCCGCCACTTCGGCGCGAGGCGGCGGACTCTTCGTCAACGACGGCAACCTGACCGTCAAGAACTCGCTGATCTCGGGCAACCGGGCAACCGCCTCCCCGGCCGCCGGGGAGAGCACCGCGGCAGGGGGTGGTTTCTATCTCGAGAGCGGCAACCTCGTCCTTCGGGGAAGCACGGTCTCGGGGAACCGGGTGACCGCATCCTCTCCGAGCCACGCTCAAGCCCATGGGGCCGCCGGGTTTCAGATCTCTGGCTCGAAGGCTGACATCTCCGCCAGTCTCGTAAGGGCGAACGTCGCCACGGCGAGCTCGACATCCGGCGCTTCGGACGCCGGGCAGACCCTGTTCAGCGATGCTTCCCCCGTGTCCGTCCGCGACTCGCGGATCATCGCCAACATCGCCACCGCCACCTCGTCCTTGAGCGCCGACGTCGAGGGTGGCGGGTTGTTCACGAACTACGGGCTCACGCTCGTCCGCTCCACCGTCGACGGCAACAGGCTGCATGCGACCTCCAGTGGCTCCGGGGACGCCCTGGCAGAGGGGGGCGGCGTGATGACGGGCACCCCGACGAGGCTCATCGCCTCGACGCTCTCCCGCAACCAGGTATCGGCGCAGACGTCCGCGGCGGCGAAGGCCAGCGCCTGGGGCGGCGGCGGCTACGTCACGGACCTGAAGGCCACCAACTCGACCATCGCCCTGAACACGGTCAAGGCGACGGCTACCGGAGTTGGGGGAACCACGTACGCCGACGGCGGCGGCCTGGATGCATATGGCTGCTGCTCGATCGTCGACTCGACAGTGGCCCGCAACAGCGTCTCGACCAACGGGGGACCGGTCGAGAGCTGGGGCGGAGGTCTC
Source organism: uncultured Actinomycetes bacterium (assembly GCA_963788115.1). Classification (GTDB taxonomy): domain Bacteria; phylum Actinomycetota; class Thermoleophilia; order Solirubrobacterales; family 70-9; genus CAWBFD01. The sequence goes on from CAWBFD010000002.1 coordinate 3,647, forward strand.
CTAACGTCATCGGGCGTCACGCTCGAGGCCACGATCGTCGCCAACAACACCGCCGCCAACGGCGCCGACTGCAGCGGCGGTCCGATCTCGAACGGCCGCAACCTCATCCGCAAGCCCCTCGATTGCTCCTTCGCCAAGAAGAACACGGACAAGGTGGGGAAAGACCCCAAGCTGGGGGTGCTGAAGAACAACGGCGGGTCCACCCAGACCATGGCCCTCGCTCCGGCCAGCCCGGCCCGCAACGCCATCCCCAAGGCCGCCTGCGCGGTGGCGAAGGACCAGCGGGGGGTGCACCGACCCCAGGGCCCCCGATGCGACATCGGCGCGTACGAGCGGAAGGCGAGGTGAGGGGATTGAACCAGCGAGCTTCCCGCCCGCTTCCCCTTCCGCACGCTGTCGGTGACGCTCAAGCCGGAGTCGACCTCCACGTAGCGAACGAACAGCGAAGGCATGGCCAGCAGCGGTAGAAGCAAGTACCCACCAGGAGCCCGCTGTTGGCGAAAACGTAAGGTTCAGCCAGGAGAGCGGACGACGGGGCTCGAACCCGCGACCCCCAGCTTGGGAAGCTGATGCTCTACCAACTGAGCTACGTCCGCGAGGAAGCCTCATTCTAGGCGCGGCGGCGTAGCCTTGTTCGGGTGAGCGCTCGCACCTTCGCAGTGTTCATCGCCGTGCTGGCGGTCGTCGGGCTGCTCGGCTTCGGGCTGATCCAATCGAGCGCCGATCCCGCGATCGAGGTCGGCGAGCCCCTGCCCGAGGCGGAGTTGCCGTTGCTCGACGGTGCCGGGACCCGATCGGTCTCCGACTACGAGGGCAGCTGGGTCCTGGTCAACTTCTGGGCCTCGTGGTGCGATCCGTGCCGCGACGAGGCGCCCGCGCTGGAGCGGGCCTGGCGCGAGCACGGGGGCGACCGCTTCGTCGTGCTGGGCGTGGACACCCAGGACACCACCGACGACGGACGCGCCTTCGCCCGCGAGTTCGGGCTCACCTATCCCTCTGTGCACGACGGCAGCGGCGACTACCACGACGAGCTGCGGATGACCGGCGTTCCCGAGTCGGTCCTGGTCGACCCGTCGGGCGAGGTCGCGCTCTACCGCCCGGGGCCGTTGACGGCCGAGGACCTCGAGACTCACGTGGAGCCGATGATCACGGAGCGCGGCTAGTGAGCCCGGTCGCGGCGCCGAGTCGCCCCTCGCCGGCCCGTTCGGGCGGCCGGCTGAAGCCTTCGTCCGGTCCCGGCCGGACAAAGGCTTCAGCGGCCGCTCTGGCGGCGCTCATCGCCGCCGTCGCGGCGCTCGCGGCCGCCCCCGCCCAGGCCCAGACGCCCGAGCCGCAGGCGAGCCTCCCGGACCTCGAGGACGAGGTCATGTGCATCGTCTGCGGCGTGCCCCTGGGGCAGGCCCCCGATGCGCCCCAGGCCGAGCGCGAGCGCGCCTTCATCCGCGAGCTGATCGCCGAGGGCCGGACCAAGGACGAGATCAAGGACGCGCTCGTCGTCGAGTTCGGCGAGAACGTGCTGGCCACGCCCGACACCGAGGGGTTCGACCTCGCGGCCTGGCTCGTGCCGGGGCTCGGCGATCCTCGTCGCCGCCCTCGCGATCGGATTCGGCGTCCGGCGCTGGCGGCGGGAGACGCCTCGCGACGGCCCGGGCCCGGACGGCTCGGCGGGGTCGCCGGAGGACCCGCGCGAGTCCGAGCGCCTCGACGCCGATCTGGCGCGCTACGACCTCTAGGCACTCGCACCCGTGGCGCGCTTGTTCGGAAATCCCGAACGAAAGCGCCATTCCTGGCGCGGAGCGCCCCACGCCGCTGGCGTCAGAGCCGCGCGCACTGGTCCTCCTTGTTCCCCTGAACGACGTTGCCGCCACCCCTCGGCCGCGGAACGTTCTCCTTGCACTGAAGGTTGCCGTCGACCCTGTTGAGCGAGATCCTGACTCCGCCGGAGTTCTGGAACGCCTGGATGTTCCCGCCGACGGCGTTGTCGATCGCCCTCAACCGCGACCGGTTCTCGTCGTAGAGGATGTCGCCCGTGACGCGGGTGCCGCGCACGAGCGCGCCTCCACCCTGGACGACCTGGACGCTGCCACCGACGCGGGAGTTGCGCACGGCGACGCGGCGGGCGTTCTCGCCCTGGACGTTGCCGATGACCCGGACGCGCGCCGCCCGCAGCACAGCCCTGCGCTCGACCTTGATCGTCCCCTGAACCCGGGTGCCCGTGAGCCGGCAGGTCGCGCCCTGCGGGACCCGCAGGTTGTCGACCGTGGTCGCCCCGATCGCTCCCCTGCAGACCCGCTCCTCCGCCCGGGCCGACGCCGCCAGCATGTGCGTCAGCCCCAGGGTCGCCGCGATCGTGCCGGCGATCCAGAGGAGGCGCAGCCTCGTCGGTCCGGGGCCCATGAACACATCCGCCATTGTCGTACCTCCTTGGTCGCGCATCTCCACCAGCATCGCGCCCAAGGGTGTCCACCGATGCTGAGCGGGGCCTTGGAGCATCATGAGACTTCTCTCACCCAGAGGAGATGGCGAGCACGGCCAGGGTCGGCGAGCCGATCCTCACGTCGTCGCCCCGGGAGCCGGAGGCTCGAGACGTATAGCCGCGACGTGGGATGGTCGCGGAGGGCCCGGAGCAAGGCCGCGTACACCGCCAGCGGGCGAGCGATTTCCCGCGCCGACTTGCTCTTGCGGAACCGGTCGACGTCGTCTAGCTCGGCGACCGCTTCGGCCGCATGCTGCCGGAGGTCGTTGGGGGTGCCCTGCGTTTGGATACCGAGCGGTGAGCTGCGTTCACTGTGGTGCGGCCGATGCCAGCCGAAGCCATCGTGGACAACGGCACCCCGCGGCGGCCAATCCAAAACCGGGCCCAGGCGGGGGGCGGTTCAACTCATCTTGGCGGTCGGGTCCGGTGACCAGCTCGAGCCAGCTTTCCCACGCCTCGACCCGGAGTCGCTTCCATTCCTCGGGGTGATGGGGGGTCGTCCAGCAGCCGACAGAGCGCCCGATTCTCGGCCTCGCCAGGCACGAACACGGGCGGGTGGAACGCCGGTCGACGGCGACGGTGCCTGGCCCCGGGTTGCGCTCCGCCCGAACGCGTTCTCATCGCAGCTAGTTCAGCACGGTTGAGGGACGGTTTAAAGTGCGCGGGTCGTTGCCCGGCGATACGTGGCGATGCTCGACCGGCGTTCTGGACCCTCCCCTGGTCTACCGCTGTTTGCAGTCATCGGGCTGACCCGTGGATCGCGCGGTGATAGGCAGCATGCTGAAAATCCAGTCCATGGTCGGGATCAATCGCTAGCTGACCGATTTGAGTGCCGTCCAAGAGTTCGACGACGTTGCCTTGCCCGTCGAGGCCAATCACACCTCGGTCGAGCTTGACGTGGTCATTGGGGCATAGGCAGAGCACGTTGCTTGCCTCGTCCGGACCATGGTGCGGCTGCCCCACAGGCCGTAAGTGCGCCCCCTCTGCATATGGCCCGGCGGGCGTCTCGAGGCGTCCACCACACACTTGGCATCGAAATCCGTAAAGGGCCTTCACCCACTGCGTGACGGCCGTGTTGCGGACGAGCCGCTGGACCGTCGCGAACGCTTGGCGGTCGTTGCCCGAGGGCGGGGTCCCCGGCTTGGGGTTGGTGACAGGGTTTGGGCTCGGGGACCGAACGAGCCGAAATCGCCAGATGTCGAAACCGGAGTGCCCGGTGTCCTTCCAATAGCTCTCGACGTAGTAGAGGCCGTCATAGCGGTATCCGGTGGGTGGCGGGTGAGCCGGGTCGCCCCCGGCACCACGAGCGACGCGGACCGGCAGACCGTTATCGGCGCTTAGGGCCAGAGCAAGGTTTTGCCTTGTGAGGGCCTGATCAGCGACCTGCGCGCCACGAGCATCCTGACCGCCGTGCCCCGTGTAGATCAGCTCGTCGCCGAGATCCTGGTCGTCCTCGTAGCCCCCGGAGATAACGATTGAGTCCGCCCCCTCAAGGGCTGAACCAGAAATACCGGCCTGCAAGGGGCGGTGGATACCGGCCGCAGCGACTTCTTGGCGTGAGCTAAACACCGTGCCGACCGCAACGCCGGGTACGTCTCCGAACACTCGATCCGCCACGGGGGCGTCGACCACGTCTGGCGCATCCAAACCGGGAGAGGGCCGAGGATGAGGCCGCGCTAGGGGCGACACGCGCTCGCAGCTGCCGCAAGTCACTTCACCAGGCCCCCGGTCGGTGAACTGCGTCGGCTGGCCCTTGTACGGGCGCGGACTGATATTGCAGATCGGCGTGCCGTCGCCGGCGTCCTCGTGGAGGCGGTCGGCAGGGTTCTTGCCGTCCTGCGTCGTGATCTGCAGCCGGTTGTTCGGCGTCGTGTAGCTCACGCCGTCCAACCGTAGCCGGAAGCGTCGGCGCGGTGCCCGCCAGGCACTGGTGCCCGCGCGTCGCAGCTCAACCCCCGGCGCTTACCAACTCGCGCCCGCTGCCCCGTCTTCTGTCGCAGTCGGACCCTCGCACCTGACGACCAAGCGCGAAGTCGGCCGTTAAGCAAGCGAAGTGCTCAGCTAGCCGCGAACGCCTGGCCCAGGCGGGTCCGGGTCATCACCCGCGAGCACACGCTGCTCGAGAATGGTTCGATACACGTTGTCCGAGCCCGACGCCGACCGTGCGCTGCGGGGCTACGGCGTCAGTTCCCTGATCGTCGATCGCGACTCCGGCCTGCTGGTCACCGGCGTGGTGGAGTTCGCGCCGCCCCCCGTATATGGCGCTCATCTGGCGATCAACCTCCACGCCATCGGCCTGCGGGAGCCGCGGCCCGAGCTCCACCGCTTCTGTGATCCGCTTGGCTCCACCACCGTCTTCGTGCAGCAGATCGCGCAGGATCTGAACTCCAGCTACGAATCAGAGCTGCGGCGGCTCGCACCGATTGCCGCCCGAAGGCTCGACGGAGTCGAGGGATTGCACGGTGAGTGTTCGCGCAGCGAGTGACGACGCCGCGCGACCGAATCGCGAAACGATAAGCACGACCGATGAGAGCGCTGGTTCGCCGCTACGTCCCGTTTCCCGCTCGCCGGGCAGTGTGGCGCGTTCGCCGAAACGTCCCCAGGGTCGCCCAGCCCCTGTCGCTCGTCCTGCCCCGGGCCGACGCGCCGGCGCGGCCGGTGCTGTTGATCGGCTGCCCGAGGTCGGGGACGAGCGCGCTGCTCCAGGTGCTGCTCCGCAGCTCCGAGCTGCGCTCGGTCCACAACGAGGGCCACATCCTCTGGCAGCCCTACCACCACCCGCGTGACACGGGCTGGGACTCGGACGCGCTCGGCGCCGAGGACGTCAGCCCGCGCGAGCGCGAGTACATCTACCTGGCGATCCGGCTGGTGGTCCGTGATCGGCGGTTCGTCGACAAGACCCCGGAGAGCTGCCTCCGCATCCCCTACCTTCAGGCGCTCTTCCCCGATGCCACCTTCGTCTTCCTCCGTCGCCGCGCGGCGGACAACGTCAACTCGCTGATGGAGGGCTGGCGGGCGAGGCCGCGGTTCGTCACCTACCGGCTGCCCGAACGCCTCGAGGGCCTCGGCCCGCTGAGCGGAGACCGGTGGAGCTTCGCGCTGATCCCCGGATGGCGCGAGCTGCGCCACGCGCCGCTCGAGGAGATCTGCGCCCGCCAGTACATCGCCTGCAACGAGGCCGCGCTCGACGCCCTCGAGGGCATTGCCTCCTCGGGGTGGCTCGACGTCGCCTACGAGGATCTCGTCGACTCGCCGGTCGAGACGAGCCGGCGGCTGTTCGAGCGGCTCGGCCTCGCCTTCACCCGCGAGGTCGAGGAGTACGCCGCGGCGCTCCACCGCACCCCGGGACCCACGGCGCTGAGCCCGCCGAGGCCGGGGAAGTGGCGGGAGCAGAACCCAGCCGAGATCGAGCGGATCCTGCCGCTGGTGGCACCGACCGAGCGTCGTCTCGGCTGGTGACGCTTCTCAGCCCCTACCGGCCGCCGATCGCCATCTCCCCGACCAGGAGCGGCGGGGTCTTGACCGAGCCCCCGAAGGGGACCCAGCGGGCGTCACGTCCCGCGGTGCGCACGGCGGAGAGCATCGAGACCAGGTCCGAGGCGATCGTGAACTCCGTCGCGGGATCCGTCAGCTCGCCGCCCGAGATCGCGAGGCCCGAGGCGCCGACCGAGAACTGGCCCGAGACCGGGTTGACGCCGGAGTGGAGCCCGGCCACGTCAGTTATATAGAGGCCGTCGCCGGCCTCGGCCAGGAGTCCCTCGAGGTCGAGCTCGCCGGGGGTGACGATCAGGTTCGAGGTCGAGACCGACGGGGGAGAGCGGTAGCCGGAGCGCGCCGCGTTCGCGGTCGAGCGGGTCCCGTCGCCCTCGCGGCGGGCCGTGTAGGAGTCGTGGAGGTAGGCGGCGAGGGCGCCCGAGTCGATCAGGGTCGTGCGCCCGCGGGCGAGGCCCTCGCCGTCGACCGGCGCCGAGGCCATCCCCTCGGGGTCGACGCCGTCGTCGGTGAGGGTGAGGGCCGCCGAGGCGATCTCATCGCCGAGGCGGCCCGCGAACGGCGAGCGCCCGCGCTGGACCACGTCCGCGCACAAGACCCCGCCGACGAAGCCCGCGAAGCTGGCCGCGACCGTGGGGTCGAGCACCACCGGGCACGTGCGCGACTCCGGCTTGGAGGAGCCGAGCAGCCGGGTCGCCCGCTCGCCCGCCTCCCGCCCGATCGCCTCGGGGTCGAGCGCCCCCGGGGAGCGGCCCAGGCCGAAACCCAGGCCCGTCTCCTTCGCGTCGCCCTCGCCGGCGATCGCCTGGAGGAACGCGTAGCAGAAGCTCGCCTCGTAGGACGCCTCCAATCCCCGCGAGGAGGCGAGCGCGGCGCGACTCTCCTCGTCGACGTAGACCGTGGTCTCGACCGCGCTCACCCGCTCGTCCGAGTCGCGGGCGGCGCGCTCGATCGCCTCGGCCATCTCCACCTTGCGCTCGGAGTCCCAGGCATTCAGCTCGGGGTCGTGGAGCCCTGCGATCTCCGCCTGCGAGCCGTCCGCGGGCTCCGGCGGGGCGGCAAACTCGTCGGGGTCCGATACCCGCGCCGCCTCGACCGCGCCCGTCGCGACCTCGGCGATCCCGGCATCGGAGAGGTCGGTGCCGTATGCGTAGCCGGCGCGGCCGTCGATCCAGGCGCGCACGCCGAGTCCCCGTTCCCCCGCCTCGGTCAGGCTCTCGACCTCGCCGTCGAACACCCGGATCTCGCGGCCGGTCGAGTCCTGGGCGGTGGCCTCGGCGTCGCCGGCGCCGGCGCCGAGCGCGGCCTCGACCGCCTGCGCGACGAGCCGCTCGAGCTCCGGAGCGCTCATCCGACCGCCGTCCCCCCCACCGTGATCTCGCTGATCCGCACGTGCCCCTGGCCGGTGCCGACCGGGACCCACTGCCCCTCCTTGCCACAGGTCCCGGTCTTCATCTCGAAGTCCGAGGCGACGGCGTCGATGCGGCCGAGAGCCTGAAGGCAGTTGCCGATCAGGGTGGCCCCGCGGCACGGCTTGCCGACCTGACCGCCCTCGATCAGGTAGCCCTCGGAGACCCCGAAGACGAAGTCCCCGGTGGTCGGGTCCACCTGGCCCCCGGCGAACGAGACCGCGTAGAACCCGCGGTCCACCTCCTCGATCAGCTGCTCGGGCGTCGCCTCGCCGGGGGCGATGTACGTGTTGGTCATCCGCGGGATCGGGAGGTGGCGGAAGCTCTCGCGGCGCCCGTTGCCGGTGGAGGCGGTCGCATCCTTGCGCGCCCGCAGCAGGTCGTAGAGGTACGAGGTGATGCGCCCCTCCTCGATCACGGTCGTCTTCTGCGCCGGGGTGCCCTCGTCGTCGATCGCGTCCGTGCCCCACTCGCCGGGAAGCCGGCCGTCGTCGTAGGCGACCAGATGCGGCTGGGCGACCTGCTCGCCGAGCTTGTTCGCGTAGACCGAGGCCCCCTTCTGGATGTGGTCTGCCTCGAGCCCGTGGCCGGTCATCTCGTGGAAGAGGACGCCGCCGAACCCGCCGCCGACGACCACCGGCAGCGACGCGGCCGGCGCCGGGTCGGCGTCGAGCATGGTCAGCGCCTTGCGGGCGGCCTGCTCGGCGATCCGCTCGCCCGCGCCCCCGTCGACGAGCTCGAACCCGCGGTGGCCGCCGAGGGTCTCGAATCCGGTCTCCACCGTGCCGTCTCGCCTCGCCACCACCTGGGCGACGAGGCGGACCCGGGTGCGGTCGTCGACCGCGAGCAGCCCATCCGAGTTGGCGACCGCGATTCGCCGCCGCCCCTCGCCGTAGGAGGCCTTGACCTGGTCGACCTCGTCCCCAGCGGCCCGCGCCCGCTCGTCGCACGCCCGAAGCAGCTCCGCCTTGCGCTCCGCCGCGACCTCCGCCGGGTCGGTCGCGATCTCCTGCAGGGCGGACGGCTCGGCGGCGGCCAGCGCCTTCGGCTCGGTGCGCTCACCCGAGAGCGCCGCGGCGGCGCCGTCGGCGGCGCGCTCCAGGTCGCCCTCGCCCAGCCCGTCGACGTGGGCGAAGTAGGTCGTCTCGCCGGCGACCACCCGCACACCGGCCCCGCGCTCGCCGCCGCGCTGCGCGTGCTCCACCCGCGACTCGTCGATCTCGAGCCCGAACGTGGCGCGCTCGTCGCAGAAGACCTCGGCGAAGTCGCCGCCGTTGCGGAGCGCGCGGGCGAGGACGCGCTCGGCCAGGGCTGGCTCGATGAGCGGGGTCGCGGTGCGCTCCGGCGTGCTCATCTCGCCGCCTCGATCAAGCGAGCGGCGGCGCGGAACAGCTCGCGGCCGGCCTCGGTGTCAGGGGTGTAGCCGGCGCTTCGGCCGCCCGGGTAATGAACCCGTGCGAACGGCTCCCGCGTCGCCCGGCGGCGGCGCATGAACGCGGCCGCCTCGTCCGCGTAGCCGGTCACCCGGTCGATCAGAAAGCGGTGCGGCTTCGGCGGCATCAGGCCTCCTCCTCCTCCTTGCCGGCGGCGTGAAGCTCACGAGGGTGGGGCTTGCGGCGATCCGGAATGCCTCGGCCGCCTGCGAGGTCCCGAAGCACCGTGCGCATGTCGGACAGCATCAGCGAGGCGAGCGTGAACCGATCGGCAACCGCGACCATCGCCAGGGACCCGTGGCGGACCGCGAACGCCTCGCCGTCCTCGGTGGCCACGTGCGCCGCGGCGGCCGGCGCGCCCCCGGCTCCGTCGACGGCCGCCAGGAAGCGTCGCCCCGCCCCGGCCCAGCGGCGCTCCTCGCCGCTCGTGGCGAGGGTCTCGCCCGAGGCGTCGAGCACCGCGCAGCCCCGCAGATCGGCGGACATCTCGTGCATGCGCGCCACGGCCAGCTGTGCCTCCGCGAGGCTCGGTCGCTCGGCGGCCGGTTGCGCCTCGGCGGCCTCGGTCGCGCTCATGGAAGCGTGGGGTCCGTCATCTCGGCAAACATATAGAGACTGTGCCCTCCGCTCGAGCAGCCTGGTGGATCGTGATCGCCCTCTGCGCGATCGCCGTCCTGCTGCTGGCGCTCAACGGGTACACCGGGTATTCGATCGTCGTCGGCGCCGTCGGGCTCTCGGCCGCGGTCAACCTGCTGCCTTCCCGGATTCCTTGACATGCCCGCTGCGGCGCAGTATTGTCGCGCCGCGGGCTCTGTTCGATAATGTCGAATGCGAGTCAGAACGGCTGAGGAGGAGAAATGGAAGCTGCCACGACCCAGATGCGGAAGTTCCTCAACGACCCGGACGAGGTGGTGAATGAGTCGCTCGCCGGTCTCGCCGCCGCCCACGGCGACCTGATCCGTTACCTGCCCGACGATCAGATCGTCGTGCGGGCGGATGCCCCGGTCCGCGACAAGGTCGCGCTGATCTCCGGAGGCGGCTCGGGCCACGAGCCGATGCACGCCGGCTTCGTCGGGCGGGGGATGCTCGACGCGGCCTGCCCGGGAGCGGTGTTCACGTCGCCGGTGCCCGAGCAGATGCTGGCGGCGACCAAGGCCGTGGACGGCGGCGCCGGCGTCGTCCACATCGTCAAGAACTACACCGGCGACGTGATGAACTTCAAGCTTGCCGCCGAGGACGCAGCCGACGAGGGGATCGAGGTCGAGTCGGTGCTCATCGACGACGACGTCGCGGTCCAGGACTCCCTCTACACCGCGGGCCGGCGCGGAGTCGGCGCCACCGTCCTGGCGGAGAAGCTCGCCGGGGCCGCCGCCGAACGCGGGGACGACGTCGGGGCCGTCGCCGGCATCGCGCGTCGGGTGGACGAGCGCGGGCGCTCGTTCGGGATCGCGCTGTCCTCCTGCACACCCCCGTCAGCCGGCAGCCCGATCTTCGATCTTCCCGCGGGCGAGATGGAGGTGGGGATCGGCATCCACGGCGAGCCGGGACGCGCCCGCGAGCCGCTCAAGAGCGCGGGCGACATCGCCGGGATCATGGTGGAGGCGGTGCTCAGCGACCTCGAGCCGGCCGACGGCGCCGACATGCTGGCCTTCGTCAACTCGATGGGCGGCACGCCCGAGATCGAGCTCTACCTCCTCTACGGGGAGATCGAGCGGCGGCTGCGCGACGCCGGGCTCAACGTCGCCCGGCGGCTCGTCGGCCCCTACATCACCTCGCTGGAGATGGCCGGCGCCTCGCTGACCGTGCTCGAGCTCGATGACGAGCTGACCGAGTTGTGGGATGCTCCGGTCCACACCCCGGCCCTGCGCTGGGGCACGTGACCGCAACCAGCGAGAGAGCCCACATGCAATCCGCGACCGTGAGCGCCTGGATGCGCGAGTCCGCCGATGCCGTCAAGGCGGAGCGCGACCACCTGACGCAGCTCGACGCCGCGATCGGCGACGGCGACCACGGCGTCAACATGGATCGCGGGTTCGACGCGGTGACCAAGACGCTCGCCGACCAGGACGGCTCGGTGCCGCCCGGACAGCTCCTGATCCTCGCCGGCAAGACCATGATCTCGACGGTCGGCGGCGCCAGCGGACCCCTGTGGGGGATGGCGTTCCGACGCGCGGGCCGCTCCCTCGGCAAGGAGCCCGAGTTCGACGGGCCCGCCCTGGCCGACGCGCTCGGCGCGGCGATCGAGGGAATCCGCGAGCTCGGCGCGGCGGCGCCCGGCGACAAGACGATGGTCGACGCCCTGGTCCCGGCCGAGGAGGCCCTTCGCAGCGAGCTCGACTCCGGCGCTGACGTCGAGCAAGCCCTGGCCGCCGCCGCCGAGGCGGCCGACGAGGGCGCCCACGCGACCGTTCCCATGCAGGCCCGCCGCGGGCGTGCCTCGTACCTCGGCGAGCGGTCGGTCGGGCACCAGGATCCCGGCGCGACCTCGTCGGCGCTGATCCTGCGGGCGCTTCAGCGGGCGGTCGACCAGGCGCCCTGATGTCAGAGCGGCTGGTGCGTGGCGTCCCGGCCTCGCCTGGGATCGCCGCCGGGCGGGCGCGCGTGCTCGACCCCGCCCTGCCGGCCGGCGCCGACGCCGCGCTGCTGCCGGAGGCGGAGCGTCCGGCTGAGGCGAGCCGGGCCGAGGCGGCCCTCGATGCCGCCCAGGCGGAGATCGAGCGAGTCGTGGAGCGCCTGCGCGCCGAGGGCCGCGACGAGGAGGCGGAGATCGTCGACACCGGGGCCCTCCTCGCGGCCGATCCCACGCTGCGCGAATCGGTTCGCGCGGCGGTGGCCGAGCGAGGCGCGCCGGCCGCCGCGGCGATCCTCGAGGCGAGCGGCGCCGCCGCGGACACCCTGGCCGCGCTCGAGGACCCGATGCTGGCGGCGCGCGCGGACGACCTGCGAAGCGTCGGCCGGCGCGCCGCCCGGCTCGCGATCGGGGATCAGAGCGAGCCCGATCGGGCGAGCTCCGAGGGAGTCGTGGTGATCGCAACCGACCTCGGACCGGCGGACGTCGCCGAGCTCGGCGCCGAGGTGAGCGCGATCGCGCTCGGGGCCGGGGCGGTCACCGCCCATGCGGCGATCGTCGCCCGATCGCTGGGGGTGCCGATGGCGATCGGACTCGGCGGAGACGTCGCCTCGGTCGAGCAGGGACAGCCGATCGTGGTCGACGGGAGCGAGGGAAGCGCGATCCTCGACCCGAGCCCCGAGAGGCTGGGCGAGGCCCTCCGGGCCGGAGCCGCGCGGGCTGACGAGCGCGAGCGGGCCGCGGCCGAGCGCTCGCTGCCCGCGGTGACGCTAGACGGGACCAGGGTCGCCGTGCTCGCCAACGTCGCCAGCCCGGCCGAGGTCCGCGTCGGGCTCGAGGCGGGCGCCGAGGGGGTCGGCCTCCTGCGGACCGAGCTTGCCTTCCTCGACGCGGCCGGCTGGCCCAGCGAGGAGCAGCACCAGCGAGCGCTGCGGCCGACGCTCGAGGCGATCGGCGACCGCCTCGCAACCGTCCGGGTGCTCGACTTCGGGGGCGACAAGTCCCCGCCCTTCCTGACCGGTGCCAGCGAGCGCGGGATCGAGCTGTTACTAGGGGACCCGGAGTCGCTCGAGGCTCAGCTACGGGCGATCCTGCGGGCGGGCGCCGAGGCGCGGCTGCGCGTGCTGCTCCCGCTCGTCGCCGGGCCCGATCAGGTTCGGGCAGCCCGCGAGGCTCTGGCTCGCAGCGCCGAGGCCACCGGCAGCGACGAGGCACCGCCGCTGGGGGCGATGATCGAGACGGTCGAGGCCGTCGAACGGGTCGACGAGATCGCGGCCGCCGCCGACTTCCTCAGCATCGGGACCAACGACCTCGCCGCCTCGGTCCTCGGCCGGGATCGGTTCGCGGCGGGAAGCGTCGCGGCCCACGATCCCAGGGTGCTCGCAGCGGTCGCCGCCACCGCTCGCGCCAGCGCCGAGGCGGGGCTCGTGCTCGAGGTCTGCGGGGAGGCGGCCTCGGAGCCGCTCGTGGCGCCGATCCTGATCGGGCTCGGCGTCGGCGAGCTCAGCGTCGGCGCGGCCCGCGTCGGTGCCACCCGCCGCCTGGTGCGGGAATCGCGCGCGAGCGACGCGCGCGAATTGGCCGCGCAGGCCGTCGAGGCGAGCGACACCGGCGCGGTCGAGGCGCTGGTGGGCGAGGCGATGCCGGGCTCGGCCTAGGCGAAAGCCGTGACGCAGCCGACCAAGGCCCTGAGGGCGCTGGGGGCGTCCTCCCCCTCCGCCGTGAGCCTTAGCTCGGTGCCGCCGGTCGCGCCCAGCGCCAGCACCCCCATGAGGCTCTTGCCGTCGGCCTCGCGGTCGCCGACGACAACCTGTATCCGCGACTGGAAGCCCATCGCCGTGCGCACGAACTCCGCCGCCGGTCGCGCGTGAAGGGCGACTTCGTCGGGAAGCGTGACCCGCTCCTCCTCAAAACTTGGGGGCACTGCGAGTTTCCTCGGCCGCCTTCGCCACCTCGTCCAGCGCCAGCCCCGCGGAGGCGCTCACGGCCGCAGCGATCGCTCCCTCGACCAGGGGCGCATCGACCAGCCGGACGCCGTCGGCGCTGCGGTCCTCGAGCACGGCACGGGCGGTGAGGAAGGCGCTGCCGAGGTCGCCGAGGACGACTACCCCGTCGCCGCCCTCAGCGCGGGCGATCGCACCCGAAACGAGCTCCTCGCTGGTCCCGAGCCCGCCGTCGGGCCCGCCGCCGGCATCCGCGATCACGACGGTCTCGCCGGCCATCTGCCCGGCGAGCTCGGCGACCCCCTTCGCGAGGTCGCCACTGTGCGATACGACTACGATCCCGACCAATTCCGAGCTCCCCGTCCGTGCGGGCCTAGTCTACAGTCTCGACGGGGATTCGACAATGCCGAATAAGCGCAAAACGATCCAGTCGGTCGATCGGGCTGCGAGCATCCTCAAGGCCCTGGCGGCGGGGCCCCGACGGCTCGGGGTGAGCGACCTCGCCGAGCGGCTCGCTCTCACCCGCCCCACCGTCCACGGGCTGTTGCAGACGCTCCAGGCCCACGGGTTCGTCGAGCAGGACCGCGACTCGGAGAAGTACCAGCTCGGGCCCAGCCTGCTCCACCTGGGCAACTCCTATCTCGACCTGAACGAGCTTCGCGGACGGTCGATCGTCCACGCCGAGCGGCTTGCCGAGCGCACCGGAGCGGCGGTTCGGGTGGGGGTGCTTCACGGCCCGAGCGTGATCGTGGTCCATCACGTGTTCGCTCCTGACCGCCCCTTCCAGGTGCTCGAGGTGGGCGCCCAGCTTCCGGCCCACGCGAGCGCCCTGGGCAAGGCGATGCTCGCGTACGACCCGCGGGTCGTCGCGGACCTGACCTCGGAGCCGCTGGAGCGACTCACCGGACGGACCCTCGGGCAGACCGCGCTGCGCAAGCAGCTCGCGGAGGTGGCAGAGAACGGAATCGCGCGCGAGCGTGACGAGGCGGTGCTGGGGGAGTCGAGCGTCGCTGCCCCGATCTTCGACCACGGCGGGCACGCCATCGGCGCCATCGGGGTGGTCGGCGACACCGAGCGGCTCATCCCCCGACGCACCGCCAAGGGGGTCACCGGGGCCGTGCTCGAGGCGGCGCGGGGCGTCTCCCGCGACCTCGGCGCGGCCCGCTGGTCGCCCGGCGGGTGACGCCTGGGGATCGGTCGTCAGCTCGCGGGGTCGAGGCCGGCCCGGAGAGCAGCGACGTCGGCCGCCCCGAAGACCACGCGATTCTGTGTGGCGACGTACACGAGATCAAGGTTGACTCCGGCCCTGGCGATCTTGCGAGTCAGGTCGGCCAGGACGCCGGGGCGGTCCTCGACATCGACCACGACCACTTCGCGCTCACGGCTGACCGCGACATGGGAGATCGCCAGCGCATGCTTCGCGGCCTCGGCATGCGGGACGAGGATGTGGAGCTCGGCACGCTCGCCGGACCCGACGCAGGTGGCGGCTGCGATGTTCACGCCGGCATCGCTGATCGCGGCCGCCACCCGCGCCAGCGCCCCGGGCGTGTTCTCGATGTCGATGACGAGGTCGACCGTCATCTGCGCTCGCGGTCAGCCTACTTGGGCGAGAAGCCCCGATCACCCGTGGCGCAGGGGCGCCTCGAGCTTCTCGGGCGGCGTCAGGGAGCCCTCGGGCTCCACGTGGATCAGGACCTCGGAGCCGGGCAGCTCGGCCTCGATCGCGTCGCGCAGGCGGTGCGCGAGCGCGTGCGCGTGCTCGAGCGTCGTCCCTTGGCGGAACTGGACGTGGAGGTCGACATAGCGGCGCGCGCCCGCCCGGCGGGCGCGGAGCTTGTGGTAGCCGGCGATCTCCGGGGCGCGGGAGCGCTCGGCGGAGATCGTCGCCTCGATCAGGTCGAGCTCGTCGGCCGGAGGTGCCTCGTCGATCAGCACCTGGCCGGAGCGCGTCAGGATCCGGATCCCGGCCCAGACGATCGCAACGGCGACGCATAGTGCGGCGATCGCATCGAACGCGGGGTCGCCGGTCACCTCCACCAGCACCAGCCCAACCAGCACGCCCAGCGAGGTGAGCGCGTCGGTGGAGAGGTGCGCGGCGTCCCCGGCCAGCGCCGCCGAGTCGAGCTCGCGCGCGCGCCGGTACAGGAAGGCCGAAACGGCGACGTTGGCGAGCATCGAGAAGGCGATCACCGCGATCCCGACACCGAGGTCCTGCAGCTCGGCGCCGGTGGCCAGCCTCCGAGTCGCCTCGTAGATGATGATCCCCGCGCCGACCAGGATCAGCATGCCCTCGATCGCGGCCGCCAGGTTCTCCATCTTCTGGTGGCCGTAGGGGTGCTCGGGGTCGGGCGGCTCGTCGGCCTTGCGCACCGACACCAGCGCAATCACCGATGCCAGCAGATCGATCGAGCTGTGGATCGCCTCGGTGAGGATCGCGATCGAGCCGGTGATCGCTCCGGCCGCGAGCTTGAGGGCGATCAGGACGGCGTTCGACGCGATGGAGAGCGAGGCCGCCCCCGCCTTGGTCCGGATCATGCCCGTGTCCCCTCGCCCCTCGGCACCCCGCCCTCCAGCGCGGCCGCGAGCGCCCGTGCCGCCCGCCCGCGGTGGCTGATCGCGTGCTTCTCCGCGGGGCTCAGCTCGGCCATCGTCCGCTGGTCGCCGGGCCCGGTGTCATCGGGAACGAACGCCGGGTCATATCCGAAGCCCCCCGAGCCGCGGGGCTTTGGGGCGAGCTCCCCCTCGCAGCGGCCCTCGAACACCGCCTCCCCCCCGGCTTCGTCGACATAGGCCATGACGCAGACGTAGGCAACGTGGCGATCCGCGGCACGCTCGAGCTCGCGCAGCAGCAGCGCCAGGTTCTCCTCGTCCGTGGCGTGCTCGCCCGCGTACCGGGCGGAGCGCACTCCGGGCCGGCCGCCGAGCGCGCGCGCCTCGATCCCGGAGTCATCGGCGATCGCGCCCTCCCCGGTGACGGCGTGCGCCGCCCGGGCCTTGGCGAGCGCGTTCTCGGCGAAGGTCTCCCCGTGCTCGGGAGGGAGATCGACGCTCGCCGGGAGCGGCGCCAGCTCGATCCCGGTGAGGATCTCGGCCAATTCGCGCAACTTGTGCGAATTGCGTGTAGCGACGACCAGCCGGCGGGGGACCATCAACCCGGGAGCCCGTCGCACGCCCTCGCCTGAGCGTCGCGCAGGCTCGCGATCGCGGCCTCGGCCAGGACGAGCAGCGCGTCGAGCGAGGTGCGCGAGACCGGGGTTCGCTCCGCCGTGGCCTGGACCTCGACCAGGCCGCCGTCGCCGGACATGACGACGTTGGCATCGACCTCGGCGCGCGAGTCCTCGGCGTAGTCGAGATCGCAGAGCGCCTCGCCCTCGACGATCCCGCAGCTGACCGCGGCGACCGAGCCGCTCAGTGGATCACGCTCAATCAGCCCGCGCTCGAGCAGGCCGAGCAGGGCCAGGCGCAGCGCCACGTAGCCCCCGGTGATCGCGGCGCACCGGGTGCCGCCGTCCGCCTGGAGCACATCGCAGTCGACGATCACGCTGCGCTCCCCCAGCGCCTCCCGATCGACCACCGCGCGCAGCGAGCGTCCGATCAGCCGCTGGATCTCGACTCCGCGCCCGTCGGGCCTGCCGCGCTTGGAGTCGCGCTCCTTGCGGTCGCCGGTCGAGGCGGGGAGCATCGCGTACTCGGCGGTGACCCACCCTCGGCCGCTTCCCTCCATCCAGCGGGGAACCGACCCCGACACCGAGGCGGTGCAGATCACCCGGGTCTCGCCCTGGGAGTAGAGGGCGGAGCCGTCCGCGGTCCGAACGAACCCGGGTTCGATCTCGATCGGGCGCAGATCCGCTGGCGAGCGGTCGTAGCTTCGGGGCACGGCGTGAGTTTGGCATGCGCCCGACGACCTGAGCGTCAGCCCGCGCGAGCTCGAGTGAGACGGCTAGGCGCATCACACACCTCAGTCTCCACGGAGCCTGATCCAGCGAGGGGCTGCGCCACGCTCCGGCGGGCGGGGCTCAAGCAACGACCCCCACCGAGTCGCGAAGCGTGCCCTGGCCACGCCGCCCGCGCTGCCCTCGAGACCGCGGTCAGGAGGTCGCGGGCGGGCGGCAGCGGCCGCGGGCACGCACTAACGGAACGTGATCGCGTTCACGGCCGACTTGATCTTCGAGATGATCACCTCGGCCAGCTCGGTCCCCTCGTTGCCGTTGAATCCCTTCATCGCCGCCACCATGCCGACCATCAGCAGCGACACGAGCAGGATCAGGCCGACGTACTCGACCGTGCCCTGACCGCGCTCGCCGCCCAACAGTGCGCGGATCCCGCGAGCCCGACGATCAACGAGGGCAAGAAGCCATCCGGCGAGGGTGTGGGTCATCGAAGCCTCCTTCGGTTGGTTGGCGCGATCCTTTCGAAGGGCGGCGCGCGGATCTAGACCTGGGTGTGCCGGCTTGCCGCCGTGCGCGTCAAGAGTCTCGAGCGGGATGGTCGCCCCCGCCCCGCGTTGCTGCGTTCATGGGCTTGTGAGAGTGGCGGCGACGCCGGACAGGCTTCTCCTCCTCGTCCATGGCGAGTGTGACGGAGCGAACGGCCGGGCTATCGAGATCACCCGGAAGGGGAAGCGGCGCGACGCACGACGCCGCGGCGGAAGGACAGAACTCGACGGTTGCACGCCGCGATCCCGCGGCTTGCGGCGCGCCACGAGTTCGCGATCCGCGCCACCGGGTCCGGGGCAAGACGGTGGAGCCTCGGCGAGCTGGTGGCGGAGCTCCGCCGGGCGGCCTGATCGCACCAGCTGCTACGCGGCCGGCAGCGGCAGCGTCGCGGTCACGACCGTGCCCCCGCCCGCCGGGCTCTGGACGCTGAGCCGACCGCCAAGGGCGCTCACCCTGTCCGCCATCCCAACCAGGCCATGACCAGAGGGATCGGCACCTCCGCTTCCGTCGTCGCGGATCTCCACTTGAAGCAGGCCGTCGTCCACCGCTGCCTTGACCTCGGCGCGCGTGGCGTGCGCGTGCTTGATCACGTTGGTCAGCCCCTCGGCCACGAGGAAGTACGCGCTGGCCTCGAGCTCGGCCGGGAGCCGCTCGGCCGGGACATCGATCGCGACCGGCAGATCGAGCCGGGCCACGAACGCGTCGACGCCGGCGCGCAGGCCGCCGCGTGTCAACGCAGGGGGCAGGATGCCGTGGGCCAAGTCGCGCAGCTCGCGGTTGCCGTGCTCCGCGTGTTCGAGCGCCTCGCCGAGCAGCGACTCGACCTCGCCTTCATTGTCTCGGGCCGCTCGCTGAGCGAGCTTGAGCGTCACGATCGCGTGCACCAGCCGCTGCTGCGCGCCGTCGTGCAGGTCGCGCACCACGCGGCGGCGGGCCTCGTCTCCGGCGGTGAGCAGGCGCGCCCGCGACGCCATGAGCTGGTCACGGCTGTCGGCGTTCGCGATGGCGGTGTCGAGCAATTGGGCGAACTTGGCCATGCGCTCCTCGGCGTCGCCCGGCGGCGACTCGTCGTCGCCCCAGTTCGCGACGATCACGCCCCAAAGCCGCCCGTCGACGACGATTGGGGCTCCGACGGCCGAGCCGACGTTCCACCCCACGTCACGGGCAAGGTCCGCAATTGGACCCCGGGCTCGCTGGTAATCCCCGATCCGGGCGGGCCGCCCGGTGCGCCGGACCAACGCGGTCACGCTCTCCTCCTCGATGCTCAGGCGCGTACCGACCGGCGTCCGCTCCACATCCAGTCCGCGGTGAGCGAGCATGACGACCTCGTCACCGGGCTCGAACCGGTTGAGCAACACCTGTTCGGCGCCCAGCAGCTCCTCCATCTCCGCGACCACCGCGTCCAGCACCACGCTCGGCGAGGCCCCTTCCGCGACCAGGGTCGCCACCCGCCGCAGCGCCGCCTGCTCGGCGGCGAGTCGGTGCACCTCTGCGCGAGCCTCGGCCTTGGCGACCGCAGTTGCCATGAGCTTGGTGAACTTGTCGAGACGGCCCTCGGTATCCGGTGGCAGGGGCTTGTCGTGGGTCGACCCGGTGGTAATCGCGCCCCACAGGCGCCCTTCCACCAAGACAGGAACACCTACGTCGGCGCGGACGCCGATCGAGCGCGCAGTTTCGGCGAGCGGCCCGGCCGGCGCCCGGTAGGCGTCAATCCGTGCCGGTCGCCCCGTCCGGAGCACCCGCGAGGCAACGGAATCGCCCTCCAGATGCTGGTGCGAGCCGAGCGGAAACGCGCCGCGACGCCCCGAGCCGCCTAGGACGACCGCGCTGGTGTCGCTGTCAAAGCGGAGCATCCGGATCTCCTCCGTGCCGAGGAGCCCTGCGATCTCTTCGGCGATCGCGTCGAATACGTCCGCTTGGGGAACTTCTTGCGCGACGAGCGTCGCGATGCGTTGAAGCGCAGCTTGTTCGCTCTCGCTGCGGCGTCGGTCGGTGACGTCGCGCCCAACGGCGTAGATCACGCGCTCCTCGGGCACGGGCGTCGCGGTCCACTCGATCCATTTGTGCGAGCCGTCCTTGCAAAGCACTCGGTTCTCGAACGCACGAACCGTCGCACCTGCGATCACGCGTCGTGTCTCCTCCTCGCTGCGCTCGCGGTCGTCTGGATGGATGAACTCCATGAACGGCCGCGCAAGCCACTCGCGCTCGGTGTACCCGAGAATCGCCTCGACCGCCGGATTCACACGCTTCCAGTAACCGTCGAACCCTGCGAGGATGACCATCTCCGGAGCGAGCGTGAAGTACCGCTCGACCTCGGGCATCGCCTGCCTCTGCCGGTCTCTGGTAAGGGCGAGCACGCCGGTGACGGCGGCGAGAGCGAGCCCCGTTCCGACCACAAGCCACACGTCCCGCGACGAATCCACCTGCGTTAGCACGAATCCGGCAGCAATCGCCGCAATGACGAGCAACACCAGCGCGATCAAGCGCAACCGCACGTCGATCCTCCTTGAGCCAAGTGGGACAATTGTGCTCCCTATCTGTGCACGGACGTCACGTCAACCGCGGCGTCCCTGCACAGATAAGTCGTCATGGCGGGTTCGCCACCCGCGGCAAGGTGAAAATGGCACGGTGCCGCGGGCCTTGTTGCCACGACGCGGAGCGGGCCGGACTCCGCGGGATGCGATGAAGTCTGCAGGGACTTTGCCATGGATCGGCCGCTGATTTTCGTCCAGGGCAGGCGTCTGGCCGGACGGTCGGCTAGCGCTCGCTTCGAGTCGAAAGCGGCCGCGGAGAAGCTCCTTGGGCAGGAAGTTCTGCTGGATCAGCCTACGCTCAGGAGGCCCGTGACGCTTCGGGTCGATGCCCCTAGACCTGTCAACACGCGAGGGTCTGAGCTATCCCGCCAGCACGACGGGTCTTAGGGGAAGCGGTTCCGTTGCCCCGGTCGCCCGTCAGCTCGCTGAGGGGACATCCACCACGAGGGCATCGCCCTGTACCCGGACCGCATAGACCTGGACGGACCGTTCCGCGGGTCCCTGCAGAACGTCACCCGTCGAGACGTCGAAGCGGCTACCGTGGCAGATGCACTCGAGGGTCGTGCCGTCGAGCTCCCCTTCCGAAAGCGAGCAGCCACGGTGCGGGCAGATGTCGCTGAGCGCGTAGAAGGTGCCCTCGACGTTCGCGACGGCGATCTCGTAGCCACCGGAGTCGAACTTGGTCAACCCGGACTGCGGGACGGCGCTGGTACTCCCCAATGTCAGGGGCGTGACCCGGGCGCCGGGCTCGGCCCGCTCCGCGGGCCGACGTCGGAAGCTGGCCTGGGCCAAGGTCTTGATGCGGCGGAGCTGGCTCATCTCATCCTCTCTGGTGTTGAGGCTCGCTGACCTCTCGGAAGACCAGGCGGGTCGCTTCAACATCGCACCCAGGTCCTCGAAGCGGGGTCAGGGATATCCGATACGCGGAGCTTGACGGAACGGTGCCGACGCCGCTGCGACGAGCATGTCAGCGTCGATGTCGAGACCTCGGTTCCCCACGACGCCGCGGTGGGCGGATGGAGAGACAGACGGCCGTGCGGACCACCCGCCGGCCGGCTCGACTCAGCAGGCGCCGTATACGTACCGCGCCGCCGTGGGCAAGCTCACCTGCCGGTCGCGGAGCACGATCGAGATCTCGTCGCCCAGCGCGCGGCACGCCCTGCGGAGGTCCTTGCGCCTGTACTCGATCTCGATCATCCGATTGGCATAGACGCGGCGATAGCGATTGCACTCGTCGTAACGCGCGCACTCCTCGGCGATCGCGAAGTCAAAGTCGACACGTCGCGACTGCTCCGACGTCACGTCGGCGGTGTTCTTCTGGCCCACCGCCAGGCCCTTCGCGTGGGCCCGCTCCGCGAGCATCTTCGCGTATGCCAGTGCCTGGCGCTTCTCAAACGGGACCCTATTCGCGAGCGGCGTCCCGTCGAAACGCGTCCAGGAGTCCAGGTTGTCGTACTCAACCGCCTCGAACCCTTTGCGAGCGCAGCCGTTGATCATCTGCTCGACCCAACGTGTCGCCCGCCGGCGCTTCTCCGCGGTGCTGATGTTGACGAGGTACTCGCCGCCCCAGTTCGGGTCGTCGCCGAGCCTGGCCAGGACGAGCCCCCGCGGCCAGTTGGCGCGTTCATCGGGGCGGTTCACGCCCTGCTCGTCCGCTTGGGTCTGGAAAGCGTTGACGTAGCAGATCGAGTAGACCGGTTCGTCCGCAGCCTCGCCGGAGAACCAGTCACGGGAGACGACCGAGACGCCCGGCGGTAGCGGGTAGTCACCGCCGATCTGGTAGTCGAAGCCGGCGTTCACCGGGGGCGGAGCGAAGGCGGCTGCCGTCGGGACCGCCGACCGCCCGTCCTCGCCGCCATCGAGGCAGCCGAGCAGCAGGACCGCGAAGACCCCGCAGGCGCCGACCGCGGAGAGCCGGTCGCGCTTCATGCCGCTCGCACGACGGGGCGGTCGAGCGCGAGGGCGCGACCGGTCTCGCGATCGAAGAAATGCAGGTGAGAGGGGTCTATCGCGAGCTCGACCCGGCCCCCGGCCGAGGCGGGCGAACGCCCTTGGATCCGAGCCGTGAAGCGGGCGCGAGTGTCGTCCGCCAAGAGCGTTCCCTCGTCGGAGCCGCTCTGCCCGCCGATCGCGGCCTTCACATCGTCTGTCGCGATGCGGGGAGCATCCACGGTGAACAACAGGTTGCACTCCGAGCCAAGCTGCTCAACGACCTCGAGGTCCACGCGGATTCGCGGCCAGCCCGGATCGCACGCCGGACCCGCGACAGCGAAGCTGGTCGGCCGTAGGCCGAGCACCACGTCCCGCTCGGCGACCGAACGCGTGCCCGCTAGCCGCAGCTCGATGCTGCCGAACCTGACGAGATCTCCGTCGAGGTGTGCCTCGACGAGGTTCATCGCCGGCGACCCGATGAAGGCCCCGACGAACAGGTTCGCGGGACGCTCGAATAGTCGCTGCGGAACGTCGCACTGCTGGATGACCCCGTCACGCAGGACGGCGACGCGCTGGCCGAGAGTCATCGCCTCGACTTGATCGTGGGTGACGTAGACCGTGGTGATCGGCAAACGCTCGTGCAGGCGCGCCAGCTCGCCACGCATGCTCGTCCTCAGCTTCGCGTCGAGGTTGGAGAGTGGCTCGTCCATCAGGAACGCGCGCGGCTCACGCACCAGGGCACGCCCCATTGCGACTCGCTGCCGCTGGCCCCCCGAAAGCGCCGCGGGCTTGCGGTCCATCAGATCCTTGAGTCCCAGCATCGCCGCCATCCGGTCTACCCGCTCGCTGATCTCGTCCTTGGCCACCTTGCGCCGTCGCAGGCCGAACGCGAGGTTCTCCCGGACGCTCTTGTGCGGGTATAGCGCGTAGCTCTGGAAGACCATCGCGATGTCGCGGTCGGGTGGGTCGAGCGTGGTGACGTCCTCGTCGCCGATCCAGACCCTTCCGAGGGTCACCTTCTCGAGCCCCGCGATCATCCGCAGCAGCGTCGACTTGCCGCACCCGGACGGTCCGACGAGCACGATGAACTCCCCCTCGGCGACCTCGAGCGAGACGTCGTCGACCGCGAGGACGTCCTCTCCGTAGACCTTGGTCACCCGCTCGAGCCTGATTCCGGGCATCAGTCGTTCCCCATCGCCGGACTCCCCGCAGCCTGCCGCCACGCGGCGTTCATCACTGCCTCCTAGCCCTTCACGGCGGTCGAGGTGAGCGACTCGATGAAAGTTCTCTGAGCGAGCAGGAACGCGATCAGCACCGGGGTCACAGTGATCACGTTGCCCGCCATCACAGCCGAGAAGTCCTGCGTGTGCTGACCCTGGAACGTCGTCAGGCCGAGGGGCAGCGTCGCCTTCTCGTCCGAGCTGATCGCAATCAAGGGCCAGAGCAGGTCGTTCCACATCAGCAGGAAGGTGAGTGCCGCCAGGGTCGCCAGCGCCGGCTTCGCGAGCGGCAGTGCGACGTGCAGCAGGACCCCGAGTCGCGAGCACCCGTCGATCCGCGCCGCCTCCTCGATCTCCCGGGGAAGGTTGACGAAGAACTGGCGCATCAGGAACACGCCGAGGGGAAGCACCAGCGCCGGGACGATCAGAGCAGCGAGCGTGTCGACGATCCCCAGTTTGTCCATGACGATGAAGGTCGGGATCATCGTGAGCTGGAAGGGGATGATCAGGGTGAACAGGATCAGCAGAAACAGCACGGTCGAGCCACGGAACTTCATCCGGGCGAAGGCGTAACCCGCCAGCGAGCAGAAGGCGAGGTTCGAGACCACCGTGACCAGGGCAACGATCATCGAGTTCACGAACCAGCGCGGGAAGTCGGAGTCGCTGACCACGGTCTGCCAACCGTCGAGGTGAAGGGAGTCCGGGATGATCGTGGGCGGGAACTGATTGATCTGGGCGTTCGACATGAACGAGCTCAGAACCATCCAGATCAGCGGCAGCGCGAAGATCACGGCGGTCGGGAACAGGACCAGATGCCATGGATCGAACGGCAGCCGCCAGCGTCCCCGGGGCTCCCCAGGCGTCCGATGGGCGGCGAGCGCTCGGCGCACCTCGGGCGAGAGCACGGCGTTGTCGGTGCTTGTGCTCACGCTTTCTGAGCCCGCAATCTGCTGTAGACCAGTTGGGCGCCGACGAGCAAGAGCAAGAAAACGGCCACGATGTACGCAACCGCGGCGGCGTACCCGGCGTGGAAGAGCCCAAAGGCCTGGTTGTAGACGTAGTAGACGATCACGACGGTGGCGTCCAGTGGTCCGCCGCGGGTAGTGGCGTAGACCAGGTCGAACAGCTGCAGCGAAAGCAGGGTCTGCCAAACGCCGAGGAAGATCGTCACCGGCAGCAGCTGCGGAAGGATCACGTGCCGCAGGGTTGCCCCGCGGCGTGCGCCATCGACGGAAGCGGCGTCGACCAGGTCGCGAGGAACATCCTGGAGTGCGGCGAGGTAGATCACGAGCGGGAAGCCGATCCCACCCCAGATGCCGATCAGGACGATCACAAAGAGCGCCTGGTCTGGATCGCCGAGGAATCCCTGCCGCGGCAGCCCGACGGTGTCGAGCAGCGCGTTGGCGACCCCGAAGCGCTCGTCAAAGATGAACGAGAACAGCACCCCCTGAGCGGCAACCGAGGCGATGAACGGGGCCAGGATCGCGGTCCGGTAGACCCCGATCAGCCGTAGCCTGCGGTTCAGCCCAAGCGCCAGGAAGAGGCCGAGGCCGATCGAGATCGGCACGAACAGGCCCGTGTAGACCACGGTGTGCTTGACGGCCTCGCGGAGCGCGGGGTCGTCGAGCAGAGCGTCGTAGTTGGAGAGGCCGACCCACTGCGCTGGAGCGATCAGGTCGGCGGCGTGGAATGAGAGCAGCAGTGACCAGCCGATCGGCACGATCGCGAGGCCGACGATGATGACCACCGCCGGAAGGACGAACGCCCAAGCGGTCGGGTTGTCCCCGAGCACCCGCTGGGCGAACGTCCTCTCCGGTGCGGTCGGCTCCGCGCTCATCTCGTCTGGTCAGGAGCCCGGCACCTGCAGCTCGGCGTTCGAGGCCTCGACAGCCTCAGCGAGAGCCTCGCTGGGATCGGCCTCGCCGTAGAGCACGGAGGCGACGGCCTTGCCGATCGCCTGCGAGATCTGCGGGTACTCCGGGATCGTCGCTCTGGTCCTGGCCAGCTCCGTGTTCTCGATGAACTTGTCGAGGCCCGGCAGGCTCCGCTCGTATGCGGCGAACCCTTCCGCATCCTTGACGTCGGTGGTCAGCGGGAGGCTACCCGCCTCGGTGATCCAGCGGAGCTGCTGCTCCGGCTCGCTGAACCAGTCCATGAACTCAATCGCGGCGGCGACGCGCTCCTCGCCGTTGTCGAAGATCGCCCAGGTATCGGGACCGGCGATCGTCGTGTGCTCGTCACCGAACGACGGCATCGAGACGACGCCGTAGTCGACCTTGGCGTCGACGTACTCGGGCAGGGTGTAGGGGCCGGCGACGTTCATCGCCATCTTGCCGCTGGCAAAGAGCTGCTGCATGCGCTCACTGCCCGCGGTGCTGTCGATGTAGACAGAGCCGTCGTCCGCGGCCTGCGCAACCACCTCGAGGGCCGCCTCGCCGCTGGGGCCGTCGAAGCCGACGCTATCGCCGTCCTCGCTAACGATCTCGCCACCCTGCTGCCAGATCAGCGGCCAGATCCGCCAGGTCGTGTCCTCGTCGCCCGTCCCCGGCCAGCCGAACCCGGCGATCCCGCCCTCGGGGTCGTTCAGTTCCGCGGCGGTCGCCAGGAAGTCTTCCCACGTCCAGTCGTCGGTCGGGTAAGGAACCCCGGCATCGTCGAAGATCTCCTTGTTGTAGACGACCGCGAGGTTGTCGATGAACGCCGGCACGGCGCGCGGACGGTCGTCGACCGTCACCGCCTCCTTGCCAGCGTCCACGAAGCGGTCCCAGTCGAGGTCACCGCTGTCGATCGCGTCGGTGAGATCGACGAGCTGGTCGCCGCCGGCAAGGTTCGCGAGATCGGAGCCGTAGATGTAGGCGATGTCCGGGTAGTTGTCCGCCTGCAGCCCGGCCGTGACCTTCTGCAGCATCCGGTCGGAGTTGACCCCGCCCGAATCCTTGGAGACGGTGACGTCGGGGTGGCTCTGGTTGAACTCGTCGATCATCTGCTGGAGGAGCTCGGCCGGCCCCTGGGTCTGGCCATGCCAGAACTCGATCTCGACGGGTTCGCCGCTGCTCGCCGCGGAGTCGTCATCGCCCTCGTCGTCGCCTCCGCAGGCAACGAGCAGCACGGCGGCGGCCATCGCCACCGACGCCGCGAGCATTCGTCTCAGTCTCGACACGATTTCTCCTTCTCCTGTTGGCTTGATCCACCATCCGGTGGATGACGGATGAGTCTCATCTGGCCATGCCCCCGACCTTGCCTGGGGTCCGAAGCGCCTCGGGCAAGGCATCCCCGTGGGCGGCGGCCAGCTCGTCGCACATCGCCCAGATCGCGTCGAGCGAAAGGCTCGCCGCGGCGTTCGGATCCAGCATCACCGCCTGCTTGACGTACTCCGGGCGGCCTTCGACGGCAGCTCGGACCGTGAGCTCGGCGACGTTCAGGTAGGTCCGATTGAGCGCCGCCAGCTGCGGGGGCAACGCGCCGACGTGGACCGGGTGCACCCCGCTCCGATCGACCAGGCACGGCACCTCGACGCAGGAGCCCGCAGGGAGGTTGTCGATCAGGCCGGTGTTGCGAACGTTGCCGTAGATGGCCCGAGGGCGCCCGGTCTCGATCGAGTGGATGATCTCCGGCGCGTACTCGTTGCTGGGATGAGCTCGAGCGCTTGCGACGTCCTCAGGGCCTCGCGGGTGCGCTCGTACTCGGCGAGGTTCTCCTCGCTGCGAGTTATGTACTCGGCGACCCAGAGCCGATAGCGGTCGATCGCCTCGTCGTCGCGCATGAGCCACGGCAGGTACTCCGCCGAATGCTCGCTCGACTCGGTCGGGAAGTAGCCGAGCCGCCTGTACATCTGCACGCGGACCCGCCGCAGCAGCTCGGGATCGCGCTCGATCGCCGCATCCAGCCGGGGGTAGAGGTCCTCGCCGTCGCGCTCGAACCTGAGAATGAACGCCTGGTGGTTGACGCCGGCGCCGAAGAAGGTGACCTCCTCGAACGCCACCCCGACGAGCTCGGCCAGTTGCCGGGTCGTGTTCTGGACCGAGTGACAGAGTCCGACGATCCGCCGCTGAGGAGTACCAACGTAGGTCGCCCAGCAGACCATCGCCATGGGGTTGGTGTAGTTGAGCAGCCAGGCATCGGGGCAGGCCACGGCCATGTCACGGGCGATGCCCTCCATCACCGGAATCGTGCGCAGCGCCCGAAACACTCCGCCGACCCCGAGCGTGTCGCCGATCGTCTGGCGGAGTCCGTAGCTGGCCGGAATCTCGTGGTCGATCACGGTCGCAGCATGGCCGCCGACCTGGATCATGTTGATCACGTAGTCGGCCCCGTCGAGCGCCGGGCGACGCTCGAGATGGGACTCGATGGCCGGAGCGGCACCAAGCCGCTCGGCGGTGGCCCTTGCGACACCCTCCGCGGTCTCGAGGCGCTCGGAGTCGATGTCATGGAGCGAGAGCGTCACATCCCGCAGCTCGGAATAGCTGAGGATGTCGCCAATCAGCATGCCGGTGAACTCGACGCTGCCCGCGCCGATGAACACGATCTTCGGGCCGCCGCCCCGATGACCCTTGCCCTCGGCCTCGTGCATGCTCATGCGCCGCTCCTTTCGATCTCGTGGGAAGGCAGGGTGTCGGCAACTTCGGCGGCGTCTTCGCGGCGCGGCTGAGCATCAACGCCACCCAGGCTGCGAGTCGACAGCGACCCGCACGCCACGCCGAGCCGGAGCGCCTGATCGAGCGGCTGCCCGCTGCCGAGGCCGTGGAGGAAGCCGGCGGTGAAGCTGTCTCCGGCGCCGGTGCCGTCCACCGAGTCGACGGGGGGTGTATCCGCCTTCACGATCTGCTCACCGTGCGCCGCCATCGCGCCGTCGGAGCCGAGCTTCACGACCACCGTGTCGATGCGCTTCGCGAGCGCCTCGAGCGCCGTTTCGGGGTCCGCAACACCCGCGAACCGGCAAGCCTCGGCGGCGTTCGGCAGGAACACGTCGGTCGCGTCGAGGACATCCTCGAGGCCGGTTCCCCAGCTGCCGCTCGGATCCCAGCCGGGATCGAGTGAAGTCGACGCCCGGGCCTGGTGGGCCCTGGCGAAGAGCTCGGCGAGCCCTTTGCGAAGCCCCTTCTGCAGGTGGGGCGAGGAGACGTGGAGATGGTCGGTGGCAGCGAGCATCCCGTCGGTCACGTCGTCAGCGGTCAGGCTGTCCATCGCCCCGAGAGACGTGAGGATCGCCCGGTCGGCCCCGGTGCTGAGCACGACGCTGAGCCCGGTCGCCCTCTCGGGGTCGACCCGGCAGCCATCGACGTTCACGTTCCGGCGCTCGAGCTCGCGCAGGACGAACCTTCCGGACGCGTCATCGCCGACGACACCGACGTAGGCGGTACGCATCCCGAGCCGAGCAGCCCCGCAGGCCACGATCGCGCCGGACGAGCCAATGGTCAGAACGCCGCAGTCGACCAGGCGCTCCACCTGTCCGTACTCGGGCTCGATCGTCTCGCCGAGCACGATTGCGTCGGGATTGAGCTCCCCGACGATCAGGAGATCCAAGGGTCTGCCGGTCACCCGATCGCTGCCTCCGTCCGCAGGGGAGACGCGTCGACCAGGGGCACGAGAGCCTCGACGGCGGCACGATCGACCCGACCGGGATGCAGGTGGGCTAGCTTTTCGGTGGCGGCAGCGGCACCCAGGGCAAGGGCGGAGCCGAGCTCGTGGCCTGCTACCAGCCCGGCCGCGAACCCGCCGATCAGCGCATCGCCACACCCGACCGTGTTGACAACCCGCTCGGGCGCCGGCGCCGTGAGGCGGAAGCCGCCCTCACCACCCGCGAAGACGCTGCCCTCGGGGCCGAGGCTGAGCCAGACTGCGGCGGCTCCACGATCCCTGATCGCCTCCGTGATTGCCGCCAGCTCCGCATCGCTTCGCCCGGGATCGAGCTCGGCCCCCAACAATCTGCCTGCCTCGGCGAGGTTGGGTACAACGAGGTCCGGGCCCGCGGCGAGGGCAGCCGCGAGGGCCCCTGGGCTCGAGGAGTCGAGGATGGTGAACGCACCGAGCTCGCGGCCCGTCTCGATCAGGCGGGCGTGGAGATCGGTGGGCGCACCGGGCGGAAGGCTGCCGCAAACTGCGACCGCCCGTGGGCCGGCCGTAGGCGCCCGCAATGCCGACACGAGTCGGTCGGCCTCCGTTTGCGTCAGCGGCCCTGCCGGCTCGTGGACCTCGACCAGATCGCCCCCGGTTGCGCCGACCAGCGTGTAGGTCCCCCGGGTGGATCCTGCGATCGGAACATGTTCGACCGCAAGCGGCTCGGAGGCCAGGAGCGCCAGGAGCCGATCACCGCTGCTGCCCCCGGCGGTGGTGATCACCGCCGCATCGGCGCCGAGCTCCGCAGCGACGCAAGCGGCGTGGATGGCCTTGCCTCCGGGCGTCTCGAGCAGTTCCGACGCGCGCACCGCTCCGCTGGCGGCACCCGCAAGCCGCACAACGCGATCGATCGCCGGGTTCGTGGCCACGGCTACGAACCGGGGCTGGGAGCGAGTGCCCATCAGACCTGGATCACCTCCACCCCCGCCACCGTGAGCGCCTCGAGCTGCTCAGAAGGAGCGTTGAGGTCGGTGATCAGCTCGTCGATCTCCGACAGCGGGATGATGCTCGAGAGCGCGGAGCGTCCAATCTTGGAGGAGTCACAGACGACGATCACGCGGGCGGCGCGCTCAACCATCCTGCGATCCGTCTGGGCCTCGATCTCATCGTGGGTGGTGGCACCGGAAGCGTTGACACCGTCGACGCCCAGGAACATGAGATCGACATTGAGGCCGTCGAGCGTGCGCTCGGCGAGCGGACCAATCAGCTCGTAGGACTGGGGCCGGGCGACCCCGCCGGTGACCACCAGGCGGATCGTCTCGCTGATCACCAGATCAGAGGCAATGTTGACCGCGTTCGTAACGACGGTCAGCGTGCGGTCGCGCAGCCTCCGCGCGATCTCCGTGGTGGTGGTCCCACCGGTCAGGCCGATCGTTTGAGCGTCGGCGATCCGCCCGACGCCGGCATCGGCGATGCGGCTCTTCTCCTCGGCGTGCTGGCCGCCTCGGTAGCGGACAGGCAGCTCGTAGAGGAGCCCGTTGCCGACCGCGCCACCGTGGGAACGGGAGAGCAGCTTCTGCTGTTCGAGCAGCTTCAGATCTCGGCGGACCGTCGCCGGAGAGGCATCCAGGTTCTCGGTCAGCTCACGAACCGAGACCGAGCCACGGCTCGCCAGCCGGGCCAGGATCTCGTCGAGCCGCTGTGCGCGCCTCAAGACGCCCCTCCCGACTCGACCAGATCGAGGACTACCGCACGTTCGAGATTCGCAGGCCGGTCGGGGTCGAGGCCCCGCTGCTCGGCAAGCGCGACTGCGAGGCGTTGGATGCGGATCAGCTCGGCCAGCGGATCGAGCTTCGCTGTGACCACGGCTGCCCCAGCCGCTGCGATCTCGTCGACCAGCTTCAGCGGGGGTTCATCGAGGAGCCACACGACGGCGCCGGGGCCCGCCGTTGCGATCGGGCCGTGGCGGTACTCCATCGCCGGATAGGACTCCGCCCATGCTCGTGCGGTCTCGCGGAGGGCCAAGGCCCCCGCGTCGGCCAGGCCCACCCGCCACTCTCGGCCGAGAATAACCACGCGGTCGATCGCTCCCGGCTCGACCGGATGCGGCTCCGACAAAGCGACCTCCGCATCGGCGAGCAGGCCATCGATTCCGAGCTTGAGCCACGTCCGGGCGAAGCAGACCGTGGTGGTGACGAAGCGGGTCTGAACCACGGAGCGGTCGTCGGCGAAACTCAGATCGACGACGAGATCGCACTCAGCCGCGACAGGGCTGAGCGGGTCCCCAACGATCGCGACAGTCGGCGTCCGAGCCGGGACAAACTCGAGCGCCCGGCGGATCTCGGTCGTCGTGCCCGACCGCGAGATAGAGAGGACACGATCGTAGCTTCGATGGAGGCGGGCCTCGGATGCCGCGAAGACGTCCGTCTCGCCCTGCCCGCTCAGCTCCCGGAGGGCGGCCAGCGCCTTCGCAGCATGCCACGAGCTACCGCAGCCGATCACGGCGAGGCGCTCGCCGGGGGACGGCATCGAGGGGGTTCCACGCGCCAGATCTATGGCGCGAGACCAGGCCCGAGGCTGGTCGAGGATCTCCTCCGCGATCAGGGACATGGCCGATCGATCGCTCCCATCCCGGATGCGAGGGTACACGATTAGCTCATACTCGTGCGAAATTCATGATTGAATATGAGCGATTGGTCGCACCAGCGACCAACCGAGCCCGATCGACGCCCGATCGGTGGCGTTGGATCCGAGCATGTCCCGCTCTTCATGCTCGCTTTTGATCACCGACGATCGATCCTTGGCCTATTCGGGCGGGCATCCCCGGCCGACTTGTCGACGAGCAGTTTGGCGGCGAGGTCCTCGACCTCGCCCGGGATGAGCAAGTGGTGGCAGCAGTCGCCTGCGAGCGGTCGGGGCGGGAGGAATTCCAGCTCGAGTACTGGGACGATTTCGGCTCCCACATCGAACGCTTTGAACCCGACCTGGTCATCCTCGACGACGGCGCCTCCCACCAGGGGCGAACGAGCCTTCCAGCCGTCACAGTTGTGTTCCCATCGACGAAGGGAGAAGTGATGCTCAAGGAGGCCCAGGTGGCGGCCAGGATCCCTGCGCAGGATCTCGAGCGTGCGCGAGGGTTCTATGCCGAAAAGCTCGGCCTGGAAGCCAGCGAGGAGCGGCCGGGGGGTTTGCTTTACCAGTGTGCCGGCGGCGAGTTCGTGTTGTTCGAGTCGGCGGGCACCGCGCCCGGCACGTTCACGCAGATGGCGTGGACGGTGGATGACATCGAGGCCACGGTGGCCGAACTGAGGAGGCGTGGTGTCGCCTTCGAGGAGGTCGACCTGCCCGGACTGAAGACCGTGGACGGGATTGCGGAGGTCGACGGCAACTATCCGAGTAGGGGCTCAGGTGAGCGTGGTGCCTGGTTCCGTGACAGTGAGGGGAACATGCTCGGAATCGGCGAAGTGGTCCCGTGAGGGCACATCCAGCGTTCTGCGCCGCCGGCGAACACGAGGCGGTCGACCAGGTTCGGGCGATCGAGGGGCACGTCGACGTGGCCCGAGGACCTCGGCGATCACGCCTGCGTTCGGTAGTTCAGGTAGACGACGCCGTGCTCGTAGGCCTCGCAGGCGAGAAGCGACAGCCGCTCCAGCCTCGCTCCCTCGGGGAAGAGCCGCGGACCGGACCCTCGGGTGAGCGGGTAGACGAGCAGATGCAGCTCGTCGACCAGGCCGTCGGCGAGCATCGCCCGCACCAGCGTGCCGCTGCCGCTCACGTAGAGCTCGCCGACCTCGTCGTTGAGCTCGCGGACGGCGTCGGGGTCGTAGGCGCCGATGCTCGCCGAGTTGCTCCAGGTCGCATCCGCATCGGTGGCCGTTCCCGAGACGACATATTTCGCGGTGTCGTTGAAGAACGGCGCCCCCGGGTCGTCCTCCACCGTCCGCTTCGACCACGACTTCGAGAACATCTCGAAGGTCTTGCGCCCGAGCAGGATGCCCTCGGAGCGATCCGTGACCGCGCCGATCGCCGCTTCCATCTCGGGGAGGAACTCGTAGTCGATCGTCCACGACGGCGTATCGATCACGCCGTCGAGGCTCACGAACTCGTGCACGTGTATTGCTCCCATTTCCAACCTCCTTCGTCGTAGTTGCCGTCCAAAGTCGAGGCAGCTAGGCGCTCACGAGGCACCCTGCTCTTGCATGAGCACGGGGAACGCGGCCTGCTCACCACGGTGAAAGAGGGCCTCGTAGGCCTCGAGGGTGCGCTCCGAGGCCAGCCCCAGGCGCTCGAGGGCGGCGCGCGCGAACTGCACCGGAGACTGCGGGCCGGCGGTGATCAGATCGCCGTCGACGACCGCGCGCTCGTCAACGTAGTGCTCGCCTCCGGCGTACCCGGTCATCTCGAGGTACTCAGCGGAGGCGCTGGTGTGGCTGCGCTCGTCAAGCAGCCCGGCGCGGGCGAGGCCCGCCGTGGCGCCGCAGATGGCCGCCACCGGGACCCCGGCCTCCAGGAAGCGCCCGGCGGCGGCGGCAAACGCCTCCCCGCCGCCGGCGTCCCACAGCTCGGCGCCGGGCAGGATCAGGAGGTCGCTGTCGGCGGGCTCCAGGCCGGCGAGCAGCGAATCGGGCTGAACGCGAACGCCGCCCATCGTCGTGATCGGCTCCGGCGACTCCGCGACCGTGACCACCTCGAAGCTCGTCTCGGTGAACCGCCCGGTATGCAACTCGACGAGGAGGTGGCCGACCTCGGAGTCGGTGAGCGTGTCGTAGACCGCGAGATGTGCTGTTCCCTTGTCCATTCCGCTTCTTTGCACAACCAAGACGCCGCTGGTCGACCGGCTCAGCGACGGACGCGGTAGCGGATGTGGGTGGCCTCCGGCGTGTCGATCACCCGAACGATCTCCAACTCGATCAGCGACGGCAAAACTTCGAACAACCGGCGCCCCTGGCCGAGCAGCACCGGGACCTGATGGATCTGCACCTCATCCAGGACCCCCGCCTCGAGCGCCCGTTGCGCCGTGTACGCGCCGCGCACCTGCACGTCCCGGTCCCCGGCGGCAGCCTTCGCCTGCGCCATCGCGCTTTCGATCCCGTCGCTCACGTACGTCACCAACGGATAGCCCCAACGGGCGGCCGGGCCGGGCGGCCGGTGACTTGGCACGAAGATCGGGAGACCGCCATGATCACCGCCCCAGTGATCCATGAGCTCGGCAGTCCGCCTTCCCGCCAGGACCGCCCCGGCCGCGTTCCATTCGTTCTGGAATTGCCGGGCCGGCCCGGACGGCTGGCCGGACTCCCCGTCCCCATCGGCCCACTTGTGCAGCCGCTCGCCGTCGTCGCCGCCGAGGAAATCGTTGGGGTCGGCGATGTACCCGTCGAGTGACATCGACATGTCGAGCACCGATGAGGACACGGCGTCTCCTTTGCTGGTCTGTGGCCTTACTCGGATCTCCCTTCCTCTACGGGAGACTCATTTGGATAATCTACAACCAGATGGTTGTAGATGCGCTGTCGGACGAGACGGTCGACGTTCTTGAGGGCCCATGGCGCTACGGTCGAGGTATGGCCGAAAGCGCACCCGAGCTGGACCTGAGGGCGATCGAGCAGCAGCTCCGATCGCGCCTCGCCGAGACGGAGGACCGGATCGCCGAGCTGACCAAGCCACCGGAGGCCGACGCAGACATCGGCTTCGGCAAGCGCATCGGCGACGGCACTAACGAGGCGATCTCCCGCTTCACCGAGATCGGCGTCGCCAACGACCTCCACACGATCGAGAAACGAATCGAGCGGGCACTGGACAAGCTCGGCGAGGGCACCTACGGAACGTGCGACGAGTGCGGAGGCAAGATCGCCGCCGGCCGCCTCCGAGCCGCGCCTGAGAGCGTGCTGTGTATTCAGTGCGCGCAGGGTGGGCGCTAGGCGCTCCTCCGCGCGGGAATTCGCAGCTGCCCGCTGACCCCCTGAACGTCGTAGTTCCTCGCCATGGCGCACGCCTCCGAGAGCGACGGTAGGCGGAGGCCGAAGTCGCTGCAGTAGGTGGACGCATCGAGCCCGCGCCTCGCCCGGCGTCGGACCCTGCGCAGATCGGGCCGAACTGGGCGAGGAGCGGCAGGTTCGGAACCGCCGACGTCGAGGCCGTCGCCGACACGGCGATGGCGCTGCTCGACGGGACCGTGCGGATGCTGATCCACGACCCGGCGATGGAGCTCGATCGAGCGCGCGTTGCCCGCGAGCTGGGGGTGGCGTCCGGTTTGCTCGCATCTCAGCCCGAGCGGTGATAGTTTGAACGGCCGTTCAGCGTTCGGGCGAGGAGAGACCGGTGTGAGCCCGCGTCGGCAGATCGACCATATCCGTAGACCGCAGCTGCTCAGGGCCGCAGCAGACGTGATCGTCGAACGCGGCCTTGCGTCGACGCGGATCGCGGACGTCGCCGAACGAGCGGGCACCAGCCCACCGGCGGTGCTCTATTGGTTTCGGTCGAAGGACGAGTTGCTCGCCGAGGCGCTGACGGTCGGCGAGGAGCGCTTCTACGTCGAGATGCGCGAGCGCATTCACCTGTTGGAGCGCCCGCGCGACCAGTTGCGGTTCATGATCGAGGCTTCAGCCGAGGAGTACGACTGGACCCTGTGGATCGAGCTTTGGGCCCGCGCTCTTCGTGATCCCGCGTCGCGACAAGCTCGTCAGCGACTGGACGACCGCTGGCGCGAGGAGATCGCGGCCGTGATCCGTGCCGGGCAGGGGGCGGGTGAGTTCGGTGACGCCGATGCCGACGAGGTGGCTCTGCTGCTCGGCTCGCTCCTCGACGGACTCGCCGTCCAGGCGACGCTGCATGACCCCGATGTATCTCGCAAGCGGATGCTTCGCTGTGCGCTCGAGATGGCCGAATCGCTCCTCGACTGTGAGTTGGGGGCGGCGGCCTACGAGACCGCGGCGGGGGGTGGATCGGGGGAGCAAAATACGCTGTCCGTGAGACCGTGCCCCACCTCGCGGACACCGAACTCAGGAAAGGACTCGAATGACGCACCACCCGAAGGAACGGCCGAACTCCCTGAGCAGGCGTGGTTTCCTGCTACGAAGCGCAGGTGCCGCCGGGGCCTTCTACGGTGCTGGCGGCCTGCTCGCCGCCTGCGGCAACACGACGAGCAGCACCGGCACCGGCGACGAACTCGCCGGGCCGGGAGGCCTGCCGCTCGCGAGGCCCGACAAGCGCGTGACCCTGCCGCGTTGGGAGGATCCCATCGAGTCGGGGCTCGAGCCGGAGACAGGCGGGACGTTCACCGTCTACAACTATCCCGCCTACTTCTACAAGAAGCTCCTCACGGAGTTCGGGGACAAGTACGGCGTCGAAGTCCAGTACACGCCGTTCGACAACATCAACTCCGGACTCCAGCGGCTTGGCTCCGGAGCGGTCACGCCCGACGTGATGGAGATCACGCCGGACACGCTCGATATCGGCGTCGCCGGCGAGCTGATCAAGCCGCTCAACCTCGACTACATCCCGAACCTCCAGAAGAACATCTGGCCGCAACTCGTCGACCCGTTCTACGACGGCGAGTCGCGCTACACGGTTCCCTACACCTGCTACGCCACCGGCATCGCATGGCGGACGGACGAGGTCACAGAGGACATCGCCGGCATGGACCAGCCGTGGGACATCTTCTGGGAGTCTCAGGCGTACGAAGGCAAGGTGGGGCTCCTCTCCGAGAACCGTGAGACGATCGGCATGGCGCTCCTGCGCAAGGGGATCACGGACATCAACACCGAGGATTCCGAGCTCGTGAACCAGGCAGTGTCCGACCTCAAGGAGCTCTACGACATCTGCAACATCAAGGTGGACGACCTCCAGTACCAGACGGTCCCGGAGGGGTCGAGTTGGCTCCACCAGGCGTGGTCGGGGGACATGATCGCGGGCTACATCTACTACCTCCCGAAGGGAACGCCAGCGAGCGCCCTCGCCTTCTGGAAGGCACCCCACGGCAAGGTGCCGGTCCAGAACGACTGCTTCGCGATTTGCTCGACCACGCAGAAGCCGGTGCTCTCGCATCTCTTCCTCAACTACCTCCTCGACAACGGCGTCGCCTATGAGAACTTCGTCGACTTCAACGGGTATCAGCCCCCGCTGAACGAGATCGACCCGAGCACCCTGGTGCAGAAGGGAGTCGTGCCCGAGAACCTGGAGAACAGCGTTCTGACGAACGATGATCTCGGGCCCGACTCGCTGCAGTACGGGACGCTCACGTCTCAGGGACAACAGCTGTGGCAGGACGGCTACTCGGACTTCCTCGCCGGAGGAGGGAGTTGACGGGTCCGGGGCGCGAGCGTTAGGGCGTCGTGTACCGGCGCTGGTTGTGGCCCGCTAGTGCGCTCCCGGGCGTTCTCTGGCTAGTTCTCCTCTTCGTCGTTCCGTTCTATGCGGTCCTTGCGGTCGCGCTGGGAACGGTCGACCCGATCCTCTTCCAACCGGTTCCCATCTGGAACCCGCTCGAATGGAACGTGGGTTGGCTCACCGAGGTCCTCAGTCGGCTCGCGCCAGGAGGAATCTGGTTCGACGTCGGGGTCAGGACGATCGTTTACGTCCTCGTCTCCCTGGCCCTCTGCCTGCTGATCGGGTATCCGGTCGCCTACTACACGGCCCGGCACGCGGGGCGATGGAAAGGCGTCATTCTCATCCTGATCATCCTTCCCCTCTGGATCAGCTACATGATGCGAATGCTCGCCTGGGTGAATCTCCTGCAGACGGACGGCTACGTGAACGACTTCCTGATGTTCACCCACGTGCTCAGCCAGCCGCGGGACTGGCTCGGCGGGAGCGCCTCGACCGTTATCTTCGCCCTCGTCTACGGCTACATCCCATACCTGATCCTGCCGCTCTTCGCCGCGCTCGATCGCATCGACCGCAGCCACCTGGAAGCGGCACGTGACCTCGGTGCGAGCCCCTGGTCCGCGTTTCGCACGGTCACCCTCCCGCTCTCGAAAATCGGCATCCTGGGGGGCGCCGTCCTCATCACGCTACCGATGTTCGGCGACTACTACACGCCGAACATCGTCTCCGGCTCGCCGAAGACGTCGATGATCGGCAACCAGATCGACCTCTACTTCCACGGCGGCCCGCAGCCGACGATCGGCGCCGCGCTCACGATCGTGCTTGCCGCCTTCCTGACGATCCTCATGCTCTACTACATGTGGAGCATCCATCGCGCCCAACGCGAGGCCGGGACGGTGGGGGCGCTGTGACGGCCGTTGCCGAGCCGCGAGCGAGGCCGCAGCCCTCGACCTTGACCCGCTTGCGCGGCTGGTTCCGCAACCCGTGGGGAAAGCCGCGCTTCCTGGGTGTCTTCACTTGTGCCTACATCCTGTGGTCGATCGTGCCGGTGCTGATCGCGGTGCAGTTCTCCTTCAATGCGACCCGCTCGCGCACGGTCTGGGACTCCTTCTCGACACGCTGGTATTGGGGGGATCCAGTGGACTCGGTCTGGCACGACCCGACCCTTTCGCATGCTCTTGTTCAGAGCTTCAAGCTGGCGGGAGCGGACGTTCTCATCGCTGTCCCGATCGGGGTTTTGCTCGCCCTCGGTCTCGCCCGCTGGCGCGGTCGCGGCTCCGGCACCTCCAACTTCATCATGCTTTTTCCGTTGGTCACACCCGAGATCGTCATGGGCGTGTCGCTCCTCCTCGTCTTCACCCACGTCTTCACATTCGTTCACACGGGAACGCTCGCCCAGATCCTCGGCCACGTGACCTTCTCGATCTCCTTCGTGGTCGTGATCGTGCGCGGTCGGCTGTTCTCGATCGGCAGGCAGTACGAGGAGGCCGCCGCCGACCTCGGGGCCTCGCCGTTCGTCGCGTTGACGAGCGTCCTCCTGCCCTTGCTCGCCCCGGCGATCGTCGCCTCGGCCGCCGTGGTGTTCGCCATCTCGGCCGACGACTTCGTCATCAGCCAGTGGCTGTCAAGCGGCGGACCCACGGACACCGTCCCGATCCAGATCTACGCAGCGACGCGCGCCGCGCCGTTACCGTCTGTGAACGCGATCGCAACGATCATGATGGTGTCAACCCTCCTCATTGTCACGGCCGGATTCCTCACCTGGCGCTTCTTCACCCGCGGAGAGCGTCGGGCAGGCAAAGCGGCGGAGGACATCGGCGGCGCCTTCAACCTCACCTAGTTTCGGGAGACCAATGGCACGCGGCGAAATCGAATTGAGCAAGCTGACCAAGCAGTTCGCCGAGGTGACCGCGGTGGACGGCATCGATCTCCACATCCCGGGTGGTGAGTTCTTCTCGCTCCTCGGGCCTTCCGGCTGCGGGAAGACGACCACTCTGCGAATGATCGCCGGCTTCGAGCAACCGACTTCCGGTGAGATCCTCCTGGACGGCACAGACGTTGCCTACACACCGCCTCACCAGCGCAACGTCAACACCGTGTTCCAGAACTACGCGCTCTTCCCGCACCTGAACGTCTACAACAACATTGCCTACGGGCTGAAGCGGGCGAAGCGGCCGAAAGCCGAGATCCGCGAGCGCGTCGGCAAGGCGCTTGAGCTCGTCCAGCTTCCGGGCTACGAGGGCCGCCGGTCGTCCCAGCTCTCGGGCGGGCAGCAGCAGCGCGTTGCCTTAGCGCGCGCTCTCGTCCTCAACCCGACCGTGCTCCTTCTGGACGAGCCGCTCGGCGCCCTCGATGCGAAGCTCCGCAAGGCCCTCCAGATCGAGCTCAAGTCGCTCCAGCAGGAGGTCGGCATCACGTTCCTCTACGTCACCCACGACCAGGAGGAGGCGCTGACGATGAGCGACCGCCTCGCGGTCATGAACGGCGGGCACATCGAGCAGGTCGGGGCGCCTCAGGACGTCTACGAGGATCCCGAGACGCTCTACGTCGCCGACTTCCTCGGCGTGTCGAACCTCATGCAGGCCACCATCGTCAGTGCCGGCACGAGCGCCTGCCGCGTCGCGCTGGACGGCTACGAGCTCGAGACGCGCGGAACGGACCGCGACGCCACGGGGGAG
Organism: uncultured Actinomycetes bacterium; assembly: GCA_963788115.1. Taxonomy (GTDB): domain Bacteria; phylum Actinomycetota; class Thermoleophilia; order Solirubrobacterales; family 70-9; genus CAWBFD01. The sequence goes on from CAWBFD010000002.1 coordinate 43,647, forward strand.
GCGAAGATCGTCATCCGACCGGAGCGCATCGAGCTCGAAGAGCACGGGTCTCCGTCGGGGCCGAACCGCATCCCGGGCATGGTGGAGCGCGTCGTCTACGTGGGCTCGGCGATCCAGGTGATCGTCCGGGCCGCCACCGGGGAAGCGCTCCAGGCGCTCGTTCAGAACACCGGCGGCGGAATCCCCTACGAGCAGGGCATCCCGGTGCAGCTCCACCTACCCGTGGACGCGCTGCGCGTCCTCCCTTCGGGCATCGACGATGGGCCTTCCCTCAAGGGCGAGGAGCCGGATCCGGAGACTGTCGCCGCCGGCTGAGCTCAGCGCGCCGCCTTGCCGAGCGCGGGCATGTACGGGAGACTCATTTGGATAATCTACAACCAGATGGTTGTAGATGCGCTGTCGGACGAGACGGTCGACGAGCTGTTCCATGCCCTGGCCGACCCGACCCGCCGCGACATCCTTCGCCGCTGCGTCGCCGCCGAGCCCTCGGTTTCGCGACTCGCGCAGGCTTATCCGATGAGCTTCGCGGCGGTGCAGAAGCACGTCGCCGTGCTGGAGCGGGCCGGCCTGGTCACCAAGGAGCGCCGTGGACGGGAGCAGCTCGTGCGCACCGATGCCGGCGCGGTCGGCCGCGCGCGGCACGCCCTCGACGAGCTCGAGACGACCTGGCGCGGTCGAGTGGACCGCATGTCCGACCTGCTCGCCCAGGGCACCGAGCCAGAAGTAGGAACTCAACGATGAGAGGAACTGGATGAGCATCACCAGCGTCGACACGGACCACGACAGCCTGACCATCACCCTGATCGCCGACTTTGACGCTCCGATCGATCAGGTCTGGGAGCTTTGGTCGGATCCGCGCAAGCTCGAACGCTGGTGGGGTCCGCCGAGCTATCCGGCGACCTTCGAGAAGCACGACCTCACCCCGGGCGGCGAGGTCACGTACTTCCTGACCGGTCCGGAGGGCGATACGACGCGGGGCATGTGGCGGGTCACGGCGGTCGATCCGCCGACCTCGCTGGAGTTCACCGACGCCTTCGCCGACACGGACGGGACGCCGATCGCGGACATGCCGGTCAGCAATGCCAGGGTCCAGCTCATCGAGCGCGACGGCGGCACGCGGATGGAGATGCTTTCGACGTTCGAGTCCCGCGAGGACATGGAGAGGCTGGTGAACATGGGTGTGGTCGAGGGCTTGCGGGAAGCCGTCAGCCAAATGGACGCCCTGCTCGCCGCGTGACCGCGACGAGACAGCCGTAACCCGACAGGAAGGCAGCGTGATCGTGATTCCAGGGGCGCCGACACACATCGGCGTGTCGACGCGATGCTGCGTCAAATCGAAGGGCGGCTAAGGACCGATGGGTCCTCATGCACTTTTCGCGACCCTCCCTGCCGTTTGGACCGGAGGAGAAGTCTCGGCAACCGGCCCACCCGCTCGGCCTCCTTTCGCGTGTTCCCCTCGCATGATGTTGCTGCACAGGCAGATCAGCGCCGGGACTTGATGGGCGGCGCTCCATGTCAGCCCGCGCGCCCTTCGCGCAAGAGCGCCAGACTGGCTGCCGCCAGCTTCATGGCCCGCGGTCCGCGTCGGCCCTCGAACGCCTGCCAGACAACCTCATACAGAGCGTGTGCCTCGAGGAACGCCTTCAAGTCTTCAACGCCCGGGAGCCGTGGACCCATGCCGCGGGTAGACTCGCGCCGTCAATATTCCGCTCGGTCGCGCGCGGGGGAGACGGAGCGGAGGAAAGGAAGGCCGATGGACCGGCTCAAGAAAATCGCCGCCCTTGCGGCAGTCGTGGCGCTAGTTCCCGCCAGCTCAGCGGGCGGCGCGATCACGTGCGAGAACCCTGGCGGCAACGCGCCCCCCGGACAGCAGGGCAAGTGCCAGGGACAGGCTCTCGAGAACGTGAACCCGGCTGGCCATGCTCCGCCGGGACACAACAAGTAACTAGCTCGTCCATAGCACAGCTTGGGATGGGGCCCCCACTGGGGCCCCTTCTCTGATCGGAGACGGCGCTACGCGGCCCCGACGGCCGCGTCCGCCCCGCTCCCGAGATCCTTGTTCTCCGGCACGAACTTGCTCGCGGTGAAAGTCGCGCCCTGCGGGTCGCGGATGACCGTCATCCGGACCCAGGGGGCGTCAAACGGCGGGACGATCACCCTTCCGCCGAGCTCGGTGGCCTTCGCCGCCACGGCGTCGGCGTCGTCGACCGCGAAGGTCACGCCCCAATGCGCCGGCGTATCGGGCTGATCGCCCGGGATCGGCACGATGCTGGCGACGGCGTCCTCGAACCCCTCCGGCGCGTCCGCCTCCGCCATCCGCTCGCGGAGGTCGGGGTTGTCGCGCTCGAGGTGATCGCCGTAGCCCGGCAGCGTCCACGCCTGGAAGCCGCCCTCCAGCTCGAGCGTCTGCCAGCCGAACACCGAGCCGTAGAACGACTTCGCGCCTTCCACGTCGCGGGTATTGAGGTCATTGAAGTTCAGTGAGCCCGGCTCGTTGACGATCTGCGCGCCCTTGTGCTCCCTCGCCTGAAAGGCGCAGAACGCCGCCCCCTCGGGATCGGTGAAGACGGCCATCCGGATGGCGTCCATGACGTCGAAAGGCTCCGTCACGACGCCTCCGCCGGCATCACGGACCTCGGACGCGGTCTCGTCGGCGCTGTCGACCCAGATGTAGGTGTTCCACATCGCCGTGGGCGGCGCCGCCTCGGGAATCGACCCGACCGCGGCCACGTCGGCGCCGCGCAGCCGGGCGATGAAGTACTCGCCCTCCGACCCCGGCGGCATCGCGTCCTCGAACGCCCAGCCGAAGAGGCCGCCGTAGAAGCCGACAGCGGCCTCCGGGTCGGGCTCGCTCGCATCCACCCAGCAGGGGACGCCGGGGATGAATCCGTCGCGTTGGGGCACTAGACCGGGCATGTATTCGTCGCGTTCGGGCATTCGTGCTCTCCGTTCGAGTCGTTGACGGGTCGGCGCACCCTATCCGCTGTTTAGGTCAGAATCTGTCCTCAATTTCCGCGACCATGAGCGGGCCGTGACCGCGACCTCAAGCCGACTCTTGGAGCTCCTGTCGCTGCTTCAGGCACGCCGCGGCTGGTTGGGGTCCGAGCTCGCCGACCGGCTCGAGGTCTCCCGCCGGACGATCCGGCGAGATGTCGAGCGGCTCCGCGACCTCGGCTACCCCGTCGAGTCGCTCAGGGGCCCCGCCGGCGGCTACCGGCTGCGCGCCGGGACGGCGATGCCGCCGTTGCTCCTCGACGACGACGAGGCGATCGCGATCGCGGTCGGCCTCCGCACCGCCGCCCGCGCGTCCGTGACCGGGATCGAGGAGGCCTCCGTCCGGGCGCTCGTCAAGCTCGAGCAGGTCCTGCCGACTCACGTGCGGCGTCGCGTCGCGGCCCTTGGTTCGGCGACCATCGCTCCCGCGGTCGGGGGGCCGACCGTCGACCCGCAGCATCTGACAGCGATTGCGGCCGCGTGCCGGGACACCGAGTGCCTTCGCTTTGCCTACCGGAGCCGCGACGGCAGCGACAGCCGCCGCGAGGTCGAGCCGCACTCGCTCGTCAACCTCGGCCGCCGCTGGTACCTCGTCGCCTGGGACCGCGGCCGCGAGGACTGGCGCACCTTCCGCGTCGATCGGCTGGCACGTCCGGCACCGAACGGCGTCCGCTTTGAGCCGCGTCGGTTGCCTGCCCGGGACGCGGCCGCCTACGTCGGGCAGAGCATCACCGGGGCGCCGAACCGCTACGAGGCCAGGGTCACGCTTCACGCCTCCGCCGACCAGATCGCCGGCCGCGTCCCTGCGTACTGGGGGACGATCAGGGAGAAGGATGCCCGCAGCTGCGAGTACCGGACTGGAGATGACGACCTCGGATGGCTTGCGCTGCGGATCGCGATGATCGGCGTCGACTTCGATGTCCACGAGCCGCCGGAGCTGGCCGAGCACCTGCGGGCGCTCGCCGGCCGGCTGAGGCGGGCCGCTGGCCAGAGCCACCCCGGCGTCGACACCGCTTAGCCTTCACTCCATGAGCGCACCGTCCAGCCGCCCGGCCGATCTCGAGACCTGGCGCACCCTTCCCATCGCCCAGCAGCCTGACTGGCCGGACCCCGCACGTGTCCGGGCCGCCACGGCCGAGCTGGCAGAGCAACCGCCGCTGGTCTTCGCCGGCGAATGTGACCAGCTCAAGGACCGGCTGGCCGCCGTCGCCAGGGGCGAGGCGTTCGTCCTCCAAGGGGGCGACTGCGCGGAGACCTTCTCCGGGTCGACCGCCGACACCGTACGCGACAAGCTCGAGACCCTGCTGCAGATGGCGGTCGTGCTCACGTACGCCGCGAGCGTTCCCGTCGTGAAGATCGGCCGGATGGCCGGGCAGTTCGCGAAACCCAGATCGCGCCCCACCGAGTCGCGGGACGGGGTCGAGCTCCCCGCCTATCGCGGCGAGGCCGTGAACGGGTTCGCGTTCACCCCCGACGCGCGCCGGCCCGACCCCGCGCGGCTGCTCCGCGCGTACCACTGCGCGGCGGTCACCCTCAACCTCTGCCGGGCGTTCACGAACGGCGGCTACGCAGACCTCCACGAGGTGCACGCCTGGAACCAGGACTTCGTTGCCGAGAGCCCGGCCGGGCGGCGCTACGAGCAGGTTGCCGGCGAGATCGACCGCGCGCTGTCGTTCATGAAGGCGTGTGGCGCCGACCCGAAGGAGCTCCACGGGGTGGAGCTCTACTCCAGCCACGAGGGGCTCCTGCTCGAGTACGAGCGGGCGCTGACCCGCATCGACAGCCGTACCGGACTGCCGTACGACGTCTCCGCTCATCTGCTTTGGATCGGTGAGCGCACCAGGGACCTGAACGGCGCGCACGTGGAGTTCTTCCGCCAGATCCGCAATCCGATCGGCGTGAAGCTCGGCCCGACGATCTCACCCGACGACGCCATCTCACTCATCGAGCGGCTCAACCCCGATCACGAGCCGGGCCGGCTCACGTTCATCACCCGGCTGGGCGCGAGCGCGGTGCGGGACGTCCTGCCGCCGCTGTTGGAGAAGGTCACCGAGCATGGCTCGCCGGTCGCCTGGGTCTGCGACCCGATGCACGGGAACACGGTCGAGGCGCCGGGCGGGCGCAAGACCCGCCGTCTGGACCACATTCTCGACGAGGTGGCCGGCTTCTTCGAGGCGCACCGCGCGCTGGGCACCCATCCCGGGGGCATCCACGTCGAGTTCACCGGCGACGACGTGACCGAATGCGTCGGTGGAGGCCACGAGATCGTCGAGGAGGACCTCGACCAACGCTACGAGACGGCGTGCGACCCCCGCCTCAATCGCCGCCAGTCGCTCGACCTGGCCTTCGTGGTCGCCGAGATGTATCGGGGTCAGGACTGAGGGGCGACTCCGCCCCGCTGCTCGAGATCAACTCCGCAGCCGGGATACGATCGAACCGATGGACGTGCGATCGGACGAGCTGATGCTTGCGATGGAGCGGGTCCTCCCGGCAGCGCCCCCGGTCGTCTTCGCTGCATTCAGCGATGCGAACGAGTTGGCGAAATGGTGGGGGCCGGCGGGATTCACCACGCTGAGCCTGGAGTTCCAGCCTGGCGTTGGAGACAGCTACCGGATCGAGATGCAGCCGCCGGACGGCGAGCCCTTCCATCTCGATCGGTGAGTTCCGCGAGGTCGATCCGCCTGCCCGGCTCGCCTTCACGTTCGTGTGGGAGAACCCCGATCCCGACGACGTCGAGACGGTGGCCTCCCTGTCATTCCGCGATCTCGGCGGATCGACCGAGGTTGCCTTGACGCAAGGCCCGTTCAAGACCGAGGCGCGTCGTGCGCTTCACCGGGACGGTTGGACCGACAGCTTCGACAAGCTCGAACGGCTCATCGCCGGGCAGGCCTAGTCGGCCCAGGCCATCGTGAGGGGCACGGGTCAGCGGACGAAGATCCGAGGGCTTGCGTTGATCAGCCCGACCACGCTCCCCTGGGAGAGGGTGCCGAAGAGATAGCCGGGCGCCTGGCCCCTGGCCGGGGTCACATCGGCCCGGACCACCTCGACGCCCTCGTAGACGCTCCGCGCCACCTCGACCGCGGCGACCGAGTCGCCGATCGGCTCACCCGAAGCCGGGTCTCGGGCATCTCGGTCGAGTGAGGTCTCGAGGGCGGCGGCCACCTGGTCGGCCCGCTCGGCCGTGCCGCCGAGCACGCAAAGGACCTCGTGCTCGCCCCGGACACCAACCGCCAGGAGGTCGACGCCCAGCTCGGCGGAGATCAAGAGCTTGTCGGGGACCATCCGGGCCGCGACCACGTCTCCGAGGCAGTCGGCGGCGGCGCGGTACGTCGGCTCGTCGATCAGGCGGTCGCCGCGGCCGAGCAGCGCCGCGCGCGCCCGGTCGGAGATCGCGAGCACGATCAGCCCACGGCCGAAGGCGTCGAAGGCTCCGAGCCCGTTGACGCCCGTGCTCAGCAGCGGGTCGGGGACCACGGCGTAGTCGCCGATCTCGACCAGCTCGAGGCGGCCGCCGTGCCGCGCCCGGCCTCCGGCCGCGACCAGCGCCCGGCGAAGCTGGCGACCATCGACCCCGTCGAGGCGCATCCCGAAGGCGTACGAGCCGCCCACCGAGGTCAAGCCCTCGGCCGACAACGGGTCGAGCCCAAAGCGCCGGCGCAGAAGCGGGGCCGCCTCGACCACGCTGCCCGCGTTCGGGCCCAACGCGTCGGCGATCAGCTCTATTCCGGCGCCGCTCTCCTTCACCAGTCGTGGATCGGCCCAGCCCACGCCCAGCGAGCCATTCTCGCCGCCGCCGCCGATGCCGGCCAGGGCATCGGCCAGTGGCCCCGTGGGCGGCGGGGTCTCAGGGTCGTCACCGCAGCCGCTCACCGCAATCACCAGGGCAACGGTGACTCCGAAGACGATCCTGAGCCCTGCTCGCTTCATCGCCGCGCGCTACCTTACCGGCAAATGTCTATGACCGGTGAGAAAGCGCCGGATACCGACCCTCAGCCGGGGGATCGCGAACCGGCGCCCGGCGAGCTCGCGCTGGTTCAGGCCTTCGTCAACAGCCATTACGACCTGACGACGGAACGCGGAGGCGAGATCCTCGGCAGCACCGGGGAGCTGCGCGATTGGCTTCGGGCCCACGGGCTGATCGGAGCGCGGCACCGCCTTGCCGACCACGATCTCGATCGCGCGCTGGCCGTTCGCGAGGGACTGCGCGCGCTCGCGTTCGCCAATAACGGTCAGGTCCTCAACGTGCCCGCGATCGACGTCATGCGCCGAGCATCCAAGGGAGCGGGTGTCCAGATCCGCATCGAGCCCGACGGCCCACGGTTCGTGGCCGAATCGACGACGAGCATCGAGGCCCCGATCGGTGCCATCCTCGCGATCACGGCCCGCGCGATGATCGACGGCACCTGGCAGCGACTCAAGGCATGCCCGGGACGACACTGCGGCTGGGTCTTCTATGACAATTCACGCAACCAGAGCGCCCGCTGGTGCTCGATGAAGGTTTGCGGGAGTCGCGAAAAAGCTCGCGCCTACTATCAACGCAAGACCCGCGACGAGCCCTGAGCCGACGGCTCGAGTCGTGCCGACGGTGGCGTCGGCGCCGCTGACGACACTGCGAACGTGCGCTATTACCCGGAGGGCGAGTATGCGCCCACCGCCCTGGGCTCGATCGGGCGAACGATGAGTTTCCCGGCTCCTCCCCGTCTACATAGGTAACCGGGGACGCGCCGGCAGACGGCGTGACCGTGGTACATATGAGTCAGGCGCAGTCCCGCGCCCAACCCCCGATTCCGGCGCTCACGCCGCCGGCGCTCGCGGGGGCAAAGGGGGCTCGAGCCCTCGGGACGCCGGTCAGACGTTGCAGCCCTTTCGGCGGGGCGTCGGGAGCGTGAGTCCCGGGGCCGCGCCCGACGAAAGGAGCACCGAAGATGACCGAGCGAAAGTCCTTCAAGCGCCTCGTCCGCGCCCGGATGGAGAAGACGGGCGAGAGCTATACGGCGGCGCGCGCCACATTGCTTGCCGGGACGGATGGAGCGGGAACCGGCAGAGCCAACCGTGCTGCCGATCTCCGACGAGGCCGTGCGGCGCAGGACCGGCCGCGGCTGGGAGGAGTGGTTCGACCTGCTCGACGAGTGGGGGGCCGGCGAGCGAGCGCACAAGGAGATCGCCAGCTGGGTCGGGGAGGCCCACGACATCGATGGCTGGTCGGCCCAGGCGGTCACGGTCGCCTACGAGCGCGCCCGTCGCGGCCGCGCGATCGGCGAGAAGCCGCAGGGGTTCAGCGTGGGCGCCCAGAAGACGGTCGCGGTGCCGGTCGAGCGGCTCTTCGACGCATTCGTCGACGAGTCGCTGCGGAAACGGTGGCTGCCCGACGGCGAGCTGCGCGAGCGCACGGCGACGAGGCCGAAGTCGGCGCGCTACGACTGGGGCGATGGCTCCACCCGAGTGATCGTCGGCTTCGAGGCGAAGGGGGAGGCGAAGAGCACGGTCGCGATCGAGCACGAGCGGCTGGCGAATGCCGGCGAGGCGGAGCGGATGAAGGCCTACTGGCGCGAGCGGGTCGCGGCGCTCAAGGACGAACTCGAGGGGTGAGTCGCGCGCGTCCGCTGTGATCCTCGCTCAACGCCTGGTGGTGCCGACCCGAGCGAACCCTGCTCGTGGGCTCACTGGCGCCCAAGATACGAAGAGGCCCCGGCTTGCGCCGGGGCCTCTCGTCGCTGTACGTACCAGTCAGCCGATCAGGGGCGGGGAACAGCGTTCCCGGACCGGCGTCGTTGGTGAAGTCGACCGCAGTCGACTCGGCGCAGGCGCTCTGCCTGCCCGTGAACGCGGTGTTCTTCGGGTCGTAGGTGACCCTCCAGTACACCGTGGCGTCGGCATCCACCGCCACCGTTGTGTTGTTCGTGCTGGCGGTGTTGCCCGCACCGCCGCCGCCGACGGTGCTGTCGGTCTCCGTCAAGAGGAGGCCGGTGCGCGTGTTCGCCAGGCAGTTCTCGAGCGCGGTAAAGCCGCCCGCAGCCTGGTACAGCTTGAACACGATCTCCCCGCCAGCCGGGAGCTCCCTACTCGCCACGGTCGAGCTGACCGTAGCGGAGTCGTTCGGGTACACATCCTGGGTCGTGGAGATCGCCGTCGGGATCACCTGGACGACGACCGACTCATCCGTGTCCGTGCAGGTGGTGTTATGCGTGGACGCGAGCGTGTTCGGCGAGTCGCCGCTGTATGACGCGACCCAGTGGTACGTGCCGGGCTCATTCGGCGTGAAGCTGACCGGCCCGTACGTGCCGTCGCCGCCTGGCGGAAATTCCACCGTCTGCGGGATTCGTGCCGGTACCCGTCGCCAGCGTCGTGCAGTCGGCCTTGTAGAGCGTGAACGTGATCGTGCCGTGTCGCCGCTGCGCCGGCCGTCGTCGGGTTGATCGAGCCGTTCGCCCCGATCCCACCCGTCCCGGGCTGGTTGGCCGTGTTCGTCAGCGTGGCCGTGTCGGTCACCGGCTGCCCGAAGTCGACCGAGCTCGCCCCCGCTTGGGTGTCGAGCATCGTCGGCCTCGGGGTGATCACGAAGCACTCAGTCACGCGACTGTCCTCCGACGGAGGCACGTCCGCGTCCTCATCGCCCCCGAACTCCGCACGGAAGCAATAGCGTCCGACTTCGGTGATCGTGGCCGTGGCGGACGTCGCCGTCGGTGCCTCGTCGCTCACGGTCTGCGTGGCCCCGAGCTGGTCCCCGGTGCCGGGGGCGCACGTGCCCGTGGCTTGCGGGCCGCAGATGAAGAACGTCAGCGGTCCGCTCCAGTCGGTGGCGCCGTCCACCGTGACCGTCGCGCTATCGGTGACGTCGATCGTGCCGTCGGCCGGGATCATCGTCGGCGAGGTGATGGACGGTGTCGTCTCGGTCGCCGACGTGCACGCCCCGAGCTGACCGCGCGAGTAGTCGAACAGCGTCGCAGTCAGCGACGTCGACGAGCGCGTGTCCGCAATGAACGTGTTGAAGCAGGCACCGCCGAGGCCGCTCTCCGTGAGGTTGATCCCTCCCTCGTAGAACTCCGAGATGCGGAGGCTGTGACCGACGCCGTCCTGCTTGTTCGAGGTCAGCCACGGGGTTGTGATCGTGCCGGTGTTCGTCCTCCCGCACGCCTCATCGCCCGGACCACTCAGAGGTGCGTTCCGGCAGTCGGCGCCGCCGGCGACGGGCTGGCTGATCACAGGGTTCGGATTCAGGGACCCGTTGGCGCCGCCGTCCCAACGGTAGACGTTGATCGTGCTGACCGCTGCCTCCATTGGTGAACTCGGAGACCACGAGCAGGTCGCCGTCGACATGGTCGCCGGTGAACGCCGTGCTCCCGCCCGGCGACACGCAGTTCACGCTCGGGGTCCTGGAGGAACCAGAACCCCACATCGGCGGTCCCGGTGTTCGCGTTCCGCTCCAGCGCGAAGTAGAGGATCTCGTCACCATTCGGTGCCGTGTACGACGCCGAGTAGGCGTTCATGACGTCGATCTTGCTGTTGACGTTGTTGTCCTGGTTGCACTGCCACCCCGGCGTGATCGGCAGCGTGTCCTTGCTGCCCGTCGCGAAGGTGGTGGCGTCGGACGTGCTGAAGGAAGCGGGCAGAGTGTTCAGAGGAATCGAGATGAAGTCCCTGTCGAAGCTCGTGGCATCGAATCCTGCCGGCAGGGGGGTAATCTCGTTCCCGCTCGCGTCGAAGAAGCTGTCCCAGTCCACCGTCCTGGGTGGTCCCACCGACGTTGGTTGTCGGTGCGTCGCGCTGACGTCGCCGTCGAGCTGGAACACCTCGTCGTGGACCGCCAACGCGTTGGAGACCAGGTAGGCACCCAGTGCGACGGCTGAGGCCAAGGCCGCGAGGAGCAATCGACTTCGCCGCTTGCCTCCCGATGGCCCAATAATTCGATCCGTCATGAATCGGTTCTCCCTTCGGGCTAAGGCCGACAACCCCCGCTCGAAGGAACCATCGAGGCGCACACCCCCCACAGCTCCGGCCGAGCCGACAGTCGACCGGGTTCTTACCTAACTACTCGTTGCAACGCCCAGCACCCGCCGATTGTCGGAGCCTTTGCCGCCGCAAGTATCTACCTGCTTTCAAGTATCTCCCGGCGGCTGTCGGTTTCTTTGTTGCCGCAAGTACCTCGCGCAGGCGAGCAACGACGAACTCTCGCCGCTCCTCCTGCAGCGCGCGAAGGGCGTCGCCGACCTCGGGGGACTGCCCGACCGCCAGCGAGCCGCCCTGGTCATGCGCGAGGCGAGTGGCCTCGACTACGCCGAGATCGGGAACTCGCTCGACCTGTCGGAGACGCGCTCGCTCGAGCGCACAAGGAGATCGCCAGCTGGGTCGGCGAGTCCCACGGCATCGATGGCTGGTCGGCCCAGGCGGTCACGGTCGCCTACGAGCGCGCCCGTCGCGGCCGCGCGATCGGCGAGAAGCCGCAGGGGTTCAGCGTGGGCGCCCAGAAGACGGTCGCGGTGCCGGTCGAGCGGCTCTTCGACGCGTTCGTGGACGAGTCGCTGCGGAAACGGTGGCTGCCCGACGGCGAGCTGCGCGAGCGCACGGCGACGAGGCCGAAGTCGGCGCGCTACGACTGGGGCGATGGCTCCACCCGAGTGATCGTCGGCTTCGAGGCGAAGGGGGAGGCGAAGAGCACGGTCGCGATCGAGCACGAGCGGCTGGCGAATGCCGGCGAGGCGGAGCGGATGAAGGCCTACTGGCGCGAGCGGGTCGCGGCGCTCAAGGACGAACTCGAGGGGTGAGTCGCGCGCGTCCGCTGTGATCCTCGCTCAACGCTCTGGTCGGTGCCGACCCGAGCGAACCCTGCTCGTGGGCTCACTGGCGCCCAAGATACGAAGAGGCCCCGGCTTGCGCCGGGGCCTCTCGTCGCTGTAGGTACCAGTCAGCTGATCAGGGGGGCGGGAACAGCGTTCCCGGACCGGCGTCGTTGGTGAAGTCGACCGCAGTCGACTCGGCGCAGGCGCTCTGCCTGCCCGTGAACGCGGTGTTCTTCGGGTCGTAGGTGACCCTCCAGTACACCGTGGCGTCGGCATCCACCGCCACCGTTGTGTTGTTCGTGCTGGCGGTGTTGCCCGCACCGCCGCCGCCGACGGTGCTGTCGGTCTCCGTCAAGAGGAGGCCGGTGCTCGTGTTCGCCAGGCAGTTCTGCGAGCGCGGTAAAGCCGCCCGCAGCCTGGTACAGCTTGAACACGATCTCCCCGCCAGCCGGGAGCTCCCTACTCGCCACGGTCGAGCTGACCGTAGCGGAGTCGTTCGGGTACACATCCTGGGCCGTGGAGATCGCCGTCGGGATCTGCTGGACGACGACAGTCTCGTCCGTGTCCGTGCAGGTGGCGTTGTGCGTGGACGCGTCCGTGTTCGGCGAGTCGCCGCTGTACGAAGCCCTCCAGTGGTACGTGCCCGGTTGATCCGGAGTGAAGCTCACCGGATTGCTGGCGAGCGGTGGGTACGTGCCGTCGCCGCTCACATTCACCGTCTGCGGGTTCGTGCCGGTACCCGTCGCCAGCGTCGTGCAGTCGGCCTTGTAGAGCGTGAACGTGATCGTGCCATTCGCCGCTGCGCCGGCCGTCGTCGGGTTGATCGAGCCGTTCGCCCCGATCCCACCCGTCCCGGGCTGGTTGGCCGTGTTCGTCAGCGTGGCCCTGTCGGTCACGGGCTCCCGAAGTCGACCGGCCCGGCCCCCGCTTGGGTGTCGAGCATCGTCGGCCTCGGGGTGATCACGAAGCACTCAGTCACGCGACTGTCCTCCGACGGAGGCACGTCCGCGTCCTCATCGCCCCCGAACTCCGCACGGAAGCAATAGCGTCCGACTTCGGTGATCGTGGCCGTGGCGGACGTCGCCGTCGGTGCCTCGTCGCTCACGGTCTGCGTGGCCCCGAGCTGGTCCCCGGTGCCGGGGGCGCAGGTGCCCGTGGCTTGCGGGCCGCAGATGAAGAACTTCAGCGTCCCGCTCCAGTCGGTGGCGCCGTCCACCGTGACCGTCGCGCTATCGGTGACGTCGATCGTGCCGTCGGCCGGGATCGTCGTCGGCGAGGTGATGGACGGTGTCGTCTCGGTCGTCGACGTGCACTGCCCCGAGCTGACCGAGCGAGTAGTCGAACAGCGTCGCAGTCAGCGACGTCGACGAGCGCGTGTCCGCAACGAACGTGTTGAAGCACTTGCCACCGAGGTCGGACTCCGTGAGGTTGATCCCTCCCTCGTAGAACTCCGAGATGCGGAGGCTGTGACCGACGCCGTCCTGCTTGTTCGAGGTCAGCCACGGCGTTGTGATCGTGCCGGTGTTCGTCCTCCCGCAGGCTCGATCGCCCGCACCCGTCAGAGGTGCGTTCCGGCAATCGGCGCCGCCGCCTTCGTTGTTGATGACGGGGGTCGTATTCAGGTGCCCGTTGGCGCCGCCGTCCCAGCGATAGACCTGAATCGTGCTGACGACTTCCTCCATTGGTGAACTCGGAGACCACGAGCAGGTCGCCATCGACGTGGGAGCCGGTGAACGAGGTGCTCACGTTGGGCGCCGACGTGCAGCCCGCGTCCTCGTCCTGGAGGAACCAGAAGCCCACATCGGCGGTTCCGGTGTTCGCGTTCCGCTCGAGCGCGAAGTAGAGGAACTCCTGGGTACCTGCGGTGTACGACGTCGCATAGGCGTTCATGACGTCGATCTTGCTGTTGACGTTGTTGTCCTGGTTGCACTCCCACCCTTGCGCGCCCCCGCCTGCGGCTGCATTGATCGGGAGCGTGTCCTTGCTGCCCGTCGAGAAGGTGGTGAGGTCGGACGTGACGAAGGAAGCGGGCAGAGTGTTCAGAGGATTCGAGATGAAGTCCCTGTCGAAGCTCGAGGCGTCGAACCCTGCCGGCAGGGGGGTAATCTCGTTCCCGCTCGCGTCGAAGAAGTCCGTCCCAGTCATACAGCTGAGTGTTGCCACCGATGTTCGTATCCGGGGACGTGGCCACATTGCCGTCGAGCTGGAACGCCTCGTCGTGGACCGCCAAGGCGTTGGAGACCATGTAGGCACCCAGTGCGACGGCTGAGGCCAAGGCCGCGAGGAGCAACGCACTTCGCCGCTTACCTCCCGATGGCCCAATAACTCGATCCGTCATGAATCGTTTCTCCCTTCGGGTTAAGGCCGACAACCCGCCCGAAGGAACCATCGAGGCGCACAACCCCCCACAGCTCCGGCCGAGCCGACAATCAATCGACCGGGTTCTTAACTACTCGTTCCAAACGCCCACGCCCGGCGGCTGTAAGTTTCTTTGTTGCCGCAAGTACCTCGCGCAGGCGTGCAACTACCTGAATTCAAGTACCTGAAAATTCCTGGCTGGTGAGCCGGCAGGTGTCGGGCACCCACGGATGAGCCGGAACCCCGTATAGTCGGGGGGCGATGTCAATGGGGACCGGGGGGTCGGTGCTACAGGCGAAGCCGCTGTCGCAGTTCACGCTGCGACTGCTCGGCGATCGGCAACTGGTCCGATTGGCCGCAGGCGGCCAGATGACCGCGTTCGAGGCGATCTTCCGGCGCTACCACCAGGAGCTCTTCCGTAGCTGCCGGGGGATCCTCGGTGATCCCGACGAGGCCCAGGACGCGGTGCAGAACACGATGGCGGCGGCCCTTCGGGCGCTGCCGGAGGAGCGGCGGGAGATCGCGTTGCGACCCTGGCTGCATCGGATCGCCCACAACGAGGCGGTGTCGATCATGCGTCGGCGAGTGGTGGTCGCGGATCCCGCGTCGGAGGCGGAGCCGGCCGGCCCGGGAGCCGATTCGCAGGCCGAGGCACGCGCGCGGCTCCGCCAGCTCGTCGCCGACCTCGGGGGACTGCCCGACCGCCAGCGAGCCGCCCTGGTCATGCGCGAGGCGAGTGGCCTCGACTACGCCGAGATCGGGAACTCGCTCGACCTGTCGGAGACACGCGCGCGGCAGACCGTGTATGAGGCCCGGGTTGCGCTGCGAGAACTGGAGGGCGGCCGCGAGATGGAGTGCGACGAGGTCCGCCGGGCGCTCTCGGAACGAGATGGGCGCGTGCTCCGCGGGCGGCGCCTGCGCGCCCATTTGCGAGCCTGCGAGGGCTGCCGCGACTTCCGTGAGGGGATCGAGCGCCGACGCCAGGACCTCGAGAGCCTGTGCCCACCGCTCCCGACGGCGGCCGCATCAGGCCTGCTGGCGTCGATCCTGGTCAAGGCGGAGGGGGCCGGGACCGGCGCCGCTACCGCCTCGGCCACGGCCGCGGGTGTTGCTGGCGTCGGTGGCGGTGGCGTGGGAGCGACGATCGCCGCTTCGATCGCGGTCAAGGGTGCCGCGCTGGTGGCAGCGGGGGCGTTCGGGCGCGGCGGCCGCCGGGGCGACCGGCGTAGTGGACACGCCGTGGACCCCCGATCCCACCAGATCAGGGGCGGCGGCCGAGACGACCTCAGGCGGGGCGGAGGGGCTCGGAGGCCAGGCCAGCCCCACGACCGCCGACCTCGATCGTCCACCCGGGGTGGGGCCCGACCGATCGGCGGATACCGGTGGCGGTGCAGCCTCTCCGGCAACTCCGGAGGCCGCTCCTCCCGACGGGGGTGACGTCGATCGAGCTCAGCCAGCCGGCGCCGGTGGCGGACAAAGCGCGCCGGCCGACGGAGCGCCGGCCGACGGAGCGCAGCCGGAGGACGCAGGAGGGCACGGTGGCTCGCCGCCGCAGGCGGGCGGGCCCCACGGAGCGCCGGCTCACCCGAGCCCGCCGGAAGACCCGGGCGGGCACAGTGGCTCCCCGCCGCAGGCGGGCGGGCCCCAGGGAGCGCCGGCTCACCCGAGCCCGCCGGAAGACGCCGGGCGGGCACAGTGGCTCCCCGCCGCAGGCGGGCGGGCCCCAGGGAGCGCCGGCGCAGCCGAGCCCGCCGGAAGACTCGGGCGGGCACAGTGGCTCCCCGCCGCAGCCGAGCGGGCCCCAGGGAGAGTCGGCGCAGCCGGGGGACTCGCCGCATCCGCAGGCGCCTCGGTCGGCACACAGCTAGCCATATCGGTCGAGCGGGCCGCGGGCCGGGAGCGTCACCGCCGACCACCTTCCTAGATCGCGTCTGCGGCCGTATCCGCGGGGCGATGCGGATCGGCGAGCGGGGTCGGCTCCACCTCGGGCGATGGCGTCGCGGCCTCCCGCGCCGAGCGCCAGTCCGTACCCCTGAGCAAAACAGAGGCCAGCGCGAGCACCGCGACAACGCCAGTGCCGGCGACGATGTAGCTGGCCCGAGGGTTGAGCAGAGCCGCGATCCCGCCCCCGATGACGAAGCCGAGGCCCGGCATGGCGCTCGCAATCGACTCCAGCATCGCGATCACTCGCGCCTGGTAGGAGGGTCGCGTGAGCTCCTGCACCGCGGTCACCAGCGCCACCCACTGGACCCCGTTGCCGAGGCCGCCGAGGACCGAGGCGCCGCAGGCAACGAGCAGGCTCGGCGCGATCCCGGTCGCCAGGTAGGCGAGCCCGATCGCGAGGGTGCTGAGGACGAGCAGGAGTGGCAGCGAGGCCCGCCTCACGGCGGCGAACAGAACACTGCCCGAGACCATGCCCGCCCCCCAGCTGGCCAGCAGTGCCCCATAGCCCGCATCCCCCGCATCAAGTGTCTCCTTGGCGAACACGATCTCGATCGGGATCACCACGGCGAAGAAGACGAAAGCGATGGCCTGTGCGCCGAGCAGCCGTCGAAGCAGGGGCCGCCCGCGCACGTAGCCGACGGCGCGACGCAGGCGCCGGATCACGCCGGCGGCCTCCGGCTCGGCTCGCGGCAGCCGCGCGCTCGCCACCACCGCGGCTACCACCAGGAACGAGACGGCATCCGCGTACAGGGCGGTCTGGGCGCCGGCTGCGGCGACCACCAGCCCCGCCACGGCCGGGCCGGCGGCAACCCCGGCGGTGAAGCCGATGTTGAGGATCGCGTTGCCCTCGCGCAACATTCCGCTCGGGGCAAGGACCGCGGCCGCCGATGCCCTGGTGAGGGCCCGGGCGGACGAGGCAAGGGCGCCGTCGATGGAGGAGAGCGCGAGGACGGCGACGAGGCTGAAGTCATCGGCGAGCAGCCCGAGAGCGGCGAAGGCCGTGGCCTCCCCCGTGTAAAGCAGCGGCAGGCTGCGTCCCCCGCCGAGGCTCTCGAGCCTGGTCACGATCGGCGGCGCCGCGAGTGCCGGCAGGAACTGGGTCCCCAGAAACAGGGCCGCGGTGGCGAGGGCGCTGCCAGTCTGGTCGAAGACGAGCACCGCGAGGGCGATCTCGCCCATCCAGTCACCGAGCTCGTTGATGACGTTGGCGAACGCGAGCTGGGGGAAGCCCCGTTGGCGTAGCGGGCGGAGCGCGGTGAGCATCTCGGCCGCAACTTACTCCGGCGCGAGAGCACCGTTCGTCGGATGCATCGTCTTGCACGTTCGAGACGGGTTTGGCAGCCTTTGCCTACCCTCTGGTATGTAACGACCAGCTATTCGAGGGGGAGCAGCCATGCCGGCCATGGGCTATCAGCGCGGCTAGCTCACGAACCAGGAGCCCAGTAGTGCCGGCGACGCCGACGCGTCGCGGGCGTCTCGGCGTGCCGTGATGCCCGCCAGGCCCGTGCGAGCGGGCCGGCGAGGTGGTGCGCTCAGGGATGTGGTGAGGCAGCGCCGGCTGTTCCCACCGGCGCGGTGATGCCAGAGCGCGTCACCTGCTCGTGGATGCGCCGATCGAGGGCGAGCTCGGCCTCGAAATCGGCCTCACCGTGACGGTAGGCGGAGTCCTTGCGCGAGAGCACTTCGGTTAGGAGCTCGACGAATCGCGGGTCGAACTGGGTCCCTGCCGCTCGCCTGAGCTCCGCGACCGCTTCGTCGAAGCCAAGCTCCGGACGGTACGAGTCACGAGCTGTCATCGCGTCGTAGGCTTCGCCGACGGCGATGATCCTTGCGATCTCGGGGATCTCATCGCCTTGGAGCCCCCGCGGGTAGCCGCGCCCGTCGAAGCGCTCGTGGTGAGCGAGGATGATCTCCCCGATCGGCTGGTAACCGTCGATCTGGGAGACGATGCGAGCCCCCTCAGACGGGTGGGTACGTACCCGCTCCCAGTCCTCGAGGGTGAGCTCCACGTTCCGCCGGAGAAGCGGATCGGGTAGCGCGAACTTGCCGATGTCGTGCAGGAGGCCGGCCGTGTGGGCGAGCTCCTGCTCCTCGTCCGACATCCCGGCGGCCGCGGCCACCTCGCGCGCGTAGCGGGCGACGGCCGCGCTATGGCGTGCGGTCATGCGATCGCGGAGGTCAAGCGTGCGCAGCAGCGCCGAAAGCAACGCCACCTGGAAGCCGGCGAGCTGCTTCGCCCGCAGCTCGAGCTCGTCGGCGCGCTGCTGCGAGGTCAGCAGGGCCGCGATCAGCCACTGAAACACCAAGAGCACCACACCGAACAGCGCCAGCGCGGGCAGACCGAGTTCGACATAGGCGTAGGTGATGCCCACCGTGAGCAGCGCTGAGGCGAGCTCCGACGGGAGGAGCGGGAGCAACGCGCGGCGCACCTTGTCGCCGAGGCTGGACCTCTCGACGTAGCAGGAGTAGCCCGCGATCAGCAGGAAGTCCAACCCCAGCGCCAGCAGGAAGGCGCCGAAGACGAAGACGTAGAAGATGGCGGCCGTCTCGTCGACCCCGGCGCCGTCTATGGCCGCATGAAACGCGAGCCCCGTGATCAGGGGGAACCAGGCGTACGTGACGAGGTTCACGAGCAGGTCCGCCGGCGCGTAACGCAAGCGGGTCCAGGCCACCAGGATCGACACGACTGCGATCAGCGCCGCGGGCGTCGCGCCGCCGAGCACCGCCGCGGTGACGATCGCAAGGAAGCTCGCCGACAGCCGCACACGCGCTTCCCCGGTGCTGACCGGAATCAGGTCGGCGATCACCGCGCCGGTAAACAGCGCTGCGAGCAGGCCCAGGTCCCAATCCGCATGCCCGGCGCGGGCGAGCGCGAGCCCCATTGCTCCTACGAGCGCTCCGCCCTCCAACAGGAGGAAGCGGCGCGATGGCCGTGCCGGCACGCCTGCCCCCCCTTGCTCGGAGGGACTCACCTATTCCTCGCTTGCGGGAGCATCCCGGCCCGACTCGGTCCCTTGATCGACCTCTACGGACGGACCACTAGACCTTACCGCCGTACCTGGTTTTAAGTAAACGCGGCAGAGCCGCACGACAACGCCTTTGCGGCCGCGTTCGCGCAAGGCGAAATTCACCCTGACGGTACTGGCCACCTTCCAGCCGGAGCGCAGCCCGCGATGACGGTGGCGTTCACCGACGTCACGGTCACGGACGAGACCAACGGCATCTCGAGGAGCTTCCCGGCACCTTCTAAGGGGACGCTCGCGGGAAGTCGCGAGCCGTGGCGTAGTCTAGAGGCGCGGCGATCGCCGCGCGCCCTCTAACTGCCCCGGGCTACCTGCGTTCAAGTAATTCGCGATCAGATCGCAGGCAGCCGCGGGCCGAAACCCCGTGACAAACGGTCCCCAGCCGCGTTGCAGGAATGACTATCCACCGAATCGGCCGAGCAAAGCTCTCGGTCAGCCTCGGAACGAGGCGCGGCCGTCCGCTCACCACGGAAGAAGGAGATGAGATGAAGCGCAAGAGGATCGCGGCGATGGCAACCGGCCTCGCGCTGGCGCTGTCGGCGCCGGGTGCGGCGTTCGGGGTAGGAGGGCCCAACGAGGCGGGGAACTCTGGGCACTTCCATCCGAACAAGAACCCCTGCGTAAACAACCCGGACCACCCGCATTGCCCAGGGCCGCACTAGTGCCGGCGGTGAGCGCCGTCACCGCGGGCCCCGACCGAGATCCCCGCGAGGCTTGAGCTTCGTGGAAGGTGGGGGGAGGCTGGTCGAGCGTGGACCGCTGACGCTTCGGATCTCGGGCGATGGGCGAAGCTTGCTTCGGATCGAGGCTCGTGGCGAACTCGACATCTCCAACGCACAGGCGCTGGATTTCGAGCTCGAACGGGCAAGCGAGAGCAAGGTCGAGCGGGTCATCGTCGACCTGAGCGGGCTTCGGTTCATCGACTCAATCGGAATGGCGGCGCTCGGGAGAATCGAGACTCATTACCGGACCGAGCTCTTCGGCATTATCAGGGGACCAGAGCACGTGCAGCGGGCGATCGCGCTCACCGGGCTGGCGCAGGTGCTCCCGTTCCTCAAGTGATCGATCGCGGCCATCGCAACCCGCGTTGGTGGGGTACGCTCGGCGGAGACGGATCTCGTCCGCGTAGACATGGACTGTCCAACCTGCGGCCATTCCAACCCATCGGACGCGCGATTCTGCGGGAGCTGCGGAGCGCACCTTGACAGTGCCTCGACATGTCCGAGCTGCGGTGCCTCGAACCCAGCCGGCCAGAGGTTCTGCAACGCCTGCGGCCAGGACCTGACCGCCACGGACGAAGCGGCCGGTCAGCGGATCAGCGAAGCCCCTGCTCCTCCCGACCCACTCGCTCACCTCCCGGACCACCTCGCCGAGAAGATCCGCGCCGGCCGCGGCGCACTGGAGGGGGAGCGAAAACAGGTGACCGTGCTGTTCGCCGACGTGATGGGCTCGATGGAACTTGCCGAGCGAAGCGACCCCGAGGAATGGCGCGGGATCATGGACCGATTCTTCGCGATCCTGTGCGAGGGCGTCCACCGCTTCGAGGGCACCGTCGACAAGTTCACCGGCGACGGCATCATGGCGCTCTTCGGCGCCCCGATCGCGCACGAGGAGCATGCCCGGCGCGCCTGCTATGCGGCCCTTCACCTCCAGGAGGGGCTCGCCTCGTACGCAGCAGAACTTCGCCGGGAGCAGGGGCTCAACTTCTCGGTGCGTATGGGGCTCAACTCCGGCGAGGTGGTGGTGGGCGCGATCGGCGAGAACCTGAGCATGGACTACACCGCGATCGGCCACACGGTGGGGCTGGCTCAGCGGATGGAGCAGCTCGCCGAGCCCGGCAAGGCCTATGTCACCGAGCACACAGCATCGCTCGTGGAGGGTTACCTCGCGCTCACTGACCTGGGCGAGTTTCAGGTGAAGGGCGCCAGTCGGCTGTTGCGCGTCCACGAGCTGACCGGCGTTGGCGCGGCGCGCGGACGGCTGGACGTCTCGCGTGCGCGCGGTTTCTCCCGGTTCGTCGGCCGCGAGGACGAGATGCGCGTGCTCGAGGGCGCTTTGGAGCAAGCCTTCGCCGGACAGCCTCAGGTGATCGGGATCGTCGGCGAGGCCGGCGTGGGCAAGAGCCGGCTCTGCGACGAGCTCGCGCGGCACTGCCGGGCGAAGGGAATTCCGGTTTACCACACCTCGGGCCAGGCTCACGCCAAGTCGATCCCCCTGCTTCCCGTGCTCCAGATCATGCGGGCCTACTTCGACGTCACCGACCTGGACTCGGACCAAACCGCGCGCGAGCGGATCGCCGGCAAGCTGCTGCTCCTCGACGAGAGCTTCGCCGAGGACCTCTCGCTGATCTTCGACTTCCTCGCGGTGCCCGATCCCGAGCGCCCTCCTCCCCGCATGGACCCCGAGGCGCGCCAGCGTCAGGTCCTCGCCCTCACTAAGCGCCTGATCCGCGCGCAGAGCGCCCGCGAGCCGGGCGTGACCGTGTTCGAGGACCTGCACTGGCTCGACCCCGCGAGCGAGGTGTTCCTCGCCAACCACGTCGAGGCCTCTCAGGGGACGCGAAGCCTCACCGTCCTCAACTTCAGACCCGAGTACCAAGCCGCGTGGATGTCGAAGTCCTATTACCGCCAGATCCCGCTCGCTCCGCTCGGGCTCGACGCAACCGAGGAGATGCTCGGTGACCTGCTCGGCTCCGATCCCTCACTCGACGGGTTGCCGGAACTCGTCCGCGAGCGCACCGCCGGCAACCCGTTCTTCATCGAGGAGGTCGTGCAGTCGCTGGTCGAGGCGGGGAGCCTCGAGGGCGAGCGCGGCGCCTACAGGCTGGTGCGGCCCGTCGAGGAAGCCGCCGTGCCGGCAAGCGTGCAGGCCGTCCTGTCGGCCCGAATCGACCGGTTGGCGAAACATGAGAAGGCCGTGCTCCAGGCGGCGTCGGTGATCGGAAAGGTGTTCTCGGACTCGGTGCTCAGCCGAGTCGTTCAGCTGGAGGCGCCGTCGCTCGAGGGTGCGCTTCGCGACCTGGTCACGGCCGAGTTCGTCTACGAGCAGGAGCTCTATCCCGAGGCGGTCTATGCGTTCAAGCATCCGCTGACCCAGGAGGTGACCTATGGCTCCCAGCTCGGCGAGCGCCGCGCCGCCGTCCACGCGGCGGTCGCCGAGGCGATCGCCGAGCAGTACCCGGAGCGACTCGACGAGCGGTCCGCGCTGCTTGCCCAGCACTGGGAGGCTGCTGGCGAGGCACTGGAGTCAGCACGCTGGCACGCTCGTGCCGGCGCCTGGGCCGGGACCAGCGACCCAACCCAGGCACTCCTTCACTGGCGGAAGGTGCGAGAGCTCGCGGACTCTCTGCCCGAGTCGGACGAGAGTCTGGGACTCGGCCTCGCCGCAAGGATCTCCTCGCTCGATTACGGGTGGCGACTCGGGATCTCCCACGAGGACGCCGAGGCGGTGTTCACCGAGGCGGAGCAAATGGCCTCGAGGATGGGGGACATTCGCTCCCGGGCCATCCTCCTCTCGGTCTACGCGGGGATCAGAGGACTGAACGACGGGGATGTCGGCGAGATGGCGACGCTCGCTCGTCAGGCGATCGCCCTTGCCGAGGAGTCCGGGGACCCGGCGCTCTATATGGTCGCCGCCGGCGGCTCCTATGCCCTGTTCAACCAGGGGGAGTATCTGGAGGCCCTCGCGATAGTCGATCGGGCGATCGAGCTGGCAGACGGAGACGTCACCGTGGGGGCCGGCATCAGCGTCACCTGCCCCTACGCCTATGCCCTCATCTTCAAGGGCGGGTACTCGCTCTACATCGGGGAGCTCGAGGAGGGACGTGGCCTGCTCGAACGCGGCATGAAGCTTGCCGGTGAGCAGGGGGACCTGGAAACCAGGGGCTGGGGCCATATGTGGAGCACCTGGCATGCGTTTTGGAGCGGGGAGCCCGAGACTGCCCTCGCCCACGCGCAGCAGGCGCTGGAGATCGCGGAGCGGATCGGCGACTCGTTCTCGCGTACGTGGGCATGGTTCTTCCTTGGCTTCGCGGAGGGGATGAGCGGCCGGTGGAAGCAGGCGATCGAAGCGGTCGAGCGGTCACTGGCGATGGCGAGGGAACGCCGTACAGCCGTTGAGGGGGATGCCTGGCGACTCGCGACGCTCGCGAACTCGTATCTCGGCCTTGGAGAGTCCGAGCACGCTCTCGAGCTGGTCCATGAGGCGCTCGAGCTCTCACGGCGTCGTGGACAACCCAGCATCGAGGCCTTCGCGAGCGTCGTGTTGGCGCGGATCCTGCTCGCGTCGGCTGGCACGTCGGCATCCGGCGAAATCGAGGAGGCGCTGGGGCGGGCGCTCGAGCACGCCGGTGAGCTGGGGGCGAGGAGTATGGAACCGATGGTCCATGCGGAGCTCGCCGAGCTAGCACGCCAATCCGGGGACCGGGAGCGGCGCCTGCGAGAGCTTCGCGAGGCGCACCGCATGTTCACGGAGATCGGGGCCAAGGGTCACGCCGAACGCCTGGCCGGCGAACTCGGGTTGCTAGGCTCCGCGAGGTGAGGCGCGGGGTGGTCCTACTGGCGGTTTCGATCGTCGCTGCGGGCGGCATCGCGACGATCCCGGGCGCGGGAGCACACGGCGTGGACACGACGCGCGTGAAGGTCGTCGACTTCAAGTTCAAGCCCGCGAAGACCACGATCAGCAAGGGCGGAAAGGTCGTCTGGGCGTTCAGGGAGGGGCGCCACAACGTGACCGGCAAGGGCTTCAAGAGCCGGATCAAGGGGCGCGGTACCTACAGCCACACCTTCGAGAAGGCCGGCCGGTACGAGTACCGCTGCACGCTGCACCAGCCGGACATGGACGGCGTCGTCCGGGTCGTCCGCTAGCTGCCAGCCGGCTAGTTCTTCTTACCCTTCACGCGGATCGACCCCCGCATGAAGGGATGGATGCGGCAGAAGTACGTGTAGGTCCTGCCGGCCTTGAGCGGAGGCGTCCGATACTCGTTCGAGCCGGTCGTGACCTCGGTGCTCAGGCCGGTGCCGTAGCCGAGCTGGCCTGAATCGAACTTGATCGGGCCGGCGGCGAGCGGGTAGCCGATGCCGGCCCCGCGGTTGCAGGGAGCCTTGCACGAGGTGACGCTGTGCCATGCCTGCTGCTCCTGGGTCATCGAGGACAGCGCGTCCAGGTTCGTGAACTTGACCCGGGTGCCGGGCCTGACCACCGGCGGGCGCATCGGCCCGGTGGGGAATCCCCGCGTCGCCGAGTAGCCTCCGAGCGAGTACGAGAAGCTGTTGACGTTGATCCCGGACTTGGTGAGCTTGCGCTTGCTCGGCGGGAGCTTGCGCGGGTCGGGCAGCCCGAGGTTCTTGTTCGCCTTGCTGTCGATGTTCTCGGGCAGCCGGCCGTGGGTGAGGACGCCGCCGGCGTCGTACATCGCCTCGACCTCGGCCGCGTCGTCGAACGGGTCCCGGGCCATCGGATCATCCGCCGTCGTGTAGGCGAGCGGAAGGATGCCCATCGACTCGTACCAGGAGGCCCGATTGACGTTGTAGGTGGTGTCGATCGAGAGGACGTCGCCGGCCTTGAGGCTGATCCGCCAGGTCGGCCTGGTCGCCTCCATCGAGACGTCCCAGCTGACCGCGCCGGCCGGCTCGTAGTAGTGGGCGTCGGAGCGGAACAGGGGCTTGACCTCGGAGGGGTCGTTTCCGTCGATCGAATCCGCGTCGTCGCCGTCCCTGGCAACCTCCAGGTCCACGTGGAGCCCGCCGGGATGGAGGTGGCCGGCGCCACCCACCACCGTCACATCCTGCGAGAGGGTCCAGGTCCCTGAGGGGCTGATCTTCCCGCGCTCCTCGTAGCCGGGCATGCTGGGGTTGGTCGGGACGTCGTCCGGGAACACGAACTTGCCGTCGCCGTCGGCGTCGAAGCCGCGCTCGGCGTCGAACACGGGGTAGATCTGCGGGAAGCCGGCGACGTCCATCCACCTGATCGCGACCGGGGCGATGTCGGTGCGCTCGGGCGCGGTCTCCGGCACCCAGTCGATCTCCCAGGTCATGTAGACCCGCCGGTTCTGAGAGGCGTTCAGGCTGTGGATCATGTAGTTGACGGTCCACGTGTCATCGCCGCCGACCTTGAGGCCGTACCCCTGGGGCATCCTCGCGATCGTCTTCTCCTCGCCCGAGGCAAATGTCGGGCCGCCGCCCGGCGCCAGCCAGACGACGTGATGCAGGTGCAGGTCCCAGACGCTCGGGGTCACCAGCCTGCCGCCGGCCTTGATCTCCACCATGCTCGGCTTGAACCGGGTGACGTAGCCCTCGGCGGTGGAGCCGGGGTCGAAGACGCTCGTGTCGCCCGGGCCGCTGACCACCTCCGCGTGGGGGCACGTCTTGGTGAACCCGAGCAGGTTGAGGTTCTGCCCCGGGTGAAGCTGGAGCGGGCCCATCTTGCACCGGTAGGTGGTCATGCCGTCGTAGGTGGCGGCGGGGGGTCCCCCGCCCGCGCTTGCAGGGGTCGCCGACGCGAGCAGCGCGCAGATCGCGGCTAACAGGGCCCCCCCACCTAGACGACGGCGTTTACGGACCATGCAGGCGTGCATTCTACGCATCCTGGCGACGTTTGCACAGTCGTTCCAGAAAAGCCCTTCGCGAGCGGGGACTTTGCCTGGATGAGATACTGGCGCGGATGGCCCAGCAAGGGAGGCGCCGCGGGTTCGGTCGCGAGACCAAGGACGCGAAGCTCCGCCTGCTCGGCGGGGTCCCGCTGTTCTCGGCCTGCACCAAGCGCGACCTCTCCCGGATCGCCTCCCTGGTCGAGGAGCTCGAGGTGGCCAAGGGAAAGGTGCTGATGCGCCAAGGCGATTCCGGGCGCGAGTGCTACGTGATTGCCGAGGGGACCGCGAAGGCGGCGATGCGGGGGCGCGGAAGCGCGTCCCTGGGCCCGGGCGCCTTCTTCGGTGAGATGGCCCTGCTCGACCAGGGCCCGCGGTCGGCCACCGTCACGGCGGAGACCGACATGCACCTGCTGGTGCTGAGCTCGCGCGAGTTCTTCTCCCTGCTCGACGCCGTCCCGGGGGTCGCCCAGCGGATCATGCGCGGGCTCGCCGAGCGGCTGCGCGAGGCCGAGCGCGCGCAGCCCCAGCACTAAAGCCATCGGCCGACCGGCTACACTCACAGCGCTGCTCGCTAGGTGCTGATCGTTCCTTCGCCCTTCGAGCCGTTCAGTTCCGTGAGGGGGGAAGGTCAACGACGTTACGTCAGAGCCTCGCGGCCAGGAACGGCCAACCAAGCGCAAGGAGAAGGACGGAATGATCGTTGCTGCCTCGCCCATCAAGAGGACCCACCGGTCCCTTGACCTCGTCGACACGCGCCGGCGCCGCGCGCTCTCGCTCGGAGTCGCACTCGCACTCGCGGTGACCGCGCTACTCGTCGTCGGGCCCGCCCCGACCCTCGCGAATCACGTGCCGAGCGCGCCTGCACGACCAACCAGCAGCAGGGAACCCTCTGCGTATTGTGACGGATTCGCCGGACCCGGTCGCCTACTCGACCTTCGACGGAAACAGCGCCTGGCTCTCGTATCGCGCGACGGTCACGAACGCCAGCAGGAGCTCCTCGCTCTCCCATGTTCAGCTGCACGAGGCGCTGCCGGAGGGGACCACATTCGTCAGCGTGACCTCCTCGAGGGGAAGCTGCATCGGCTCCGGCCAGTCCGTTGATTGCTCGATCGGATCCCTGAAGAAGGGGCAGAGCGCAATCGTCGACGTCGTGGTCACGGCGCCGGCCTCTGCAGAGCTGGATCCAGGCGAGACAACGATCACGAACGCGGTGACCGGCTCGTTCGACGAGCGCTTGAACGACCAAACGGGCGGAAAGCAGGACCAGGTGACGTACTCCGAGCCGACGACGGTCAGCAAGGCGGCCGGGCAGGCCTATGTGCCGATCGGACGGTCCGGCAAGGTCGGCACCGATCCCGGGCGGGCTCAGTACGGGAGCTCCTCGATCCCGAACGCCTCGACCAACGTCCTCGCCGCCTTGCAGGTGACGGCGCCGGATGACTTCTGCCCCCTCGACGGCACGGTCAGGATCCAGAACAAGACCTACATCTGCCGCGCCGGCGGCTTCGTCGAGGCGTCGGTGACGAACGCCGCGAACGGGGCAACCTACGTCAACGCCCAGAATCCGATGGTGTTCCACCTCCGGTGGGACGGCCTGCTCGTCTCGGACAAGCAGACGGTGAAGAACTTCGTCGTCTTCTACCAGTCGAGCGCCGCCGCCCCGATTCAGGTGTTCGACACGCTGTGCAACGAGACGGCGTCAAACACGCCGTGTCTGAAAAACATCAACATGACGCCCTTCGGCGGGATCGAGGGCGACCTCGTGAAGCCCGACAACGGTCGCATGCGTTGAGCCCCTATCCTGACCGCGCCGGCGGGGGGACCCGCGTCGGCGCGGTCAGTCACGAAGCGCAGTTAAGTGGAAAACGGCCAGACCCACAGCTTCGAAGGCGGCCGGGTCTGCCCGATGTGCGGTGAGGTGAGCGCGGAATCGTTCCGGTTCTGCGGCCACTGCGGCACTGCCTTCCCCGACACAAAGTCCTCCACCGAGGTGCGCAAGACGGTCACGATCGTCTTCTGCGACCTCGTGGGATCGACCTCGCTGGGCGAGGCGGTCGACTCCGAGGCGCTGCGGGAGATCATGGCGACCTACCTGGAGGAGATGCGCCAGGGGATCGAGGAGCATGGCGGCACGGTGGAGAAGTTCCTCGGCGACGGCGTGCTGGCCGTGTTCGGCGTCCCGCGCGTCCACGAGGACGATGCACTCAGGGCCGTGCGCGCGGGCGTCGCCATGAAGCATCGGCTGGCGGCTCTCAACCGGGAGCTCGAGGAGCGCTGGGGGGTGCGACTGGCGAACCGGACGGGCGTCAACACCGGCGAGCTGGTCGCGGGGGAGGCGGTCGCGGGCCACGGGCTTGTCATCGGAGACCCGGTCAACGTGGCGGCGCGACTCGAGCAGGCGGCGCCGACGAACGAGGTCCTGATCGGTGAGCGAACCTTCCAGCTCGTACGCGACCACGTGGACGTCGAGGCGGTCGAGCCGCTCGCGCTGAAGGGCAAGTCCGAGCCGGTCCAGGCCTATCGGCTCCTCACCGTCGACGAGGGCGAGGCGATGGTGCGTCATCACCACCTACCGATGATCGGTCGCCAGGAGGAGCTGGCGCTGCTGCGGAGCGCGTTCGAGTCCGCCCGCCAGGGTCAGGCTCGCCTCGCCACGGTGGTCGGGCATGCCGGGATGGGCAAGTCCCGCCTCACCGAGGAGTTCGCGCAGTCGATCGCAGCCGATGCCCGGGTCCTGCGCGGCCGGTGCCTTCCCTACGGCAGAGGCATCACGTTCTGGCCGCTGGTCGAGATCATTCGCGAGGCCGCCTCGATCGAGGAGAGCGATCCACCGGCCGTCGGGTTGGCAAAGCTCACTGACATCGCCGGCGATCCCGCCGTGAGCGAGCGGGTGGCGCCGATCGCCAGCCTCGGGGGAGCCGAGTTCTCGGTTGAGGAGATCCGCTGGGGGACGCGGAAGCTGTTCGAGGTCCTGGCTCGGGAGCGACCGCTCGT
Organism: uncultured Actinomycetes bacterium; assembly: GCA_963788115.1. GTDB lineage: Bacteria > Actinomycetota > Thermoleophilia > Solirubrobacterales > 70-9 > CAWBFD01. The sequence continues at coordinate 72,326 of CAWBFD010000002.1, forward strand.
GGTCGTCTTCGATGACATCCACTGGGCGGAGCCCACCCTCGTTGACCTGATCCGAGACGTCGCCGACTCGGCCGCGGCGCCGGTGCTCGTGCTGTGCCTGGCCCGCCACGATCTGCTCGAGCTGCACCCCGACTGGCCGCAGGGCGCGGACGCGCCGCTGATCTCGCTCGAGCCGCTCTCGGAGGAGGACATGGCGCCGATCGTCGAGAACATCCTCGGCGGCGGCGAGTTGGGAGCGGAGGTGCGCGATCGGATCCTCGAGGCGGCGGCCGGCAACCCCCTGTTCGTCGAGCAGATGGTGACGATGCTCGTCGACGAGGGAACGCTGCGCCTGGAGGACGGCTGCTGGCGGCCGACGATCCCCCTCTCGGAGATCACCGTGCCGCCGACGATCCAGGCGCTGCTCACCGCGCGCGTCGAGCAGCTCGAGCGCGACGAGCGCGCCGTGATCGAGCCCTCGTCCGTTGCGGGCTTCCGCTTTGCGCAGCACGCGATCTCATCGCTCGTGGACGAGCCGCTCAGCTCGCACGTCGGCGCGCACCTCGGCTCCCTCACCACCAAGCAGCTCGTTCGCCCCGACCTGGAGGGGCCCTTCGGCGACGACGGCTACCGCTTCGAGCACGTCCTGATCCGGGATGCCACCTACGAGCGCCTGCTGAAGCGCACCCGGGCGACCCTGCACGAGCGCTTCGTGGAGTGGGCGGACCGACTGAACCGCGAGCGCGGGCGCGAGGCCGAGTTTCAGGAGATCCTCGGGTATCACCTCGAGCAGGCGCACCGGTATCTGTCGGAGTTGGGACCGCTGGACGACCACGGGCGGGAGCTCGGTGTCCGGGCGGCGACCAGGCTGCGGGCGGCGGGCCGACGCGCGTTCGCCCGAGGCGACATGCCGGCGGCCGCCGGCCTCCTCCAGCGCGCCGCCGACCTGATGCCGGTCGGCGCGGCGGCGCGGCTGGAGCTGCTGCCGGAGCTCGGCGAGGCCCTCGTCGACACCGGGGAGTTCCTGGCGGCGGCCGCATTCCTGAAGGAGGCGATCGAGGGAGCGGACGCGATCGGGGACGCGCCGCTGCGGGCTCATGCGCAGGTGGTGGCCTGGCTCCTCGACGGGCAGGTGGCTGACCCTGGAAGCTGGGCCGAGCGGGCAGTGGCGGGAGCCGCGGAGGTGATCCCTGTGTTCGAGCAGGCGGGCGACGACGTCGGCCTGGCGGCCGCCTATCGGCTGCGCAGCATGGGCCCACGGCACGGCCTGCCGGTTCGGCGAGGTGGCCGCGGCGGCGGAGCGGGCGGCCCTGCACGCGCGACGCGCGGGGGACGAGCGGCAGCGGCGGTGGGCCCGGGCCCAGTACGCGATGGCCGTCGTCTGGGGTCCGACACCGGTCCCTGAGGCGATCGCACGCTGCGAGGAGATCCTCGAGCAGACGGCCGGCGACCGGCGCACCGAGGGCCTGGTGAGAAGCCTCCTCGGCCGCCTCGAGGCTATGCGCGGGGACTTCTCCCGAGCCCGAGCCCTCGCGCGCGAGGCCCGGGCGACCCTCGAGGACATGGGCAAGAGCGTCGTCACCGCCTCCACCTCACTTGACTCCTGCGGCGTGGAGATGCTGGGAGGCGACCCCGCAGCGGCGGAGCGGGACCTGCGCCGCGACTATGAGGCGCTGGAGGAGATGAGCGAGAGGTATCTGCTCTCGACCGTGGCCGCCGAGCTCGCGAATGTGCTCGTCGAACGGGGTGACGACGGCGAGGCCGAGCGCTACACCAAGGTCGCCGAGGAGCTCGCGGCGGACGACGATCTGACCAGCCAGGCGCTCTGGCGCTGGGTCCGCGCCCGCGTCCTGGCACGGCGGGGCGAGACCGAGGCTGCGGTCGCGCTCGCCAGGGACGCAACGAACCTGCTGAGCGCGACGGACTCGCCCGTGGCGCAGGCCGATGCGATGCTGGCCCTGAGCGAGGTCGTCGGGACGGCCGGGGATGCCGCCGAGGGGCATGCGACCGCGGAAGCCGCGCTGCGGCTGTACGAGCGCAAGGGCGATCTGGTCTCCGCGGCGAAGGCGCGTAAGTACATCGGTTGGCTCTCCGATGCGCCCGATGGTCCCGACCGAGATCGCCGCGAGATGCACGCGGCGGCGCAGCCGCGGCATACTTGACGCCCATGTACTCCACGATCGCCGTCGGAACCGATGGGTCGGCGACGGCCCGCGAGGCCGTCGAGGCTGCGACCGAGCTCGCCCGGCGCTTCGATGCGAAGCTCGTGCTGGTCAGCGCGTTTCAGGACTCGGGCGGGGCACAGGATCGTCGCGACGCTCCCGAAGAGCTTCAGTGGGCCTTCAATCCAACGGCCCGGCTGAAGGAGATCCTCGCCAGGACCGAGGGCGAGGTGCGGCGCGGCGGAATCGAGTGCAGCACGCTCGCCGAGGGTGGGGATCCGGCGGACGTGGTGATCCGACTGGTGGAGGAGTGCGGCGCCGACGTGCTCGTGATCGGGAACAAGGGCATGCGCAAGCGCGTGCTCGGCAGCGTGCCCAACACGATCACCCACAAGGCGCCCTGCTCGGTGCTGGTCGTGAAAACGACCTGATGGGGGCTCACAGAGCCCCGCGGACGGACGCCCCGGCGGGCACCTCCAGCGACGACATCACGCCGGACGAGCTCCGGCTGGCGGCCCGCAACCATGGGATGCCGCTGGAGGCGATGCGCTACCCGGTGACGCCGGTCGGCCTGCATTACGTGCTCGTCCACTACGACATCCCGGCGGTTGATCCCCAGAGCTGGCGCCTCGAGATCGGCGGGAGCGTGGAGCGGCCGCTGTCGCTGTCACTCGAGGAGCTCCGGGCCCTCCCGGCGTCCACGCGGACGATCACGATCGAGTGCGCCGGCAACGGCCGGGCGCTCCTCGAGCCCCGGCCACTGAGCCAGCCGTGGCTGACCGAGGCGATCGGCACAGCGCAGTGGACCGGGGTGCCCCTCGCCGCCCTGCTCGAACGGGCGGGTCTCCGCGACGACGTCCTCGAGATCCTCTTCACCGGTCTCGACCGAGGGGTCGAGGGCGGCGTCGAGCAGCTCTTCGAGCGCAGCCTGCCGCGGGCCGAGGCGCTGGGAGCAGACGCGCTGCTGGCCTATGAGGTCAACGGTTTCCCGCTCCCTCCCCAGCACGGATTCCCGCTCCGCCTGGTCGTGCCCGGCTGGTACGGAATGGCGCATGTCAAGTGGCTCGGCTCGATCACCGCGCTGAGCGAGCCGTTCGACGGCTACCAGCAGAAGGTCGGCTACCGGCTGTATGACCGCGAGGACGACGAGGGCAGGGCGCTCACGCGGATGGCGCCGCGCTCGCTCACGATCCCGCCCGGGATCCCCGACTTCTTCACCCGCCGGCGCTTCGTCGAGGCGGGTCCGTGCCGGCTCGAGGGCCGCGCGTGGTCAGGCTGGGGGCGGATCGAACGGGTCGAGGTCAGCGTCGATGCCGGAGCCAGCTGGAATGACGCGCATCTCGACGAGCAGCCCGATGAGAGCGCCTGGCGCGGCTGGCACTACGGGTGGGACGCGTCGGTCCCGGGCTCGTACGTGATCTCGTCCAGGGCCACCGACTCAGCCGGGAACCAGCAGCCGCTCGAGGCGCCGTGGAATCTCAAGGGCTACGCGAACAACGAGGTCGAGCGTGTCCCGGTGACCGTTCACGGGTAGCTCAGCTCCTCGTCCCAATCGGGGCGTCCCTCAGGGGTGAGGTCGAACAGGTTCCACACCGGCTCCAGCGTGCCGACGTGCCGCGGGTCCTGTCCGTCATCGGCCGGCGCGTACAAGAGCTCCGAGCCCCAGAAGTGGCGGATCGCGTCGCCGTCGCGGTGGAACACGTTCAGCATCGGCCGCTGGTGCCCCTCGGCGGTCTCGCCGAGGTAGTCGCGGTTGTAGGTGTTGGCGCTCGACGACAGCAGTCGCAGCCGCCGCCAGCCGCGCTCCTCCCCGAAGGTGAGGACGCGCTCCAGCGGCGCCTTCGCCACCACTGCGAGATTCATGTGCTGAGTCGCGTGCTCCGCGGCGCCGTCAAGCTGATCGAGCAGCGCCGTGCACGACGGACACGGGCCCTCCTCGAGCGGGAGCAGAGCCGTCGCGCCCGCCGCCGGGCCCCGCCGCTGGTCGGCGGGATCGCGCGGGAACATGAAGCTGTAGATGGCGAGCGAGTCCTTGCCCGGCGCGAACAGCTCCGAGAGCCTCATGTCGGTCGCGGCCCCGTCCGCTCCCAGACCCCGGAAGACGTAGTCCTGCGGGATCTCGCCGCCGGGCGGCAGCTCCCGCCTGGCGGCGGCGACCGCCTCCATCGCGCGGCGCAGCTCGATCTCGTGCTCCAACAGCCGGTCGCGGGCCGCCCGGTACTCCGCTGATTCTCCTGGGAACGCGACGCTCATGATTCCTCTCTGTAGGGACGCAGACGGCCGGAAGAACTCATCGCAAGCTGACGCAATCGCAAATATCAACGAGCGTTGAGGCCGACACGGCCATGGGGACGGCGGGGTGCACTCACCCCGGTCCCGCGACCGCGATTAGCATCCACAGCCGTGGCGAGCGACGGCGATCGTGGCATCGCGGGCTTCGACTACGGCCACATCGACGTCGGACCGGCCCGCTATCGCGCCGGCGTCGCGGGAGCCGGACCGCCCGTCCTGCTGCTCCACGGCTTCCCCCAGAATCACTACTGCTGGCACGCGGTCGCGCCGTCGCTTGCGGAGAACCGGACGGTCGTCGTCTGCGACCTGCGGGGCTACGGCGACAGCCGGGCGCCAGCCGGGGGTCCCCATGGCGAAGGGTTCAGCAAGCGCGAGATGGCCGTCGATCTGGTCGGCGTGATGGGGGAGCTGGGCTTCACGCGCTTCGCCGTGGTCGGCCACGATCGCGGTGGCCGGGTGGCCTACCGGATGGCGCTGGATCATCCCGACGCCGTCGAGCGACTCGGCGTGCTCAACATCGTCCCGACCGTCGAGCAGTTCGAGCGGATGGCAGGCGGGACGTCACTCGACTACTACCCCTGGTTCCTGTTGGCCCAGCCGCCACCGTTCCCCGAGCGCCTGGTCGCGGCCAGCGCCGAGTACTTCCTCCGCCACGTCCTCGAGTCCGTGGTCCGCCACCCCAGGCGCCGTCCCCCCTGAGCCCTATCTGCGCACGTTCACGCCCGATGTCATCGCCGCGGTCTGCGCCGACTACCGCGCGGCCTTCCACATCGACCGTCCGATGGACGCCGCGGACCGCGAGGCCGGTCGGCGGATCGGCTGCCCGGTGCTTGTCCACTGGGGAACCGGCGAGGGAGCGATGGCGGACGGCCCCCTGACCGTGTGGCGCCGCTGGGCGGAACACGTCGACGGCGGCCCCCTGCCCTCCGGGCACTTCATCCCGGAGGAGGCCCCGGCCGAGCTCACCGCCTCGCTCCGGGCGTTCCTTCCCGGCGCGGACGTCTAGCGTCGCCTCACCCGCTCACAGCTGCGGGCAACGTCGTCCCGGCCACCACCCCGGAGAACCGTGTCGACCCCCGCTCCGCATCGCACCTCGTCCCTGCCCGCGTCCCCGCGCAGGACGTCGTCGCCCCGGCCACCACGCAGCGTGTCGGCGCCCCCGCCGCCCACCAGGCAATCGCCGCCGGCCAGCCCGGCCGCCGCGTCCTCTCCGCCCAGGCCCATGATCGCGTCGGCGCTCGCCGTGCCGTTCAGCGTCTCCCCGGCCTCGGTCCCCACCACCATGTTCGGCGACGCGAGGCCGCAGGACCCGGGCAGCCGGCGATAGGTCGCGGTGTAGGCGGTAGGGCTGGCCGGGGCGATGATGTCGTGGGCGCCGGCGCCGCGGTCGGACCAGGCCATGAGCCACCAGCGAGCCTGGCCGCGCGCGACGAGTGGCGGCGCTGCGATCGAGTTGTGGGAACCCACGATCACGGTTCGGGTGAGCGGGCTGGCAGCGGTGGCGTCGTTGAAGGTCAGGGCGATGCCGTCGAGCGGCGCGGCGCCCAGGGTCAGCTCCACGGTCTCCGGGTCGAGTGGCAGCGTTGCGGTGTCCTCGAGGCCGCCGCTGTCGGTGGCGGTCACGCTCAGCTCGAGGTGGGACGGGTACTCGTGGTCGGGCGCCCCGAAGGAGCCGCCGTCGACCCCCGGGAAGTCCTGAAGCGGATGCGAGTGACAGTTCGAGGGGCAGTGCTCGAGCGTCAGCGCCCAGTCGAGTGACGATGCCGGCAGCTCGCCGTCCTGGTCGTCGACGGCATGGCCGCCGAAGGCGATCGCCTCCCCCACGCGCCAGCTGATCGACGGCTCGGGAGCATCGATGCTGACCACCGGCGGGGTGTTGCCGGCGGTGATCGTGATCGGGTCCGAGGTGTCGCTCTCCTCGTCGGGGTCGGTGACCCTGAGGCGCACCTGGTAGGTCCCGGCGTCGTAGGTGAAGCTTGGCTGGGGGTCGGTGGAGTCGTCGAACTGGCCGTCGCCGTCGAGGTCCCAGGCGTAGTCGAGGCTGTCGCCGGGGTCGGGGTCCGAGGACCCGGTGCCGTCGAAGTCGACCTCGAGCGGGGCGGTGCCGCTGGTGCGGCTCGCCGTGGCCACGGCCGTCGGGGCCTGGTTCTCGGACGCATAGGTGATCCGGCGAATGGTGCCGCCGTTGAAGTCGACGTAGAAGAGGTCACCGCCGGGACCGATCTGAAGGTCGACCGGGTTGGCCGCGCCATCGACCAGGGTGAGGATCTGGCCGGGATCCGGGTCCCCGCCCGGGCCCGCCAGCATCGCCCAGATGCAGCGGCGGGTGTGGTCGCTGAAGAAGAGCGCCCCGTCGTACTCGGCGGGGTAGATCCCGCCTTCGTAGAAGGCGAGGCCGCTGATCGCCGAGCCGCCGCTCGGGCAACCCTCGCCCGGGACCACCTGGCTCGAGTGCGAATAGGCGTAGTACGGGGCGCTGACCGCGCCGGCCCCGGCGGCGTAGAGGTTCTCGCAGAGGCTCAGGTTGAGGCCGTCGTAGCCGCCCTGGCGGGGCATCCCCTCGTAGCACGGCCAGCCGAAGTTCTCGACCGGGGTACCCGCGGGGTTGGGCAACCGGTTGATCTCCTCCCAGGTGGTCCAGCCCACGTCGCCGATCCACACCTCGCCGGTCCCGGGCCGGATCGTGAACCGGAACGGGTTGCGGAAGCCGTGGGCGACGATCCGCTGGGCGTTCGGGTCGCCGCTCCCCGGGTTTCCGGGGAACGGACCCCCGGTGTCCGGGTCGAGGCGGAGAAGGCTGCCATCCAGGCTCGTGGGGTCGGCGGCGGACCTCAGGTCCTGGCTGCGGAGGGCGCCGCCCTCGGCGCTCGGCGCAGTCTGGCTCCCGCCGGCGCCCGTGGGTGGGTCGCCGCACGGGTTGAGCGGGCTCCCGTCCTGGCCGTAGTCGGCGAAGTTGAAGCTGGCGCCGTCGCCGGCGGTGACGTAGAGCGCGCCGTCGGGGCCGAACCCGAGGCTCCCAACCGAATGGCTCGGATACTGCTGGCACCAGCCGCCCTCGAGCAGCACCTGCTCGGCGCCCGTCATCACATCGCCGTCCGCTTCGAGGCGCGACAGCCTGCCGTTGACCACGCAGCCGTCGCCGACCGCCCCGGGCGGCGTGGGACAGCCGTCCTCGGTCTGGCCGGGGTTGCCCCAGCGCGGGAAGTCGCCCGGCACCGCCGGATCGAAGTCGTGCGTGTAGAGGACGTAGACGTAGGGCTCGGCCGGGAAGCCGGGGTCGAGCGCCATCCCCAAGAGGCCCCGGTCCCAGAAGTTGTGGACCTGGGTGCGCAGGTCGGCGAACACCGTCGCGGTCGGGTCGCCGAGGCCGCTGAACACCTTGATCAGGCCGCTCTTCTCGGCCACGAACACGCGGCCGTCGGAGGAGAACCGAACCGCGGACGGCTGAGTCAGGCCCTGGAAGACGACCTCCTCGTCAAAGCGCTCTGGGAGCACCTGCGCACGCGCCGCTCCCGGGGCGAAAAGCATGACGAGGGCGGCCGCGAGCGCGACCGCCGCCACCGCTCCCACCCGGACGCCTGGAATGTTGCTGCGCGTCTCCGCCACCGATCCCACCGCCGCCCGCTCGATTGCCGGCGCCGCGGGCGTAAGCCTAACGCCAGGCCGGGCCGCGGGCCTCGATGGCGCACCCGGCGGCGAAGCCGTCCGGGCCGAGCGGTTCAATGGCTGGGCATGCCACAGACGGTCGAGGCCGAGCTGGCTCGAGCAACCGCCGAGCTCAGGGTGCACATGGCGAGCTGGGACTACGCGTTCGCGATGGCCGCGGGCTGCGATGGCGGACACAACCATCCCGCCCATCGAGAGGCCCGCGCTCGCGCCGAGCGGCTGGCGGAGCGCTGCCGTGACCTGCGAGCCCGGCTGGCCGAGCAGTAGAGACGTGCCCGTGCCACGTTAGCGCCGCCGAAACGCGGGTACCTTTCGAGATGGCCAGCGAGGGCGTTGGGCTGCGCGCTCGCAGGATGGCATCGAGGGCCTACCCCGGCCGCGCCCCCGAGCTCCCGCCGCGCCGTCAGAGCAGGGAACCCGTCGGCGACGTCGCCGACGCACCTGCGAGAGCGATTCCAACCCGAGGAGGAGTGGATATGGCTGAGAACAGAGGCGTGGCCTACATGGGCCCGGGCAAGGTCGAGGTACACGACATCGATTTCCCGACGTTCGAGCTCAAGGACGGTCCCGGGGTCAATCCCGCGAACGTCGGCCGCAAGCTCCCGCACGGAGCGATCCTCAGGATCGTCTCGACGAACATCTGCGGCTCGGACCAGCACATGGTCCGCGGGCGCACGACCGCGCCCGAGGGCTTGATCCTGGGCCACGAGATCACCGGAGAGGTGATCGAGACCGGGCCTGGGGTCGAGTTCATCAAGGAGGGCGATCTGTGCTCGGTTCCGTTCAACATCGCGTGCGGCCGCTGCCGCATGTGCAAGACGGGCAACACGGGCGTTTGCCTGAACGTCAACCCGGATCGGCCAGGCTCGGCATACGGCTACGTCGACATGGGCGGCTGGGTTGGCGGGCAGGCCGAGTACGTGTTCGTGCCGTACGCCGACTGGAACCTCCTGAAGTTCCCCGACAAGGAGCAGGCGATGGAGAAGATCCTCGACCTGACCATGCTGTCGGACATCTTCCCGACCGGCTACCACGGCTGCTACACGGCCGGGGTCACCTCGGGATCGACCGTCTATATCGCGGGCGCGGGCCCGGTCGGGCTCGCCGCGGCGCATTCGGCGCAACTGCTGGGCGCGGCGGTCGTCATTGTCGGCGACCTGATCCCCGAGCGGCTCGCGCAGGCGCGCAGCTTCGGCTGCGAGGCGATCGACATCTCCAAGGGCGAGCCGAAGGACCAGATCGAGGACATCCTCGGCGTTCCGGAGGTCGACGCGGCCGTGGACGCGGTGGGCTTCGAGGCTCGCGGACACGGCGCGGACGCGGACCACGAGGCCCCAGCGACGGTCCTGAACTCGGTAATGGACGTCACACGGGCCGCGGGGAAGCTCGGGATCCCGGGCCTCTACGTCACCGGCGACCCCGGCGGCGTCGACGAGGCCGCGAAGGAGGGCTCACTGTCGATCCGGATCGGCCTGGGCTGGGCGAAGTCGCACGGCTTCACGACCGGTCAGTGTCCGGTGATGAGGTACCACCACGGCCTCATGCAGATGATCCTGCACGACCGGGCGCGGATCGCGAAGGCGGTCAACGCCACCGTCATCGACCTGGACCAGGCGCCGGAGGGCTACAAGGACTTCGACCAAGGCGCCGCCAAGAAGTTCGTCTTCAACCCCAACGGCGTGATCAAGACCTGACCTCCGTCACCGAACGCGCGCCGCGGCGCCGCCTGCGGCGCGCGTTCGGCGGGCTCAGCCGTCCTCGTCGGGCGGGAGTCGCGTGACCTCGTAGCCGCGCGCCTCGAGCTCTGACAAAAGCCGTAGCTCGGCCGCCTCCGGGTCCGTGCCCTCCCCGAGCAGACCCAGGTCGACGTCGAGCTCGTGGTCGCAGTCGGGGCCGCGAAACCGCAGCTCGATTTGCCCGCGCGCCCGCCGCACGGTCGCCTCTGGACAGCGGGCACGCGAGGGCAGACCCATCAGGCGGAGCATTGAACCCGCTACGCTAGCCTCCTCCCATGGACGGGGCAGGACTCTCAGGCGATCTCGAGATCGCGCTATCGCAGACCAACGGCATCCGCGTGCTGCGCCTCGCGGGCGAGTTTGACCTCTCCGGGGTGGCCGCGTTCGAGCGGGAGCTGGCGCGTGGCCCGAGCGAGCGGGAGGACATGCTGGTTCTGGACCTGCGCGGCCTCACGTTCATCGACTCCTCGGGCCTGCGAGCGGTGGTGAGAGCCGATCACCGAGCCCGTGCCGAGGGCAAGCGTTGCATCCTGGTCAGGGGGTCGCAGCGAATCAGCCGCGTGTTCGATCTGACCGGCATCACCGATCGCCTTGAGCTCGTCGATGAGCTCCCCGACGCGGCGCCGCGCCCCAACGGCTCCTGAGCGCGGCTCCGTCGACCGTCCCCCGGTTGGGATGGAGGTCCTTCTCGAGCCAAACCTTGGTCTGCCTCCCTTCGCGCTCGACCCCCCATCGGTCCGCCAGCCGCTCCGCGATCAGCAGGCCCCATCCCCCCGAGCCACCGCGCGCGGGAGGGGGCGTGCCGGGCTCGAAGCCGATCCCTCGATCGGTCACCTCGACCCGCAGGATGCCCGCCGTCCATGTGACCCGCAGGTGAATCGCATCGTCCGGCGAGAGGCCCGCGTGGCGGACGCTGTTGGTCACCAGCTCGGTGACCAGCAGGCGAAGGTCCGCGTACGCGCCCGGCTCGAGCTCGTCCTCGAGCCCCGAGATGGCCGCGCGAGCGAGTGGAGCGCTCTCGGGCGTGGGTTTCAGGTCGACGGCGATCCACCCGCCTGACCTGGCCAGCTCGCGCGGCGGGGGCTTCGCACGGGGAGAGGGGACCCCGGAACGGCGGAGGACGAGGACCGCGACGTCGTCCGAGGCCCCGTGGTCGTTCGCAGGCGCCAGGACCTGCATCCGAGCGACGATCTCACCGGCGGATGCCCCGGCGCTCGCTCCCAGCACCTCCCAGATCCGCCGGGTGGGCTCGTCGCTGGGATCTCGACGCTCGTTCAGCCCGTCGGTGAGCAGGACGAGCGCATCGCCGGGCTCCATCTCGACCCGGTGATTCGCCAGTCGCGGGTCCCCGTAGATCCCGAGCAGGGTCCCCGCCCTCCCCACCTCCCGCACCTCGCCGTTGGCTCGAAGCAGCAGCGGGAGGGGGTGCCCGCCGTTGCTCACGGTGACGACGTGAGCATCGTCGTCGGCGATCACCTGCGCGAGCGCCACCGTCATGAAGCGTTGATCGGATCGCTGCTCGAGGATCGCGTCGTTCAGGGTGCGGAGAACCTCGCTCGGCTCGATCGGCTGCCGGCCGACGGCGCGCAGCGTGTATCGGGCCAGGGCCGTGAGCGAGGCGGCCTCCGGCCCCTTCCCGCAGACGTCGCCGATGACCGCAACCCACCGGCCCGGCGAGGCCTCGAACACGTCATAGAAATCCCCCCCGACCTCCTGCTCCGGAGCCCCGGCCCGATACCAGGCAGCGGCCTCCATGTGCGGAATCTCGGGCAGCGCCGGCGGCAGCAGCTCCGTCTGGAAGGTGTGGGCGATGCCGCGAGCCGTTCGCTCCGCATCCCTTCGCTGGCTCGTTGCCGACGCCAGGATCAGCACCGAGATGCCGACCACGGCACAGAACGTCTGGGCGAGCAGCAGGCTGTCGTCCTCCGAGGAGACGACGAACTGACCCGAGCCGTTCGCCGTGAACGCCACCGCGATCGTGGCAGCGATGATCGCCGCGGTCGTCGCCCCGGGCTGAAGGAAGCGGAGCGTGGCCCAGATCAGGAACGGGAAGATGAGATAAGCCGTCGCCACCGATTGGCTGAACGCAACCAGTCCGACGGCGATCAGACCGGCGACGAGCAGCAGCGCCTCGAGCGGGTGACCCGGCACCTCCCGGTAGGGCCAGTGCGTGACCGCGACGAACAGGAACGAGGCGACGAGCAGATCGCCACTCATGTCGCCGAGCCACCACAGCCGCCAGGCCGGCCATGCCTCCCCCGAGAGCGAATCTCCCAGGCTCAGGCTCGCGACGCCGATCGTGGCGCTGATCGTGGTGCTGACGAGGCCCGCGAGCACGACCAGCGCGAGTATGTCCTGCAGCCTCGTCAGTGTCGGGCGAAACCCGACCCACATGAGCAACGACGCCCCGACCAGGGCCTCGAGGGTGTTGCCCGCCGTGATCCCGACGGCGGTGTACACCGGAACGTCCGTCGTCACATTGGCGAGGAACGCGCCGAGCACGACTCCCGGCCACAGCCGCCGACCACCGAGGACCAGCGCCGCGAGCGCGATCCCGGTCGGTGGCCAGACCGCGGTCACGCTCGCCGTGGAGAACGCAAGCGCCAAGCCGAGCTTCGCGGAGGCGAAGTATGCGAGGGCGACCGCGACGTTCAATCCGACAAAGGAAGCCCTCTGCCTCCCTATCCAACCCCCAGTCAATCCGTACTGACCTTACCGCGGGGCGGACCTCTCGCGCGCCCACCGCTCGTATCAGTAATAGAGGCAGTAGGGAGCGAGAGCTCAATGAAGGCAATGACCAATCGCAGACCAGGAGCTGTCACCGTCACGGCTGCGATTGCGGTTGGGGTGGCGCTGGCACTGCCGAGTGCCGCAGTTGCGTTCGGGCCGATCGCAGTGGTGGGCGGGACCGGGATCGCCCAACTCGGGGTGCCCCTGGGGTCGCCGCCGAAGGCGCGGGCGGCGCTTTATGTCTCGGAGCATCTGGCCAGCGCGTGAGCCGATTCACGACGCGGGCGTATTCGCGTCGCGCTTGGGGGTTCGACGTCCGGCCGCGCGGGGGACGCGGCTTTGAGCTCTGCACCCGATCCGACCGGCTGTCAGCCCGGACGGCCGGGTGGCGGACCAGGCCAGCTCGGATTCCCCGGAGGCATCGCGACAGGCGAGAGCGGGAGCGTCTACGTCACCGACCCCGCCAATAACCGCGTCAGCCAGTTCGGGAGTCGGGGTGCCTTCGTGCGGGCGTTCGGGTTCGGCGTAAGACCGGGCGGCGGACGGGGGTTCGAGACCTGTACCGAGGCGACTGGCTGCAATCCGGGGCGTCGCCGGTGGCCGCGCCGGCCAATTCGACCGGCCCGCATATGTCGCGGTCGATCAGGCAGGAGGCATCTACGTCACCGACGAAGGCAACAACCGCGTCAATCAATTCACAGCCGACGGCACGTTCGTCCGCGCCTGGGGGTTCAACGTCAGTCCGAAACGTGGGGCCGGGTTCGAAGTCTGCACGAAGGCGACCCGCTGTCGGCCCGGTGAACCCGGCGGGCGGGCCGGCCAACTGCGCTTCCCCGACGGCATGGCGGCCGACGCGTGCCGGAAACGTCTTCGTCGCCGACGCGAATAGCCGCGTCAACCAGTTCACGACGGACGGAGTATGTTCGTGCGCGCGTTCGGCTTCGGCGTCAAGCCCGGCGGCGGACAGGGGATTCGAGGTCTGCACCCCGGCGACGGCTGTCGGCCTGGCACGCCGGGCGGCGGCGCCGGCCAGCTGAGCTTCTCCTCGGCGTTGGCGACCGATGACGCCGGCAACGCCTACGTCGCTGACACCGCCAACAGCCGGGTGAGCCAGTTCACGACGGACGGAGACTTCGTGCGTGCGTTCGGCCTCGATGTGGTCCCGGGTGGCGGGAAGGAGTTCGAGATCTGCACAATCGCCACGGGCTGCAAGCGCGGGCCGCGCGACGGCGTGGCGCGCGGGATTCCGTCTCCCCTCGGCGGTGGCTGTGGACCCGAGCGGCTCGATCTACGTCTCCGACGTCGAGGCCGATGACGTCAAGTGCTTCGGCGAGCCTGGGAGCACCGCCTGCATTCGCAACCTCTTCCGGTTCGGCGCGATCGACCTCAACCGTGAGCGGGGCTCGGCGAGACTCGAAGTCATCGTCCCAGGCCCCGGGCGCCTCGTCGCTCGGGGGAGTGAGATCACCCGGGTCCTGGTGCACGCCGACGCCGCCGGGACGATCGCGCTCCCTGTCCGCCCCAGGGGCGAGGTGCGGCGGGAGCTCGACCGAGACGGGAATGCCCGGGTGCGAGATCAACGTCATCTACACCCCCATCGACGGCGGCCCCAACGAGAGGCCGAAGAGAATCAAGCTACGCAAGCGTCGATAGCGGGCAGCCGCGTTTGACACGGTTCGCCTCGTGAGCTATGCCTAACCGAGCTCAGCTGCGGAAGAAGAAGACGATGAGGGATTTGACCGTGGTGCTCGAGAACCAGCCTGGCCGCACTCTAGAGACGAGGGAGCTTCACGGCGCCGGACGTGGCCGCAACGACGTTGCGCGAGTTCCAGGCCCGCTTGCTAACCGCCGCCCCAGGGATCATCGATCAGGATCCCCCAGGTGCCGTCGGCTCGCCGCCGAAGGACGTCGGCGCTCTTCGCCGCCATCACCACCTCACCTCCCTCCGGATCCGTTCCGCGAAGGCACCAGTCGTTGATCACCAGCGCCGTGTCCCCCGCAGGAACGACCTTCTCGATCCTGCCGGTCAGGGTCGGGTTGAGGGTCAGGAACTTCGCGAGCGCCGAGCGAATCTCCTCCTTCCCCCGTACCAGCCTCCCGGGCTCGGGCAGGAACACCGCATCCTCCTCGTAGAGCGCGAGCGCCGCGTCGAGCTCGCCCTCCTCCATCAGCCGGGCGAACAGTTCGATAGCCCCCTCGGGCGAGGGAGCCACGTCGCTGGTTGCAGTACTCACTTCGGTTACCTCCTCGGTTCAGTCCGGGCTTTGGAAATGAGTGGGCGTCAGAGATCCATCACAACGCGCAGGCCGACCCGCAACGCCCGGTACTCCTCGTCGCTCAGCCGCGCCTTCACCTGCCCCTCTAGGCCGTGGACCACATCGGCGGCAACCGGGGCGAAGGCGAGCGCGCGCGGGGTCAGCTCGACGCGGGCGGCGCGGCCATCGCCTGGATCGGGCTCGCGGCGCGCCAATCCCGCGGCGATCACACGACGGACCAGGGTGGTGATTGTCTGCTTCGATAGCCGTGAGCGAGCTGCGAGCTCCCCCATTCGCAGGCGATCCTCCTCGAACAGGGGCAGGAGCACCGAGCCGTAGGCCGGCCGCACCTCGGGAAACCCCCGCGCGGCGAACGCCTCCGCAAGGAGCTCATTCCAGCGCTGCGATGCCTTGGCGAGCTCGAAGCCGATGTTCGCCCGAGTCGGGGCTCGGCGCCCGAGGCCCTGGCGCGAACCATGCGTCGCTTTCGACTCTCGTGCTGCGGCGGGCATTTAGTCCGAATACAGACTATCACCCGTTCGCCGTAGCCACCGACGAACGTGGGCTTATGCATGGCATGGATGGATAAGTCCCTGTTCGTCGGCGCTGGCTTCTCGCTTGCTGACAGCCCGGCCGGGCTTACCTGGCGCCCACGAGGTCAGTAGACCTCGGGAACGAAGGTCTGTTCGCTGAGCGGGGGCCGCACGTAGCCCGGGTCGGGTTGCCGGGGCGGGAGCTCCAGGGGCGGAGGGGTCAGATCCTCGTACGGGATCATCGAGAGCAGGTGTGCGATGCAGTTGAGCCGCGCCCGGCGCTTGTCGTCGGCGTTCACGACGTACCACGGCGCTTGCGTGATGTCCGTGTAGCGGAACATCTCGTCCTTGGCCCGCGAGTACTCCACCCATTTCTCACGGGACTCGACGTCCATCGGACTCAGCTTCCAGCGCCGCATCGGATCGTGCGCCCGGATCTGGAACCGGCGCTCCTGCTGCTCGTCGGAGACCGAGAACCAGTACTTGATCAGCGTGACCCCGGAACGGACCAGCATGCGCTCGAAGTCGGGGCAGGAGCGCATGAACTCCTCGTACTCGTGATCGGTGCAGAAGCCCATCACCCGCTCGACCCCGGCGCGGTTGTACCAGGAGCGGTCGAAGAGCACCATCTCTCCGGCGGCGGGCAGGTGTGCGACGTAGCGCTGGAAGTACCACTGGGTCCGCTCACGCTCGGTCGGGGTCCCGAGCGCAATGACGCGAACGACACGGGGGTTGGTGCGCTCGGTGATCCGCTTGATCACGCCTCCCTTGCCCGCGGCGTCACGCCCCTCGAAGATCACGGCGACCTTCAACCCGTTGGCCTTGATGTATCCCTGCAGGATGACGAGCTCCCGCTGAAGCTTCTCGAGCTCCCGCTCGAAGACCTTGCGCTTCAGTTTCTTCGGGGTCGTGTCGGCGGCCGGCACGGCCTCCCCGCCCGGTCCGGTGCCGTCCGGCTTCACCTCACTCTGCGGCGCGGGCTTCTGCTTCGCTTTGGCCATTGGCAACCCGGATCCTGCAACGAGACTCTAGCTGCGCTCCTGGATCCAGCAGCGAACCGGCGAACGCTCGCCCGATCTCCCGTAACCTCCGGCGCCCATGGGGGAGACGCCAGACCGGAACGCGGATTCGGGGGCCGACGAGCTGCGCGAGGGCGCAGCCCAGTGGCTTCGCGGCCGGCTGAGGGAGCTCGAGGCTGAGTTCGAGCAGCGTCTGAAGGAGACGACGAGGCGGGTCCGCCTCGAGACGGAGGAGCGCGTCCGCGAGGAGAGCGAGGAGCGGATCCGATCGCAGTCCGAGCGCGCGCGCGTGGAGGCCGAGGAGCGGACTCGTCGCGAGGTCGAGACCGCACTGCGGGCCGAGGGCGAAGGGGAGGCAGCCGCGCGCGAGGCCGAGACCAATCGAGTCATCGAGGAAGCGCTGAGTCAGCTCCGAGAGATGGAGGCGCAGGCGACCGAGGCCCGGCAGGCTCAGCTCGAGGCCGAGGCTCGCGCGCGCGAGGAGGTCGAGCGGCGAGTGCGGGAGGAGACGGCCAGCCTGCGGCGAGAGCTCGACGCACTCCGGGGAAAGGCGCCCGATGAGGCGCGCGATGCAGCGGAGGATCGTCTGATGGCCGAGCTTCGGTTGCGAAAGGAGGAGATCGACCGGGAGCGTGAGGCGAAGGTGCGCGTGGTCGAAGGCTCCGACGAGCGCCTGCAAGCGGTCCGCGAGCGAGCCCTCGATGCGGCCCAGAGCGTCGCCAATGCCGAGCGCGAGCTCGCCGACGAGAGGGAGCGCCTTCGAATCACGGCCGAGCGCCGCATCGAAGAGGAGACCGAGCGTGCACGGCAATGGGCGACCGATGAGGCCGCCGCGCGCGTGCGGGACCGAGAGCGAGAGCTCGAGGCCGCGGACGCCAGGGCCGAGCAATCAGCGGCCGAGCTGCGCAGCGCCGCCGCCGCCTGGCTGCGCCGCCAGACCGCCGCCGTTCGCCGCGAGGCCGAGAGCCGCGCCAACGCGGAGCTCCGCGATGCCGTCGCCCAGGCCGAGACCCGCGCCAAGCGGGAGGCCCAGGCCCGGCTGGAGCAGCAGGCCGAGACGCTGCGGCGGGAGGCTCCCGAGGCGCAGGTGGGCAGTGAGGCCGAGCCACCGCCCAACGGGGGGCGGCTGACCGCGGTGCGCCGCCGGCTCGGCACACCACTCCGGTCCCAGCGGCCCGGGGCGGCGCCGGCTCCAGCGCGTGAACCGGCGGCGGCGCCCGAGGGAAAGCTCAGTCTCTCCACGGCCGGGATCGAGGACCTACAGGGACTCGGACTCTCGGAGACTCAGGCGAAGCGCGTCATCAAACAGCGGGACGAAGGCGGCTTTGAGAGCGTCGACGACCTCGAGCGCGTACCGGGGATCACCGAGGATCTCGTGGCCGAGATCAAGCCGCGTCTGGAGCCGTAACTAGATCCCGGCCCAGCGTTCGCGCCCGCGCGCGAGATGAGCCTCGGCGGGCTCGAGAGGCGCCTTTCGAGGACGGTCTTGCGAGCCCAGCGCCCGGATCGTCTCAACGACGGACGAGGCGAGCGCGGCCGGTTGGTACCCGCCCTCCAGGCACATCAGCACGGGGGCACCCGTTTCCGCGGCGAGTTCACGGACCGAGGCGGTCATGTCCGCATAGGCGGCCTCGTCGAGCCGGCACGAGGCGAGCGGATCCGACCGATGGGCGTCGTAACCGGCCGAGATCACGATCAGATCCGTGCCGAACGCGCGGCCGATCGGCACGACCACGTGCTGGACCAACGACAGGAACTCGTCCGGACCGGACCCTGGCGCCACCGGGAGGTTCACCGTGTAGCCCTCCCCCGCTCCCTCGCCCGCGTATTCGGCTGGGCCCGTACCCGGGTAGAGCGGCGACTGATGGATGCTCGCGTAGAGGACCTCGGCGGAGCGGGCGAAGATCGCCTCGGTGCCGTTCCCGTGATGGACGTCCCAGTCGAGCACCAGGACTCGTTCCGCGCCACACGCCGCGAGCGCATGGGCCGAGGCCACGGCGACGTTGTTGAACAGGCAGAAGCCCATCGCGCGCTCTCGCTCGGCATGGTGGCCCGGGGGACGCAACGCGCAGAACGCAGCCCGTGCAGCGCCGCCGAGCAAGGCCTCCGCGGCCCACGCCGCGCCCCCGGCCGCGTGAAGCGCGGCGTTCCAGGAGCCGTCGCTCACAACCGTGTCCATGTCGACCATCCCCCCGCCGCGGGCAGAAAGCGCCTCGATGGTACGCACGTGGGCCGCGGTGTGGACTCGCTCGAGCTGCTCCTCGGTGGCCGCCGGCGCCTCGGCGGGCTCGAGTCGCATCTCGCCCGCATCCCGGAGCGCCGCCTCGATCGCCCGCAACCGCCCCGCGTTCTCCGGATGTGGCCCCGTGTCGTGCTCGAGCGATGAGGGGTGGTGGACGTAGATGGTCATGTTGAAGGCACTCGCCCGCCGCCGGAGGCCGTCGCCACGGAGGTTCGCGCCGGTACGGTACCGGCGCCCGAGCACGGCAGGGAGCACGTGGGAGCGAGCGAGGCCACAAGCGAGTGCGATGTCGTAGTCGTCGGCGCCGGCGCGGCCGGACTGTTCGCGGCGATCCGGGCCGCCGAGGCGGGCGCGCGCACGATGCTGGTCTCGCGAAAGCCGCTGTCCGAGAGCGCCAGCTACCTCGCTCAGGGGGGCCTGGCCGCGGCGCTCGCCCCGGACGACTCCCCGGCCCGCCACGCGGACGACACGCTGAACGCGGGGCGCGGGCTCTGTCGCCCCTCCGCGGTCGACGTGCTGACGGCGGAGGCAGGGGAGGCGGTGGCCGGGCTGCTCGATCGCGGCGTTCGCTTCGACACCGATCCCGACGGCTCGCTCGCGCTCGGGCTCGAGGGCGGGCACTCCGCCCGACGAATCGTGCACGCCGGCGGGAGTGAGACGGGGCGGGCGATCACTGCGCGGCTCTCCGAGCTGGCGGCCGCAGAGCCAAGGGTCGAGACGTTGGAGCGCACCTCGGCTCTGGCACTTTGGAGCGACGGCCGCCGCTGCGCCGGGGTGGTCACCGACGCCGGCGCGATCGTCGCACGGGCGACGGTGCTCGCCACCGGTGGCGCCGCCGCGCTCTGGCGGCGGACGACCAACCCGTGGGGCGCGGTCGGGGCCGGGGCCGTCCTGGCCCACGCCGCGGGGGCGAAGCTCGCCGACCTCGAGTTCTGCCAGTTCCACCCGACCGCCCTGTCAGTCGGCAGCGCCGAGGGCGATGGCGCCCTGATCACCGAGGCGGTCCGCGGCGAGGGAGCGACCCTCCTGGACGCGGCCGGCCGACGCTTCACCGACGAGCTCGCGCCTCGCGATCAGGTGACGGCCGCCGTCCTCGACCGCATGGACGCCGACGGCGCCGAGCACGTGCGGCTCGACCTGACCTCGATCGATGAGGCCCGATTCCCCAACGTGTTCGCGGCCTGCCGCGCAGCCGGGCTCGATCCTGCCCGTGAGCCCGTGCCCGTGGCCCCGGCCTCGCACTACCTGATCGGTGGCGTCGTCACGGGCCTCGACGGGCGCTCGAGCCTCCCCGGGCTCTTCGCGGTCGGGGAGTGTGCCTGCACGGGGCTGCACGGGGCCAACCGCCTCGCCTCCAACAGCCTGACCGAGTGCTTCGTCTTCGGGGCTCGGGCGGCCGAGGCGGCCGCGCGTGAGCCGGATCGCGGCCGCCCGTCCGCGGTTCCCACCTGGCGCTTCGATCCACCCACCGAGGCCACGCGCGAGGCGGTCTGGCGCTGCGCCGGACCCCGCCGCGACGCCGCTTCGCTTGCCCACCTCGCCGAGGACCCCTACCCGCTCGCCCGTCTGGTGGCGCGCGCCGCGCTCGCCCGCAGCGAGACGCGCGGCGCCCACCGCCGATCGGACTATCCCAGCCGCGACCCGGACCTGGACGGGATCCACCTCGTGATGGATCCGGATGGGGACCTGCGTCGCGAACGCTGGGACTGACGCCGTTCGGCGGACACCTCCCCATCTCAGCGGCGCAGAGTAGGCCTTCCGTCCGTCTGGTTTACGCCCGGTCGAACTAGGGTATAGTCATCCAATCGGATGAGCCATTAGCTCAACCGGACTAGACCAGAAGGCCACCAAAAGGACACGAAAGGGCGATGTATCACTTCAGCCGTTCGATCTACCGGCAGCTCGCGCCCCGAATCATCGATGACGAGCCCAACCCCCGCGGGGTCTCCGGCCGCCAGAGGGTGCTCGATTCGTGCGAGGCCGCGATCCGCAGGCTCGCCTACGATCGCCGCTATTTCGCGCGGCCCGCGCGGGCCCTGTTCAACGACGTCCGCATGCACTTCGCCATGGGTGACCAGCTGCGGGTCTGGATCGTCATCGAGCGCAACATGCGGCTGGCCCTCCAGTATTTCGAGTCGCTCCCGGACGGCGTCGCGCCTGGAGGGCCGCCGCGCCACTGCAATGCCCACACACGTCGGGGCACGCCGTGCCAGCGCGAGCCGTTGCCGGGGCGTGACTACTGCCCGTCGCACAAGCACCTCGAGGACACCTTCGAGAAGGCGGAGATCCCGATGCCGGTTGCGGTCGCGGAGCGGCACAACGGGACGCGAAGAGAAGTCGGCGTCGCGGCATAGGTCTTGGGGGGTCGGAGGGAGCGCCTCGGCATCCCACCGGGGCGCTCCACTCCGTACGTGCTGGCTGAACGTCCCGGAGCGGTCCCGCTCGTCTTCGGCTGGCGGTTGAATAGGGGGCATGCTGCTTGGCGTTGACGTCGGCGGGACGTTCACCGATGCCGTGCTCTACGACGGCCACGCCCTGCACACGGCGAAGGCCCCGACCACGCCGAGCGACCAGTCGCGTGGGGTGCTCGCCGCCGTCGAGGCCGTGCTGGAGCGGGCCAGCGCCGAGCCTCACGCGGTCGAGGTCTTCGCCCACGGGATGACCGTCGGGACCAACGCGCTGCTCGAGGAGCGTGGCGCCCGGACCGCGCTGGTGACGACCGCCGGGTTCGCAGACCTGCTCGACGTCGCCCGCCAGAACCGGCCCCAGCTCTACCACCTGTGCGCGCCGAAGCCGGCGCCGCTCGCGGCGACTGAGCTCCGTTTCGAGGTGCGCGAGCGAGTCTCGGCGGGCGGCGTGATCGAGCCGCTCGCGGAGGAGGAGCTCGGGCGCCTCGCGAGTGAGCTCGGTGAAAGCCCGGTCGAGTCCGTGGCGGTTTGCCTGCTCTTCTCGTATCTCGAGCCGGCGCACGAGCGCGCGATCACCGAGCGCCTGCGGGCGGCGCTTCCGGACGTTCACGTGTCCGCCTCACACGAGGTCCTGCCTCAGTTTCGCGAGTACGAGCGCTGCTCCACCACCGTGATCGACGCCTACCTCTCCCCCCTCCTCGCCCGTTACCTCGGCCGGCTCGTCGACGCGGCCGACGAGCGGGGTTTGCCGCGGCCGCTGGTGATCAAGTCCTCCGGCGGCGTCGCCCCTGCCGACGAGGCGGCCCGCTCGGCCTCGCAAACGGTGCTCTCGGGCCCGGCCGGGGGGGCGGTCGGCGCCAGCTTGGTCGCGAGCGTCTCCGGGGACGGCAACGCCCTTGGGCTCGACATGGGCGGGACATCGTGCGACGTGTGCGTGGTCGAGGGCGGAAGCGTCCGCCGAACCGACTCGCGCGAGATCGGTGGGCGCGTGATCCAGCTGCCGATGGTCGACGTGCACACGGTCGGTGCGGGCGGTGGCTCAATCGGCTGGCGCGACCCCGGGGGAGCGTTGCGCGTGGGGCCCCGCTCGGCCGGGGCCGAGCCGGGGCCCGCTTGTTACGGGCGCGGAGGAACCGAGCCGACGGTCACCGACGCCAACCTGCTGCTCGGCTACCTCGATGCGGAGTCGCGCCTGGCGGGCGGCGTCGATCTCGACGTGGATGCGGCCCGCTCCGCGGTCGGAGGCCTCGGCGAGCGCCTGGGCCTCAGCGAGCGCGAGACCGCCGAGGGCATCGTCAGGGTCGCGAACCAGGAGATGGTCCGAGCGCTTCGCGTGGTCACGGTCGAGCGCGGGGTCGACCCTCGTCGGTTCGCCCTCATGCCGTTCGGCGGCGCCGGGCCGATGCACGCGGCCGCGCTCGCCGAGGAGCTCGGGATCGAGACGATTCTCTGCCCGAGGGCGAGCGGGGTGCTCTCGGCGCTGGGGTTGATCGCTTCCGAGCGCCGGCGCGACACCGCACGGACGGTGATGCTTCACGGTGGCGCGCTGAGTGCCGAGCGGATCGCCGCCGAGGTGACGACGCTTCGCGGGGCGATCGGCGCGGGCCTCGAGCAGGCGCGGGCCGAGGTCACCTACGACATGCGCTACCGCGGCCAGGCGTTCGAGCTGCCGGTGGCCGGCACCGAGCGGGCGGACCCGAGCGAGCTGGCAGGGCGCTTCGCCGCCGAGCACGAGCGCCGGTACGGCTATCGGGATCCCGCCGCTCAGGTCGAGCTGGTGAACATCCGGTTGGCGCTGATCGAGCCCGTGTCGCGGCCGGCGCCCGAGGCCGCTCCCGCCGGAGGGCTCGCCCGTGCCAGCCGCCGAGTCCGGTTCGGGGGCGAGTGGGTCGAGGCCGAGGTCCTCCGCGGCGAGCCCGAGGAGGGCACGCGCGCGGGCGGGCCGTGCGTGTTCGAGCTTCCCGAGTCGACCCTGGTGCTGCCGCCGGCCTGGGAGGCGAAGGTCGACGCGCACGGCACCGTGGTCGCGGGCAGGGTCTCGTGAGCGAGCGGCTCGACCCCGTCGCGCTCCAGGTCCTTATCGGCGCCTTGCGCGCCGCCTGTGAGGAGATGGGCGCAGTCCTTGTGCGCTCAGCGCATTCGGCCAACATCAAGGAGCGCCGCGACTGCTCGACGGCGCTGTTCGACCCGTCGGGCGAGCTGGTGATGCAGGCCGAGCACATCCCGGTCCACCTCGGGTCGATGCCCGACGCGGTCGCCGCCGTTATCGGCGAGCGCCAGCACCCCGGCGACCTCTGGGTGCTCAACGACCCGTATTGCGGCGGAACCCACCTCCCGGACATCACCTTGATCTCGCCGATCTTCGTCGATCGTGATGGCGGAGACGAGGGCGAGGACACCCGGCTGGTCGGGTTCGCGGCCAGCCGCGCCCATCACGCCGATGTCGGCGGCCCCACCCCCGCCGGCATGCCGGCCGATTCCACGCGGCTCGAGGACGAGGGGGTGGTGATCCCGCCCACGCGAGCGACCGACGACGTCCTCCGCGGGTTCGCAGAGGCGATGCGAGATCCGCCCCAGCGGCTCGCCGACCTCCGGGCGCAGCGGGCCGCGAACCTGACCGGCGAGCGGCGGCTCTGCGAGCTGGTCGAACGCCACGGCCTCGATCTGCTCCAAAGCGCCATGGCCGAGATCCTCGACTACTCCGAGCGTCGCACCCGCGCCCGGCTGGCGGAGCTGCCCGACGGGAGCTGGGACGCCGAGGACGTGCTCGAGGCAGGCAGCCATGGAGGTGAGGACGCCACCCTGCGGTTGCGGGCAACGATCGATGGGGAGCGGCTGCGCCTGGACTTCACCGGAACCGACTCGCAGCTCGAGGGCAACCTCAATTGTCCGCTGCCGGTAACGAAGTCGGCCGCGTTCTTCGCGGTGCGGGTGCTGATCGACCCCGACGCGCCCCCGTCGGCCGGGGCCCATCGTCCGGTCGAGGTGATCGCCCCGGAGGGCTGCCTGCTCAACGCCGCCGCGCCGGCCGCGGTCGCGGCCGGCAACGTCGAGACCTCGAGCCGGATCGCGGACCTGGTGCTGGACGCCCTCGGGCAGGCGACGCCGGCACCCGCCCAGGGCCAGGGCACGATGAACAACCTGACCCTGGCCGGAAGGTCGTTCACGTACTACGAGACGATCGGCGGCGGCCAGGGCGCGTGTCCCGACGCCGACGGTCCCAGCGCCGTCCACGTCGCGATGTCGAACACGCTCAACACCCCCGTGGAGGCGCTCGAGACGGAGTACCCGCTGCGCGTGCGCCGGTTGGAGGTCCGGCGGGGAAGCGGCGGCACAGGCCGCCACCGCGGCGGCGACGGGATCGTCCGTGAGGTGGAGGCGCTCGAGCCAATGGCATTCACGTTGATCACCGAGCGCCGCCGCCACCCCCCGAGGGGCCGCGACGGGGGTGCCGACGGAGCGCCCGGGCGCAACCTGCTGAACGACTCAGAGCTGCCGTCGAAGGCGAGCGGCGAGCTTGCTTCCGGCGACCGCCTCCGGATCGAGACCCCCGGCGGCGGCGGGCACGGACGGCACTAGCTGGCGTCGGCGCGCCAGTCCCGAAAAGCCGCCAAGAGCTCGCGCTCGGCCTCGGGGGAGAGCGACTCCTCCGGAATGTGGCCGAGCGCCTCGATCGTCCTCCGCATCTGCTCGACGTACGCGGTGCACCCGTCGCACTCGTCGAGGTGCTCCTCGAACCTGGACCGGTCCGCGGCCGAGAGCCGCCCCTCGAGGTAGTCGGTGACCAGCTCGACCAGCTCGCGACAGACGAGCGGGCGGGTCGCAAGGTTCATCGCCCGCCCCCCTCGCCCGTCGAGCCGCTCCCGGTGGCGGCGAAGTGCTTCTCCAGGGCCATCCTCACCTTCGATCTCGCTCGGTGCAGCAGCACCCGCTGGTTGGTCTCGTTCAGGCCGAGCGCGTTGCACGTTTCGGCCGCCGACCATCCGCTGATGTCACGAAGGGCGATCACCTCTCGCTGCCGCTCGGGCAGCATGGCGATCGCCTCGAGCATCACGCCACGCGCGGCGTGGGTCGCCAGCCGCTCCTCCGGGGACTGCCAGTCGACCGGCGGCCGCGCCCACTGTCCGGCGTACTCGCCTCGGCGCTGGAAGCGCCGGCGGGGCACCACGGGCTCGTCGCGCCCCTCCACGTCGTCGCGGCGCAGGAGCGAGAACGGCAGCGTTCGGCGCTCGCGCTTGCCCCGCGTCCGCGCATTGTTGAGGAGAATGCTCACGATCCAGGTCCGAAGTGACGAACGCCCCTCGAATCGATCGAGGCCGGTGAGCACCCCCAGCCAGGTCTCCTGGACCACCTCCTCGGCGACCGCGCGGCTCGGCACGTGGGCCAAGGCAAGCCGCATCAACACCGGCTCGTGCGCGGCGACGAGCCGGCGGAAGGCATCCTCGTCCCCGCGGCGGAGCGCCTCCAGCGTGGCCTGCTCGTCGGCGTCCGCGGACGGCACCTCGCCCTTGATGCTCCCCGGCGTGCCTTCCCTCGCCCGATCCATGCGATGGCGGCATTCTCGCCGGCCCGGGCTCCACACGCAACGGCGCGGCAGTACCGCGAATCTGAGATCGTGCTCACGTGAGCGGGAAGGTCGGCCTCGGGGAGATCGAGCTTGCGTACGACGAGATGGGCGGCGGAGCGGCCGCCGTCGTGTTCGCGCATGGGCTCGGGGGATCCGCCTATGGGTGGCGCGCCCAGCTCGCGGGCGGCGCCGAGCGCGGCTACCGGGCGATCGCCTACGACGCCCGCGGGGCCGGGCGCAGCTCGAAGCCCGCGGGCCCCTACTCGATCGAGCTATGGGCAGACGACCTGGTCCGACTGTGCGACCGGCTCGGCCTCGAGCGCGTGGCCCTCGTCGGCCACTCTGTCGGGACGATGGTCGCCGAGCGCGCCGCCCTTCTCCTGGGCGAGCGAGTCTGGGCGCTGGCGCTCCTCGGCGGCGCCCTCGAGTGGCCGGCCACGATGCAGGCGGGGCTCGAGGAGCGAGCCCGCCTGGCCCGAGCCGGCCGCATTGACGAGATCGCCGAGGCCGTCGCCCTCAGCGGGCTCACCGAGGCCTTCCGGCACGAGCTCCCGGCCGTGCATGGCCTGCTCGTGGCCCTGATCGCCGCCAACGACCCCCCCAGCTACGCCGAGGCGGCGCTCGCCGCCGCACGAGGCAGCATGGTGGATCCGGGCCATCTCGGCTGCCCGGCGCTCGCCTTCGCCGGCGAGCACGACGCCGTCGGACCGCCGAGCGAGGCGGAGGCGATCGCGGCGGCGATCCCCTCCTGCGAGCTGGCGATCCTCCCGGGCGTTGCACACTGGTGCCAGATCGAGGCCCCTGAGAGCGTGAACGACCTGCTGTTCGGCTTCCTCGAGCGGGCGGATTCCCCTTCATGAAGCCGTTCCCGGGGCCCGGCCGCCGTCGCAAGCCGGGGGCCGTGGCGATCCTCCTGGTCATCTCCTGAGCGCCCGCTCAGGAGCGCCGACCCGACCCCGCGCGGTCCCAGGCGTCGCGCATGGGCTCGCGGTAGAGGGTGAAGAACAGCGGTGCGACCAGAACGAGCACGACCTCATCGAAGGGACCGGGGATCGGAAGCAGGGCGATCCCGGCCACCCAGCGCAACGGCTTAGGGATGCGGTCGTCTCGGGCCAGTAGCCGCATCGCCCCGATCAGCCTGACGATGAAGCGTCGCGCTGCCTTCACTCCTGGCAGCGTAGACCCGCTCGGTGCGCCGGTTATGCGCCTACAAGACTCCTTGCAGAGCGATTTTTGCGGTCCCGAGCGGTAGGTAATTCGCATGGTCAAGCGAAGATGGCTTGACGTAGCGGCACGTGCCTGTGATCACAAATTTGGCGAATCGCTCATGCTCCTCTAAACTTCCGCTCGCCGGCCGGCAGAACGCCGCACCAAACGGGCAGTTACTCCCGGCCAAGCGTCCATTTCGATCCTTTCGAGCAACTGACCTCAATGCCTATTGCCTTCAAAGAGTGGGCTGTCACGGTGCGCGCCCTGTCCGAGGGCGAGCAGCTGGTGACCCTGCGCAAGGGCGGTATTCGCGAGGAGAACAAGCACTTCGAGCTCGAGTACGAGCAATTCTTCCTCTATCCCACGTTTGATCATCAGCGGAACGACCTGGTGCGCCAGTCGCACCACCCTGAGCTCCGCCGCGCGCTCGAGGAGGGTGTGTGGCCGGACGAGGAGCCGCCGCCCAGGGCGCTGCTCGCCGACGGCGGCATCGCGCAGCCCGACCGCGTCCGCATCCGGGCCTGGGCCGAGGTGGCGGACCACTGGACCACCGACGACCCTCGGATCGTCGAGGCGTTGTCCCCGTTCCACGTCTGGACCCAGGACTACGCCCAGAAGCGACTGAACTGGAAGCGCCGCCACCCGCTGCACGTGCTGCTGCTGCGGGTGCACCGGATCCCCCGACCGGTCACGGTCAGGGTCCGCGACGAGTACCACGGCTGTCGCTCGTGGGTCGAGATCGACCGCGAGCTGCCGTTCGAGGGCACACCGGTGATGGCCGACGAGGAGTTCGACCGGGCCGCCGGCGCGATCCGCGAGATCTGCGGCGAGGCCACGGCCGTCCCGGCCTGAGCTCGCTGACCGAGCTCCTCTCCGGCGCCACCAGGGCGCTGGTCCTCGGCGCCGGGGGCGGCGGCGACGTGGTCGGCGCGCTGGCCGTGGCCCGCCTGTGCGAGGCGATGAGGACCGAGTTCGTCCTCGGGGGCGTGCCCTGGGAACGGATCGTGATCGATCCCCGTCCCGGGCCGCGGCCGGTGGATGAGATCCGCGGCGGGCGCCGGATCGGTGATCACGCCGTCCTGGCCGACGGCGGGACGAGCACGTCCGAGGGGGTGCGCTTCTCCGAGGCGCTGATGGCCGAGCATCTCGGTGCCGAGACGGTGCTGATCGACGTCGCCGCCGGGGTACACGGCGCCGCCGATGGGATCGCGACGGCGGCACGCGAGCTCGGCTGCGACCTGGTGATCTGTGCCGACGTCGGTGGCGACATCATCGCCAGCGGAGCCGAGCCTGGCCTGGCGAGCCCGTTGTGCGACGCCGTGATGCTGGCGGCGACGGTCGCGGCCGCCACCGAGGAGCTCTCCCCGCTGCTCGCGGTCGTGGGTGCGGGCTGCGACGGTGAGCTGACCGCGGAGGAGGTGATCGTGCGGGTTGCGGCTGCCGCCCGCGCCGGTGCCTGGAGCGGCGTCTGGGGCGTTGAGCCCGGCGTCGCCGACGAGATCGAGGTGGCGGCCAGAAGCTCCTACACCGAGGCCAGCCTGCAGGTGGTGCGCTGCGTCCGCGGCGAGGTCGGCGAGGTTCCGATCAGGGAGGGTCGCCGCACCGTCCACCTGACCCCGATCGGCGCCCTGACCTTCTTCTGCGACCCGCGGACGGCCCTGGACGAGTGGGCGCCGCTCGCGGCCGCAGTCGCCGACAGCGACGGGCTCGAGGGCGCGCGCTCGGCGCTGGAGGACCGTGGCGTCCGGACCGAGCTCGACTACGAGCGAGCTCGCGCGGCGGAGGGGCTGTAGGCACCTGGATATACTCGCGCCGGGTTCGGGGGGAGACCCGCCGCAGCGCGGCATATGGCATGGACGGGAATCACGGGGACCACGCACGGAGAGCGCTCACAACGGCCGTTGCGCTGATTGCGCTGATCGCGGTCCTACCCGCTGCCGCCACAGCGCAGGCTCCGCCGCCCGGCGAGTACCAGGAGAACGACTTCGGCGGCTTCCGCAACATCCTGCCGCCGGGGGAGAACGGGTTCGCCGGCTTTCAGGAGATCCTCCAGTTCCTGGTCGCCGGCACGCGCCCGCCTCACAACGACGATCAGCTCGGGCTGTACGCCGACCTCGTCTACGAGGCGCCGGGGCTCACCGAAACCCAGGTCGATCAGCTCTTCAAGGACGCCAGCTTCGGGGTGCCGCCCGACGATGCCGACGCCCAGCAGTACACCCCGAACTGCGCCGTCGTCAGCTCCCCCTCCGCCAACTCACCGCACTGCGACGACGTGACCATCGTGCGCGACTCGGCCTTCGGCGTCCCTCACATCTACGGCGCGGACCGGTCGGCCGCGATGTTCGGGTCCGGCTACGTGGCAGCGGAGGACCGGCTTTTCTTCATGGATCTCGAGCGTCACGCCGGCCGGGCCCAGCTCTCCTCGTTCCTCGGCGGGTCGAACGCCGGTATGGACCGCTCGGTCTGGCGCACGACCCCGTACACCGAGGCAGAGCTGCAGCAGCAGTTCGACCAGGCCGATGAGATCTACGGGGCCGACGGCGCCCTGGTCCAGCAGGACGTCCAGAACTACGTCGACGGCATCAACCAGTACATCGCCGAGGCGCGGGTGGGTCCGCCGGTCGACGCGCCCGGAAGCATGATCCCGGGCGAGTATGCGCCGCTGGCGCTGAACAGGCCTCTGGGACCGGATCCGTGGCAGGTGACGGACGTGATCGCCACCGCCTCCCTGGTCGCCGGCATCTTCGGGCGCGGCGGTGGCGGCGAGCTCGAGTCCGCGCTGATCCTGCAGCGCGCGCAGGAACGCTTCGGCGAGGCGGCCGGCTCGGCGGTCTGGTCGGACTTCCGCTCGGCAAACGACGCCGAGACCCCCACGACGATCGATGACCCGTTCCCCTACGGGATCCCGCCGGCGAACCCGGAGGGCACGGCGCTGCCCGACCCGGGCACGCTCGAGGCGGAGCCGATCGTCGTGCCCGACGGCGCGGTGACGGCAGCGGCCGCGCGCCGCCCGCTGTTCAAGGGCATCGCCTCGCTGGAGGGCGCCTCGAACGCCCTCTTGGTCTCGGGCCAGGAGACCGCCAGCGGTCACCCGATCGCGGTCATGGGCCCCCAGGTGAGCTACTTCGCTCCGCAGATCCTGATGGAGCAGGACATCCACGCTCCGGCGACTGCCGATGGACCGGCTCTCGACGCCCGCGGCGCCGGCTTTGCCGGAGTCAGTCTCTATGTGCTGCTCGGCCGGGGCCAGGATTACGCCTGGAGCGCCACCTCGGCCGGCCAGGACATCATCGACACCTATGCCCTGAAGCTGTGCGAGCCCGGCGGGGGCACCCCCACGCTCGAGTCGGGCCACTACCTCTACGACGGCGAGTGCCTGCCGTTCGAGGTGCTGGAGCGCACCAACAGCTGGGCGCCGAACCCGATCGATCCGACGCCGGCCGGGACCGAGACACTGAGGGCGCTCCGCACCCCGCTCGGGATCGTCAGCCATCGGGCGATGCTCGACGGCGAGCCCGTCGCCTACACGCAGCTTCGATCGACCTATTTCCACGAGGCCGACTCCGCGATCGGCTTCGCCCGGTTCAACAGCCCGGACGAGATCCAGGGCCCCGAGGACTACCAGCAGGCGGCGAACCTGATCGATTACACGTTCAACTGGTTCTACGCGGACGACGAGCACATCGCCTACTTCAACTCGGGCGACAACCCGGTTCGTCCTCCGAACGTCGACCCGTCGCTGCCCGTGCTCGGCGAGCCGCAGTATTTGTGGCAGGGCTTCGACCCCGAGACCCATACGTCGCAGCAGGCGCCTTTCGAAGAGCACCCGCAGGCGATCGACCCGGCTCGCGGCTACCTGAGCAATTGGAACAACAAGCAGGCGCCCCAGTACAGCGGCGCCGACGAGAACTGGTCGTTCACCCCGGTTCACCGTGTGGACTCCCTCGACCAGAGGATCGAGGCGCGGATCGCCGGCGATGGGACCATGGCCAGGGCCGAGCTGGTGGATGCGATGGAGGACGCCGGCACGGTTGACCTCCGCGGCTCGCGGGTGCTCGGGCGCGCGCTCGAGGTGATTCGAAGCGGCAAGCAGATCAAGGACAGGAAGATCCGTGAGGCGGTCAAGACGCTCGGCGCCTGGCGTCGGAAGGGCGCCCACCGACGCGACGCCGACCGCAGCGGGAGCTACGACAGCGCGAAGGCGATCAGGATCATGGACGCCTGGTGGCCGCGCCTGGTCAAGGCGCAGTTCCGCCCGGCGCTCGGCGGCCCCCTGTTCCAGGGGATTCAAGGGATGATCGGCATCGACAACGAGCCCAACCCGGGTGGCTCCGCCTACGGCTCCGGCTGGTACGGGTACGTGGAGAAGGACCTGCGGCGGGTGCTGCGCGACCCGGTCACCGACCCCTACTCGCGGCGCTATTGCGGCCGCGGCAAGCTCGCCGACTGTCGCAACGCGCTCACGAGCTCGCTGGCGAAGGCGCTTCGGCACCGATCCAACGAGGAGCTCTATCCGAGAGGGAACTGCGATCTCGGCGGCCCCCAGATCTGCAACGACGCGGTCCGCCACACGGCCACGGGCGGCATCACCCAACCGCCCATCCACTGGATCAATCGGCCGACGTTCCAGCAGGTGGTCGAGGTCCAGGGACACCGCTAGCTGCACTAGGCTCGTCTGCATGGCCTGGGTGGAGACCGAGTCGCTGAGCTTCACGGCCCGCCACGAGACCGAGGACACCGAGTCGGCGCAGCGAACCCTCGATTCCCTCGAGGACCTGCGGCTGCGCCTCGAGGAACGCTTCGCCGAGGCCCCGGCCAAGGTCACCGTCATCGTCCATCCGACGCCGGCGTGGCTGGCGGCGGCGCACCCATACCTCCCCGCCGCCCGGATGGCGGCGGCGCCGGCCGCGCGCCGCTATCTCGCCGGCTGGGCGATGGCGACTGAGCTGCACGTGCTCAATGACGACTATCTCGAGCGGAGGGCGGCGGGCGAGCACTCCCGGGCGGCTCTCCTCGGGACCGCGGAGCGGCTCTACGTCCAGGTGGTGCTGGGGGCGAACAACGAGAAGCTGCCCCCGCCATGGGGCCCGCGACGGTTCGGTCGCTACCTGCGGTGGACCTGGCTGGTGGAGGGGGCCGCCCAGTACTACGCCGGGCAGGTTCCGCTATTCCGGGCCGCGGTGAATACTCGCCTGCGAGAGGGAAGGCCGCCGGCGTTCCCGCCCACGGCCCGCGACGCGATCGTCCTCGGCGGCACGCTGTTCGACCTGCTCGAGCGAGAGCGCGGTCGCGACGCCTGCGACGTGCTCGCATCGCGCGTCCACAGCAGGGGCGCCGGCGCGATGCTCGAACTGGCATTCGACGCGCCGATGCCGGAGATCGAGCGAGTTTGGCGTCGCTACCTCCGCGAGGAGGTGCCGCGCGCACGCGCCCGTGACGAGGCGCTGGCGCCACCGCTGGAGTTCGACTGATCCGCCGCTCGGGGAGACTCAGGCCACCAGCTGGTAAAGGGCCCAGACGATCAGCGCGGCGGCCGCCAGCGCGATCAGGACTCCGGCGAGGAGCCGCCCGGGCCGCACGCCGGTGCTGGACGGGCTTGCCGATGCGACCGGCACCCCGCCCACCCGGGCCGCGGCCTCACCGAGCAGCGCGTTGGCATCCTCCGCAGCCGCCTCCGGGACCAGGATGTCGCGCGGCCCGGCGGCCAGAAAGTCCGGGACGTCGAAGCCGCGGGTCCGCCGCTGCACGCTCGGGATCCCGTGCTCGAGCAGCATGCCCTGGATCAGCTCGGCCTCGGCCTGGTGGCGCCCGCCGGCGACCTTGACCAGCTCGCCGCCGGTGTACTGGGACTTGACCTTGCGCGCCCGCTCATGCGCCTCGGTGATCGGCTCCTCGTCGCGGCGCCCGACGTATACGAGGGGCATCCCGCACTCGCTGCAGAAACGCTCATCGAGCCCGTGCTTGCGAGCGCAGTGGGGGCAGGCGAGAGGTCCCTCGACCGAGGCCACTACGGCGCCTCGATCTCCAGGTCCGCCTCCTCGATCGCTCCGCCGCGGATCGCGAACGCGCGGACGACCGGACGTTCGGGGTCGGCCAGCGAGCAGATCAGGTAGAGGGGATCCGGCCAGTTGGCGGCGAGGTTGACGTCGGTCTGCGACGGGTACGCCTCGCTGCGGGTGTGTGAGTGGTAGATGCCGGCGAGCTCCTCGCCGCGCCGCTCGATCTCGGTCGTGATCCGCAGCAGGTCGGCGGGATGGACGTTGTAGCGGAGCGGGCTCGCGAACTCGTTCCTCGCTCGGTGAAGGCTGGTCGCCTGTCCGTCGCGCCCGCCGATCAACCCGCAGGACTCGTTCGGCGCGTCCTCACGCGCGTGGGCCACGATCTCGTCGACCATCGGCTGAGGGATCCGCACGGCCCAGCCGAGGCTAGCAGCGGGCCAACGCCGGTTCACGCGCTCAGTACCAGGCCGATTCCGGGTCGCGCTCGGGCTCGTGGAGGTCGCCGCCATCTCGACCCAGGAGGTCGGGGTTGTCGCGTCCCAGCTCCCAGAGGAGGTCGTCGAGCACCGGTGGGGAGAGGTCGGCGTCCTCCGCCAGCCGCTTCAAAGCTGCCCGCGTGGCTCCGCGAACCGGTTCCACCGCCGCCGGCTCGACCAGCCCCGAGCGGAGGGCGAGCCGCATCAGCACGTTGTCCGCGCAGACCTCCCAGTGCTCGGGATCTGAGACGTCGAGCCATCCTCGGCGCTCGCAGATCTTCGCGAACAGGTACGCCTTCTTCGCCAGCGGATCCGCGTAGGCCTCGTACGAGGACAGCCGCGGCACGAGCCCCCCGACACCCGCGAGCCGCCCCTCGCTCGCCGCGAGCAGCGCCGCGGCCGATCCCTCGTAGTCGCGGTTCAACCCCTCCGCCAGCTCGCGCCACAGGGCGGCGCGCCGATCGGGATCGGCCACGGTCTCGCCGCCGATGCGGAAGAGCTCGGCAACCCGCGCGCCGGTGATCTCGCTCAGCCGCCTCGCCCGCAGCAGATCGTGCACGCGCTCCGCTGCTCTCAGACCCACCGCCCACATCAGCGCGCTGCCCTCGTATGGGCCGCGGCCCCCCACCAGGTAGCGGCCGCGATATCCGGTCTTGTGGTCGACCGCGCAGAGGAACAGCGCAGCGTCGGGGTCCGGGACGTGATCGAAGCTGGGCGGCTCGTAGTCGTCGGCCAGCCCACGGACCCGCTCGGCAACTCGCTCGAGGGCGGCGCTCTGGACGCTCATCGCGCGGCAACACTACGTCAGAGATTCCATCCGCGGGCATGAGGAAGCGGCGTGTGGGGTACGGAGCCCTCGACCTATACGAGGAGGAAGCAGATGAGCACCACGGACGATCTCCTGAGAAACAACGAGGGCTTCGCGCAGAGCTTCGACAAGGGCGACCTGGCGCTCCCGCCGGCTAAGAAGATTGCCGTCGTCGCCTGCATGGACGCCCGCCTCAACCCGTACCCGATCCTCGGCCTGGAGCTGGGGGACGCTCACGTGATCCGCAACGCCGGCGGGGTGATCACCGACGACGAGATCCGCTCACTGGCCATCTCCCAGCACCTCCTCGGCACTGAGGAGATCATGCTGATCCACCACACGGACTGCGGGATGCTGACCTTCGACGACGACGAGTTCGCCGAAAAGCTCGAGGCCGAGGCGGGGGAGCGGCCGCCGTGGGAGGCGCGGTCATTCCCAGACCTCGACCAGGACGTCCGCGACTCGATCCAGCGGATCAAGGACAGCCCGTTCATCCCGCGGACGGACAGCGTTCGCGGCTTCGTCTACGACGTCGAGACCGGCGAGCTTCGCGAGGTGACCTGAGCGCCGGATCCCCGGCTCACGAGCTCGGCTTCTGCCAGGCGAGCGCGAACGACACGGGCTGTCCCCGCAACGGCGCCCAGCCAGGTTTCAGCTCGAGCCAGCTGTCGTCGATCAGGCGCTCGTGCATCTCGGCGAGCCTCCAGCCGGCGCCGAGACCGGCCTGGAGGTGCTCGCTCAGCAGGTGGATGTGGGTTTCGATCGCGACCTGCTCACCCGAGGCGCTCTCGAAATGGGTCGGCATCCCCGACGCCATGATGAACTGCGGGTGGTATCCCACGAGCACGCAGGTCGCCCCGGGACGACCGATGCGCCACGCCTCCGAGTACAGCGGCTCGACGGTGGGCAGATGCTCGTCGACCAGGCAGCTGATCACCAGGTCGTAGGCCTCCGAGTCCATGCCGGTCGCGGCCACGTCGGCCTCGCTCAGCGCCCGATAGATGCCGCGCCCCCTGGCGAGAGCCAGCATCTCCTGCGAGATATCGACACCGTCGATCTCGGGCACGCCTCGCTCGCACAGCCAGGCACCGGTCCTGCCCGTGCCGCAGCCCAGATCCGCAGCCCGGCGAATCCGCGGCCAGGATGGCTGGCTGAGCACCTCGAGGAGCTCGATGTCCATCGCGCCTTCGACCGTCTGCTCATACGTCGCCACCCACTCCCGGTAGCCGGTCAGCGGGTCGACCGTCCGATATCCCCGCGAATCGAAGTCAGCGAACTGGGGCCGGTCGCTCGCACCCTCGGGGGGCACAGTCAGACCTCGTAGGTGGTCAGCTCCAGGCGGTGGCCGTCGGGATCGGGGAAATAGATCGAGTGGGCGCTCCCGTGATCGGAAAAGCGGGTCTCGATCCCGCGATCGGCAAGTGCCCGCCGGGCTGCATCGAAGCCCACACGATCGAGGCGGAACGCCACATGAAGGAGGTGCGGGGCGCTCGTGCCCGGCTCATCGGCCGGGAACAGCGCCATCCCGCTCCCGTTCGCCGCCATCATCCGGGGCGGATCCCACTCAGGTCGGACACGCTCGAGCCCGAGGACCTCGGCATAGAAGCGCTCGGACCGGTCCAGGTCGGCGACCGTGATCGCGACGTGATCCAGGCCCTGCGTGGCGAAGTCGGCCATCCGGGGGCGGGCTACCACCAGACGGTGGAATCGATCCCCTCGAGCTCTTCGACAGGCTTGGTGTAGACGCCGGAGGAGAGGTACTTCCAACCGTCGTCGGGAACGAGGAAGACGACGTTTCCCTCGTCCAGCTCGTCGGCGATCCGCACGGCGACATGGGCGACCGCGCCCGAGGAGACGCCGGCGAAGAGGCCCTCCTCATGCAGCAGCCGCTGCGTCCAGACGATCGCGTCGTGATTGGAGACCATGATCTTCCGGTCTAGCAGCGCCAGGTCGATGATCGGCGGAATGAAGCCGTCATCGAGCGACCGCAGGCCCTGGACGAGCTCGCCCTGCATCGGCTCGGCGGCCACGATCCTGGTCTCGGGGTCGTGCTCCTTGAGCCTCCGCCCCACTCCCATCAGCGTTCCGCCGGTGCCGAGCCCCGCGACGAACGCCGCCACCTGATCGAGCTCCTCGAGGATCTCCGGGCCGGTCCCCTCGTAGTGGGCGCTCGGGTTGGCCTCGTTCCCGTACTGATACGGCATGTAGTAGGAGGCGTCGCGCTCGGCCATCTCAAGGGCCAGTTCGACGGCGCCATTCGAGCCCTTGGCCCCTTCGGAGGCCACGATCTCCGCCCCGTACATGCGAAGCAGCTGGGTCCGCTCCTCGGTCACGTTGTCCGGCATGACGACCTTCAGCGGATAGCCCCGGCGCCGGCAGATCATCGCCAGCGAGATCCCGGTATTGCCCGAGGTCGGCTCGAGCATCGTCTGGCCTGGCTCGATCGCCCCGCGCGCCTCGGCGTCCTCGATCATCGCCTTCGCCACCCGGTCCTTGACCGAGCCGGTGGGATTGCGGCCCTCGAGCTTGGCGTAGATGCGAACCCCGGGCTTCGGGGAGATGCGGGGAAGCTCGACCAACGGCGTGTTTCCCACGGCCTCGACGAGGTCGCCATAGCGCCCGCCGCAGGGGCGGTTGAGGGTCGTCTCCTCGTACATCCCTACCGGAGTGTAGAGCGGCGGCGAGGCCGGCGACCGCCCGAACTCCGCCTCGCTGAAGCGGCCGGAGCGGCGCTAAACTCTCTGAAGGCGCAAATCCAGATCAGATTTAGGAGAATTAGTTCTTGGCCACTGTCGCGGAGCCGCTCGAGCAGGTGAAGGACCGGATCGAGGAGGTCGACCCGGAGACCGCACGCGAGGAGGTCGCCGAAGGGGCGACCCTGATCGACGTGCGCGAGCCGCACGAGTGGCAGATCTCCCGCCTCGAGGGCGCGACGCTGATTCCGCAGGGCGACCTGGTCGAGAGGATCGAGGAGGCCGCGCCGGACCGCTCCAGCCGTGTGCTTCTGTACTGCGCGACGGGCAATCGCTCGGCGCGCGCAGCCGACGCGATCGCGTCCGAGTTGGGGTACGAGAACGCGGCCTCGGTCGCCGGCGGGATCACCGCCTGGCAGGAGACCGGGCTCCCCGTGGTCGAGCCCGAGGGCCTCACCCGCGAGCAGCGGATGCGCTACTCGCGCCACACGCTGCTGCCCGAGATCGGTGCCGAGGGTCAGGTGAAGCTGCTGAACTCGAAGGTGCTCCTGGTCGGCGCGGGCGGCCTCGGTGCCCCCTCCGCCCTCTACCTGGCCGCGGCGGGCGTGGGCACGCTCGGCCTGGTCGACGACGACGTCGTTGACGAGTCCAACCTCCAGCGTCAGGTGATCCACAACCTGGAGCGGGTCGGGACCCCGAAGACGGCCTCGGCCCGGACCACGATCGAGGCGCTCAACCCCGACGTCGATGTCGTCGAGCACCGCACCCGGCTCGATGCATCGAACGTGCTCGAGATCATCGGCGATTACGACGTGATCGTCGACGGGGCCGACAACTTCCCCACCCGCTACCTGCTGAACGACGCCTCGGTGCGGCTCGGCAAGCCGGTCGTCTCCGCCTCGATCCTCGCATTCGACGGCCAGATCTCGACCTTCGTCCCGCACGAGGGGCCCTGCTACCGCTGCCTCTACCCGGTGCCTCCCCCGGCGGAGCTCGCACCAAGCTGCGGCGCGGCCGGGGTGCTCGGCGTGATGGCCGGCGTCATGGGCCTCCTGCAGGCGAACGAGGTGATCAAGCTGGTCGCGGGCATCGGCGAGCCCCTGATCGGGCGCCTCCTGCTGTACGACTCGCTGGGCACCCGCTTCACCGAGCTCAAGGTCAACCGTGACCCGGACTGCCCGATCTGCGGCGACGGCGTCCCGGAGATCCCCGAGTCGGAGCTCGGGAAGTTCCCCGACTACGAGCTCTTCTGCGCCAGGTAGCCGGCCCCGCACCCTCCGGCATTACTCTTCCCAGCCGATGCCGACGGTGAAGATCCCTCCCGTCCTCCGCCCCGCGACCGGCGGCGAGAGCGAGGTCGGCGCCGACGGCGCGACCGTCGGTGAGGTGCTCCGCTCGCTCGCCGAGACCCACCCGGACACGCGCGCGCAACTCTTCGCCGAGGACGGCGAGCTCAACCGCTACGTGAACGTCTACCTCAACGACGAGGACGTGCGCGTGCTCGACGGGCTCGACACCGGCGTGTCCGAGTCGGACACCGTGGTGATCCTGCCGGCGATGGCCGGCGGTTGATTCCCACCGATTGTCGACTTACTCACCCTATGGGTGATCAACTCGACAATCGGTGATTGGCGCGCCGCCCGACGCGCCGCTCAGTGCTCCAGAACCAGTCCCAGGAAGCGCTTGGTGCGCTCCTCGCGAGGGTTCTCGAGCACGTCTGCGGGCTTTCCCTCCTCCACGATCACGCCCTCGTCGATGAACGCGACGTGGTCGGCGACCTCGCGCGCGAAGCCCATCTCATGGGTGACCACGACCATGGTCATGCCGAACTCCTGCGCGAGTCCGCGCATCACGTCGAGCACCTCCTTGATCAGCTCGGGATCGAGCGCCGAGGTGACCTCGTCGAACAGCATCACGTGCGGGTCCATCGCCAGCGCCCTGGCGATCGCGACGCGCTGCTGCTGTCCCCCGGAGAGCCGCTCCGGAAACTCGTCGATCTTGTCGGCGAGGCCGACCTGGGCCAACAGGGCCTCGGCCTTCGACCGCGCCTCGCGCTCGGGGCGGCCGAGGACCTTCACCGGCGCCAAGGCGACGTTCTCGACCGCCGACTTGTGGGGGAACAGGTTGAACTGCTGGAAGACGATCCCGACACGTCGGCGCACGTAGTCGATTCCGCCCTCCTCGCCGCGGGCGGCCGTGCCGGTGATCTCCCGCCCCTCCAGCAGGATCCTGCCCTCGTCGGGCGGCGCGAGCAGGTTGATACAGCGCAGCAGCGTCGACTTACCCGACCCGGAGGGGCCGATCACGCACACCACCTGCCCACGCCCGACCTCCATGCTGACGCCTCGGAGTACGTGGAGAGGGCCGAAGCTCTTGTGCACGTCCTCCAGACGAAGCATCGCGCCGTCCGCGGCCGGGGTCGTCTCGACCGGCTGGACCTGGATGCCCGTCTGCCTCGCGTGCATCGTCGCTTCGCTTCGTAGCCTATCCACCGAGTCCGCCCCCGGCGCTCGGCAGCGGCTGCGGTTGCATGGCCGTGGGCTCCCCGCCGCGCTGCGTCCGGCCCTGCTCGCGAGCGATCAGGAGGTCGACCAAGCGAGCGAGCGGAATGGTCAGCACCAGATAGAGCAGCGCGCCCAGCATCAGCGCGGAGCCGTTGAAGTCCGAAGACTGGTAGTTGAACCCGGCCTGCACCACCTCGACCAGGCCGAGGAACCCGACCAATGAGGTGTCCTTCGTCAGCGCGATGAAGTCGTTGAGCAACGGTGGGATCACCTTCCGGACCGCCTGCGGCACGATCACGAACCGCATCGACTGGCCATGGCTCATCCCGAGTGAGCGGGCGGCCTCCATCTGGCCGCCCGGCACCGCCTCGATTCCCGCCCGGTACACCTCGGCCATGTAGGCGCCGTAGGTGATCGTGAGCGCGATGACGCCGTACCAGAACGGCGACGGTTGCCCCAACCACTCCGGGATCCCGACGTCGCGGGGGATGAGCTCACCGCCGACCGGCGACGCCGCAGTGCCGAGAAATCCCGAGACGAGCAGGAGGACGAGCAACAGGGGGACTCCGCGGAAGACGTCGATGTAGGCGATCACGAGCCAGCGCACGGGCGCCAATGCCCGGCCCGGGAGCTGGCGCAGCACCGCAAGCACGAGGCCCCACGTCAGCGACAAGACCCCCCCGAGGATCGACAGCTTGACGGTGTACCAGAAGCCCGCGATCACGGGATCGAACTGGTCCACCATGCGTCCGACGTCGAAGTAGTACTCGAGTAGGAAATCCATCTCTGCTCCCAGGTCGCTTGTTGAGCCAGGCTATTCGTGTACCCAAAAGGGGCGCCCTATGGCGCCCCTCTCGTTGTTGACGTTGGTCGCGCGCCTGCGCGAAAGGCCACTAGTTGTTCGTGAGCAGCTCGTTCGTGCCCTCGAGCACCGTCCGGGGCGGATCGGTCTGGAAGTACTGCTGGTAGAGATCCGTGATCGTCCCGTCCTCCTTGAGCGTGGCCAGCGCCTCGTTGATCGCCTCGCGCAGGGCGTCGTTGTCCGGCGCGACCGCGAACCCGTAGAGCTCGTTGGTCGTGATCTCCTGGGCGATCTCGATACCGCCCTGCTTCTCGACCGCGTCGGCGGCGACCGGCTGATCGATGATCGTGGCGTCGACCTGTCCCGTGATCAGCGCCGAGATCGCGTCCGGGCCCTGCGGGAACCCGC
Organism: uncultured Actinomycetes bacterium; assembly: GCA_963788115.1. Taxonomy (GTDB): domain Bacteria; phylum Actinomycetota; class Thermoleophilia; order Solirubrobacterales; family 70-9; genus CAWBFD01. Next base: position 112,814 of record CAWBFD010000002.1, read on the forward strand.
GCACCTCGCTCGCGTCCGTCTTGTCGTTCGCGTAGGCCTCGCCGGTCGTCGCATCCTGGGCGCCCACGATCACGCCCGAGAGATCGTCGACGGTGGCGATGTCGGAGCCCTCCGGGACCAGCAGCGCCTGCTGCGCCTCGTAGTACGGGTCGGAGAAGTCGACCGTGTTCTCGCGAGGGGCCGTGATCGTGGAGGCGGCGGCCGCCGTGTCGAAGAGACCGTTTGCGGTGTCGCGGAAGATCGTCGCAAACCCGGTGTTGGTGTACTCGACCTCGAGCCCGAGGTCCTCGGCGATCGCGTTCATGATGTCGATGTCGTAACCCCCGAAGTCCGGGCTGTCCGGGGTGCTGATCTCGAACGGCGCGAAGGGCGCGTCCGTGCCGACGCTGAGCGTGCCCTCCTGGATCAGCCCCAGATCCGCGCCGGTACCGCCGTTGCCGTCCCCCTCGTCATCGTCGTCGTCACCGCCGCAGCCGGCGGCGATCAGGGCGGTGGCGATCAAGCCGATGATCACCCAGAGCCGCGTTCCTCTCATCCTGCGCTACTCCTCTCTCTTTGGCAGGCCACCCCCCCAAATGGCGTCAGGAACATACCTCCTGGCACGGGGCGAGGCGGGGCGCGGCGCGGGCTCAACCCGGCCTTAACGCGCGCTCGAGCCCCGCGCGCAGCAGGCCACGTGCCGATCGGCTGTCCATCGCTCCGGCGAGCCAGCGGGTGCAGAGCCCGTCGACGAGAGTGATCAGGAGCTCGGCGCTCTCGTCGGCGTCGATGTCGCGCCGGATCGAGCCGTCGGCGATGCCCGCCCGGATGCCTGCGGCCACAGCTTCTCGCCAAGCCACGGTCACGCGGCGAACGTCGTCGCGGAGATCCGGCTCGAAGACTGCCGACGCGCTCACCTCGCCCCACACGACGGCGTTGTCGCGCACCGTCGGCTCCTCGTCGAGCTCGGCTAGGAGCGCGGCCTCGACCGCCTCGTATCCCGTCGCCGCCTCGGCGACCTGGGGCGCCGCCCCGTTTCGGAGCGCGGCCGACGGCGCCTGCTCCGACGCGTGCTCGAGCGCCGCTTTGACGAGCCCCGACCGGCTCTCGAAGTGGTAGTAGAGCAGCGCGGCCGAAACGCCGGCCTCGGAGGCAACGTCCTCCACCCGCAGGCCGCGGACGCCGCGTCGGGCGATCGTGCGTGCTGCCGCATCCAGGATCGCCTCGCGGTTGTCGCGGGGAGCCGACGGCGGCGTCGACTGTCCCGTTGCCCCGTTCACCTTCTCGTCACCTGCACCAGCCTCACCCATCGCAATCGGGGCTTGGCCCCTCTCCTCCTGGTCACAACTCTATTTCGGATCGTGGAGCCTCGCACAGAGTGGCTCCGGCCGGCCGAACGAGGACGGGCCCGCCTGCGGCGGGCCCGTCCAATTCCTCCGTCAGGGTGAGGGTCAGGCGAGCGACGGCCGCATCTGCCGCAGCCGACGCACCCGCTCCTCAATCGGCGGGTGGGTCGAGAACAATCTCGCGAAGCCCCCGCCCGAGAACGGCTTGACGATGTACAGGGGCTCGGTCGCCTGGTTGACCTGCATCGGAATCGCCTTCGCGCCCTCCTCGAGGCGGAGCAGGGCCGAGGCCAGCGACTCGGGGCTACCGCTGATCTGCGCCCCGGTGGCGTCGGCCGAGTACTCGCGCTGGCGCGAGATCGCCAGCTGGATCAGGGACGCGGCGAGAGGCGCCAGCAGCACCAGCGCGAGCGATCCGATCAGGCCCAATGGCGACTCGTCGTCCCCCCCGAACCACAACAGCATGTATGCGATGTAGGTGATCGCGCCGCCGATCGCAGCCGCGACGGACTGCGTGAGGATGTCCCGGTTGCGGATGTGGGCCAGCTCGTGCGAGATCACACCCCGTAGCTCGTCCTCGGACAGGAGCCGAGTGATCCCGTGCGTGACCGCGACCGCCGCGCGCTTCGGGCTCCGCCCGGTGGCGAAAGCGTTCGGCTGATCGCTCGGGATCATGTACAGCCGGGGCATCGGCAGGTCCGCGCGGGTGGCGAGCTCACGAACCATCTGGTAGAGGCCGGGCGCCTCCTGCTCGGAGATCGGCTTGGCCTTCGCGCTCGCCAGGGCGATCTTGTCGCTGAACCAGTACATCGCGAGGTTGAACACCAGGGAGATGCCGAGGAACAGGAGCGCTGTGTTGGCGCCGCCGAGGGCGAACCCGAGGACGACGAGCAGCCCGCTGAGCGTCGCCAGCAGGATCGTCGTCCGCAGCGCGGCGCCGAAGTTGGACCTGGAGGTCGTTGTCATTGCAGGAGACTCCTTGTGGTGGCCTGGTTTGCACCGAATATCTTGACGCCGCCTCGCGCCACGCCAATAGGGGCTACCCCCTATTCGCCCTGAGGGGGCCACCAGGCGCCTGGGGACCGCGCGGTTGATACTTGGTGCTGGAGGCGCATGCGTAGCCGTCAACTACTGACACAGGTGCTCGTGGTGAACCTGCTGCTGGTCGCCGCCGCGGTGACGGCCACGGCATTGATCGCCCAGGGAGACCCGAGCCTCGGCGACTCCGAGACCTTGGTCGTGCTGGTGGTCGCGGTCGCGGCGACGGCGATCGTCAACGCGCTGGTGCTCCAGGGGCGCTTCCGGCCGCTCGAGCAGCTGGTCGACGAGATGGAGCGAGCCGATCTCTCCCGTCCTCGCACCAACCTTCGCCGGCCGGATGCGCCGCAGGCCTGGCAACCCGGATCGGGCGATCCGGGGGAGGTCGAGCGCCTGCAACGGGCGTTCCGCCGGATGCTCGAGCGGCTCGAGGCGGAGCGCCGGCGGTCCTCGAGCGCGGCGCTCGCCGCCCAGGAGGAGGAGCGCGCCCGCGTCGCCCGCGACCTCCACGACGAGGTCAACCAGTCGCTGACCGGCCTCCTGCTGCGGCTCGAGGCCACGCGGGAGAAGGCTCCGCCGGAGCTCGCGCGCGAGCTTGCCGAGACCCAGGCGCTGGCGAACCAGGCGATGCAGGAGCTGCTCACGCTCGCCCGGCAGCTGCGCCCCACCGCGCTCGACGACCACGGCCTCAAGGCGGCGCTTGCCGGCCACCTCGACGAGCTCGGGCGCCAGTACGGGGTCGCGACCAGCTTCGAGACGGAGGGAGACCTTTCCGCAGTCCCGCAGGACGTCCAGCTCGTCGTCTACCGGGTGGCGCAGGAGGCGCTCTCGAACGCGGCGCGCCATTCGGGAGCGACCAGCATCCGAGTCCGGCTGGCGCAGACGGACGACCACATCGAGCTCGTCGTCGCCGACGACGGACGCGGCTTCAGCTTCGACCAGGCAGGCCAGGGGCTCGGCATCGGTGGGATGCGCGAGCGGGCACTGCTCGTGGATGGCGAGCTGGACGTCGAGTCGCGGCCCGAGATCGGGACCAGGGTCAGGTTGCGAGTGCCGACCAGGGAGCTCGCGGAGAGCGGAGCCGTGAGCCGCAGCCAATGAGAGCGACGGAGGTATGCGCCGAATGCGGGTCCTGATCGCCGACGATCACGGGATCGTGCGCTCGGGCCTACGCATGCTGCTCGAGCGCCAGCCCGACATCGAGGTGGTCGCCGAAGCGTCGGACGGCGCGGAGGCGCGCGACCTCGCGATCCGCGAGCGCCCGGACCTGGCGATCCTCGACGTAAGGATGCCGAGGCTGACCGGGCTTCAGGCGACCAGGGAGATCCGGGAGCAGGCACCCGACGTCGCGGTGCTGATCCTGTCCATGCACGACGACGAGCGCTACCTGTTCGAGGCGCTTCGCGCCGGGGCCTCCGGCTACGTGCTCAAGGCCCAGGCCGACTCCGACCTGCTCGCGGCGGTGCGGGCCGTTGAACGCGGCGAGCCGTTCCTGACCCCGGATGCGCAGCGAGCGCTGATCAAGGACGTCCTCGGCCAGGGAATCGAGCGTGACGAGGAGTTGACGCCCCGGGAGCAGGAGGTGGTGAAGCTGGTCGCCGAGGCGCACACGAACAAGGAGATCGCCGAGATCCTCCACCTGTCCGAGAAAACGGTCGAAAACCACCGCTCGAACGCGATGCGGAAGCTCGGTATGCGTGACCGGGTCGAGTTGGTCCGCTACGCGATCCGCAAGGGCCTGATCGAGCCGTAGCCCGGAATAACCGACCACTTAGCTAGGATTTACCGTGAGATGCTGTTTTCGACGAAGGCGGAGTACGGCGTGCGACTGATGGTCGAGCTTGGACGGCGTGCCGGTCCCGGTCCCGTCGACGCGGCCGAGCCGGTGTCGCTCGGGGCCGTCGCCGAGTCCGAGGTCCTGCCGCTCTCGTATCTCGAACACCTGGTCGCGAAGCTGCGCGAGGCTGGCCTGGTCACCTCGGTGCGCGGCGCGCACGGCGGCTACCGGCTCTCTCGCTCTCCGGAGGAGATCGAGATGCTCGAGGTCGTCCAGGCGCTCGAAGGGCCGATCGCCCCGATGGAGTGCTTCTACATCGACCGAGAGGGACGCGTCCTATGCTCACACGAGACCGACGGCGACCGTGCCTGCGCGACGAAGCTGCTCTGGACCCGGGTCCACGGCGGGATCACGAAGGCGCTCACCCAGACGACGCTCGCGGATCTCGTCGAGTTCGCCGATCAGCACTCGCCGAAGCAACCGGTCGCGGGCGCGGTGGCCTAGGCCCTGCCAGCCCGCCGGCGCCGCCAACGACCGCGCACAAGCGACCGACGACAAATGGAGACCGATGGCTGACCTCGAAATCCGAAATCTGCACGTGTGCGCCGAGGGGAAGGAGATCCTGAAGGGACTCGACCTCGAGGTGTCCAAGGGGCAGATCCACGCCTTGATGGGCCCGAACGGATCCGGCAAGTCGACGCTGGCGAACGCGATCATGGGTCATCCGGCGTTCGAGGTGACCGAGGGCGAGATCACCTACGCCGGTGAGGTGATCACGGAGGCGGCCCCCGAGGACCGCTCGCGCCTCGGGCTGTTCATGGCGTTCCAGTACCCGGTGGCCGTCCCGGGCGTGACCGTTTCCAAGTACCTACGGATGATCGTCAACGCCCACCGCGAGGCACGCGCGGAGGATGAGATCAAGCTGAAGGCCTTCCGCAAGCAGGCCGAGGAGGCGATGGAGATGATGAACATCCCCAGGGACTTCTCCAGCCGGTACCTCAACGACGGCTTCTCGGGTGGTGAGAAGAAGCGGATGGAGATCCTGCAACTGGCGATGCTCCTCCCCCGGCTGGCGGTCCTCGACGAGACCGACTCGGGCCTCGACATCGACGCCCTGCGGATCGTCGCCGACGGCGTCAGCCGGGTCGCCGGTCCCGACATGGGCGTCCTGATCATCACCCACTACCAGCGCATCCTGCACCTGGTCGAGCCGGACTTCGTCCACGTCATCTACGACGGGCGGATCGTCAAGGAGGGCGGCCCGGAGCTCGTCGATCAGCTCGAGCAGAAGGGCTACGGCTGGATCCGCGAGGAGGTCGAGGCGGCCGCCGCCGCCTAGCCAGATGGAACCAGCCGCCACAGCCGCTGCGGCCACCGAGGTCACCCCCTATCCGATCGAGAAGATCCGCGCCTCGTTCCCGGCGCTCGAGCGCGAGATCAACGGCAGGCCGGTGGCCTACCTCGACAGCGGGGCGAGCTCGCAGCGGGTCTTGGCCTCGATCCAGGCGGTCGATCGCTACGAGCGGCGACATCACTCGAACGTCCACCGCGGCGCGCACACGCTTGCCGGGGAGGCCACGGCAGCCTACGAGGGAGCCCGCGCCACCGTCGCCGACCACGTCGGCGCCGCTGACCGGCGCGAGATCGTCTTCGTCCGCAACGCGACCGAGGCACTCAATCTGGTCGCCCGCTCCTGGGGTGCCGCGAACGTCGGCCGGGGCGATCGGATCCTCCTGACCGAGATGGAGCACCACTCGAACATCGTCCCGTGGCAGCAGCTCGCCGAGACGGTGGGGGCCGAGATCGACTGGGCCCCGGTCACCGACGACGGGCTGCTGGACATGGACGCGCTGAAGAGCCTGATCGAGCGAGGGCCGAAGCTGGTCGCGGTGGCGCACGTCTCGAACGTGCTCGGGACCGAGAACCCGCTCGCGGAGATCTCGCGGATGGCGCACGACGCCGGCGCGGTCGTCGTCGCCGACGGGGCGCAGGCGGCGCCGAAGCTTCCGCTCGACGTCGGCGAGCTGGGCATCGACTTCTACGCGCTCACGGGCCATAAGGCCTACGCGCCGACCGGGATCGGCGCGCTCTGGGGACGCCTCGACCTGCTGCGTGAGATGCCGCCGTTCCTGGGCGGCGGCTCGATGATCCGCAAGGTGAGCAAGGACGGGACCACCTACGCCGACCCGCCAACCCGGTTCGAGGCCGGGACGCCGGCGATCTCCCAGGCCGTCGGGCTCGCTGCCGCCCTGCGCTGGCTCGACGCGCTGGGCATGGAGACGGTGCGCGCCCACGAGCGCCACCTGGCCAGCTACGCGCTCGAGCGCCTGGGCGAGGTGCCGCGCCTGCGCATCTTCGGTCCCCCGGCGGGGCCCGAGCGGCTGGGGCCGGTGTCGTTCGAGCTCGAGGGCATCCACGGCCATGACGTCGCCGAGATCGTCGACCGCCATGGGGTTGCGGTTCGCTCCGGTCACCATTGCGCGCATCCGCTGATGGAGCGCTTCGGCGTCGCCGCCACCGCCCGCGCCAGCTTCGGCGTCTACACAACGCCGGAGGAGATCGACCGGCTGGTAGAGGGCATCCTGGACGCGCGTCGCGTGTTCGGCGTCTGAGGCCCACTGGCTACCCTCGGGTCGATGGACGATCTCTACCGCGAGCAGATCCTCGAGCACTACAAGCGCCCGCGCAACTTCGGCGAGCTCGACGATCCCGATCTGGAGTTCGAGGACTCGAACCCGTTCTGCGGGGACGAGCAGCACGTGATGATCAAGCTCGACGGTGACGATCGCGTCGCCGAGATCGCGTTCGAGGGCAAGGGCTGCGCGATCTCGACCGCCGCGACCTCGATGCTCACCGACGAGCTCGCCGGCATGACCCGCGAGGAGCTGATCAGGCTGCCGAAGGAGTTCGTGCTCGAGCTGCTGGGCATCCAGATCTCGGCGACGAGGATGAAATGCGCCCTGCTGGGGCTCAAGGTGATCAAGGGAGCGAGCCTGGGGGCACCAGCCGACTGGGAGGATGAGGGCGAGCGCGGGGATCCCTCCGAAGCGGCAGCGATCTGAGCGCTCAGAACGGCACCTCGCCGCCGCCCGCCCACGCCGCGAGCTTGACCAGCTCGTCCAGCGAGGCCTCACCGCTGAGCACGCAGATGCGGCCGGTTCACTGGTGGCCGCGAATGGCGGGTTGTAGTCGCATACCGACTACAACCCGCCAGTGGGCGGCCCAGGAGTGGAGGACTAGCCGAGCTGGTCCTGAACGGCGGCCAGGCCGGTGATGCCAGCCGCGCCGATGCGGCCGAGCTTCTTCGTCGCTCCCGTGTTGATGTTGACCCGGTAGAGCGTGGAGACACCGAGCGACGTCGTGTTCGCCAGGTATCCCACGTCGTTGAACCCGGCGATGTCGAAGCCACCAATGGGGCTCACGTTCACGCCGAGCGTGCCGACCTGGGTCAGCACCGGGTTGTTCGGATCGGCCGCCGTCAGCAGCGAATCCGAGGCCGAGTCCACGTACCGAATCGGCGCCGTCCCGAGCATCGGCTGCAGGAAGCTGAAATCCGAGTTCGCGTAGGCGACGTCGACGATGTTCGGATCGCCGGGCCCGAGGTCCGCGTCCGATCCGGCGAGCTGGCCGGTGTCGGGATGGACCCGGATGTTCTGGTTCGCATCGCTGACGACCCTGATCCGGTCCGGAACCGGGTTGAAGTCGACGCCGAACGTCATGCCGTCGAGCGGGTCGCCCGCCGGCGCCGGGTCGGCGAAGCCGTTGCCGGTCGCGTCGTCGATGGCGAGCGCGATCGCGGTCCGCGGGTTCACCCGATAGACCTTGCTGTCGGAGCCGACGCCGTAGAGGTCGCCGGTCTTGGGCCGGAAGTCGATGCCGACCAGCGAGACCCCCGACGGGAGGCCCGTGATCCGCTTGCTGGACTTCACTGCCCTCGGCGCGTTGGCCTTGAACGTGACCAGGTTGCCGAGATTGTCGGTTGCATACAGGGTGCGCTGGTCGGCCGCCTGCGCAGCCGCGGGGGCACCCAACGCCAGCACGAGCGCCGACGCAACCGTCCACTTGAGCAGGGACTTCTTCCCCATCATTTGATCCCCTTTCGGGTAGGTGACGGGGATGTATGCGCAGCGCGGCGCTCAGCGGTTCACTCGGCGACGAGGGCTCGTCGCCGCCGTCCTCGCTAAAATCCGAGTTCCCAAGTAGGAATAACGTGACGAGCCGCACGAGCGGCACCTCGACTATGACTCCCACCGACGTGACAGAGAGCCTCACCGTCTGCAAGCTCGATGAGCTGCCGGCCGGAGCGATGCGCCTGGTCGAAGCGGACGGGCGCAAGATCGGCGTCTTCCATTGCGCCGACGGCGAGCTGCTCGCGATCGAGGATCGCTGCTCGCACGACGACGGCCCCCTGGCGGAGGGGGACTTCGACGCGGCCGCCTGTACAGTGGAGTGTCCCCGCCACGGCTCGCTCTTCGACCTGCAGAGCGGGCGGCCCCGGACGCTCCCCGCGTATCAACCCGTGGAGACCTTCGAGGTCCGCGTCGATGACGGCGAAGTGAAGCTGGAGGTCTGAGAATTCACATGGCATCCCCAGAGACCGCAACCGCCCCCCCTTCCGGGAAGCAGCTGACCGACGAGGAGAGCTCGCTCAAGGAAATCGGCGTCGACTACGCCGAGCGCTTCGGCTTCCACGATCCGGAGACGGGCTACGCCTACAAGTCCCCGAAGGGGCTGTCCCGCGAGATCGTCCAGTCGATCTCCGAGTACAAGGAGGAGCCGGAGTGGATGCGGGAGTTCCGGCTGAAGGCGCTGGAGCACTTCATGGAGCGCCCGACCCCGACCTGGGGCGGCAACATCGCCCAGATCGACTGGGACAACATCCACTACTTCGTCAGGGCCTCCGAGAAGTCGCAGCGGAGCTGGGACGAGGTCCCCGAGGACATCAAGAACACCTTCGACCGCCTCGGCATCCCCGAGGCCGAGCGCAAGTTCCTCGCCGGGGTGGGCGCCCAGTACGAGTCAGAGAGCGTCTATCACCAGGTCCGCGAGGACCTCGAGAAGCAGGGCGTGATCTTCATGGACATGGACTCGGGCCTGCGCGAGCACGAGGACATCGTCCGCCAGTACTGGGCCACGGTGATCCCGCCCAACGACAACAAGCTCGCCGCGCTCAACTCCGCCGTCTGGTCGGGCGGCTCGTTCGTCTACGTGCCCAAGGGCGTCAAGGTCGAGATGCCGCTCCAGGCCTACTTCCGGATCAACACCGAGAACATGGGCCAGTTCGAGCGCACCTTGATCATCGCGGAAGAGGGCTCGGACGTGCACTACATCGAGGGCTGCACCGCGCCCGTCTACTCCACCGACTCGCTGCACTCCGCGGTGGTCGAGATCGTGGTCAAGCCGGGTGCGAACGTGCGCTACACGACCGTCCAGAACTGGTCGGCCAACGTCTACAACCTCGTCACCAAGCGCGCCGTCGCCTATGAGAACGCCCGGATGTCGTGGGTGGACGCGAACCTCGGCTCGAAGCTGACGATGAAGTATCCGAGCATCTACCTGCTGGGCGAGCGGGCCCACGGCGAGATCCTCTCGATCGCGTTCGCGGGCAACGGCCAGCACCAGGACGCCGGCGGCAAGATCATCCACGGGGCGCCGAAGACCACCTCATCGGTGTTCTCGAAGTCGATCTCAAAGGACGGGGGACGCGCCACCTACCGCGGCCTGCTCGAGGTCGGCAAGGGCGCGACCGAGGCTCGCTCGAAGGTCGTCTGCGATGCCCTGCTGCTCGACCCCGATTCCCGCTCGGACACCTACCCGACGATCCGCATCGACGAGAACGACGCCAACGTCGGGCACGAGGCATCGGTGTCAAAGGTCGGGGAGGACCAGCTGTTCTACCTCCAGGCGCACGGCATCGACGAGGAAGAGGCCTCCAAGATGATCGTCAACGGCTTCATCGAGCCGATCACCAAGGAGCTGCCGATGGAGTACGCGGTCGAGATGAACCGCCTGATCGAGCTGCAGATGGAGGGCTCGATTGGCTGAGGCCGCGCTCGCCACCACCGAGCCCGACTGGCTCATCGAGAGGCGCCGCAAAGGCGCCTCTTTGGCGCGGGAGCTGACACTGCCCGGGCCGAAGGACAAGGGCTGGGAGTTCACCGACCTCTCCACCCTCGATCTCGACGGCTACTCCTCGGCGGATGGGCGAGTCGAGGGCCTCGCCGACGGCGTCGACTCGGCAGACGGCCCGCCGGTCGTGATGCCCCTCCGTGACGCGGCAGCCCGCCTCGGGGACGTCGTGGCCGAGCGCTTCGGCTCGCTCGTGCCCGCCGAGGACCCGTTCGTCGCCCGCAACGAGGCCGATTGGCGAAGCGGGGTGCTCGTCTACGTCCCGCGGGGGGAGCGCCTGCCGGAGCCCGTGCGGCTCTCGGTCGTCCAGGAGGACGAGGGGACCGCTCTTCACTGGCGTACGTTGATCGTGCTCGAAGAGGGTGCCGAGGCCGAGATCTGGGAGCGGTATGAGTCCGACGACGGCACCGAGGCGCTGTTCAACGGCGTCGTCGAGCTGATCGTGGGCGAGGGCGCGAACCTTCGCTATGTCTGCGAGCAGGAGCTCGCCACCCAGAGCTGGATCTTCGCCACCCAGCGGGCGGAGCTCGCCAACGACGCCTCGCTCGAATGGATCTCGCTGGGGTTCGGCTCGGCCCGCGGCAAGGTGCGGATGGAGACCAAGCTGGCCGGCCGCGGCTCATCGGCGAAGGTCACCGGCGCCTACGCCGGCGGCGGTCGCCAGCACCTGGACTACGACACCACCCAGGAGCATGCGGCCGAGCACACGACCTCGGACCTCGCCTTCCGGGGAGTCCTCGGCGAGCGGGCGACGGCGGTCTGGCGCGGGATGATCCGGGTCGACCCCGGCGCCCAGCAGACCGACGCCTTTCAGGAGAGCCGCAACCTGCTGCTCTCGCAGCGGGCGCACGCCGACGCCATCCCCGGGCTGGAGATCGAGGCCGACGACGTCCGCTGCACCCACGCCGCCGCGATCGCCCAGGTCGATCCCGACCAGATCTTCTACCTGCGCTCACACGGCGTCAGCGAGGACGAGGCGAAGCGGCTGCTGATCGAGGGCTTCCTCGCCGAGCTGGTCGAGCGGATGCCCCAGGGGCAGACCCGCGAGGAGCTCGCGGCCGCGCTGGAGCGCCGGCTGGCGGAGCTCCTCAGCAGCGTTCCGGCTGCCTGACCCGGGCTCTCTTCATCCGCCCGTGTGGATCACACGATCGATCGCCTCTGGAGCGAGCACCTGCTCCACCACCATCATCGCCGCTCCGATCAGGCCGGCCCGATCACCGAGGCGACTCGGAACCATCCGCAGGTCGCGGCTGGCAGCGGGAAGCGCTCGCCGGAACGTGACCTCGCGCACCCCGGCAACCACGTGCTCGTAGGCGCCACCGAGGTCGCCGCCGATCACGATCACGCTCGGATTGAAGAAGTTGACGCAACCGCCGAGGACCTCGCCGAGACTGCGTCCGGCCTCGCGGACCAGCATGATCGCCCGCGGGTCGCCGCCGCGAACCATGCGAACGACGTCGAGGCCGTTTTCCGCCTGCACCCCGGCCTGAGCGAGGCGCACAGCGATGGTTCCGGCGCCCGCAACGGCCTCGAGGCAGCCGAGGTTGCCGCAACGGCAGATCACGTCGTCGCGGCCCGCAACCCGGATGTGGCCGATGTCGCCGGCCGTGCCGTGCGATCCGCGGTAGATCGTGTCGCCGACCACCACCCCGCAGCCGATGCCCGTCCCCATCTTGATGAAGAGGAGCTGCGCGCAGTTCTGCCAGTGGAACCAGTGCTCGCCGAAGGCCATCATGTTGACGTCCTCATCGACGACCACCGGCACGTCGTAGCGGCCCGCGAACCACTGCGGGATCGAGAAGCCGTCCCACTGGGGCATGATCCGCGGGTTGATCGGCAACCCGGTGGTGAAGTCGACCGCGTCGGGGATCCCGATGCTGGTCCCGAGCACCTCCTCCTCGCCACGCCCCGCCTCGTGCAGGAGCGCGACGAACTGCTCGTACACCCAGCCGAGGACCTGCTCCGGGCCGAGGCCGAGGTCCGTCTCGGCCGCCGCTTCCGCGAGCGGAGTGGCCGCCAAGTCCGTTACCGCGAGGCGGGCGCTGGCCCCGCCGAGGTCGGCGGCGAGAACAACCCCGGCGTCGTGGTTGAAGGCGAGCACATGGGCCGGCCGGCCGCCGGTGGCCGCGGCGCCGCCCTCCTCCTCGTGGATGAGCTGGTTGGCGAGCAGCGCGTCGACGCGATGGGCCAGGGTGGAGCGCGGCAGCCCCGTCACCCGAGCGAGGTCGGCTCTCGTGACCGCCTGGCCGCTCCGGATCAGGCTGAGCACCGCGCCCGCGCCGGGGTGGGGCGACAAGCGGGGATGCTCGTGCCACTTGTCACCATCCATGGTTGAGGAGTAAATCAGGCGCTTTCGGGGGCATGGGCTGACTCGGCATCAGTCGACTGACCCCGAGGCGCAAGCTCCGGGGCGGCGCCGCGATCGATCCTCGCTCAGGACCTCAGCTTGGCAAGGTCGGCCGCGAACATCGCCGACGCGGATTTCAAGACCTCGTTCGCCCGGCGCAGCTCGCGATTCTCGTCCTCCAGCTCGCGGACCCGGGCCTCGACCGCGCCCGCTCGGTGTGCGCGTGTGCCGGGCGGCGCATGCCCTCCATCCTCGTCGACGGCGGCCTGGGCCATGCGCACCCAGCGGCGAAGGGACTCGTAGCGGATCCCGAGCTCGCGTGAGACCTCGGCCACCGTCATGCCGCCATCCATGACGAGCCCCACCGCCCGTTCACGCACCTCGTCGGAGTACTTCCTGGGCGCCGTCATGCTTCTCGCGACCTCCTTTCTCGGCATCGGAATCCTCGGTTGCATGTGGAACGTCTCCGTCTTGCCTGGATCGTTGGACGCCTCCTGCGCCGGGGATCGGGGCTGGATGCGAACCCCGATCCCCGGCGCGGAGGAGCCCCTAGGGAACGCTGGTTAGGAGCTGCGTGAATGGCAGGCTGGTCGCGTTTGCCCCGGTGGGCGACGGCAGCGACAGGACGGTGTTGATTACGCTGGTGAGTGGCCCGCAGCCCCGCGCTTCCGGCACCTCGAAGGTGTCGTCGGCAAGCGTTCCTGTCCCGACGAGCGCGGCGTTCCCGGGATTGAGCGCCATCAGCAGGTCGCCACCGAGCGGGGAGCCGGGATCGCCCTCATCGTCGTTGACCGCCTCGAGATTCTGCACGACCGGCCCAATCACGCAGCCGCCGGCCGGGTTACCGGGTTGGCTTACGTAGAGGTCGATTGGGACGGTGACCGAGAGCGGGATGATGCTGTGGAGCACAGGCGGCGCCGCGAGCCCGACCCGGGTAACCGCCTGCTGGCCCGCGACCTCTGTGTCGAGCGGCTTCGACGCGAGCATCGGGCCGGAGAGGGGGGGCACCAAACCGTTCGGGTCCGTGAACGAGACGCCGGCGGTCAGCGTTAGCGTCTCAGCCGGCAGGTCCTGAGTCAGCGCGTCGCCGATCTGGAACGTGCTGCCGGTGAGGTTCACCTGCTGCTGGCAGAGGAAGACCCCCGACGGGCAGCGTCCTTGCTCGGCGAACGGCGGCACCGATTCGCCATCGCTCGGGTTCGGCGGACCGGCGGGCGCCTTGTTCGGGTCGAGCTGGCCGATGCGTCCCGTGCCCATCTCGGTGAAGTAGATCTTCCCGTCCTCGCCCTCGACGATGTCGAAGGGCAGCGAGCCCTGCGTCTCCAACGGGTACTCGGTGAACTGGCCCGAGGCCGGGTCGTAGCGACCGATGTTGTCCGAGTTCTGCTCCGTGAACCACAGCGAGCCGTCGTCGGCGAACGTGATCCCGACCGGCCTCGAGTTGGGGGTCGGGATCTCGAACTCGAGCACTTGCCCTGAGTCGGGGTCGATGCGGCCGATCGTATTGCCCATCGGGGTCGTGAACCAGAGCCGCCCGGCGGCATCCTCGGTCATGAAGCCCAGGGCTTTGTCTGAGTCGGCAAGCGGGAACAGATCCACGCCGCCGGTGTTCGCGTCGAGGCGGCCGACCGCCGCGCCGGTCGCGCCGCACCCTCCGCCGCACGGCGTCGTGAACCAGACCGCGCCGTCGCCGCCGGCGGCGACGCCGTACGCCTGCACTGAGATGTCGGGGTGGTCCGGATCGGCGAGCGGGAACCGCGTGATGTCACCGGCGGTGGCGACACGCACCAACTCGCCCGTGGACGTCAGCCACAGTGCCCCGTCCGGTCCGACCGCGATCTTGTTGCCCGGCCCCGGGGAGGCACCGAGGTCGAACTCGGAGACCCCCCCTGTCGCCGGGTCGATCCGGCGGATGACGTTGATCGTGCCAAGCCCGTCGGGCGTTGCCCAGATTCCCCCGTCGGGACCGGCAGCGACGTCGAGGATCAGGCGCCCCGCGAAGTCGCCGGGTGGCGATCCCTCGGGCACCGGGATGTGGAAGTCCGAATACTGGCCGGCGGTGGTCATCCGGCCGAGCGTGTTCGCCCCGTTGCCCATCTGCGCGAAATAGAGCGCGCCGTCGGGGCCGACGTCGATCCCCGTCGGATACGCCGCCGAGGTCTCGGTCGCAAACTCCTTCACCGGCTTCGCGCACACGGGATCGTCCTCGGCGAGCAGCCGGGAGGCGTTCGCTGATTTCTTCGGCTTGCCCTTGGCCTGGACCCGGACGCGGAGCGAGTCGCACTCCTCGAGCGCGGCCTCGCCGGCGTTGGTCAAGGGCAGGCTCAGGGTTCCCTGCTTCGGGTTGTTCTTGGTCGCCTTGGAGGCGAAGTTGATCTGCGGGCCCTCCGACGGGGTCGCCTTCGCAGTCGCCGTCAGCTTGTTCAGGCCCTTGGCGTTGTACTTGACCCGCAGCTGGCCCTGATTCAGGGCCTGGGTCTGCGACTTGGTCTCGACCGAGACCTTGAGCTTCTTCTGCTGCGCCTCGGCTCCGCTCGGCACGAGCAGGAGGGCCACGGCCCCGAGCACCGCCAGCGCAATCCCCGTGCTCAAGCGCGAGGAGGGAACACCAGTACACCCAACGCGATCCATCTTTGCCTCCCGGTCCTCTCGACAGCTGTGACTGTCGCTCTCTCTCTCTTGATAGATGAACACGCCTATCTGACGTAAACACGTTCATCTGTATTCGCGGGGCCGGAGCCTAGACACGCGTGTTCCCATTTGTCAACGGTGCCATGTGTTAACGCGAAATCGGTGCGAGTAAGGCCGGAGGTCGACATTTCGCGGGCACCCAGCCGTGTGATGTGCCTACGGAAATCCGCTCCATCCGCGGATCGACGAAAGGGCGGAGCCCTTCCGTTCTCGCCACTTCAGCCCGAAAGAGCGGCTTGCATCCGGCGATGGCCGAGTTAGACCAACTATGACGCGGTAACTCGACCATCGCTCCGAGAGCCGGCTCGGAGGCCGCGGGAGCCAGACCGTGCGTCAGCCGCATGCCGCCATTCCATGACGAGCCCCACCGCCCGTTCACGCAGCTCGTCGGAGCACTGGGCGCCGTCATGCTGCTCGCGACCTCCTTTCTCGGCATCGGAATCCTCGGTTGCACGTGGAAGGTCTCCGTGTTGCTGGCTCGTTGGGCGCCCTCCTGCGCCGGGGATCGGGGCTGGATGCGAGCCCCGATCCCCGGCGCGGAGGTTCCTCGGCCTAGGTCCCAGGCGGGGTCAGGAGCTGCGTGAACGGCAGCTCGATGGCGTTTGAGCCCGAGGGCGACGGCAGCTCGAGCAGGGTGTTGATCACGGTCGTCAGCGCCCCGCAGCCACGTGCCGCCGGCACCTCGAAGGTGGTGTCGGCGAGCGTGCCGACGCCGATAGCCGAGCCGCCGCCCTCGATCGCGCCATAGTCACCGGCCAGCAGTGCCCCCATGTCACCCTCGTCGTCCGGGGCGGACTGGAGGTGCTGGACCACCGGGCCGATTACGCAGCCGCCCTCCGGGTTGCCCGGCTGGCTCACGTACAGGTCGATCGGCACGGTGACGTCGATCGGGAGGATGCTGGTCAGGATGGGCGGACCGGCGAGGCCGACCCGGGTCACCGCCTGCTGGCCGCCGACCTCGACGTCGAGCGGCCTCGACTCGAGCATCGGCCCGGAGACGGGCGGCACCATGCCGTTAGGGTCGTTGAACGAGATCCCGGCGGTCAGCGTCAACGTCTCCGGTGGCAGCACCTGGGTCAGCGCATCGCCGATCTGGAACGTGCTGCCGGTGAGATTGATCTGCTGCTGGCAGATGAATATGCCCGGGATCTCACAGCGCCCCTGCTGGGCGAACGGGGCCTCGGGGACGCCGTCGCTCGCATTCGGGGCTGCGATCGGGGCCTTCGCCGGGTCCAGCTGGCCGATGCGGCCGGTGCCGAGCTCGGTGAAGTAGATCTTCCCGTCGGGACCCTCGACGATGTCGAATGGGATCGTCCCCGGGGTCTCGAGCGGGTACTCGGTGAAGGTGCCCGAGGCCGGGTCGTAGCGGCCGACATTGTCGGCGTTGGTCTCGGTGAACCAGAGCGAGCCGTCGTTGGCGAACGCGATCCCGACCGGCCCCGAGTCGGGGGTCGGGATCTCGAACTCGACGATCCGGCCCGAGTCCGGGTCGATCCGCCCGATTGTGTTGCCTGGCGCAGTCGTGAACCACAGGCGCCCGGCGCGATCGGCCGTCATCTGGCCGAAGCCCTTCTGCGGATCCGTGAGCGGGAACAGCTCGGTCTCGCCGGTGCCCGGGTCGAGCCGCCCGACGGCGGCAAGATTGCCGAAGCCCGCGGAGCCTCTCCCCGGCGTCGTGAACCAGACCCCGCCGTCGCCACCGGCGGCGACCCCGTAGGGGATGGGATCGATCTCCGGGAAGTCCGGATCGTCGAGCAGGAAGTCGGTCACCTCGCCATCGGTCGTCACCCGGACGAGCTTCCTAGGGGAAGTGATCGCCAGCCAGATCGCACCGTCGGGACCCACCGCCATCTTGCCCAGGACGTCGGAGGTTTGACCGATATCGAATGCGGTCACGTTGCCGGTCGCAGGGTCGAGCCGGCGGGCAAAGCTCGAGCCCCCGGCGAAGATCGCCTGCGGCATGGCCCAGATGCCGCCGTCCGGGCCCGCGACCACGTCGTTGATCAGGTGCCCGGAGAAGCCGTCGGGCGGCGTGCCCTCCGGGACCGGCACGGGGAACATCGAGTACTCGCCGGCGGTGGTCATGCGGCCGATGGTGTTCGCGCCGGCGCCCATCTGGGCGATCCAGAGGGCGTCGTCGGGGCCGACGTCGATCCCCGTGGGATACGCCGCGGAGCTCTCGAGCGGGAACTCCCGCACCGGCTCCGCGCACACCGCGTCGTCCTCGGCGAGGAGGCGGGAGGCGTTGGCGTTCTTTGACGGCTTGCCCTTGGCCTGGACCCGGACGCGGAGCGAGTCGCACTCCTCGAGCGCGGCCTCGCCGGCGTTGGTCAAGGGCAGGCTCAGGGTTCCCTGCTTCGGGTTGTTCTTGGTCGCCTTGGAGGCGAGGTTGATCTGCGGGCCCTCCGACGGGGTCGCCTTCGCAGTCGCCGTCAGCTTGTTCAGGCCCTTGGCGTTGTACTTGACCCGCAGCTGGCCCTGATTCAGGGCCTGGGTCTGCGACTTGGTCTCGACCGAGACCTTGAGCTTCTTCTGCTGCGCCTCGGCTCCGCTCGGCACGAGCAGGAGGGCCACGGCCCCGAGCACCGCCAGCGCAATCCCCGTGCTCAAGCGCGAGGAGGGAACACCAGTACACCCAACGCGATCCATCTTTGCCTCCCGGTCCTCTCGACAGCTGTGACTGTCGCTCTCTCTCTTGATAGATGAACACGCCTATCTGACGTAAACACGTTCATCTGTATTCGCGGGGCCGGAGCCTAGACACGCGTGTTCCCATTTGTCAACGGTGCCATGTGTTAACGCGAAATCGGTGCGAGTAAGGCCGAAGGTCGACATTTCGCGGGCACCCAGGCAACCGCGCCCGAGGATCCGCTCTGAGGCGCCCGGAGCCTGACCGCGCGTCAGCCGCTGCGCCCGCCGTCGGAGGATCGCCGGGCCCGGCGCTCCCGCAGGGTCGTCATCAGCGCAGACGCGAGCACGATGATCACCGGGATCCCGTACAGCGGGTACATGTACCAATGGCCGATGTGGGCGACGAGCAGAGTCATCTCATCTCAGTATTGCGAAGGCCGATCGGCATCTGGATCACGCGTTCGCCTGTGAAAGCAGGAAGAGCCCGAGCGTCGTAAAGCCGACCATCAGCGCGAGCATCCAGTACTGGGAGCGCGAGGCGCTGCGGGCATCGCCGTAGAGGACGAGCGCCCGGTCGTGGGCGAGGACGAGCGCGGTCACGTGGCCGATCACCAACACGGCGACCTGCACGTACCACACCGCGGTGGCGCTGATCAGCGCGTAGTCGATGCCGCCGGCGGCGGTGCCGAAATAGTCCGAGCCGTTCCCCAGCGGGTCGGAGAGCAGGTACGTGAACTGGGCCTGCTCCTGGAACAGGACGAGGCTGAAGTAATGGGCGGCCAGGTACGCGACGGCGATCGGGATGAAGGTGTGGGCGAAGGCGCGTCCGAGGCTCAGCGTGTCGAGCGAGCCGCGCACGGTGTGCATGCCGGCCACGCCCGCCCAATAGATCGCCGCGACCGCCAGGAGGGTGCCTGCGAGGTAGAGCGTGTTCGTCAGTCGCAGCGCGGTCAACGGCCCGAGCCCCCCGTCGAGCAGCGCGTCGAAGGTGCTGCCGATCGCGTCCTGGAGCAGGCCCTCCTGGGCGCCGTCGAAAGCGGTGATCCCGATCGTCGACGAGCACCAGCGCGGCCGATCCGGGAACCGATGCCCAGCCGATCGTCCCGGTGAACGGACGGCGAAGGCCGAGCCTGCCGTCGCGCACCTCGACCGGCGACAGGCGCGAGAACATGCCGAAGTAGACCGAGAAGGTCTCACCACGATCGAGCCAGCGGTCGATCCCGAACAGCGCCATGCCGACGAACGTCCAGGCGCTGTAGACGAGGGTCGCGATCGCGACGCTGTGCGGGGTCAGCCCGACGGCCTGGAATCCGCTCTGGCCGTACACGAGCTCCATCCAGCCGAAGGCGATGAGCCCGGCAACGGCCGGCCAGCGCCCCAGCCACTCCGGGTAGCGCAGCGGCGGGGGCGGAGACTGTCCCGCGATCACCTGAAATCCGGCGGCGAAGGCGCGGGCCACGGCCCGCCACGGGTTGAAGGCGCGAAAGACATCGCCGAGGGCAAGCGACAGGACGACCAGCCCGAGCCAGGCGGTGACGAACGCGAACGTGACCGAGAAGTTCCGGTCCGGCGCCTCGGTCCCGACCAGCCCCGACCAGATCGTGACGCCCAGGAGGAAGACGCCGACGAGCCCGGCCAGCAGCTCGGTCCCGCGATTGACAACCAGCCGGGACAGCCCCTCCGGCAGCGGGCGCCAATGCTCCTCCTGGAACCGTGATCGGTGCCAGGCAAGCGTCAGGGCCACGAACGAGACGATCAACACCACCGACGCGCCCCAGGCGAACAGCCACTCGGGGATCGGCAGGTCCTGGCGCCCGACCAGCGCGTGCGCTGCGGCGGGCGCCGGGGCGACCAGCTGGATGGCGGCAACAGCCGCGAAGGCCGCCGCCGCCACCCGGCCGCCCATCCGTACGCGTGCCGGGAGCATCAGCTCGGGTTGACCGTGATCTCCGCGATCTGGGTGGCCGTTTGCTCCACCTCCACCTCGAACACGCCCTCGAGCTCAGCCGGGACGTTGAACGCGACGCTCCCTCCCGCGCTGACTTCCTTGGCCACGTCGTACCCGTGGAAGTGGATCTCCCAGGCCTGGTCCGACTCGACGTTGAAACGGATGTCGTCCCCCTGCGAGAAGCTCAGCTCTTCCACGCCGCCGACGGGCTCACCGCCGCGGACCACGATCGTCGGCACCTCGGGCTTCGGCGGGGGCTGCTCGTTCCCGCCAGCGCCGTTCGCCTGCCCGCCACCGCCTCCGGATCCGCCGGACGGGCCGTTCCCGCCCGTCTCCGTCGTGGTGGCGACCGTGGTCGTCGGCTCGGACTCCTCCGAATCGTCGTCGCGCAGCACCACGAACAGCACCGCCGCAACAGCGACGGCGACGATCGCGAGCACCGCACCCATCTTTCGAGACTCCAAGTTCAATCACTCCTTTTCGCGCCCGGTCGAACCGGGCGCACCCGGCCGCCGCGGCCGGGACGGCCGCGGCAAGACGATCAACGAACCTGGAATGCGGGCGGCGGGCGGCGCGCCAGCCCGAAGGCCATTGCGAGGGCCGCGAGCGGGGAACGGACGTGGGTGGTCGCGCGGAGCGACCCGAGTGCGGCCGGGGCTCGAGGGAGACTCGTACGGGCGGGCGCGCTCGCCAGCTGCTCCTCGACCCGATCGAGCAGACGCGCGACGAGTGCTGCCGCCAGCCCGAGCAAGAGCGCCAGTGGCACCGCGATCCAGCCACCGTTCGCGATCATGGCGTCGATGCCGCTCGGATGGCCGGCGGCGAGCGTGCCCTCCGCCAGCTCCTGGGCGGAGTAGACCGCGAGCAGGGCCACCGCGTAGACCCCGGCGCGCCGCATCACCCCGCGCCCGTCTGCCGGGCATCCTCGGAGGGTGGCGGCCCGGGCGAGGGTCGCCGCGACCGCGAGCGCGACCGCGAGCGCGACCAGCGCGGGTGTGATCACGATCAGATAGTCGTGGCCGTGCTGGTGCAGGGCGTTCGGAGCGGCGTCGCCAAGCGCCAGCGAGTACCGAAGCTGGTGGAGCGCGAGCGCGCCCAGCGTCAGCAGCGCAACCGCTCGGGCGATCCCGCGCATGGTGAGGACCCTGCTCATCTCGCGGGGCGCTCCACGGGATCGCGGTCGCCGTCGACCGAGGGGTCGTCCACCGCCTGCTCGCTGAACACGAATACGAAGATGATCACGATCGCGATTCCGAGCAGCAGCCCGAGGACGACGCCGATCAGACGGTCACGCCACACTCAAACGCCGTCGAGCAGGCGCCAGTTGGCTCGCAGGGCGGTCTCGGCAGCGGCGACCACGCGGTCGGCGTCGCCGTCCGAGACGAGTTCGTCGATCAGGCCACGCACCTCGTCCGCGTGCTCATTGTCGCGGGTCTCGTGCACCCGGAAGTAGGCGGTGCCGGCGCCGTCGGCGTAGCCGTAGCGATCCAGAAGGCCCTCGCATTTGATCCGCGAGATCTCGGGCTGGCCGCTCTCGATCGCGTACAGCCGGGCGAGGGTCTCGAGCAGTCCGTCGTCGGCCGTCCAAGTGCGGACGCAATCCTCGGTCTCCGGCGTCGGGCGCGCCTCACTGTCGCCACCCGCGGCCTCGATGAAGCCATCCCAGAGGCGCACGTGGCCTCTCTCCTCGGCCGCGTGGCGTCGCAGGTCCTCGCGCTCCGGGGCGTGCGCGGCGGCGGCGGCGCTGACCGTCGCGATCGCTCCGACCGCGTGGCGGTACTGCCCCGAATAGCGGGCCAGCTCCTCGGGCGTCAGCTCGCCGGCGCTCCAGCGGCGGTAGAAGGGATGTCGCAGGACGTTCCAACGCTCACGGCTTCGCTCGATTCGCTCCCAGATCGCTTCGCTCACTTGTCCTCCTTTTCGCGGGCGGACGATCAGGATAACCGGGCGTGCCCCCCGCCTCGGGCCGGGGAATCCTCCCCGACCCCCCTCGCTGCGGTCGCTGCGGCCTCTACGATCGCCGGATCCATGCGGCCTCCGCGCGACGACATCGCCGCTCCGGAGCTGCCGCCGCGCCTCCGCTGGCTCAACGCTCAACCCCCGAGCATGGCCGCACTCCTCGCCAGGGGCCCGGCCATCGTGCACTTCTTCGACTTCGCGCACCTGAACAGCGTCCGCTCGCTGCCGTACCTGATCGCATGGAACCGTCGGTACGCCGGCCTCGGGCTGACCACGCTGGGCGTCCACTCGCCGCGCTTCGGGTTCACGGCCGCGACCAGCGGGCTGGCGAGCGCGATCGAGCGCCTCGGGCTCGAGCATCCGGTCGCCGATGACTCCGCGTACGCGCTCTGGCACGACTACGGCGTCGAGGGCTGGCCATCGCTGTTCCTCTGGGGCCGCGGCGGCGCCCTGCGTTGGTTCCACTTCGGCGAGGGTGACTACGAGGCGACCGAGCTGGCGATCCAGGACGAGCTGCGGGCCGCCGGCGTCGATCAGGACCTGGCCGAGCCGATCGAGCCGCTCCGGCCGAGCGATGCCCCGGGGGCCCTGGTGGCGCCCCCGAGCGAGGAGGTGCTCCCGGGGGGTGACCCGCGATCTCCCTGGTCGGCCGACGACGGCGCGGCGCTCGAGCTCGAGTACGCGGCGGGCGGCGCACACACGAGCATCGACGGCGAGGGCGAGCTCCTGGTGACGCTCGATCGAGAGCCCGAGCGACGGGTCGAGGTCGGACAGCCGGGGCTGTACCGGCTGACCGAGCATCCCGCCCACGAGGCGCACCGGCTGCGGATCGAGGTGAGCCCTGGCGTCCGAGTGTGGTCGATCAGCTTCGAGGCGGCTCCGCCGAGCTGACGCCCGTGGGCACGGTGACCGAACGCGCCATCATCCGCTCCGGATCGATCGGCCCGAATCCGAACCGCTCGTACAGGCCGTGGGCGTCGGCGGTCGCGAGCACGACCTTGCGGACGCCCTGCAGGTCGAGGTGGGAGAGGATCGTCTCGACGAGCCACACGCCGAGGCCCTTACCGCGATGCGGCTCGAGCACGAACACATCGCCGAGCCAGGCGAAGGTGGCGCGATCGGTGACCGCCCGGGCGAAACCCGCCTGGTCACCGTCGGGCGCGTAGAGCCCGAAGACGAGCGAGTGCTCGATCGAGCGCTCGACCACCGCCCGAGGCACGTTCGGCGACCAGTACGCGGTGCGCAGGAAACGCCAGATCGCCTCGCGATCGAGCAGCCCGGGATCGGTGGAGATCAGGTAGCCGTCGCGGCGCCACTCCATCGCGGTACGGCGCCGGCGGTTACGCCCGCGCCGCCAGCTCGACGCGGATCTTCTTCGGCAGCATGAAGCGGACGTCCTCGTCAACAGCCCGCAGCTCTGAGATGTCGTCCACCCCGCGCTCGCGGAAGGACTCCACGAGGCCCGCAACGAGCTCCTCGGGTGCGCTGGCCCCGGAGGTGATGCCGACGGTCTCGACCCCGTCCAGCCACTCCTCGCTCACCTGGGACGCGTTCTCGATCAGGTGCGACCGGGCGCCGTGCTCGCGAACGACCTCGACCAGGCGGTTCGAGTTCGACGAGTTGGTCGAGCCGATGACCAGCACCAGCTCGCACTCCCGGGCGAGCTGCTTGACGGCGATCTGACGATTGGTGGTCGCGTAGCAGATGTCGTCGCTCTTGGGACTGATGATGTTGGGGAACCGCTCCCGCAGCCGACCGATGATCCGCGCCGTCTCATCCACCGACAGCGTCGTCTGGGTCACGTAGGCGACCCGGTTCGGGTCCTCGATCTCGAGCCGGTCGACCTCCTCGGCAGTCTGCACCAACACGATGTCGTCCGGAGCCTCGCCGGTGGTGCCCTCGACCTCCTCGTGGCCCTCATGGCCGATCAGCACGATCGTGTAGCCCTTCTCAGCGAACTTGCGAGCCTCGACATGGACCTTGGTCACCAGCGGACAGGTGGCATCGATCGTGCGCAGCCCGCGGGCGGCGGCGTTCTCGTGAACCTTCGGCGACACGCCGTGGGCCGAGAACACGACCAGCTCACCGTCTGGGACCTCGGTCTCCTGGTCGACGAAGATCGCTCCGCGCTCTGACAGCTCCTCGACCACGTGCTTGTTGTGGACGATCTCCTTGCGTACGTACACCGGGGGGCCGTGCATCTCCAGGGCCTTCTCGACGGTCTCGACGGCTCGGTCCACCCCGGCGCAGTAGCCGCGCGGAGCGGCGAGCAGCACCCGGCGGGGCGAGCTTGTGGCGACATCGCCCATCGGACAACAGGGTACCGACGCGCCCTCAGCGAATCCGCGGGATCGCGAGCAGCGCGGCCTCGCCCACGGCGTCGAGGCTCTCGGGACAGACCTTGTCCATGGTGTCCTGCGGCGTGTGCCAGTAGGCGCCGGGGCTGCCGCCCGGCCCATAGGTGAAGTCGATCAAGTCGACCGCCGGGATGCGGGCCTGGGTGAACGGGATGTGGTCGTCGAGGATCCCTCCCGTCTCGCCATCGAACGGCGCGGTGGCGCCCGATCCGTTCAGCTCCTCGGCGGCCTCGGCGAAGAGCGAATACAGGCCCGGATCGGAGAACGCCTCGCGCGGAATCTGGAGGTCGCAGTCGCCGACGAGGTCGAACAGCGCCATCGCGCGAATCTGGTCCAGGGGAGGTGAGCCCTGGATCCCCCCCTGACTCGCGTACTCGACGTACTGGCGGCTGCCTCGGGTTCCGTCGATCTCGAACGGGCGGTCGCCCCGCGTCTCCTCGGCGTCGAACAGCGCCAGGTGAATCGAAGGCCCGTCGAGCGGAGCTTGCAGCGCGCGGGCGAGCTCGAGGACCACGGCGACGCCGGACCCGCCGTCGTTCGCCCCGACGAACTCGGGCGAGATCGCATTCTTGGTGTCATGGTGGGCGCCCACCACGACCGCGCCGGCCGCCTCGCCCGGGATCACCCCGACCACGTTCCGCCACGGCCGCTGCACGCGTACGTCCTCCACCCCGGCCTCCCGCAGCCGCTCGACGATCAGTCGCACCTCCTCGCGCCCGCCCGCTGAGCCCGCCGGACGCGGGCCGATCGCGACCTGAGCGCCCAGGTCGGCGAAGGCGCGGTCGGCATCGAAGAGGTCCCGCTCGCCGTTAGCCGAGTCCTCCGAGTCCGAGCCGTCGCAGCCGGCGACGGCGACGACGGCCATGACCAGCGCAACAGCGGCCGCAGGTGCCCGGCGCAGCGACATTGCGCGAGCGTACACAGCAAGTAAGTTCCCCCCATGACCCAGCAGCACCTCGACCGCCTGGCCGCGATCGACGTCTCGTTCCTGACCAACGAGAGCGCGACGACACACATGCACGTCGGCGCGGTCCTGATCTTCGAGGGGCCGCCGCCCAACTACGAGGACCTCCTCGAGCACATCTCGGCCCGACTTCACCTGGTGCCCCGCTTCCGCCAGAAGCTGGCGTTCCCGCCAATGCAGGCCGGGCGCCCGTTCTGGGTCGACGACCCGGCATTCAACCTCGAGTACCACGTGCGCCACTCAGCCCTTCCGCCGCCCGGCTCGGAGGATCAGCTGCGGCGCATGGCGGGGCGGATCTACTCGCAGCAGCTTGACCGCACGAAGCCGCTGTGGGAGCTGTGGCTGGTGGAGGGCCTCACCCGGAATCGGTTTGCCCTGGTCACCAAGACCCATCATGCGCTCGTCGACGGCGTCTCAGGGGTCGACATCGCGACCGTGCTGTTCGACCTCCAGCCGGTGCCCGAGCCGGCGGAGCCCGACCATGACTGGGCACCCAGCCCGGAGCCATCCGCGGCCAGGCTCCTGACGAAGGGGGTCGAGGAACTGGCGACCACCCCGGTGAGCCTTGCCCGGCGCGCCCTGCGAGCGGTCGAGCACCCTGAACGAACCGCCCGCGGGGTGGCCGAGGCGGCCGAGGGGATCGGCGAGGTCGGCTGGGCGCTGGCGAACCCCGCGCCCGACGTCCCGCTGAACGTCGAGATCGGCTCGCATCGACGCCTCGCCTGGGTTCGCAGCGACCTGGCGCAGTTCAAGCGGATCAAGGACGCGCTCGGGGGGACCGTCAACGACGTGGTGCTCGCAGTCGTCACCGGGGCGCTCCGCGGCTGGCTGCGCCAGCGGGGGCTCCGGACCGAGGGGCTCGAGCTGCGGGCGCTGGTGCCTGTCTCGATCCGCACCGAGGACGAGCGGGGCCATCTCGGCAACCGGATCGCGGCGATGCGGGGCCCGCTGCCCGTCTATATCGACGACCCGGTCAGGCGGCTCGAAGCCGTTGCGGCGGCGATGCGCGATCTCAAGTCGTCCAAGCAGGCGCTGGGCGCGGAGGTGATCTCCCGCTTCAACGACTTCGCGCCACCGACGCTCCTGGCGCAGGCAGCCCGACTCAACTTCTCGACCCGGTTGTTCAACCTGATCGTCACCAACGTCCCCGGGCCGCAGATCCCGCTCTACATGCTCGGGCGGGAGCTCGAGGACGTGTTCCCCGTCGCGTTCCTGCCCAAGCACCACGCGCTGGCGATCGCGATCATGAGCTACAACGGCGGCATCGACTTCGGGCTGCTCGCCGACTACGACGCGATCGACGACCTGGACGTGATCGCCTCCGGAATCGAGTACTCGATCGGGGAGCTCGTCACGGCCGCTCAGGGGGACGAGGTGATGCAAGTGGACGAGGAAACGCCCCGCTCAGGCGTAGAATTTCCGCCATGAGCCCCGCCGGTGCGGATCCGCCCGAGGCTGGTCCGTTTCGCTACAACCTCGAGCTCACCCCGCCGCAGCTGAAGATCACCCACACCGCGCTGCGCTCGCTGCTCGACGACTTCGGCCACGAGGAGCAGGAGGTGGTCGCGATCATCCACGAGGTGCTGGCGAAGCTGCCCGACGAGCACGCGATCCGGGCGATCCAGCTGGACCGCGAGTCCGCCACCGAGGTCTTGCTCGAGGGCGAGGGGCCTGGGTCAGACGACCGGCCTCCGAGCGCCGCGTAGCCCTTCCCCCACCGCCCCCGCCGCCAATTGGCGATTTTCTCGCGCATACCGCGAGTAAAGCGCCAAGCGACCGGGCTAGGGCCGGGCTCAGCGCAGCACCGCGTGGCGGTACTGGCGCGCGGCCAGCACCGAGAACACCGCGGTGATCCCGATCGACCAGACGAAGGCGGCCCAGACGTCGTTTCCGGCGGGCCCGCCGACCCACAGCGCCCTGAGGGCGTCGACCACGGTCGTGAACGGGTTCACCTCGGCGACCCACTGGATCGCGTCCGGCATCGAGTCCGGCGGGACGAAGGCCGAGGAGACGAACGTGAGCGGGAAGATCGCGATGAAGCCGAAGGCGTTGGCCGTCTCCGGCGACGAGGAGATCAGCCCGACCAGGGCGAAGACCCAGGAGAAGGCGTAGCCGAACACGAGCATCAGCACGATGCCCAGCAGGACCTCGCCGACGGGCTCGGAGAAGCTGAAGCCGACGATCAGCCCGACGACGACCATCACGGCCAGCGAGAGCAGGTTGGTGAGGATGTCGGCAACGGTGCGCCCGGCGACCACGGCCCACTGGGTCATCGGCAGCGAGCGGAAGCGGTCGATCAGGCCGCGGTTGAGGTCGTCGGCGAGGCTGAGCGCGGTGACGAACCCGCCGAAGGCCATCGACTGGACGACGATCCCGGGGATCAGGAAGTTCGTGTAGTCGCCGTATACCGCCGGCACCTGAATCGCGCCGCCGAACACGTAGACGAACAGGAGCACGAACATGATCGGCTGGATCGTGAACGCGGTCAGCAGGTCGGGTTGCCGCGGGATGCGCATCAGGTTGCGCCAGGCGATCACCAGGGTGTCGGAGGCCGCCATCGAGACAGCGCTCACCGTCGCGCCTCCTCGTACTCGGGCTCGGAGCGTTCACCTTCGGCGTCGCCCTCCTCGGAGCGATCCTCGTGCTCGGCCGCGTGGCCGGTGAGCGTGATGAAGACGTCGTCGAGCGTCGGGCGCCGCAGCGCGAGGTCGTCGACCCGGACCCCGGCATCGTCGAGCCGGCGTACCGCGTCGACGATCGCGCCCTCCCGCCGGCGAATCGGAATGCTGACCACCCCGTCGTCGGCCCCCGGCGGGCCCTCGGCGATCTCCGCCAGGGCGGCGATCGCTGCCTCGGACTGCGCGCTGTTGCAGAGCGTCACCTCGATGCGCTCGCCGCCGATCTGGGCCTTGAGCTCGTCCGAGGTGCCCTCGGCGATCACCACTCCGTGATCGATCACGGAGATTCGGTCGGCCAGCCGGTCCGCCTCGTCGAGGTACTGGGTCGTCAGCAGGACGGTCGTCCCGCCCTCGACCCGACCCTCGATCGTCTCCCACAGCCCGATACGGCTGCGCGGGTCGAGCCCGGTCGTCGGCTCGTCGAGGAACAGCACCGGCGGGTGGGCGACGAGGGCCGCAGCGAGGTCGAGCCGGCGGCGCATCCCGCCAGAGTACGTGCGGACGACCCGGCCACCAGCATCGGCGAGGTCGAAGGTCTCCAGCAGCTCGCGGGCCCGCTGGCGGGACACCGTGCGTCCGAGGTGGTAGAGGCGCCCGACCATCTCGAGGTTCTCCGCACCGGTCAGGTTCTCGTCGACGGCCGCGTACTGACCGGCGAGGCCGATCTGCGCCCGCAGGGCGGCGGCCTCACGCACGGCGTCGAGGCCGGCCACGCGGACCGTGCCGCTGTCGGGTGGCAGCAGCGTCGTCATGATCCGCACGGCGGTGGTCTTTCCCGCCCCGTTCGGCCCGAGCAGCCCGAGAATGCTCCCCGACGCCACCTGCAGGTCGATCCCGCAGATCGCCCGGATCTTGCCATAGGACTTGTGGAGGTCCTCGACTTCGATCGCCGGCTGGCCCGCCATCACCCTCGAATCTAGCGAGACCGGTTCCACCGCGCTTGGACGGATGTGAAACTCGCGGATCCAACGGGTCACTAGCCTGCGAGAGCGATGTCGCCGTCGGTTCTGATCGGCCTGCTGTTGGCGCTGGGGACAGCCTTCGCGTCGGTTGTCGGCTTCCTGTACAAGCACCGGGGCGCGA
Organism: uncultured Actinomycetes bacterium; assembly: GCA_963788115.1. Taxonomy (GTDB): domain Bacteria; phylum Actinomycetota; class Thermoleophilia; order Solirubrobacterales; family 70-9; genus CAWBFD01. The sequence goes on from CAWBFD010000002.1 coordinate 141,741, forward strand.
TCCAGTCGCCTGCGGTCGACCTGCGCCGGCCGGTGCGAACGTCGCTCACGCTGTTTCGCTCGCACTGGTACGTGCTCGGGATCCTGATCGCGTTCGGCGGCTGGGGCCTCCACGTGGGGGCGCTCGCGCTGGCGCCGATCTCGCTGGTGCAGTCGGTGATCGCGGGCGGCTTGGTGCTGCTCACGGTCACGGCCGACAGGCTGTTCGCGCAGGAGGTGACCCGGCGCGAATGGGTCGGCGTCGCGCTCGCGGCCCTCGGCCTCGCCTTTCTCGCGGCAACGCTCGACGGCGGCGCGAGCGAAGCTCACTCCGGGTACGAGACGGTCCCGCTGGCGGTGTGGATCGGCGGGCTCTCCGTCGCGGCCTTCATCGTCGCGGCGCGCGGCGCGCGCGGCGGCCACGCCGGAGTTGTGCTCGGAGCCTCTGCCGGCCTCTTCTGGGCTGCATCCGACACCGCGATCAAGGCGCTCAGCGATCAGCTCGGCGACGGCGCCGCCGGCGTGCTGCTCGACCCGCTCGCGGCCGTGATCGCCCTCGCATCCTTCGCCGGCCTGGCGGTCTCGGCCAAGAGCCTTCAGATCGGCAAGGCGGTTCCGGTGATCGCAGTCACCAGCGTCGCCGCCAATGTCTTCACGATCGCTGCCGGCCCAATCGTGTTCGAGGAGCCGATGCCGGACGACGCCCTCGGGGTTGCGGTGCGGCTGCTGGCATTCGGGCTGGTGATCGCGGCCGCCGCGCTGACGCCGGCGCCGGTGCGCGCGGTGGAGCCCGCCACCTGACCGAGGCCCGAGCTCCGCGGCCTTCCTCGCGAGATACTCAGGGGCCATGGTGCTGGAGGAGGGCATCGAGCTCGCTCGACGGTTCTTCGCTGCCTACAACACTCAGGACGTGGCGGCGCTCGCCCCCCTGCTTCATCCAGACGCCCAGGTCACGACCCTCAGCCAGCGAGGCGGGCTGCCATCGACGGGTTGGCGAGGGGATCAAATCCGGCAGTACTTCGAGGAGCTCGACGAGTCGTGGACCGAGGTTCGTGCGGAGATCGAGGACTATCGCGCCGGCGGCGATTGCGTTGTGGCCTTGGGGCATATCCGTGGAACCGGCAGATCGAGCGGTGTCGAGCTCGATTCCCCGCTGGCGACGGTGTTCCTGGTGGCGGGCCGGCGGTTCACCCGGGTCGATAGCTACAGCGATTGGGGCGAGGCCCTGGAGGCCGCCGGGCTCGACGACTAGCGGCGGCGCCTGGTTCCCGGTGTGCGAAGCTTGCGCACGTGAGTGAGCTCGCCAAGGCACGCTGCGAGGTCTGCGCCCCTGGCACGCCGCCGCTGCCCGAGGAGGAGGCAGCGGCCCTGTCGACTGAGGTCCCCGCTTGGGAGCGGGAGGGAAATCGACTGCTCCGCCGTGAGTTCTCGTTCCCCGACTTCAGCGAGGCGTTCGGCTTCGTCGCCCGGGCGGCGCTGATCGCCGAGGCCGAGGGCCATCACCCCGAGATCGAGCTGGGTTGGGGCCGAGCCGCTTTCGAGCTCACCACCCACGCGGCCTCGGGGCTGACGCGCAACGACTTCGTGCTCGCGGCGAAGATCGACGAGCTCGCGGCCGCCTGATCGGCTAGCGGAGAGACTGGGCCGATGGATGAGGAGCGGCTCGCTCATCGCTTCGCGGAGGCGATCTACGGCACCGTGGTCGCGGCCGGCGTGCTCGTCGCCGTCTCGGATGAGAGCCAGCCGGATGCTGGCGCGGCTGCCGCCTACGCGCTCGTGACCGTCGTCGTCCTCTGGCTGGCCCATGCCTGGGCCCACACCCTCGGCCGCCGCGCCGCCGGCGCAGCGACCCTGGGCGGCTTCACGGGGTCGCTGGTCGCCGATTCACCCCTCGTTCTCGCTGCATTGCCGGCCCTGGCCGGGCTCGGGCTCGCCCTGTGTTCGGGGCGAGCGACGAGACGGCCCTGGACGTGGCGAGCTGGGTCTGCGTCGCTCTGCTTGCGACCTGGGGTGGCGCGGTCGGCGTGCGCGAGCGCCAAGGTCCGGTGCGCGTCGCCCTAATTGCCGGCGGCTCCGCGGCACTCGGCCTGATCATGATCGGGCTCAAGTCCCTGCTGGGTTGATCGGCGGGGGGTTAGGCGGCAGTGCCGTCGTAAAATCGCATCATGGCCGTTCGACTCGCGATCGGCTCCGCGCTGGCACTCCTGCTCTATCTGCTCGCGGCCGGTGCGGCGGCCGGTCCTCGAGGGCCGGACCTCTCGACTGATCGAGATCGCTACCTGGAAGGCCAGCCGGTCCGCCTCACGCTCCGCAACCCCAGCCATGAGCAGCTGAGATTCGCGAGCCCATGGAGGATTCGGGAGATACGCAGCGGCGACGTGGTCGCGCGTCTGTTCTTCCGTCGGGGGGATCGGACGCTCGGCCCCGGTGAGCGGCGCGTGTGGCGCTGGGGCCAGATCCGCGGCGCGTTCCGGCACGCGGTCGCGCCGACGGCGTCGGCACGGCTGGTCGATCCCGGGGGCTTCACCGCGCTCGCCAAGACCTCTGCCGGCCGCCTGATCGACCGGTTTCAGATCGGGCAGTACTTCACGCTCGGCTTCCGGCATCTCGAGGAGGCCGAGTTCACCCTGTTCGCCACGGACCCCAAGCCGATCGGGCAGATGGAGGCACAGGCGAAGCTCCCCGGGCCACTTCGAGACCTGAGGGTCTCCGGCGTGGTGCAGGAGGCCGGGCGTTACAACCCGGGATGGTCGTACACGATGGGTCCTGGGTCAATCATGCTCGGGAAGGCCTTCATCGAGCTCTGCGACGCCTCCCCCGACTACGTCGAGGAGCACCTCGAAAGCTGGATCGGGCAACGCTGGTGCCCGTGGAGCTCCTACGTCAAGAGGGCCGGTCGGTAGTTAGCGGCAGCGGTCGTCGGCCAGATGCCATCGAATGAACCTGTGCGTACGCCTTTCCCCGCTCAGGCCGGGCCACGCCGCCCGAAGAACCCGCTCGGCCGCGTCAGCATCGCGAGCACGATGCAAACGATCGCCGCGACTCCCGCCCACTCCTGGTGGTCCGCGATGAGGTCGACCGCGACGAGCACGATCGCGGCGATGCCGAACGCGAACGACAGCCACGACTGGCGGATTCCCGCGTTCACGGCGCCGACCCTATAGCGGATTTAGGGCCAACCGCGGTTGCAGCGAGCGCACGAGGGCCGCAGAAGGGCCTCAGCGGGACATTTCGACTTGGGGTCGCGAGCGGTTCTGCCGATAAGAAGGTGAGGATGGGTTCGGTGACGCAAGCAGGGCCGGTGTCGCAGGTGACGCTGCGCCTGCTCGGCGATCGGCAACTGGTCCGATTGGCCGCAGGCGGCCAGATGACCGCGTTCGAGGCGATCTTCCGGCGCTACCACCAGGAGCTCTTCCGTAGCTGCCGGGGGATCCTCGGTGATCCCGACGAGGCCCAGGACGCGGTGCAGAACACGATGGCGGCGGCCCTTCGGGCGCTGCCGGAGGAGCGGCGGGAGATCGCGTTGCGAGCCTGGCTGCATCGGATCGCCCACAACGAGGCGGTCTCGATCATGCGTCGGCGAGTGGTGGTCGCGGATCCCGCGTCGGAGGCGGAGCCGGCCGGACCGGGAGCCGATTCGCAGGCCGAGGCACGCGCGCGGCTCCGCCAGCTCGTCGCCGACCTCGGGGGACTGCCCGACCGCCAGCGAGCCGCCCTGGTCATGCGCGAGGCGAGTGGCCTCGGCTACGCCGAGATCGGGGACTCGCTCGGCCTGTCGGAGACACGCGCGCGGCAGACCGTGAATGAGGCCCGGGTCACCCTGCGAGAACTGAAGGGCGGCCGCGAGATGGAGTGCGACGAGGTCCGCCCGGCGCTCTCGGAACGAGATAGGCGCGTGCTCCGCGGGCGGCGCCTGCGCGCCCATTTGCGAGCCTGCGAGGGCTGCCGCGACTTCCGTGAGGGGATCGAGCGCCGGCGGGCGATCAAGAGCTGAGCCCTAGCTCGAGCTGCTGAGGACGAGCTAGGCGTAGGACAACGGCGCTGCCCCGACCGTGACCGCCGTGCCGAGGCCCACTCGACAAACCGGCCCAAGCTTCCTCGGCCCGCGGCGAGTGCCGCATAGTCCGAGGACGCTCGGTGCCACGAGGGCACCGAGCACTTGTCCCCGAATGTTCTCGGCCTCCTAGGGCGTGGGATCGCCGGGCCCGCCCTGGCTCTTGCACGAGGCTGGGCGGTCATCGTTGGGCCCGGTGCACTGTCCGCTCTGGCCTGCGCCGTTGCCACCGTTGGTCGGTGGTGACGGGCTGGCGAACGCCGGCGCGGTCGTGGCGATCACGAGCGCGCCGCTGGCGAGAATCGCTGCGAATTTGCGCTTCATCTTTCACCTCCTCCCTCAGAACTGGCTTCCATTCGTGTCCTTTAAACGTGGGCGAGCCCACGATGTCAGCGCGTTTCTCTCGGGACCTCTCGATCCCGAGCGCGAGCACGGGTACCAGACGGCGCCCTCGTACCCGGTCCCAGGTATCTCCCTGGCGCGGCGCCACACGCGGGTGTACGCTCGCCTGGAGCGGGCTCTCGAAGGAAGGTCGATCGCCATGGAGGGCGGAGAGAGATTCGTCGAGCGCGGGCCGTTGACGCTTCGGATCTCAGACGACGTCGGTAGCGTTTTGCGAATCGAGGCCCTGGGCGAGCTCGACCTGTCAAACGCTCAGGCCCTCGACAAGGAGCTCGAACGGGCGATGGAGACCAGCGCTGAGCGGATCATCGTCGACCTCTCGGGCCTTGAGTTCATCGACTCGACCGGGATCGCGGCCCTGGGCAGGATCGAGACCCACCACGGGACCGAGCGCTTCGGCCTGATCCGGGCCCCCGAACGGGTGCAGCGGGTGATCGCCCTCACCGGGCTCGAGCGGGCGCTGCCGTTCCTCGACTGACCCGATGCCCGGGAATGACGGGTGCCTCTCCATTAGCACGGTCCCGGCGCTCGCCGGCGCTGCTCATCGTCGCGCGAGGCGAGGGCGGGCGTCGCCCGGAGGCTGACGCCTACCGCGCCACCGTACGCGCGCTGCGTGCCGGTTCGAGCCCCCAGCTGACGATCCGCTCTGGATGGATCCGGATCAGCGGCGTCGGCAGCGCAATCGCCTCGCCACGCCCGCGGACCTCGATCCCGCGTGGACGCCACGGGTCGGTGCTCGCCACATCGTCGATCACGATCGCGGCTCGCCCCGTCCGGGCCACGTCGCGGAACTTCTTCGATCGCTCGAGCTCGCGGCCGCCGACGTCGATCGCGTCGCGCGCCGCGTTGTAGATCCATCCGACCGGCACCACGTGCGGCGTGCCGTCGGCGCCGACCGTCGCGATCCGCCCGAGCTGCCGCCCGCCGGCCATGTAGCGAAGCTCGGCCTCCCTGAAGACGCTCATCGCCCCGATCCCGCGCGGCTCCAGGCCGCGAGACGGTCTCCATGACGCGCGTCAGGTTGGTCGTATCCGCACGCGCACGCGGCTGATCTCCAACAGGTCACCGAACCCTCCTGTCAAGCCCGATTGAAACGTGGGCCACTTCTGCCGGGCGTGGGAGGCTAGGCCCCCGGTCGCTCCATGTAGAACTCGGTGAACTCCGAGCATCGCCCGTCGGAGTCGAACCGCATCAGGTAGCAGTTGTCGTAGATCTTGTCGACTTCACCGCCGGGCTCGGTGAGGTAGGTGCTGGAGCCTCGCGCCACGGCCACGTCCCCGTCGAGCGCGAAGCACTCGTAGGCGGCGTCGTAGGTGCCCGGCTCGTCGCGGGTCGAATATCCCTCGGCGTGGCCCTCGCCGAGCCACGTCTCGACCACGAGGTCACGGCCAACCGTCGGCGGCTCTTCATAGGGCTGGTATCGGTACGCGATGTTCTCGCTGAACAGGGCCGCGATCGCCTCACGGTCATAGCTCTTCCAGGCCGCGACGTAGTCGTCCAGCCAGCGATCGACGTCTGCCTTCTTCATCAGTTCCTCCTCAGCACGGCGCGCGCCTCTTCCGCTTCCCTGATGCCGCCCTCGGCAGCTCCCAGACTAACTCCGCGGCCACCCGACTGCTGCACCCATACCCGGCGCACCCGCTTCGCCGCGACGAGCAGCAGGACCGCCCGCCATCACCTAGTAGCCGATTGATCAGCGCCTTCGGCGGGTCCCATCAGCGGATCGATCGAGCCTGCGGAGTCGAAGCGGCGGTCGGCCAAGGTGAGGAAGGCGCGCCCGGCGGGCGACATGCTGGCTTGGTTCCAAGCGAGCGCCGTGCGGCGCTGAAGGCGTGGGCGGGTTATCCGCACGACAGCGACATCGGCTCCCTCTGCAGCCGAGCGGGGGAGGACGGCGACGCCGAGTCCTTCGGCAGCGAGCTCGACGAGGGAACCGAGCTCGCCCGTCTCGGCGGTGATCCGGGGGGTGAAGCCGGCGTGCTGACAGGCGTTCTCGAGCACGGTGCGCAGGCCGCTCCCGGGCACGAGGGTGATCATCGGCTCCTGGCGTAGCGTGTCGAGACTGATGGTCTTGCGGCGGCTGAGCGGATGGCCGGGGCGAACGCCGAGTACGAGCGGCTCGACCGCGACGACGCGGGTGCGGACCTGGGGCGGGAGCGGCTGGACACCCGCCCCGACGACGCCCGCATCCACGTCGCCGTTGGCGAGCGCCTCGAGCAGCGGCTCCTGGTGCTTGCTCGTGAGCACGATCTCGATCGCGGGATGGGCGCGGTGGAAGTCCCCGAGCGTCTCGGCGAGGCGGTGGTCTACCGGTCCCGAGACGCCGATCCTCAGCCGTCCGTGGAGCACGCCGCGCAGCGAAGCGATTGTGTCGCGCCCCCGCTCCGCCGCCGCGAGTGCGGCCCGCGCGTGCGGCAGCAGCGCCTCCCCCGCTTGCGTGAGCCTCACCGCCCGGGGATCGCGATGGAAGAGCGGCTCGCCGAGCTCATGCTCTAACCGCCGGATCTGGGCGCTGACCGCCGGCTGGGCCACCATGACGCGCGCAGCCGCGCGCGTGATCTGGCCCTCCTCAGCGACCGCCACGAAGTACGAGAGCTGTCGCAAATCCATAACGAAACGCTCTGAGAAGAATATCGGATCTGTCTTTGCGTTATGGCCATCGCGACCTCTAACGTTGGTCCCATGTCCTTCCCCCGGCATCTGCAGCGACTCCGGCCCTACGTCCGCTTCGATGGTCGATGAGCAAGCTTTCCAGGGATCACCCTCTCGCTCGCCGGCGCCTGGCCATGATGCTGATGACCCTCGGCGCCTGGCTTGTCGCCTTCGTCGTCGTGCTGGCGCTACTCACGCTCCTAGGCGACGAGTTGGAATCGCTGCCGCTCGCATGGCGCGCGCTCGTGATCAGCGGGGTAACGGTGGCCCTGATGGCCAACCTGGTGATGCCGGCCCTGAACGTGGCCATCGCGCGCTGGCTAAGCGGCGGGCACGTGAGCGGTCCGCCGCCCGAGGCCACGACAGCTCGCGTCGCGGGGAGACCCGAAGACACACCATGAGCGCTCGCACTACGAAGGAGCTCTAGGAGTATGGAAACAGCGACGAAGACGCGTTTTACGTTCAAGAGCGACGACGAGACGTTGGTCGGCAATCTATTCCTGCCGGACGGAAGCGCGCCAGCCGGAGTCGTGGTAGCGGTTGGCCCGCTCACCTCGGTGAAGGAGCAAGCGGCCGGCACGTACGCCCAAGCGATGGCCGAGCGCGGGTACACGGCGCTCGCGTTCGATTACCGGTACTTCGGCGAGAGCGACGGCGAGCCGCGGCAGTTTGAGGACCCCGAAGCCAACATCGAGGACATCAAGAACGCGGCCACCGCGTTGCTCGCCGACGACCGGCTGACAAACCTGCCCCTGTTCGGCCTCGGCGTCTGCTTCGGCGCCGGACCAATGGCACGTGCGGTCGCAGAGGACCCACGCTTCCGTGCCTTCGCCGGTGTGGCCGGTGTGTACACCGACAACGCGAAGACCAAGGCGATGATGGGCGACGCGTATCAAGGCGCGATCGACCGAGGCCGGGCTGCCGAACGTCAGTGGCGCGAGACCGGCGAGTCCGAGACTATCTCGGCTGTCGCGCCTGACGGTGGCGATGTCGCCATGCCGCTCAGGGAGGCATACGACTTCTACGGGACGCCGCGCGGCCAAGTGCCCAACTACGTCAACGGGTACGCGGTGCAGTCCTTGGCGTACAGCCTGCCATTCGACGCGCGCGGCGCAGCGGAGGTGATCGACGTGCCCGTGCTGATCGTCCATTCAGAAAGGGCGTTGGCGCCGGATCTCGCCCACGCTTTCTATTCGGCTGTGCAATCGCCCAAGCGAGAGCTCTGGCTCGACTCGCAGGGCCAGATCGACTTCTATGACGACCCGAGGCTCATCAATCCCGCCGCCGATGCTGTGGCCGTGTTGTACTCCGAGGCGGCAGACATCGTCGTCCGGGAGGAGCCCGCCGTGTCTACTTGATCCGGCCTCCGCCGATGTCATAGGGGAAGTTCACGGTCTCGTCCGCGCCCGGGTTGGGACGCCAGCCGCCGGAGAAGCTGTTGCCGTCCTCTCCGAGCTCGCCCTTGAAGGTCGCGTCGAGCGGCCCGTAGGAAACCGTGATCGTCATCGAGCCGTCCCTCACGTCCCAGCGGTAGGGCAGCGGCTCGGGCGCCAGGTTCGAGTAGACGGATGACTTGAACTTCCCCGTCTCCGGGTCGTGGCCGATGAACTCCTCGCTGTCGATCTGGAAGAGCCCGGCGAAGTCCATCTTGACGCGCTGGCGCAGGAAGAACCCGCCCGGGAGCCACTCGTAGGTCGTCTCGCCGACGATGTTCTCCTCGTCGGAGCCGACCAGATGTCCCTTCATGCTCCAAGTGCCGACCAGGAAGTCCAGTTCCCTGAGGGCGGGATCGGGCTTCGGCAGCTGCTGGCTTGGCTCGTCGTTCACGGGGCGTGCTCCTTCCTCGGCGTTGGGCTCGTCCAGCGTCGTACGTATCCTTACAAGTTCCACCAAACTTGCTACCGTCGCGATACTATCATATCGATAGACGATCAGCTGCCATGGACCCCGGTCGCTCCTACCCCCACTTCTGCATGACGGCTCGAACTCTCGAGGAGGTAGGCGAGCGATGGTCCCTGCTCGTCGTGCGCGACCTCATGCTCGGGCCCCGCCGGTTCACCGATCTGTCGCGAAGCCTTGGGGGGATCACGCCGACGCGGCTCACTGCCCGTCTGCGTCGGCTCGAGGCGGCAGACATCGTCGTTCGAGAGGAGTCCGCCGCAGGACGCGAGGTCTGGTATCGGCTGACCGAGGCCGGCCAGGAGCTGCGGCCGGTCGTCGACGCCCTGGGGGCGTGGGGCTTCAGGCACGCCGCTGGGGCGCCCCGACCCGGCGAGTCCGTCCATCCCGATCACGTCATGCTGCTCAACAAGGTGTGGCTCAACGGACGGATGCGGAAACCACGCAAGCCGCTGGTCTGGGTCTTGCGGCTCGGCGAGGAGAGCTACACCCTTCGCTTCGATGGATCGGCGTGGGGCCTCGAGCGCGGCGAGGGCGACGGGGCGGCGGTGAGCGTGGTCGCGACCCCGGAGGCGTGGGCCCGTTTTCTGACCAGTCCCCGTGATGCCCGCCGACTCCCGGCCGACGGGATCAAGATCGAGGGGGCAGCGGCGGCGGTGAGGTCCTTCGCCCGGGCACATGAGGCCGACCTCCGAGCGGCTGCCGGCGAGCGCGGCAAGGTCGGAGAGCTGGAGCCATGATGCGACGCCGGCGAGCCCACGATGTCGGCGAGTATTTCTCGGGACCTCTCGATCCTGAGCGCGAGCACGGGTACCGGACGGCGCCCTCGTAACCGGTCCCAGGCACCTCCCTGGCGCAGCGCCACACGCGGGTGTAGGCTCGCCGGGCGCGGGCTCTCGAAGGGAGGTCGTTCAACGGACCTGGTGCCGCGCGACGCGCCGCTCTCCCCGCTCGCAACGCCGTTTTCCATGGATATCTGGCGCTGGCGAAGGGGCTCGGCGAGTCTGTGCCAGACGTTGATTAGGACGCCGATCTCAAGGGCGGCGAGGCGCTCGACATCGTGCACGAGACCGCAGCAGACATATTCCCGGGCCTACGACAGCCGGCGGGCAGATAGCCGCGGCGGAGGTGACCAACGATGGATGACTCGGCGACCACTCGACAGCAGGCGGGCGAGCCCATCAGCCGAGCGCAGCACCTGCTGACGCTCGAGTTCGGCGATCGCGCCGACTTCGACGATCCACGTCTGGAATGGCGCCGGCTCTTCTCGGAGCTCCTCGGCACCTTTCTCCTCGTGATGGCGGCGGCGGGCGGCGGGATCCTGGTTGGAGAGGGCCAGATCTCGCTCGGGGCTGCCGTGGTTGCACCGGGCCTGACGGTGCTGGCGATCATCCTCTTCATGGGGGCCATTTCAGGCGCACACCTGAACCCCGGGGTGTCACTTGCCTTCGCCCTCCGCGGGGACTTCCCCTGGAAGCGGGTGCCCGGGTACATCATCGTCCAGCTCATCGGGGCGACCCTGGCCTGCCTCTTTCTGCTCGCGGTCTTCGGCAATATCCAGCATCTCGGCGCCACGCTGCCCGGGCCCGGCTACGAGAACTGGCAGGCGCTCCTGATGGAGATTGCGCTTACGGCCGGCCTGGTGAGCGTGATCCTCGGCACCGCGTCCGCCGCGCAGAACGTCGGCGCCATTGCCGCCCTCGGAGTGGGCAGTTACATCGCCCTGGCGGGGCTCTGGGCCGCGCCGGTCAGCGGGGTCTCGATGAACCCCGCCCGCTCCTTCGGTCCGGCGCTCGTCAGCGGCGACTGGGCCCACTACTGGGTGTATGTCATCGGGCCACTCGCCGGCGCGTTGATCGCTGTCGGTTTCGCGTTCATCCTGCGCGGCGCGGGCGGGACCGCGATCTCACGGGCCGCCGGTTCGGGCGTGCTCGAACCCGGGCTGTTCGAGCGGAGGGCACAGCAGGCGGCTGAGATCGAGCGTGGTGAGGTCATCCCGCCCGGCATTACCCGGCGGGAAGAGCCAAGTGATGAGGGTTCATCCTCGGACTGAGGTGCCGGACTGCGACTACCGGGAGATCGTCCAGGCGATCGGCGGAGCGGCCGCCGAAGACAGCGACAGAACCACCGCTGAAAAGCGACGAGGGCGCCGCCGCAAGCACTAACTGCGCGTAGTTCTCCTACCTCGGACCGCGCCACTCCCGCCTGCATTCACGTGGGAGCGAGCGGGGAGGGCCGCCGAGAGCGGGGCCCTCCCCGGGTTCTTCGAGCGGCTTGCCTAGCCGGGCCCTCCGCCGCAGGGCACACCGTCGCCGAAGGGGATGTCCTCCCACCCGGTGCCCGGATGCTGGTACAGGCTCCCGTCCGCCGCCGCGTTCAAGACGGCCATCGTCGGGCGAACGAACAGCTGCTCGAGCATGCCGTTGCTCTTCTGTCCCACCGAGCGCACCTCGTAGAAGATCGCGCCCTGGGTCTTGAACCCAGGGTCGCTCCCGTCCGGCCCGGGCCCTCCCAGGAGCATGCGGCTGATGACGGCGTTGGTGATGTCGATCAGCGGATAGCGCGCGACGTTTCCGGGGCCGAGCTGGCGCACGGCGTCGACGGAGATGAGGGCCATCTGCCGGTTCGTGAGCCATTGCTCCTCGGTCATGCGCCCGGGGTCGATTGAGCGCGCCCCGATCTGGAACGTGTTGAGCTCGTTTGTGCCCTCCACCACCGCGCTCTGCCCCATGTGGTGCAAATCGAGCGCCAGGCGCGGATGCGTCTGCTCCCAAAGCGCGTACCAGGCGCGCGACTCCGGCTGCTGGAAGAGCTCCCAGTCGCGGTTCAGGTCGATGCGCAGCGGGGTGGTGCTCTGGCGGATGTTCGCCGTCGCCCCGTCCGGGTTGTACAGCGGGATCACGATCACCGTCAGCTGATTGCGGATCCGCTCGGCCTCCGCGCTCCCGCTGCTCGCCAGGTACCTCAGCACCTGGAGGACTGCCTCGGTGCTGTGCAGCTCGTTGCCGTGGATCCTCGCCTGCAGCCAGAAGACGTCCGGGCCGTGCCCGACGGTCGCGTACAGGAGCGGGCGCCCCTCGCCGGAGAGGCCGGCGCTCGCCACCTCGACCTGGCCCTGGCTGGAGGCCTCGATCGAGTCGAGGATGCCCACCACCTCCGCGTAGCTCGGGAGGCTGCTGAGCTGGACCTCCTGCTCGGGCTCGAGGCACGGTCCGCCGGGGACGTGGCTGGGTGGATCCGCCGTCGCCGGGCCCGCCAGCGCCACCACGCAGGCCAACCCCGCGACCGGGAGCAACCATCGCTTCAGAGGCATGAACTCTCCTTCCCTGCGGTGTCATCCCCCCATCAGGTGCCCGGCAAGCCGGTCGAGGGCCGCGCGGGTGACCGTGGGCGACCCTACACGACCCCACCGCGGGTGTCGGAGCCGGCCGCCGCCAGGACCGCCTCGAGCCGCTCGAGACTGTCGGCCGGCCACAGGGCTTTCCTGTCGTAGTAGACGTCAAACGCCGGCACCGACTCCGGGAGCGTGACCCAGCCCACCTTGGACCTCGTGAAGATGTGGACGTCGGGCTGGACTCGTCGCGGCTCATCAAGCGTGCCGGCGCGCACGAATCGCACCTCGGGGCGTCCGTACTCGCTGGAGACCGCCACCTGGCAGGTCGGACAGCGGAAGATCCGCTGCTTGCTGCCGTCATCGCGGGGCACGTCGACCGGCTGCGGATCGCCCGCTAGCAGCTCCACGCGGTCGGCCTCGATCAGCAGGTTGATGACGAAAGCGCTTCCGGTCTGCCGCTGGCAGTTCAGGCAGTGGCAGCAATGCGTGAAGAGCGGATCGGAGAGAAGGCGATAGCGGACCGCTCCGCAGGCGCAGCCACCCTCAGATGGGACGCGCATGGATCTCCTGGAACGGTCCGGTGGCAACCACGACTTGGTCGGCCTGGATCGGCCCGTTGGTCGTCTCGGCTCGGTAGCGGCCGTCGTCGCCGCGGCCAAGGTGAGTCACGGTGGTGTTCAGCCGCACCGGCAGCTCGAACCGCGCCACGTAGGCCTGAAGAAAGTCGGCCACCTGGTCCTTGCCCGGGTAGGTGTCGCGGGCAGCCGGAAAGGGCATGCCGGGAAGGTTGTTGTATTGGCCCGCGGTGAACAGCTTCAGCGACTGCCAGCGAGAGCGCCACATCTGGCCGACCTCGGGATTGGCGTCCGCGATCACAAACGAGAGCCCGCGCCCGGCGAGGTAGTAGCCCATCGCCAGCCCGGCCTGCCCCCCGCCGATGACCAGCACGTCGACCCCCTCGGTAGCGACCGAGTTGTCGTTCGTCACGCCGAGCAATGTAGCGGCTCCGATTTCGACCCCACAGGGGGCCCGGAGATATGAACAAGAGCCGTAGCTCACCTGAGCCGATCCCTCGCGTAGGGCTGGCTCGAGGACCTGTCGGTAGTCAGCGCGACTGAAGCTTGCCCGATGTCCGCACTTGCATCTAGAGCGCGCCGGCGTCGCGGGCCGCGTAGACGGACGGATAGATCGGTCGGAACGCGAGCGCAGCGCGAGCGGCGGTCGTGTCGACGATCCCCTCCCAGGGGTCGTCGAGCGTCCGCAACGCGGCGTCCGCAGCCGCCCGCTCACCGTTCAGCTCGAGCAGTTCCACGGCGCTGATCGGCGCGTCGTCGGCAACGTTGAACGTCGCGCCACCGAGCCCGTCGGCGCGGAGCGCACGGATGAACGCCTGAGCGACGTCGGCGTGGTGCACGAGGTGCAGGCGCTTATGGGCGGGCCAGTCGCGGGCCCAGCGCAGCGACTCGCCGAGGTGCGGATCGCCGTCGCCGTAGACGAAGGCCAGCCGAAGCACGCGCAGGTCGAGGCCGGAGGAGCAGTGCAGGTCCGCGAGGGCGCGCTCGGCGGCGAGCTTCGTCCGCGGGTAGACGCCGTACGCATCGTCGGCGGCGGGCTCGTCGTCCTCGCGCGCCGGCCGGCCGCGGCCCGGTCCGTAGACCAGGTTCGTGCTCGCGAACACGAGGCGCTCGATGCCGGCCGCAACCGAGGCGCGAGCGAGGGCCACCGTCGCCCGCTCGTTGACAGCCACCGCCTCCTCGTCGGGCACGCCGCGGAAGGCGGCCGCGAGATGGATCACCGCACTCGCCCCCTCCAGCGCCGGGACGAGGTCGGCTCCGTCGCGCAGATCGCCCTCGAAGGCCTCGGCCCCGCGCTCCCTCAGCGTCTCGGCGCGGCCCGGATCGCGAGCGAGGACCCGAACCACCTCGCCTGCTTCGAGCAGCCGCGGCACGAGGCGGCTGCCGACGCGGCCGGTGGCTCCCGTAACCAGGACGGCCATCGTTCTCCTTTCATAAGGTGGCTATTGATAGCCGGCAAGCGATACGGTAGCAAAAGCATTAGCCGGTTAGCGAAAAGCCGTAGACTGCGCACGTGAGCGACTTCATCCCCCTCTTCACTCGGGCCTCGAAGCTGATGCGGGGAGCCGCCGATGCCGCCTTCAGCCGCCATGGCGTGCGAGTCGGCCAGAACCTTCTGCTCGAGCGGCTGTGGGAGGAGGACGGGCTGACCCCAGGGGAGATCGCCCAGCGCCTCGGAGTGAGCACGCCGACCGTGGTGAAGATGGGCACGCGGATGGAGGCGGCGGGTCTCGTTGAGCGGCGGCCCGACGATCGGGACGCCCGCCTCGTCCGCCTCTACCTGACCGAGCGCGGGCAGTCGCTTCGCGAGCCGCTCGAGCGCGAGCTCGAGGGGCTTCGGGCGCGCGCGACCGCGAACCTAACCGCCAAGGAACGCCGCGAGCTCGAGGGCGCGCTGTCGAAGGTGGTCGCCAACCTCGAGAAGGTCGAGCGAATCGAGCCGGACCAAGACTGAGCTCGCGTGCGAGGTGCCACTCTTGGCTCACTTCCTTATGAGCCCGCCAGCGGTGATTCTAATGCGAACGTCCACCTCCGATACCTGGTCAACGATTGGGGCGCTGGACGCACCGCAGCATGTCATGAGCGCTCTGCCCCTTCAGGCACCTGTTTGGGATGTGGACGAGCCGGCGCTCCAGACGCTCGAGCCGCGGCGAGGAGGAAGGTGCGCCACCGGAGTCGTCGTCGACGGCGATCGTGAAAGACGCCACGACCACGGCCACTGAGATCAGGAGAACCGCAACTCCATGTCCGATCGTGCGCCGGAGCAGGAATAGGCCGAGGACAAAACCGACGATGGGCAGGAACAGAGCGGCCGCGTAGCTCAGGAACAGCCGAAGGCCGCTTACATACTCCTTTGGCTTCCACTCTGGCCCTGTCCGTACCGGGACGGGGGCCTCGCCGGTGGACGACGCTGGCGGCGGCGGCTCGGACGTGACTGGCCCGGCCGCGCCATGGTGCGATTCAGCGTGCCTCTGAACGGCAGCCTGGCCGCGGAAGCGCCATCCACAGGTCGGACATTTGACAGCCATTTCGTCCCCCAAAATCGGCTAGTGCGAGCTACCTCTTCGCCGGTCCCGTCACCGCTTTGGACCTGCCCCCCGGGCTGTCAGAGCTTGCACCGTTCGGCAACGACGATCCCCATGGTGCAGGTGGAGATCACCACGTACTTCTTACGGAGGCCAAGACGCTGGGCCTTCCGGTTAAGGCCCTCGGCCTTCTTCTGTGCTTGCTCCTGGGTCAAGTGTCCTGTCCTATTGGAGGCTGGGTGCGGGGCCCTCGCCCCGGCGCTCGTAAGAGCGCCAGGAGGTCAATCTCAATCGCGGCTCGCTCGACGGGGTCGCCCGTGTCGGGCCTGGCCTTTAGCGCGGCCAACGCCGTCTCCAAATGGAGAATCTCGAAATCCAGGAGCTCGCGCCTGGTCATGTTGCAGCCCATCCTCATGCGCCGACGCCCACCCCCGCGTACTTCGTCTTCATGGATACCCCCCTGATTGAGGCGATTGAAACTTGTGGCAGCAGCACTGTTATCGCCCGGTCCCGGCGGGCGCTTGAAGGACGTACCTGATTCCGGGTAGTGCGCATTGCGCTGCCCCTGGCCCCCCCGGTCAAGGTATTCGCGGTCGTCACGAGGGAGCGGAGGGACGGGTACCTCTGCATGCGGGACAAGTCGCGCGTGATGAGAATCGCGTAGGCGCTCGGCCCTATCTCCAGCGGTCCCGGCAACGGCTCGGGGTCGTTCCGGTACGCCGCGACCCCGAGCGAGTCGATCACCCGGGCCGCGACCACGTCGAAGCCATACCCCGCGCGGCCCGCTCCCCGATTTCGGGTATTGCCCTGGCCCCGGCCCGGCGGTAGCCTCGCCCGAAGCATTCCAACCAGATGGGGGGTAAACATATGCGCATCAAGCCACTGCTCGCGGTTGCGGCCTGTACAGCCGCACTTGTGGGCGCAAGTGCAACTGCCGCTTTCGCAGGTGAGGTAAAGGGGCCTCCGGGGACGCCCAATGCTGACCCGTCGCTCGCGATCCCGCCTGCGGGGGGCCCGACTAAGGCGGCCGACCATGCGAACTCCGCGTGCGTCTTCTCCGGGCTGAACGACATGGTCGACGGGCCAACCGACACCATCGTCCAGACTCCCGGCCAGTTCATGCAGGCGGGGCTTACGAGTCCCGGCGCTCCCGGTCACGGAACCGGCATTCCCGGCTTCTTCGAGAACGGCTGCAGGGGTGGCAGTAACTGAGAGACCCGGTTGGCCCCGGCCAAGGGTCGGGGCCAACCTTCGTCCAACCGACTCACCCCGTCAATTCCGCGCCGCACCCTCGGCCATCGCCCGCATCAACTCCCGGCTGGCGACGTAGCCGATCACCTCGCCGTCTTCTCTACGGCGGGCTCGGCGGGCGCATGGCACCCCAGACGATCCGCAACACGCACACGGTGCTGCGCAAGGCGCTGGCAGACGCGGTCACTTGGAATCGACTCGCGCGCAACCCGGCCGACCAGGAAACCGCTTGCGCAAGCGGTTCAGTACCCGAGAGCGAACTTCGCGTCCTCGGTCATCATCTCCGGGGACCACGGCGGGTCAAAGACCATCTTCGGGTGGACCTTGTCGACCCCGTCGAGCTCGCCCACGAACTCGCGCATCTGCTCCGACACCTGGGGGCCGATCGGGCAGGCCGGGGTGGTCAGGCTGAAGGTGACGAAGACCTCGCCGTCCTCGATCTCGACGTCATAGACGAGACCCAGCGAGACGAAGTCGAGCCCGAGCTCGGGATCGATCACCTCCTCGAGCGCCTCGTATACCTGTTCCTCGGTTGCCATCGCCTCGGTGGTCATGGCCTCATGGTAGTGAAGGTGGATTCAGGCCTCTACGCTTGAGGCATGCCGCTCATCCTGGTCCTGCTGTTCATTGCGATCCCGATCGCCGAACTGGCCGTGATCATCCAGGTCGGCCAGTGGATCGGGGTCCTGCCCACGATCGCGTTGCTGATCCTCGACAGCCTCCTGGGCGCCGCCCTGCTGCGGGCCCAGGGGCGCCTTGCATGGGCGCGCTTCAACCTCGCCCTGGCAGAGGGCCGCGTGCCCGCCCGCGAGGTCTTCGACGGCGCGGCGGTGCTCTTCGGCGGGGCGCTACTTTTGACCCCCGGGTTCATCACCGATGTCTTCGGGTTGCTGCTGCTGATCCCCCCGACCCGCGCTGTAGTCCGCCGGCTGCTGATCTCGCTGATCGGGGGCCGCGAGCTCATGACCTGGCGGGTGGCGAGCTGGGGCGGGAACCGCTACCGGCGCGGGCGCGGAGCCGGACGCGCGTCCGGGTCAAATGGATGGCCCGGCGACCCTGGCGAGGCGCGCGACTACCAGTACGAGGGCACCGCTCGCGAGATTCCCGAGGACCCACAGGAGCTATCCGAGCCTGGCGACGGGCAGCGTGGCTGACGGCTTCGGCGTCGATCTCGGTGCGGGGCTTCGGGTCGAGTGGGACCGCGATGCGGTGCGCGAGCTTGCTCACGGGGTCGAGGATGCCGAGCGACCGTGGCGGATCTCGGGTGAGCCCGAGCCTGCCGGGATCGTGCTGGTGCGAGTGCTGGCCGCCGGCTTCGATGACGGTACGGCGATCGGTGTCGCCGCCGTCCAACCGGCCGGTGCCGCGGGCCATGGGGACGAGGTGGTCAGGGCGGTGTTGGCGAGGGCTGAGGCAACGCCTGAGCAGATGCACGAGACGCTGCTCTCCACGGAGTACGACCGGGAGGGCCGCGTGCGCCGCGCCGGGCTGGAGCTCTATCCCACCGAGGCGAGCATGCCTCTGAGAGCCGCCGCGGATCGGGAGCCCGGCGATTCAAGCGAGCTGGTGCCGATGCGATTCCGGCTCGATGGGGTCGAGGGCCGCGGGTCGTACGAGCTGCGCCGCATCCACTGAGGAGGGGCGATGGCCATCCGCGTGGTGATCTCCGACTTCGGCGGCGTCCTGACCACGCCCCTCCTGCGCTCGTTCGCCGCATTCCAGGACCACACCGGGATCCCAGCCGAGGCGCTGGGGAACGCCATGCAGCGCATGGCCGAGCGTCGGGGCGAGCATCCTCTGTACGAGCTCGAGCGGGGGCGCCTGACCGAGTCCGAGTTTCTCGGCGGGCTGGGTACCGAGCTCGAGGTTGAGCTCGGCCATCCTCCCGAGCTGCATCGGTTCAAGGAGATCTACTTCGAGGCGCTCGATCCGAACCAGCCGATGATCGAGCTGATGAGGGCACTGCGCGACCGGGGCCTCCGGATGGCCCTGCTGACCAACAACGTGCGGGAGTGGGAGCCGCTGTGGCGATCGATGCTGCCCGTCGACGAGATCTTCGAGCTGGTGGTCGACTCGGCGTTCGTCGGCGTGCGCAAGCCCGAGCCGGCGATCTACGAGCTGACGCTCGAGCGCATGCGCGCCCTGGACGGCCTCGCGGACCTCGAGCCAGGCCAGTGCCTGTTCGTGGACGACGTCGAGGTCAACGTGGAGGCGGCGAGAGAGCTGGGCATCAACGCGGTGCGATTCCGCTCCAACGAGCAGGCGATCCCGGAGATCGAATCGGCCCTACGCTGAGGGCGCGAGCCCCGAGATGCGACGGTTCGCAGCGTCCTCAATTGTCCCAGCCACCGCGATCCCAGATGTAGAGCTCAACAGCCTCGACGGCCAGCTCCATCAGCCGCGGGGGGGACAACCACTCGAGGACTGTCTCGAGCGCCCGCTCCTCGGTGACTCCGCGGTCAACCGCCTCCTCGCCACGGAACCCCGCGGCCAGCTTCAGCGCCTCGCGGCGGTGCTCCCCGAGCCCGGAGAACGCACCCATCAGAAAATCGCGGTTGGGGACGGGATGGCCCACGTTGAGTGAGGCATGCCACGCGGCGAGCATTGAGATGTCGTGCTCGTCGAGCTCGGCGATCGCGCGCGCGTAATGGGCCTCGAGCTCGTCGTCGGGGATCTCGTCGACCCAGGCACGCACCGCCTCGCCCAGGAGCTGACGGCGGGCCTCACGGCCGACCGAGTCGGCGATCGCGCGGATCGCGTCGGCGGGGTCGATGAAGCACAGCGACATGGCGAGGCGAAGATAGAGATCGGCCAAGACGGAAAGTTCAGGCGGCTGCGTGGGGTCAGGTTCGGGTGCCGATCCGCGACCTATGCTCAGCGCTATGCCCAGCCTGTCGCTGATCGTCGGCCCCCCGAACTCGGGTAAGGCGGGGCACATCCGCGCGCGCCTCGAGGCGGCGCTCGGCCAGGACCCGGTGCTGGTCGTGCCGACCTTCGACGACGCCGATCGGTTCGAGCGCGAGCTCTGCGCCGAGGCGAGAGGCGGCGCCGTGCTGGGCACGTCGATCATGACCTTCGAGCGCCTGTTCGACGAGGTGGCAAGGGCGACCGGCACGGTGCTCCCGCCGATGATCGGCAGGACCCAGGCCCTCCACGTGGCGAGGCGGGCGGCGGCGGAGGCCGAGCTTCGCGTGCTCGCGCGCTCGGCTCGGCGACCCGGCTTCGCCGCCGCGCTTGCCGCGCTGATCGACGAGGTGCAGGCCGCCGGGCTCGACCCCCTGACGATCGCGGCCAACGCCGCCGAGGCCGAGCCCGAGAGCGCCTACCTTCGCGAGCTGGCCACGCTCTACGGCTCGTACGCGGAGGGCCGCGATCGCCTGGGCTTCGGCGATGCTCACGTCGCCGCCCAGCGAGCGACCGCGGCGCTCCGCGCCAATCCCGCAGCCTGGGGCGGGCGTTCGGTGCTCCTCTACGGCTTCGATGATCTCACGGTCGAGCAGCTCGAACTGGTCGCCGCGCTCGCGGATGCGACCGAGGTCACCTTCGCGATTGCGTTCGAGGAGCGTCGCTCCCTCGATGCCCGCGCCTCGCTGCTCGAGCGGTTGCGCGACCTCGGCGGGACGGAGGAGGCGCGACTCGAGCCGACGCCCGAGAACACCGACAGCGCCACCCTCTACCACCTCGAGCGCTGGTTTCTGCGTGACGGGGCGGGGCGAATCGAGCCCGACGACGGCCTGGCGCTACTGGAGGCCGCGGGCGAGAGGGGCCAGGTGGAACAGATCGGGGTCGAGGTTGCGCGACTGCTGGCCGGTGGGATCCCGCCCGATCGGATCGCGATCGTGGTGCGCACCCCGAATCGCGACGGACCGCTGTACGAGAGCGTGCTCGGCGCCTTCGGGATCCCGGTCGCGGTGGAGGCCCGGGTGCCGTTGGTGCACACGGCCACCGGCCGCGGGCTGCTGGGGCTGCTTCGAGCGACGCTTCCCGGTGGGACCGCGAACGATCTGCTGGCGTTTGTGCGCGCGCCGGGCGTGGGGCGCGAGAGCAACGCCGACTGGCTCGAGCGCGCGATCCGCCGCGGCCGGCTGCGGACCGCGGACGAGGCCCGCCAGGCGTGGAACGGCCGCGAGCTGTTCGAGCTCGACGAGCTGGCGGCCTCCAAGCCCCCGCCGGTCCTACTCGGCGATCTCGCACGCTTCGCCCGCAGGCTGGCCGAGCGGCCGGCGGAGCGGCAGGCGCCGCTGGCCGCCGGCGAGCGGCGGCTGGAGCTCCGCGCGGGCGCGGCGGCGGCGGCGGCGATGGAGGAGCTCGCCGCGATCCGCGGGATCGGCGAGGCCGCCACCGAGGCCCTCGCGGCCCTGGAGGCGCTCGAGGTGCCGTTGTGGCGGGGCTCAACGGAGGGGCACGTCCGGGTCACGAGCCCCTACCGGATCCGGGCGGGCCGCGTCGACCACCTGTTCGTCACCTCGCTTCAGGAGGGTGAGTTCCCACGCCACGATGCCCATGAGCCGTTCCTCTCGAACGATCAGCGGGCAGCCCTGCGGCTTCCGCGCCGGGCCGAGCCCGACGAGGAGGAGCGCTACCTGTTCGGCGTCTGTCTCTCCCGACCGGTGAAGCGGCTGTACCTGTGCTGGCGGAGCTGCGACGAGGAGGGAGCCGAGACGCCGCGATCGCCGTTCCTCGACGACGTCGGCGAGCTGCTCGCCGCGCCAGCCGGTGACCGGGATGTGGACCCGATCGCAAGCCGCGCCCGTCGCCGGCACCTGGCCGACGTCGTGATCGAGCCGTCGGAGGCGCCAAGCGAGGAAGAGCTCGCGCGCGGGCTGGCCGCGGATGGTGGCGCGGGCGGTCTCGAGGCCGTGCCCGGACTCGAGCCCGAGCGAGCGCGAGCGCTCGCCGAGCGGCTGGCAGCCATCGCGGCGCGGACCGACCGCGCGGAACCTGGTCCGCTGACGGTGGGCGCCGTGATCGACGAGCTGGAGCACCGGAAGCGGTTCGGAGCGTCCACGCTCGAGGAGTACGCACTCTGCAGCTATCGCTGGTTCGTCCAGCACGAGCTGCGCCCGCGGCTGATCGAGCCCGATCCCGAGAACCTCGCGCAGGGCTCGGCGATCCACGCCGTGCTCGAGCGCCTCTACCGCGAGCCGCCGGCCCCTGGCGAGCTGCCGCGCCCGGACACCGTCGACGCCTGGCGGCGCCGGGCGGCGGAGCTGGTCGACGAGAGCGCGGCCGAGCTCGGCCTCGGCGGCGGGGACGCCCGCTCGGCCACCGCTCGGGCGCGAATGGTCGCCCTGATCGATGGCCTGCTCGGCCGAGAGGCGGCGATGCCCGAGCGGCTGCGCCCGGACCCCGAGCTGCTCGAAGCCAGCTTCGGTGAGCGCGAGGGCGACGCGCGCCCGCCGCTGGACCTGGGGGACGTCGAGCTGCACGGCAAGATCGACCGCGTCGACGTCCCCGACGGGCCCGCCGGCGCGGGGCTGCTCCGCGACTATAAGACGACGCGCGAGGTCACCAAGGGGAAGAACCTCGCCGACGAGGGCAAGCTGCAGCTCCAGCTCTACGCGCTCGCGCTCGAGCAGCTCTGGGGGCGCCGTCCTCTTGGCGCCGTCTACGTGCCGCTCGCCGGCACCAAGAGCCACACACCACGGGGCATCGCGCGGCGGGAGGAGCGCGAGGGACTGCTGGCGGGACTCGACCTCGCGAACGCCGATCTGATCGACGACGACGCCATGCAGGAGGCCCTCGACGCCGCCGCAGCCAGGGCGCGGGAGATCGCGCTCGCGATGCGCACGGGGCTGATCACGCGGAACCCGATCGACGACCGCTGCCCGCGGTACTGCACCTTCCAGTCGATCTGCCGGCGCGAGCGGGCGACGCGGCTCGAGCCCGAGCGCGAGGCCGAGGAGGAGGAAGAGGAGTGACGGGCGAGCAGCTCAGCCTGACAGCAGCCGAGGTCGAGCATGCCGCGCCGCCCGCGGGACCGGGCGAGGCTCCGTCACCACCCCCGGTGACCCCTGAGCAGCGGCGGGCGATCTCCAGGCGCGAGATCGACGTCCTGCTCGAGGCGGGCGCCGGCACGGGCAAGACCCGCGTGCTGGTGGAGCGCTACTGCGAGGCCGCCGAGGAGGACGGCATCGACGCCATCCTCGCGTTCACGTTCACCGAGCGCGCCGCCGGCGAGCTGCGCCACCGGATCCGCGAGGAGCTGCGTCGCCGGGCCGCGGAGGCCGCGGCAGCGGGACAGGCCGAGCGCGCCCGTCTGCTTACCGAGCTCTCCCGCGAGAGCGAGCGCGCCTGGATCTCGACCATCCATGGCTTCTGCCGCCGACTGCTGGCCACGCATCCGGTGGCACTGGGCCTCGACCCGCGCTTCCGCGTCCTCGACGAGCTCGAGGCCGAACGCGTGGCCGTGCGGGCTTTCGACGAAGCGCTCGAGCGCTTCCTCGCCGACTCCGAGCCCGGCAGGGCCCGGTTGGTGGCCGCGATGCGGGTCACCACCCTTCGCGATCTGGTCATCACCGCCCATGACGAGCTCCGCGGCCAGGGGCGCGAGATCGCGCTGCCCCAGCCGGCCGCGCCCGACGTCGAGCCGGCCCTGGCGAAGCTCGCCGGCGCCGCCCGCGCAGCGGTGGAGGAGACGGCGGGAGGCGCGGGCGGCGCCCGCAACCTCGAGCGGCTCGCACAGGCAGCCGAGATCGACCCCGCGGTCGAGATCCCGAGCGAGGCCCACGTCGCGGCGCTCGAGCTCGCCACCACCGCCAAGGCATTCTCAGGCCCCTCGTGCAACGCGTACAAGCAGGCGCAGCGAGCGGCTCGGACCGCCTTGGCCGAGCGCGACGCGGTCGCCGCGTACCGGCATCTGGGCGAGCTGGTCGACCTGTTCGCGGGCCGGTTCGCAGCGCTCAAGGACGAGCGATCCGCGCTCGACTTCGAGGACCTGCAGCTCGAGGCCCGGCGGCTCTTGAAGGAGCGCCCGCTGGTGGCCGACACCTACCGGGAGCGGCTCCGCCACCTCATGGTCGACGAGTTCCAGGACACCAACCGGCTCCAGCTCGAGCTGATCGGGCTGCTGCGGGGCAAGCACACGGCCGTGTTCTGCGTCGGCGATGAGTTCCAGTCCATCTACGGCTTCCGCCACGCGGACGTGGAGGTCTTCCGGCGCGAGCGCGAGCGCATCGAGCGGCTGCCCGATACCGAGGCACAGGCCATGCCGCTCGCGGGCAACTTCCGCTCCCACGGCGAGGTGATCGCAAGCGTCAACGCGATCGGCGAGGCCCTGTTCGGCGAAGACTTCACGCCGCTTCGCGTCGGCACCGAGCGGGCGGGCGCGAACGCCGGCGAGCCTGCGGTGGAGCTGCTCCTGACCCCGGCCGGCGACGCCTGGAAGGAGAAGGCGCTGGGGATCAAGGCGCAGGGCGATTACCCCTCGGCGCCCGACCGCGTCGCCGAGGCTCGGTTTCTGGCCGCTCGCCTGCGTCGATTGGTCGACGCCGGCACCCCACGCGGCGACATCGTCGTGCTGCTGCGCGCCTACACCCACGTCGGCGCGTTCGAGGAGCAGCTCGAGCGCGCGGGCCTGCGCCCATATGTGGTCGGGGGTCGTGGCTACTGGTCACAGCAGCAGGTCGATGACGTCCGCCGGATCATGGCGGTGATCGCCAATCCACTGGACGACGAGAGCCTCCTTGGCATGCTCGCCTCGCCGGCCTGCGCCGTGCTTCCGGACACGCTCTGGCTGTTGCGGAGGGCGGCGGGCGGCAAGCACCTGTGGCCGGTGGTCGAGCGCACGTTCGGCGCGGGAGGCGAAGGGTCGAACGGGGCCACCGAGGACGGCGACGACGAGGAGCGCGCCCGCTGGCTGGCCGCGGTGCCTCCGGAGGACGCGGCCCGCCTGCGCGAGCTATGCGCGCTGCTGCGCGAGCTGCGCGCCGAGGCGCCGCGCCATCCGCTCGACGTCCTGGTCGAGCGGGCCCTGGTGGCAACCGGGTACGACCTGGCGGTGCTCGGCATGGACCGCGGGCCGCGGCGTTACGCGAACGTGCGGAAGCTGATGCGGATGGCTCGGGTGTACGAGAGCACCGACGGGCGCGACCTGCGCGGCTTCCTCGACTTCCTCGCCGAGCGGGCGGGGGCGGATCGCGAGGGCGAGGCAGCAACCGAGGCCGAGGACCACGACGGCGTGCGGGTGATGACGGTGCACGCGGCCAAGGGACTCGAGTTCCCGGTGGTGGCCGTCGCCGACCTGGGCCGCGACCTGCTCACCGGTGGGCGGCCGCCCACCGCCATCGTGGGGGATCTCGAGGACGAGCGCGACCGCGAGCAGGCGGAGGTGGCCGCGCCAAGGGTCGGGATCCGTCTCGCGCGCTTCGGAACCACGGCGATCGGCGTGTTCGGATACGACGAGCTGCGCGACGCGGCGGCTCGCGACGAGGCGGCCGAGGCCTGCCGGCTCGCCTATGTGGCGGCGACTCGGGCACAGGACGTGCTGCTCTTGAGCGGCCGCTACAGCGCGCACCGGCTGGCCAAGGCCGCGGAAGAGGGACTTGCGGACTCGACCCCGATCAGCGAGCGCCTGATGTGCGCGCTCGAGATCGACGCCGGCACCGACACCGTGATCGAGCTGCCGCCGGCGCAGCCCCGTGAGGGGCTCGACGCCCGGCCCACGCCCGGACGGCTCGCCGTCGCCTTCAACCGGCCCGAGCCGGAGGCGTTCGCGCGGCTGCGGCCGGCGGGCGCCAGCGTCGCCGCGCCCGACCGCCCCACGCTCGAGCCGCCGCCACTGGGGCGGCCGGCGACCCCGATCGAGCCGGCCGCAAGGCACCTCTCGTACTCGGCGCTGGCCCTCTTCGGCCGGTGCGGTTATCGATTCTTCAGCGAGCGCGTGGTCGGTCTGGCGCCCCGCGACTCGGCGCCCGGGCAGCACGGGCCGGACGACGAGCGGCCCGGCGCCGATCGCTACGGCTTCGGCAACGCCGTGCACGGGCTGCTCGAGTGGAGCGCGAGACGGGGCTGGCGCGAGCCCGATCCCGAGCTCTGCCGCGAGCTCCTGCGCCGCGAGCAGCTTTCGGCCGGTGCGGAGGAGGTCGAGCGCGCCAGGGGCATGGTGACGGCCTGGCTCAGCTCCGAGCTGTGCCGCGAGCTGTCGGCCGGCGCCGCCCGCGTGCGTCCGGAGATGCCGTTCATCCTCCCGCTGGGCGAGTCCGTGGTCCGTGGCACGATCGATCTGCTGGCCGAGGATGGAGAGGCGCCGCTCGTGGTCGACTACAAGACCGACTCGCTCGGCGAACGCTCGCTCGACGAGCTGATCGATCGCTACGGGGTTCAGCGCGACGTGTATGCGCTGGCCGTGGCGGGCGCGGCGCAACGCGTGCGCAGCGCGTACGTCTTCCTCGAACGCGCCGACGAGCCGGTGGTGCGCGTGCTCGACGCCCATGACCTCGCGGCTGCCCGCGATCAGCTCGAGCGCCTGGTCGGCGCGATCCGCCGCGGCGAGTTCGCGGTCACCCCCGAGCCCCATGCGGCCCTCTGCTGGGACTGCCCGGCCCGCGACCGGCTGTGCTCGCATCCGCGCGAGCTGACCGGGCGGCGGCTTCCCCTCCCCCGCCGCCCGGCGCCAAACCCCCGCCCCCCGCGATTGTCGGGTTAGGCACCGTATGGGTGTCGAACCCGACAATCGACGGCGAGGGAGCGGGCGGTACGACGGCCGGCTGGCGCTGTTCGCCTACGGCTCCCTGGCGAGCCCGGCGAGCGCCGCGCTCACGCTCGGGCGGCCGGTGGAGGTCGCGGCGCTAGCGCGGCTCGAGGGATGGCGGCGCCGGTGGTCGGTGTGTCGGGACAATCGCATCAGCGAGAAGACCTTCGCGCCGGCCGGCGGCGGCGCGCCGTACCCCTGGTGCCTGGGTCTCAACATCGAGCGTACCGGGGACTCATCCAGCGACCGCGGCGCCGGCTCGGCCATATTCGCAGGCCCCAACGGCGCGCTGATCGAGGTGAGCGAAACGGAGCTCGATCGGATCGACCTGCGCGAGCTGCGGTACGACCGGACCGAGGTCACGGACGACATCGCCGCCGCCGGTCACCTGCCCGACTTCACCGCTGTCTACGCGTGGACCGCGAAACGCCGCCACCACTACCCCACCCCGCCGGATGGCGCGGTGATCATCGCCACCTACCACGCCGCCGTGGAGCGCGCCTTCGCCGAGCTCGGGAACGGGCAGCTCGAGCTGTTCCGCGCCACCACCGAACCGCCCCCGGTGAAGCTCGCGGACGGCGTGCTCGTCAGGGATCGCATTCCTGCTGGCAATCCGCGCGAGTGGTGACCGTCGGGAGGCTGAGGCAGCCTCTAGAGGGCCGCGAGCGCCTCGTCGATCGGCGTCGAGCCGGAGGTGAGATCGAATGTGTGGCCGATCGTGTGGTCGAGATGGAGGGCGGCCGCAAGGGTGGCGGCCACGTCGGCCCGAGGGATTTTGCCTCGGGGCAGCGAGGGCGCCGCCGAGATCAAACCGGTCGGATCCGCGTCAGTGAGGCCTCCGGGACGCACGATCGTGTAGTCGAGCCCGCTGTCGGCAACCGCCCTGTCGGCCTCGCCCTTCGCCCTCAGGTACTCGCCGAAGGTGTCGCCTCCCGAGGCGGGCGGCGAGCCGGCGCCCATCGAGCTGACGATCACGTAGCGTGAGATTCCGTTCTGCTTCGCCGCCTCGATCAGCTTCACGGCGCCGCCGAGATCCATGGTTCGCTTGCGAGCCGCACCGCTCCCCGGGCCCGCGCCGGCTGCGAAGACCACGGCGTCGACCTCGCCGACCGCCTCGCTGACGTCGTCGTTCGCCTCCAGATCGCAGACCACGGGCTCCGCCCCGGCGGCCTCGACCTCGGGTGCATGGTCGGGATTGCGGATCAGCGCCCGCACCGAGTCGCCGCGCTCGGCGAGCAGGGGGTGCAGGCGCATCGCAATCTGACCGTGGCCCCCGGCAACCGCGATCCTCATGCCCTATTCCGACCCGTTCCAGCGCTTGGCCCAGGCCCGGAGCTCGCGCATCGCGGGCTCGAGCTCGTGGCCCTTCTCGCTCAGCGCGTATGAGACCCGCGGGGGGACGCCGGGGTGGACCGAGCGCTCGACCAAGCCCTCGGCCTCGAGCTCGCGGAGGCGTCGCGAGAGCAGCCGGTCCGAGAGCCCGGGGACCGCCTGAGAAAGCTCGGCGTAGTAGTGCGGGCGCTCGGCCAGCGCCCAGATGATCGCCCCGGCCCACCGCTTGCCGATCAGCTCGACGGCAGCATGGAAGTCGGGGCAGACGTGGGTGGGACGACTCGGCGCACGATCCGGTGTCCGCTCTAGATGAGACGGCGCTGGCACCCTTCGGTCAGGGTAGCGAACGCCCTCCACGGGGTCCGCCGGACGCGCGCAAGCTACGCCGCGCAGGGGCCGGTGTCGGTTGGCGCGAGCTCGCCGGCGAGGGCGCGGCGCACGATCGAGTTCGGCACCGCCAACCCGCCCGCCGGGCCGGATCCCTGCTCGGCGGCGAATACGGTCGCCGTCACCCGCCCGCGTGAGTCGACCACGGGCCCGCCCGAGTTACCGCTGCGCACGCTGCCGCGAAACGAGGTCATCCGCCGGGAGACCGGTCCGCGCCCGTAGGAGTCCTGGCTGATCACCCGGCGAGTGGTCCCCTGTCGCGCGGGGGAAGCGGCGAACGGCCCATTCTCGGGGTAGCCCAGAACGGCCGCCGCCGTGCCCGCTCGGGCCTTCGGGGCGATCAGCAATGGCGCTGGGGCCAGGCCCGGAACGCGCAGCACGGCGAGATCGTTTCGCGGCTGGTAGGCCACGGGCTCTGCGTCGAGCTCGGTCCCCGCCCGCGACGTCACCGTAGTGTCGTCCTCGCCGGCGATGACGTGCGCATTGGTGACCACGAGCCCCGGCGCCGCCACCCAGCCCGACCCCGCCACGCCCAGGCCACAGGCCGTGCCGAGGACCCTGACGACGCTGTCCCCCGCGCGCTGGATGTCCGGGTCGTTCGCGATCGCCGCATCGGGCGGCGCCACCCGTGCCTCGGGCCCCTCCAGCGAGAGGCGCGGGTCGATCCGGCGCAGGACGTTCAGCAGTGGCCCCGACGGCGGGAGCACGTCGTTGAGGGCGCCGAGAATCGCGGATCGCTGCATTGCCAATCGCAGCTCGGGGGCGCCGCCGCCAGGAGTGTGCAGCGCAATCGCCCCGAAGCCCCACGCGATCAGCAGCCCGAGCGAGCCGAGCACGAGGGCGCCGGCGGCCCCATCGGCCACCCCGGCGGTTCCCCGGATCCGGAGCCGGTCGCGCAGCACCAGCCCGGCCCCTTCGAGCGCTGCCGCGAAGGCCGCTCCGAGCAGGACCCCGCTGGCGACGGTGACCACCGGCGCGTAGGGCGATTCCGAGCCGTCGGCGAGCAGCGCCGGGCCCAGCCGCCCCCCGATCACGGCGCCGACCAGGAAGCCGATCAGGGGCAGGGCGCTTCGGATCAAGCCGCGCTCCCAGCCGAGCGCCCCGAGCGCGAGAACGAACCCGGCGATCACGAGGTCGACCGCGGTCACGACCCAGGGTTGTACCCGCAAACCGCGTGACGCACTACCTTTCCGGTCGGGTGACTGTCCGACAGCCGCATCACTGGCGCGGTGGCGCTGTGGAAGGACCGCGCGCGAATTGAGTCCGATCGATCCCCGGTCGGAACGACGGCGCCGCCTGCTCACCAGGGCATTCCCCGTGGTGCTGATCGGCGGGGTCGCGTTCACCGCCGGCGCGGTCACCGGCAACGTCAACGAGTTGATCGGCGCCGAGCGGTTCGCCGATGCCTGGGAGGAGCGGGACTTCGAGGCGATGCACGCCGAGCTCACGGAGGACTCGGCCGAGCGCTACCGCCTGCCGGAGTTCACCGATTTCTACCGTCGCGCGGAGGTGACCGCCACCTCCCGCGAGATCACCGTGGAGGACGTCGGCGAGGGCGAGTCGCGGGACGGTGGGGACGCCGCCGTGCTTCCGGTGGCCCTCCGGAGCCGAGCCTTCGGGGAGATCGACGGAGATCTCCTGCTTCCGCTCGCCGACGGCTCGGTGGAGTGGGCGCCGCATCTGGTCTATCCGGGACTGAGGCCGGGCGAGCGGCTGGACCGCCGGACGCGCGCTCCCGAGCGGGCGCCGATCCTGGCCCGCGATGGCACTCCGCTGGCCGAGGGCCCGGCATCCGCGAGGTCATCGCCGCTCGGCGCGGCTGCACTCGCGGTCACTGGGGAGCTCGGGACCCCGCGGCCCGCCCAGGCCGAGCCGCTCGAGGCTCGCGGCTTCCCGCCCGGGATGCTCACCGGCATGAGCGGGCTCGAGCTGGCCTTCAACGACCACCTCATGGGGGAGCCGGGCGGTCAGCTGCTCGCCGTCGGAGGCCGCCGCGGGGAGCGGGTGCTCGCCGAGCGGGAGCCGAGAGCCGGGAAACCGCTCCGCACGACGATCGATCCGCAGCTTCAGGAGGCCGCGGTGAGCGCGCTCGGCAGCCTCTTCGGCGGCGTGGCCGTGCTCGACCCGAGTAGCGGGGAGGTCCTGGCGGTCGCCGGGCTCGCGTACTCGGCCCCGCAGCCGCCCGGCTCCACATTCAAGCTCGTCACCACCACCGCGGCGCTGGACGCCGGAATCGTCGACCTCACGGATTCGTTCCCGGTGGCGCAGTCGGCGGTCGTCGGGGGGCGCGAGATCGCCAACGCCGGGGACGAGTTCTGCGGCGGCACCTTCGCCGAGAGCTTCGCGCATTCGTGCAACAGCGTGTTCGCCCCGCTCGGGGCCGAGATCGGCTCGAAGAGGCTCGTCGGCATGGCCGAGCGCTTCGGCTTCAACGAGCCCCCATCCCTGTTCAGCGCCGAGGCGCTGGAGGCGGTTGACGCGCCGATGAGCACCCTCCCCAAGTCGATCCCAGACGAGCTCGATCTCGGCGTGACCGCGATCGGCCAGGGCGAGGTCCTGGCAACCCCGCTGGAGCTCGCCTCGATCTCACAGACGATCGCCAACCACGGTGTCCGCAACCCGACCGCCATGGTCACCAGCCGCGGTCTCGGCCCCGAGGCAGAGCCCATTCGCGTCACCTCCCGGCAGACGGCGGACACGATCCGCGACCTGATGATCAAGGTGGTGAACGAGGGCACCGGGACGGCGGCCGCCCTGCCGGCGGTCCAGGTCGCCGGCAAGACGGGCACCGCCGAGCTCGGGCCGGCCCCGCTCGACCCAACCTCCGAGGAGCAGGAGGTGGACGCCTGGTTCACGGCGTTCGCCCCCGCCGGCGACCCACAGCTTGCGGTCGCCGTGATGGTCGTCAACGCCGCGGGCTCCGGCGGCGAGATCGCCGCGCCGATCGCCCGCCAGGTTCTCGATGCCGCGCTCTAGATCTAGATGTCGAGCTCGACGAGCCCCGTCTCGCCCGAGGGCGCGGGGATCTCGAGCTCGAGCGGGCGGTTCTCGGTCGATCCGTCGTTGATCAGGAAGAGTGCCATCGCGCCCTGGATCGGCCCCTCGGCGGCGGTCGAATCGGAGGGCGGAAGCTCGTCGCCCGGGTCGAGCGTGGTCGCCTCGAGCGCATAGGGGCTCTCGCTGCCCACCGGCTCGTACTCCTTGTCCCGCGTGTCCACCACCGTGAAGTCGTCGCTCACATCGACCGGATCCTCCCCCTCGTTCGAGACCTGCAGGAACACGCCGAGGTAGAGCTCCCCTGGGCCGGGCTCGGGCTCGCCCACCAGGTACTCGGCGTCCTCGGTGTCGTCCGGATTGAGGAAGCGCGAGATGACCACGTTGTACTCGACGCCGTCGAGGTCGACGGGCTCTCCCTCGACGACCTCGAGCCCTTCCTCCTCGTCGCCACACGCGGAGAGCGACGGCACCGCCGCGCAGAGCATGGCTACACCCACAAGCAACGCCACCCGTCCGCGACCGCCCGGCATGTGGCGGCGGAGTCTAGAGGCCACTGGACCCTACCCCGCCCCCGGAATGCGGTCGCCGCCCGCGACCGCGACGCGCCCCACCGGGGCTCCGCTCTCGATCACCTGCTTCAACCGAGCCAGCACCCCCGCCCACCCCCGCCGGTAGGACCGCCCGGCACCCGGCATGCGCTCCCGGACGCGATCGATCGCGGTCGAGGGCTCAGTCCAGAACACCACCTTCACCTCGCAGCCCTCCGGGGACGCACCTTCCGTCAGCTCCCACGCGGTGGTCACCGGGATCCGGTCCACCCTGCCTCCACGCCCTCGCTCCAGGATCCTGTGCGGGCGCTCGGCCTCCTCGATCACGGTCTCCATCCAGAACCCGGCCTCGGTGATCCGGAAGCGGGCGGCGGCTCCGACCCCCACCGAGTCGAGCCGCTCCAGCCGGTACTGATCGACGAAGCCGTCGAGGATCGCGGGCCGGTTGGCGAGGTCGTTGAGAAAGTCGAAGACCTGCTCGCGCGGCGCGTCGATCGGGGTCGTTGCGGAGATCGGGCCCACGGCGCGGGCGATTCTATTCGCCCCGGCGGCCTCGATCGCGCCCGTGCACACCGGGGAAATTGGTGCAATTTCGGCAAATCGGCGGCCAACCTGTGCGCCGATCCACACAATCGCGGTACCATCGGCGACGGTGAGTAACGAGCGATGACGGCTCTGATCGGCAACTCACCCGAGGTTCATGAAACCGGCGACAACGTCGGCGAGCTCGGGGTTGTCGGGTCCCTAATCTGCGTTGAGTGCGGGTACGCGCTCTCGCTCGGCGCGATCGAGGACCTTCCGCGGTGCCCAGCCTGCGGCGGCGCGCAGTTCAAGCGTGCCTCGCTGTTCGACCAACCTACCGTGGACGCCGGCGCCGTCGCCCCACCGGAACGCGAGCCGGCATGGCTCGAGCGCCTGCGGGGCGAGATCGACCAGCCCGGCCCGTACCTCGCGTTCGAGTATCGCGGCGCGCCCGTGCTCGTTCGCATCGAAGAGGGTTGGACGCGCATCGGGCGAAGCGGGTCGGCCGACATTCGCCTCGATGACCCCACGGTTTCGCGCCGTCATGCGCTGGTCGTGCTCACCCCGGAGGACGACCTTCGAGCTCTCGACGATCGCAGCCTCAACGGGCTGTTCGTCAACAGCGAGCAGGTCGAGTGGGCGTTGCTCTCGGACGGTGACGAGCTCGAGATCGGCCGTTACCGGGTGCACGTAATCGTTAGCTAGCCGAGCGGCGCCCGCGGCAGCGCGGGCTGCCCGCTCCGGGCTGGTCCCGGGATCGACTGGGGTGATCCCCAATGGACGCGGGGGCGATGGCGTGGGAGCCTGCGGTCGATCAACGGCGACGGTGAGGCGGTGCCGTATCGGGCCTCGTCGCTCCGTGAGCCGGGTCACAGATCACACCCGCGAAACATGCGACAACTCAAGCCCCGCCATCTCCTGAGGTTCCCTCAGTCCGTCACAGACCCCCACCGGAGGAATCCCCAGTGAACTCACCTCGCAATCTCGCTGCCCGAGCCGGGCGCTGGAGCGCCCGTCACCGCAAGACGGCAATCATCGGCTGGATCGTCTTCGTGATCGCCGCGACCATGATCGGCGGCGCCGTCGGCACCCAGACCCTCAGCGACGAGGAGTACGGAGTCGGCGAGTCCGGCCGCGCCGACAAGGTCCTCGCCGACGCCTTCCCCGACGCCGACGACGAGAGCGTGCTGGTGCAGAGCGACACCGTCGACTCTGATGATGCGAGCTTCCGCGCGCTGGTCGCCGAGACCGTGCGCGAGCTGAGGGAGGTCCCCGGAGTCGGCGGGCTCACCAGCC
Organism: uncultured Actinomycetes bacterium; assembly: GCA_963788115.1. GTDB lineage: Bacteria > Actinomycetota > Thermoleophilia > Solirubrobacterales > 70-9 > CAWBFD01. The sequence goes on from CAWBFD010000002.1 coordinate 175,184, forward strand.
CCTACGCGCCGGCCGCGGACGGGCAGCTGTCAGCCGACGGGCGGGCGGCCCTGATCGACTTCGAGCTGCCTGGTGACGACGACCGCGCGGAGGCGGCAGCGACCAAGACGCTGGCGCTGACCGCCGACATCAACGAAGCAAACCCCGACTTCTTCGTCGGCGAGTTCGGCACGGCCAGCGCCGACAAGCAGATCGGCGAAGCCTTCGAGGACGACTTCCAGCAGGCCGAGACGACCTCGCTGCCCATCACGTTGATCATCCTCGTGCTCGCGTTCGGCGCGCTGGTCGCAGCCGGGATCCCGCTGCTGCTCGCCGCCACCGCGGTCGCAGCGACGATCGGCCTGCTCGGACCCTTGAGCCAGATCTATCCGGTCGACGAGGCCGCATCGTCCGTGATCCTGCTGATCGGCCTCGCCGTCGGCGTCGACTACTCGATGTTCTACCTGCGCCGCGAGCGTGAGGAACGTGCCCGCGGGAATACCCCTCAGGGCGCCCTGGAAGCGGCGGCGGCGACCTCGGGCCGGGCGGTCCTGGTGTCGGGAATCACCGTGTTGATCGCGATGTCGGGGATGTACCTGGCGGGCGCCGCCACCTTCACCTCGTTCGCCATCGGCACGATGCTCGTGGTCGCAATGGCGATGATCGGATCGCTGACGGTGCTTCCGGCGCTGCTGGCGGCCCTGGGCGATCGGGTGAACAAGGGCCGGGTGCCGTTCCTGACGCCGCCGGAGGAGCGAGCCGCGAAGGAGCCGCGCCTGTGGTCCGCAATCCTGGACCGGGTCCTGCGGCGTCCGGCACTCTCCGCTTTCGCGGCCGCTGCGGTGCTCCTGGTGATGGCGATCCCGACGCTCAACATCACCCTCGCGGTGCCCGGCGTCGACTCGCTGCCGCGCGACCTCCAGGTGATCAAGACGTACGACCGGATCCAGGAATCCTTCCCCGGCGACCAGATCCCGGCGGTGATCGCGGTCGAGACCAACGGCGCGCACCCCGCCGAGGTCCGCGCCGCGATTGCAGAGCTCGAGCGTCAGACCGGCTTGAGCGACCTCTATGAGCCGCCGGTTTCGGTCGATAGAAGCCGCGACCGGAGCGTGATCCAGGTCGACGTGCCCCTGGCCGGTGACGGGACCAACGACACGTCGATGACCGCTCTGGACGACCTGCGCGACGGCATCATCCCGGCCACCCTCGGTCAGGTCGAGGGGGTCGAGACCGCGGTGACCGGGTTCACAGCCGGCTCCGCGGACTTCAACGAGCTGATGGGAGAGCGGGTGCCGATCGTGTTCGCGTTCGTGCTCGGGCTCGCGTTCCTGCTGCTGCTGGTCACGTTCCGCTCGATCGTGATCCCGATCAAGGCCATCGTGCTCAACCTGCTCTCGGTGGGCGCGGCGTACGGGCTCGTCACCTGGATCTTCCAGGAGGGTCATCTCGAGGGCCTGCTGGGATTCGAGTCGACCGGCGCGGTGACCTCGTGGCTCCCCCTGTTCCTGTTCGTGGTCCTGTTCGGGCTGTCGATGGACTACCACGTCTTCATCCTCAGCCGGGTGCGCGAGGCGTTCGACCGCGGGATGAGCACCTCGGACGCGGTCTCCTCCGGGATCAAGTCGACGGCCTCGGTGGTGACCGCCGCCGCGATCGTGATGGTGGCCGTGTTCGGGATCTTCGCCACCCTGTCGATGGTCGAGTTCAAGCAATTCGGCATCGGCCTGGGCGCGGCGGTCCTGATCGACGCCACGATCATCCGCGGCGTGCTGCTCCCGGCAACGATGAAGCTGCTGGGCGACTGGAACTGGTACCTCCCGCGCTGGCTCGAGTGGCTGCCGCAGCTCTCCCATGGAGAGCCGCCCCCGGCCGCGCCGGCCGAGGACGAGCGGGAGCGGGACGAGCCGACCGAGCGCCGCCGGGAGCGCGAGCCGAAGCCCGCGCCGGCGGAGGCCTAGGCCACCACCCCGGGAGGCCATCAACGAGGTGCCCGGCGGGCGAGACGCCCGCCGGGCACCGCCATGTGGCGAGCCACCGGCCTAGCGCCACCGTTCGCTTCCTATCGTCTGGCGCGACCATCAACCGCCTCGCTGGCCAACTCGAGCGAGGCGGGCGCGGGCAGGCGGAACGCCGTCTGCGGTCCCTGGAAGCCCTTGAGCGACAGCTCCTCTCGCTCCGGGCTTGCGCCGCGGTCGCTCAGCCAGCCCTCGACCCGGCGCCTCGTCTCCTCGCTGAGCAGGATCTCGCCAGGGCCGGCCTCGGCCTGCAGCCGTGCCGCCAGGTTCGTGGCGATGCCGCTCACCGCGAGGTTGTCCTCGGACGCGCCCCGTCCCAGGATCGCGGCGCCGGTGGCGATGCCGATGCCCAGCAGCAGGTCCATGAGCGCCGCCTTGTCCCTCAGCGTCAGCGCCGCCTCGAGTGCGTCGACGCCGTGGGCGACGCTGCGCCCCGAGACGTTGAAGGACGCCATCACCGCGTCGCCGGCGAACTTGTCGACGATGCCCCCGTGGTGCTCGACAGTCGCCTTGGCGAACCGGTACAGCGCCGCCATCCGCTCGGCGACCTCGGCTGGCGTGTCCGAGGCGCTCAGGTCCGTGTAGCCGCGAACGTCGGCGAATAGTGTGGTCACCAGCCGCTCCCCCGCGGGCACGACCTCGGGCTCGGGCGCGGACTCGGTGGGCCGGCCGTCAAGCTCCGGCAGCTCGATCCCCAGCGAGTCGGCGGCGGCGTGCGCCTCGCTGGCGATCAGCGCCGCCCGGCTACGCTCCGCCTCGGCCGCGACGCGGCGAAGTTCCTCGGCGGCCCCGTCCGCGTCCCCCGCGCCGGCCAGCGCCTGCGCGAGCAGCACCCCGTCGCGAAGCGCGATCAGCCGGTAGCCCTCCCCCTCGGCGGTCTCGACCGCGCGGCGCAGCAGGGGCAGCGCGGCGGCGGGATCGCCGCGCGCGAGCAGCAGGCGGCCATGCGTCTCATCGACGTACGCAGCCCCCGCGTCGGAGGAGTGCTCGCGCGCGAGCTCGAGCGCCGCCTCGGCCGAGGTCAGGTCGTCAGCGGCGATGAACGCCTCGGCAGCGATCGCGAGCGGCCCGCGATAGGCGAGGAAGCTGCTGCCGTGCGCGAGCACCTCGCGCGCGAGCTCGACTGCCGCGGGCACCTCGCCCGCCGCCAGGCGCGTGCGGATCTGCGCCTCCGTGTCGTAGACCATGTCCTGGAGCTCCGTGCGGGCCGTGGTCGGCGGCAGCACCGGCTTGGCCTCGTCTGTGCGGCCGAGCTCGACCAGGACCTCCGCCAGATGGACCTGGCAGCGCCAGACCATCTTCCGGTAGCCGAGGCGCTCGTTGAGCCCGATGCCGAGCTCGGCGTCCTCGCGCGCCGCTTCGAGTTCCCCGCGGGCCTTGTTCACGTAGCTGCGCGCGCTCGTCAGAGTCAGGGCGATCAGCGGCACCGACGGCATCCCGAAGAAGCGCTCGAGCCGCTCCTCGAGCCCGCCCTGCAGCATGTGCACCCGGGTCCAGATGTCGTTCCAGGTCACGTTCTGAGCCACGTGCCAGTGGCCCTTCGCCCGCGCCTCCTCGTAGCACGCGTCCATGACCGCGAACCCGCGCTTCGGGTCCCCGGAGTCGAGGTAGCCGAGGGCGACGAAGCCGAGCGCGTACAGGCGCTCGAACTCGGCCCCGGCCCGCTCAGCGATCTCGACCCCGCGGCGGGCCGCATCGAGGCACCGCTCGTAGTCGAGCTCGAACGCCGACAGGCCGGCGAGCCGCACGTAGGCCATCGCCAGGTCGGCAGAGGGCCCGGCCTCCGCGAGCACGTCCCGGGCCTGCTCGTACTCGCGGCGGGCCCGATCCGGCTGCGAGCGCTCCCAGTAACAGCGGCCGAGGATGATCCGGAACCGCGCCGCCGCGCGCGTCTCGCCGAGCTCCTCGAGCGCCTGGATGCCCTCGGCGAGGTACCCCTCCGCGGGTCCGGGCTCCCCGTTGCGCGCCAGGTCGTGGCCGATCCGGCAGACGACCATCCCGTGCTCCACCCGGGCGTGGATGTGGGGCAGCGCCCGCTCCAGCAGCGACGCCGCCTCCCGGAACGCCGCCGAGCGCTCCGCCTCCTCGGCGCTCCGCAGGCACAGCGGGACGGCCTCCTCGAACCTGCCCGCCCACAGCAGGTGGTTCGCGACCTCGATCGCCGGCACGGATTCGTCGGTGGCCAGCACGTCGGCGGTGCGCGAGTGGATCGCCTGGCGGCGGGGGGTGACGACCTCGTCGTGGATCGCTTCCTCGGTCAGCGCGTGGCGCCAGCGGTAACGCCCCAGCCCGTCGGGGTCCTCCTCGACCAGCTGCAGCCCCACGGCCGCCGCGAGCGCGGACTGGACGACGTCCTCGCCCGCCTTCGAGACCGCGAGCAGGGTCGGGTAGGAGAACGAGCGCCCCAGCACCGCGGCCACCTCGAGGATCTCGGCGTGGCTCGGGTCGAGGCGCGCCAGGCGCTGAACGATCGTGTCGCGCACGGTTTCGGGGATGCCGACCGCCTCCAGGGCGGCTCGGCTGATCTCCGCGCCCGGCTCGAGGCTGCACGCGACCTCGGTCAGCATCTCCTCGAGGAAGAACGGGTTGCCCTCGGTCCGCTCGTAGAGGAGATCCACGAGCTCGGGTTCGACCTCGTCCGTCCCCGTGATCGCGGCGACCATCTGGCCCACCCCCGCCTCGGGGAGCGGTCTGAGCTCCACAACCTCGGCGAGTCTGGAGCGGCGCCAAGTTCGCAGCGCGGGCACGAGCGGGTGCCTACGGTGGACCTCGTCGCCGCGGTAGGTGACAAGCACCAGCGCGCGCAGGCCGCTCAGCCGGCGCGCGATGTGGTCTAGGAGCTCGCGCGAGGAGTCGTCGGCCCAGTGCACGTCCTCGATCACCAGCAGCAGCGCCCCGTCGGCGGCGGGGATCGCAAGCAGCGAGACGATCGCCTCGAAGAGGCGCAGCTTTGCCTGGCCGGGATCTGACGCCGCCTCGGGCGGCAGGCCGTCGCCGAACTGGGGCCAGAGTTGCGACAGCTCCCTGCCCGTCGGCCCGAGCCGCTCCGCGAGCGCGCCCACGTTGCTCGTGTCGAGGTAGTTGCCGACCGCCTCTACGAACGGGAGGTAGGGCAGGGACAGCTCAACCTCGCTGCAGCTCCCCCACAGCACCGCCGCGCCGAGACGACGGGCTTGGCGGGCGAGCTCGTTCGCCAGCCTCGTCTTGCCGATCCCGGCCTCGCCCGCCAGAACCACGAGTCGACCTCGGCCGCGGCGCGCCTCCAGGAAGGCGTCCTCGAGGGTCGCGAGCTGCTCGTCTCGACTCACGAGCACGGGACAGAAGGCGGCCTGGGCCATGGGGTGATTGTCTCAGCGCGGAGCATCGGGCTCATCGCCCGGGAGCGGCGAAGGGGCCCAGCCGTGGGCTGCGGCGAACCAGCGCGGCCCGGGTCACGGCCGTGGGGCCCCTAACCAGCGTCGCAGCTCATCGAGCGCGGCGTCCAGGGAACGCGGTCGCGGCCGTCCGCGCGCCCGCCTTCCCGTGCCGCGTGCTCGGAGGTGTCACATCCGCGGCGGCCGTCTTGTCTTGTTAGGTGCAGCTAGTCCTCGATCAAGGAGTTGATGATGAGAGTGTTCGTGGCCGGTGCGACGGGAGTGGTCGGAAAGCAGCTCGTGCCGCGGCTGGTGGCCGCCGGTCACGAGGTCACGGGCATGACACGGAGCGAGTCCAAGCAAGAGATGCTGGCCGAGCTCGGCGCCTTGCCAGTGGTCGCGGACGCGCTTGATCCCGATCAGGTCGCGGACGCCGTAGCCCATGCGAGGCCGGACGTGATCGTCCATCAGCTGACCGCGATTGGAGAGGTGGACATGCGTCACTTCGATCGCGACTTCGCGCCGACCAACCGGCTGCGGACCGTGGGAACCGACCACCTCCTCGCCGCCGGGCAGGCGGTCGGGGTGCGACGGTTCGTGGCACAGGGGGTAGGGGGTTATGCCGCGTACGCGCGCACTGGGGGGGCGGTGAAGAGCGAGGAGGACCCGCTCGACTCGACGCCAGCGCGCGAGATGCGAGAGACCCAGGCCGCGATACGCCATCTCGAGGAGGCCGTCCTCGGTGCGCGCTGGACGGAGGGGATCGTGCTGCGCTACGGCGTGCTCTACGGGCCGGGAACATCGATGGCGCCGGGCGAGGAGCAGTTCGAGCTTGTCCGCCAGCGCAAGTTCCCGCTGGTCGGCGACGGTGGCGGCGTGTGGTCGTTTATCCACATCGCCGACGCGGCGGAGGCGACGGTGGCTGCGGTCGAGCGCGCCAGCCGCGGTGCGTACAACATCGTCGACGACGATCCCGCTCGTGTCGCCGAGTGGTTGCCGACGCTGGCTCAGGAGCTTGGCGCCAAGAAGCCCATGCGCGTGCCGCGGTTCATCGGGCGCCTGTTCGCCGGGGAGGCCGGCGTCGTGATGATTACCGAGGTTCGCGGTGCCTCCAATGCCAAGGCGAAGCGCGAGCTGGCGTGGCGCCCGGTGCACCCGAGCTGGCGGCAGGGGTTCGCGGCGGCATGACCGATCGCGAGCGACTGCTCGAGGAGCTGCGCCCGTACGCGTTCGCGATCGCCTACCGGATGCTCGGCAGCGTCTCCGAGGCCGAGGACGTGGTGCAGGAAGCGCTGCTCCGCGTGCATCAGGCGCTCGATGCCGGCGAGCGGATCGCATCGCCCCGGGCGTACGTGGCCACCGTGACCACGCGGCTTGCGATCAACGAGCTGCGCTCCGCACGCGCCCGTCGCGAGCGGTATGTGGGCGAGTGGCTGCCAGAGCCGATCATCACCGACGGCGAGGATGATCCGGCCCGGCACGCTGAGACGGCCGATTCGCTGTCGCTGGCGATGCTGGTTCTGCTCGAGAGCCTCTCGCCTGAGCAGCGCGCGGTGCTACTGCTGCACGACGTGTTCGACTACGACCACGCGCAGATCGCGCAGATCATCGGCAAGAGCCAGGACAACGTACGCCAGCTCGCGACGCGCGCCCGACGCCACATCGAGCAGCGGCGGCCCCGCTTCCAAACGACGCGCGAGCAGCGCGACGAGCTGACACGGCGGGTCTTTGCGGCCACGGAGCAAGGCGATCTCGCTGGGCTCGAGGCGCTGCTCGCTCACGACGTGCAGCTAACCGCCGACGGCGGCGGCAAGGTTCCGGCGCTCGCACGGTCGCTCCGCGGGCGCACGCGTGTCGCGCGCGCGCTCATCAACTACTGGGCCCGTCGGTTCGCGCGCGTTCCGGCCGTGTCGTCCCGCCCTGTCGAGGTCAACGGCGGCCCGGGAGCGCTCTATCTCGACGCACAGAAGCGGCTGATCGCCGTCCTGGCACTCGATGTCGCCGGCGGCCAGATCACAAGCATCAACGCGATCGTCAACCCCGACAAGCTCGCGCATCTCGGGCCAGTCGGCGACTTCAGATCGCTGTTCGACTTCTCGTAGCCACCCGGACGTTCACATCGACCCAAGGAGAAGCCAAAATGACAACACCCCAGGAAACAGCCAACAACAAAGCGATGTTCAGACGCTTCCTGGACGCCGCCAACACGCACGATGCGGAGCTCATCTCGAAGACGATCGACGAGTTCGTCGCGCCCGACGCTCTGATCCGCACACCATTGCCGATTGAAGCGACCGGGGCGCAACTACTCAAAGAGGTGTTCGCGAGGCTCGTGCGGGCCTTCCCCGACCTTCACGTCACGATCGAGGATCTGATCGCGGAAGGGGACAAGGTCGTCAGCCGCAACTCGGTGACCGGGACCCACCAGGGTGAATACATGGGCCTCCCACCCACCGGCAAATCAGTCGCGTACAAGGAGGTCTTCATCGCCCGCCTCGCGGACGGCCGAATCGCCGAGACCTGGGGAGTCGTCGACGTCCTCTCGCAGATGCGGCAGCTCGGCGCGATTCCCGGAGGCGCCTCATGACGATGCGGTCGAGCTCTCGCCGGGTGACGCGGCCAGCTCGAGCTGGCCGCCCTCGACGACTGACCCACCTGATCCTCCCCTGATCCAACGAAAATTGCAGCGGCGAAGTGCTGGCGGGAGCCCTAGCCCAGCCACTCATCCGGGTACACACGCACGGCCAGATGGGAGAAGTCACCAGAGTCGCGTATCGCCTCTGCCGCCGAGACCATGGCGGCCACGGCGACCCAGAGAAACCGGGATCCGACGCTGATCCGCTGAGCGCCGGCCTCGGCCATTTCTCCCATCGAGAGGCCCGAGCGCGCGAGCACGTTGAGTGGTTTGCCTGTCGCTTCGGAGATCGCCCGGATCTGGTCCGTGCTCCCGAGCCCGGGCGCGTAGAGCACGTCGGCACCGGCCCGCTCGTAGGCCTGAAGGCGGGCGATCGTGTCGTCGAGATCTGGGTTGTCGTGCAGAAAGTTCTCGGCACGCGCGGTGAGCGTGAAGGGGAAGCCGAGGCCATCGGCCGCCTCGCGTGCCGCGGCGATCCGCTCGGCGGCGTGGTTGAGCTCGTAGATGGCGCCCTCGCGGTCCCAGTCCTCGATCGAGCCGCCGACCGCGCCTGCCTCGGCGGCCCCGATGATGGCGCGTGCGGCCTCCTCCGGAGAATGCCCATGGCCGTTCTCGAGGTCCACCGAGACCGGCAACTCGGTCGCCGCGGCGATAGCCCGGGTGTGGTCGATCACCTGGTCGAGCGTCACGTCGCCGTCCAGCTTCCCGACGGTGAAGGCGAACCCGCCGCTGGTCGTCGCCAGCGCCCTGAAGCCGAGCGACCCGAGCACCTTGGCCGAGCCCGCATCCCAGGGGTTCGGGATCACAAACGGCTCGCCCTCGTGCAGGGCTAGAAAGGCCGCTCCCTGTTCTTCCTGGGTCACGCGTTCCCAGCCTAACGACGGCGAGGCTGCGCCTGATGGCGCTCGCGCGGCGCCTCCACTTCTTGGCGCTTCCTCTGCGAGGGCGTGGGCGGAGTGCCCATCAGTGGAGACTGGTCGCGAAGATGGTGAAACCCGACCCGGTGCCGAACGAGACCCCCCGGACCTCGGTCGCCTCCCAGGCTCGCTCGGGGATGTACATGCGAAAGTCGCCGGAGCCGACCGTGTTCGACCCGTTCACGTCGATCGTGCGGCAGGTGCCCTGGGTGGGCAGCGTCGTGCGCGATCGCGTCTCCGCCGTGCTCGTTATCCCACCCCCGGTGTAGAGGACGTCCGAGGCCCCGAAGTTGACTCCACCGGGCGGATTGCAGATGGCAAGCTTGTCCGGATCCCCCGCCGGCGTGCTCCGCAGCTCGAAGGCGCCCAGATCGATGAACGTGGTCGGATCGCTCGCGCTATAGGGGAGCTCGGTGTGGAGGATCCCACCGCGGATCGTGCAGCACGGGGAATCGCCTCGGCCCCTCACGACTCCGCTCAACGTCGATTCGTCGACGTCGGCGCCGCTCAGCGTCTCGTCCTCCACCTCGAAGCCCTGGATCCCGTCGTTGGGGACCCCGAACGCGGTCCCCTGCTCGGTGATGTCGGCGTTGAACGCGCCGGCGGCGAGCTCACTGAAGCCGACTGCGTCGGCGCCGATCTCATCCGGCTGGACCGCGTCAGCACCGATGTCGGTGGAGGTGACGCTTTCGTCCACGACATCGGCCCCCGTGACGCCCTTGCCGTCCTTGATGTCGACCGTCCTGATCGTGTCGTCGACGATATGGCGGGAGGTGACGCTGTTGGCGCTGAGCGCCCAGGCGCTCCCACCGAGCGCGACGAACAGGGCAAGCAGCGCCACCGCCATCGCCGGCGAGATCCGGGCCGGCTGAGAGCTCTCGCGAAATCGGCTTGAAGAGATCATTCCTCCACTTCCTTCTCCCGCCAGGTCGGCTCAACTCGTGCGGTATGAGACAAGCCGACCGTAGCTCTATATGGCTGACGGATTGCGGGAATTCGTCACACATCGCGGTGCAGGTCCGGACCGTCATCGGCGACGCACACCCGGCGGTCGTCCCGCCGGCTGCCGGCCTATTCGGTCGAGATGTTCGGGTCGGCCTGGACCCGGTGGGGGACGATCATCAGGAAGTTGTCGGCCGCGTCGGCCGCAAGCTCGAGCACCCGCTCGGCCTCCTCGGCCTGATCGGTCGCCCTCAGCTCGTCGGCGTAGCGGCCGAGCAGATCCTGAACGTCGAGGATCCCCCCGGCGTCGAGCTCATCGAGGTCGACCTTTGCCCCTTCCCCCAGCCGTCGCTCGATCGCCTCGCGATCGAGGTTCCAGTCCAGCTTGATCCGGACGTAGACGCGACCGCCGGTCATCCCCGAGCACGCCCACGGACCGATGTCCCCGAGCACGACGGCGCGGCCCGAGGTCATGTACTCGAAGGCGAAGCCCTTGGCGTTGGCACGGTCGGAGATGCAGCCTCTGGAGTCGTCGAGGGGCTCTGCTGGCTCGCCGCCGAGCACGACGTCGGCACCCGAAAGGCGGATGCAGAACCGCGAGTCGGCCGATCCCTGGACCAGCAGGCGCCCGCGCTGCGCGCCGTACGCGAACGACTTGCCGACCGAGCCGTTGACGCGAGTGCCGTCGGCGCCGACGCCCTTCATGATCGAGACGGTCCCGCCGAGCATGCCCTTCCCGACACCGTCCTGGGCGCCCCCCTCGACGCGCATCACGAGTCCCCAGGCGTTGAACGCCCCGAACCCCTGGCCGGCGACCGAGCCGCCGTTGAACTCCAACTCGGCCAGCACGTCATCGGGATCGCCCCGGGCTGCGCCTTCGTAGATCCGGGCGCGCGAGACGGCACCGGCGAGCTCGGCACCGAGCACCCGATCGTGTGCGTCCGTCGACCGCGGGAACTCCTGGCGCACCACCCGTCCGCCGCAGACGTCGTCGGCGAGGGCGGCGATCTCGGCCGACGCCTGCTTGCGCTCCATCCGCAGCGGGTTGGCCGCCACCAGGCCCGCCTCGGCCCGGACATCGGCGGCGACGAGCTCCTCGTCGGCGACCGGCAGGTCGACCGGCTCGAGGTCGAGGTACTCCTCGAGCGGGGTGATGAGCTCGCTGAGGTCGAGCCGGTCCGAGAACGCGGACTGCTCGAGTAGCTCGTACCGGCCGACCAGATCCTGGGCGCGTGCGAACCCAAGCTGGCCCACCACCTCGCGCACCTCATCGCCCATCGACTCGAAGAAGCGGGCGCAGTTCTCGGCCGCGGTGTTCACCGACTGCGGCGTGAACTTCTTCAGGCCGTGCTCCTGTGCCTGCTCGGTGGTCTCGATCTGAGTCGCGATGCCCACGTGACAGGTGTCGAGCTGGCAGCCCCGGCAGATCGTGCAACCGAGGGAGACCATCGCCAGGGTCCCGAACGCGACCCGGTTGGCCCCCATGCACAGCACCTTCACGAGGTCGTGGGCGTGGCGATAGCCGCCGTCCGCCCAGATCTCGACCCGATTGCGGATCCCGGCCTCCATCAGCGCTCGATGGACGAGGCGCGTGCCGATGTCGGAGGGCAGCCCCACATGGCGCAGCGCGTGCTGCCGCGCGGCCCCGGTGCCGCCCTCGAAGCCCGACAGCGTGATGATGTCGGCGCCGGCCTTGGCGATCCCGAGGCCGATCGTGCCGACATTCGGCACCACCGGCACCTTCACGGAGACCCGCAGGTCGGGGTTGACCGTCTTCAGCTCGTCGATCAACTCCGCGAGGTCCTCGATCGAGTAGAGGTCGTGGTTGTTCGAGGGCGAGATCAGATCAGTGCCGGGCGAGGCGTTCCTGGCGGCGGCGACCTTCTCTGAGACCTTCTTTCCCGGCAGGTGTCCACCCTCCCCCGGCTTCGCCCCCTGGCCGATCTTGATCTCGGCCACGTATGAGGAGTTGAGCATCTCGGCCGAGACGCCGAAGCGCCCCGATGCCACCTGCTGGCCCCGCCACTTGCGGTAGTGGCCGTACATGTCCTGGATCTCCCCGCCCTCGCCGTTGATGCAGAGGATGTTGATCGCCTTCGCCGCCTCGGCGTAGGCGCGGAAGGCAGGCTCGGACTGGGAGCCGAAGCTCATCGACGAGATCACGATCGGGTAGGCGTGATGGCCGATCCCCGCGTCGACGGCGTCGGGATCGATCGGATCCCGGTCGGACCGCAGGCGGACGATGTGGCGCATCGAGATCGGGCTCTCCGACTCCAGGTCGCGGACCTTCTGCGAGTAGTCCGCGTAGGAGGCGGTGCCGTTGGCCGCGGCGACCGCGGCCTTGTACACCTTCGGATAGAAGCGGAAGGTCTTGGCCGGCTTCGCCTCGTCGTCGCCCCGCAGGATCTGCTGGCGCCGGTCGGTATCACCGTCCAGATCCTCGAAGCCCACGCCGGCCCGGTCCGACGCGACGAACGCCTCCGTCTGGAAGATCTCCGCCAGCTGGGGCTTGACCCCGATCGAGGAGAACTGGCGCGCGTAGCCCCGGACCTCGTGGATGCCGATCGTGGAGATCACCTTCTCGATCCCCTTGCGCAGCGCCGCGCAGATGTTCGAGACGTCCTCCTGATAGTCGTCGACGCAGATCACCTCGAGCATCACGTAGGGGGAGACGCCGTTGGCGCCGAGTCCGAGCGCGAGCACGACGTCGTGGACGTTGCGGATCGCGCCCGAGCGCAGCACGATCGAGCAGCGCCGCCGCAGGTTCTCCCGGCCCGCCTCCACCCTGAAGGTCCGCAGCGCCTGATCGACGGCCGAGAGCGCCAGGTGAGGATCGAGATAGCGCCGATCGCCGTCGAAGACGACGCGGTCGGTGAGCACCACCAGCTCGGCGCCGTCGCGCACACGCTTGACCGCCTCTTGGCGGATCCGATCGATCGCACCGCGGGTGGTCTCCGACTCGAGCAGGGCGGTGTCGATCGCGGCGGTCCGGCCGCGGAACTCCTCCCACAGGTCCTCCATCAGGTAGGTCTTGTGCTCGCGAGCGATCCGCCGATAGGTCTCATCGGACAGCGGTGCAAGATCGTGATGACCGCCCAGGATCACCGGGAACGACGTCTCGATCGCGCCGGTGTCGGTGGCGGGGTCGTGGATGGAGGGCCGGCGGCCGAATACGGCCCGGGTCGAGAAGTGCTCGATCTCACGCTCGCGGTCGATCGCCGGGTTCGTGACCACGGCCACCGTCTCCTTGAAGTAGTCGGCGAGGTTCTGGCGCTCCGGTGAGAGCGCCGCCAGTGCCCCGTCGTAGCCGAGCGAGCCGATCGGCTCGGCCCCGTTCGAGGCCATCTGCTGGCAGAGCTTGACGTCATCGCGCTGCCAGCCGAAGCCCGCCAGGACCCGGTCGGCGACCTTGACCGGCTCGGACGGCCCGGCCGAGGTGTAGCCGGGGATCTCGGCCCCCTCCAGCGGCCCCCCGGTGTGGAGCGCCCGCTCGTATCCCCCGACCTCTGAGTCGCCCGTGCGCTCGCCCCAGCGGGCCGCCACCAGGCGCTGCATGTCGGCGTGCTCGTGGAGTCGGGCGCGGCGCCGTTCGCGGTCGACCGTGACCAGGAGCTTCTCCCCGGGCCCGAGCGGCAGCGGCTCGGAAACCATCTCGCTGACCCCGACCACGCCCGGCTCCGAGCTGAAGATGAAGTCCTCGCGAGTCTCCAACCTCCACAGGGGGCGCAGGCCGAGTGCGTCTGCGGAGAACACGCATTCGTCGCCGTAGCGGGCGATCAGCGCCACCGGCCCCTGCGCGAACGGGCCCATCGCCTGTCGCAGGTACATGAAGAACGGGTGCAGCTCCTGGGGGAGCGAGCGGACCTCGTCGACGATCGGCGGCACGACCATCTCCATCGCCTCGGCCAGCGACAGCCCCTCGCGACGGATCAGCGTGTCGACCACGCGGCTCAGATCCTGGGAGTCGGACGAGCCCGGCTGGATCGGGACGCCGAGCATGCGCGCCTCCTGACGAAGCTGCTCGATCGTGTTGATCTCGCCGTTGTGGCCGAGGACGGCGAACGGCTGCACCCGCTTGAACGACGGCCAGGTGTTGGTCGAGTAGCGGTTGTGGCCGAAGCAGGCGACCGTCTCGAAGCGCTCGTCCCGGAGGTCCGGGTAGTAGCCGCCGAGCACCCGCGGTGCGCCCATCACCTTGTAGACGCAGGTCGAGGTGGAGAACGATGGGACGTGGAAGCCAAGCTCGCGCTCGAGCTCGACCATCAGGTCGAAGAGGACCGCCTCGGCCCGGTCTGAGTCAGCGACGAGGCCGCCCACCTGCCAGAAGTGGGGCTCCTCCTCGCGAGCGGTGGCCCCGAGCGCCTGGGAGTCGACCTCGCCGGTGCGCTCGGCCAGGATGCGGAAGCCACCGCGGCCGAGAACCTCGCGGGCGTCGTGGCGCGCCCTCTCGAGATCCTGGGATCGATCCACGAATACATGCGCGACGGCGAATGCGTAGTCCAGGGCGAGCGACGGGCTGTGGCCGCCGGCGCGGACTTCCTCCGCCCAGATCTTGCGGGGGATGTCGACGAGAATCCCGCAGCCGTCTCCCTCGCCGTCGACGTTGCCCGCGCGATGGAGCATCTTCTGGAGGTTGGCCAGCGCCAGAGTCACCGGCTCGCGGCTGGGCGCGCCATCCTTGCGCACCGAGGCGTAGATCGCGCAGGCGTCGCGATCCTCGACGCTCGGGGGAGAGACGCGCGGACGCCAGGGAAGCTCCGGTGAGTAGCGGCGCGGCTCGGCCATGCGCTCGCCCACGGCCCGGGGCGCGCGCGGGCGTTCGGGCACGGACGGGGGACGACGGGAAGAGCTTGGCGGCACGTTCTACCTCCGGTTCCGCGCCTTCTTCGAGCGGGCGCGCGACGGGGACGAAACGGAGCGAGGATTATAGAGACGGCCGGGCCGGATCGCCGGGGCACGACGGTGCCGGAAGTCACACTCGAGGCGGGTGCCCGGCGCATGGACTGCGCGCCGAAGCGCCCTCGGAGAGCCCGCTGTTCCAGTAGAGCGACTGTGCGAGCTGCTCAACAACCCCTCGCGGCTGGGCCTTGTATCGACGCTCAGGCCGGGGGATGCCCCTCGAGCTCGATCCAGAGCGCGCGGGCGCGAGCCCGGACCGTCCCGTCCGGCCCGATGATCGCCGAGCCCGCCTCGAGCTTGCGATCGTCGCGCTCGAGTGGCCAGGCGAGGACGATGTGCGGTTCGTCCGCGCGCACGGGCGCCTCCAGCGAGGCGGTGAGCCGAGCCAGCACGGCCGGCGTCTCCTCGAACGCACCGAACCGGGCCACGGCCACGGCGGACGGACAATCGAGCGCCGCCCAGACGATCTCGCTGCGAACGTCGCCGCTGGCGTCGGCCCATTCGGAGGTCGGTAGCCAGTGGCTTGCGTCGAGCGCCTCGCGACCGGCGACCGGGCCGGTGAAGATCGCGAGCCCGTCGCCATCCTCGCGCCTCGGGCCGCACACGAAGCAGGTGGGAAAGTGGTGGCGCTCCCTCCATGGATACCGGTGGCTGGCCTCATAGGCGGAGCCGAGCGTGATCGGCTCGGGGACCTCGAGCGCGAGGGCGTCGAGCGCCCGCCCCTCGGCGACCAGCGACTCGTCATCCCGCCGAAGCCGGACTCCGTCGGCGTCCCGTTCCACCGCCAGCGCCTCGTCGAGCGGAGGCGGCTGTCGCAGGGTCACCTCCGCGGCGCGAGCGTCCAGGAGGCGGGCCACTGCGCCGCTGGCGTAGCCGCCGTTGGCGGTCGCGGGCGGCCCGTTGAAACGCGACGGAATCGCGACGGTCCTCATTGGCGGTGCTGCGACATGGACGCCCCCCATAGCCCAACCCACTATGGGCTGCCGCGGCGCGGGCGAGTGTGCCCGCCGTCACATTCCCCTGTGATCCCGCCGTCACATTCCCCTGTGATCCCGCCGTCACATTCCCCTGTGATTGTCGGGTTGTGTACCGGCACGGTTGCTAACCCGACAAGGTCGGAGGAACGGGGCTGTCTGCCGCGCGAGCGTTCGAAGCGAAGCGATCGTCCGGGCTCGCCGACCGACGACCCGCCCCCACGTCACTCTGATCACTCTCTCCCCGCTGGCCTCGAGGAGGGCTTGGCGCTCGGCGTCGTCGTGGCGGGCCAGTTCGTTTTCGTGCCAGGCAGCACCGTCCGCCTCAACCACCAAGCGGCGGTCCGCCCAGCGAAAGTCGGGGACAACGCGTCGTCCGCCGATCACAAGCGGGACGTTGATGTCGGGACGTTCGAAACCCGCCTCCAAGAGTAGATCCAGCACCACGTCCTCAAGGAGACTTCGCGTCGGAACGGCGCCGGTGGCGACGATCCGCCGAAGGGTTGCGGCACCCGGGCGCCGTTCCTGCTGCTCGAGGACGCCGAGGAGGTCCTGCACGCCCAGCAGCCGCAGGGAGAGCGCTTGGCGAACCGCGCGGCGAGCGGCCGCGTACGGGAGCTCAGACGCGAGGTCGATGCAGGTCCGCGCCGGCGCCGTCACCGGGATCTGCCGGTGACGGCGGACGTCCCGAGGCTCGAGCAGGCACGTGCGGTGGACGCGGATTCCGGGATGTGCCCTGGGGGTGGTGTCGCGAATCGTCACCTCGGGGTACCGCTCCTCCCACTCCATTAGGCCCCACAAGGCTGCTGCGGAGAGATGACTCAGGACTGCCCCCGGTCCACATGCCTTCGCCGCCGCCAGGAAGCGACCCTCGAGCGACACACCGCGGTGGCCGATCGCGTACACGCCCCGGTGGAGTCGATGAAGGCCGCCACGGTTGACTCGCGTGGCGACCGCTCGCGCCGAGAGCCCGCATTCGCGAAGCTCTCCGACCGAGAGCACGCCCCACTGTTCAGCAGCCATCCACGCGATGCGCACATCCGGGGCGTTGTCGGCATTCGGACCCATGCGGTACTGAACCCGACAATCCCGAGAAATGGGACGGCGCCCCCGGCGGCGGATGCCCATGGCCCCGGTGCCAGCGACATGGGCGCATATATTCACGCCCGATGGCGGTCACGATCGCGGTCCTCTCGCAGAAGGGCGGCACCGGAAAGACGACGATGGTGCGCTCGCTGGCCGACGTCTTCGAGCGCGTCGGGCTCGATGTGGTCGCGGTCGATGCCGATCCACAGGGCAACCTCTCGGACTACTTCGACACCCCACCGGACGTCAACCCGACGCTCGGCGACGTGCTCCAGGGACAGGCGCGCGCTGCCGACGCGGTCCACGGCAGAGTGATCCCGGCCAACCTCGCCCTGGCCGAGGGCGAGCTGGCGCTTGCCGGCAAGATCGGCCGCGAGGTCACCCTGCGGCGGGCGCTGATGGATCTCAAGCGCCAGCGGGAGCTGATCCTGATCGACTGTCCGCCCACTTTGGGCCTGTTGACCGTGAACGCCCTCGTCGCCTCGACCCACGCCATCCTCTCCACCGAGGCCCAGTACTTCTCGCTCCAGGGAATGGAGCAGGCGGTGGAGGTGGTCGACCTCGCCCGCGACTCGCTCAACCCGGAGCTCGAGCTCCTGGGCGTGTGCCTCAACATCGCCAACATGCGAACCAGGCACGCGCGCCAGACGCTCGAGGCGCTGCGCGAGCGTTTCGGCGACAAGCTCTTTCGCACCGTGATCCGCCAGTCGATCGCGTATGCGGAGTCGGCCGAGCGCGCGGTGCCGATCCTCGACTATCGCCCCGACCGCGGCGCCGACTACCTCTCGCTCGCCGCCGAGATCCTCCGCCGGCTCCAGATGCCGGAGCTGCTGGCCCGGCTCGACGAGCTGAGCGCGGAGGTCGTCCCGGCGGAAGCCCGAGCGTGATGGCGCTCCCGGTCGCGGGCTTCTGATCAGATGCCGGCCACGGGGGGCAGCCATGATGTGCTCGTTCTCGGCGGAGGCACTGCGGGCTGCGTGCTGGCCGCCCGCCTGTCGGAGGACCCCGCGTGTTCCGTCTGCCTCGTGGAAGCCGGGCCCGACTACGGATCGTTCGAAGGCGGGCGTTGGCCGGCCGAGATGATCGACCCGCGCACGCCGTCTGACACCCACGACTGGGAGCCCGGCGGCGAGCTGTCGCTGGCGCGGGCGAGGGTGATCGGGGGCTGCTCGGCCCATAACGCGGCCTTCGTCGCCTGGGGCCATCCGTCCGACTACGACGGGTGGGACGCACCGGCTGGAGTTTCGAGGCGCTGGAGCCATACCTGCGCCGTGCCGAGTCCGCGATCGGAACGCGACCGATCGAGGACTCTGAGCTGGGGCCGTGGGCGCGAGCGGTCGTCGACGGCGCCGAGGCGTCGGGCATCCCGGTTCTGGATGACTTCAACGATCCCAGCCACGGCGTCGGGCTCCTGCGGCTCAATGTGCAGCGCTCAGCGCGCTGGAGCACCGCCTTCGCATATCTGGACCGCGCGCGCGAGCGGAAGAACCTGACGGTGGTCGACCAGGCGCTCGTCGATCACGTCGTGGTCGACGGCGCCAGCGCGACCGGCGCCGTCGTCATCCGTGAAGGACGGCGAATCGAGCTGGCCGCCGAGGTCGTGATCGTCAGCGCCGGCGCCTTCGGGTCGCCGTCGATCCTCATGCGGAGCGGGATCGGGCCGAGCAACCACCTGCGGGAGGTCGGCGTCGAGCCCACGGCCGAGCTCCCCGGCGTCGGAGGGAACCTTCAGGACCATTTCGGAGTCGTGACCGTGTTCAGACCAACGGACCAGCTTGTGAGGGAGCTGGCCGTGCAGGACGCCGGTGGACGCATGATCGCCAGCGGGTCGATCGTCAAGGCCAGGAGCTCTGCTTGTCCGCAGGGGACCTGGGACCTGCACCTCGTCTCATGGTCGGCACTCGATGCCCAGGGGATCACGGGAAAGGCGTGGCGAGCCCAGCTCAGCGCCTATGCGATGAGGCCCCTCTCCAAGGGCGGCGTCCGCCTGCGCGACGCCAATCCCGAGTCGCACCCCGAGGTCGAGCTCGGTTACATCTCTGATCCCGAAGGCCGCGATCTGTCGATACTCATCGACGCAGTCGGCCTCGCACGCCGGATTGCCGCGAGCGAGCCGATCTCGCGGCTGATCGAAGGCGAGTCGGTGCCGGGTCCCGACGCGCCTGACATCGAGTCCTTCATCCGAGGGAACGTGCGTGGCTACTTCCATCCTGTTGGCACATGTGCGATCGGCTCGACGCCCGAGGCAGGCGCCGTCGTCGACGGCGCCTGCCGGGTGCACGGCCTGGAGAACCTCTACGTCTGCGACGCCTCGGTGATCCCGACGATCCCGCGCGCGAACACGAACTTGACCACGATCGCAATCGCCGAGCGGATCGCCGGCGAGCTGAAAGGATGACCCGGTGAACGACAGCGATGCGCCGGAGGCGCTCGAGGACACGATCGCCCGCTACAACGGTGCCTGGAACGCGCACGACGTCGACGCGATCGTTTCGATGCACGCGGCCGACATGGTGTTCGAGAACCACACCGCGGGCGAGGCCGCGCAGGGCGAGGAGGTGCGTGGCCACATCGGCGCGATCTTCGAGACGTGGCCCGACATCCGCTTCGAGACCCGGCGGGCGTACGTCCGAGCTGGCCTGGTGGTCCAGGAGTGGACGGCCACCGCGACTCACGCCAAGGCCATGGAGCGCGGCGATCTCGTCGCCGAGCCCACTGGCAACGTCGTGACCTGGGACGGCCTCGACGTGATCCCGTTCGAGAACGGGCTGGTCAAGCGGAAGGACGTGTATTCGGACTCGGTCTCGATCCTCCGCCAGATCGGGCTGCTCGATTAAGCGGGCACGCGGGCCTCAGTCGCTAGAGCTCGGGAACGTCGGCGCCGGTGGGCGAGAACGGCACCCGCCGTACCTCGGCCCAGCCCTCTGTTCGCGCGGCGAGCGCCTCGGTGACCTTGCCGGTGTCCTGCCAGAAGCACCAGAACAGGACCGACGGGCCGGCGCCCGAGATCGAGGCGCCAATCGCGCCCAGCTCACGAGCGCCCGCGACCAGCTCCATCGATCGGGGATAGAGCGCGGCTCGGTGCGGCTGGTGGAGACGATCGGCCAGGCCGCTCCCGATCAGCGCGAGGTCCGAGCGCTCGATCCCGAGGACCAGCTGCGACGTCGCGGCCACGTTCGCCACCGCATCGTCAACCGGGATCTCGGCGGGCAGCGCCGCCCGGGCGTCGGAGGTCGCCACCTCGTGGTCGGGCACGACCAGGACCGGCTCGACGCCCTGCGGTGGGTCGAGCCGGACAGGGCGCGGCAATCCCTCGGAATCCGGCTGCGGGCAGACGACGAACCCCCCGTACAGCGCCGCCGCCACGTTGTCGGGATGGCCCTCGAGCGCGACGGCGTGCTCGTAGATCCGGCCCGGATCCAGAGCGAGCTCGAACATGTGGTCGGCGGCGACAAGGCCCGCGACGATCGCCGCGGCGCTCGAGCCGAGCCCGCGCGCGAGCGGGATTTCGCTGCGGATCCGGAAGCGCAGGCCGTCGGCCGGATGGAGCCGCTCGAACGCACGGACGCAGAGGTTTGTGCGGTCCTCGGGAAGCGAGCCTCCGCCGGCGTCGACCGAGAGCTCGTCGGCCTCGCTCACCTCGAGCTCGAGCGGCAGCGACAACGCGCACGCGAGCACATCGAATCCCGGGCCGAGGTTGGCAGACGAGGCCGGGACCCGCACCAGGCGTCGGCGCAGGGTCATGGGGAGCGGGAAGCCAAGTGGAGCACTAGGGCTTCCACTTGATCGTGCACCCCACCGGCTCCGTCTCCGACGGCTCGGGGTCGCGGCCCGCCAGCAGCGCATCGAGAGCGGCCCGCACCCAGGCCGCGCGCGCGCCCGGGTCGCGGTGATCGTCATCGGGCGCGCCCTCGTAGCGGAGGCGTAGATCCGCGTCAAGCACGAACAGGTGTGGCGTCACCCTCGCGCCCCACGCTCGGGCCGCCTCCTGGCTGGAGTCGTGAAGGTACGGGAAGGGCCAATCCTCTCGATCGACGCGTTCGCGCATCGCCTCATACGAGTCCACGGGATATCGATCCGGGTCGTTCGAGTTGACCGCGAGGAACCTCACGCCATGCTCGCGGTACTCGCGAGCCACGTCGATCAGCCGGTCGTGCCAGGCGAGCGCATAGGGGCAGTGGTTGCAGGTCCAGAGGACAACGGTGGCCGGCGCCTCACCCGGGAATGGGAGCGTGCGCACCTCTCCAGTCGTGTCAGGCAGCTCGAGCCGCGGGGCGGAGTCGCCCAGCCCGAGCCCGTCTCGATCGCTCACCTGCTTCCTCCTTTCACGGCCTGCTCGAGCGCTTCCCGCACGTCGACCCGATCCGGAATCGCCGAGATGCGCCCGTCGCGGAGCCTGTAGACGCGGCAGGTTAGCCCGGCGGGCTCACCGACCGGAGGCTGCACGTCCTCCCCGCCGACCCGGATCGTCGGGGAGCCCACGAAGCCCTCGCTCACCGCCGCCTCGTCCGAGCCGATGTGGCGAACCTCGATCGAGTCGGGGTCGAGTCCGGCGGCGACCATCTCCTCGCGAAGCTCCGCCAGGGCCTCGGGGTGTGAGGGACAACCCTCCCACCACAGGAACTCGACCCGCGGGGGCGGATTCACGCCCGTCAGCTTACCCCCAGCCCGGCTGGGGCCGCAGGCGGGGCGGCGGGGTTCCGGCAGGCCACCTGACCTACCTGATCAGGGTCTCCTGTCCCTTGGCCACCCGGCGTTGGCGCGGCATTCCCGCCGCCTCGGTCAGCGCGGCCTCGATATCGGCCACGATCGCCTTCTCCGAGCGGGAGGCGACGATCGGCTCGGCCATGCCGTCCACGTGTACATAGGTGCGGCGCCCGTCACCGCGCTCGGCCTGGTCAAGCGGAACCAGGGCGTAAATCCGGTCCGCGCGGGCGAACTTGCCGTAGCCGAGCGTCACCAGGCGCGGCTCTCGCTTCGTTGCCATCGCCACCAAAGGGTACGACGCTTGGCGGCGTCGCTCACTCCTCCCGTTCGGCGCGGCGGGCGAGCCGGTTCAGGCCCGCCAGGGCGTCCCGTTCGCACGCGGGGGCGAAGGGCGTTTCGACCAGGATGCCGACCACCCCGTCCCGGCTGGTGAGCGCCACCCGGCGCTCCGCCGCTGTCAGTTCACCGACCTCGTCGGAGTCGTTCAAGAGCGTCGTCACCGAGCACGCCAGGTTGTCGCCCACCGTGTAGCCATCGCCCGTGGGCGCTGTCTCGAGGCCCAGCTCCCGGACGATCTCATCGTCGGGCACCGACTCCGTCTCGGTCCCGCAGCCCGGCGTCAGGACCAGCGTCCCGATGACGGCCAGCGCGCATGCGGCCCTGCCCATTGCGGGAAAACCTACCCGCTCGCGCGGTCGGCCTATCGGGGCCGGGCCGGGGCCCAAGGGGCGCTGTGGGATCGGGGGCGGCAGACCCCGATCCCAGGAGCGGAGGAGCGCCCTTGGCCTCCCTAGGGCTGCGGCGGCGGGTTGTCCTGGTCGACCTCACCCGGGGTGATCATCAGCGCGAACGGCAGGCGGATCGCGTTCTCACCCGAGGCCGAGGGCAGCATGAGCAGCGAGTTGATCACCGCGGTCAGCGGGCCACAACCGCGCGCCTCGGGCACCGAGAAGTGGTGTCGTCGAAGATGCGTGTCCGGACTCCGAAGATCATGTCCTCGTAGGAGAGCAGGTTGTCGAAGAGAGCAAGGGCGACGAGGGTGCGCGCTCGTCCGGAACGTCGACGCTCCACCAGGTTCTGAACGATGGGCCCGATCACGCAACCGCCCTCGGGGTTGCCGGGCTGGCTCACGTAGAGATCGATCGGGACGGTGACCGAGAACGGGAACAGCGACGTGCAGCACCGGCGGGCCGGCGAGACCGACCTGGGTCACCGCCTGCCTGGCCGCCGACCTCGACATCGAGAGGCAGCGACTCCAGCATCGGTCCCTTCACCGGCGGGACGAAGGGCGCCCGTCGCCGAAGTCGAGTGTCGCGGTCAGGGTCAGCGTGTTGCGCGGCAGCACCTGGGTCAACGCGGTGCCGATCTGAAAGGTGCCGCCGGTGCTCACCTGCTGTTGACAGAGGCCCATGCCCGGCAGCGCGCAACGACCATCCTCGGTGAACGGCGGCGTCGGCGATGCCCGTTGCTGGGGTTCGGATCGTCGACCGGCGCCTTGTGTCGGATCGAGCCGACCGATCTTGCCGGTGCCGAGCCTCGGTGAAATAGATCATCCCGTCTGGGCCCTCGACGATCTCCCACGGCAGCGACGCCGTGGGTCTCGAGCGGATACTCGGTGAAGGTGCCCGAGGCCGGGTCGTAGCGGCCGATGTTGTCCGCGTTCGACCTCCGTGAACCAGAGCGAGCCGTCGTTGGCGAAGGTGATCCCGGTCGGCTTCGAGTCGGGCGTCGGGATCCGGAACTCGACGATCTGGCCGGAGTTGGGATCGATGCGGCCGATCTTGCTCCCGCTCGCGGGAGGTCCGGCCACGGTGAACCAGAGCCGCCCGGCCCGGTCGGCGGTCATCTCTCCCACCCGCGCGTCCGGATCGGCGAGAGGGAACACCGTCGTCTCCCCCGTGGCTGGGTCGAGGCGGCCGACTCCAGCGGTACCGGAAGGACTGAGCGGAGTAGGTCGGCGCCGGTGAACCAGACGGCGCCGTCGCCGCCGGCGGCGAGCCCGTAGGGCTGGAAGTTGACCGGATCCCCGATCGCTCCCAGCGGGAAGTCCGTGGCGTTGCCGGCGGGGTCGATGCGTACCAGGTTGCCCGACCTGACCAGCCACAGGTTGCCGTCCGCGCCGACGGCGATCCGGCTCGACTGGCCGGCGCTAACCGGGAAGGTGGTCACCGCACCGGTCCCCGGGGCGATCTGGCGGACCGTCGCCCCGTCGAAGCTCGACGCCCACAGGTTCCCGTCGGGGCCGGCGGTGATGTCCAGACAAGAGATGCCCGGATGCATCGCCGGGCATTGCGTCAGGGGGAACGGGCACATGGAAGTCGGTGAGCTCACCGTCGGTCGTCATCCGGCCGAGCGACGCGGTTGACCCCGGACTCCGTGAACCAGAGATTGCCGTCGGGGCCGACGTCGAGGCCGAACGGGAACGAGGATGTGCTCGAGGTGGCGAACTCCTTCACCGGCTTCGCGCACTCGGGGTCGTCCTCGGCGAGTAGCGCGTGAGCCCTTGGCCGTTCTTCTTCGGCTTGCCCTTGGCCGCCACTCGGACGCGGAGCGAAGCGCACTCCGCGAGCGCCGCCTCCCCGGCCCCGGTCAGCGGCAGGCTGAGGGTGCCGTTGCTCGGCGTTGTTCTTGGTCGCCTTCGAGGCGAAGTTCAGCTGAGAGCCCCCGGTGGGGGTGGCCTTGGCGGTGGCCGAGAGCTTCGACGAGGCCCTTGGACTTGAACGAGACCTTGAGCGCCCCCTGATTCAGCGCCTGGGTCTGCGACTTGGTCTCGACCTTGACCTTGAGCTTCTTCTGCTGCGCGCTCGCGCCGCTTGGCACGAGCAGGAATGCCAGCGGTCGCAAGGGCGAAGAGCGTGCCGATCGGTCGAACGTCCACCGAAATCGCTGACCCGAATGCATCCGTGTCCTCCTCTGTGTGCGGCGCGACCTTCGCGCCACTCTCTCTCCGAACACGCCTGTTACCAGACACTCGGGAAAGATAAACGAAATCATTTGCCTATTCAAGAGGCACTTCCGGAGACACATGACGAGCGGCGCTCCTGCGCCCGCCATGTGTCACTATCGGAACGCATGCGTTTGCCAATAGCAATCCTCCCCCGGGCAACCGAGCGATGACGCGTCTCGCTCAGCCCCCTCGTCCCCTTCCCCCCGGCCGCCACGGGCTGCCGCGCCAGTTCGTCGCCCAGAATCAGCGCGAGCGGATGCTGGTGGCGATCGTCTCGGCAGTTTCCGAGAAGGGCTACCAGGCGGCGACAGTGGAGGATGTCGTCCGAGGATCCGGGGTCTCGCGAAAGACGTTCTACGAGCAGTTCAACAACAAGGAGGACTGCTTCCTCGCGGCCTATGACGAACTGGTCGGGCGTCTGGTCGCGACCGTCGGCGAGGCGTACCGCGCGCAGAACAGTTGGGAGGCGCGAGTGGTGGCGGCGATCGGGGCGCTGCTGGAGTTCTTCGCCAGCGAGCCTGAAGCGGCCCAGATCGGGATGATCGAGGTGATGGCCGCGGGCCCCGTAGCGCTCGAGCGCTATCGCCTCGCGCAGCGGGGCTTCACCGTCTTCCTGCAGGAGACCGCGGAGCGCTCCTCCTACACCGGGGACCTGTCCGCGCGCGCCGGGATGGCGGCGATCGGCGGGACGGCCGCGGTGATCGCCGAGATGGTCCGGGAGGGGAAGACCCGCCAGCTACCCGCGATTCGCAACGACGTCGCGACCTTCGGGCTCGCCTTCTTCATCGGGTCGTCGGCGGCCCAGCGCGCGGTGGAGGTTGCAAGGGCCGAGCTGGACGAGAGCACGGAGGTAAAGACCGCCGCTTCGGCTGGCCTGGCATCCCAGCCAGTGGGCGCGGACCGAAGCGACCGGTCGCTGGCATAGGATTTGACGCACAAGTCACGCGCTTCCCCGAATCGACCATGAACGCCTCGTCCAAGACTCCCTCCGGGGACGCCACCGAGCAGGCCGCCGTCCCCACGCGACCTCGAAGCGGGGGCCGGCTGCCGTCAGGGCGGCACGGGCTGCCGCGCGCGTTCGTGGTCGAGAATCAGCGCCAACGGATTCTCGACGCGCTCGCGAGCGCGGTCGCCGAGCGGGGCTACGCGCAGACCACGGTCGCCGACGTGATCGGCATCGCCGGTGTCTCCAGGAAGACGTTCTACGAGCAGTTCAGCGACAAGAACGACTGCTTCCTCGCAGCCTACGACGAGGCGGTCAAGCAGCTTTACGCGGGGGTCCAGGGCGCCTACCGCTCGCAGTCGCGGTGGCCGGCGGCGGTGGTGGCCGCCTTCGACGCCTTCCTCACCGGGCTCTCGGCCGAGCCCGAGTTCGCCCGCATGGCGCTCGTCGAGGTGATCCGCGCCGGAGACGAGGCGCTCGACCGCTACTACGCGGCCTCGCATGGGTTCGCCGCTCTGCTCGACGAGGGCCGGCGCACCTCGCCGCATGGGGACGATCTTCCCGAGGGGACCGCGGAGGCGCTCATCGGGGGGGTCGCGTCGATCATCGTCGAGCGCCTGCGCGCGGGCCGGAGCGACCTGCGCGACCTGCTGCCCTCGATGGCCACCTTCGCCCTGATCCCATACATCGGGATCGACGCGGCGAAGGCCGAGGTCGCGGCCGCGCTCGAGGGGCGAGCCGCGCCGGTGGAATAGCGGGCCGCGCCCGGCGCTACCCCTGCACGGAGCAGGTCTGTGCCACATCCGCGGTCTGGGTCTGGGCGCCGCCGTTCAGCTCGAACCGGGCGTGGACGTTCAGGGTCCGGTCGGGGTCGTGGCAGCGCGCCGAGATGTAGCTGTACCGCTGGCCGCGGAACTTCCAGGTCTTGCGCACGGTGACGTCCAGATCCCTCACGACGGCATTGAGCTGGATCGGCGGGATCGGGGTGCTGAGCACCTTGCCGAAGTCCGGGCCGGCGGTCGAGTCTCTGACGGTGCCGACCATGAGCTGGGTGTAACCGAAGTCGGCCCGGGCGTGGAAGAGAACCGTCGGGTTGCCGTTCCGCCTGGTCCCGTTGAAGACATTGACCGTCGCGTGCTCCGTGACACCCCCCTGGCCGACAGGGATCACGACCGTCGCGTCGCCGCGGCCCACTCTGGCCCTGCGGCACTCCTGAAGCGCGAGCTGAATCGTCGCGTACCGGATCTTCGCCGGGTTGCAGGTCGGCAGCCCCTTGGTCGTGATCCTGCCGTCGTCGTCGAAGTTGAGCTCGACCTTGCTGAGACGGTCGGGCACGCCGCTGGGCTCGTCGGTCGAGGCATGGATGGCGACGTGCATGGACACCGGCGCGTACCGCTGTGCCGGGAGGGTGCTTGGCGCCACCTCGCCGCCGCCGGTCACCACGGTGTCCGCCAGCGCGATCCCGCCTGTGGTGAGCACCCCGGCCAGAGCCCCCAGCGCGATGACGGCCCCGCGTCTCACTGGCTTCTCAACCCATCGGCCGCCCTGCCGAGCCCTAGCGCTTGACCCTGCAGGTCTGCACCACGTCGCCCGTCTGTGTCTGAGTCTGGCCGCCGATGGTGACCTTGAACACGCCGTGCACATTCAGCTTCCGGTTTCGGTCGTGGCAGCTCGCCGAGATATAGCTCATCTTCTTGCCACGGAACTTCCAGGTCTTCTTCACCGTCGTCCGGATGTCGGCGAAGACGGCACCTGCCGGCAGGGTCCCAACGGCGACGTCGAGGGCCTTGCCGAAGTCCGGGCCGAAGGTTGAGTTCCTGATCACTCCGGTGAGGACGACCGTGATGCCGATGTCGGCACGGTTGTGCAGAAGGATCGTTGGGTTCCGGCCACGCTTCGGGCCGTTGAACAGGCTGACCTGTGCGGTCGTGACGACGGGCTCAGGCGACGCCGGGATCAAGGCATGGGCGATGCCGGTGCCGATCATCGAGGAGCGGCATCTGCTCCGTGCCACCGCAGTCGTTGTGTTGTCGAGGTTCCTCGTGCAGACCGGGAGTCCCTTTGTGGCGACCGTGCCGTCGTCGTCGAAGTTGAGCAGGACGTTCGTCATCGGGTCCGGGACGCCGCTCGGGTTCGTCGTCTCGGCATTGATCCGAACCGTGAGGGCCGCCGGCGCGAGCTTGTTCTTCGGCAGCGTGCTCGGATTCAACTCGCCGCCGCCCGTGATCACCGTGGGCGGTGGCCCCCCGCTTGCGATCCCAACCGCGCCGAAAGCACCTGCCAGCGCGACGACGCCGATCAGGGTGGCGCGCCTACTCGGTCTTGTCCGCCAATGCATCAGATCCTCTCCTCCTCAGGAATCCCACTAGGGACTATAAACCGATTTGTCTCTCAGCGTGGGCAACCCAGCGGCATTGGACTTGCCATCACGCCAATAAGAAGGGCGGCCCGAGGGCCGCCCTTCTCGCATCCAGCTCTGGAGGTCAATTGGCGACCTCTGGACCTACGTCCTCACCGTGCACTGCTGCGAGTCCGTCGGGGTCTGGTTCGGCCCCGTGGCCAGTGCGATGTTGCTCTTGATGTTCAGGGTCTTGTTGCCGTCGTGGCAACGGGCGGTGACGTAGTTGTAGGTCTTGCCGCGGTTCTTCCACTGCTTCTTGACAGTCACCTCGAACCGGCTGAGGACGGCGCCAGCGGGAAGGGGCGGCACCGTAACGCTCAGCCTCGGTGCCGTAGTCGCCCGCGTTGATCTTCCGGATCACCCCGGTGAGGACCTGGGTGATGCCGACGTCGGTCCGCACGTGCAGGATGATCGTCGGGTTGCCCCCTTGCTTCGGGCCGTTGAACGCGGTGACCACGCCGTTCGTCGTCACCGGGTCCGGCGCCGCCGGGATCACCGCCTGAGCGGTGCCCGTGCCGACAATCGCCTTGGGGCACTTGTTCCGCGCCTGCTGGGTCGTCGTGTTGGCCAGGTCCGCCCCGCAGGTCTTGAGTCCCGTGGTGGTGATCTTGGCGTCGTCGTCGAAGTCGAGCACCGTGTTGGTGACCGCCGTCGGCAGCTCTTCCGGCGTGTCGGTGTTGCTGTCGACCACTACGTTCAGCGATGCCGCCTTGAACTTCGTCTTCGGCAGCTTGCTCGGGGCGATGCCCTTGCTCGGGGCGATCGACACGGTCGTCGCCGCCGAGGAAATTCCAATCGCGCTGAGCGCACCGGCCAAGCCAACCACTACCGCGGCCACAAGGCCCTTTCGCATACGCATTAAATGCTCCTCCTATCGGGCACAGGGCAGCGTGAACCGGTACGCCCCCGCGCTGAGTCTTCTTTAACCCCGGTGATGATGCGGGAAGCGCGATTTCCCTTCATCGGTGCGGCTCCGTGCGTCGGCTGCGGGAATCCCGCAGCGAGGCGGAGAGAACTACCCAGAAAGGAGGGGCGGCCCGTGGGCCGCCCCTCCGACGCTCCTTCTGGTGGCTTCCGTCCGGTCGCGCCTACCCGACGGTGCACCTCTGGCTGTCCGTCGGGGTCTGGTTCGGCCCCGCGGCCAGCGCGATGTTGCCCTTGATATTCAGGGTCTTGTTGCCGTCGTGGCACCGAGCGGTGATGTAGTTGTACGTCTTGCCACGGAACCGCCACTTCTTCTTCACCGTGGTCTCGAACCGGGTGAGCACGGCGCCGGCGGGAAGCGGAGGCACCGGAACGCTCAGCCTGGTGCCGTAGTCGCCCGCGCTGATCTTCCGGAGCACGCCCGTCAGGACCTGGGTGATACCGACGTCGGTCCGCGCGTGCAGGATGATTGTCGCGTTGCCCCCTTGCTTCGGGCCGTTGAAGGCGGTAACCACCGCGTTCGTCGTCACCGGGTCGGGCTCAGCCGGGATCAGCGCCTGCGCCGTGCCGGTGCCGACCAGGGACGGGGCGCACATGCTCCGTGCCTGCTGCGTCGTCGTGTTGGCGAGGTTCGCCCTGCAGGTCTTGAGTCCCGTGGTCGTGATCTTTCCGTCATCGTCGAAGTCGAGCACCGTGTTGGTGACCGCCGTCGGGAACTCATCCGGCGTGTCGGTGCTGCTGGCTACCACCACGTTGAGCGATGCCGCCTGGTACTTCGTCTTCGGCAGCTGGCTCGGCTTGAGCCCCTTGCTCTGGCTGATCGAGACCGTGGTCGCCGCCGAGGAGATCCCGATCGCGCTGAGCGCGCCGGCCAACCCCACGATGACGGTCAAGGCCACCCACTTACGTGGCGATCTACGCCAATTCATCAATCCTCCTCCTGTTGTGTCCTCACTCCGCGCGGAAACGCGCTTGTCTCCCAGATGCGGACGATGGTAGATGATTCCCTCCCCGGACGTCAGCGAAACCTCATGACGCGCCCTGCCGGTACACGTGGAGGAACCTGGTGAACTCCGGCATGGTCTTGCCGATCGAGCGGAGCGGAGCCTGGGCGACACAGCGCGGGGCGGGCACGTCGGCGGTCGTCACCGTGTCGGCCGCGGTGGCGTCGTTGTCACCGAACGCAAAGCGCAGGATGCGCACGTAGAGCTCCTCGGCCTCGTCGGTGATCCCGTCCGGGGGCTCATCCTCGTCGTGAACGCGTGCCTCAAACGCCGGATCGGTGATCACGCTCGGGTTGAGCTCGGCGTCCAGCCCACCGGTGCATTGGCGCGTCTCGAACGACTTCAGGCCCTTGCGCACCTTGAGGTAGCCGCCCGGCTTGACGTAGGGGTTGGTGCGGTTGTTTACCGGCCGGCTCGGGAAGCTCGCCACGGACTCCGGGTTGAGCGGCGGGGTCGTCCTCAGGGCATGCCTGCCGGTCACCGGGTTGATGCCCTGGGTCGCCGCCGCCGAGTTGGCCACGAACGCCGCCAGCTCGCGCTTGTAGCGCTTCAGCAGGCGGAGGATCGGGTCGAGCTCGTTCAGGTAGCCCGGCAGGCGCTCGAGCACGGGCGGCAGGTCGGTGCGAAGGAGACGCGCGAGATCCGTCAGCCCTTCGCGGGCGCCGATCGAGCGCCTGAGCCCGACCCAGAGCCGCTCGAGGTGAGGCGCCAAGCGGGCGAGATCGACGGCCGTCGGACCCAGCTCCTGGACCGCTGGGCGCAGCTGCTTGACCAGCGGGTCCGTGTTCTCCGCGAACTGGTCCAGCCTGGTCAGCGTCAGCCTCGACTCGTCGAGGAAGGTTGGGAAGGCTTCGAACGCGGCCTGAAGATCCCGGTTTCGCCGCGCGGTGGTCTGGAAGACCGTGTTCGAGTTCTCGATCAGCCCGCGGAGCTGCCCCGGGCGCTCCGACAGCGCCGCGAAGACCTCCCCGCCGTTGCGGAATAGCTGGCGCACCGCGAGCCGCTGGGTGTCCAGGGTCCGGAGCAGCCGGGTGACCTCCTCGGCGAACGGGTCGAGCTCGGCGAGCGCCGCCGAGAGGTCCGTTCCCCGTCCGGCGAAAGCGATCGCCTGGTTCTGCATCCACTGCTGGAACGCGACCCGGGTCGGCTCGTCGAAGGTGCGGAAGATCTCGTCGAGCTGGACGGACTGCGCCACCTGGGCCTCGGGCAGGGCCCCGTCCTCGGGCAGGAACCCCGACTCGTCCGAGCCGGGGGTGAGCTCGACGTAGGTCTCGCCCAGGAGCGTCTTCTGGCGCAGCATCGCCCGCGTGTCCTCCGGGATCGGGGCGTAGCGCTCGTCCAGCTCGACCGTGGCCACGGCCTTGCCCTGGTCGCCCAGGTCGATCGCCTTGACCTTGCCCACCGAGACGCCTGAGATCCGGCACGTCGGACTCGACGGCAAGCTGGGTCGCCTCGTCGAACGGAACCGTGAACCGGTAGCCCTCCGGCTTCAGCGGCACCGGCCCGCCGAAGGCGATCCACAGGAAAAGCGCCAGGCCGAAGCACGAGAGCGCGAAGCCGACGGCGATCAGGATGCGGGTTGTCGAGGGAGGTCTCGTCGCCATGGTTAGGGGGTGCAGGGTGGGCCGGTCACGGTGACCACTCCACTGAGGTCCCGGACGGTTTTCAGGAACGCGCTCCGCTGCGCGAAGCTTCCTTCGACGACGCTGGCGACGAAGCAGTCGAGCAGCACGATCCCGTGCCGGAGCGGACCCTCGCTGTCCTGAGTGAGGAAGATCGCGTTGCCGTTGTGGTTGAGCCAGGAGACCCAGAACAGGTAGCCCTCCTCGGCCGAGCCGGGCGGGTTGTAGGCCAGGGCGTTGAGGAGGCCGTTGAGGTGGTTGAAGGTGGTCCTCAGCGGCGGCGTCGCCTCGCGCAGGGAATCGGACGCCCGCACGAGCTTGCCGACTGCGGGTTGCACGTCGCGAGCGAACGGGCGGATTTCGTTCCGGATCGGCGCAGTGGTCTCGCGGAAGAACGGCTGGGCCTGGCGCAGCGCCGGGGCCAGGGCTCTTGCCGCCGGGCGCAAGTCGGTCGCCGCTGGGCCGAGCACCTGCGCCAGCGTGTCCGAGCTTTCCAGGGCTGCGTCGGTTTCGCTCAGCGTGCTCGGAAGCTCCTGTAGGGACTCGCGGATAGCGGCCTCCTGGCGGGCGAACGAGGCCATCACGGCGTTGGACGAGGAGACGAAGTCGGCGAGGCGGGTGTCGCTCTTGCCCAGCTCCTCGCTGACGAGCCGGAAGGTGTGAATCACCTGGCGCAGGTTCGCCCGCCGCCTCGCCAGCGCCGAGGAGACCTTTGCCAGGTCGCGGCCGGTGGGCTCGAACCGCCTCAGCGCCGCGGAGAGCTGCCTGCCGCGTCCCCCGAGGCCCTCGGCCCCGCCCTGGAGCAACAGCGTCAGGTAGGCGCGGGTGTCGCCGTCGAGCGAGGCCAGGATCTGATCCGTGTTGACGGTCGGCTGGGTCTGGGAGAGCGGGATCGTCTCGCCCTCCTCGACCCCCTCTGATCCCTTCCCGGGATCGAGCTCGATGGTCATGTCCTGGAGCCCGGTCTTCGGCCGCAGAAGCATCGTCGCGTCCTCGTGGATCAGCGGTGCGTACTCGTTGTCGAGCTGCATCGTGACCACGG
Source organism: uncultured Actinomycetes bacterium (assembly GCA_963788115.1). GTDB lineage: Bacteria > Actinomycetota > Thermoleophilia > Solirubrobacterales > 70-9 > CAWBFD01. The sequence goes on from CAWBFD010000002.1 coordinate 207,577, forward strand.
CGACGCCGTCCTCGAGCTCGACCTCGGAGACGTCGCCAACCTTGATCCCGGCGATGTTCACGGTCTGGCCCTGACCCGGGACGACCGCCTGCGCCGAGGTGAACTCGGCCTTGAGCTCGAACCGGTCCTCGCCCAGGCCGGGGACCCACTCCGGGAAGGAGAGGCGCTGCTGGGTCAGGATCACCAGGGTCATGGCGGCTGCGATCACCACCAGCCCGATCACGGCCGCGAAGTCGCGCGCGTGGTCTCGGATCGCCTTCCTCATGGCACTGCCACCGGGCTTGGGGGACCGACGTCACCTGGGAGGCCGGCGCCTCCGGTCCCGTTCACGTTCGGGATCGGGTTCTGGAAGCAGCGCACGTCTTGGCGGAACGGCGGCGTGCGAGTCGTGTAGGTGGGGCGCGTCCCCAGCGGCGCGGCGATCGCGTGGCCGAACAGGTCAGGCGGGAACCCGAAGATCGGCGGAGGTGGATCCGGGTTCTCCGCTGACACGAGCACCGGTCCGCCCCCTGACTGGAACCGAACGAAGGCGCCGCTCCCGTCGAAGTTCTGGCTCTCACCGGCGAGGTTGACCGCGCCGTAGAAGAGCTCGTTGAAGTTCGGCTGACCGGTCGACAGCTCGTAGTCGCCCGGGACGTTGTCGATGACGACGTCCCCCGCGGGGACGAGCACCTGGGAGACGCAACGGCTGGCCCGGGTCAGCTCGGGGAACAGGCTCAGGGCCGTCTGTGTCGTCTTCGCCAGCGACGGCGCCGCGTTCTTGAGCTGGCGCGCGAGCCCGCCCAGCTCCCGGTCGGTCAGCAGCCGCTTGGTCTGCCGCAGCCAGGGCAGGCCGGCCTCGATGGTCCCCGGCAGCTCGCGCACCCCCGGGACCGCGTCGAGCGCGAGCGCGCGGAGCGGCGGCAGCGCGTCACTCAGGTGGCGAAGCGCGGGCTCTCCGTTCTCCAGAGTCGGAGCCAGGATCCGGATGGTTTCGCTCAGGTTCTGCGACTCGGCCGCGAGGGCCCCGGTCGTCGTGTTGAAGTTGGTGATCAGGTCCTTGAGGTCGCCCTCCACGGTCACAAGCTGGGCGAAGACGTCCCCCTGCGCGGCGATCAGCTTCGAGAGGTCGTGTGGCTGCGTGCCGAGGAAAGCCTCGTTGACGATCGCCGTGTCGCGGGTGGAGCGCACGCCGTAGCGGAAGGCATCATTCAGGGACTCGGCCGCGGTCTCGCCCTGGACATCCGGATCCTGGTCGGCATCCTCGGCGGCGGTCGGCTCGTGGGTGAGCGCCTCGCCGTAGCCCTCCAGCAGCTCCTGGAGGTTTTCACGTGAGTCGGAATCGAGCGCGGCCAGGATCTCGTCGAGCTGTACCGCGGTGGCAGTCTGGGTCATGGGAATCTCGGCGCCGCTGTCGAGCTCGGGAGCGCTGGGGCTTCCGGGCCGCAGGTCGAGGAAGAAGTTGCCCTCGAGGAACAGCCGCGGCCGGATCTCGATCGTCGCGTCCTCGTGGATCGGGCGGCCCTGGTCGTCGACGGTGAAGGTGACCTGGGCGGCGGTGCCGCTGGACTCGATCGAGGTGACCTCGCCGACGTCGACCCCGGCGATCCGCACGGGGGCGTCGCTGCGCAGGGTCGCCACGTTGTCGAAGGTCGCGTGCAGCTCGTAGCCCTTACCGACGAACGGGATGTCCTTCACGAACGCGAGGTAGGTCAGCGCGCCGAGGATCACGGCTGCGATCGCGCCGATCACCCAGGGCCGCGGGCCGCGATAGTTGCGACCGTAGATACGCTCGTCGGGCTGCGGCTCGAGCGGATGCGGCCTAGCCGTCGCGCCACGCCTACGGAGGAAGGAGGCCATCACTTCCCCTCCGTGATCACGCCCTGGTTGCCCGGGACGTTCCCGATGACCCTGCGGTCGGCCAGCCAGGGCTCGCGCCCGGCCTCGCACTCGCGCGGCTGGCCCGGTGAGGCGGTGTGCGGATACGGGTTGTAGTGGAGAAAGTTGGTGGTCCCGCGTTGGCTGCTGCCCCCGGCTGGGCGACGCGATGGGGTGACCTCGTTGTTCGGCTGGAATAGCTCCGAGGGCGGTGTGACGATGGGCGTCGCGGGTCCCTGGAACAGGAGAAAGTTCTGCCAGGTCCCGAGTCCATCCCCTGTCGACAGCAGGCTGCTGGCGTTCCGGAACAGCAGCGTCCCGTAGTTGCAGACCGCCTGGACGGGTGCGAGGTACCTCGCCGTGGGTGTCAGGAGAGTGTTGGTGTTTGCCAGGCGGTTGATCCCCCGGTGGGCGAGTCTGTTGTCGTTGAGCTGGCGCAGCGCCGCGGTCACGGGCGGGATCCGCTCGTTCAGCAGCGGTGAGTCCCGCAGCACTGGGGTTCCCGCCTCGAGCGCGGCGGCGATCGTGGGGGAGTTCGCCGCGAGCGTGTTCACCGCCGGACGGAGGTCGGCAAAGAGCGCGGTGCTGTGACGCAGGAACGGACGCAGGTCCGGCAACGTTGCGAGCGCTGTGTCGAGCGCCGGAGGTGACTTCGAGATCGTCTCCTGGATGAACGGCCGGGCGACCTCGGCGAGCGCGCCGAAGGTGGTGTCGAGGGCGACGAACAGGTCGGCCTGAGTCTCTGCCACCGGCGCAACCTCGGACGCGGTTGCCTCCAGCGCCCGGAAGAAGCGGGCGAGCGCGGTCTGTGGCGACGCGAGGTTACGGGCGACGGGGATCAGCAACTCGAGCAACGGGTCCAGGTCGCCGATCGCAGCATTGAGGTCCGGCCCACGGCCCGCCAGGGTGTTGCCGAACTCGAGCAGGTTTCGCTGGATCGCATCGCGGGTCGGCTCGTCGAACGTGTTCAGGAGCTGATCGATGTCCACCGGCTCGGGCCGCTCCGCCGCGAGCGGCATCGTCGATCCCGCGGCGAACCCGTCACTCGACGTCCCCCTGCGGATCTCCAGGTACTTGAGGCCGAGCGAGGACCGACTTCGCACCGAGACCTTCGAGTCGACCGGCAGCGGCTCGATGTCCGCGTCGAGCTTGAGGTCGAGCCTGGCGCTGACCGACCCGTCGTCGTCGTCCGATACGGGCTCGATCGACTCGACCAGTCCGACGCGGACGCCCCCGATCCGGACCTCATTGCCCGGCACCAGCGTCTCGGCGTTGTGGACCTGGGCCGAGAGCCGGTAGGTCGGCACGAACGGCAGCCCCTGGTTCGCGTTGTAGGCGAGGAAGACCGCGACGATGGTGACCAGCACGGTCACCGCGCCGACCATCGTCGGGCTCGAGGCGAGGGTGCCGCCGCGGCGGGTCATTGATCGTCTCCGAGGAGGAAGCTCATCAGCAGGCGGGCGTCGCGGCCGCCGTTCGACCCTGCGACCCCTCCGGTATCCGGCGCGAAATCACCTTCGGAAGGGGGCGGGGCCTGCCCGCGTTCGACATCGGTGGAGGACTCGCCCGGTGCGTCAGGGCTCGCGGGCGGCGACCTCTCTTCCGTCGCGCGCCTTCCGCGGAATACATCGGCGATCACGGCCCCCAGCTCGCGGATCGGGCTGTCGGCCACACGGGGCGTGCTCATGCTGCTGCCGGCCGATGATTTCGCCGGCGGAATAGGCACAGGGGAGGATCCCGCGAAGTGTGCTTCGCACCCGCTCCCCGGTGGCGGGTTGTACTCCTGGCAGGCGTTGTTGGGCAGCAGCGCGCGGAGATAATGCCCGTACTGGTCGAACCCGTTGATGCCGCCGACCGTGTGGTAGACGAACTCGAGCAGCCTCTGGTAGCCACCGGTTTTCCGCAGGCTGCCGAGCAGCCGCGCGAGCGCCTTCGTCGCCGGCTTGGTGTCATCGCCCAGGCGTCGCAGGTCCTCGATCAGCGGCTCGGACGCGACCAGGTCCGGGCCGGCCTGCGCCGTCGCCTCGCCCAGGGTCTTGAAAGCGGGGGTGGCGGCGGCGGCGAACGGGCCGAGTGCCTGAGTGGCCCGGGTCAGCGCCGGGGCCGCGACCCCGAGGTCGGTGAAGGTCGGCGTGGCGACGTCGGAGAACCGCCGCAGCTCGCGCATCGTCGCCCGTAGCTCACGGAGGAACGCCGGGAACTTGTTGATGCTCTCCTCCAGGTCGCCGCCTCGTTCCGCGGTGGCCGCGGCGGTGGTCTCGGCGTTGTTGATGAAACCTGAGAGGTGCGCCCGCTCGCGCGCCAGCGGGCCCAAGATCTGATCGCCCTTGCGCGTCAGCCTCGCCAGCGTCCGGTTCTGCTCCGCGAGGATCGCCAGGACCCGGTCGGCCTGCTTCAGCGCCGGGTTGGCCCGCTCGATGATCGACGCCAGCTCGTCGCCGCGGGCGGCGAATCCGGCGCCGAGGTCGTTGAGGATGATCCGCAGGCGCTCGGCGTAGGGGAGGCGGTTGATGTTGTTGACGAGATCGAGGTCGACCGCCTTGCCGTTGTTCTCGAGCGGCAGGAAGCGCTCACCCTCGCCGGGCTCGCCTTCGCCGATCACCTCCAGCTCGGGCGGCGGCTCCACCCCGGCTGCGCGCGGCTGGGTCGGCAGGCAGTCGACGTACTTCTCGCCAAGGAGCGACTGCGGGCGGATCAGGCACGAGGCGTCAGTGCGGAAGTCCTGGAAGCCGGCGTCGTCGATCTGGAGCACGACGACCGCCTTGCCCGGGTCGGGACTGAAGTCCTCATGGACCGCCTCGTCCTCACCGGTCACATCGACCGAGTCGACCTGACCGACCTTGGCGCCGGCGATCCGGACATCCTCGCCCGGAACCAGGAAGGCGCCGTTGTCGAAGATCGCGCGAACCTTGTAGTCGTCGCCCGAGTCCTCGCCCGCGGCGACGCCCGCGACCACCAGCACGGCGGCGGCGAGGAGCACTGCGATGACCGCGAGCCGCCTCATGGGCCTGGGGGCACCTGGGCCGGGTCGCAGAGACCGGTCAGGTTGCCGTTGTCGAGGAACGGGTTCGAGCCGTCGGCGGCCGGCTGGGTGGCCGCACCCGGGCAGCGGGTGAATATGTCGAACTCGAGCCCGTCGAACTGTTCAGCGGGGGAGATCGGGTCGAGCTCGCCGGTGCCCTCGTTGTAGTCGAACAGGTTCCCAGCCGAAGGGGAGACCCGCGCGTAGTGCCCGTTCGCGTCGTAGTACCCGGCAACCTGACCGAAATGGGTGAGCCAGGCGACCAGGTCGGTCGAGTATGGGCGGGCGAACGCGACGTTGTCCTGGGAGGTGTTGAGCGCCCTGACCCCGGCCGTGGCCGCGTGACCGCCGCGCCTCGCGAGCTCCGGCAGGTCGAGGAGCGAGTCGGTCAGGTCGTTCACCGGTCCGTCGCGGTTGATCGCGAGCGAGAGATCGCCGAAGACCGGCACCGACCGCCTGGCGACCGGACGCAGCGCACGCAGGAACTGAGGGAGATCCTCGGTCGCCGGCTTGGACGCGTTTACGAGCACGTCGAGGTCGTCGAGCGCCGCCCGGAGGTTGACGAAGGTGGTGTTCGCCTGGCGCAGGAAGGGCGGCAGGGCGACGAGCGCGCGATCGAGCTCCTGATTGCGCCTGGCGATCGCGGCCAGTGCCTCGTTTGCGTTCTGGGTCAGCGCCGAGAGGTCGTCGCGGCGCTCAGCAACGCCCGTGACCACGCGGGCGCTGTCGACGAGGAAGTCCTCGAACACCCGCTGGTCGCGGGTCACCTCCTCGAGCAGGCGCGTCGTCGAGGACAGCGCCGGCGGGAAGTACTTGTAGGTCCTATTCGCCTCCGGGCCGGCTCCGGTGTAGATCGTCGCCGAGCCCTGGATCACCTCCTTGAGCGCCTGCCGCGTGCGCTCGTCGAGGGCGTTGAAGAGCTGGTCGAGATCGACAGGCGAGGTCGTCCTATCGCCGGTGAGAGTCGCTCCGTCCTCGAGCACCGGCGCGTTGTTGGGACCCGGCGTGACCGAGATGTAGCGGTTGGCCACTCCCGAGAGCGAGGAGGCCCGGATGGTGGCCGTGGTGCCCTCGTGGAGCGGCTCGTCGACCGTGACCTCGATGGCGGCCTGGGCGTCGTCGGTGAGCGTGATCTCCTCGACGGCGCCGATCGGCCGCCCGGCGACCAGGACCTGGTTGCCGTCGACGAGCTGGCCGCCGTTCTCGAACAGCATCCGGTAGCGGTGACCCTCGTCGCCGCCGAACAGGACGACGACCATCAGCACCACCCCGGCGATCAACGCGCCGACCACGCCGAGGCGCGCGGCGGTCACGCGGCCTCCTTCACGCGATCCCCTGAGCCGTTCTCATTCTCCTCTGCTGGAGCCTCAACACTCAGTTCGGCGACTGCGGCGGGTGGACTTGAGTCTCAGCCCCGAGTTCGTTCTCTCCCCGCCCAAGGTCCTCTCACCCGGCGAGGTCCTCCCGGCGCTCTTTCATCTCCTCGACGCAGGATCGTATCCCGTAAATTCGCCCGTTCGCAGTTAGGGCGCCGTTAAGCCATTTTCCGGTCGGCCGGACGGCGATGGCGGCGCGGGCGGCCGGCCGGGACCGCCCGCGCCCGTCGCCAGGCTATGCGATCCCCGCGTACCAGGCGCCGAACAGGAGCCCGAACGTCCCGAGCACCGGGATCAGCACGCCGCGGTAAATCGGATCGATGATCGGCCGGGTCAGGATCCACGAGAACGCGGTCGTGCAGGCCGCCATCGAGACGATCGACATCGGCGCGAACACGGCCAGGGCGAGCGCGGCCTCGAGCTGTGACGGAAGCGCCGCCAGGAGCAGCACCACCACGGCGCCGGTGCCGGCGAGCCCGTGGAGCAACCCGATCCCAAACGCCTGCCGGGGGCTGCGAACCGCGCGATGGGCGTGGGCCGGCCGCTCGTCTTGGCGAAGGTGGCGGTGCGGCCCCTCGGTGGGGGTCACCTGAGCGCCGGCCGGCGGACTCGCGTGCCCATGCCGCCCGGCCCGGTAGTCGCCGCGGGCCCACTTCCAGATCACGCGTGCGGCAAGGATGATGATGACCACCCCGACCGCCCGTTCAGCTCCCACCTCGAGCCAGGGCGGAAGCTCCGACTTGAACGCGATCAGGGGAACGCCGAGCAGGACCAGGGTCGCGGCGTGGCCCAACCCCCACCAGGCTCCCAGCCGCGCGGCCTCCCGCGGGCCGCCGCCGTCCGCCGCGACCAGCGAGGTCACGGCCACGAGGTGGTCGGGATCGGATGCATGGCGAAGGCCGAGCACGAACGCGATCGAGAGCGCGATCAGCAGCGGCGCCCCGTCGAAGAGGCCGGTCAGCCAGATGTCCAGGTGCTCGACCGGCTGGAACAGGAACTCGAAGTTGAGTGCTGCGGTCACGTTTACCTCCTTGTAGACGGTTGCTTGCTGGTCAAAGTCATCGCGATCTCTCAGCCGAGCTCCGGGATCGCGCGGTAGCTGATGAGGACGCCGGCGAGCACGATCACCGCCGCGGACATGGCCGGGAGCGCGCCCGCGAAGCGGGCGCCGAACAGGCGGCGCTCCGGTCGCACCCGGCGCACCAGGCGCTGGCCCCAGATCACCGCGAGGCCGACGCCGCTGACGGTCGCCGCCAGCCCGAGGCTGAAGGCGCCGATCAGCACCATCCCGAGACCGACGCGGTGCTGCGAGATCGCCGCGATCAGGACCACCAGCGCCGACGGGCACGGTACGAGGCCGCCCGAGACCCCGAGGCCGATCAGGCCGCGGAGGCCGGGGCGCTCACCCTGGTGGTGGTCGTGCGAGTGGCCGTGATCGTGATCGTGGCCGTGATCGTGGCCATGATCGTGGCGATGGTTGTGATGGTGGTGATGCTCCTCGGCCGCCCCGCCTGCGCGCAACGCGCGCCAGCGACGGAAGCGGGAGCGCATCACCGCGAATCCGATCGCGATCACCATCAGACCCGAGACCAGGCCCAGCCATGGATAGAGACGCTCCGGCACGATGTACTCGGACGCCGCCAGGGTCACCAGGCCAAACGCGAACACCGCGGCCGTGTGCGTCACGGTGACGGTCGCGCCCAGGATCAGCGCATCGCGCGGGGTGCCGCGCGAGCCGACCAGGTAGCCGGCAATCATCGCCTTGCCATGGCCCGGGGAAAGCGCATGCAGAGCGCCCCAGCCGAAGGCGGCTCCGAGGAGCAGGATGATCATGAGACCGCGCGCGTCGGAGTCGGTGAGCGCGCCGGCGAAGCCACCGGGCGTCGACGGGTCGGCCGTGGCAGGGGCCGGGCCCGTGCCGAGCGGCGCGCCCTCCGGGGGTCCCTGTGTGGTCACGCGCTCGCCATCGGGCCCCGGCGCGATCACAGTTCCGTCCCCCTGCTCGACGTCGAAGGTTGCACTCCGCTCGTCGGGCGGGCTCGCGAGGACGTCCTCGGGATAGGTGCGGAGGCCGCTCGTAGGATCGCTGGCGGATACGCTGGAGGTCACCTGCGTCCCCTCGCCGGGGACGATCTGCACGGCCCGCCAGCCGACACGGCTCCCGAAGGCATCGTTGGCGAGCTCGACTCGGGCGACGCCGCGCGGCAGTCCGACCGCGTACTCGGCCTCGATCCTGGTCAGCACCAATCCGCTCTGGCCGGGCGGGAAGCTGAGCTCGACGTCCCGTGGCTCGCCAAGGGGTAGGGGCCGCCCGTCGGCGGTGAGGCTGAGTCCCGTGGAGGCCTCGCCGAGCAGCTCGTCGAGCAGGGGTGCGCGCTCGGCTCCGGCGAGCGTCCCGTCCCCGTCCGCGTCGTAGCGCTGGATCTGCTGGAAGGTCGGGATCTCGGCCTGGTCGAGGACGTAGGCGATCCGCGCCTGGCGCTCGTCGATCCTCACCTGGACGAGCTGGTTGGTCGAGAAGTTGCCGAGCGGGTGCGCGCCGGCGCCGGCCGGCCAGAGTAGTGCGAGGCAGGCGACGAGCACGACGAGCGCGGCGCCGAGTGCGCGGCGGGGGCTCATCGCAGCCCTTCCAGCGCCCGCTGGGCCCGGGGCCCATACAGCGGGTGGAAGCGGGGGCTCTGGCGGACGAGCGTGCCGAGGTAGTCGCGGGCCGCGCCGTTCCGGCCCGTGGCCCTGGCGATGATCCCGGCGTGGTAGAGGAACGAGGGATCCCGCGAGCCGAGCCTCATCGCCCGCCGCGAGAACTTGCTCGCGGCGTCGAGCCGCCCGGCCCTGAAGAGCGCCCATGAGTAGGCGTCAGCCGAGCGCACGCTCGGCGCCCGCCGCCAGGCGTCCTGGCCAAGGACCACCCCGCGGCGGGGGTCGCCATGGTCGGCCTCGTACAGCGCCAGCTCGACATCAGTGTTGACCCCCTGCGCCCCCAACAGCCGAGCCTGGGCCTCCACCAACGCGAAGTCGCGGCGGGCGGCGTCCATGGCACCGGCCGCCTGCTCGGTCTCGGCCAGCGCGATCGCGTACTCGGGCAGCGGCAGGCGCTCGACCACGCGCCGGTAGGTGCGAATCGCGGCGTCGAAGCGCCCGCGGCCGGCCTCGATCCGGGCGCGGCCCGCGAGTGCCGGCGGGTATCCGGGATCGAGCGCCAGCGCCTCGTCGTAGGCGTGATCGGCGGCGGCGTAGCGACCCCGCGCGACCTCGAGCCCCCCGAGCAACGTCAGCACGTAGGCGGAGGCCTCGACGCTCCCGCTGCCGGCTGAGACCGCCAGGCGCATCGCGCGCACGGCGCCCGTGAGGTCGCCGTGAAGCTCGCGGTAGTAGGAGACCCTGCTGTATGCAGCAAGGGTCGGCTTGAGGCGCACCAGCCGCTCCAGCGTCTCGCCCGCGGCCCGGTAGCGCCCGAGCTCGATCTGCGCGTCGACGATCACCGGGTAGGCGCGGACGAGGCGGGGCTCGAGCCGGTAGGCCTGCCGGCCGAGCTCGAGCGCGGCGGCGAAGTCGTGGCGGGCGAGCGCCAGGGTCCCGAGGCCCGCGGTGGCGACGATGTCCTCGGGGTTGCGGGCCAGGGCCTCCTGGAATGCGCCCTCGGCGCGCGAGTAGTAGACGGCATCACCGGTCTCGCGCGCACGCTGGTAGTAGGCGTCGCCGAGCGCGGCATAGGCGGCCTCATCGTCCGGGTCCTCGCGCAGGGCCTGCTGGAGAGCGGTGATCATGCCCTCGGTGTCGCGCGCGGCCGGCTCCGGGTCCTGGCCATCGGCGGCGACCACCGGCGCGCCGGAGAGGTCGACGACGGAGGAGGCTTCACTGCCACCGGAGCGCGCGCCATTGACGAGGGCGAGAGCGGCGGCGACCGCGGCGAAGACGATCAGGGGGGTGGTGAGCCGCAGCAGGAAGACCGTTCGGGGGGGAAACGATTCGGGCATCGGAGGGGCTCCTTGGTGATTCGGTCGTTTGGGGGATCGGGTGGTGTTGGAGGGCCAGAGGGGTGAGGGAGCGCGGCCCGAAGGCCGCGCTCCCTCTCCTCCGATCCCCCGTCTCAGGACCCCCCGCCCGGAGGCACAGGCGGATGGGCCGGCTCGATCCGTTGCGACGGCTTCGAGTCGAACCCGGAGTCCGGGTGGTTCAGGTAGGGGAACTGGCTCAGGAACCCCTTGTCGTCCTGGTCGACCCCGTCGCCGAGGGGCACGGGGTTACCGACCAGGATCCCGGCCACGACCTGGAGCTCGATGTCGACGACGTCGTCGATCGGGCGCCGGCCGTTCGGGAACCCGGCGTTGTCACCGGCGAGCACGCCGAACCTGCTCGGCATGGGCGACGGATCCACACCCAGGTTGAGCTTCAGGGTGTCGACGGGCGTGCCGCCGTCCGGGCCCTTGTGCTGGTTGAGGCCCGGGAGACCCTGTAGCAGTGCCTGGACGATGTCCGTGCGGTCCGTCACCGGCGCCCCGACGCCAAACAGGGCGTTCAGGATCCGCGCCAGCTCCGGGTTGAGCACGAACTTGCCATACCGCTGGGCATCCTCGTCCGGGGTCGTGCGGTTGAACTGGTCCTTGCGGCCCAGCGGGATCACGACCTCGTTCACCAGCGGGTTGCCCAGGCGTGAGACCTGGACCCAACGGTCCCCGCGCTTGCCGCGATCGGCCTTGCGCGAGAACGTGTTGAGACCGTTGACCTGGACACGCTGCGTCTCGGTCGTCGACCAGACGCCGACCACCGCATTGCGGTCGGTCATCGAGTCCACCGGCATGCCGTCCCTGGTCACCAGCCGCTCTGGGATCTGGAGCACAGTCGACGACGTCGCGTAGCCGGAGAAGTCGTCCTTCCCCTGGCCCTGGTTGCCGGTCCCCGCGCGCACGTTGATCGCGTCGAAGGTCGCTCCCAGGTCGACGTAGAACGGCTCGTCACGCTGGCCGACGAACAGCTTGGTCCCGTTGGAGAGCTGCTTGATGGCCGGCTGGACGAAGTCGCCCACGTAGTTGGGGAACGTCTTCGGCCCGATGTTCGGAGGCGCCACCGGGAAGTTGTTGGCGACCAGCTTCTGCTTGGTCAGCCTTCCCTTGCGGTCGTACTCCTCGCGGGTGAGGTCATAGGTCTGGATGACGTTGAGCTGGTCGTAGCTCCGCGTCCCCGGACCCGCATACAGGAAGGAGTTCGGGTTGCGAACATTCGTGTCGAACTCGTACCGGTAGCGGATGTCGGCGACGCCGTCACCCGTGTTGTCGAGGTTGACGTAGTAACGGGCCCGGTCGTCGAACCTGAAGAAGTTCGGTCCGTTGGCCGGGACCTGCCCCGGGATCCAGTTCGAGGCGATCGTGATCGCATCGGTGGCGTCGTCCGCGGTCCACGCGTAGACGTCCGTGTTGTCGAGACCCGGGGTGAGCATGATGGCCGGCGCTTCGCGGTGGCTCGAGCTGAACGCCATTGACACCGCAACCGCCGCGGCCGCCACAACGGCGGCGATCAGCAGCAGCACGCGCTTCGACGGAAGGGCCGGCAGGGATGCAGTCCTCATCGCTGTTCCTTTCCGATGTAGGGGTTTGGGACGTGACTGCGGATGGGAGCGCCGTCATCCGTGACGGCATCCGGTCTCCCATCCCTCATGACCCCTCCCTACGCGGCCCCCGCCGGACCGGATCACTGCGGCGAGAAAATCGACCGGCTCCAACCCGTTGTCGGATCCGATACCGATACCGTCGCTAATCCGACAACCGCCCGGGCGGGGGCGGAGCCACGGGCCAGCCCGGTGTCAGCTACTCCCGTGGCTCGCGGCCCGTGAGCCCCCGGTAGAGGTCGTTGGCGCGGGTGCCGGTGAGGGCCGCGACCACGCTCGCAGCGGCTCGCGGCCGGGCGCCCGACTGGACCAGGCGGCGAAGGGCGTCGACGGCGAAGGCCGTGTCGGGCGCCCCGGTCCGCCCCGCCGCCGCCGGCGCGATCACGAGCACGATCTCGCCCTTGACATCACCGCGGAAGCGGCGGGCCAGCTCGGCCAGTGGCCCGCGCGCGACCTCCTCGTGCAGCTTGGTCAGCTCGCGGCAGACCGCGGCCGGGCGATCGGGGGCGAGCGCCGCCAGGGCGGCGAGGGAGTCCGGCAGGCGTCGAGGGGACTCGAACGCGACCACGGTCTCGGCCGCGCGCAACACCCGCTCGAGCTCGCCGGCCCGGCGGGGAAGGAACCCCTCGAACCGCCAGCGATGGCTCGGGAGGCCCGAGGCGACGAGCGCCGTCGTCACGGCCGAGGGCCCTGCGAGCACCTCGATCTCGAGATCGCGCTCGATGCAGGTTCGGATCAACCGGTATCCGGGGTCGGAGATCGCCGGGGTGCCCGAGTCGCTGATCAGGGCAACCCTGGCGCCGCGCTCGATCGCCTGTGCGAGCTGGAGCGCTCGCTCGGCCTCGTTCCCCTCGTGATAGGAGACCAGTCGCGGTCTGTATATATCGAGCCGGTCGAACAGAAGCCCGGTCCGCCGGGTGTCCTCGCACGCGACCAGGTCGGCGTCCGACATCGCGCGGCGTGCGCGTGGGGTCAGGTCGCCGAGGTTTCCGATCGGCGTCGGACAGACGGTGAGGCGGCCCGGCATCCGCTACTTCCCATCCAGCGCGAGCCTGGCCATCGCCGCCGCCCCGATCATCCCGGCGTCCTGGCCCAGCTCGGCCGCCACCACCGCGGTCTCGTTCTGCGGCGGGAGCGCCCGGCGGCGCAGCTCCTCGCGAGCCGGGACGAGGATCATCTCGCCGGCGCTCGCCATCACCCCACCCCCGACCACGAACAGATTCGGCTCGAAGATGTTGGCGAGCGTCGACAGTGCGACCCCGAGGTGGCGACCGGCGGTCTCCACCACCTCGCGCGCGATCTCGTCACCACCCACCGCGGCATCGATGACCGTGCGGCCCTCGATCGGCTCCCCGGCGGCGACCGCCCGGCCAAGCGGCGAGTCGGGTGCGTCCGCGGCCGCGGCTCGGCCGTCGCGGGCGATGGCCGTGCCCGAGGCGAGGGTCTCGACGCAGCCATGGTTCGGGCAGTTGCCCTGGCAGGGCGGGCCGTTCTCGTCGACCACCACGTGTCCCAGCTCCGCCCCGGCGCCGGTGGAGCCCCGGAAAACCCGCCCGTCGATCAGCACGCCGCCTCCGATCCCGGTGCCGAGCGTCAGCAGGACGACGTTGGGCGCGTCGCGCGCGGCCCCGTACAGGTGCTCGGCGAGCACGGCGACATTGGCGTCGTTGTCGATGAACACCGGCAGGCCCAGGCGGTCGCGCATCAGGTCCCGGATCGGCACGTTCGCGATCGGCAGGTTGACGGCGGCGATCGCCAGGCCCCGCTCCTGATCGATCGTGCAAGGGATCCCGAGCCCGACCGCCTCCACCCCAGGCCGCGCCTCCCGTGCGGCCTGCGCCTCCTCCTCGAGCTCGGCAAGAATCTCCTTGGCCGTGAGGCCGAGACTGCGCTCGGTGGCGCGATACAGGACCTCGGGGTGGGAGTCGACGACGCCGACCGCCATCTTGGTGCCGCCCAGATCGATGCCGATGGTCTCGGCGCCGCTCACGGGCGTGCACGCACGCGTGCCTGCGGGTGGCGGCGAGGATTCGAGGCCATGCTGCAGTATTGATAGCTCATGCACCCAGGCGACGAGGGGGGCCGACCGGAGCGGCCCGAGTACAAGGTCTACCGGTCGCGCCCCGGCTTGCTGGGCCGATTGCGTGCCCCGGACCTCTCCTCGCTGCGCAAAAAGTCGGGCAGCGAGGAGGGCAAGGAGCCGCCTGACAAGCGCCCGCCCGACAAGCGCCCGCCCGCCACCGAGGAGGAGAAGCCGCTCTGGCGCAGGATCGGCAAGTGGGTCCTGATCGCGGCGCTGGGCTGGATCCTGCTCAGTTTCCTGGCGTTCGCGATCTCAGCCCAGATCCAGAAGGGGAAGCTCGCGGACGGGATCACCGACGAGCTCGACGGCAACCCGTTCCTCGCGGTGAGCCCGCAGACGATCCTCGTCCTTGGCACCGACATCCGCTCGGGCGCGTTCGCCGACGAGGGCGAGACGAAGAACTGCCTCGAGGCCGTGGGCAGCGGACTGGGGACTTCGTCGAGTTGCCGCACCGGTCCGTACCGCTCGGACACGATCATGCTGATCCGCGCCGGAGGCGGCGCCTTCCGCAAGCTCTCGATCCCGCGCGACACCCTCGCCGAGATCCCGGGCCAGGGGCCCCAGAAGATCAACTCGGCGTACGCCTCGGGCGGGGCGAAGCTTGCGATCAGGACGGTCGAGGGGCTGCTGGGGCTCAACGTCGACGAGGTCGCGATCGTCGACTTCGACGGCTTCCGCCGGTTCATCGACACGATCGGCGGAATCGAGGTCGACCTGCCGACCGACGTCTGCTCGAGCGTCTCCGGGGGCGCCTTCACACTCGATCTCGAGGCCGGCGAGCACACGCTGGACGGCTTCCAGGCGATCACGCTCGCCCGCACCCGCAAGAACGAGTGCGGCTCGGGTGAATTCACCGGCAGCGACCTCGAACGCGCGCAGTTCCAGCAGCTCATCCTCGACGGGATCAAGGGACGCCTGACCGACCCCCTCCGGCTTCCGTACAACTTCGTCAAGGGCCCGATCATCGGCTGGAACGCGCCCAAGGCGATGGTCTCCAGCATGGGCGCGCTGACGATGCCGCAGCTCGTGTTCGCGGCGGCGATCGGCGGTGGTGGCGGCACCGACGTGCTCGAGCCGTCGTCCACGACCGGGGCGGGAAACCTGGTGATCTCGCCCGAGGAGTGCGCCCGGGCCGCCCGCGACCTGCTGGGCTCAGACCCCCCGCGCGAGCCGAACTGCCCCCAGGGCTAGGCGCAAACCTCCACGCCCCCGCGCGTGTTTGCGCAGGCCTCCCCTCCCCGCGCGGGTTTGCGAAAACCTCAGCTCCCCCGCGCGTGTTTGCGCAAACCTCCAGCTCCCCCGCGCGGGTTTGCGCAAACCTCCACTCCCCGGCGCGGGTTTTGGCACACACGCGTCTTGTCTCGTACCCCGTGCCAGCCCACCATCCACCCCATGACCCACCTACCTGTCCTTGGTGCCGGTATAGGCATGAACCGGCAGGCACGGGAGGAGACGCTCGCTGCGATCGCGACCAAGCAGCACGGCGTCGTCGCCACCCGACAGCTGGCGGAGCTCGGCGTCAGCGCCAGCGCGATCCGCCGTCGTGTTGTCGCGGGTCGGCTGCACCCGCTCCACCGGGGCGTCTATGCCGTCGGCCATCGCGCAGTGTCGCAGCACGGTCGCTGGATGGCCGCAGCGCTCGCATGTGGTCCAGGCGCGTTGCTCTCCCATCGGTCTGCCGCGGCGCTATGGGGCATTCGAGCCAACCCGGCGAGCCCGATCGATGTGACAGTGCCGGGGCGCAGCCGTCGCCGCCGGACGGGCATTCGCCAGCATGTCTCGACTCGCCTGGGAGCAGAAATGGCGACCCGTCGCGACGGCATCCCGGTGACGAGCGTGCCTCGCACCTTGCTCGACCTGGCGGAAACCCTCCGGCCCGATCTGCTCGAGCGTGCGTTCGCGGAGGCGGACCGACGCGAGCTCCTCGACCTGCACGCCGTTGAGCAGTTGATGCGCCGGAGCCCTGGCCGGCACGGGCTGCGACCGCTCGCCGCATTGCTTGAGCACGCATATCCCGCGGCGCCCACCCGCTCGGACCTCGAGCAGACACTCCTGGGTGTCTGCCGGGAAGGTGGGCTGCCGCGGCCGGCGGTCAACGTGGTCGTCGCCGGCTTCGAGGTCGATGCCCTGTGGAAGGCGCAGCAGCTCGTGGTCGAGGTCGACAGCTGGGAGTTTCATCGGGGCCGGCAGGCGTTCGAAAACGACCGGGCCCGCGACGCGGTCCTTCTCCAGGCTGGCTACCGCGTCGTCCGCGTGACCTGGCGCATGCTCCGTGACCAGCCTGCGGAAGTCACGTGGATGCTGCGGCGCTTGCTTGCGGTCCGTGGAGGAAGTGGGAGCTAGCGCCCCGTCAACCAATGGACCCCGCCGCCATCGGTGGACGCGGCACTAGGGGGTGGCGGGGGCGGGATTCGCGTAGGCGGCAATGAGCGAGTTCGTCTTCAGCTGCTTCAGCTGGTCCTTGCACCACCAGGAGTAGGCACCGGTCGTGTCTGCCTCGGCTGCGGTGACGAAGTCTTCCCAGCTCACCCACTTTGCTGCTTCGACCTCAGTGGGATTCGGTCGAGGCTCGCTCTCGGCGCGGGCGACATAGACGGGACAGACCTCGTGCTCGACGATGCCTCGAAACGGTGGCGCCTTGTAGGTGTAGCTCGGGAGGACGACCTTCAGATCGCGGGCGGTCATCCCGAGCTCGCGCCGCAGCCCCCGCCCGATGGCCGCTGACATGGTCTCGCCCGGCGCGGGATGGCCGCACGCGCTGTTGCTCCATACCCCTGGCCAGACCTTCTTGCTCGAGGCTCGTCGCGTGAGCAGGAACGAGCCGTGGCCATCGAAGACGTAACACGAGAACGCAAGGTGGAGCGGGGTATCCGAGTGATGCGCGGCCAACTTTTCGGCGCTGCCGATCGGCTGGCCCGTCTCATCCACCAGCACGATCAACTCCGGCTCCCGCAAACCGGTCTTCATCCGGACGCCGCCTAATCCGACGACGAGCCGGCCTTCGTCCGCTCGCCCGAGTCGCGCTTGGACTCGGACCCCTTGCCCGAGTCCGACTTGGACTCGGCACCGTCGCCCTTCGAGTCGCCGTCGGTCGATGCATTCGAGCTGCCCTTGCGGGCGTAGTCGGTCGTGTAGAAGCCCGACCCCTTGAAATGCACCGCCACCGGGTGAAAGACGCGCTCCACCGGAGCGCCGCATTCCTCGCAGGCGCTGACCGGGTCGTCGGAGATGCTCTGGAAGACCTCGAAGAGGTGTCCGTTGCGACAGCGGTACTCGTAGATCGGCATAGGGGCGGGGATTATGGCAGCGGGCCAAGATCGCTCCCGCGGGGAACCGGCGCATCTCTCGGGAAACGTTCCTATTCTCGTCACCGTCGAAATGAGCAAGGACGTTCCCGGGGGAGCCATTTACATGTACGTAGGCAGGTCGTCACGGAGGTTCGCGCTGTGCGCGGGGGTCGTCGCCGCGCTGCTGGGGGCGGCGGTCTGGGCCCCGGCCGCCAGCGCGCTCGACCTCACCGGGCTCTTGGCCACCCCCGCCAACAACGACGCCGGCGCCCACAGCAACTTCTCCATCCACGTCGGGTTCTCCGATGCGGACGACCAGGTCAAGGACCTGACCGTTCACCTCCCACCGGGGTTGATCGGCGACCCGACCAACCCGGTCGCCGGCGACCCGCCGAGGCCGTGCACCCCGGCGCAGCTGAATCAGGACAATTGCCCGAACGCCACGCGCGTGGGCGCCCTGACGGCCAACGTCGACGTCCACCTACTCGATCCCATTCTGATCGTGCCGTTGCCGATCGACGGCTCGATCTACAACCTGGCCCCGCAGCCTGGCGAGCCGGCGCGGTTCGGCATCGTCCTGCGCCCACCGCTCTCCGACCCGCTGCCGGTCCTGCCGAAGATCATCCAGCAGTCGGCCGTCACGCTCCGGCAGAGCGACCTGGGGCTCGACACCGTCCTGACCGACATCCCTCATCAGGCTGCCGGCCTGGAGACCGACATCAAGACGCTCGACCTGACCCTGTTCGGGATCGCCGGCGGGAAGTCGTTCATGCGCAACCCGACGTCGTGCGCCACCCACACGACCGGGTTCGACGCCACCTCCTACGCGAGTCCCACGGAGATCACGAGCGGCGAGGCGACCTTCACCACCGACGCCTGCGAGGCGCTTCCGTTCACACCCGGGCTGAGCGCCGTGATCGGCTCGCCGGGTCACACGGCACCGCTCACCCATCCGCCCCTGACGACGATCGTGTCCCAACCCGAGGAGCAGGCGGGCGTGCGACGGGTCGAAGTCGTCCTGCCGAAAGACGTCGGCGCCGATCTCGAGGTGCTCGAGAACGTCTGCACCACCTCTCGGTTCGTGTCGCACACCTGCCCCCCCGACTCGATCGTCGGAACCGGCGAGGCCGCGACGCCGCTGCTGAACGAACCGCTCCGCGGCCCGGTTGCCCTGGTCGAGCCGATCGAGCCGGGCCTGCCGCGTCTCGGGCTCGACCTCCAAGGGGCGCTGCCGACGCAGCTCTTCGGCTCGTTCGTGTTCACCCCCCTGCCGGGCAACGCGTTCGACGGCCTCCCCGACATCCCGATCACGAGATTCGCACTCGAGTTCGAGGCCGACAACCTGGTGCTGACGGCCCGTGCGCTCTGCTCGCCGCCGGGACCGGAGTTCGGCCTCACCTTCGAGGGCTACAACGGCGCCACCGTGACCGACACCGTCGCGGCGACCGTCAAGGGATGCGGCGGTGGCGGCGGCAAGCCCGCCGCCACGGTCCGCCTGGCCAAGCGAGGCTCCGCCCATCCGACGCTGACGGTGACGACCAGGGCCGGCCGGGACGCCATGCGGCGATTCCGACTAAGGCTGCCGAAGCAGCTCCGGTTCGCGAGCGGAGGCGAGTTCCAGGCCGGCGCCGGCGCCACCGACGACGGCGGCAGGCTGCCGAAGTCGGCGATCGACCACACGGCCCGCAGCCTCACGGTGCGGGCCAGCGCGGCCGGGGGAACCGAGCGGTTCACGGCTCGGATCAGCGGCAGGGCGCTCGACCGGGCGGCCCACCTACCGGGGACGTTTCGGTTCCCGATCGCGATCACCGACGTCGACGGCGACGTCACCCGACTGTCGGCCCCTGCCAAGCGTTAGCGACGGCGCCGCGGGTCCGCGGCGCGGGGGCCCGAAGCGCTGGTGTGAAATGGCTCGACGCCCGGCCCGTATAAAAAAACTCAAGTATCTCTTGACATCCGCGAACGAATGTGTTTAGTGTGGTACGGCCGTCTCTCGAAAAAGAGAACGGACGCGTTTAGAACCTGCGGGACTATCGGGCCCCGTGGGATCTAAGGCGAGTCGGAGGTACAAAGAGGAGGAGCGATCCGAGTGGAACGCCAACGGAGGGCAACGTCCGCGTCGATCCAGAGTACTTCTGTCGCGCACCACCGGCTCGCAGCTTCTGACGCCAGCGGGAGAGGTGCGCCCGCGCATCGCCGAGCCTCGCCGCGGTCAGGGCTGCTCCTGCTGGCCGTCCTCGCCACCGCCGCCCTTGGATCGCTTGCGGCCGCTCCGGCGGGCGCGCAGACGCTGCCCGACGACCGGGCCTACGAGATGGTCAGCCCCGTGGACAAGAACGGCGTCGTCCTCGGGGGTGGCGTCCTGTCATTCGATGGGAACAGCGTCAACTTCGAGGCGATTGGCGCCTGCTGCGGAGCCACCTCAGCGGCGGTGACCCTGTTTCAGGCGCAGCGCGCGGACAGCGGCTGGGAGACGACGCCGATCACGCCCGATCCGCTTGAGCCCCTCGTCGGGATCCTGCAGGAGCAGGCCCCGATGGACTGGAGCAGCGATCTCACCCAGACGATCTTCATCACGCCGGCCTCCTATGACCCCGGCGATGACGACGACGAGAGGCTCGACCTCTACAGGACCTCAACGGCCGGCGGCACCCCGACCTGGCTCTCGCAGGGGTCGATGGGCGGCACCGAGCACGTAGCGGCGACGCTCGGCATTGCGACGCGCGACTTCAACTCCGTCGCGTTCACGAGCGAGGAGGCGCTGACCCCCGAGGCCGCGGCTCAGCCGCTGACCTTCAACCACGGGGAGTACCTCTACGTTCGCGACGTGGCGGCCGGGACGACGACCCTGGTCAACGTCGATGACGCCGGCAACCTGATCAGCACCGACGGCGCGATCCTCGGGAACGCCGGGTTCATCGACCAGCAGTTCATCCCGGCGAACTACACGGGCACGGACAGGAACGCGATCTCGAGCGACGGCTCCAAGGTCTTCTTCACGAGCCCGCCGGCCGGCACCTTCCAGCTGCCGCAGGGCCATGTCCCGCATCTCTACATGCGCGACCTGAGCACCGGCACGACGACGCCGCTCGACGACCCCAGCTCCACGCTGCCCGCGCAGTACGAGGGCGCCTCCGATGACGGCTCGCTCGCCTTCTTCACCAGCTTGCAGGGACTCGCCGGCGACCCCGACCCCAGCACCGAGGAGCTCTACGGGTTCAACACGACGGACGCGCCAATCGGGCCGGCGGCACCGATGTCGGTGTTCCGGGTCTCGGGCGGCGAGGGTGGCACGGCCGACGGCGACCTCATCGGCATCACCGCGATCTCCAACGACGGCTCGCACGTCTTCTTCGTCGCCAAGGGCGTCCTCGCGTCGAACACGAACTCGCAGGGCGAGACCGCGACTGCCGGCGAGCCGAACATGTACGTCTACAACACGACGAACGGGGAGACGACGTTCATCGCGACGGTGGCGCCGGAGGACGTCTTCAACTGCGGCTTCGGGGGCTGCAACGACAACTTCGAGGTCGGGCTCGTCGACCAGCCCGACGTCAACCGGCCCGCGGTCCCGACCCCGGACGGCTCGGTCTTTGTCTTCAACTCCACGGCAAACCTCACCGACGAGGCGCCCGCCGGCCCTACGACCACGCTCACGGCCGACGTGCCCTCGGGCGAGCAGATCTTGACCGTCGACAGCACCGAGGGCTTCTTCCCGGGCCGCGTGGTCCGGATCGGGAATCCACCCTTCTTCGCCGAGACGGCCAGGATCGCCAGGGTGATCGACGACACCCACATCAGGCTGGCGGGATCGTTCGGTGGCGTGATCTTCGCGCACGACGCCGGCGAGCCGGTCTTCCAGATCGCACCCGCTCAGATCTACCGCTACGAGACCGGCAGCGGCGCGCTGGAGTGCGTCTCCTGCCCGCCGCCAGGCTTCCCGGCCAGCGACGCGTCCTTCGGCCCGACCGCCGGCGGCGCCTACGGGCCGACCGGCGTGCCGATGAGCGCCGATGGCTCACGCATCTTCTTCAACAGCCAAGGCCCGCTCGTTCCCGAGGACGTGAACGGCGGGACGCCCCCAGCCGGCCCGTTCCAGGTCGGGGGCACGGTTGACGTGTACGAGTGGGAGAACGGCGAGGTCTTCCTGATCTCCGACGGGCGCTCTCCCGGCTCACGCGGCGCAACCACGACCCCAAGCGGCAACGACGTGCTGTTCTCGACGAACGGCCGCCTGGTGCCGCAGGACCAGGACGGCTACACCGACATGTACACCGCCCGGGTCGGGGGCGGGATCGACCCGCCGCCGGAGCCGCCGCCGCCGTGCTCGGGCGAGGACTGCAAGCCTCCGCCGACACCGCCCCCGCCGGACGACATCCCGGGGTCGGTGACCTTCCACGGACCCGGCAACCTCGGGGTCGCCGCAATCAGCGCGGTCGAGGTCGAGCGGTTCGCGAGAGGCGCGAAGCTGGCGCTGACGGCCGAGGTGCCGGCGGCGGGCCAGCTCCGGGCCAAGGTCCTGGCCAAGCTTCGCCACGGCCGCTACTCGAAGGTCTATGAGACCTCTCGCCAAGCGACCGCTGCGGGCGAGGTGGCCCTCTCCGTTCGCCTCTCGAAGGCGGCGCGCACGAAGCTGGCGCGAAGGGGACGACTGGCGGTGCGGATCAACCTCAGCTTCGGCGACGCCTTCAGAGTCGCCGACCTCGTCCTGAGGAGCCAGCGATGACTGCGCACGGAACGACGCACGGAAGAGGGCACGGAGAAAGGGAGCGAGGAGAGATGAGGTCAAACGGGGCGACAACACGGAGGCACTCGCTCGCGGCCACGATGACGCTGCTGTCGGTGACCGCGCTCGCGGCCGGCGCCTTGGCGGCGCTGCCCGCAGTCGCGTCCGCCCAGGAGTTCGGGATCGACTCGTTCAGCACGGACGCATCGAGCTCGCAGGCCGGCGCCCACGCCGACGTCTCGACCACGCTCACGCTGAACACCGACGAGGTCGGAAACCCCATCGATCAGCTGAGGAACGTCCGGGCGGAGCTGCCCCCGGGCCTGGTCGGGAATCCGGAGAACGTTCCGGCGTGCTCGAACCGCGACTTCGAGATCTTCAACTGCTCCGCCCCAAGTCAGGTGGGGACCTTGGGGGTCTCGATCGTGGTCTGCGAGGGCAAGGCGACCACCATGGCGCAACCCGCCGCCGCGGGAGCCACAGAGATCTTCGTCGATAACACGGACGGGTTCTGTGCCGACGATCAGAACAATACGATCACCATCGGCACCGGCCCCACGGCGGAGACGGCGCATATCGCGTTCTTCCCGTCCATCGAGGGCCGGCTGCAGCTGGCCGAGCCACTCGCCAGCGCCCACGCCGCTGGAGAGGACGTCGTTCACATGGGGGTGCCGCTCTCGGCTCCGATCCCGCTGTTCAACCTCGAGCCCACGCCCGGGCACGTCGCGACCCTGGGCGCCTCCCTGCTCATCGCCACCATCATCGTCCAGGTCGATGTCGGACCCGATGGGAGCCTGGTTGCGACGATCAGCGACGCGTCGACGTTCCTTCCTCTCGCGGGAACCAAGCTGACCCTCTGGGGAGTTCCCTCGGATCCGAGCCACGACCCGTTCCGCTGCAACCAGATCGCTCAGGAGTGCGGCGTGCCGGGGGCACCCGATCCTGCGCCGTTCATGACGAACCCAACCGATTGCTCCGGTCCTCCCCTGCAGACGACCATAAGCATCTCCTCGTTCCAGGACCCTGGGACGTTCGCCACGGCGACGACGAGCCAGCCCGCTCCCACCGGCTGCAACGCGCTCCAGTTCGACCCCTCGATCTCGTTCAGTCCGAGCGTGAGCGCCGCCGACAGCCCGGGCGGGTTCAGCTTCAACCTGCACGTGCCTCAGGATGAGGAGCCCTACTCGCTGGCGACCCCGGCGCTCCGGACGGCGGCGGTGACGCTGCCCGAGGGAGTCTCGGTCAACCCGTCGGCCGCCGACGGCCTGGCGACCTGCACGGAGGCGCAGATCGGGCTCGGCACCGACAGCGAGCCGACCTGCCCGAACGCCTCGAAGATCGGCACCGCCGAGATCGTCACGCCCCTCCTCGACGACCCCCTCGAGGGCTCGATCTACCTGGCGACGCCGAACGACAACCCGTTCGACTCCCTGCTGGCGGTCTACGTGGTCGCCGAGGGCAGCAATGTGCTGATCAAGCTGGCGGGGCAGATCGAGGCCGACCCCGACACCGGGCAGCTCGTGACGACGTTCGATGACAATCCGCAGGTTCCGTTCTCGGACCTGACGCTGAGCTTCTTCGGGGGGCCGCGTGGGGCGCTCGCAACGCCCCAGACGTGCGGCACGTTCGAGACGACCGCCGAGCTGACTCCGTGGTCGGCCCCCGACTCGGGCGCGCCCGCGACCGCGTCGACCAGCTTCGACATCACGTCGGGCCCGAACGGTGCCCCGTGCGCGACAAGCCTCGACGAGCGGCCGTTCGACCCGGGCTTCGTCGCCGGCACGATCGATCCGGTCGCCGGGGCGTTCACCCCGTTCACGCTCAGGGTCAATCGCCCTGACGGGCACCAGGAGCTGTCCACGATCGAGGCGACCCTGCCACCCGGAGTCACCGCGAGGCTCGCGGGCATCACCCCCTGCCCAGAGGCGCAGGCAAACGCCGGCACCTGCCCCGGTCTGAGCCAAGTGGGCACGGCCATCATCGGGGCGGGCGCCGGTTCCAACCCCTTCCATCTGACCGGCACGGTCTATCTCACCGGCCCCTACGGCGGCGCGCCGCTTGGGTTGTCGATCGTCACAAGGGCGATCGCCGGGCCGTTCGACCTCGGCACCGTCGTGGTGCGCGCCGGGATCTTCGTCGACCCGACCGACGCCCATCTGACCGTCGTCAGCGACCCGTTGCCCTCGATCCTGCAGGGGATCCCGCTCCGGCTGCGATCGGTGCGGGTCACCATGGATCGCAACCAGTTCACCCTGAACCCGACCAACTGCTCGGAGATGTCCGTCAGCGGCGTGATCGGCGGTTCGGGCGGCACCAGCGCCGAGGTCTCAAACCGCTTCCAGGTCGGCGACTGCAGCGCGCTTGGCTTCCAGCCGACGATGACCCAGAACTTGCTCGGGCCGAAGTCGGCAACCCGGCGCGGGAACAACCCCGGCCTGGACGTGACACTGCGGGCGCGGGACGGCGATGCCAACCAGAAGCGCGTCCGGGTGATCCTGCCGAAGTCGATCACCCTCGACGCGGGGAGCGTTGGCACCTTCTGCACGCCGGAGCAGCTCGCTGCTGACGCGTGTCCGCCGGAGACCCAGTACGGCACCGGCACCGCCTCGACGCCGGTGCTCGACGAGCCCCTCGGGGGCCCGGCCTACCTGGTGTCGAGACCTGGAGCGGTGTTCCCGGACCTGGTCGTGGTGCTCGAGGGGCAGATTCGAATCGAGCTGCGCGGCGCAACCGCGATCACCCCGGCGAACCGCGTGCAGACGACGTTCGCGGCACCCGACGTCCCGATCAGCGTCTTCACGCTGAGGCTCGACGGCGGCGCGGGCGGCCTGCTCTTCAATGCGCTCGATCTGTGCTCGAAGCGGGCCCGCCCCAACAACTCCAACGTCGTCATGACCGCCCAGAACGGCAAGTCGGTGACCGTGAAGCCGAAGGTCAAGCTCGGCGGCCGGTGTAACTAAGGGTCACCGCCGGACTTCGAGCCTGCATCGCGGTCGCCGCGCTCTGCGCGGCCGCGCCCGCGCCCGCCGCGCCCATATATTCAGTCGCCATGACCGAGGCGGCGACCGCCCCCACCCCCCATCCCGAGCCAGAGGTCACCCTGGACGAGATCGTCGCCCTCTGCAAGCGACGCGGATTCATCTTCCCGTCGTCGGAGATCTACGGCGGGCTCGGCTCGACCTACGACTACGGCCATTACGGCGTCCTGCTCAAGAACAACGTCAAGAACGAGTGGTGGCGGGCCATGCTCCAGGACCGCGACGACATCGTCGCCCTCGACTCGGCGATCCTCCAGCACCCGCGCGTATGGGAGGCGAGCGGCCACCTCGCCGGCTTCACCGATCCGCTCGTCGACTGCCGCGCCTGCAAGCAGCGCTTCCGCGCCGACAAGCTCGAGGACGAGTCGTGTCCCCGCAAGCCGTCGAAGCGCCCCGGAGAGGGCCCTGAGTGCGACCTCACCGACGCCCGCCAGTTCAACCTGATGTTCGAGACGCACGTGGGGCCGGTCAAGGACTCGGCCTCGGTCGCGTACCTGCGCCCCGAGACCGCGCAGGGGATCTTCATCAACTTCAAGAACGTGCTCCAGTTCTCGCGCAAGAAGCCGCCGTTCGGCATCGCCCAGATCGGCAAGTCATTCCGCAACGAGATCACCACCGGCAACTTCATCTTTCGCACCCGGGAGTTCGAGCAGATGGAGATGGAGTACTTCGTGCCGCCCGGAGAGGCCGAGATGTGGCACGAGCGCTGGATGGAGGAGCGGATGCGCTGGTACACGGATCTCGGCGTCCGTTCGGATCACCTGATCCTTCGGGCGCACGGGCCCGACGAGCTCTCGCACTATTCGTCGGCGACCTCTGACATCGAGTACCTGTTTCCGATGGGCTTCGCGGAGCTGGAGGGGATCGCCAACCGCGGCGACTTCGACCTCACCCAGCACGCGAAGTTCTCGGGCGAGAAGCTCGAGTACTTCGACCAGGCGACGGGGGAGTCATACGTGCCGCACGTGATCGAGCCTGCCGCCGGCGTCGACCGGGCCGCGCTCGCGTTCATTGTCGACGCGTACCACACCGACGAGGTCGAGGGCCGCCGGCGCACGGTTCTCCGCCTGCATCCGCGCCTCGCCCCGGTGAAGGTCGCGGTGCTCCCGCTGGTGTCGAAGGCGGGGATGCCGGAGAAGGCGCGGGAGATCTTCGACCAGGTGCGCCACCGGGTCCCCGCCGAGTTCGACGAGGGCGGCTCGATCGGGCGCCGCTACCGACGTCAGGACGAGATCGGAACCCCGTGGGGGATCACCGTGGACGGCCAGACGATGGAGGACGACACCGTCACCCTGCGCGACCGCGACTCGCTCGAGCAGACCCGAGTGCCGGCGGAGGGCCTTGCCGAAGAGCTGGCGGGCCGGCTCGACCAACCGTGGCGGACCCCGAAGCTCGGCTAAGGCGGGGCCGCCGAAGTGTGACGTCGGTCACACTGCCGGCGCATTTGGAGACGTCGGCGATTATGATCTGCCTGGGATCGAATTGACCAGAAGGAGAACGAGGGGATGAGCGTCGCACAGGTGGATGGAGTGAACCGGCCCTCGTTCGCGGACCAGATCTCCTACCAGGACCTCTATCGCCGCTGGGAGCAGGGCAACTGGAGCGCCTACGACCTCGACCTCTCCAACGACCGGGAGGGCTGGGAGGCGCTGTCGGAGATCCAGCGGAAGTCGGCCCTGTGGATCTACTCGATGTTCTTCTACGGGGAGGACTCGGTCACCGACAACCTCTCCCCCTACATCGACGCGGCTCCCAAGGAGGAGCAGAAGTACTTCCTCGCCACCCAGCAGGTCGACGAGGCGCGCCACGCGGTCTTCTTCCATCGCTTCTTCAAGGAGGTGATCGGCGCCGGCGACTCGGTTGCCTCCACCCTCGCCTATACCCAGCCTCAGCTCGGATGGGGTTACCGCGGCGTGTTCGGCCGCCTCGACCGGATGGCGGATGAGCTGCGCCGGGATCGCTCGCTGCCGAGGTTCGCCCAGGCGATCGCCCTCTACCACATGGTGGTCGAGGCGACGCTCGCCCAGCCCGGCCAGCACTACATCGAGGACTACTTCACCAAGGCCGGAACGATGCCCGGGTTCAGCGAGGGCATGCACAACGTCTCCCGCGATGAGCAGCGGCACATCGGCTTCGGCGTGAAGACGCTGGCGGAGGCGTTCCGCGAGTCGGAGGAGTGCAAGCAGGCGGTGGCCGAGCTGATGCGCGAGGTCATGCCGTACTCGCTCGCGGTCTTCAACCCGCCGAACTGGGACCGCGAGTACACGCGCTGCTACGGGTTCGAGCTGGAGGACATCTTCGCCTTCGGGATGCGCTCGGTGAAGACCAAGTGGCGCGCCGCCGGATACCCGCTCGAGGAGATGCCGCCGGGGGTCTTCCCGGTCGATCACTCCCTCCCCGAGGAGGAGGTGGCCACGCGCCAGATCAAGCTGCTCCAGGCCGGCGTCCTGGGCGAGCCGAACGGCCGGCCCCAGTCCTCGCCCGAGATCCAGAGGATCTACTTCGACGTGGTCGCCCGCTCCGCCCGTACGGACGCCGCCGACGGGCGGCCGTTCACGATCCAGTGGCGATTCGCCGACGCCGATCCGTGGCACCTGCGCATCGACAACGGCGCGAGCGAGGCGAAGCCGGGCGAGGCGGGCGTGCCCGACGTCACCCTGGAGACGACCTGGGCCGACTGGATCGAGATCTCCATGCGCGGCGTCGATCCCCGCCGGGCTGTGCTCCAGCGCAGGTTGCGGCCGCGCGGATCGCTGCGGGCGCTGTGGCGCATGCAGCGGATCTTCCCGGGCCGCCCGCGGATCAGCTGAGATCCGGCGCCGGACGGCCCAGGATCAGGTCGGCCGCCTGCTCGGCGATCATGATCGTGGGCGCGTTCGTGTTGCCGCCTGGGATCAGCGGCATGATCGATGCGTCCACGACGCGGAGGCCATTGACCCCCCGGACTCTCAGCGTGGGATCGACCACAGCCTGGTCGTCGGTGCCCATTCGGCAGGTTCCCGTCGGGTGGTAGAGGAGCTCGGCCCGGCGGCGCACGTCGGCCTCGAGCTCATCCTCGCCATCGACGGACGAACCCGGGAAGATCTCGCGGCCGGCGGCCTCGGCCAGCGGGCCCGTGCCGGCGATCTCCCGCGCCAGCTTCATGCCGGCGACCAGCGCGGCCACGTCATCCGGCTCGGTCAGGTGGTTGCCGCGGATCGCTGGCTTCGCGAGTGGGTCGGGCGAGCGAAGCCGGATCGTGCCGCGGCTGCGCGGGCTGATCAGCACCGGGGCAAGGGTGAACGCGTGATCGTCGCGCTGGTCGAAGCCGTTGTCGTTGAAGTAGGCAGGGCCGCAGTGGAACTCCAGGTCGGCCGCCGGCAGCCCCGGGCGGCTTCGCACGAACGCGAGGGCTTCGGCGACGCTGGAGGTGAGCGGGCCGGTGCGGCGCAGGATGAACTCGAGCAGCGCCTTGGGCCGCTCCGCGTCGGCGAGGCTCTCCGGGAGGCGCGATTCCCAGATGCAGACGCAATATGGATGGTCCTGGAGGTTGGAGCCGACTCCGGGAAGGTCCTCCACGACCTCGATCCCCAGCTCGCTCAGGTGCCCCGCCGGGCCGTAGCCGGAGAGCATCAGGAGCTGGGGTGAGCCGATGCTCCCGGCCGCGAGAAGAGTCTCGCGCGTGGCCCGAGCCACCTGGGTACGCCCGCGACGGTCGCGGTAGCGCACGCCGGTGACCGCCCCGCCGCTCGACTCCAGCCCCAGCGCGTGCGCCCGCGCGGTCACGGTCAGGTTGCGGCGTCTCATCGCCGGCCGGAGGTAGGCGTCGGCGGCGCTCCAGCGCCGGCCGCGGCGCTGGAAGACCTGGACCGGGGACACGCCGTCCTGCTCGGGCGTGTTGTAGTCGGGGTTGAAGGGGATCCCCGCCTCCTGCGCCGACTCGATGATCCGTCGGGTCAGCGGCCTCGGGGAGCGGAGCCGCTCGACCCGCACCGGGCCGCCCGCACCGTGCAGCTCCGAGGCTCCGAGGAAGCTGTCCTCGGAGCGCTTGAAGTAGGGGAGGACATCGGTCCACCCCCACCCCTCACAGCCCGCGTTCCGCCAGGCGTCGTAGTCCAGAGGGCGCCCGCGCGTGTACAGCATCCCGTTCATCGAGCTGGAGCCCCCTAGCGACTTGCCGCGGGGGATGTAGAGGGAGCGATCGAAGCACCCCGGCTCGGGCTCGGTGGCGAAGTCCCAGTCGAGGCGCGTGCGAAATTGCTTCGCGAACGCCGCCGGGATCCTCACGTTGGGGTGACGGTCGCTCCCTCCGGCCTCGAGCAGCAGCACGGTGGTGCCCGGGTCCTCGCTGAGCCGGTTTGCGAGCACGCACCCGGCCGTGCCGGCGCCGACGATCACGAAGTCGAAGTCCGCGGCCAAGGGGGACGCCTCAGTCGTTGGTCAGCAGGTAGCGGGCGACCTCGACGGCGGTGGCCAACGTGCGTTCGTGATTGCGGTCGGGATCGGTCACGATCTGAATCGCGACTCCGTCGCCGGCTGCAATCAGATAGGAGGCGACGGCGTCCGGCTGGAAGCGCAGCGAGAGCGCTCCCTCGCGTTCCTTTCCGCGCAGCAGCTCGGCCAGGTTCTGGCGGCTCCGCTCGTAGTGCGCCGCGAGCTCGCGCCGGATCTCCTCGTTCTGACGTCCGGCGGTGAACAGCTCGACGATCAGGCCGAACACGCCGGGCTCGCTCGCGATCATATCCTCGAACCTCGCCAGCATCGCACCGACCACTTCGTCGACCGTCCTCGCCGGAGCGATGGCCCGGTCGAAGGCGTTGATCCGCAACTCGACGTCCCGTCGCAGGACCTCGATCAGGAGCCGCTCCTTCGTCCCGAAGTGGTAGTGGAGCAGCCCCCGGCTCACCCCGGCCCTCGTCGCGACGCGCTCGAACGTGGCTCCCGCGATCCCGCGCTCGGCGACGGCTTCGCGCATCGCCGTTACGATGCGCTCCGCCCTCTCGCCGCCGAGCTCGCGGCGCCCCTTCGACTCCTTTGTGGAGCCGGCTTTTACTCGGTCGCTTGTGGCTCCGGCGTCGCGGATGCCGTCGTCGACGTGTACTCGAACTCCTCCTCGGCCCCGAACAGCTTGTCGAGCACGGTCTTGCGCAGATCGTCGCTCAGCACCAGCGCCAAGACCGCTCCTACCATGCCGACGAGCAGCAGCTTGCCCCACGGGAAGCCGCCGCGTGACTTGCCTCGGAGCTGATCGGAGGCGGTGCGAAGCGACTGGGCGGCTTGCTGAAGCTCCTTCTGGACCTTCTTGTCGTCGAGCAGGGCCTTCGCGGGGCCCTTGCCGTTCTGCATCCGCCCATAGGCCTTCCGCGCCGACTCGAACGCGTTGCGGATGTTCTCGCGCAGCTCCTGATCCTCGACCAGGCGCCGAACATAAGGGTTCTCGCTCGCCGACTTGCCGGCGTCCCGCAACTTCTGTGTCCTCGTGCTCTTCGCCATAGCGCGTGCCTCTCTGCTCAGGTTCGTGTCGCGAGCAGGATATACCCGCGGAGGGGTCAGCGGGCGTGGCGCGCCAGGCGGGCTGCAAGAAGCGCAAGCAGCGCGCCTGCGCCGAGGGCAAGCCAGCCCCAGGGGGCGTCGGAACCGTCCGTGACAGCCACGGTCGAGGCGTGGGATTCCCGGTCGGCGCCAACCGGCTGCCGTTCGAAGGCGTCGTCGGGCGCGTTGATGGCCTTCCCCCCGGGCGGGAGTGCGGTGGCCGCCAGGGGATCGACGCCCTCGGTGATATCCGCATAAGCGGCGATCTCGGCCGAGGTGAGTTCCACCCAGCGGAACCCGGGCCTGGCGGCAGCTCCGCTCTGCTCGTCCCCGCTCCGCGGGTGGGTGACTCCGGTGCGAATGTAACCCGGCCCCGGGAGGAACGCGACCGGGAAGTCGTCGCGGAACGCCCGCGCCTCCGAGCGGACGGCGGGTGGTCCGAACTCGAGGTCCACGCTGTACCACCGGCCCGTGCGAGCCGGCGGCGCGCTGGCGCGAGCGAGATCGATCGCGGGGATCATCAGCTCGAACGGCAGGGGTCCCGGTCCCCGGCCCACCTCGGTGCAGCGATCGGAGCCGCATACCGTGGCCGCGACCGGCATCACCTTCGCCGACGCGGCCGGTGGGGCCAGCGCGCCGAGCGCCAGCGTCGCCAAGAGGATCAAGGGGTAGGGCAGGCGATTCATGCGTTCGCCCCTACTACCGGCGTGCCGCCCCGCCGGTTCCCGACTTCAGCGCAGTGAGTGGGCGATACGGGCCGCCTCGCGCTGGGACAGCTCACCCTCGAACCGAACGAGCACCGCCCCACGTTCCACCAGCAGCACATCGGCCGCGACGCGCTCCTCGCGCACGCTGCCGTCCGGGCCGCGGATGGCCACGAAGTGAGGGGCGCCCGTGAGCCAGATCGCCCGATGGCCTCCGATCTCGCGGCGCGTCACCCGGACACCCTGGATGGCCACCTTCTTGATGTATCCCGGCGCCAGGTCGCCGCGGAGCTCGGTCACCAGCAGTCCCAACCCGGTCTGCCGGGCCTCGGGCAAACCCGGTTGGGCCCGGTAGAGCAGGGACACGGCGCCGCCAGGGACGTTTCGGCGCAGATGGATCGAGTCCGGCGGTCCCAGATCTCTCGGGACGAGGATGCGGAAGTCGACCGCCCGTTCGGCCTCCGCCGATGACACGCGCGGTCCGAGGTGAAGGAGCTGCGGCTCGGCTGGCGGCGGCGGCGCGGCCGTTCGCTCGATCGTGACCGCGCTCAGGCCGAGCAGGTCCGAGACCGCGTCGCGGGCGGCCGGAACGGCGGCGATGACCGTGCCCGTGAGGAGCAGCGCGATTCCGCCGGCCAGCGCGAGCGTGCGACCGGCGGGCCGAACGCGGGCCCGGCGGTGGGGCATGGCCACACCGGCCTCGGCCTCGATCCGAGCCGCCACCGCGGTCGCCAGATCGGGAGTGGGCGGAAACTCGACCTCCCGGCCGAGCGCGGTCAGCTCTCGCTCGAGCTCAGCCACCGCCGGCCTCCAGTGTCGCTCGATCGACCCCCAGCTCCGTCCGCAACCGCTCCAGCGCCCGAGCGAGACGCGACTTCACCGTGCCACGCCGCCAGCCCAATACCGCGCCCGTCTCGCTCTCCGAGAGCTCGAGCAGATAGCGGCACGAGATCACCAGCCGGTCGGTCTCGCGCAAGCGCTCCAGCGCCGCCACCAGCTCGGCGCGCCGCTCGGAGTCGAGGAGCGCCGCCTCGGGCGACGGGACCGCGTCGTCCGGACGGCGCTCCTCGACCTCGCGCACCGTCACCCGTTCCACGCGGGCGCTCGCCGCCCGGCGATCGCGGGCCTGGTTGGCGACGATGGTCAAGAGCCAGGGCCGAAACGGCGAGCCCTCACGGAAGCGGTCGAGGGCCCGATAGGCCCTGAGGAAGCCTTCCTGGGCCGCCTCCTCCGCGTCCGCGCTCGATCGGGTGATCATCCATGCGGTGCGAAACGCAATCGCCTGATGTCGCTCCACGATCGCCTCAAAAGCTCGCGAGTCGCCGCCCTTGGCACGTGCGACCAGGGCGTCCTCGTCGGGTGGTGGCCGGTCCTCCACCACCTCTTCTACCCGCGTCGGACAGCTCGGGTTCCGACTAGGAGCCCTCCAGCGCCGCCTCGAGCGCCTTATCGATCCGATCGACGTAGACGAACTCGAGGTCCCCGCGCTCATGCTCCGGGATCTCGGCCACGTCGCCCTCGTTGCGCTCGGGAAGGATCACCCGCTTGATCCCGGCGCGCTCCGCCGCGAGGACCTTCTCCTTGACTCCGCCGATCGGCAGCACCTGTCCGGTCAGGGTCACCTCGCCGGTCATCGCCACGTCGGAGGACACGGGCGCGCCGGCCACAAGCGAGGCGAGGGCGACGGCCATGGCGACGCCGGCGGACGGCCCGTCCTTCGGGACCGCCCCGGCCGGGACGTGAACGTGGAGGTCGTGCTCGGCGAACCAGTTCTCGGGCAGGTCGGGGGCGAGCCGGCCGACGTGGGCGCGAACCCATGAGAGCGCGGCCACCGCGGACTCGCGCATGACATCGCCGAGCTGGCCGGTGATCGTCAGCTTCCCGGAGCCCGGCATCGCGGTCGCCTCGATGAACAGCACCTCGCCGCCCACCGGCGTCCAGGCGAGCCCCGTGGCCACCCCGGGGTCCTCGGTGCGTCGCCGCTGCTCTGCCCAGAACCTGCGCTGGCCAAGCAGCTCGCGTGCCCGCTTCGCCGTCACGGAGGCCTTGCCGTCGACCTCGCCCTCGGCGATCTGACGCGCGATCTTGCGGCAGACGGTGCCGATCTCGCGCTCCAGGTTGCGCACCCCCGCCTCGCGGGTGTACTCGTCGATGATCACCCTCAGCGCGGCGTCGGTGAACGAGACCTGCCCCCGCTTGAGCCCGTTCTCGGCGAGCTGGCGCGGGACCAGGTAGCGCTTGGCGATGTGGAGCTTCTCGTCGCTCGTATAGCCGGAGAGCCGGATCACCTCCATCCGGTCGCCAAGCGCCGGCGGGATCGTGTCGAGAGTGTTGGCCGTGGTGATGAACAACACCTCGGACAGGTCGAATGGCAGGTCGAGGTAGTGGTCGCGGAACGAGTTGTTCTGCGCGGGGTCGAGCACCTCGAGCATCGCGCTCGAGGGGTCGCCGCGGAAATCCGCGCCCATCTTGTCGATCTCATCGATCATGAACACCGGGTTCCGGGAGCCGGCGTCGCGAAGGGCGCGCATGATCGTCCCCGGGAGAGCCCCGATGTACGTGCGGCGATGGCCGCGGATCTCGGCCTCGTCGCGCACCCCGCCGACCGAGATCCGCTCGAACTTGCGCCCGAGGGCTCGGGCGATCGAGCGCCCCAGGCTCGTCTTGCCCACCCCGGGTGGGCCGACGAAGCAAAGGATCGGGCCGTGTGAGTCAGGGTTGAGCTTGCGCACGGCCAGGTACTCCAGGATCCGGTCCTTGATCTTCTCGAGGTCGTAGTGGTCCTCGTCCAGGATCTCGCGCGCGTGGGCGATGTCGAGGTTGTCCTCGGTCTCGGTGTTCCAGGGCAGCTCGACCAGCCACTCGAGGTATGTCCGGATCACCCCGTACTCGGCGGCAGCCGGCGGCAGCCGCTCGAGCCGCGCCAGCTCGCGGTCAGCCTGCTTGCGTGCCTGCTCGGGCAGGTTCGCGGCCTCGATCCGCTCGCGCAGCTCGTTGATCTCGATCTGCTGGTCGTCGCCCTCGCCGAGCTCCTGCTGGATCGCCTTCAGCTGCTCCCGCAGGTAGTACTCGCGCTGGCCCTTGTCGATCTCCGCCTGGACCTCGGACTGGATCTTGGTCCCGAGCTGGATCACCTCGAGCTCGCGGGCGAGGATCTCCGAGAGCCGCCGCAGGCGCCGAGCGACATCGACCTCCTCCAACAGCCCCTGCTTCTCCTGGGTGGGGATTCGCAGGGCCCCGGCGATCAGATGGCTGAGCGCGGACGGATCGTCGATGTTCGCGACGGCGAGCTGGAGCTCCTCCGGGAGATACGGGATCTGATCGACGATCTGGCTGAAGGTCGTCTGCACGTTGCGTGTGAGGGCCTCCAGCTCAGGCGACGCCTCGGTCTCGTCGGGCAGAGCCTCGATCCGGGCCACCAGATAGGGGTCCTCTGCGACGAAGTCGCCGATCCGCACCCGCTCGGTCCCCTGGACCAGGATCCGGATCGTCCCGTCGGGGACCTTCATCATCCTCGCCACGACGCCGACCACCCCGATGTCGTAGAGCTGATCGGGCCCCGGCTCCTCCAACTCGGGGTCCCGCGAGGCGACCATCGCCAGCATTCGCCCGCCGGAGAGCACGTCGTTGACGAGCTTGACCGACCGTGGCTGACCGACCGCGAGCGGCGTGAGCGTGTCGGGGAACGGCACGATCTCCCTCAGCGGCAGCACCGGGAGGGCCGCCGGCAGCGGCTGATCGGTACGCACCGCCTCATCGATCTCGGGGGCTTCGACGATCTCGATCGCCGGCCCGCCGTCGTCCTGGGTGCGGCGGGGCTCCTCGGTGGTCCCGCGCTCCATCAGATCTACTGCTCTCGCGAATCGATCGGGACCTGGCGGCTCGATCGAGCCTCCTGATGCAGGGGCAACTCAACCCGCAGGACGCCGTCCTCGTAGGTTGCACGCGCCTCATCGGCGGCGACATCGGCGTTGAGCTCGACCACCCGGCGGAACGGCCCCGCCTCGATCTCGAGCTGCTGGTAGACGCGGCCCTCCGTCTCCTGCACCGGGCGTTCGCCGCTGATGACAAGCTCCCGCCCGGAAATCTCGAGATTGATCGTGTCGAGCCGGACTCCCGCCAGCTCGGCCTTGACGATCGCCTTGGCGGCGGCGCCGCTCTCCGGTGATGGGTCACCGCAGTAGTAGACGTCGACGCGTGGTGAGAACCCGTGCTGCGGACGCGCCGACCGGCGTGGTCGCTCGCCCCAGACATCGCCGAACAACTCGTCCATCTCGCGCCGCATGCGCTCGAAGTTCACAAGAAGATCGCGTTGGCGTGCCACTGCGCCGTAGGTTAGCCGCCGACCGCCAGGCCCTGCCAGGCGCGATCGTGCCGCAACCTGGCCTGTTCACCGGTGACGCCAGCGTCCAGCAGCTCGCCGGAACGGTACCGCCCGGCCGCTCAGACCTCGTACACCGCGCCCTCGCGGGCCAGCTCCACCGGCCCGCCGAAGCCGCGCGAGCCATCGGCGATCATCTGGTCGGGATCGAGCTCGTCCGACAGGTGAGTGAGGACCACGCGCCTTGCCCCCGCCCGGCGCCCGTGCTCGCCGGCCTCCTCGGCGGTGAGATGGCCCCGGACGCCGCTGCGCTCCGGTCGCGGCAGCGTCGCCTCGATCAGCAGCAGGTCGGTGTCGCGGGCGAAGGCGACGATCTCGTCGGCAGGGCGGTGGTCGGATCCGAACGTGAAGCGGCCATCGCCGTTGCTCGAGGTGACCTCGATCGCGAACGCCTCCACGTAGTGGGGGACGAGGGCGAACCGCAGGCTCAGTGTGCCGACCTGCGGCCGCGAATCGGACTCGTATTCCTCCAACTCGAACCCGTCCTCGATCAGCGTCGGGTCGCCCCAGGTGCCGACGATGCGGCGGAAGGCCTCCCTGGCGCCGCGCGGAGCGATCAGCCGGGGGCGGGCGGGACGATCGGTCCCGGGGAAACCGGCCACGGGGACCGGCTGCTGGCGCGGGGAGAGCGTGAGAGCGTACGAGTACGGGATCAGGTCGACGAAATGGTCCGCATGCAGGTGCGACACGGCCACCGCGTCCACCTCGGTGTAGTCGAAACGCTCCCTCAGCTTGCCGAAAACCCCGTTGCCGCAGTCGAGCAGAAGGGTGGTCTCATCGTCCGAGATCAGGTAGCCGCTACAGGCTCCGCCGGCGTCCTGCCACGACGGCGATTTCCCCAGGACCGTGATTCGCATGTAGCGACTGTATCCAGCGCTATCGTCAGTCGTATGAGTCCGGATTCCATTGCAGCGCGTCCGGCACCGGACCAGCCTCACCCGTCGCAATCGGGGCTTCGCGCCCCCGCTCCGGCGCAGATATGTGCACGCTGTGGGTCATCGGTCGCCGATGACGCTCGGTTCTGCCCCTCGTGCGGCGCCCCGATGCGCGTCCTCGAGGGGGCGGAGCGAAAGCTGGCGACCATGGTGTTCGCGGATCTGGTCGGCTCGACCCAGTTGGCGGCCGGGCTCGACCCCGAGGTTCTGCGCGGGCGGCTCGAACCATTCTTCGACGTCGCCCGAGCCTCGCTCGAGGAGCATGGCGGGACCCTCGAGAAGTACATCGGCGACGCCGTGATGGCGGTATTCGGGGTCCCACGCGCCCATGGCGACGACCCGGACCGCGCTATCGCCGCCGCCCTGGCGCTGGTCGAGCGGATGGCGGAGCTCGACTCCGGGCTGGCGGTCCGCATCGGGATCGAGGCGGGCGAGGTGCTGGTGACCGATCCGAGGGGCGATCTGTCGGTGACCGGGGAGCCCGTGAACGCCGCGGTGCGGCTGCAGCAGGCGGCCGAGCCCGGTGAGATCCTGGTCGGCGAGCGGGCGGCGCGAGCATGCCGTCAAGCGCGGCTGGAACGGCGCCGTCCGGTCGACGCCAAGGGACTCCCGGAACCGCTCCCGGCGTGGCGCGCAATTGCCACCGGCACCGAGGTCGAAGAGCCCGACGTCCCCCTGCTCGGCCGGGACGACGAGCTCGAGCTCCTTCGGATCGTCTACAGGCGCGCCGTCAAGGAGCGCGCGCCGCAGCTGGTCACGATCACCGGTGAGGCCGGGATCGGCAAGACTCGACTTGCGGGGGAGCTGATGTCGCAGCTCGCATGCGAATCCGAGTCCCCCCGGATCCTGCTCGGGCGCAGCCCGGCATACGGGCATGGCATCGCGTTCTGGGCCATGGGGGAGATCCTCCGCGAGCTCAGCGAATCCGAGCCTGAGGACCCGGTCGGCAAGGTGCGCGAGCGGCTCGAGACCGAGCTGTCCCGGCTCGGCGCCGAGGATGCGGATCGGATCGCCTCCTCGCTGACCATCGCCCTCGGCGGCTCCAACGGCGCTGGAGACGGCGATGCCGAGGACGAGCTCAAGCGGGCCTGGCGCCGGCTGGTTGCGCTGCTCGCCGCCGACCGTCCGCTGGTCATCGGAATCGATGACGCGCATTTCGCCGACGATGGGCTGCTCGAGCTGATCGAGGAGATCGCCTTCGGCCTCCAGGATGCGCCGCTGCTCGTGCTCTGCACCAGCCGCCCGGAGTTGTACGAGCGCCGGCCCGACTTCGGGCGCTCCGCGCGCAATGTCAGCCAGATCGAGTTGCGGCCGCTCGACTCCGCTTCCGCGACGGAGCTGGTCGAGATGCTGCTCCCCGACCAGGCCCGACGAATCGCCCCGCGGGTGGCGAGGGCCTCGGGGGGCAATCCGTTCTTCGCCGAGGAGGTCGCTCGCAGCATCACCGACAGGGCCGGGTCCGCGGGTATCGACGTTCTCCCCGACACAGTTCACGCGGCGATCACCGCTCGCATCGACCTGCTCCCGGCCGAGGAGAAGCGGGTGCTCCAGCACGCGTCGGTCCTGGGGCCGGGATTCCACGGCGACGCGCTGGCGCAGCTCATGGCCGGATCGCCCGCCGCAGCGCTGGCCGCTCTCGAGCGCCGAGCGCTGGTCCAGGAGCGCATCACGGACGGGCCCGGCCGTTACACGTTTCGCCACCACCTGATTCGTGACGTGGTCTACGGAACGCTGCCGCGCCGGGATCGCGCAGCGCTCCACGAGCGCGCCGCGGAGGGGATTCGGGCGGCGGCGGGCGAGCGCCACATGGAGCTGGCCGAGCTGATCGCTTACCACCTGACCCAGGCCGCCGACCTCGACCGCACAGCGGCCCGCCGCGAGGCCGCCCACGAGGCCACGCTGGAGGCCGCCGAGATCGCCCAGCGCCGGGGCGGGGCCGCCAGCTCCCAGCGGCTCTACGAACAGGCGGCCACCCTGGCCCCGAGCGACGCTGGCCGAGTGGAAGCGATGCGGGCCGCCGCGGAGGTCGCGATCCGGCGCATGCGCGGGGACCAGGGCCTTCGCCTGCTCCGCGCCGCCGCGGAGGCCGCGGAGCATGCCGGAGAGAATCGGCCTGCGGCCGCGGCCCATGCCCGGGCCGTCGAGGTGGTCACGCGCATGGGTGGCGTGACCGGAGACCTTGCCGAGGAGGAGATGGTCGGGATGCTCTCGCGAGCCCGGAAGCTGGTACCGGACGACGACATCGGGACCCGCGCTCTGCTTCGTCTCGACGATGCCTGGATGGCCTGGCGCTTCGAGCGGGAAGAAGAGATGGGCCCGCCGGCCAGAGAAGGGCTGGAGCTCGCCCGCCGCAGTGGCGACGCGCGCTTGATCTCGAGCGGTCTCGATGCGCTCGCCGCTAGTGAGTGGAACGCCAACCGCTACGACCTCTCGCTCCAGCACTCCTTGGAGCGCCTGGACCTGCTGGCCGACGCACCGCCCTCGCCTGGGCGCGAGGTGGAGCGAACCGACACCCTTCATATGGTGATCGAGTCGCTGATGCAGACGGGCGAGCTGCGCGAGGCCGCCCGCTACGCCTCGCAGTCCCGCGAGCTCGATCTGTCCCACGGCATCGTGTATGCCGCCTGGGTTCGCAGCCTCCTGCCCGCGTTCTTCCTCGGGGAGTGGGACGAGGCCCTGAGGATGTCTCGCTTCGCCCGCGACGCCTGGGTAGCCGAGGAGCGGCCCCCGCTGAGCGCGATGGCGACGTCAATGAGCTCGGCGGCGGCGATCTACGGATACCGGGGAGACGAGGAGGCGAGCGAGGAGTGGTTCGGGGTTGCCGAGGGCATGGCTCGCTCCAGCCATCAGGCCGCCGGCATCCGGTTCCTGCGCGCCGACGTCGCGCTCCACCACGACCGCAGAGACGATGCGGCCCGGTTGCTCGCCAGCCCGGAGCCCGGGTTCTGGTGGAAGGCTCCCTACCTGGCGGCGCGGGCCGAGGCGTTCGTCCTCGCGGCCAGCGACGACGCGGAGGAGGCCTTGGCGCTGGCCGAGGCCCCGACGATGAGGCAGCCATATGCCCGCGCAACCCTGCTGCGCGCGCAGGGTCAGCGCACGGGGGAGGAGGCGCCCGTCCGAGAGGCGCTCGAGATCTTTCGTGAGATGGGCTGCCCCTACCAGCTCGCGCGGACCGGATGGCTGCTCGACGCCGACGCGCGGTCTGAGTCCGAGGAGATCTTCGAGCGCCTGCGGGTCCCCCCGCCGGCCTCCGAGGCCCGCGTTAGCTCGGAGTCGCGCGCTCGGTCGCGCGCAGGCGCTTGACCAGCGCCTCCAGCAGCGGCCAGGCCATCTCCGAGCTCTCCTGGACCATGGGGCGGAACTCCCACGCGGTCATCCCCCGGCAGCGAAGATCGGTATCGGCCTTCACGCTCGCCGATCGAGGGCCACGATCGATCAGCGCGATCTCGCCGAAATAGTCGCCCGCACCGAGCGTGTTCACGGCCTGGTCCCCCACCGTGACCGTGGCCGTGCCCTCCTCGATCACGAAGAAGCCAACCCCGCTCTCGCCCTCGCTCACGATCGTGACGCCGGCGGAGAAGCTGCGCTCGGCCATGTTCTGGGCGACCCGCTCGAGCTCGCGCCGCGGGAGCCCGGCGAACAGCGGCACCCGGCTCAGGGTGTCGGTGAAGTCGGCCATCTGGCCCGGATCTTAGTGGTCTCCGACATCAGGTCCCCGGTTGGCGCACCAGCAACGCGGGCTGGCGAGGCGGGACCAAGCCGTCCGACGTGTTCGGCCGGAAGGTCGAGCAGGGCTCGTCGAGATCGAGGGCGCACAGCATGTGGCAGTGGAAGAAGCACTCCTCGCAGCTGCGTCCGCTCTTGCCTCGGCGCTTGCGCTCGGCTCGCGCCAATCCCATGGCCGCCGCAGCCTCCGGCGCCGGCCGCTCAACCTGGCTCATCCCAATCCCCGTCGCAGTTGACCTTGCCTTGCTGACCGCGGCCGATCATGGCACCGTCCGCCGCGGCCCGTGGGGGCCATTCACGCAATTCGCCGAAGTTTCCTCTCGGCCCGCCGAAATGGATTCGCGCTGTTTGGGGACGCCGCCGAGCACTAAGATTCGGGCGATGGCTCAGGAACGGACAGCCCGGCTCAGCGCATCGCCGCCGCTGTTTCAGAACCGCTTCCTCGACTTCTTCTCCAGGATCCATCCGTCGGTCCCGGCGCTGATCTACGGACCGATCATCGTCGGCCTGGTGGTCCTGGCGGCCAATGACGGCCAGGGTGCGCTCGAGATCGTGGGGTTGACGCTCGGTGGCGTCGCCCTGTGGACGCTGGCCGAGTACTGGCTGCATCGCAAGCTGTTCCACTGGGAGCCCGACCACCCGATCGGATCACGCCTCCACTTCGTCATCCACGGCGTCCACCACGACCATCCCAACGACAAGCTGCGGCTGGTGATGCCGCCAGCCGCGAGCCTTCCGCTGGCGGCGATCTTCTTCGGGGCGTTCTGGCTCGTGCTCGGGACGCCCATCGCCTACCCGGTGTTCGCCGGCTTCCTCGTGGGTTACCTGGCCTACGACTACACCCACTACTACGTCCACCACTTCGTCCCCAAGAGCGACCTGGGGAAACGCCTGCGAGAGCAGCACATGCGACACCACTTCCAGGATCATCGCTACGGCTTCGGCGTCTCCTCCCCGCTCTGGGACATCATCTTCCGCACACTGCCTCGCAAGCGGACGCGCTGAGCTGACCCTGCGGCGGCCGGCACAGCACCAGTCATAACGCTCACGCGTACACTCCCATAGCTCACTGGTGCGACTGGCCCGTGCGTAACGGTGACATCACCTACCTCAACCAGCCTGAAAGGAAAGGTCACACATGGCAATCAAGCCGTCCAGCGCCGTCGACGAGGCGGCCAACGTCATTCGCGAGCGACTCCGTGCGCTCGACGCCGAGCGTCTCAAGCTCGAGCGGGCGCTCTCACATCTGACAGAGCCCATTCGGCGAGGCCCGGGACGGCCCAGGGGATCGCGCACCAGGACCACTGCTCGCCGCCGCGGCCGGCGTAACACTCGCAGCGACCAGGCTGTGAAGATGATCAGGGAGAACCCTGGAATCACCGCATCCGAGATCGCGAAGCGAATGCGGATCAAGCCGAACTACCTCTATCGGGTGCTCGGCGACCTGCAGAAGCAGGGCGTGGTGAAGAAGGACGGCCGCAGGTATACGGCGACTTAGGGGCCTCACCGCCCACCCGCGTCGGATCGCCCACCTCCTGTGTTGGCGAATCGACGTCGGTGAGACGTCCGCTAGACCAGGCCCAGCTGCGCCACCGCGTCCCGCTCCTCGCGGAGCTCGGCGACGCTCGCCTCGATCCGTTGGCGGGAGAAGTCATCGATCTCGAGGCCCTCGACGATCGACCAGTCGCCCTCCTCGCAGGTGCACGGGAAGCTCGAGATCAGCGGCTCGTCGACCTCGTAGGCCCCGTTCGAGAGGACTGACATCGAGACCCAGTCGCCCTCGGGGGTCCCGAGCACCCAGTCGCGCATG
The DNA here is from genome assembly GCA_963788115.1 of uncultured Actinomycetes bacterium. Lineage (GTDB taxonomy): Bacteria > Actinomycetota > Thermoleophilia > Solirubrobacterales > 70-9 > CAWBFD01. The sequence continues at coordinate 249,638 of CAWBFD010000002.1, forward strand.
TGATCGATGGCGGCATTCGCCGCCGAGCCCGCGCTGGAGGCGCCACGGACCTCGATCACGGCGGCCCCCCGCTTGGCCACGGTCGGGATGAACTCCTCGGCGATCCACGCCTCGTCGTCGACGGCGTCCCAGGCGCTCCGCCCCCCCACCTTCGCATGGACCAGATCGGGGTACTGGGTCGTCGAGTGGTTGCCCCAGATGGTCATGTTCGTGACCTCGGTCACCGGCACCCGCAGCTTGTTCGCCACCTGGGCGATCGCCCGGTTGTGGTCGAGGCGGGTCATCGCGGTGAATCGCTCCCGGGGGACGTCCGGGGCGTGCGACATGGCGATCAGAGCGTTCGTGTTGGCTGGATTTCCGACCACCAACACCCTGACGTCGTCTGCCGCTCCCTGGTTGATCGCCTCCCCCTGGGGCCGGAAGATCGCGCCGTTGGCCTCGAGCAGGTCCGAGCGCTCCATTCCCGGGCCGCGCGGGCGAGCCCCGATCAGCATCGCGACGTTGCAGCCGTCGAACGCCCGTTTCGGGTCGTCCGACAGGTCGATGCCGGCCAGGAGCGGGAAGGCACAGTCGTCGAGCTCCATCGCCGTCCCCTCCGCGGCCTTGATCGCCTCAGGGATCTCCAGCAGCCGCAGGGCGACGGGGGTGTCTTCCCCCAGCATCTCCCCGCTGGCGATCCGGAACAGGATCGCGTACCCGATCTGGCCGGCTGCGCCGGTGACCGTCACGTTGACCGGTGGCTCGCTCATTCGGGACTCCTCGAAAGTTGGCTTGCTCGCTGGCTCTAACGCCGAAGCTCGGCGATCACCGCGTCCGCATACTCCGATGTACCCACCGCGGTCGGATCATCACGCGTCGGCTTCAGGTCGTAGGTGACCTTCTCGCCCTTGCGGATCACCTCCGCGATCGCGCCCTCCATCCGATCGGCCGCCTCGGCCTCGTCGAGGTGGCGGAGCATCAATACACCCGAGAGCATCAGCGCCGTCGGGTTCGCCTTGTTCTGGCCGGCATACTTTGGCGCCGAGCCGTGCGTCGCCTCGAACATCGCCGCCTCGGTCCCGATATTGCCCCCCGGGGCGAGCCCGAGCCCGCCGATCATGCCGGCACCGAGGTCGCTGACGATGTCACCGTAGAGATTCGGCAGCACGATCACGTCGTACTCCTCCGGGCGAGAGACGAGCTGGTTGCAGAGGTTGTCGATGATCCGGTCCTCGAACTCGATCTCGGAGTGACGCTCGGCGACCTCGCGGGCGACCTCGAGGAAGAGCCCGTCTGAGAACTTCATGATGTTCGCCTTGTGGCCGGCGGTCACCTTGCGCCGGCCGTTTCGCTTTGCGTAGTCGAACGCCGCCTCGACGATCCGGTCCGAGCCGAAGACCGAGATCGGCTTGATCGAGATCCCGGCGTCGTCGCGGACGGTGGCGCCCAGGCTCGCAAGCGACTCCCGCAGCCTGGCGTTCTCGTCGCTGCCCCGCTCGAACTCGATCCCGGCGTAGAGGTCCTCGGTGTTCTCGCGGACGATGACAACGTCGACCTTGGTGAAGTGCGAGCGCACTCCCTCGTACAGCTTGCAGGGGCGGATACACGCGTACAGGTCCAGCTCCTTGCGAAGCAGCACGTTGACCGAGCGCCAGCCGGATCCCACCGGGGTGGTGGTCGGGCCCTTGATGCCCACCCCGTGACGCTTGATCGAATCCAGGGTGCGTTCCGGGAACGGCGTCCCCTCAGCCTCGTAGGTGTCGATACCGGCGGGATGCTCGTCCCACTCGAACCCGACTCCGGTCGCCTCGAGCACCCTTCTGGTCGCCTCCGCGATCTCGGGGCCGATTCCGTCGCCGGGGATGAAGGTGACAGTGTGGGCCATTGGGGCGCCGCATAGTAATCACTTGCGGCGGCTTCGCCGCCCGACCAGCCCCAGCCGGCACACTTTGTGTGCCGGCCTAGAATCACCGGCATGGCCACCACCGAGCCGCGCCAAGCGGAGGCGAGCCACGAGGTCACGAACCAGCCGCCGCCGCTCGAGGACTACAGCCTGTTCGAGTCAGATCGGGTCCTCGGCGAGGCGCTTCGCCGCGAGGGCGGGGAGTGGGCGCTCGACCGCGCGCGGAAGCTGGGCGCCCTCTGCGGGCTGCCGGAGATGATCCGCTTCGGGTTCGAGGCGAACGAGAACCCGCCGAGGCTCCGCACCCACGACCGCTTCGGCCACCGCATCGACGAGGTCGAGTTCCACCCGGCCTGGCACGCCCTGATGCGGGTGGGGGTCGCTCACGGCCTGCATGCCCTCCCGTGGCGCGAGCCAGGGCCCGGAGCGCATGTCGCCCGGGCGGCACTGTTCAGCATGCTGGGCCAGGTCGATGCCGGCGTCGGATGCCCGCTGTCGATGACCTACTCGGCGATCCCGGCGCTGCGGGCAACCCCCGAGGTGGCCGCCGAGTGGGAGCCGCGCCTGCTCTCGCTCGAATACGACGAGCGCCTGATGCCCGTCGAGGAGAAGCGGGGGGCGCTGTGCGGGATGGCGATGACCGAGAAGCAGGGCGGCTCTGACGTGCGCGCCAACACCACCACCGCGCGAGCGCTCAACGGCGGGGGACCCGGCGGCGAGTACGAGATCACCGGTCACAAGTGGTTCTGCTCGGCCCCGATGTGCGATGCGTTCCTGGTCCTGGCCCAGGCCGACGGCGGGCTCTCGTGCTTCCTCCTCCCCCGCTTCACCCCCGACGGCGAGCGCAACCGCTTCCACCTGCAGCGGCTCAAGGACAAGCTCGGCAACCGGTCCAACGCCTCATCGGAGGTCGAGTTCGCGGGCGCGTGGGCGGTGCTCGTCGGCGAGGAGGGCCGCGGGGTCCCGACGATCATCGAGATGGTCAACCACACCCGGCTCGACTGCGTGATCGGGTCGGCGGCCGGGATGCGCGCCGGGGTTGCGCACGCGAGCTGGCACGCGGCGCACCGCGCCGCCTTCGGCAAGCTCCTGGTCGAGCAGCCGCTGATGCAAAACGTGCTCGCCGACCTCGCCGTGGAGTCGGAGGCGGCGACCGTCTCCGCGATGCGACTCGCGCGCGCCTATGACGAGTCGGCGGGCGGCGACGAGGACGCCGGCGCGCTGCGGCGCCTCGCCACCGCCGTGCTCAAGTACTGGGTCTGCAAACGGCTTCCGTCGCATTCGGTCGAGGCGCTCGAGTGTCTCGGCGGCAACGGCTACGTGGAGGAGTCGGGGATGCCGAGGCTCTACCGGGAGTCGCCGCTGAACTCGATCTGGGAGGGGTCCGGCAACGTGCAGTGCCTCGACGTCCTTCGAGCGATGGCCCGCGAGCCGGACTCGGTTGAGGCGTTCCTGACCGAGGTCGAGGAGGCGGCGGGCGCCGATCCGCGCCTCGACGCCGCGGTGACGGCGCTGCGCGAGGAGCTATCCGAGATCGAGGCGATCGAGTCGCGGGCCCGCCGCGTGGTCGAGCGGATGGCGCTGACGCTGCAGGGCTCGCTCATGGTCCGGTTTGGCGATGAAGCCGTCGCGGATGCCTTCTGCGGGTCGCGCCTTGGCGGCGATTGGGGCCGCGCCTTCGGCACCCTCCCACCGGGCACGGACTTCGCACGGATCATCGATCGTCACGCGCCGGTCGTCTGAGCGCCGACGCGCGGTTCCACCCCTACGAGCGGGGCGCCGCGCGCAGGGCGATCGCCAGCGCCAGGCGCCCCTCCGGGTCATCGAGCGCCGAGCCGAGCGCATCGCGGAGCTGGCGCACGCGGTAGCGGACGGTCTGTGGGTGGATCTCCAGGGCCCGCGCGACCTGCTCCACGCGTCCCTGGTGATCGAGCCACGCGCGCAGGGTCGCGCGCAGCTTTCGTCGCGGTCCGGGCCCGAGCGAGTCGAGCGGCGCGAGCCAGCGCTCCGCCAGAGCGCGGCCGAGGGCGGGGTCGGCGTGGATCACCAGCGCCGGCAGATGTTGGTCGGCGCGGATGGGACCATCTGCGCGGATCGCCCCGTCGGCCGCCAGCCTCAGGGCGAGCCTGGCGCGAGCAACGCTCTCGCCCGCCGCGCTCCACGCGACGCTTGGGCCGATCGCCGCCCTGATGTCGCCGAGCGCACGCTCGATCGTGCGGCCCCGACCGGGGGCGTCGGGATCGCCCACCAGGATCACCGCCTGGCCCTCGCGGTCCGCGCCGATCGCCTCCGGCCCCAGCCTTCCCGCAAGCGCCTCGGCCCGCTCGCCCGAGGCGACGATCGCCGCGAGGCGGGGTGGCAGGCTCCACCCGGCCGCCTCCGCAGCGGGCCTCACGGCCTCGGGCTCGGCGACCGGCCCGTCGACCAGCATCGCGATCAGCCGGCGGCGGCGGCGCTGGCTCTCGCCCGCGGCCTCCGACTGCGCCTGGGCGTAACCCTCGACCGACTCCGCCGAGAGCCCGTCGATGTAAGCGAACATCGCCTCGCCGAGGCGATACACCACCTCGGGCTCGAGACCGGCGGCGGTGCCGGCGTCGGCGAATCGCCGCCAGGCGATCCGTGCCCCAACCCGGTACGCCGCGAGCAGGGCATCGAGGCTCCGTCCCTGGGCGAACTCGCCCCGCCCGAGCTCGACGTAGATCCTTCGCGAGCTCCCCTGGTCGGCACGCGCGTCGGCGATCAGGTCGAGGAAGCGGCTGAGGGCGCGCTCGGTGCCGGTCCGGACCGCGCGCCCGAACGTGCCCTCCATCGGCCGCCGGTAGGCCTCGACCTCGCGGCCGACGGCGCCGACGATCTCATCAGAGAGATCCGGGATCAGCGGGCGCAGGACATCGACCACCTCCGGTGGGAGCTCGAGCCACGGGTGCGTCTCGGTGGCGGTCGCCACGGGCGCAACCCTAGCGGCTGCGGGCCGAGAATTGTCGGAAATCAACAAATCCGGTCGCGCCGAATCGCCACGACCGACAAGAAATCGGCCCGGAGATGTCGTTTTCTATCGATGATGACGACCACGAAGGCCGCTCCAGCCGCGCGGGGGCGCGCGATGCCCGCGAGCCACCCCGAGCCGGAAGCCGCGCCGCCGATGAGCAGGGCGCACCGGATCGCGAACCTCGCCGGCGTCGTGCTCCCGTTCCTCGGGCTGATCGTCGCCATCGTCCTGCTGTGGAACCGCGCGGTCGACTGGGTCGACCTCGCCATCCTCGTGTTCATGTACGCGGTCGCGGGCTTCGGGATCACGGTCGGCTTCCACCGACTCCTCACCCATCGATCGTTCCGGACCCACAAGCCCATCGAGTACGCGTTTGCGATCGCCGGCTCGATGGCCGCACAGGGCTCGGTGATCGCGTGGGTCGCGGACCACCGCAAGCACCATGCCCACGCCGATCGCGAGGGCGACCCCCACAGTCCTCACGTCGGACACGGCTCCGGACTGCGCGGCCTGTGGCACGCGCACACCGGCTGGCTGTTCGAGGGACACGGTCGCGCCAACCCCCGCCGCTACGCTCGCGAGCTTTGGGAGGACCCCGGAATGCGGGCAATCGATCGCGCCTTCCCCTGGTTGACGCTGCTCAGCCTGCTGATCCCGTTCGCGCTCGGCTGGCTCCTCCACGGCGCCCTGTTCGGGGCGCTCACCGCGCTGATCTGGGGCGGCCTGGTTCGGACCTTCTTGCTCCACCACATCACCTGGTCGGTGAACTCGGTCTGCCACTACTTCGGCCGGCGCCGGTTCGCGGTGGAGGACGAATCCACGAACGTGGCGTTCCTCTCGCTGGTGTCGTTCGGCGAGTCCTGGCACCACAACCACCACACCTTCCCCCGCTCCGCCGCTCACGGGCTCAGGTGGTGGGAGCTTGACGTCGGTGACTGGCTGATCCGGGGCCTGGAGCGCCTCGGGCTCGCCTGGAACGTCGTCCGGATCTCGCCCGAGCGCCAGCGCCAGCTCGCCGCCGCCGCCGAGTAGCGCCGCGTCCACCAATGGTGGGCGTCCATTGGTTGACGGGGCACTAGTGCCGCCCAAGGCAGGGGCCAGGTAGGGTTCCGCGGCCATGGACGTCGCCGAGACCACGTCCGTCGCCGAGAGCGCGGGTCAGAGCCACCTCGATCAAGCGTGGCTGCGCGAGCGAGTGACCCAGCTCGCCGCCATCCACCGTCCCACCGGCACCCCGGGCGAGCGGGAGGCTGCCGAGTGGCTCGTGGCACGCCTGGGCGAGCTCGGGGCCGAGGCCAGGATCGAGGAGGAGGCCCTCCACAGCACCTACTGGTGGCCACTCGGACTGGCGGCCGGTGGTGGAGTGGCCGCGGCGCTGGCCGCCCTGCGGGGCCGCCGCCTGCTGGGCGCCGCCCTGGGCGCGCTCGCAGCCGCAGCGGCGTTTGACGACCTGCCGCCGGGCCGCCGCATCTTCCGCGGCCTGCTGTGGAAGCGCCAGGCTCACAACGTGGTCGCCGAGGTCGGTCCCGGCGAGGCCGAGCGCACGGTGGTGCTCGTGGCCCACCACGACGCGGCCCATTCCGGGCTGATCTTCCATCCGGCGATCCCCGAGGTCATCCTCGGTCGCATGTTCCCCGGGGTGCTCGAGCGGGCGAACACGAGCCCGCCGCTGATGGCGCCGGTGGTCGGCGGGCCGGCGCTCGCGGCCGCCGGAGCCGCCACCGGCAGCAGCGCCCTGGCGAAGGCGGGTCTGGTGCTGTCCGTCGGATCGGCCGTGGCGATGGCGGACATCGGCACCCGCGAGGTGGTGCCCGGCGCAAACGACAACGCGACCGGCGTGGTCACCCTCCTCGCAATCGCCAGTGCGCTCGCCGCGAGCCCGACCGAGAACGTCCGGGTGATGCTGGTCTCGACCTCCGAGGAGGCGACATGCGAGGGCATGGAGGCGTTCGCGCGGCGCCACTTCTCCGAGCTGCCACGCGAGCACACCTTCATCCTCTCCATCGACACCGTCGGCTCGCCGCACCTGACCGTGCTCCGAGGGGAGGGCATGATGAGGATGCGCGAGTACCCGTCGCGCTCCGTGGCACTGCTCGACGGGCTGGCGGAGGAGCTCGGGATCACGCTGTTCCCGAACCTGCGGCTTCGCAACGCGACCGACGGCGTGGTGCCGCTTGCGGCCGGCTACGAATGCGCCTCGCTGTGCTCGGTCACCGATCTGAAGCAGCCGGCCAACTACCACTGGCCCACGGACACGGCCGACCGGGTCGACTACGGGACCGTCGCGGACGCCGTGCGCCTGACCGAGGCCGTGGTGCGGCGCCTCGACGAGCGCTGGCTCTAGGCGATAGCCCCCAGCGGTTGTCGGGTTACGCACCGATGCGGTGTCGAACCCGACAATCGCGGGGTGTGACGGCGGGAGGAGGCGTCGGGCCTCAAGCCCGGTTGCGATACAGGTACGTCGTCAGCGGCGCGAACACGGCGGTCAGCGCGAGCGCGATCCCCAGCACCAGGAGGATGTCTCCGGCCGAGGCGGTCCCGTCCATCAGCCCACGTGCGGCGGTGACGACCTGGGAGATCGGGTTCACGTCGACGAACGCCTTGAGCCCGGAGGGCAGGGTCTCGGGGGGCACGAAGGCGTTGCTGAGGAACGTGATCGGGAACAGCGCCATGAACCCGGCGTTCATGACCGCGTTCGGGGCACGCATCAGGAGGCCGACGGTGGTGAACACCCAGGCGAGGCTGAAGGCGAAGACCGTCACCAGCAGCATCGCCGCGAGCACGCCGTCCCAGCCGCCCTCCGGCCGGTAGCCGAGGATCGCGCCCACCACGATCACAACTGTCCCCGCAACCAGGTAACGCACGCTGTCGCCGAGCACGGCGCCCACCAGCGGCGCCGGGCGCCAGATCGGCAGCGAGCGGAAGCGGTCGACGACCCCCTTGGTCACGTCCGTATTCAGCGCCACCCCCGAGTAGACCGTGGTGAACAGCACGGACATCATCAGGATCCCGGGCAGGATGAACTGCAGGTACTCGCCGGTCGACCCCGAGATCGCGCCGCCGTACAAGTAGGTGAACATGAGCACGAACAGCACCGGCGTGATCGTCGTGTCGAGGAGCTGCTCGGGGACGTGCTTGATCTTCAGCAGCCCCCGCCAGCCGAAGGTCATGGCGGCGGAGAAGGCGCTGGCGCGCGGCGGGCGCTCGCCCGAGGACAGCGCCGCGTGGAGCACCTCGTCAGCGCCGGGCTCGCGGCGTGTTCGCGTCGTCGGCTGGGTGCTCATGCCGCCTCCTCGATCATCGCGGGCTCCTCGGGCGCTTCCCCGTCATCCGCCGGCCGGCCCGTCAGCGCGAGGAAGACCTCGTCGAGGCTGGGCTGCCCGAGGGAGAATGCGGCGACAGGGGCGCCATTGCGGTTCAACTCGGCGATCGCATCGGCGGCCCGCGCCGAATCGGCGACGGCCACGGAGAGAGCCGCCGGGTCGGCCTCCAGCTGGACCTCCGCGTCGAGCACCTGCGAGAGCATTCGCTCAGCCTCCGGCCGGTCCTCGGGTTCGAGCAGTCGCACGTGCAGCGAGCCGGAACCGACCGAGGCCTTGAGCTGGGCGGGGGTCCCTTCGGCGATCACCGTGCCGTGGTCGATCACCGCGATCCCGTCGGCGAGCTGGTCGGCCTCGTCGAGGTACTGGGTGCAGAGGAGCACGGTGGTCCCGTCGGCGACCAGGGCCCTGATGATGTCCCAGACCTGGTTGCGGGAGCGCGGGTCGAGCCCGGTCGTCGGCTCGTCGAGGAACATCAGCTCGTGCGAGACGACGATGCTCGCGGCAATGTCCAGCCTCCGGCGCATCCCGCCGGAGTAGTTCTTCACCTGCCGGGTGGCCGCATCGCTGAGGTCGAACGCCTCGAGCAGCTCGGCGCCGCGTGCCTTGGCCTGCGCGTGCTTCAAGCCCAGGAGCCGGCCGACCAGGACGAGGTTCTCCTGGCCCGTGAGGTCCTCGTCGACCGACGCGAGCTGGCCGGTCAGGCTGACGAGGCTCCTGACGGCGTCGGCCTCCTCCACGATGTCGTGCCCGAGCACGCGCGCCTCGCCCCCGTCCGGGCGGAGCAGCGTCGCGAGCATCCGGATCGTCGTGGTTTTGCCGGCGCCGTTCGGGCCGAGCATCCCGTAGACGCTTCCGTGACGGACGGCGAGGTCGACGCCGCAGACGGCGCGCGTCTCGCCAAAGGCCTTCTCGAGGCCGGAGGCCTCGATCGCGAGTGTGGACTGACGGCTCATGCGTTGGGTCTAAACCCTAGGACGGAGGTGCGCAGGGAAAAACATCGGCGCCCCCCACCGGCGACCGCTCACCCAGATCGACGTCCACGTTAGCGAACGGCACGCGCCCTCTTGTGTGACCCCTCGCACAGTGCGCCTCCTACCATTCCCGCATGCCTGCGCGCGGTGCCCTCACGCTGTTCCGCATCAAGGGAATCCGGATCGGGGTGGACTACTCCTGGTTCCTCGTCCTCTTCCTGATCATCCTGTGGCTGTCGAGCTTCTACCGATCCGTGATCGGCGCCGACCAAGCCGACCTGGCGCCCTACGTGCTGGCGCTCGCGAGCGCGCTTGCATTCTTCGCCTCGATCCTGCTCCACGAGCTCGGCCACGCGCTGGTGGCCATCCGCCACGGGATCGGCATCTCGGACATCACCCTGTGGATGTTCGGCGGAGTCGCCCGGATGACCCGCGACACCGACTCGCCCGGCACCGAGTTCAAGGTGGCGATCGCCGGGCCGGCCGTCACCCTCGCGATCGCCCTCGCCTGCGCCGCCGTCGGGATTGCCGCCGCCGGCGCCAACGAGTTCTGGGACGCGATGCGGGTGGTCGACGACGCCGACACCTCCGGCGTCCTGGCGCTGATCGCCTGGCTGGCCAGCATCAACTTGCTGGTGCTGGTGTTCAACCTGATCCCCGCGTTCCCGCTCGACGGCGGCCGCGTCGCCCGCGCGATCGCCTGGAAGGTGACTGGTGATCGCAACCGCGCCACCCGGTTCGCCGCGACGATCGGCCAGGGCTTCTCCTACCTGTTCGTCGGGGTCGGGCTCCTGCTCGCGATTCAGGGCGATCTGATCGGCGGGATCTGGCTCGGGCTGATCGGGCTCATCCTGGGCTCGTCGGCCCGCGGCACGATCGCCCAGACGGAGCTCTCGAGCAAGATCGAGGGGATCACGGTCGCCGACGTGATGGATCGTGAGCCGGTCGCGATCCCCGAGGAGGCGAGCGTCGAGCGCGCCCTCGACGAGTACTTCCTGCGCTACCGGTGGCCCTGGTTCCCCGTGGTGGACGCCGCCGAGCGGTTCCGCGGCATGCTCGAGCGGGGAGCGGCCGACGCCGTGCCTGAGGTGAGCCGAGCGTCCTCGCGCGTGGCGGAGGTGTTCAGCGTCGACTCGAGCGGCGCTCTGCGCGTGCGAGACGACGCGCCGATCGAAACACTGCTCGGCAACGACGCGCTTCGCCGTCTCGGCGCCCTCGCCGCCGTCGACGCCGAGGGGCGGCTGCGCGGGGTGATCACGGCCGAGCAGGTGGGGAGGGCTCTGCGCGACGCGCTGGGCCGCTGACGGCGACCCGACTCCCCAGCGGTTATGGGGACCGGTCGAAACGCGCATGACCAGCGCCCCGAGCGGGGCCGTGGCGGCCAGGCGCTCATATAGCATCGCCTAGAGATGCCGAAACACGACGTACTCGTGATCGGGGCGGGGTTGGCGGGTCAACGTGCGGCGCTGGCCGCCGCAGAGGAGGGCGTCTCGGTCGGAGTCGTGTCCAAGGTTCACCCGGTTCGCTCGCACTCGAACGCGGCTCAGGGCGGGATCAACGCAGCGCTCAACCCGGAGGACTCCTGGGAGTCGCATGCGTTCGACACGGTCAAGGGCTCGGACTACCTCGGCGACCAGGACGCGATCGAGATCATGTGTCGCGAGGCGCCCGAGGAGATCCTCCACCTGGAACATCTCGGCGTCCCGTTCCACCGCAACGAGGAGGGCAAGCTCGGCACCAGGGCGTTCGGCGGCGCCTCCGCCGCGCGCACGTACTACGTGGCGGACATCACCGGCCAGGCGATCATGCACGTGCTCTACGAGCAATTGATGAAGTTCGCCGAGCAGATCGACCGCTACGAGGAGTACTTCACGACGTCGCTCGTCCTCGACGACGACGGCAGCTGCGTCGGAGCGGTCCAGCGAAACATCCGCGACGGCTCGATGGAGCTGTTCGAGGCCAAGAACGTGATCCTCGCCACCGGCGGCAACGGGCAGATCTGGCGCCCGACGACCAACGCCCTGATCTGCACGGGCGACGGGATCGCGATGGCGTACCGGATCGGCGCGCCGCTGATGGACATGGAGATGATCCAGTACCACCCGACAACCCTGGCGGGCAAGGGTTTCCTGATCACCGAGGGCGCCCGCGGCGAAGGCGCGCATCTGCTCAACGCCAGCGGCGAGCGCTTCCTGGAGCGCTACGCGCCGAACAAGATGGAGCTCGCCTCGCGGGACGTGGTGTCGCGGGCCGAGCAGACCGAGATCAGCGAAGGCCGCGGATTCCCCGACGGTACGGTCGCCCTCGACGTCACTGTGGTCCCGCGCAAGCGCATCCACGAGGCGCTGCGCGAGATCGTTCTCGTCGGCCGGGACTTCGCCGGCGTCGACATCACGCGCGAGCCGATCCACATCAAGCCCGGCAATCACTACGTCATGGGCGGAGTCAAGACCGACGTCCACGGGGCCACCCAGGTCCCGGGCCTCTATGCCGCGGGTGAGGTCGCCTGCGTCTCCGTCCACGGCGGCAACCGCCTCGGCGCGAACTCGCTGCTCGACACGCTGATCTTCGGCCGCCGCTCGGGCAAGCACGCCGCTGCGCGAGCGAAGCGAGTCGACGCCGCCCGTCCGTCGAGCGCCGCACTGGCCGACCAGGAGCGGGAGGTGGCCGAGCTCATCGGGCGGGAGAGCGGAGACCGGCGGATCTCCGAGATCAGGCGCGAGTTGGGCGAGACGATGGACCGCTACGTCGCGGTGTTTCGCGACGAGGCCGGGATCAAGACCGCCCTCGAGACGGTCAAACGGCTCCAGGAGGAGGCCTCCTCGGCGCCCATCGACGACCGCGGCTCGGTCTTCAACCAGGACGTGCTGGCCGCAATCGAGCTCGGCTTCATGCTCGATTGCGCGGAGTGCACCTGCGTGGCCGCCCTGCACCGGACCGAGAGCCGTGGCGCCCACTACCGCACGGACTTCCCCGAGCGCAACGACGACGACTGGCTCAAGCACATCGATATGACCCTGAGCGTGCGCGGCCCCGAGATCAGCTACTCGGACGTGACGATCACGCAGTGGCAGCCCGCGGAGCGGACCTATTAGGGTGGCGAGCGGTGGCTGAGTACACCCTCAAAGTGCGGCGCTACCAACCCGATGCCGAGGTCGCGGACGGCGCCCCGGCACCGTACTGGCAGGAGTTCGAGGTCGACCTCGATCCCACCCTGTCCGTGCTCGACGGATTGCTGCAGGTACGCGACGATCACGACGGCTCGCTCGCCGTCCGCTGCTCGTGCAGGGCGGCGATCTGCGGCTCGTGCGGGGTGAAGATCAACGGGCAGTCGACCCTCGCCTGCAAGACCCAGCTGGGCGAGGCTCACCAGCAGGCCGAACCGTCGGAACGGTGGCGCGAACCCGATCGTCGTCGAACCCATGGGGAACATGCCGGTGATCAAGGACCTGGTGACCGACATGGAGTCGACTCACTGGGAGAAGGTCCGGCGCGTCACTCCGTGGCTCCTCGACGACGGCGACCCTCCGGAGCGCGAGCGGATCGTGCCGCCGGAGTCGATGGTCGACATCACGCAGACGATCGCCTGCATCCAGTGCGGCGCCTGCGTCTCCGCCTGCCTCTCGATGGAGGCCGATCCCGAGTTCATCGGCCCCGCGGCGCTCGCCAAGGCCTACCGGTTCGTGGGCGACCCGCGGGACGTGCAAACGCGCGAGCGCCTTTACGACCTCGCCCAGGACCCGCACGGGATCTATGACTGCACCCATTGCTTCATGTGCATCGACGCCTGCCCGAAGGGCGTCGCGCCGATGGATCAGATCATGCGGCTGCGCCGCGAGGCCGGGACCGACGCCGAGATCGACGACCGCAACAACGGCCACCGGCACGAGACGGCGTTCACCAAGATGATCCGCAAGAAGGGCACCAACGACGAGGCGCTGCTCCTGCAGGAGTCCTACGCCCCGGGGATCAAGGGGAAGTTGGTCCCCCGGAAGAGCGCCATCACGGGCCTGATCGGCTCGTTGCCCACCGCCATCCGCGGGATCCGCACGGGCAAGATGCGCTCATTGTCCAAGCTGATCCCGGGCGTGCACTCGAAGCTGCCCGGCGACGCTCAACAGCACGTCGAGACCATCTACGAGCACGCCGAGGAGCACCGAACCCAGCTCAACCTCTACATCAGTGGCGAGGAGGAAGTCGAGCCCGAGCCGGACGAGGAGGCCCCCTCGGAGCTTGCTGCGGAGGGTGAAGCCGCCGGCGAGCGGGGGGATGGCGCATGACCGACGGGCTCAAGCTCGCCTACTGGCCCGGCTGCGTCTCCCGCGGCTTCACGCCCGAGCTGCACGGCTCGATGGCGCTGGTCGCCGAGCGGCTCGGGATCGAACTGGTGACGCTCGACCGCGCGAACTGCTGCGGCGCCGGGGTGATCGCCGAGCACAACCAGGAGCTCGCCGACACCCTCAACGCCCGCACCTTCGCTCTCGCGCAGTCCACCGGGCTGGCGATGATGAACATCTGCTCCACGTGTCAGGGGGCGCAGTCGGAGTGCCAGCAGCGCCTCGACGCCGATTCGGCCTATCGCGCCCACGTCAACGAGGTGCTGGCCGGCGAAGGCCTCGAGTACGTCAAGGACAGGGACGGGTTCACCAACAAGAACTTCCTCTGGGTACTCGTCGAGGACTATGGCCTGGACGACTTGCGGGGCCGGGTCCAGCGGCCGCTCTCCGGCCTGCGCGTCGGTCCCTTCTACGGCTGCTACGTGCTCAGGCCCAGGGACCGGCTCGGCTACGACGAGCACCCCGAGCGCGACCTCTACCTCGAGTACGTGATCGAGGCCCTGGGCGGCGAGGTGGTCGAGTACGACGGGGCCCGCAAGTGCTGCGGCTTCCCGGTGATCACGATGAACCGCGAGACCTCGCTGCGGCAGGCGGGCACCAACCTCGGGGACGCGCTCGACGCCGGGGCCGACTGCCTGGTCACGCCCTGCCCGCTCTGCCACCTCAACCTGGACCTGCAGCAGCCCGAGGCCGCCAAGATCGTCAACCGCGACCTCGGACTGGCGGTGCTCCACCTTCCGCAGCTGGTCGGGCTCGCGCTCGGCTTCGAGCCCGAGGAGCTTGGGATGCCCAAGCACATCGCCTCGACCGAGTGGGTCGAGGGCCGGCTGGCCGAGGCCGCGGTCGCCTGATGAGCGACGAGCAGGTGAACATCGCCGATGCGCCGGAGCCGCCGCCCGAGGTCGAGCAGGCGGCGCTCCTCGGCCATCTCGACGACGCCGTCAGCCTCTATGTGAAGCACACCGGCGTGGACCCCGAGATCGCTCGGGCCGTCGTCGAGAAGCTCGCCGAGTAGGCGTCCCTCAGCCGAGGATGCGGCCGGGGACGTCCCCGGGTTCCTCCACGGCCTCCCGAGCGCGCATCCGCCGCTCGATCCAGCCGGCGCCCACGGTGTCGGTGAGGCCGTGGGCCAGAATCGAGGCCAGGATCACGAACGCGGCTACATCGAACACCAGGGTCCCGTTCTCGACCGCCGCGTCGAGCACGAACAGGGCGAACAGCATCGAGGCCACCCCCTTGGGGCCGAACCAGGCCATGAACAGCCTCTGCGGGCGGGGGATCCGGGTCCCGAGCAGCGCCGCGAGCACGGCCGCGGGCCGGGCGATGAGCAGCGCGAACGGAATGAAAGCGACCAGCGGCCAGATCTCGCCGTCGTACCCGGTGGCGACGATCAGCGCACCGAAGACGAAGAAGGTCAGCACCTGGAAGATCGACGAGACGTTCTCGGAGAAGTCGACGAAGCGCTCGGGGATGTCGTGCTCGGCCGCGCCGAGCACGATCCCGAACACGAAGGCGGCGATCAGGCCGTTGCCGAAGGTGACGTCGGCGAGCCCAAAGGCGGCTAGCCCGAAGCCGACCGCGTAGATGCCCTCGTAGCGCAGGGTGATCCCCCTGGGAGCGCGGCGATGAAGTCGGGCCGCGACCAGCCCCAGGACGACCCCGACGACCGCGCCGAAGGCCGCCTCCCCGAACAGCTTCGCCGCCTCGCTTCCGGCGTCACCCCCCGGCGTGGCAAGGACCAGGAAGAAGAGCACGAACGGCAGTGCCAGCCCGTCGTTGAGCCCGGACTCGAGGTTGAGCGTGTGGCGGATGGTCGCCGGGACCCGCTGGGCGGTGACGACAGTCGAGGTGACCACCGGATCGGTGGGCGAGAGCACCGCCCCGAGCAGGAAGGCCTCGGCCCAGGTGAGCTCGGGAAAGAGCACCTGCGCGCCGAGCGCCAGGAGCGCCAGCGTGATCGGCATGGCCAGCGTCAGCGCCCGCACCGGGGGACTCCAATGCACCGCCAAGAGCTCACGCTCAACCACGAGCCCGTCGGCGATCAGGGTCAGGATCAGGGCCAACTCGATCAGCTCGAGAACTCCGACGTCGTTGACGTCGACGTCGATCACACCGGTGAGCGCGAGCACGATCCCGAGCGTCACCGACAGCACGGAGGTCGAGAGCACCGTCCGCTTCATCAGCCCCGAAAGCGCCGCGGCGACGGCCAGCAGCGCACCCGATGATCAGGAGCGCCTCCCCGAACCCAGGTCCATGGGGGGCTTATATACGGCGGGCTTCGGGACTGTCGGTGAGCGCTAGCGGGTCCAGTCCCCGTAGCGCCCGCATGCCCGCCCGAGCGGAGACGACCAGCTCGCCGAGCCCCGGATGCGGCGGGGAGGCATCCTCGACGTAGCTCGGGCCGGCCCGGGTCGCCGCGACCGAGCCCAGGTGGGCCACGGAGTCCGCGCCGAGGAGCCGCCCGGGCAGCGGTGGTGTGTCCACCGTCGCCTCGAGGGTGGTGGCGCCGCCTCGATCCACGTTGATCTCGCCCGCCGGCCAGTACGGGATCACTCCGCGGTAGTCGAGGTTGGCGGGAACGGTGTGCTCGAGCCCGGGCGCCGTCAACGTCACCGGACGGGTCGAGTCGTACTGCAGCGAGATCGCCCACTCCCCGGGGGCGAGGTCGAGGTCGACGCTCGCGGAGGCGCCGCTTTCGATCGTCGCCGATGGCGACCACTCGCTGGGCTCGGCGCGCAGCGGGCGCGCCGAGAAGACCGCTGTCGGGGCGACGCCCGGCGCCGCCTCACACCGGACCGTCGCCCCCGGCTCCGGCCCGCGCTCCACGGGTTGGCGGCGAACCGGTCCGCCCGGCGCCTCCCACAGGACGTAGGAGTCGGTCTCCAGGATCGGCTCGTACGAGGGGGGCGGCCCGCTCGCATAGGCCGCCCGGGTCGTGATCACATACGGGAACCGCGAGAGCTTGTCGGCGGCGATCGAGTCGAAGTCGAACTTCGACGCGACCTCGCGCAGGTCGAAGTTGGGCTTGACGAAGTAGGGGTCGTAGAAGTTGCGCACGTGGGTGAACGGGGTCGATCCGCGCAGCTCGTAGAGGACGAAGTTGTCGCGGCCGAGGAACAGCACCCGCTCGCCCTCGACCACTGGGCGGATCTCGGCGAGCTCGTCCATGTGATCCGTCGGGCCCACCGGCGCCTGGCGCAGCACGAGAAAGCTCGAGAGCGCGGCGCCGAGCGCGAAGGCCGCGGCCAAGAGCGACAGGCCGAGCGGACGCCAGCGCTCCTCGACCAGCCCGCCGAGCCCGACGAGGAGCACGAGGGGCGCCACGATCGCGAGCGCCTTCGCGGATGTGTAGACGGTGCCGAACGCGCGGGCGCCCACGTAGATGAGGACGGCGGCGGCAAGCGCCGCCGGGACCGATGTTCCGTGCCGGCGGATCCAGCGCGGCAGGCCGAAGGCGACGGCGAGCGCCGCGAGCGCCGCCCCAACATAGAAGACGATCGCGGGCAGGCTCCCGGCTCCGGCGGACAGGCGGAACTCACCGGTCGGCCACACCGCCAACGCCTCGAGCGGCGACAGGTGCCCGCGTAGATTGCCGAGGCCGCCCTCGTTCGCACGGTCCGGGTCCAGCGCGCGGAAGTCCGTGAAGTCGGCGATCCGTCCCCAGTCGGGAAGCGTCAGGATCAACAGCGCCACGAGTCCCGCCGCGATCGCCGGAGCGGCTCCGCGCGCAACATCGGCGGCCGACGGCGCAACGCGGCGCAGGACGCCGGCGGTCGCGGGCGCGAACGGACCGGTGCGCCGCACGAACCGGCCGGCTCGGCGACGCCAGCGAACCGCCTCGAGCGCGCCCCAGACGATGGTCGTCCCGGCCAGCCACACAAGCCCGGGGAAGCTGTAGGTGTAGACGGCCGCGGCCGCGATCAACCCCAGCGGCAAGGCATCGGTCGGGTACCGAAGGGTTGGCAGCAGCAGGGCGAATCCCAGCAGGAGCAGGGCGAGGATCGGCTCCTTGAAGGCCTCCTGCGCCAGATAGGCCGCGGCCATGTACGGGAGCGCGACGAGCACCCCAACGGCGACCCGAATCGCGGGACGGCGCGCCCCGAGGACGTCGGCCGCGAGGCCGGCGGTCAGCATCGGGATCGCAACCGTGAGGGCCGCGAAGACGTCGATCGAGCCCGCGCTCAGCAGCGCGCCGATCCCGGTGACCAGCGAGTGCGGGCCGAGCGGATAACCCTGGTCGATCAGCAGCGGCTCGGGCCGGAACCGCTCGCTGAGCCAGTCCGCGAGCAGCAGGTGCGAGGCCATGTCGTCGTTGACCAGGCCCACTCCGAGGACCCCGATTCGCCCGGCGGCAATGAACGGCAGCGAGGCGACGACGCCCGCCGCCAGTGCCGCGGCCACGGCCGGACCCTGCGGCGGCAGGAGCGGCCGCAGGAGGACGAGGACCGCGATCGCCAGCGCCACCAGCGCAGCGAGCACGACGGCCACCGCCGCCCCGCGGCCGTCGACCGAGGTGACGATCCCGGCGGCGGTCAGCAGCACGGCCAGTCCAACCGGGCCCGCGAGCCACGTCACCTCGCGGCGACCGCACAGCGACAGGACCGCCTGCCCGGCGATCAGGGAAGCGGCGACGATCAGCGCCGCCGAGGCACAGAAGGGGAGCAGCACGGGGCCCGGACGCTAGCGGGAGGACATCCAGCGCCCCGGTCCCCACAGTGCCGTCGAGCGCACGGGCCGTCGCTTCGCCGAGCCCGGCGCCGAGCACCGATCCGGCCACGACGTCGCCGGGATAGTGCACGCCGGTGTGTATCCGGGAGTACGCGACGAGTGTCGCAAGCGCATACAGGGGCATGGCCGCCACGAGGGAGGCGTGAGCGACTCCGGTCGCGAACGCAAACGCCGCCGCCGAGTGCCCGGACGGGAACGAACTCGAGACCGGCATCCGAACGTGGCGGGCGAGCGGCACCTCCTGAGCGATGCGGTCGGGGCGTCGGCGCCGGCCGAGCGGCTTGGCAAGCACGTTCGTCATTGTCGCCGCGACCGCAACCGAGGCGAGCCCGGTCACCGCCGCGCGGCGCCCGCGGCGCCCACCGGCCACCGCCAATACGGCAGCCGAGGCGAGCGACAGGCGGGAGTAGTCGGCGGCAGACGACAGCCGACTCATGGCGCCGTCCATCGCCGGCGTGGGCGTGGCCGCGATCGCCGCGTAGATGGCGACGTCGAGGCGCTCGGCCTCGTCGAGCCAGCGCGCGAAGCCCGGGCCCGCCGCGGCCGCAGAGGGAGACGGGTCGCCGGCGTTCACGTCGGGTGAGCGCCTACTGCCGGCGTCACCACTTCAACTCGATCTCGAGCTCCCGCTCGTCGGTCTCGACCTCGACCTCGACCTTGAGCTGCACCTCGTCCGGGACGTGGACCTGTCATGGTCATCCCGCCCTGCTCGAACTTGATCTCGTTGCCCTTGGAGAGCATGGTGGCGAGCCTCCGCAACCGGGTCGCGACCTCCTTCCGGCTGACCGTCTCCTTCTGCTCGACCTCGATGATGTCCATCGTTTCTCCTTTGTCTAGGGGTTTGTCTTTTCGGGTCATGCCGCGGCCCGAGCGTGGCGACGCGAGCCGGTGCTCGCGGCGGGCGTCCGGCCGCAATCCGGGCGAGGGCGCGGACACCGTCCCAGGAATCCTCGGGCATCGCGGCGGACGGGGAGGCGCCCGGATGCTCATGGGCGATCCGGACCCGCAGCACCCCGGGCCTGATCCGGAAGCGAAGTGGGGGGTCAAGCCTCACCGCCTCACCGTCGATGCCGGCGGCGATCGGGCCATCCGCGTCGACCTCGAACTCGGGGGTCGACCACTCGCGCCAGGGTCGCTGCGGCAGGCGCCCACGCTGGCCGCGCCCGGTCGGCTCGGAGGCCACCGTCACTCCGAGCAAGCCGTCGTCGATCCTCGGGCGGGTTCCGGAGCCGACGGCGCGCCCGAGCCGGTAGCGGTTGTTGGAGACCAGGATCGCTGCCCCCGAGGAGTGCTCGTGGCCGCCCGGCCCCCTCCAGCGCAGGTCGAGGCCCTCTCCCTCGGGACCGAGGACGTCGGGGAGGGTGTCGAGGATCGTCCGCAGCTTCGCCTCGCGGTACCCCTCCCGCTGGACGGCCTCCGCATAGAGGCCGAGCGAGACGTTGTTGACGAAGACGCGGCCGTTGACCTCAGCCAGGTCGACGCGGCGCTCGCCCCCGTCGACAAACGCCTCGAGCGCGCCGACCACGTCGTCGCGGTCGACCCCGAGGTCGAGGGCGAAGTGGTTCCGGGTCCCGGCCGGGATGCAGGCGTAGGGGAGGTCGAGCTCGGCCGCGACCATCGCGACCACCGCCTGCGAGCCGTCGCCACCGGCCATGGCCACCGCATCGGCGCCGTCGGCCACCGTGTCGCGCACCAGTTGCTCCAGGTCGGTGCCGAGCGTCAACTCGATCGGCTCAATGCCCCTTCTCTGGGCCTCTTCGGCGAGCTTGAACTTCTCCGCTTTGCCGCCCCCCGATTTCGGGTTGTAGAAGAGGACGGCGCGCTTCGGCGCCGGCGCCTCGGGAAGTGGCGCGTGATAGGCGATCGCGGCCTTTGCCGCAATCGCCGCAACCGCCAGCCCAGCAACGATCACGATTGCCGCGACGATGTGGTCCCCGTCATTCACGAGCACGATCAGCGTCGTCGCGAGCGCGAGAATCCCAACCGCGAAACCCATGGTCCTGGCAGCGCCCCTGCGGAGAAGGCCGTACCAGACGGCGGCAAGCCCGATCAGAAGCAATGCGAGGACAAGCAACACTCGAGGGAACTCCTGCACCATGACGACGAGCGCCAGGACCAGCATCAAGGGCGGCAGGAGGAGCGCCGCGATCGCGGCCGCCCGCCGGGTGTCCCAGAACCTCTCTGATCGCGGGCCCCGACGCCATCAACGCGGCAGCCCCCGCCCTCTAAGGCTTCGCATCATTGGACAAGTCCGGGGCGGCCCTGCGGCGATGCGGCCGCCAGAGGCTGACCAGGCCCGCGATCAGCGTGACCAGGAAGATCTGTCCGAGCAGCATCTCCAGCCCGGCGAACATCTTCCCCGGCTGCCCCCCAGGGACCAGATTGCCGTAGCCGGTCGTGGTCAGCGTGGTGAAGCTGAAGAAAATGAAATCGCCGTCATGGGGCTCCCCGGCGCCGAAAAACGACCCTGACTGCAGCCGGTCTATCGCGGCATAGAGGGAGGTGAAAAGCAGGCCGAAGATCATGTAGACGCTGATCGCTCCCAGGATGGTCCGGAAGCCGACCTCCAATGCGCCGATTACCGCGCGCAGAATGGCCGCGGCCGCCGAGGCGAGGAGGAACGTCTGCGTGAGCGCCGCGGTCGCGAGGAAAGCGCGCTCGCCGGAGAGCTCCGCGATGACTGCGAGGGTCACCGATCCGACGGCCAGAGCAACGGCCCAGCGAACGATGACCGTCCCGGCGCCGGCGCTAGCCAGCCCGAACGCGCCGGCTGCGCATCCCAGAGCCAAGACTGCCACGGCGCTCCAACCGTCGAATGCGGTCAGTGATGCCACCACGTACGTCGCGAGCACGAGCAGGAGGACGAGGCCGAAGGCGTCGCTGATCCGCTCCGCAACGCGTGCCCACTCTCGGCCCGACCCTCCCGTCTCACCCATCCTCGAGGACATCCTTACGCGGGAGCGTAGTCGGGGTCCGGTGGCCCGCGCTCGGTGTCGGCGGCATGCGATCCGGGCTGGCGCGTGGGGATGGTGCCTGCCGAGGACGTGAGCCCGACGGGAAATCACCCGAAAATGGGGATGCGCCATCGGCCTGGCTACGCCAAGATCGGAGTCGCCCGCCCAGCGTCCACCGAACGAAAGGCACGCATGAGGACCACGCTACGACCTCGTCCACGGATGACCGCGAGCGCCAGCGGGGGACCCCGGTCCGCGGAGGCGTCCGGCGACGATCGCGCCTACGGGCCGTGGGTGGCCCCATGAGCGCGGCGAAGCCCAAGCACCTGGAGAAGCCGGCGCGCAGCGAACGCACAGACAGCAAACCGGCGGGTGCGCCTGCGCCTCAGAGCGCCGCGGCGCCGTCGCCGTTCCCACCGATCGCCGACTACGCGTTCCTGTCCAACTGCCATACCGGCGCGCTGGTCGCACCGGATGGCACTATCGACTGGCTCTGCGTGCCGCGCTTCGACTCCCCCAGCGTGTTCGGAAGCCTGCTGGACCGCGGAGCGGGTGCCTTCCGGCTGGGCCCGTTCGGGGTCAACGTCCCGACGTCGCGGGTCTACGAGCCGGGCACGAACAGCCTCACCACGACGTGGCGCGCGCCGACCGGGTGGATCTTGGTCCGTGACGCGCTGACCATCGGCCCGCGCCGCCACGCGGACGAAATCACCCCGCACACCCGGCCCCCTACCGACGACGACGCCGACCACATGCTCGTCCGCACGGTCCTCTGCCTCTCGGGCAGCGTCGACGTCGAGTTGGTGTGTGAGCCGGTCTTCGACTACGGACGCACGCCAGCGGAGTGGTCGCTCGCCGACGGCAGCGACCACACGGCCGACGCAACCGGCGCCAGCCAGACGATCAGGCTGCAGTCCGACATGGCGCTCGGCGTCGAGGGCGACCGGGTCAGAGCCCGACACACCCTCGCACCAAGGCGACCAGGTCTACTGCTCGCTGTCGTGGGCTGAGGAGCTCGCGTCGCCGCAGAACATCGACGAGGCCAACGGCAGGCTCGCCGCTACCACGCGCTACTGGCGCGCCTGGCTGGACCGGTCTCGTCGGGTCGACCATCGCTGGCGCGAGCCGATCGAACGCTCGGCACTGGCCGTCAAGGGCCTGACGTACATGCCCACCGGGGCCACCGTGGCCGCGCTGACGACCTCGCTGCCGGAGACCCCGGGCGGGGAGCGCAACTGGGACTACCGGTTCACGTGGATGCGCGACACGACCTTCACGCTGCAGGCGCTGCACTACCTCGACCTCGACTGGGAGGCGGACGAGTTCATGCAGTTCGTCGCCGATCTCGAGGCCAACGAGGACGGCTCCCTGCAGATCATGTACGGGATCGACGGGCGCCGCGACTTGACCGAGTCCACGCGCGACGAGCTCTCCGGCTACGCGGGCGCGCAGCCGGTGCGCATCGGCAACGGCGCCTTCGATCAGCGCCAGAACGACGTCTTCGGTGCCGTGCTGGACTCCATCCTCCTCCACACGCGCCGCAGCCAGCGACTGCCTAGGCGCTTGTGGCCGATCGTCCAGAGCCAAGCCGAGTGCGCGACCAAGGTCTGGAAGCAGCCCGACCAGGGGATCTGGGAGGCTCGCGGCGAGCCCAAGCACTACGTCTCCTCCAAGCTCATGTGCTGGGTCGCGCTCGACCGAGCGGCGAAGCTCGCCGGCCTCCGCGGCGAGCCGGAGTTGGAGGCCACCTGGCGGGCTACCGCCGACGAGATCAAGGCGGACATCCTCGAGCACGGGGTGCGCGACGACATCCTGCGCCAGCACTACGAGACCGACGCTCTGGACGCGTCCACGCTGCTGGCGGCGACCTTCGGGTTCCTGCCCGGCGACGACGAGCGCATGCGCAAGTCCGTCGATGCGATCGCCGACGATCTGACCGAGGACGGATTCGTCCTGCGCTACAAGACCGATGAGACCGACGACGGCCTCTCGGGCAAGGAGGGCAGCTTCCTGATCTGCTCGTTCTGGCTCGTCTCGGCGCTGGCGATCGTTGGTGAGGTGCAACGCGCGCGCGACCTCATGGACCGCCTGCTCGGTGTCGCCTCACCGCTCGGCCTTTTCGCCGAGGAGTTCGACACGAGCACAGGCCGACACCTCGGCAACTTCCCCCAGGCCTTCTCCCATCTGGCGCTCATCGGGGCTGCCGCACGGATCATCCTCGCCGAGCGGATTCCCGAATACACGTCGTGAGCAACGATGACGAAGGCGTCAGAGCACGGGGCCCGGGGGCGCTGCGCCGGCAGCGTACTGCTGCATCGGAACGTCGCCGGCGGCCCACGCCGCCATCACGGGGTCGATGATCCGCCAGGCCTCCTCGGCCTCGTCGCCGCGGATGAACAGCATCGGGTTGCGCTGGAGCATCTCGTCGATGAGGTGGGCGTAGGCCGAGAATCTCGGCGGCGTCGAGCGGGCCTCGAGCCGGCGGATCTCGGCCGTCTGCTCCGGACCGTTGAGCGTCGTGGCGACGCGCACGTACGGATCTATGAGCCCGATCGTGAGCACGTTCGGCTCAACGCCGGGAAACCGGTCGGTCAGGTATCGGGGGAGCGGACGGAAATGGATGGCGATCTCGGCGGAGTCCGTCTCGAGGGCCTTGCCGGACCGAAGGGTGAAAGGGACGCCGTCCCACCGCGAGCTGTTCAGGCCAACGGTCAGGGAGGCGTACGTCTCGGTCTCGCGGCTGGGGTCCACCCCGGGTTCGTCTACGTAGGCGGGAACCTGCCGTGAACCGATCTTGCCGGCGGCGTACCGGGCCCGGATCGAGTCGCTGCGCATTCGCTCCGACGAGGGCGTGGCCACCCTTCGCAGCGCCTCGACGCGCACGTCCCTGAAGGAGTCGGCGTCGGCTCTCGCCGGCTGCTCCATGAGGACCAGCGCCATGGCCTCCATGAGGTGGTTCTGCACCATGTCCTTGAGGGCGCCGGCGCCGTCGTAGTAGGAGGCCCGGCCCTCGAGGGTGAGGCTCTCGAGCCAGCTGATGTCGACCCGATCGACGTGCACCGTGTTGAGAACCGGCTCGAAGACGCGGTTGAGGAAGCGCAGGACGATGACGCGGCGGACGAGCTCGTCGGAGAGGAAGTGGTCGATGCGGAAGATCGTGGGGGCCGGCAGCTCGATACGGAGGATCTCGTTGAGGTGCTGTGCCGAGGCCAGGTCGGTGCCGAACGGCTTCTCGATCGCCACCGCGTCCGCGGAGCTCAAACCCGTCGCGGCTAGCGCCGGCAGCGCCTTCGTCAGGAGGCTCGGTGGCAGCGCGAGGTAGACCAGCGTGTCCGGATGGTCGTCGCCGATCACGCGGCTGACGTCCTCCGACCGGGTGACGTCGGCTGGCTGGAAGCTCAGCATGCTCACGACGCGATCGCGTGTGGCCGGCGTGACTTCCGCATGCTCCCGCGAGCTTGCCGGCGATGTGCTCGCGGAAGTCGTCGGTCGACCAGTCGGTGATGTCGGACCCGACCAGGGTCAACCCATCTGGTAGCAGTCCGTCCTCGGCCAACTGGGCGACCGCGGGCAGCAGCAGGCGGCTGGTCAGATCACCGGAAGCTCCGAACAAGACCATGCGCTCGATCATTGTGTGACGCCTTTCTCGGTTCGTCGGGGGAGGTCCGTGAAGCGTGGCGAGGGTCGGCCCGTCGCTCCGGGCCGGCAACGAAAGATCGAGCCCGCCAGCGGCTCGTCGGCACGCCGCTCGGAGTCGACCCATGATGTCGTGATGTATAGGTCGCCGCCGTCGCCGCCGCCGAAGGCCACGGAGGTGGGATTCGAGGTCGGCAGCTCTACGACGTCGTCGAGCGTGCCCTCCGCTCGGTAGCGGTGGACTGCCCCAGCTCGTCCCAGTGCCACCCACAGCATGCCGTCACCGTCGACGGTCATGCCGTCAGGCCAGAGCTGCTCGCGGCTGAGATCGAGGAACCGCCGGCGACCGCGGAGGGCACCCGTCGCAGCGTCCAGGTCGAACACATCGACGACGCAGAGGGCCGTGTCGGCGAGGTAGAGCCGCCCGCGCCGCTCATCGAACGCCGGCCCGTTGGGGATGGTCAGGCCATCGACGACACGGGTCACCCGGCTCCCGTCGACCCGATAGAGCGCCCCGTTTCGCGGTCGCTTGTCGAAGGCCATCGTGCCGATCCAGACGCGTCCGCCACCGTCGCCCTTGATGTCGTTGGCGCGGTTCTCGGGCCTGTCCTGCTCGATCGGAACCCGCAGATCCAGCGTGCCCGTGCTGCGGTCGAGCACCGCCAGGCCCTCCGGGCTTGCCACCACCGGCTCGCCCGTCGCGCCGAGCACCACACCACCCGGCTGCCCGGCGGTGCTCCAGGAGCTGTGCTCAGAGGACTCCGGATCGAAGCAATGCACCCGCTCTCCTGTGATGTCCACCCACCACAGCCGGGCGGTGGCGGCGTCCCAAATCGGGCCCTCGGCGTGCTCCGCGCGCACGGTCAACGCGACCTCAACTGAGGTATCGCCCACGGCGCAGGCCCCCTTACCCGGTGCCTCCCAGGCGCCCGGACCCCCCAGGCGGCCCAGGAGATGCGACGCTACGAGCCTGCCCACTGACGACCTCGATGTGATCGTCATCGGCGCCGGGCCCGCTGGCGTCGTCGCTGCCTTGCGTGCGGCGCGACTCGGAGCTCGAACGGCCCTCGTCACGCGCGACGAGCTCGGGGGAATGGCCGCCAACGAAGGGCCGGTGCCGGTGCGGACCTTGGCCCACGCGGCGCGCCTGATGCGGGAGGCGAGGCAACTCGGGCATTACGGGATCAGCGCCGGCGAACCCACGCTCGACTATCCGCGTCTGCTCGCGCGCGTGCGCGAGGTCACCGGCGCCGTGCGCGCGCACGCGCTCTTGCGCGACGAGCTCCAGCAGGCCGGCGTGAGCCTCTACGAACACGCCGGAGCCGCCCGCTTCGTCGCGCCGCACGTGATCGAGAGCGACAACGGACCGCGGCTGCGAGCCGCGAACGTCATCGTTTGCACCGGCGGCGTGTCGCGGCAGCTCCCCCTGCCCGGCTTCGAGCTGACCTGCACCCACAGCGACGCCTGGCGCCTCGAATCGGCACCCGACTCGCTGCTGGTGATCGGCGCCGGTGCGACCGGGGTCCAGATCGCCTCGATCTTCAATGCCTTCGGCTCGCGGGTCACCCTGTTCGAGGCCGCCCCCCGCATCCTCATGAGCGAGGACGAGCAGGTGGCGGCAGCGATGAGCGGGGCGCTGCAGGGCTCCGGCGTGCGCGTCCTCGAGCACGCCGGAACGATCGAGCGCTTCGAGCCATCTCCCGCCGGAGTGCGACTCGTCTACTCCGGGAGCAATGAAGAGGCACAAATCGACGCGACGCTGGCCGTGGTCGCGGTCGGCTGGGTCGCGAACACCGACCAGCTCGACCTCGCGGTCGCCGGGGTGGAGACCGACCTCGGCGGCTACATCAAGGTGGACTCCCAGCTCCGCACGACCGCCCCGGGCATCTACGCCGCCGGAGACGTCACCGGGCACCTCATGGTCGTCCACGAGGCGGCGCGCGAGGGCTACCTCGCCGCGACCAATGCCACCGTCGGAAGCACTGAGGTCCTTCCCGCCGAGGTCAGTCCTCTGGGCAGCTTCACCGATCCGGAATACGCCTCTGTCGGGCTCACCGAGGCGACCGCTCGCGAGACCCATGACGTCGTCGTGGGGACAGAGGGCTTCGAGTCGATGCCGCGCCCGATCATCGACGGTCGCCCCACGGGGTTCTGCAAGCTCGTCGCAGATCGCGAGAGCCACACGATCCTCGGCTGTCACATCGTCGGTGAGCGGGCGGTCGAACTCGCCCAGCTGGCAGCGCTCGCGGTGGCGTCCGGGATGAAGGTCGAGCAGCTCGCGCTGGTTCCCTTCTCGTTCCCCACCTACGCCAACGCGCTCGGCCGCGCAGCGGTCAGAGCCGCGCGCCAGCTCGACTCCCGCTCGAGCTGGGCCGACGAGGGGATGGCATGGGACGCCGGTGTCGCCGCCGCCCTCGATGACTGAGGCACTGTCGGTCATCGCACACGACCCCGGTTAGGCCGCCTCGACCCGATTGGCCGTCGAGTGGTCGCTCCTGCCTCTTCGACCGACTGTTCGCCTGGGGGGAGCTGGTCCTGGATCACCCGGTTCTCCAGCACACCGAACCGCGCGCCGATCCACGCCCTGATCACGCCCAGTCGGTTGCCCAGCACGCCGCTCAGGTAGAACAGATGAACACCGAGATACATGTAGAAGGCGAGGCGGCCTGAGACTTCGCGCCCCCTCACCTGGCAGACGGCCTTGCCGCGTCCGACCACTGCAAGTGCACCTTTGTCGAGGTAGCGGAATGGAGTCGATGCCCCCGGCTGCCCGGCCCGGATCCCCTTTGCTACGTGGCGTGCTTGCTGGATCGCCACCGTCGCCAGACCGGGCAATGCCGTGCCGTCGGCGCCGGGGTGACTCGCCATGTCTCCGATCGCTGAGATCTCGGGGTGACCTGGGATCGTGCAGTCGGGATTGACCTCGATTCGTCCTCCCCGGTCGGTGCTGGCGCGCGTCGCGCGCGCCACGACCTCGGTCAGCCGCGCGGCGCCAACGCCCGCGGCCCAGATAACCGTCCTCGCGCCGATCCGTTCTTCAATCTCCCCCGCCTTTACCGTCAATCCCCTGTCGTCGATCGCGGTCGCCCGAAGGCCTTCGCGCACCGTAACCCCGAGTGAAGCGAGTCCCTCGGCGGCTTTGGCCGACAGCCTCTCGCTGAAAGCCGGGACGACGCGCTTGCCGGCATCGACGAGGATCACACGGGCCTTCGTCGTATCGGCCCGTGAGAAGTCGCGCCGCAGGCCGCGGGCGAGGATCGCGAGCATGCCGCTCGTCTCCACGCCCGTCGGGCCGCCGCCGACGACGACAAAGGTCAGCCACTCTTCTCGGGTGGCTGAGTCGGTCGCCCGCTCGGCCTGTTCGAATGCCGAGAAGACGTGACCACGCAGCCGGACGACGTCCGCAAGAGTCTTCAAGCCGAACGACACCCGCCTCCATTCGTCGTGACCGAAGTACGAGGTCTCGGCCCCACAGGCGAGGATCAGGCTGTCGTAGTCGAGCTCTTCCCCGGTATCGAGGCTGAGCTTGTGACCGTCGACATCGAGGTCCGTGGCCTCCGCCATCAACACGCGCGCGTTTCGTTGTCGCCTCAGCAGCACCCGAATCGGCGGTGTGATCTGACCCTCGGAGAGGCTGCCGGCCACAGCTTGGTAGAGGAGGGGCTGGAACAGGTGGTGGCTCATGCGATCCACGACCGTCACCTCGGCGTCGGCCCCTCGTAACTCCTTCGCGGCGGCGAGCCCTCCGAACCCGCCACCGACGATCACAACTCGCGGTCGGGCCGCACGACCGACTCGGGATGGCCGGCCTTCGCCGGAATGGTCGCGTTCATCGTCGGGTCTCTCGACGCGCTTGGGGGGCTCTTCAACGACGGGATTGTCATCGTCGCCGGCCGCCCTGCGATCGTGGCCGACATCACGCGCCACGATCAGGCCGCCTCGGCATCAGGCGCAGCGGGTCCAGCGCGCGACTCCACAAGACGCTCGTTGGGAATGTTGCGCGTGGCCCAAAACGAGGCGAGCACTATGAACCCCGCGAACAGGAACGCCGTCTTCAGGGCGTTGAGCTGGGCGTCCTCGTAGCCCTCGACCAGGGCATCGACCTCCTCGGGCTCGGCGCCGGCCTCGGTTGCGGCCGTACGGACCTCGTCCGCGGAAATGAAGCTGACCCCGCTGGCGATCCTGATCTCGACCTGCTGCTCGGCCTCCGGGGACACCCGCGGATCGGCGGCGATGTTATTGGTGAAGGCCGTGATCAGGCCGGTGATGACGACGGCGCCGAGCAGCGCCGTGCCGAGCGATGAGCCAAGCTGCTGCGCGGTGTTCTGTAGGCCGCCCGCCTCGCTTCGATCGCGGTCCGTCACCGCCGATTGGGCGACGTTTCCGAGCTGAGAGATGATCAGACCCATACCGATTCCCAGCACGCCCATGGCAAGCAGAAAGCTGGCGTTGTCGAGGTCGGGCTCGATCACGCCAAGAAGCATCAGCGTCGAAAGGAAGGTCACAACAAGTCCGGCGCGCACGAGCGGCCGGGGCGCGAAGCGCGACGAAAGCGCTGAGCCGCCGAGCGCGGCAATGAAGAGCCCGGCTGAAGCGGGGAGCATGCGAACGCCGGTCTCGAGCGCGTCGAGCCCCTGTACGACCTGGAGGTAGAGCGGGACGGTGAAGAAGACCCCCATCAGGATCAAGTTCTGAGCCAGCAGCATCGAAAGGGCGCCGCGGAACCTGGTGATCCCGAACAAGCGGAAGTGGACGAGTGGATCGGATCCCTGCTTCTCGCGACGGCGCTCCCAGTCCCGAAACCCCGCGAGGATGAGCAGTCCCGCCGCGATCACGAAGGGCGTCAGCGAGAATCCGAAGGGCTCGACTGGTGAGTTGAGCGGGCGGAGCCAGCCCCAGTTGCTCGCCTGCAGGACGCCGATGACTACCGTCGCCATCCCGAGGGCAGCGAGGACCGAGCCGACCCAGTCCAGCCGGGGCGGACTCCCTTCCTTCTCGGGCTCGCGCAGGTACCTGGTCCCGAAGAGGATCAGCATCGCGACCACCACCTCGCCGACGAAGACCACGCGCCATGTGAGTTCGGTCGTCGCCCACCCGCCGACAATCGGCCCGACCGCGATTCCAGCTCCGGCGACGCCCCCGAGCACTCCGTAGGCGATTGCCCTCTGGGAGCCGGCGTAATTGCCCGCCACGAGGGCGACGAGCGCGGGCAGCACCATCGCCGCCCCGATCCCCTCGAGGATCGACCAGCCCAGCATCAGTGTCGGGACACTCCACGAGGCCGCAGTGAGCGCCGATCCCGACGCGTAGATCACGAGGCCGATCGCGAAGACTCTTCGGCGGCCCCAGATATCGCCGAGCTTGCCGCCCGTGACCATCAGCGCCGCCATCACGAGCGCGTAAAGGGCGATCACCGTCTGAATGGTTGTCACCGTCGTGTCGAAGTCATCGACCAGTTGCGAGATCGCGACGTTCATGACGGCCTGGTCGAGGACCATCAGGAACTGGGCCGCCCCGAGGACGATGAGGACCGGCCACTTCATCCGCGGTCCCTGACGATGATCGACCGATCGTTGGGGCTTCCCATGATGCAGACGCTACCTGCGCGAAGGCGAGCGGAGCCGGCGCGGGGCCGTGAGCAAGGCAGAGCCACGTTCCCAGGCGACACCGTCCTGCATGGCAAGCAGCATGATCGGCTCCGCTCGCGCTCGCCTACGACGTCAAAGCTCCGCTCAGGCGGCTCGGGCCTTGACTAGCTAGGAATCCTGACCAGCTGGCCCTGGCCGGCGTCGATTTAGCCCTCGAGTTCAACGGTGATGCGACCGTCAGCAACCGCCCGCTTCAAGGCCGCGAAGTCGTCCTCGTTCTGGTCGGCGTAGGCGCTGGCGAAGTCCGCGACCGCCTCGTCGAAGCGGCGGCCACCGCCGAGATAGCCGGCGATCGCGATCCGGTCGCCCGACCGGGCATGGGCTCGAGCGAGGATGCCACCGCACACGTGCGCGTACATGCCCATCGTCCTCGGTGACATCAACTCGATGATCGCCGAGCCCTTCTGGTCCCACAGCTGGCGAACGTAGAAGTCTCGCTTCTTAGAGTCCGGTCCAGTTGCGCTCAACCAGCCGAGGAAGACGTCGCTCGCAGCCTGTGTCAGCCGCTGGCCCTCGACCACGCGCTCCCCCTGGTGGTCGAACTCGGTCGGCGCCGTGTAGGGCTCGAGCACCGACGCTTGCGCCTCCTTTACCTGCAGGAACAACGGGTCGTCCTCGCCGCGGCCGATCAGGAGTGCGACCCAGGCCCGGGTTCCGACGCTGCCGACGCCGACCACCTTGCGAGCCGTGTGCACGTGTCGATAGCCGTCGAGCAGGTGGCGACGGTCGCGGAGGAGGGTCTCGCGGTAGTCCGCGAGGACCGTGCCGATCCTCGCTTCGGCGGTCTCGAGCTGCTTGCCCGAGAACATCTGCTCCAGCGGGACGAGCACCGGCGGATCACTTCGGATCCGCAACTCGCCGTCGACCCGTTCGGTCAGCTTCGACAACGCCCGCATCCGGTCCTTGCGCTGTGTCTTGGCGACGTTGCGCTCGAACCTGCGCCTCTCCTCCTTGCTGGCCGCAGGCGCAAAGGCTTCGCGGATCTGATCCACGTCCACACGGCGGTACCAGACCTCGAGATTGCTGAGCCCGGCAAGGTGGCGCATGTTCTCGCGGTAGGCCTGGAGAGCGGAAAGCACGACCTCACGTCGCTGCGCGTCGGCGAACCCGCGGTCGCGGCCCCCGATCTCGAAGCTGGCGGCCAGCCGCTTGACGTCCCACTCCCACGGGCCGGGGAGGGTCTCGTCGAAGTCGTTGATGTCAACAACCAGGCTGCGGTCCGGTGCCGCATAGCCTCCGAAGTTCGACAGGTGAGCGTCGCCGCACGCCTGAACCCAAAGCCCGGAGCTCGGCGTTGCCGCGAGGTCGGCGGCCATGATCGCTGCGGCACCCCGGTAGAAGGTGAACGCGGAGACCAGCATCCGGCCGTAACGCAGGGGCACGAGCTCGGAGACCCGGTCCGCCGCCTGGCGCTCGAGCACGTCGACGGGGTCGGGGCGGTCGGTCGCCGGCTTCCATTCCCCGTGGCTGGAGCGCGGCGCACGTTCCCGCGCCGCCTTTCCCGCCGCCGCCCTCTCAGTCGTGGACAGGTCCGCGGCATGACTGGGGACGTCTGTCGCTGTGGCGGTCACCATTTGAGCTCGATCTCCAGTTCGCGCTCGTCGGTCTCGACCTCGAGCTCCGGCTTGAGCTCGACCTCGTCGTCGAAGGCGGTCGGCTTCCCGGGGTCGTCGACGCGGCGCCAGTACGGATCGCCGTCACCCTAGCCGATACCTGCCGCCCGCTGTCACCGGTGGATCGTAGTCACCGTGGCCCCTTGCGACGGCGACGGTCGGCCCGCTCGCGAGCGACCTGCCAGCGCGACCGCGCCTCACGGACCACCTTGTCCCACTGGCTGCGGACCTCGTGATCAGGTGGTCGCTCTCCCCGGCGAATACGATCGAGCTCGTCGCCGACCTCTCGTCCAAGCGCTGCTGAGCCGACAACGACGAGCATGAGGCAAAACAGCGTCGAGATGACCGCCAACACCGCACCGCTAACGCCATAGTCGGTGGTGTAGGAGCTGAACAGGTGGGGCACATAGACGGTCGCGCCCACCGAGTAGGCCGCGATCAGGATCGCCCCGATCACGCCGAAGGGCCGCAGGTCCCGCCGGTCGATCCGCTTCGCGCTCAGGATCCAACCCCCCCAAACGAGGAAGAGCGCGGTCAGAGGGAGCACCAGCAGGGATGCGCCCAGCTCGAGGCTCCCCCGGCCCACGAGAGCGTGGATCCAACCTGTGGCCACGAGATACGCGATGAAGCCGGCCGCCCACAACAGCCCGCTGCGCGTATTGCGCAGGCCGAGCGCATCCAGCTCCCAGGTCCCCTCGATCAGCCGCTGCACCGCTCGCGTGAGGCTCAGCATCGCGAGCACGATGAACAGCGCACTAAGAAGGTCCAGGCTCGTGCTCGTGCCATCGGCGGGCGAGAGGAGCTTCTCGATCGCATCGGCCCCTCCCCCCGTGAGGTCGTAGCGGTCGATGACCCTGTCTGCCGCGTCGTCCGCCCCGATCTGCGCCAGAACGCCGCCGCAGATGATCACGAGTGGGATCAGCGCCGTCAGCGTGATGGAGGACAGCGCCAGTGCTCGATCGAACCCAGCAATTTTCTGGAAGCGGTGGACCGCACGCAGAACGAAGGCAGGCCGCAGCCAGAACGTCAGGGTTCGGATGACCCGCTCGCGGTCGAAACCGCGCCGACCCAGGCTCCTTCGACCTCGCGCAACTCGCAACTACGCGAGCCTAACTTGACGCCGGGAGACGATCGGC
The DNA here is from genome assembly GCA_963788115.1 of uncultured Actinomycetes bacterium. Taxonomy (GTDB): domain Bacteria; phylum Actinomycetota; class Thermoleophilia; order Solirubrobacterales; family 70-9; genus CAWBFD01. Next base: position 282,855 of record CAWBFD010000002.1, read on the forward strand.
GCCCTTGCCCCTGCGGGGCCCTCGAACGATGACCGGCTTCTAAGGGCGCGGCAGGACGACTCGCCGCAAACCGGCCTTCCTCTCGGCGGTTCGCACCAGGCTGCGGATCACGCGATCATGGCGGACGAACGTCGCGACCGGGAAGTCGGTCGTGCTCGACTTCCACGGGAGCGTCGCTTCCGTCCCGCAGCCGGACGGCTCCGAGAAAACGGCCCCATCTCGGGAGCCGCATTCCGCTTGCCTATGCGATGGCGAGGGGCAGAATCGAACTGCCGACACCACGACTTTCAGTTTTGTCGTCGCTATTCCGACTCCTCAGCGATCGCGGTAGCGAGCCCAAGGGCCTGGGCAATCGCGCTGCCGGCGCTTGCCACCCGGGCGCTTCCGACCACCGGAGCGATGCCGATCAGGACGCCTTGGACCTGCTCGACACTCAATCCGACCTCCGATGCCGCCTCGAGGTTCAGGAGATAGGACGCCGGCGGAGCGCCGGTGGCCGCCAAGGCGGCGATCCGCACGAGCATGAAGGTCTCGGCGTCGAGACCAGAGCGCTCCAGTACCCCTTCGTTCATCTCCACCAAGGTCTCGAGGACGGGTGCATTCACTTCGGCCATGTGTTGCTCCTTTCAAGCGGACTCGATTGGTGTGGCGGCCGGATCCCGGTTGGGGGTCGGCCTGCCGCGTCCGGCGTCGCTCAGGCGGAACCGAGCAGCTTTGCCTTCTCGCGCTCGAACTCCTCGTCTGAAAGTACGTTCTGCTCGTGAAGCTGGCCCAACTGCTTGAGCTGCTCCATCGCCTCGGGGGTCAGTCCGCCTGCTGCGGGCTGGACCGCCTGGCCGGGCTCAGCGGGCGCAGCCTGCTGAGCAGGTGCCGCTTCCTCCTCCTGCTGCACCTTTGCGTCTCTGTGCTTCTTGGCCGCAGCGGCGGCCCCTCCGATAGCGGCGACGCGTCGTCTGCGCTGCCGTCTGTCTCGTCCCATCTTCACAGCCTCCTTGACTCGATTGCTCCGTTGATCCATCGCGTGACTCGCACAGACTCCATTCAACTTGATCATGCGTAGTTGGGCATAGCCCCAATCGGGTGAAATCTGCCCGCGGCGTGCGAACCCGGCGGAGCTCGTCTTGAGCTCGGCGGCGATAGGTCGCCACCGGGGCGTACACAATCGCCCCGATCGGGTGATTTCTCCCGATTGACACGGTGGTTCAATAGGAGGGTCATGCGAACTGATGAGAGGCCGCCCTGCTGCGCTCCGGACGGCGTGCAGCGCGAATCTGCCCAGCCGGCGGTCGCGATTACGACCGCGGTCAAGCCCGGGTCGACCAGTGGCATGGCCTCCATGGCCGGCGGCGCTTTCCTGATGGGCAGCGACGACCGCTGGGCCTACCGGGCCGACGGCGAGAGCCCGGTTCGACGCGTTTCCGTGAGCCCCTTCTGGATCGACCGTCACGCGGTTTCCAACGCCCGCTTTGCCGTGTTCGTCGACGCGACCGGCTACTCGACCGAGGCCGAGCGCTACGGCTGGTCGTTCGTCTTCGCGGGGCTCCTGCCGGACGATTTCCCACCCACCCAGGGCGTCGCCCAGGCGCCCTGGTGGCGGCGAGTCGAGGGTGCCGACTGGCGCCACCCGGAGGGCCCGCAGTCATCGATCGAAGAGCGTGCCGAGCATCCCGCCCTGCACGTCTCCTGGAGGGACGCGAAGGCGTACTGTGCGTGGGCCGGCAAGCGCCTGGCGACCGAGGCCGAGTGGGAGTTCGCCGCCCGCGGCGGGCTGGAGCGCAGGCCCTTTCCGTGGGGCGACGATCGCGAGCCCGGCGGCGAGCACCGGATGAACGTCTGGCAGGGAACGTTCCCGAGCGAGAACACGACCGCGGACGGCTTCTACGGCACCTGCCCAGTCCAGGCCTTTCCGCCCAACGGCTACGGCCTCCACAACACGACCGGCAACGTCTGGGAGTGGACCGCCGACTGGTTTGAGCCTGACATTCCACCAGCGCGACCAAGTGCACGATCCACACGGGCCGGCGGAGGGAACGCACCGAGTCCAGAAGGGCGGCTCCTACCTCTGTCACCACTCGTACTGTCGCCGCTACCGGGTTGCCGCTCGGCAGGGCTTGACGCCTGACAGCTCGACTGGGAACGTCGGGTTTCGCTGCGCCCGCGATGCATGAGCCGGCACCCCCTCCGCGATTCAGCGCGAGACCCTCGCGCTGAAGGCGGGCGCGAAGTGCCAATTTCATGCGATCGGGGTGATGCGCGCCGACCGTGTCCGCTGTTTGATCGGATCAACCTGCCAGGTCGGCCGCCGCGACCGCGAAGGAGTGTGAACGGAGATGACTGCTGACTCGATCGACAGGACCCAGCTGCCGATCCGCCGGCCGCCGTTCGCGGGCGTGACCAAGCGGACCCTGGACGGCTCCGAGCCCGATTGGAACCAGGCGGCGCAGGTTAGGCCGCCGGAGGGCGCCCCCAACGTGTTGCTGGTCCTGATCGACGATGCCGGCTTCGGCAATCCGAGCACGTTCGGCGGCCCGATCGAGACGCGGAACTACACCCGAATGGCCGAGGAGGGACTGCGCTACAACCGCTTCCATGTCACTGCCCTCTGCTCTCCGACCCGGGCGGCGCTGCTCACGGGCCGTAATCACCACAGCGTCGGGTTCGGCATGGTCGGCGAGTTCTCGGGCCCGTTCCCGGGCTACAACGCGACCATCCCCAGGGATTGCGCCCCCGTTCCGCGGGTGCTGAAGGAGAACGGCTACACCACGGGCGCGTTCGGCAAGTGGCACCTGACGCCGGACAACCAGACCGGCGCCGCGGGGCCCTTCGACCGCTGGCCGACCGGCCTGGGATTCGACTACTTCTGGGGTTTCCTCGGTGGCGAGGCCGGCCAATTCGACCCTCTCCTGGCCGAGAATCAGAAGGTGATCGGGGTCCCCGAGGGCAAGGACGGCGAGCCGTACTACTTCCCGGACGACATGGCGGAGAAGACGATCGAGTGGCTGCACCGGATCAGGGCCCAGGACTCCGAGCGGCCGTGGTTCGCCTACTTCTCGACCGGGTGCAGCCACGCTCCGCACCAAGTCCCCAGGCAGTGGGCCGACAAGTACGCGGGGAAGTTCGACCAGGGCTGGGACGCGATTCGCGAGGAGACGTTCGGACGCCAGAAGCAGCTCGGGGTGATCCCCGACGACGTGGAGCTTTCGCCCCGCAACGACGCGTTCCCGACCTGGGACTCGCTCGACGAGACCCAGAGGCGGCTCTACGCGCGCCAGATGGAGACCTACGCGGGATATTCCGAGAACGCCGACTGGAACGTCGGTCGCGTGCTCGACGCGATCGAGGAGATGGGCGAGCTCGACGACACGGTGGTGATCTGGATCTGGGGCGACAACGGCGCCAGCATGGAGGGCACGCTGACCGGGTCGTTCAACGAGATGGCTGTCCTGAACGGGATCCCGCTCACCCCCGAGCAGCAGATGGGGCTGGTGCTCAAGTATGGGGGGCTCGAGGCGTGGGGCAGCGACCAGATGGGTCCCCATTACGCCGCCGCATGGGCGTGGGTGGGCAACTGCCCGTTCGATTGGGGCAAGCAGGTCAGCTCGCATCTCGGCGGTACCCGCAATCCGATGGTCGTCCGTTACCCGCGTGGCGTCGCCGACCCCGGCGCGGTGCGCAGCCACTTCACGCACGTGATCGACGTCGGTCCGACGATCCTCGAGGTCAGCGGAATCCCGCAGCCCGAACACGTCGACGGGATCCGGCAGCAGCCGATGCACGGGGCTGCCTTCGCCGACTCGATCGGCGACGGGAATGCGCCAGAGCATCACACCCAGCAGTACTTCGAGACGCTCGGGAACCGCGGCATGTACAAGGACGGCTGGTGGCTCGCACAGCGACTGCCGAGGATTCCCTGGAGCCTCGATCCGGAGACGATGAAGAAGTTCGCGCCAGGCGTCTGGAATCCCGACGACGACCCGGTCGAGCTCTACTACCTGCCCGATGACTTCGCCCAGGCCCGGAACATCGCCGCGGAGAATCCGGACAAGGTGGAGGAGCTGCGGGCCCTGTTCTGGGAGGAGGCGGAGAAGTACAACGTCCTGCCCCTTCTCGGTGGCCTCACGTCCTTTTACGGCGTCATTCCACCGGTCCCCAAGCAGTCGAAGTTCACCTATTACGGCGACGTCCAGAACGTCTCCGCGGGCGCGATCCCGCGGATCTACAACCGCTCATACACGATCACCGCCGATCTCGTGATCCCCGACGGCGGCGCCGAGGGCGTGATCGTCGCCGAGGCCGACAACATGGGCGGCTACTCGCTCTTCGTACAGGACGGCAAGCTCAAGCACACCTACTCGTTCATGGGCGTGCTGGTCTACACCCAGGAGGCCGAGCGGCCGCTGCCCAGCGGCGAGGTCCAGGTGCAACTCGTCTTCGCCGCCGACGAGGCGAAGCCGGCGACGGGCGGCGAGGTGACCCTGCTCGTCAACGACGAGCCCGTCGCCAAGGGGCGCATGGAGCACACCGTCCCGCAGCGGTTCAGTGGTTACGCCGGTATGGACATCGGTTGCGACAACGGCCTGCCGGTCGACCTCAGCTACGCGGAGCGGTCGCCCTTCGCGTTCACTGGCACGGTGAGGAGGGTGGTCTTCGACATCAACCCGCACCTCGATGCGGAGGACGAGAACGCGATCCACGAGCATGCGCAGATGTCGGCCGCCGCTCACAGTGTCGCGGCCTGAGGAGCACCATGGCTGACGAACCGCTCGACGCGCTGGTCGCGGTTTACCTGATCCCCGATCTCGCGCGCCAGGACTTCGACACGCTGGCCGGCCTGATCAAGGACAAGTCGGTGACGAGCGACGGAATCGTCCTGGTGCGACAAGGATGCCGACGGAGAGGTCGAGGTGCTCGAGACGGGCGACCACATGGCGCGCAGGGGGGCCGGCGCGCTCGGTGGGGCGGGGTTCGTCGTCGGTCTCTTCTCGCCGCCGCTGCTGGCGGCCACCGCCGGCGGCGCCGCTCTCGGCGCGCTGGCGGGGAAGTTCGCCAGGCACCGGCTGACGAGCGGGATCGGCGAGAAGCTGGACGACGCGCTGCCGCCGGGTTCGGCCGGGGTGATCGCTGTCTACGACCACGCCGACGCCGACCGCGTCGATGCGGCGCTCGCGAACGCGATCCGCAAGTCCACCGCTCAGATCGACAAGGCGAGCGCCAAGGAGCTGAAGGCCGGTCTCGCCGAGGCGCAGGCAGGGCTCGGGGGCTAGCAAAGATGAGCCCGCAGGCACAACCGAAGGTGTTGTTCGTGTCCTACACGTTCAGCCACAACGCCGGAAGGGTCGTCGACGTGATGGCCGAGGCCCTGGCGGCGAAGCGCTGCGACGTGACCAAGGCCGCGATCGAGTTCACGGACCGGCGCTACGCGAAGCGTTTCTCCGCGCTCCCGATGCGACATCCGATGCTCGAGATCGTCGGCATGCTCCCCGCGCAGCTGCGCCGGGCCACCGGAGAGATCCGCGTCCCGTCGGAGGCGCAGGAAGGCGACTACGACCTGATCGTCTTCGGTTCGCCCACCTGGTGGCTGACGACGAACATGCCGATTCGCTCGTATCTCGAGTCCCCGGCGGCCAAGGCGATCCTCGATGGCAAGCCTTTCGCCGCCTTCTCGGTCTCGCGCCGCTACTGGAAGGGCAACGTTCACACGATCAAGCGGCTGGGCGAGGCGGCGGGTGGAAGCTCGGTCGGCGACGCGCACTTCGTCTCTTCCGGCAACCAGGTCAAGTCGATGCTCTCGTGGCTCAGCTACATGAAGCACGGCGAGGATCGCGAGCGCGCCTTCGGGCTCAAGATCCCGCCGTCCAACCTTCAGCCGGGTTTCGATCGAGAGGCAAGGAGCTTCATCGACGGCGTGGCCGATCAGGTCCTCGGACAGCGCGTCGCGAGCGTCGCCTGAGATCGCGAGCCCGATGACGGATGGGCACTCCCCAGAGCGCGGCCCGGTGGTCGTCACCGGCACCTCAACCGGGATCGGCGCCGCGACGGCGATCCACCTTCACGAGCAGGGGTTTCGTGTCTTCGCCGGCGTCCGGCGGGAGGCCGACGGTGCGACCCTGCTGGCAGGCACGTCGAACGGACTGACACCGCTGATCATCGACGTCACCGACGAGAGGTCGATCTCGGCGGCCGCGGACACCGTGGCAGCCGCCGTCAGCCAGCGCGGTCTGGCCGGACTCGTCAACAACGCCGGCATCGTCAAGCCGGGGCCAATCGAGTTTCAACCGCTGGCCGACTTTCGGACGCAGGTCGAGGTGAACCTCATCGGCCAGGTCGCCGTCATCCAGGGGTTCCTGCCGCTGATCCGACGTGGCCGCGGCCGGATCGTCAACGTCGGGTCGATCGGCGGACTGATGGCGTTGCCGCTTCACGGTGCCTACAGCGCATCGAAGTTCGGCGTCGAAGGCCTCAGCGATGCCCTGCGACTCGAACTGCGCCAGTGGGACATCCCCGTTTCGCTGGTCGACCCCGGCGCCACCGAGTCCGCGATCTTTGGCAAGACGCTGGCGCAGATCGACGAGGTCGGGAAGTCGCTCGACGAGGGCGGGCGTCGCCTCTACGACGGACAGTTGGCTGCGGTGCGGCGGTTGGTGGAGGAAACAGCCGCGGAAGCGGCACCAGCGATCACGGTTGCGGAGGCCATCGCCGACGCGCTGACTTCGAAGAAACCGAAGGCCCGCTATCTCGCCGGCCACGGCGCGAAGTCGACGGCGATGCTCGCGCGCATGCTCCCGGACCGCGCGAAGGACCGCGCCGTCGCCCACGAAGTGGACCTCCCTGCGCCTGAGGGGCCCGCGGATAGTTGATTCGCGCCGCGTGGGCCCGGCAACGGCCCGGCGTTGGTCAGGAGCTGTTCGGGCGGGCGGGAAACTCCCGCGCCGTCTGCCGGCGCAGGACCTCGATGCCCACAACGGCGAGCACCGCCAGCAGCACGATCACCAGGATCTGCCCGAGATTGTCGATCCCGGGGATGAACGCCAGCCAGAGCAGGAACAGGAGGGCGATCGCCGAGTAGACCGCGATGGGGTTGTCGCGCAGGTAGGGCGCGAGGAAGCGCCGTACGGCGACGGCTGGGCGGCCGGGACCCGCCAGCCACCCCCCGCCGACGAACCCCACTCCGATGACGAGCACGAACAGCGCCCGCTCGCGGAGGCCCTCGGAAAGGATGTCCCAGACCGACGCGATCGCCGGCTCGACCGTCTCGGAGCTGGCAACCGCGCCCACGACTTCGGTGCCGATCAGGCGCTTCGCCAGCAGCACGAGCAGCGTCGCCGCCAGAATCCCGCCCCCGGCCGCGATCAGGGCTCGCCGCCGCCACCCCTTGGCCAGGTACAGGGCGGCCACGTACAGCAAGAGCACGAGCAGCGGCAAGACGAAGCCGAGGTTGCGGAGCGCCCCCACGATGCTCTGAACCCCGTCGAGCTGAGCGGCGTCCATGACCACGAGCTCGCCCGGGTTCTGCACCACCTGGCGCTCGAGCAGGGCAGTGACCCGCGTCTCTGCCGAGGCGAGCGCGGGGTCGAGCGCGTCGACGTTGGCCTGGCTGGGGTCCTCGAGCACGGCGGCGGTCCGTTGCTTCACCTCGGAGAGCCCGGCGTCGAGGTCGGACAACCGGCCTTCGAGGTCGGAGAGGCGGCCCTGGAGCTGGGAGGGGACGCTTGCCCGGGCGCCCTTGATCTTCTGCTCGAGGCTCGCGATCCCGGCCTCGAGCTCGGCGGCGGTCTGCTGGAGCGCCCGGAGATCCGCTTGCAGCTCCGAGCTCAGCTCGCCCCCCTGCAGCTCGGAGAGGGCTGCCCGCGCCGCCTCGATCTCGGTCTCGGCCGTGGTCAAGCGCTGGCGGAGGTCCTGCGAGACGTCCTGCACGATGCCCCGGATCTGGGAGATCGTCGCCGGGTCCACCCCCAGACGGGCCGCCAGGTCGGCGACGACGCTCCCGTACTCGAACGTGACCTCGCCACCGGTGGTCGAGACGTACTCGCCCTCGTCCCTGATCAGGTTGACGAACCGCTGGTGCGCGCGAGCGACGGCGCTCGAGACGAGATCTTGAACCTCGGGAGTCGCGAGCGCCTGCTCGGCGACGTCCGTGGCGAACTGCCTGACCGCGGCCCCGACGGGAGCCGCGAGCGCCTTCGCGGGGTCCGGCAGGCGCTGCTCGATCTGGCCCTGGACATCGACCGTGGCATAGAGCTGATCGACGGCGAAGATGCTGAGCTGCTCGTGCACGTCCTCGTCGGCGAGGATCTCCTCGGTCGTCTCGGTCACCTCGTCCGTGTTGAGCAGCGTGCGCTGAACCCAGTTGGCGGTCATCGAGAGAACCAGCAGCACCGACGCGAGCACGATCAGCGACCACACCGCCACGCGGTGTCGCCGCTTCGGCTCCGAGCCTTGCGATCCTTCGGACGCCGCGGCTCCCGGACGGCTCAGGAGCGGGGTCCGGGTCTCGCTCGGGTGGCGGGGAGGTCTCGGGCTGGTCGGGCATCGCTTCGATGGATCGGCGCAAACGGCTTGGCCGCTAGAACCGGGGGCGCCGCTCCCCGGTCGTCGTGAGCAGGCTGAAGAGCGCCGCCGCGTCCACGCCGAGCAGGAGGATCGCGATCAACGCGGAGTGCGAGAGGAACATGATCGCCGCGGCGACGTGCCCGCAGACGGACGCGACACCGACCCAGAGGCCCCAGCGGTGCCCGAGCCAGACCGCCGGCGCGGCCGCCAGCTGAACCATGCGCGACCACCAGCATCAGCCAGCCCCAGGGGCGCGCGTCGCCGACCAGCCAGCCGGCGGTGGTGATGAAGATCTCCGACCCCGCGATCACCGAGATCGCGTAGAAGAGGTCCAGGAGGCCGATCACGAGCAGCCAGCTGCCGGCGAAGACGAGCCGCCCAATGCCCGGGAATCGAGCGGGCTCCGTGTACTCGAAGTTGGTCGGTCGGGAGACGCCGATCACCGTCACAGCCGTCAGGGCGGCGCCCGGATTCATGGCCGTGCTTGCCTCCCATTGAGGATTTGACTTGCCCGCCGGTGGGCGGACTGTGCTGCCCCTGATTCCAGCCGACCCGCGGCGCGCCCGCCTCACCCCGATCGGATGAAATCGCGTCCGAGAGGGAGGTTTTCGGCGCCTAGGTACCCCAATGGCCGTCGCCCAGCGAGTGCGGCCGCGCCGCTCTGAAATCACCCCATGCAGGTGAAGCATCGGGCCACGGCGAAAGCTAAGGTCGTCATAGTCGGCATCTAGCTCGTCGACGAGCGTGCGGTCGCGGAAACACGGGCCGCGTCAAGACAAAGGAGGAACAAGTGCGAGGTGCTGGTCGGACTGTGTTCGCCGCAATCGTGCTGTTGATTGTGGGCACGATCAACATCATCTACGGCATCGGTGCGCTGGACGATGCGAATATCTTCGTCAACGACACGAGGTTCATACTCACCAACCTCAACACCCTGGGCTGGGTCCTGATCGTCCTTGGCGTGATCCAGCTCACCGGAGGCTTTTCGCTGATGGGCGGTAGCGCCTACGGCCGAGTGATCGGGATCATTGCCGGCAGTCTCGGCGCGATCGGGGCCCTGCTGTCGATCGGCGGCGCATACCCATGGTGGTCGCTCGGGGTCTTCGCCCTGTGCGTGTACGTGGTCTACGGCATCGTGGTCTACGGCGAGGAGGAGCGAGCCGCAGGCGTCTGACTGTCGGCTTGGCGGAGGAGCGCACGCAATGGAGGGCTGCGCCGCACGGCGGCGAAATTCAGATGCAATCGACGCCTCGCAGGCGCCGCCGAGTTAGACCGTGGACTTTCTGAAAATCCTCCCGATGGCGTTCGTGATGATCGCCGGCCCGCAGATCCTCAGCGCGATCTTCCTCGCGACGAGCGGCAACTGGCGGGCGAACTCGGCCGCATACGTCTTCGGTGCCTTGCTCTCGATCACGGCGTTCGTCACCGCCGCGTACCTCCTTGGCAGCGGCGCCTCGGACGGGGGAATCTCGAACGACACGATCTACATCGTGATCCTCGTGCTCCTGCTCGCCGCCATGGTCCACGTCTACCTGAAGAGAGCGCAGTCGGAGCCTCCCAAGTGGATGGGCAAGCTGGAGACGGCGACCCCGAGGTTCTCGTTCACCCTCGGCTTCCTGTTGCTTGGGGTCTTCCCGACCGACATCCTGACGTCGGTCGCGGTCGGCACCTACCTCGCGGCGCATGGCGACGCCTGGGTGGACGCCCTCCCATTCATCGGCCTGACCCTCCTGCTTCTGGCCTTGCCGTCGCTCCTCCTGGTCGTGTTTCGAAAGCGGGCGGAGGCCTTCCTTCCCAAGGTTCGTGACTGGATGAACACGAACTCGTGGGTCGTCAACGAGATCGTGATCGTGTTCTTCATCGTCATCGTCCTCAGCGACCTCTTGGGTTAATCGCGCCGGGCGAGGACGTCCAAGAAGCAAACTACGCGGGGGCCGGCTCGGCCGCCGTGCCCGCCTCTCGATCCTCCTCCTCTTCCTCGGCCCGCGCCCGGGATAGATCCGCAGATATCCGAACGGCGGCGGCCGTCAGCGGAGCAGCGAGGATCAAGCCCACCGTGCCGAACAGCGCACCGCCCGCGATCGTGACCACGAGCACCGCCAGCGGGTGGATGCCGAGGGCGGCGCCCATGGCGAACGGCTGGACCAGCTGCTGCAGGATTCCGTTGGCCAAGAGCTCGACCACGATCATCCCGACCGCCGCGTCCGTCCCCGCGCCTCCCAGGGCGATCAGCACCGCGAACGCTCCGGCCGTCCACGCTCCGATGTACGGGATGTAACCGGCGAGGAAGGTCACCACGACGAGGGTCCCGGCGAGCGGTACGCCGAGCAGCAACGCGCCGAGGCCCACCACGACCCCGTTGAAGGCGGCGACGATGGTGACGCCGAGGAAATAGCCCCGCAGGGATTCGAGGATCCGCTGGTTGATCGTGTGAGCGACCGGGACGGGGACGCCCCAGTGGCGCTCGCCCCAGGCCCGGATGGTTGGCCCGTCCTTGAGCAGGAAGAAGAGGCTGAGAGCTGTGAGGCCGAGGAAGAAGGCGAGCGAGGAGAGCGCCCCGATGCCGGTCCCGATGCCCGTCAGCAGAGCGCTCACGGCCGCGCTGGTCGAGGAACTCGCCTCGTTCTTCGCGTCGGTCGCCGTGCCTTCGTCGACGCCGAGGTCCTTGGCCCAGCCCTCGATCGTGTTCTTGGCGTCGGAGAGATGGCCGGCGAGGTCGTCGGTCTGGCCGGTGATGCCCGCTACGACGATGAAGACCACGAACGCCCCGAGCGCGACGATCGCAAGCAGCAACAGGCCGGCGCCCAGTCCTCGCGGCACGCCGTGGCGGCGCAGCCACCCAACCAGGGGCGAGGCGACCGAGGCGACCACCGCGGCGGCGATCAGCGGGAGGACGATCGTGGAGGTGAGGGCGAGGAGCCACACCGATCCGACCAGGAACAGGGTCACGCCGACCAGCAGCCACGCCGTCAACCCGATGTCGCGAAGCCAGGACGGCGCCGCGAAGACGCCCGTCAGCTGGTCGGCGTCGATCTCGACGTACTCGGTCTCGGCGGGACGTTGTTCCCCCTCGTCCCCATGTCGCCGCAGCCGGCCCCGGATCATGGCTCCGTCTCAGCTCTCATCTCAGTTGCGCGCCGTAGGTGGCTGGCGCTAACCAAACCACATCCCCCGGCGGGATCGAGCCTCGGGAGTGGTGGGCCTTGCGGAGGGCACCATCGAGTCCTGATCTACAACGCGGTCTGGTTCAGCGCCTCCGGCGTGTCATTGCTCGCCTTTGAGCTGCGGCCCGCCGCGGCGCGCGCTGCCGTGGCGCGCGCGAGCGCATGGGCCCGGGAGCATGAGCGCGCGATCCTCCTGCCCCTGTTCGCAGGCGTCGGCACTTACTTCGTGGTCAAGGGAGCGGTGAGCTTGATCGGCTGATCCGGCGCATCCCCGCTCTGGAGCCTTTGTCGCCAGCCCGAGAGGAGCTCGTACACAGCGGCGGCGCCAACGATCGCCCCGTTCGGGAGCGGCAGACGCTCCGGGTAGAGGATGAAGGGACGTGTCTGCGGGCCTCCGAGCCCGCCGTGGAAGGAGATCAGCTCCTCGAACGCGCACGCCTCGTCGAGCTCGGGGTCATAGAAGCTGCCGACCATGATGTCCGCCACGTGCGGGAAGCCGTCCGTGCGCAGCAGATGATCCGGAGCGCCTGGCGAGAAGGCGGCCAGCGGATCCTCGCCATCGATCCGACCCTCCTCGAGGTAGTGGGCGCCTCGCGCGCCGAGCGCAACCGCGCCGTGCTCGGCGGAATGAACGAGCAGCCAACCGACGTGCGGGTGCTCCCGCAGGGCACCGATCAAGTCCGGGTGGCGCTCGTTCATTTCCTCGAGCGTCAGCCGGCGCCTCTCCTCCATCAGATAGACCAGCCCGAGGTTGCCCGAGCCGAGCACGACGACCTGGCGGTCCGAGACGTCGTTCTTCGCACGCTTGCGCTCCTCCCTGCCGGTGGCCTCGCTGACGGCGTGCCCGACCATCGCGCTCTGCTCGTCGCCGCCGGCGAACTCGGCCACCTGTCCGCGGCTGAGCGACCGCTCGACAAGGTCGTCGAGGCCGTATCCGTTGCGTTGCTTGAACGTGGCGCCCTGCGTCTGGCCGTGGTCGGAGAGCACCACGATCTCGTAAGGGCCGCGCGGCGTAGCGCCGGGCCCGCTCGATCCGGCCGAACTGCTGGTCGAGCTTTCGCAGCGCCTCCATCGTGTCGGCCCGCTGGAGGCCCGAGTGGTGAGCGACCTCGTCGTAGCTCGCGAAGGTCGCGTAGACCGCCGGCCGCCCCCGCATCATGTCGCTGAGCACCCCGAACACGACGAGGTCGCGGACGATCACGCACATGACGCCGCGAAGGAGCGGGTAGATGCCGCCGCGATGGCCCCGGGGGCGCACGTCTCGACGCGCAGCGCGAATCGCGGCCGTCCACTCCAACACGACCTCCCAGCCGAACAGCACCAGCGCCCGGGTGACGTTGAAGCCGTTGGCGAGGAAGGCGCGGTAGCCGGGGTTGGCGCGCTTCTCGCCCTCCATCCGGCTCACCGTGAGGATCGCCTCGTCGGCCTCGCCTGAGAGAAGGTTGCCCCGACTTGCGCCGCCGTCCGCGAGCAGGCCGCGGCCGCTCGCGTGGCGCCGCTCGATCTCGGCGCAGTCGGCCGGCGCCGAGCAGGCGATCAGCTTCCCGGTCTCCTTCTCCACCCATCGAAACGCCGGGATGTCCTCGTTGGAGCCGAGCAGAATCCCGGCCTGGCTCGCGCCCGTCTGCGAGGAGAGATCCGTCTCCCACTCGGCCAGGTGGTAGCCGTCCTGAGCGATCCATCGCGCCATGTTCGGCGCGCTCCCGTCGCGCATCGCGCTGCGAAGGATCGGGAGCCCCAGGCCGTCGATCTCGAGGAAGATGATCCCCGGCACGTCGGTGGCGTGACCTCCCCCCTGGCGGCGCGCCACCCGCTGGACGACGCGCAGCGTGTACTCGTCGTCGTCGTTGGTGCCCGTGATCACCTGGAGGAGGATCGTGACCGCGGCCATCACCAGCGAAGCCAGGAGCGCGTCGCCGAAGGAAGCGATGCCCAAAACCTCCGGGAACAGCTCGTCGGTCAGCATCAGCGCCCCGGCATCGGCAAGAAGAACCAGCAGAAAACCAAGGACGAGGGTGAACGGGAGCCGCAGCGCGGCAATCAGCGGCGGGAGCACAGCGTTGATGACGGCGATCGCAGCGGCTGCCAGGAACGCGCCGCCCGGGCTGTCGATGCTGACACCGGGGACGAGACCGGCGGCGGCATAGACGGACGCCGCCGACACCCCCCAGGTCACGACTAGTCGGAGAGGCCGCAGGCGCGGTTTCGCCGGCTGCCAGGCGATCGCCTCGCCGTGGGCAGGCTTCGTCACGCCATCCATAGTGGTGTTTGCCCGGGGATGGGGCAGCCTATCCCTCGTCACCGCCTGGTCGGCCGATCGGGACGGGCGCCCCTGGCGCGTCCTCGACCGCGAAGGACTCGAGCAGCCGCTGCTCCTCCCGCTTGCGTGGAAAGCAGAAGAAGACGAGCGCCGCGCCGATTACGATCGCGACGATCCCGGCGACGTAGGCCCACTCGTCGCCCTGCAGGAACGACGACCTCGCCCCGGCGATGATCTCGCTCGCGTGCTTCGGATACTGGGCCGCGGTGTCGGCGGCGCTCGAGAACGACTTCGTCAACTCGCTCTCGACCTTGTCGTTGATCTGGGCGCCGTTCGGCGCGGCCGCGATCGCCGCGCCGGCCGCCGCGGCATATCCGGCGGTGAGCACCGCCCCGAGGATCGACTGCATGATCGCCCCCCCGAGGTCGCGCTGGAGGTCGGCGGTCCCGGACGCCATCCCCGCCCGGGCGACGGGCACCGAGCCGGTCAACGAGTGCGAGGCCGGCGTCCCGGCGAAGCCGACCCCGATCCCGATCAGGGCGTAGCCGAGACCCACCTTCCAGTAGGAGATGTCCTCCTTCCAGAGCAGGAGCATGACCAGGAAGCCGAGCAGGCAGAAGAGGTAGCCGACGAGCAGGGTGAAGCGGGCCCCTCGCCGGTCGACGAGCACCGCCGAGCGGGGCGCGACGAGAACCATGAACGCGGCCGCAGGCAGGATTGCAAGGCCGGCGTCGAGGGTGGAGTAGTCGAGCACGTTCTGGAGGAACTGCTGGCCGATGAACATCGCCCCCATCAGCGTCCCGAAGACGATGATCCCCGCGCAGGCCGCGACCCAGAAGGTCCGGCGTGCCGCGATCTCGAGGTCGTAGAGCGGCGCCCGCGCCCGCCGCTGCCTGATCACGAACGCGATCCCGGCGGCGACCGCGATTGCCCCCAGCCCCAGGGCAACCCCGCCCTCGTTGGGGACCGGTGCGAAGTTGATCGCCAGCACCAGCGCGGCCACGAGCAGCACCGAGAGCATGCCGCCGAGGTTGTCGACCGGATCGGTGGCTTCGTTGACATGGGCGGGGACGAACCGCAGCGCCATCAACAGCGCGACGGCGGCGAGCGGCAGGGTGATGACGAACACCGACTCCCAGTCGAACTCGGTCAGCAGCGCCCCCGAGAGCAGGGGACCGAGGGCCGCGATCGCCCCGCCGAGTCCCGACCAGAGCGCGATCGACCGCGTCCGCGCGGGCCCGGACCAGAGCGCCGTGATCAATGCCAGCGTGGTCGGGTACGCCATCCCGGCGGCGAGCCCGCCGAGCACCCGGGCGGCGAACAGGACCCCGATCGACGGCGCCAGGGCGGCGAGCAGCGAGGCCGGGATCGAGAGCGCCATTCCGCCGACGAGCATGCGCTTGCGCCCGTAGCGGTCGCCGAGCGCACCGAGGTAGAGCACCGAAGCGGCGAGGCCGAGCGAGTAGCCGACGGCAACCAGGTTGAGCCCGGTCTGGCTCGCGTCGAATGCTCTTCCGATGGAGGGCAGGGCGACGTTGGCCACAGCCAGGTTCAGGTTCGCGACCCCGGCGACGACGATCAGCGTGGCGAGCACGATCCCCTGGCGATCGGGCGCAGTTGAGCGATCCCCCGCGGCCGGCTCGCTACGAGTCTCCTCCGCGCTGACCATGCCCTCGCGCTCAGCCGTCGGGCTCTGCGAGCTTGATCGAAAAGCTCGCCTCATACCTGCGGCCCGGCTCGAGCAGCGGCAGGTCGGCGCCGCTGACGAGTGCGTTCGTGGGCGCGGTCATCGCCTCGTAGGCGATCACGTCGTCATCGCTGGGAGCGTAGACCTGCGCGAAGCGGTATCCGCGGCCGAGCCGCACCTCGATCCGCCGCCCACCGCCGGCGAGCACGAACGGGGCCCCCGCCTCGGGGGCGCAATAGGCATCGTCGAAGGTCCTCGACCCCAGCCGGCCGCCCTCGACCTCGACCGGCGTGCGCTCGCCGGTGGGGAGCATGCGGCGGTCGAGCACCAGCCGCTCTCGGACCGGGAACTCGATCTCCCAGTCGGCTCGGTCGCAGTCGGGCAGACGCAGGTACGTGTGATAGCCGAACGAGATCGGTACCGGCCCGTCGTCTGGAGCGAGGATCGTCGTCTCGACCGTGAGCTCGGCGGTCCGCAGCGAGGCCATGAGCAGCACCTGGTGCGGGAACGGGAACGCGCCCAGGAGCTCGTCGTCGCCTGCGAAGTCGAACCGGGCGAGCAGCACGCCCCCCGCGTCGGTGCCGACGTGGTCCTCCACCGACCAGCCGTCGGCTGCGGAGAGCAGGCCGTGGATCGCGAGGCCGTTGGAGTCGAGCGCCGGCGGCGGCGAGTCCGACTCGAGGTCGAGCTCGCGTCCCGCGACCTTGAAGCGCTTATCGGCGACGCGGTTGGCCCACGGGTGCAGGAGCGGAATCCCCATCGTCGAGTGCTCGGCGATGTAGGTCGCCAGGCCGCCGCGCTGGCCGAGAAGCTCCTGGTCACGATGGCGCAGCGAGCAGCCGACCATGCCGGCGCCGGGAACGAACGCCGCCTCGACACCCCCGAGCGCCTCCGAGGAGAGCGTCAGCGCCTCGAGGCCGTCGATGGATCGCACGCCGATCAAGGCTGAGATCCTCCAGCGTCGCGGGTCGCCCGAGCGGGGCGGCCGCGTGCCGTGAGCCAGCGTTGAACGATGAGCGTTGCCGTCCCGGCCATCAGCAGCACCGCCACGTTGACCGCCAGGACGGCCAGCGCCGCCGGCGCCTTGTCCGCCTCGCCCACGCCCATGGCGACGCCGAGATACGCGGCGGCCGGAATCGTCGTGATGGAGATTGCCACGCCGACGGCCGAGCTCGCCCGGGTCTCGAGCGCGAGCATGCCCGCGACCCCCGCCGCGAACGCCACGCCGACGGTTGCATCGTTCACGTTCGTCAGCCCGGAGAGGGCGGACTCGCCCACGTCGAACCCGGAGGGAAGGAGATCGAAGAAGTCAAGAACGGCACCAAGCACAACCGCCGTCGCGGCGGTCGCTGCAAGGCCGACGACGAGAGTTGCGAATGCACGCCGGGCGAGGCCGAGGTGGCGACTCGCCAAGCCGATACAGGTCGCATTGATTGGCAGCGTGTCGGGACTCACCGCCATTGCGCCGACGATCAGGATCTCGTTCGCCTCGATCACGCCAAAGGCGGCGATCACCCCCGCCGCGATCATGAAGATGAGATAGCGCGCGACCGGTCGGGCGTACTGGCTTGCCTGCCCGAGCACGTCGGCCCAGATCAGGCTCACATTCTCGCGGCCGAGCGCCAACCCCCCGATCTCGTCTACACGAGCAAGCGCGACGCTCTCGTGTGGCAGGCCATGGCTCCGGAGAAACTCGAGCACTGCGTCGGCGGACCCTGGATACACCTCGGCGGTGAGGAGCGCGTGCCCCGGACGCACTCCCTCGACCACCACCACATGGCGCGCCGTGTCGCCGTCCTCGAGCCCCTGTCCGACATGGGCCAACGCTGCAGAATGCCCGTAGACCCTCAGGTGGAGCACTTCGCCATCAGCCCTGGGACCTCCCAGTCGGTTGCGGGGCAGGGGTTTCCTCGAGCACGGTTCGCTGGCTGAGCGTGTACAGCAGCCCCAGTGAAGGCAGCACGAGGAGCACCGCGACGCCAAACACGACAAGCACCACGGTGAGGGTCTCGCTTGCGCTCGCGCCCTCCTCGATCGTCAGGGTCTCGGGGAGGAGGTACGGGTACTGTGCCACGCCCCAACCCCAGATCACGGACACCACAGCGCCGACGGCGAGTGGCCGTGCGCCTAGCCGGACGCCGCGCCAGAGGAGTCCCAGTGCGGCCAGCCCGCAGAGCGCCGAGAGGATCACCAGCGGCAGCCCCTCGCTCGTGAGGCCGTCATAGATGAAGCGAGCGTCGGCTCGGTAGACGAAGATGCCCGCGAGGGCGATCGCACCCGCCACCCCGGCGGCGCCGAGCGCACGGGCCGCGAAGTAGCGCTCCAGGTCGGGGGTGCCCGCGCGCCGGGCGTCGCTGATCAAAAACACCGCCGACAGGTAGACCCCGGTGGCCACGAACAGCGCTCCGGTGAGCAGGGAGACCCCATTCAGCCAGCTCGTGACCGCGTCTCCCTCGGCGTTGCCGACGGGCACTCGACCGGACGCGACGGCGCCGACCACGGTGCCCATGAAGAACGGCGTTAGAACCGAGGAGAGCGCGAATACCCGCTCGGCCAGGCGGCGGCCCCGAAGCCGGCGCGCGAGCCTGTGAAACGCGAACCCCGAGCCGCGCAGCACGATCCCGAGCGCCGCCAGGCTGAGCGGGATGAATAGCGTCGACATGATCGACGAGAACGCGACCGAGAACGCCGTCCACAGGACCACCAGCACGAAGATCAGCCAGACGTGATTCGCCTCCCACACCGGGCCGATCGCCCAGTCGACGAGGTCTCGGACCCGCTTGCCGCGCTCGCCGCCGCCCGCAACCAGCGCCCAGAAGCCGGCGCCGAAGTCGGCGCCGGCGAAGACCGCGTACAGGGTCACGCCGACCCATAGAACGCCCGCGACGGCGTCCGCGCTGCTCATCCCGACCCTCCGGAGGGCGGCGTCGCGGCGCCTGAGGGCACCGGCTCGCGGGGCCCGTAGGGCACCTCGGCCTCCGCGACCTCAGCCGCGCGCCAGCGGTGCGCCATCGTGCGCAAGATGAGCACGGTCGCGATCCCGAGCACCGCGTAGACGGCGAGCACGATGGAGAAGCTGACCCAGATGCCGCTGGCTCCGGTGACCGCTTCGCTCGTTCGCATGACCTCGTAGACGACCCACGGCTGGCGGCCGACCTCCGTCACGATCCAACCGCACTCGAGCGCCACGATCGCGGCCACCCCGGACACGGCTGTGGCCCGCAGGAACCACTTCGACGACGGAATCTCCCGCCTGCGCCACCAGGCCCAGCCGAGCCATGCCCCCAACGCGATCAGCAGGGTGCAGATACCCACCATCGCGTCGAACGCCCAGTGGAGCAACGTGTTTGCCGGCGGACGGTCGCGGGGAGGCACCGTGTCCAAGCCGGTGACCTTGGTGTCGGTGCTGAAGCCGACCAGCCAGGAGTCGAGGCCGGGAATCCCGATACCGCCCTTGACCCCGTCCTAGGTGCAGACTGCCGCCGAGATACTCGGTGACGTCCCTGTGGGTCGTCTGCACGCACTCCATCGCCGCGAACTTGACCGGCTGGTCCTCGGCGATCGCCCTGGCGGCGGTGTCGCCGACCAGGAACTGGATCGGGGTCGCGATCGCCGCCACTGTCAACGGGATCAGCAGGCCGAGACGGTGGTGGCGGTCGCGCCGACCACGCAGCATCCCAACCGCGTAGACGGAGGCGACCAGGAAGCCGGTGACCAGATAGGCGGCGATGATCATGTGGGGGACCTCGTATGGGACCGCGGGGTTGAAGGCCACCTTCAGCGGGTCGACGTCGGTCACGTTCCCGTTGCCGTCGAGGGTGAAGCCCTGCGGCTGGTTCATCCAGGCGTTGACGGCGACCACCGAGAAAGCGCCGCCGATCCCGGAGATCACGATCGGGACTCCCGTCCAGAAGTGCGCCCACCCCGACAGGCGCTTCCAGCCGAAGATGTAAATCGCGATGAAGATCGCCTCGATGAAGAAGAAGATCCCCTCGATCGCGAACAGCACCCCGAAGACCTCGCCGAAGCGACGGGTGAACTCGGGCCAGAGAAGGCCGAACTCGAACGAGAGCACGGTGCCCGTGACCGCGCCGACCGCGAACGTCACCGCCGCGACCTTCGACCAGCGCTGCGCGAGCTCGAGCGCGACGGGATCGTTGCGGCGCAGCCCGATGTAGTTGGCGATCAGCATGATCGCGGGAAAGCCGACGCCCAGTGAGGCCAGGATGATGTGGAACCCGAGCGTGAACGCCATCTGGCTGCGCGCGGGCAGCAGCTCGGAGGAGGCGGCGAGGGTGGTCAGGACCGTGTCTGGCGAGATGCCGGCTCCCACGTTTCGGCCTCCTCAGCCCACCGACGCCTTAGGCGCCCACCGCTACTCGTCCGATTGATCCGACCTGCGGATCAGGTCGACGAGCCACCAGCCGAACCCCACGACTCCCAGGAAGAGCACGACGATCCCGACCACCGGACCGATGAAGAAGAACGCCAGGAGGACGGCCAGGAACCAACCTCCGAGCGCAGCGGCGAGCCAAGCCCCGATCAGATCGCTGGTCAACTCGGCTCCTGCCCTTGGGCCGCGCCCGCTGACTCCTGGTCGGTGCGCGGCAGCCTGCCCTCGATCACCCAGCTCTCCCTGGTCCCGAACCGTGTGGCGGTCCACGCGCTGAGCACCCGCAGGCGCCGGCCAGCCACCCCGCTCAGGTAGTAGAGGTGCACGCTGAGATACATCGCGAACGCCGGGCGACCCCAGAGCTTCAGCCCCCGTATCTCACAGACCGCCTTGCCCCGTCCGACCACGGCGAGGGCGCCCTTGTCGAGGTAGTGGAACGGGGTCGTGGCCCCGGGCCGTCCCTCCCGGATCGCCTTCGCCACGTGATGCGCCTGCTGGATCGCGACCGTCGCCAAGCCCGGCAGCGGCTTCCCATCCGGCCCCTTGTGATTCGCCATGTCGCCGATTGCGGAGATCTCGGGATGGCCGGGAATGCTGCAGTCGGGGTTGACCTCGATCCGGCCCCCCCGGTCCGTGCTCGCATCGGTCGCTCGCGCGAGCACCTCCGTCAACCCGGCCGCGTGCACGCCAGCCGCCCAGATCACGGTCCTGGCGGCGATCCGCTCCTCTGCGTCGCCCACCTTCACGGTCAACCCCTGCTCGTCGATCGCGGTCGCCATCGCACCCTCGCGGACGGTGACGCCAAGCGACGCAAGCTCCTCCGCTGCCTTCGCCGAGAGCTTCTCGCTGAACGCGGGGACGACGCGATCGCCCGCGTCGACGATGATCACCCGCGCCGCTCTCGGGTCGATCCGCGAGAAGTCGCGACCCATCATGTCGGCGATGAGCGCCAGCTGGCCGGCGATCTCGACCCCGGTCGGCCCGCCGCCGACGACGACGAAGGTCAGCCACTCGTCCCTGAGAGCAGGGTCGCTTGATCGCTCGGCCTCCTCGAACGCGGCGAAGATCCGATTGCGGAGCTCGACCGCCTCGCGGAGCGTCTTCAGGCCGAACGAGGCGTCCTGCCACTCGTCGTGGCCGAAGTAGGAGGTCTCGGCCCCGCAGGCGACGATCAGGCTGTCGTAGTCGAGCGCCTCGCCCCGGTCGAGGTGTACCTGGCGACGGGCGACGTCGATGTCCGTGACCTCGGCCATGAGGACGCTGGCGTTGGACTGGCGCTTCAGGTGTCCCCGGATCGCCGATGCGACCTCACCCGGCGACAGGCCGCCCGCTGCCACCTGGTAGAGGAGCGGCTGGAAGAGGTGGTGGTTCATGCGGTCGACGAGGGTCACGTCGACATCTGCGTCGCGGAGCGCCTGGGCTGCAGCGAGCCCGCCGAACCCGCCCCCGGCGATCACGACCCGCGGTCGCCCGCCGCGGTTGGGCTCAGACGCCACCAGCGGTCTCCCGCTGGGCCTGCTGGACGCCCAGCCGCCCAAGGAGGTGGTCGCCGACACGCAAGGAGTTGGCCATCGCGGTCAGCCCTGGGTTGACCGCGCCGATGCTCGGGAAGAAGCTCGTGTCGACCACGTAGAGGTTGTCGAGCTCGTGCGCCCGACAGTGCTCGTTCAGGACCGAGGTGGAAGGGTCAGTGCCGAACCGGCAGGTACCGGCCTGATGCGCGCACCCGGCAACCGGGATCTCGTTCTTCATGTAGGCGTGCTTTGTGAACAGGTGGTCGGAATGCATTCCCAGGCGGCCGAGCATCGACTTCAGCTTGTGGTACAGCCGCTGCTTTGCGACCGCGTTCGTCTCCGTGTAGCTCAGCGTGAGCCTGCCTTCACGGTCAACGATGGCGCGGTTCTCGGCCCTCGGGAGGTCCTCGGTCGAGAGCCAGAAGTCGACCGCATGGCGGGCGATCCGCTCAAGCGTCCATTCCGGCGCCAGCCTTGTCTCGCGCGGCTGCTCGCCCCGGAACATCGGAGCCTGCGACTTCCCGACCATCTGGATGTTCGCCGAGGGGGTACTCGAAGTCGTCGGATCCGAAGTAGAAGTCGTTGAGCCCCAGGGTCTTCTGGAAAACCGTCGGATTCTCCTCGCGCGAGAGCGCCAGCACCGCCACGCTGTCGTGGAACATGAAATTGCGGCCGACCTGATCGGAGCCGTTGGCGAGGCCGTTCGGATGCTTGTCGTTCGCCGAGGACATGAGGAGGCGCGCCGAGTTGGCCGCTCCGCACGAGACCACGACGATATCGCCGGCGAACCTCTCGGTCTCGCCATCACGCTCGACGACGACCTCGGTGACCGCCGTGCCGGACTCGTTCGTGTCGAGCCGCACGGCCTTCGCGTTCGTCAGCAGGGTGACGTTTGGGTGCTCGAGCGCGGGTCGTACGGCGAGCACCTCCGCGTCGGACTTGGCGTGGAGCAGACACGGAAAGCCGTCGCAATTGGGGGATCGCGCACACGCGCTGAACGGCATGTTGTCCTCGTCGAGCATGATCCCGCAGGGGGCGTGGAACGGATGGTGCCCTGCCGCGGCGAGGTCGTCCGCGAGCTGCTGGATCCGCGGCTCGTGGGAGACCGCCGGGAAGGGGTAGGGCGCGCTGGCCGGCGGCTCCGTCGGGTCCTCGCCGCGGGCGCCGTGCACCTGATAGAGCTGCTCGGCTCGGGTGTAGTACCGCTCGAGCTCGTCGTAGGAGATTGGCCACGCGGGCGAGACGCCGTCATGGTGTTGCAGCTCGCCGAAGTCCTCCTCCCGGAGCCGGTAGAGCGCCGCCCCATAGAGCTTGGTCGCGCCGCCCACGAAGTAGTGCACCTGGGGCTGGAAGGCCTTTCCGTCCGCGTCATACCAGGTCTCCGGCGAGACGTAGCGGTTCTCGACGAACACGTCCTGGGCGAGCCAGTTCTGCGGCTCGCGCGGGAGCCAGTCGCCTCGTTCGAGCAGCAGAATCCGCTTGCCCGAGGGAGCGAGGTGGTTGACCAGGGTCCCCCCGCCGGCGCCGCTCCCGATCACGATCACGTCGTAGGAGCCCTCCACTATCGGAACTCCTCCAGTCGCTCCACGACGATGATGCGCGCGGCGGCCTCGATCAGGGCGAGATGGGAGAAGGCCTGCGGGAAGTTCCCGAGGTGCCTGCCGGTGCTCGTGTCGAACTCCTCGGCGTAGAGTCCCAGCGGGGAGCGGACGCTGAGCAGCTTCTCCATCAGGTCGCGGGCTCGCTGCATCTCGCCGACGATCGCCAGCGCCGAGACGAGCCAGAAAGAGCAGATCAGGAAGCTCCCCTCCTTGCCCGACAGGCCGTCGTCGGTCTCGTCGGTGCGGTAGCGAAGGACGAATCCGTCCTCCGTCAGGTCATCGGCGATGGCGAGCACCGACTTGTGCAGGGTCTCGTCGCCTGGTGGGAGGAAACCGAGGATCGCCGCCAGCAACGTGGAGGCATCAAGCGCCTCCGTGTCGTAGTGCTGCCGGAGCACGCCGTCGGTGGCGCCGTGCTCGAGCACGTCGGTCTTGATCTCGTCAGCGGTGCGGCGCCACTCCTTCTCCAGCTCGTCATCACCGCGGATTGCCGCCAGCTTCGACGCCCGGTCCAGCGCCACCCAGCACATCAGCTTCGAGGAGACGTAGTGCTGGGGCTTGCCGCGAGCCTCCCAGATCCCCTGGTCCGGTTCGTGCCAGACGCGCGTGGCGCACTCCGCCTGGGACTGGACGATCGGCCACAGTCGCCGCGGCAGGCGCTGGCTGCGGCGGGTGTGGAGCAGGATCGAGTCCAGCACGGCGCCGTAGACGTCGTTCTGGCGCTGGTCGAAGGCGCCGTTGCCGATCCGCACCGGGCTGGCGCCCGCATAGCCGGAGAGGTCGTCCCTGGTCGACTCGGTGAGGTCGCGCCGGCCGTCGATCCCGTACATGATCTGCAGCCCGCCGTCCTCGTTCGCCTCCAGGTCGGCGACAAACTGCATGAACTCCTCAGCCTCCCAATCGAGGTCCAGGAAGTGCAGCGCCTGGAGCGTGAAGGTCGAGTCCCGCATCCAGGTGTAGCGGTAATCCCAGTTGCGAGCGCCGCCCGGTGTCTCCGGCAGCGACGTGGTGAGCGCCGCCACGGTGGCTCCCGTGGGCATGTAGGTGAGGCCCTTGATCGCGAGGGTGGAGCGTTGGATCGGCTCGCGCCACCGGTGGTCGGGCATGCGGGCGCCCGCATACCACCTGCGCCAGTAGCGGGTCGTCGCGGCCATTCGCGCGTTTGCCTCGTCGACGTCCTTCGGCGACGCCAGGTTCTCCGCCCAGGACAGCGAGCAATACGCCTCCTCCCCCTCGTTGAGGGTGTGCCGTGAGCGGACCGCGTCGCCCTCGATGCCCAGGGCCATGTCAGTCGCAAGGCGGATCGTCACGCCCGCACCGGTCGCGTCCGCCATGTGGCGGTCATCCTCTGCGAGCGACCACTCCGCAGGGACGCGGCCATAGTCGAAGTCGGGCTCACACACCAGCTCGATATCCACCCTCCCGTCGATGCAGCGGACGGTGCGCACGAGCATGTGGTCGCCGTCGTCGTCGGGCGGTGGCCGTGTGTGGGGCGTGACCCGGTCCTCCGCCTCGCTCGGCCCTATGGTCAGCGCGTCGTGGACCACGGCCCACCCCGTTCCCGTGTGCCACGTGGTTACGAGGATGTTCGTCCCGTTCTCATATTGCCGGCCCGCGGGCACGTTGATCCCGAACGGCCCCAGCCGGAAATGGCCGGCCTCGCGGTCGAGCAGGGTGCCGAAGACGCTCGGGGAGTCGAAGCTCGGGACGCAGAGCCAGTCGATCGCCCCGTCGGGGGCCACGAGCGCCCCCGTGTGGCAGTTGGAAAGGAAGGCGTAGTCCGCGATCGGCGGGAAGGGGGAGGGCGCCGCCGCGCTCTGCGGCGCAAGCTCGGTCGGCTGCGCGCTCATGACGCCGCCCACGGACCGTGCCAGGTGCCGTGGCCGGCCACGAGCTTTTCTGCCGCCGCCGGACCCCACGATCCTTTCGCGTACTCCTCAACAGGCGGCAGGGAATCGAGCAGCGGCTGCATGATCCGCCATTTTTCCTCGACGCTGTCCTGCCGGACGAAGCGCGCGCTGTCGCCGCTCATGGCAGCCTGCAGCAGCACCGCATAGGGCGCCGGAGCCTCGCCACCCTCCTCGGCGAACTCCATGTCCAGGTTGATCTGCTCCGGCTGGACGTCGACGCTGCGTTGGGCGTCGACGAGCAGCCTGACGCCGGTGCTGGGGTCTAGCTTGACGACAAGCTGGTCCGGCTGCGGTCGCCGAGAGCCCTTGGGGAGGAAGCCCAGGCGCGGAGGATGATGGAAGACGAGCCGCATCTCGGTCTGCGTGATCGGCAGATGCTTACCGGTCCGGAGGAAGAAGGGCACGCCGGACCAGCGCCAGTTGTCGATCTCGAGGCGCAGCGCCGTATACGTCTCCGTCGTGGAGTCCCCGGCCACCCCATCGATGTCTCGATAACCCTCGTACTGCCCGCGCACGTGGTGCTTCGGGTCGGCGTCGGGCATCGAGCGAAAGACGGCGAACATGGCGTCCTTGAGGGTTTCGGGGTCGCGACCGGCGGGGGGCTCCATCGCGGCCGCGGCCACGACCTGCATCATGTGGTTGACGACCACGTCGCGAAGCGCGCCCACCGGATCGTAGAAATGGCCGCGATCCTCCACCCCGAAGCTCTCCGCCATCGTGATCTGGACCGACGAGAGGTAGTTGCGGTTCCAGATCGGCTCCAGCATCGTGTTCGCGAACCGCAGGTAGAGGATCTCGACCAGGCCCATCTTGCCCAGGAAGTGATCGATCCGATACAGCTGGGACTCGTCGATGCACCGGTGGAACACGTCAGTGAGTGCGCGCGCGGAGGCGAGGTCGTGGCCAAACGGCTTCTCGACCACCACTCGCGCGCGTCTCGGTCAGACCCGCGTCGGCAAGGCCCTTGACGACTGCCCCGAACAGAAACGGCGGGATCTCGAGGTAGAAGACGGGGCTCTGTGCGTCCTTGATCGCGGCCGCCACCCGCTCGAAGGTCGACGCGTCCCCGAAATCACCCGAAACGTAGGAGAGCCGGGCGGCGAACCGGTCGAAGGTCTCCTCGTCCACCGACTCGCCTGCGGCCTCGATCGCGTCGCGGGCATGCTTGCGCAGGTCGTCGGCGCTCCACTCGTCGACGGCCACTCCGACGATCGGACAGCTCAGCAGGCCGCGGCGCTCCAGGTCGTAGAGCGAGCGGAAGGTCATCACCTTCGCCAGGTCGCCGGTGATCCCGAAGATGACGAGCACGTCGGCCTGAGCGGCAGCGGTTTCGTTGCTTCCCGGTGGCAAGTGGCGCGCTGCCATGGATCTCGGCGAGCCTATACGGTCGAGACCGCCTCCGTGAGCCAGCCTCCGTCAACGCGAGCGCCGGTGTGATCGGCGTCGACGAGCTTTCGTTCCTCGTCGTCGTCTTGGCGGCGACCGTGGCAGCGCTGACGGTCGCGGTGCTGCCGCGCGGGAAGGCGCCGCCGGTCGTGGTGATCGAGCTGGTGCTCGGCATCGTCATCGGGCCGCAGGTACTGGGGCTGGCCGACAGCGACGACTTCATCGAGTTCTTCTCGAACCTCGGGCTCGGGATGCTGTTCTTCTTCGCCGGCTACGAGATCGAGTTCGACCGGATCCGCGGCCGGCCGCTACGGCTCGGCGCCACGGGCTGGGCGCTCTCGCTCGCGCTCGCATACGGCCTCGGCGGCATCCTGGCGGCGGCGGGCGTCGTGATCTCGCTCCTCTACACCGGGTCGGCGTTGGCGACGACGGCGATCGGGACGTTGATTCCGATCCTGCGTGACACCGGTGATCTGCGCACCAGGTTCGGCACCTATCTGCTGGCCGCGGGGGCCGTCGGCGAGTTCGGCCCGATCATGCTGTTCACCCTCGTGCTCTCGACCACGCATCCGCTCCACGAGGCGGCGATCCTGATCGCATTCGTGGCCATGGCCGTGGCGCTCGCCCTGTTCTCGGTGCGGGTCGGCTTGCGCGGGATTCCAGTGCTCGAGCAAACGCTCGAAGCGAGCAGCCAGCTCGCGGTCCGAATCGCCGTGCTCTTGATCTTCGGCCTCGCGGCGCTGGCCGGTGAGCTCGGTCTCGACGTCCTGCTCGGCGGCTTCGTCGCGGGCATGATCACGCGGACTGCCCTCCGCGGCGGCGAGATGAAGGCGCTCGAGTCGAAGTTGACCGCTGTCGGCTTCGGCTTCCTCGTGCCGTTCTTCTTCGTCTCCAGCGGCATCAACTTCGATCTCGATGCGCTCTTCGCGAGCGCCGGCGCGCTGCTGAAGGTGCCGCTCTTCCTCGCTCTCTTCCTGGTCGTGCGCGGGGCGCCGGCGCTGCTCCTCTACCGCGGCGTCCTGGACGCCCGCGCGCGCGCGGCGCTGGCGTTCTTCTCCGCCACCGCATTGCCACTCGTGGTCGCGATCACGACCGTGGCGCAGGACGGCGGACACATGAGCTCGTCCACCGCCGCTGCGCTGGTGGGGGCGGCGATCCTCTCGACCCTGATCTTCCCGCTCGTCGGGCTCAGCGTGCGCAAGAGCGCCGGCCAGCCGAGCCCCGCGGCTTCGGAGGCGGCCGGAAGGTCCTAGCGAGGCAACGCGACTGATTTACGCTACCGGCGAGATGGCCATCGCCGGCGAGACTCAGACCGACCTCGACACACTCTGCATCAACACGATCCGCACTCTGAGTATCGACGCGATCCAGGCGGCTAACTCGGGGCACCCGGGCACGCCGATGTCGATGGCGCCGGTTGCGTACACGCTCTGGCAGCGCTTCCTGCGCTTCGACCCCGAGGATCCGATCTGGCCCAATCGCGACCGCTTCGTGCTCTCGGCCGGCCATGCCTCGATGTTGCTGTACGCATTGCTGCACCTGACCGGGGTGCGGGCGGTGGACCCCGACTACGAGATCGTTGGCGAGCCCTCGGTGAGCCTCGAGGACATCAAGACCTTCCGCCAGCTCGACTCGAAGGCAGCCGGGCATCCTGAATACCGCTGGACCTCGGGCGTCGAGACCACGACCGGCCCGCTCGGCCAGGGCATCGCGACCAGCGTCGGGATGGCGATCGCCAGCCAATGGCAGGCCGCGTACTTCAACCGGCCTGGCTTCGATCTCTTCGGCTACGACGTCTACGCCCTCGCCGGTGACGGTTGCCTGATGGAAGGGGTATCGAACGAGGCCGCATCGATCGCCGGGCATCAGCGCCTCTCCAACCTCTGCTGGATCTACGACAACAACCACATCACCATCGACGGCAGGACCGAGATCACCTACGACGACGACGTCGCCACACGATTCATCGGCTACGGCTGGAACGTGACCAGGATCGGGGACGCGAACGACCTCGAGCTGCTCACGCGCGCCTTCGAGATCTTCGGCAATGAGGATGAGAGGCCGACGCTGATCGTCGTCGACAGTCACATCGGCTACGGCTCGCCGCATAAGCAGGACACCGCCGCGGCGCATGGCGAGCCACTCGGGGAGGAGGAGGTGCGGGAGACGAAGCGTGCCTACGGCTGGCCGGAGGACGCCCAGTTCCTTGTCCCGGACGGCGTCTACGAGCACTTCGCCGAGGGGATCGGAGCGCGGGGAAGGCGCCTGCGCACCGAGTGGGAGGAGCTGTTCGCCGACTACGAGCGAAGCGCCCCGGAGCTCGCGACGCAGGTGACTCAGATGCAGCGGCGCGAGCTGCCGGATGGCTGGGACGCCGAGTTACCGGGCTTCCCGGCTAACGAGGGAGGGGTGGCGACGCGCAAGGCGTCCAACCTCGTCCTGAACACGATCGCCCGCAGGGTTCCCTGGCTGCTCGTCGGGTCGGCCGACCTCACCGACTCGACCTCGGTCGGTCTCAGCCTCGATCACACGGACGCGTTCCAGCCTGCTACCCGCGCCGGCCGTCAGCTCCACTACGGGATCCGCGAGCACGAGGCGGCGGCGATCTCCAACGGCCTCTCGCTGTCGAAGGTGAGGCCGGTCTGGTCGACGTATCTCGTCTTCTCCGATTACGCGCGCCCCGCGAGTCGCCTCTCGGCGCTGATGGAGCTGCCGGTGATCCACGTCTTCACCCACGACTCGATCGGCCTCGGCGAGGACGGGCCCACCCATCAGCCGGTGGAGCATCTCGCCTCGCTGCGGGCGATCCCGGGCCTGAACGTGATCCGACCCTGCGACGCCAACGAGGTCGCGGAGGCCTGGCGGCTGACGATGGAGCAGCGCCACCAGCCGGTGGCACTCGTGCTCACCCGCCAGGACGTCCCGGTCCTGGACCGCTCCCGCTACGCGCCTGCCGAGGGATTGAGGAGGGGTGGCTACGTGCTCGCCGATGCGGCCGAGGGGGATCCGGAGGTGATCCTGATCGCGACCGGGAGCGAGGTGGCGCTCGCCGTGGCGGCGTACGACGAGCTGACGTGCAGGGGGCGTTCGCGCCCGGGTGGTGAGCCTCCCGTCCTGGTATCTGTTCGACCAGCAGCCGCGGGACTATCGGGAGAGCGTGCTTCCGCCCACGATCGCCGCGCGCGTCTCGATCGAGCAGGCGTCGACGCTCGGGTGGGACCGCTACGTCGGCCGCGAGGGCGCGATGATCGGCATGCACACCTTCGGCTCGTCGGCGCCGCTGAAGGACGTGCAGACGAAGTTCGGCTTCACGCCGGGCCGGGTGGTCGAGACGGCGATGGAGGTGATCTCCGGAAGCCGACCGAGCGCCCCTGGCTGATCCGGCCCGCCCCCGTCAGCTCGCGCTCGTCAGTTGACCCGCGTACGGCCCAGGTCCCGTCATGCAGGCCGCGCCGCAGCGCGCCCCCAATGCCACCGCTTCCTCGGGTGAACGCCCCTCCGCCAGCCCGTAGGTAAGGCCAGCGGCAAAGGAGTCGCCGGCACCGTAGGCGTCCACCGGTGGACCGGGCAGGGGTGCTGCCGCCCACCGTCTGCTCTGGCCGTCGGCCGCCACCAGCGAACCGCCCGCGGCACCGGCGGTGCGCGCAACGAGGCGCGGCGGCGGGTCGATGTCGCCGGACCGGTAGCGCTCGCCCTCGTCCGTGCCGCTCGACACCAGCGCGTCAAGCTGGACCCCGGCCGTCGCGAGCGCGTCGATCGCGCGGACCGACGAGACCAGCTTGCGCGCCGCTCGCGCTGCCCGCACCGCGGCTGGGTCGCCGGCTGTGAAATAGAGGCCATCGACGCCGTCGAGCTCGGTCCAGGGCAGTGGGTCGTCTCCATGCGGACCGACCCGCTCGCCCATCACCGTGATCGTGCGCTCGGCGTCCGCGTCGAGGTGGACGAATCCTCGCCGTTGCGGCTCCGGGCGCCAGACGGCCTCGACGCGAACGCCCAGTTCCTCGAGCCTCCGCTTCGCCCGATGCCCGAGAGCGTCATCGCCGAGCGCGGTGAGAAACAGGCACCCACCGCCGAGTCGCGCCAGCTGCACCGCAGCCACAGCTCCGCCTCCTGCCGGCTCCTCCCACGACTCCAGCGCGTGCACGATCTCGCCCGGGCGAGGCACGCGCTCCACCCGCGCGAACTCGATCCACTCCACGTGCCCGACGACCGCGACCCGCATCGGCTACGCGAAGACGTTCACCGCTCGGGCGATCACCAGGCCGAGGATGACGAGCGAGATCAGCGCCTGCACGGTCATGGCGATCTTGGCCCAGGGCGCCAGCGGCATGGCATCCGTCGGACTGAACGCGGTCGCGTTGGTGAAGCCGAGATACAGGTAGTCGATGAAGCGAGGACGCCAGTGCGCCACGGTAAGGGAGGGGTTCATCTGCTGCGGGAACGCGAGGTCGACGTTGCGGGCCGGCGGCCGGTGCGCCCGCGCCGCCGCTCCGCCGGCGTCCAGCTCCCAGTACAGGAGCGCGAACGCGATGATGTTTGACGCCCAGACGATCGCGCCCGCTTCCAGCAGCGCGTCGGCCGACTTGGTCTCTTTCCCGCCTTCGATCAGATGCGACACGAGCAGGGCCGTCGCCCACAGTGCGCCGAAGACCAACGCGGAGACCAGCCCGATGGAGAGCGCCCGGAGCGGGGCCGAGCGACGGTCGATCTTCCCCGGGTCGCCTGCAATGAGAGCGACGAGCAGCACGCCTTCGATGAGAGGGAGCAGCCAGCTCGGGCCGAGCCGGATGTCGTCCGGCAGCAGGATGGTGAGGATGATCGCGGCGACTACGGCGCTCGCCATATGCCAGCGCGGCTCGCCGACGACCAGATCTTCCCCGCCAGACTGACCAGCCACCACGCGGGGATCCTAATTTGCGTCCGGAACCAAGTCGAAATCCCACTGCCAGCTCTACCCCGACCGTGCTCGTCGCTCGCCGGCTGCCGCCGGCCGGGATCGAGCGCCTGGGCAGCAGCTGCGCGATCACGGAGGGAGGGCTCGACGCGACACCCCGGCGTCTGCTCGAGCTGGCGCCGGGGGTCGACGCGATCGTCGCCGATCCCACGGTCACCGTCGGCGAGCCGCTGCTCGAGGCCGCCGGCCCCCAGCTCCGAATCGTTGCCAACTTCGCGGTCGGGTACGACAACGTCGACCTCGAATCGTGCCGGCGCCGCCGGGTCGTGGTCACCAACACTCCCGACGTCCTCACGAACGCGACGGCCGAACTGGCGCTCGCGCTCACGCTCACGGCGGCCCGGCGCACGAGCGAGGCCGAGGCCCACCTGCAGGGCCGGCCGCTGGGCCGGCGTGGACCCCGGCGCATACCTCGGCCGCGAGCTGAGCGGCGCAGCCTTCGGCGTCGCGGGATTGGGACGGATCGGGCGCCGCTACGCGGAGCTCGTCGGCCCGCTGGCCGGCGAGATCCTCTACGCAAGCCGGACTCGGAAGATCGACGCCGAGGACGAGCTTGGGGCCGTCCAGGTCGACCTCGAGGAGCTCCTCCGCCGCTCAGACGTGGTCAGCCTTCACCTGCCCGCGACGCCGGAGACCGCCGGCCTCGTGGGCCGCGACCAGCTTCGGGCGATGAAACCCGACGCGATCCTCGTCAACACGGCGCGCGGGTCGCTGGTGGATGCCGCGGCGCTGGCGGAGGCGCTGCGCGGAGGCGCGGTCGGGGCCGCCGGCCTCGACGTCTACGAGCAGGAGCCCGGCGTGCCCGACGAGCTGCTCGAGGCCCCGCGATGCGTCCTGCTTCCGCATATCGGTTCGGCAACCAGCCGCGCGCGTGACGCAATGGCCCGACTGGTCGCCGACAACGTGCTCGCTGTGCTGCGAGGCGCCGAGCCTCCCAACCGCGTCGCGTAGGCGAAAACCGTTCTCCCGAGCAGTCGCGGCGAATCGAAGGTTGGGATCCGTCGCTGCGCTACGCTGCCGCATCGACCTCTCAGCCGAGGAATTCCGCTCGCTCTTCCAGGCGGTATCGAACTGGGGCCGGTGGGGCGACCAGGGAGAACGGGGCGCCCTGAATCACCTCACCCCCGCTCGGACGGTCGCCGCCGCCCGACTGGTCGACCGCGGGGTCACGGTCACTCTCAGCCAACCGCTGAACACCGAGGCGGGAGTTGACAACCCCTCGCCCGCCGACCACCGGATGACGATGTTGCCCGACGTCGACGTCGGATCTGGGACCGTGCGCTTCGCCAAGGACTACGTCGGCGCCGACTACCACAACCCCGGGCACAGCCACATCGACGCCCTCTGTCACGTCGCCTTCGACGGCTCGCATCTACGACGGGCAGCCAGACACGACAATCACCTCTCGCGGCGCCCAGGCCGGTTCGATCGAGCTCCTCAAGGACGGTCTCGTCGGCCGCGGGGTGCTCCTCGATGTGCCCCGCCTGCGAGGGCGTGCCGTGGCTCGAGCCGGGCGAGCACGTGTTCCGGGAGGACCTCGAGGGCGCGGAGCGGAGCCAGGGCGTGAGCGTCGGCGCCGGTGACATCCTGCTCGTCCGCACGGGTCACGCGTCTCGCCTCGCCGAGCTCGAGCCGTGGGACACGGACCAGGCACGGGCGGGCCTGCATCCAACCGCGGCATCCTTTCTCGCCGAGCGGGGCATTTCCGCGCTCGGGTCGGACGGCAACAACGACACCGCCCCGAGCACCACCGAGGGGGTGAGCTTCCCGATCCACGTCCTCGCGCTCAACGCGATGGGCGTCCACCTTTTCGACTACCTGCAGTTCGAGGATCTGGTCCGGCAGTGTGAGGAGGCGGAGAGGTGGGAGTTCCTGTTCGTCGCCGCCCCCCTGCGAATCACGGGCGGCACGGGGTCGCCGGTCAACCCGATCGCGATCCTCTGACCGCTCCTCGAGCCGGCGGTTCGGTCTGGTGGGCACCACGACGCGCCTCGTGGTGGATCGGGGTTCTGTTCTCGATCGGCTCCGTCTGCTTCCTGGTCGGCCCCTTCCCTGGATTCGCTGACCTGGTCGGCTCGACGGCCGACGGCGCGGTCTTCTTCGCCGGCTCGATCTTCTTCACCAGCGCAGCGCTTCTCCAGTACCTGGAGACGGCGAACGCGGACCGCGACCTCGGAGAGCACGTGAAGCGGAGGCTCCGCCTGCTCACTTTCGAGCCGGACAGGATCGACTGGTGGGCGACGTTGATCCAGCTCGTCGGCACGCTGTTCTTCAACGTCGACACCTATCGGGCGATGCAGGCGAGCATCGATACATCCTCGGTCGATCGCCTGGTCTGGGCGCCCGACGCGGTCGGTTCGCTCTGCTTCCTGGTCTCAGGTGTCCTGGCCTACATCGAGGTGCGCCACGGCGGGATCCTGAGAGCGAAGCGCACGCTGGAATGGTGGATCGCGGCCGTCAACCTGCTCGGATGCATTCTCTTCGTGACGGCGGCGATCGCCTCGTACGTGGTTCCCGACACGGGTGACATCCTCGATCTCGCCGCCGCCAACGTGACGACTTCGCTCGGCGCGCTTTGCTTCCTGATCGGAGCCGTCCTGCTGCTCCCCGAGACGGGAAGCATCCATAACGACTCGTCTCAGTCGGGCGACTCGCCGGTGGAGATGATCGCCGAGACCCCCAGTTAAGGGGTCGAGGGGCAGGCGGATCGCCTGCCCCTCGAGCCCAGTGTCCGCGGAGCATCAGGTACCGAGCAAGGCCGCCTTCTGCGTGGCGAACTCCTCGTCGGTCAGGACGCCCTCCTCGTGGAGCTTGCCGAGCTGCTCGAGCCGCTGGATCGCGTCGGGCGTCAGGCCGCCCGGGGCAGCGGGGGGAGGGGCCTGCGGCGGCGCGGCCTGGGCCGGCGCCGCCTGCTGCGCCTCGAGCTGGGCGATGCGTGTCTGCTCCTCCTCCTCGCGCGCCAGCCCCTCCTGGCGCTTCTTGCCCGCGTAGTACGCACCCCCGCCGATGGCGGCTGCGCGAAGCAGCGGCCGGCGTCGCATCACTGGCATCGTCTACCCCCTACTCCGCCGGCGCGGCGTCCTCGGGCAGCGAGAGGCCGAGCGCGAGCATGATCTCCGGCGCTGCGGCGATCACCCTGGGCCCGCCCACCTGCGGCGCGACCGCCCGGAGAACGCCGAGAATGTCGTCGGCGGTGGCCCCGGACTCGAGCGCGTTCGCGACCTGCCAGGCATATGAGGCCGGAGGGGCATCGAGCGCGATCAGTGCCGCGATCTTGACCAGCGAGAACGTGCGCTCGTCGAGCCCCGTTGCCTCGAGATGCACCTCACGCAGCGCGACCGCCTCCTCGAGAACATCGACGCTGCCCGCGGAGATGCCAGCCAGAGTTTCATGCGTGTCCTGTGTTACCGCAGTCATGCGGCCTCCTTTCGAGTTCGTGCTTTACGGGTTCGGGTTCAAACGGTCGTGCGCCCGCCGTGGGTCGTGCGCCCGCCGTGGACGCACGAGGCCGTAGATCACCAGCAGGTCGATGATGAACAGCATGAACGCCGCGAACGGGAACGCGTTGACCGTGAACAGGATCAGGATTGCGCTGACGGCCGCTGTGAAGACGCCGATGATCCGACCATACATGTGGCGGTTCCAGATCGAGAACGCGGCGACCAACTGCAGGATGCCGACGATCAGGTAGAACCAGCCCCAGGCGTTGAGGTTGGTGATGATCACGTAGCGGCCCTCGTCGGTGAAGAAGCTGGAGCCGTCGATCGCGGCGATCCCCAAGATCACATTGAGGATGCCCGCGATCAGGATCATGACCCCGGCGAATCCGACCCACCCCGAGCCTTCGGTCGGGGCCTCGTAGGACTCTGAGGCTGCGGGCCTCTCTTCGTATGACGCCACTGTCTCCCTCCTTGTGGAGTTGCAGAGCTGCCGTCACAGCCGACGGCGCGATCACCGTACGCCGGGCATGGTCGCGTGGCATCGCCCGAACAGGGTGATTTTCCGACGCGTCAATGGGTGACGGTGGTCTTGACCCGCTTGCGCTCCGCCTCGCTCACGGGCCCTTTCTCCTCGAGCGTCTTGATCGCCTCGGCGATGTCGTCGTCGAGCGTGTTGACCAGCGAGCGGGTCAGGTTGAGCTTGACCAGCGCGCGCATCATCTTCACGTCCTGAGCGTTCGGCGGCATCGTGTACGCGGGCACCATCCAGCCTCGCTCGGCCGCCAGCTGGAAGGCGATGTCGAACTCGTCGTAGGGATGCTCGTCGGCGAGGTTGAAGGCGACGAGCGGCAGCCTCTCCTCGCCCGCACCGACGATCCGGAACTTGCCGATGGCCTCGATGTCCTTAGCGAGCGACTCCGCGTTCTCCTGCATGGTCTCCATGATCCAGCGGTAGCCGCTCTTGCCGAAGCGGACGAAGTTGTAGTACTGGGCCAGCACCATCGAGGAGCCGCACGAGAAGTTGAGGGTGAAGGTTGCGTCGGTCTTGCCCAGGTAGTTCTCATAGAACACCAGGTCCTCGGCCAGATCGGACTGCTCGCGAAAGATCAGCCACCCGATCCCGGGGTAGACCATGCCGAACTTGTGACCGGAGGCGTTGATCGAGCGCACCTGCTCGAGGCGGAAATCCCACTCGGAGTGCGGATAGAGGAAGGGCCAGACGAAGGCGCCGCTGGCGCCGTCGATGTGGAGGGGCACGTCGAGACCCTTCTTGTCCTTCAGCTCGACCAGGAAGTCGTTGATTCCCCCGACGTCATCGGCGTGGCCGGTGAAGGTCGTGCCGACCACGGCCGCGACCCCGATCGTGTTCTCGTCGACGTGCGGCTCGATGTCCTCGGGCCCGATCGTGTACTTCCCTGCCTGCAGGGGCACGATCCGCGGCTCCACATCGAAGTAGCGGCAGAACTTCTCCCAGACGACGTGGACGTCACCGCCGAAGACGAGATTCGGGTTGTCGGTGGACTTGCCGTCGGCCTCACGGCGCTGGCGCCACTTCCACTTCAGCGACAGAGCGCCGAGCATGATCGCCTCCGAGGAACCCTGCGTGCTGGTGCCCGTGGTCTCTCCGGGCGCATGGAAGAGCTCGGCCAGCATCCGGATGCATCGCTGCTGGATCTCGAAGGTCTGGGGGTACTCGGCGTGGTCGATGAAGTTGCGATGAAGGTTGCCGTCGATCACCCGCCGCGCCTCGGGCTCCATCCAGGTGGTCACGAACGTGGCCAGGTTGCGCTCCGGAATGCCCTCCACGGCGAGCTCTTCCTCGACCAAGCGCACCGCGGCGATCGGCATCATCGGATTCTCCGGGATCGCATGGTCGGGAGCAGCCTCGGTCACGAAGGCGCCCGGCGCCGCCATCTGGGGGAAATCCTGTGCGTCGCTAGCGTTGCTCATTCAACCTCCTCGGCGCGAGTCCAATGCCACGACCAGAGCCAGCCTGGCCGGCCGCACGAACGCGCGACCATCGAATCGTGGTCGAAGCGACCCCGCATCACGCGATGCGGGTGAAATCCGCACCTGGCTCAGGCCGAGCTTGGTGGCCTGCGGCCGTCACTCGTCTCGAGCAGACCCGCTGCTTGTGCGCAGGCCACCGCCTCGGCGCGAGACGACACGCCGAGCTTGCGGTACACGGCTTGCACCTGAGACTTGACGGTGTTGGTCGAGACGAATAGCTGCTCGGCGATCTCCCGGAAGGTCAGATGCGTCGGCAGGAAGTGCAGCAACCGCAATTCGGCGGGGGTCAGCGGCCACCGGCCGGTCACCGACTGCGCCGAGTCTGCGTCATGCCACGCCTGCTCGATCCACTCACGCATCACCTTCGCGTCCTGCACCTGGCGTAGATAGCGAGCGGAGTCCGCGAGGTGGGCACGGGCGCCGCGGGAATATCGTCGAGCAGCAGCTCGCCGCGTGCCAGGGTGATGCGCGTCTCGGCCTCGTACCAGGGGGTGAAGTCGACTCATCATGTCGAGCAGCAACGCCGCGGACTTGAGGTCCCGCGCCGCCTCGTTCACGTGTCCGCGTCTAGCGCGCACGAGAGCCGAGGCGGCGAACACGAGCGCCTGTGCCGGGTAGTCGCCAGCCCGTAGTAATCGGTCCTCTCGATCGCCCGTTGGACGCGTGTCTCGCGCCGTCCAATCATCCTGATCCAGTGCGAGCAGGGCGAGCTGCGCCAGACAGAGAGCTCGCGACCGTGGGCGCGCCGACGGCACCGCGCCGGGCGCCTTCCTCAAGAGTTGGTAGGGCCTGCTCACGGTCGCCGCGAAGGTGGTGTGAGACGCCTCCAATCATGCGGCAGAGCGAGCGCCAGGGGTTGTCCCGGGCAGCAGCTCGTAGGCTCGGACGTGTCCTCGCCCATCTTCGCCAGACCTTCCCGCGCTGCACCGGACGCGCGGATGACCGTCGCGGCCATTCGCAACTCGTCGGCGTCGGCGCGCCCGTTGCTGCTCGAGGGCCCGCTCCGCGGCCAATGTCCAGTGCTCGACCTGGTCGCCGACGCCGGCGTCGAGGTGAGTCGTCGCAAGCGCGAGGGAGAGCGGCGGTGAGCCTGCGATCTGCTCCTCAGTGAAGCGGTCGAGCCAGCGCCGAAGCGTGGCGGTTCGACCATGGCTCTCGTAGCTCGGCCGCAATCGCCCAGATCAGGCTCCCGCCTCGTCGACGTCGCCTGAGGAGATCGCATGGGTGACGGCATGGTCCATGTCCCCCTGTGCGGCGTACCAGTGGCTGGCTCGCGCGGTGCAGCTCGGACTGATGTCGCGGCGCCCCGGCGTTGGAGCTCGGAATCGAGCATCTCCCGAAGCAAGCGAGTGGTAGCGATACTCCTCGTCCTTGTGATCGAGCGGAACCAGGAGGAGGTTCGCGCGGGAGAGTCGCCTGAGGATCCTGGCCGAGCCCTCGCGCTCGAGGACCGCGTCGCAGAACCCGCCGTTGAGCCGCTGGAGGATGGACGTGCGCGGTGAGGAAGTCCAGCTCTCGCCGCGTGAGCCGAGATAGGAACTCGTCTCGCAGGTAGTCGACGACGAAGCGATCGCCGCCATGGAAGCCCTCCATCGCGGCCGCGATGTTCTCCTCACCGCTCAGCGAGAGCGCGGCCAGATAGATCGCCACCGGCCAGCCCTCCGTGCGCTCGACGAGCCGCTCTACAGCATCGGTCGACCCAGGCCAATCCCGCCTCCCGGAGGACTCCGTGCCTCCGAACTGGGTCATGGCCAGGTCCTGGGCGCCAAGCTCGGCCACCAGCGCGCGGCCGCGCGAGCCGACCCAGCGGGATCGACGGCTCCGCCCGTGATGCCCAGCGCAAGCTGAGATCCACCCGGCATGCAGGTCGCGAGCAGCGACGAGGGCGTCGAGCGCCTCCGGGGCGATCCAGCCGATGGACATCGTCGAGCGCGATCACGAGCGGCGGAGTGGCATGGTCATGAAGCGAGCGGCAGAGCCGTCGGGATGACCACGTTGCGATGCTGGGCCGCGGACCTGAGAGGGCGGCGAACACGCCCTCATCGACCGGATCGATCTCAGTTCAGGCCGAGCTGACGATCGACCCGAGCAGGAGGACGGGATCGTTGTGGCGTTCGTCAAGCGTGATCCAGACGAACGGGCGCTCATCCGCCTCACCCCACTGCGAAAGGATCGTGGTCTTCCCGTATCCGGCGGGCGCTGACCACGAGCACGGCGGTACATCGGTTTGCGATAGCAGTCGCGAGACCAGGCGCTCACGCGCGACCAGCCCGCGACGCGAGGCGCGCGGCCGCGCCTGCAGATCCGATCGCCCCCCAGTCGACCGAAGTCATTGCGAGGCGGCGACCCTCGAGTCCAGGGGCCAAACCGTGAGCTTTGCCTTGCTTGCGCTTCCAGCATTCGCGTCCCCGAGCACGTCGTCATTCCAGACGCGCCTGATCCGCAGCAGGATACTACGCCAGACGCTGACGGGGACGGGCCGCCGTTCAGGCGACGAGCGCGCGCTCCGGCACCCGGATCAGCCCGCGCTCGTGCAGGAGCTCTGCCACCTGAACCGCGTTGGTGGCCGCGCCCTTGCGGAGGTTGTCGCCCACCACCCACAGATTGAGGCAGCGCTCGTGCGAGGGGTCGCGCCGGATCCGCCCGACCAGGACGTCGTCACGCCCGGCGACGTCGATCGCCAGCGGATAGATCCCCTGGGCGGGCGCGTCGACGACGACCACCCCCGGGGCGGCGGCCAGGAGCTCCCGGCACGCCTCGGGCGAGAGCGGCTCGCGGGTCTGGACGTTGACCGACTCGGAATGGCCGGTGATCACCGGAACCCGGACGCAGGTGGCCGAGATGCGAAGCTCGTCCTCGGTGACCCCGAGGATCTTGCGGGTCTCGGCCATCACCTTGCGCTCCTCGGTCGTGTAGTCGTCGCCGTCCTTGAAGCGCTCGACCTGGGGGAGCACGTTGAAGGCGATCCGGTGCGGATAGACCTCGGCGGCGGCCTCCTCGCCGTCGAGCGCCGCGCGCGACTGGGCCAGGAGCTCCTCGACAGCCCGCCGGCCCGTGCCCGAGACCGCCTGGTAGGTGGAGACGACGAGGCGCTCGATCCCGGCCGCGCGGTGAATCGGGGCCAGCGCGACCACCATCTCCATCGTGGTGCAGTTGGGGTTCGCGATCAGGCCGCGATGCGACTCGGCGGCCTCGGGATTGACCTCCGCTACGACCAGCGGCACGTCCTCGTGCATGCGCCAGTAGCTGGTGTTGTCGACGACGACGGCCCCCGCCTCGACCATGCGGGGCGCCCATTCGGAGCTGACCGCGCCGCCGGCCGAGGACAGGACCAAGTCGAGTCCCTGGATCGACTCCTCGGACAGCGCTCGAACCTCGAGCTCGGAGCCCGCGAAGGCGACTCGCTTGCCGGCGGAGCGCTCGGAGGCGAGCGGGACGACCCCGGCGGCGGGGAAGCCGCGCTCGGCCAGCACCTCGAGGATCGTCGAGCCCACGGCGCCGGTCGCGCCGAGCACACCGACCCGGTAGGAGCCGTTGCCGTTCATGAGGCCACCGTAGGACGGTGTTCGACGCCGGTCGGCTCCTCCTTCTTGACCGCGTCCGCGCCGAGCTCGAACGCCTCGTGCAGGCCCTTGACCGCATCGGGGACGCGATCCGAATCGATCACGCACGAGATCTTGATCGGCGAGGTGGAGATCATCTCGATGTTGATCCCGAGCTCGCCGAGCGTCTCGAACACCTTCGCGGCGACGCCCGGATGGCTGCGCATCCCGGCGCCCACGATCGAGACCTTGCCGATGCGCTCGTCCGTCAACGGCTTGTTGCCCACGTCCAGCCCCTCGAGCGCGTCGAGTGCCGTGCGAAGGTCGTCACCGGAGACGGTGAACGAGACCTCCGCCCCCTGCTCGGCCGAGACCGGCTCGTTCTGGATGATCATGTCGACGTTGACGTTGGCGTTCGCAAGCGCCCCGAAGATGCTGCCGGCAACCCCGGGCGCGTCGGGGACGCCGGTGAGCGTGACGCGGGCCTCCTCGGTCGAGTGGGTGACGGCTGTAACGAGCGGGCGTTCCAAGGTCTCTTCCTCTGAGAGCACGAGGGTACCGGGGGCGTCCTCGAACGAGCTACGGCAATGGATTCGGACGGCGTGGTTACGGGCGTACTCGACCGCGCGGAGCTGTAGGACCTTGGCGCCGGAGGAGGCCATCTCGAGCACCTCCTCGAACGAGACCACGTCGAGCTTGCGCGCGTCCGGGACCAGCCGCGGGTCGGCGCTGAAGACACCGGCAACGTCGGTGTAGATCTCGCACACGCTCGCCCCCAGCGCCGCCGCGATCGCGACCGCGGTCGTGTCGGAGCCACCGCGGCCGAGCGTCGTCACGTCGCGGCTCGAGCCGGAGACGCCCTGGAACCCGGCGACGAGCACGATCCGGTCCTGGGTGAGCGCCTCGCGGATGCGATCGGCACGGACATCGAGGATGCGGGCCTTCGTGTGCGAGGCGTCGGTGACGATCCCCGCCTGCGATCCGGTGAGCGAGATCGCCTGATGGCCAAGGTCGTTGATCGCCATCGCGCACAGGGCGCACGAGATCCGCTCGCCCACCGACAGCAGCATGTCCATCTCCCGCGGGTCGGGACGGTCCGAGACCTCGTGGGCCATGTCCACCAGGTCGTCGGTGGTCTGGCCCCGTGCCGAGAGCACCGCGACGACCCTGTCGCCGCGCTCGCGCGCCGCGACGATGCGCCCGCCCGCGCGCTTGATGTCCTCGGCGCCCGCGACCGAGGTCCCGCCGAACTTCATCACGACGATCTCTGGCGCCGGCTCGGTCACGAGCGACTCAGGATAGAGGCGACGATAGCGCCGCTCAGGCATGCAGGTATGCGACCACCGCCAGCACGCGGCGGTTGTGCTCGCTCGCCGGGGGAAGGTCGAGCTTCGAGAAGATCGAGGTGACGTGCTTCTCGACCGAGCGCTCGGCGATCACCAAGCGCTCCGCGATCGCACTGTTGGACAGGCCCTCGGCCATCAGACCGAGCACCTCGCGCTCACGCTCGCTCAGCTGGCGGATCGGGTCGTCGTCGCGGTGGCGACCGAGGAGGTAGGCCACCACCTCGGGGTCGAGCGCCGAGCCGCCTCCGGCGACCCGCCGCACGGCTTCGACGAAGCGATCGACGTCCGCGACCCTGTCCTTGAGCAGATAGCCCACGCCCTCGGTTCCGCCACCGAGGAGATCCGCGGCGTATGCCTCCTCCAGGTACTGCGAAAGTACGAGCACGCCGATATCGGGTGATTCGGCCCGGATCGTGCGCGCAGCCTGCAGGCCGTCGTCGACGTTCGAGGGCGGCATCTGGATGTCGACGATGAGCACGTCCGGCTTGTGCGCCCGGACCTTTCGCAGAACGTCGTCGGCGTCGCCGGCCTGCGCAACGACCTCGATCCCAGCCCGGTCGAGCAATCGCGCGATTCCCTCCCTCAGCAGTACCGAGTCCTCACCGATGACCACGCGCATGGGCCCAATCTAGCCGCGTTCTATGACTCGAGCGGGAGCCGGGCAAGGATCTGAGTCCCCTCCCCAGGAGGGCTTTTGACCTCGAGCTCCCCGCCCAAGGCAGCGACCCTGTCGCCCAGGCCGATCAGACCGGTACCGGCACCGAGGTCGGCGCCACCGGGACCGTCATCGTTGATGGTGATCAGCAGCGCTTGGTCCTCCGAGCGAATCTCGACCTGAGCCTCGGTTGCCTCGGCGTGGCGGGCGGCGTTGGTCAGGGCTTCGGCCACCACGAAGTAGGCGGCCGCCTCGATCGGCTGTGGCAGACGCGCGCCCGGCTCGACTTGCAGCGCGACCGGGAACGGAGCGCGCCCGACGATGCCTTTGAGGGCGACCTCGAGCCCGTGCCTTGCAAGCACCCCGGGATGAAGGCCCCTGGCCAGCTCCCTGAGCTCGGCCGTCGCTTCCATGAGCTCAGCCTCGACGGACGCGAGCAGCTCCAAGCCCTCTGCCGAGTGCCCGGCGGCAAGATCCTCACGGGCAAGCCGCAGGTCGACCGCCGTCGCCACCAAGCGCTGCTGCGCGCCGTCGTGGAGATCGCGCTCCAGTCGCCGGCGCGCGTCGTCGGCGGCGGTCACCAGCCGCGCCCGCGAGGCGCGCAGCTCGGCGATCATCTCCACCCGCTCGGTGATGTCGCGCAGATGTCCCGTGAACAGCGGTCGGCCCGGGAGAGGGATCCGCGTGATCGTGAGCTCGACGGGAAACTCGCTCCCGTCGGCGCGCATCCCGGTGATCTCGATGCGCCGGCCAAGCAGCGTGCTCTCGCCCGTCTCCAGGTATCGCGCGAGCCCCCTCCGGTGTCGCTCGCGCAGGCTTGGAGGGACGATCAGCTCGGCCATCTCGCGCCCGGTGACCGAGTCCGCCGGGTAGCCGAAGATCCCCTCCGCCGCCGCGTTGAAGGCGACGACTCGCCCCTCGTGATCCATCGTGATCACTGCGTCGAGGGCGGCGTCGAGCGTCGCCCGCAGTCGCGCCTCGCTCTCCCGCACCGCGCGCTCGGCCGCACGGTGCTCGACGAAGCGCCCCACCTGGCGACCGAGGCTCTCGAGCGTCTCCAACAGCTCCGGATCGGGGTCCTGCGCAGTGGACGTCATCACCTCGACGACAGCGATCGGGTCGCCGGCCCCTGCGACGGGGAAGCAGAGCGCGGCGCGTAGGCCCGCGACCGCAGCGACCTCCGCCCGCGGGAAGTTGGGGTCGCGGATGGCATCGGCGATCCAGGCCGGCTCGCCGCTCTGCCAGACTCGCCCGGGCAGGCCCTCGCCCGGAGCCAGCCGCAGCTCCCGCGTCTTTGCCTCGAATGGCCCGAGGTCGAAGCGGCCGGGGGGTGTCCAGGATCCTCGACACGTGAGGATTCCGTCACGCCCGGGCTGCCACACGGCGGCGTGATCCCAGCCCAGGGTGGAGCCGACGGCCGCCAGCAGCGGCTGCTGCAGGCTCCGCTCGTCGGTGGCACCGGCGAGCAGGCGCGCGACGGCGTGCTCGAGCCGGAGGAGCCGCGTGCTGTCCCCGGCGGGCGTTCCCACGCCACGACGGTACTCCGCCGCGAGGCCGTCAGCCGATCAGGCGCTCGAATGCGGCCGTAGAGAGCTCGGCCTTGGGGATGAAGCCGCGAGCCGGGGCACAGGCGAGAAGCGGTTCGAGATCCTCGCGGTCGCGGCTCGAGATCAGCACGACCGAAGTCTCGGGCTGGCGCTCGCTGAGGCGCCTTGCGACCTCGAACCCGTCGGAATCCGGCAGACCCACGTCGAGCAGGACGATCTCGGGACGGAGGGCCTCGGCCGCCTTCAGGGCCTCCGCGGCGTCAGCAGCCTCGCCGACGACCTCGTAGCCGTGCGAGCTCAGCAGCCGCCTGGCGCTGGCACGGAACCCGGGGTGGTCGTCGACGATGAGCACAGTGGGGGCCATGGCCTGATTGTGGCCGGTTCGCTCCCGCGTATGGGTGCGGGAATCCACACCTCGGCCGGCGGGAACCCGTGGGCGGAGACACATGCCAGCCGCATTTCAGCGGAGCCCCCGGCCTGGGAGGGTCGCTCTCGTATTCAACCGAGGAGAACCTGGCAATGATGCTCAACCACTCCACATCGAAGACCAAGCGGAAGGCCG
The DNA here is from genome assembly GCA_963788115.1 of uncultured Actinomycetes bacterium. Lineage (GTDB taxonomy): Bacteria > Actinomycetota > Thermoleophilia > Solirubrobacterales > 70-9 > CAWBFD01. The sequence goes on from CAWBFD010000002.1 coordinate 327,376, forward strand.
TGATCGGCGCCCTGGCCGCGTGCGCGGCGCTCGCCTTCGCCGCGGCCCCGGCCGAGGGCAAACGGCTCGGCCAGGTGGCGCCCGAGTGCGACCATTGCAGTCCCATTCCCACCGGGACTCCGCAGCACGGGCTCGCCCTCAACACCGCCGCGAGCTCACCCTCCTACGTTGTGCCCCGCGGTCGCTGGCGGATCACGTCCTGGAGCGTCCGTGATAACTCGAACTTCCCCGACGCGGTGCGGTTGCTCGTCTTCCGGCGCGCCTCGACGCCGGGCCGCTACCGGCTGATCGCGAAGAGCCCGCAGCGGCTGGTTCCACCGGACAGCACCCCTACCTTCGCAAGTTCGATCCGGGTTCGAAGGGGCGACCGGCTGGGCCTCGAGACCCAGGGATACCTGACGCCCGTTTATCCGACCGCTTCGCTCCAGGACAAGGTTGCCGGCTTCCCGTGCTCGACCGTGCTCGGCAAGGCGATCGGCGCCGGCACCGCCTGCCCCCTGACCCCCAGCTCCGGGTTCGGGGCCCGACTCAACCTGGCCGCCACGATCAAGCGGCTCGGGTAGCGCGCTCATATGCGCATCGATCTGACGACGCCGCCACCGGCCAGGCCCGAACACCGACGAGCTGGTCGAGCTGCTCGCCGGGTAAGCGGCAATCCGCGTCGGCCTGACCTGCAGACGCGGCCGTCCAGGAGTCATGTTCCGCCACTGCGATGAGTCTGCGGCACGCTGGGGGTCAAACGAGAGTGCCCACGATCACACAACCAACCCATGCGGGGTGTGTAGAACATGAATGCGAGGCGTAGAACATGACCTCCGTTCCAGAAGTCGCCACGATCGAGCAGCTGAGCCCGAACCTCGTCGGCCGCGTGATCCGGCCCGACGACGCCGATTACGACGAGGCGCGCACCGTCTTCTATGGCGGAATCGATCGTCGGCCGGCGGTCATCGTCCGGCCCACGGACGCGTCCGAGGTGGCGGCGGTGGTGTCGGCCGCCCGCGACAACGGGCTCGAGCTCGCCGTCCGCAGTGGGGGTCACAGCATCGCCGGTCACAGCGTGAGCGATGGCGGAATCGTGCTCGATCTCTCGGACATGCGCGGGCTCGAGATCGATCCCGAGGGGCGCACGGCTTGGGCACAAACGGGGCTGACCGCGGGCGAGTACGCGAAGGCCGCGGCCGCCCATGGGCTCGCGACGGGCTTCGGCGATACCGGCTCGGTCGGGATCGGTGGGCTGACGTTGGGGGGCGGCGTCGGGTACCTGAGCCGCGCGCACGGACTCACGATCGATGACCTGCTCGCCGCCGAGATGGTGACGGCCGACGGGCAGATCATCGATGTCGACGCGGAGAACCATCCGGATCTGTTCTGGGCGATCCGCGGTGGCGGCGGGAACTTCGGTGTCGCCACCCGCCTGCGGTTCCGCTTGCACGAGCTCGAGACCGTCGTCGGCGGAATGCTGATGCTCCCGGCGACGGCCGACGTGGTGCGTTCGTTCGTGGCCGTCGCCGAGGCGGCGCCGGACGAGCTGTCGACGATCGCGAACGTCATGCCCGCACCGCCGATGCCATTCGTCCCGGCCGAGCAGCACGGTCGGCTCGTCGTCATGGGCCTGCTCTGCTACGCGGGTCCGCCCGAGGCCGCCGAGACCGTGCTCGCGCGGTTCCGGTCGCTGGCCACGCCGATCGTCGACATGGTCCGTCCGATTCCGTATCCGGAGATGTACCCGCCGGAGGAGGAGGGCTTCCACCCCACCGCCATCGGGCACACGATGTTCCTCGACAACGTCGATGACGACACGGCGGAGATGATCGTCGAGCGGCTCTCCTCATCCGACGCGACGATGCGCGTGACGCAGCTTCGAGTACTCGGTGGTGCGATCGCCAGGACGCCGGCCGACGCCACCGCGTTCGCCCACCGTCGCTCGCGGATCATGACCAACGTCGCTGCGTTCTACAACGGCCCTGAGGACAAGCCGGTCCGCGAAGCCTGGGTAAACGCCTTCGCGGGGGACCTCCGCCAGAAGGACACGGGCGCGTATGTCAACTTCCTCGGCGACGAGGGAGCCGAGCGAATCCGTGCGGCCTACCCGGGTCGCACCTGGGATCGACTCAGGGCGATCAAGGCCAGCTACGACCCGACCAACCTGTTCCGGCTCAACCAGAACGTCCCGCCCGCGACGCGGGCTAACCTATCCATGTGATATATCTAAAAGATAGATATGGCCCTCAACCCCACCGCCTACGTGATCCTCGGGATGCTCTCCTGGCGCCCGATGTCCGGCTACGACATCAAGGCCGTGGTCGACCGCTCGACGCGATTCTTCTGGGCCGCCAGCTATGGCCAGATCTACCCGGAGCTGCGGCGGCTCGCAGATGCGGGCCTGATCGAGGGTGAGGCGCGGCCGCAGGGCGGGCGTCGGCGCACCGTGTACAAGCTGACCGCGTCGGGTCGCAAGCGCCTCCGCGAATGGCTTCACACCGAGCCGGAGACCTTCGAGCTGCGTGACGAGGGGCTGCTGAAGCTGTTCTTCGCCTCGGCGGCACCCGAGAGCGCGGTCGGGGCGCTCGCCGCGAAGCGGCAATACCACCTGGACAAGCTCGAGCAGCTGAGCGGGATCGAGCGCGCCGGCACCGCCACCGGGTTCGCCCACAAGGTGCTTCGGTACGGCATCGAGCACAGCGAGTGGACGGCGCGGTGGTGCGAGCGGGCGATCGCGGAGCTCGAGGCGGAGGACGCCCATCGACAGGAGGTCGCCTGATGTTCGACGCGCTCGCGCGGCTCGCCACCAACCGCGGCCGCACGGTGGTGATCGTGGCGGTGATCCTCGCCGCGATCGCCGGGGTGCTCGGCAGCTCGGTCGCCGACCGGCTCGATCCCTACGGCGCCGAGGACCCGGCCACCGAGAGCGCGCACGCGAACGACCGGCTCGACCGCGCCGGGTACGAGCAGCTCGGGGTGATCGCGCTGGTCGAGGCCGTGGACGTCCGCTCTCCCGGGACTCGCGCCCAGGTCCAGGCGCTGGCGCGGGAGATCTCCCAGGACCCCGCCGTCGGCAGCGTGCTCACCTATTACAACACCGGCTCTCGCGACTTCGTCGGCGACGGCGCCACCTACGTCGCCGCCCGCTTCGTCGTCACCGAGGACTCCGACGAGCAGGATGCCGCGGAGCGCATCTCCGAGCGGCTCGAGGGGGAGCCGGGGGTGACGCTCGGCGGTCCGGCGGTGGCCCAGCAGCAGGTGAACGAGCAGGTCGAGGAGGACCTGCGCCGGGCCGAGATGCTCGCCTTCCCGCTCCTGTTCGTCCTCTCGCTGCTGTTCTTCCGCAGCCTGGTCGCGGCGCTGCTGCCGCTGCTGGTCGGGGGGCTCGCGATCGTCGGCAGCTTCTTCATGCTGCGGATGGCGAGTGAGCTCGGCTCGATCTCGATCTTCGCGCTGAACCTCGTCACCGGCCTGGGCCTCGGCCTGGCAATCGACTACAGCCTGTTCATCGTCTCCCGCTACCGCGAGGAGATCGCGAAGTCCGGGCCCGGGCTCGCGGCCATGCGCCGCACCCTGTCAACGTCCGGGCGCACGGTGCTGTTCTCTTCGCTCACGGTCGCAGGTGCGATCGCCTCGCTGGCCGTGTTCCCGCAGCGGTTCCTCTACTCGATGGGGATCGGCGGGGCCCTGGTCGCCCTGATCGCGGCGGCGATCGCGTTGCTGGTGCTGCCGGCGGTGCTCACTCTGCTCGGGAGCCGCGTCAACTCGCTCTCTCCCGCCTTCCTGCAACGCCGCGCGGAGGCCGACGCTCGGCCGGGCACTTCGGGCTTCTGGTACCGCCTATCGCGGCTCGTGATGCGACGCCCGGTGCCGATCGCGACCGTGAGCGCGATCGTTCTCATCGGGCTCGGCCTGCCGTTCCTCGGGATCAAGTTCACGTCCGTCGACCCGACGGTGCTGCCCGAATCCGCCAGCGCCCGCCAGGTGGACGATGCGCTCGAGACGCGGTTCCCGCCGAACCGCGACGCGCCGATCCAGCTTGCCGTCGAGGGAGCGGCCCCGGCCCGCGTCGACGCATTGGTGGCCGACATCGAGCGCCTGCCCGGTGCGGCAGCGGTGCAGCCGCCGCAACGGTTGGAGGGAGGCGTTACGGCGGTAGAGGTCATCTCCGCATCCCGCCCGCTCACCGACGCGAGCCAGAACCTGGTCGACGAGATCCGGGCGCTCCCCTACCCCGAGGTCGCCGTCACCGGACAGACCGCCGAGTATCAGGACCTGCAGACCAGCCTCGTCGACTACCTCCCCAAGGTGCTTGCGATCGTCATTGGCGTCACTCTCGTGGTCCTGTTCCTGATGACCGGGTCGGTGGTGCTGCCGCTGAAGGCGGTCCTGATGAACGCGCTCACCCTCAGCGCGGTTTTCGGGATCCTGGTCTTGATCTTCCAGGACGGCCGGTTCGAGGGCCTGCTCTCCTACGAGAGCCAGGGAGCGCTCGAGATGACCCAGCCGTTGCTCCTGTTCGCGGTCGCCTTCGGGCTCTCGACCGACTACGGCGTTTTCCTCCTGTCACGGATCAAGGAGGCGCGTGACGGCGGTCTCTCCGACTCCGAGTCGGTGGCGGTCGGCCTCGAGCGCACCGGACGGATCGTCACCGCGGCCGCGGTCCTGTTCTGCGTCGCGATCGGAGCGTTCGCCACTTCCGAGATCATCTTCATCAAGGAGCTCGGGGTCGGCACGGCCCTGGCGGTGCTGATCGACGCCACGATCGTGCGGGCGCTGTTGGTGCCCTCGCTGATGGAGCTGCTGGGCCGCTGGAACTGGTGGGCGCCGCAGCCGCTGCGCCGGCTGCATGATCGGCTGGGGCTCTCGGAGACGTGAGTCTCGGGGACCAGGACGCCTGCACGCACGCCACCCCGCCCCCCACCATCGAGTGTCGAGTTCGTGTGCCTGAGGCGGACAAACCCGACACTCGGGGCCGGAGGTCGGCTACCGTGGCGCCAGCAGCGGCGCCAGCCGGTCGACGACCTCAGCGGCGCAGGCGCCATCTGGGTCGCGGGCCGGGTTGAGGTCAGCGATGCTGGCGCCGAGCAACGCCGGCGACCCTGCGAGCGGCCCTACCAGCGCGATCAGGTCCTGCCAGTTGAGCCCTCCGGGCTGCGGATAGCTGACCGCGGGGAACAGCTCCGATTCGAGCACGTCGAGGTCGACGTGAAGCCAGGCCCGGCCGCGGGCGGCGAGGCGCCGCTCGGCCTTGCGACCCGTGGCCGCGGCCCCCTGCTCGGAGACGGCCGTGGCGTCGACCCGGTCGATCTCGCCGGGCACGAACCCGAGCTCCTCGGCGACGTCCTCCCCCACGCTCGCGGGCCGATGGCCCAGGATCGTGACGTCTTCAGGCCTGACCAGCGGTGGCCTGCCGGCGATGTCCACCAATCCCTTGGCGCCGTGGCCCGTGAGGATCGCCAGCTCCATGTCGGCCGCCTCGCCCGTCGGTGAGCTGCGCCCGTCATAGAAGTCGGCGTGGCCGTCGACAAACCAGAGCCCGGGCCGCGCGCCCGCGTCGCGAAGACCGGCGAAGGCACCGATCAACAGGGTGCAGTCGCCGCCGAGGACCAGCGGGAGCTCGCCGCGTGACACCGCTGCGGCCACGGGCTGCCGGACGGCCTCGGAGAACTCGACCACACCCTCGAATCCGAGCACGCCGTTCGGGTTGCGCGCGGGGTTGGACAGCGGAACGCCGAAGTCGCCGAGGTCACGAGCTGAGAGTCGGTCCACGAGCCCGGCCGCGCGCAGCGCCGCCGGAGCGGTCGCCTCCCCCTCGGCACCACCGGCCGAATCGATCGGCGCGCCGATCACACTCCACTGGCGCTGCGCCTTCATCGGCGACCTCGGCTGAAGGGTCAGCCGTCGAGCGCCCGACGCCCGGCGAGCGCCCGGCCCAGCGTGACCTCGTCGGCGTGCTCGAGGTCGGCCCCGACGGGAAGGCCGCTGGCCAGGCGGGTGATCGAGACCTTGCCTCGAAGGAGCTCGGCGATGTGGATGGCGGTCGCCTCACCGGTCGTGGTCGGGTTCGTGGCGAGCACCACCTCGCGCACCTCGCCGTCCTCGACCCGGCGCACGAGCTCGCCGATTCGGAGATCCTCGGGATCGATCCCGTCGATGGGCGACAGGGCACCGCCGAGCACGTGGTAGAGGCCGCGGTACTCGTGCGTGCGCTCGATCGGGATCACGTCGGCGGGCTCCTCGACGACGCAGACCAGCGAGCGATCCCGCCGCTCGTCCTCGCAGATGCGACACCGCGGGCCCTCGGCGAGGTTGAAGCAGACCTCGCAGAGTCCGACCTTCTCCCTCACCTCGCGGATTGCCTCGGCCAGCGCAACCGCGTCGCCCTGGTCGGTTCGCAGGAGGTGGAAGGCGAGTCGCTGGGCGGTCCGCTGGCCGACGCCCGGAAGCTTGGCCAGCTCCGAGATCAGCCGTTGCACCGGGGCCGCGTACATCTCGACGAGTGATCCCGGTCCGCGCGAGCTAGAGCCCGGGCAGGCCCATTCCGCCGAGGCCGCCGGCGGCGAGCGGGCCGGCAGCGCCGCCGAGCCGGCTCGCCGCCAGCTCCTGCGCCGAGCGCAGGGCCTCGTTCACCGCCGCGAGCACCATCTCCTGGAGCAGCTCGGTCTCGTCGGGGTCGACCGCGTCGGGCGCGATCTCCACGTCGAGCAGGCGCAGGTCGCCGCTCATCTTCACCTTCACCATGCCCCCGCCGGTACTGGCTTCAACCGTCTCGTCCTTCAGCTTCTCCTGCGCCTCGGCCATCTCCGCCTGCACCTGCTGGAGCTGCTTCATCATCGAGCTCAGATCGAGCCCACCCGGGCCCTGTGCCCTCCGCGTCATCCGGTCGCCTCCTTCGGCTCTTCCTCCTCGTCCGCGTCCTCCGGCTCGAACTCTTCGGCATCGAACTCGGATTTCAGTCGCTCGATCAGCTCTTCCTCCGAGAGAGGCTGATCGGCCTCCAGCTCGTGCGCGTCGTCCCCGTCGAGCAGCACGTACACCGGCCGCAGGCGCTCACCGAGGACCTCGTGCACCGCAGCGACGATGCGATCGCGCGCACCGGCGGCCTCGGCCTTGCGCTTGTTGAACGCCGCGCCCGTCGGAAACCCGACCTCGACGACTCCCCGCTCCGCGTCGACCGCCACCGGCCGCGCCGCCTCGAGCACGTGCGAGAGCACCTCCGAGCCCGATCCGCGCAGGTGCTCGATCACCGCTGGCCACCGCTCTCGCACGCGTTCGAGGTCGACCGGCTCGGCGACCGCTTGGGCCGTCGGACCCGTGCCGACTGTTGGCTCGGATCGTTGGGCGTCGTCGGCAGGCGTCGGGGAAGCGTCCATCGCGTCCGCAGAGGGCGCTTCCCCGACGTCCTCCCCGCCCGCAAGCAACGACTCCAGCCGCTCCACCCGCTCCAGCAACGCCTCGCGCGACGGATCGAGCTGTGGCCGGGCGGCCTTGAGAATCGCCAGCTCGATCGTCATCCGAGCCTCATCGCCCTCCCGGATCGCCGCGAGCGCCGCGGCGATCGTGTCGATCGCCCTGACCAGGCCGAGGTCGCTGAACGCGTCTGCCTGAGCACGGAGGCGCGCAGGGTCGGCAGCCGTGACCGTGAACGCGTCCACGGCGTCCCCGGCCGTGCGGATCACGAGCAGCTGGCGGAGGTGGGCGAGCAGATCGCGACCGAACTGGGCCGGGTCCCGGCCGGAGCGCGCAAGCCGCTCGGTCGCCTCCAGCGCCGCGCGGCCGTCACCGGCGGAGATCGCGTCGGCGGCCGCCAGGATCAGCTCGGCCTCGGCCACTCCGAGGACGGCGAGGACGTCCTCGGTCCTCACGGTCTTGCCACCGTAGGCAACCAGCTGGTCGAGCGTCCCGAGCGCGTCCCGAAAGCTTCCGGTGGCCGAGCGGGCGATCGCGGATACGGCGCCGTCGGCGACCTCGATCTCCTCCGCCGCCGCAACGCGGCGGACGACCTCGGCGATCTGCTCGAGCGAGGGGCGCTGGAAATCGAATCGCTGGCAGCGATCGACGATCGTCGGCATCACCTTGTGCGGCTCGGTGGTGGCGAGGACGAAGACGGTGCTCGGCGGCGGCTCCTCGAGGGTCTTCAAGAATGCGTTCCACGCCTCCCGAGTGAGCATGTGGGCCTCGTCGAGGATGTAGACCTTCCAGCGGCCGGCGGCCGGCGCGTACCCGACGCGCTCACGCAGGTCGCGGATGTCCTCGACCGAGCGGTTCGAGGCCGCGTCCATCTCGATCACGTCGAGCGAGGTGCCGGCCGCGATCAAGCGGCACGACTCGCACTCGCCGCAGGGCGTCGTCGTGGGGCCGTTGACGCAGTTGAGCGAGCGGGCCAGGATCTTCGCCACCGAGGTCTTCCCGGTGCCGCGGGAGCCGACGAACAGGTAAGCGTGGTGAACGCGGTCGCGCTCGACCGCGTTGCGAAGCGTGCGCACCACGTGCTCCTGACCGACGACTTGGTCGAAGCTCAGGGGGCGGTGGCGGCGGTAGAGGGAGGTCTCGGACACCGAGGAGCCAGTCTAGCCGCGGCCGGGGCGGGGTCCTCCGGGCCACGCCAGGGGCCGAGACGCAAGCTTTCGCCCGGCTCCGCGATCAGCATGGCACCCGTCCGGCCGATCCGCTTCCCTGTGGTCATGCCCCGTGGGGGAGGCCACGGACGGGCTTGGCGCAGCCGGTGGATGCTCGCGGCGCTCGCTGGAGCGCTCTGCGCCGCGCTCGGCGTGGCGGCGGTCCCGGCGAGCGGCGAGATGCGGAGCACCAAGCTCCGGCCCCACCTCTGCAAGACGGTCGGCGGCGGGCGGTTCGTCGATATCCCCGGCTTCCCCGGCGAACGAATCGATCGACGCTTGCTCCGCGATATCCACTGGCTGCGCCGGCGATTCGACATCTTCATCACCGACGGCTACTCCACCTCCGGGGTCCACGCGCCAAACGGCGAGCACCCGATCGGCCTCGCGCTCGACATCGTTCCCTACCGCGCTCGCGGCGGCAACTGGAACAAGATCGACCGGCTCGCGCATCTAGCCGAGCCCAAGCCGGACCATCCTCGCCCGCCCTGGCGGTGGGTTGGCTACGACGGCGACGCCGGGCACGGCCGCGGAGACCACCTGCACCTCTCCTACATGCACTCCCCGACCCCGCCGAGCAATCCTGCCCGGGTCGTCTACACCCGGCGCTGTCCCCTCAAGCCCGATGCGCCGCCCGACCCCGACGACGGCGATCGCCGCCGGCGGCACCGCGTCGCCCGCGGGACGGGCGGGACTTCCCCGGGGCACGGCCCCAGGTCCGGCGGGATTTCGCCGAAGCGTCTGTGGGCGAAGGTCGCGCCGGTGGTGGTCGAACGCCGCTGAGGCCGACCGGCCCCCTCGGGAGCCCACGCGGGAGGGTCTAGCGGCCTTCCGCGGCCGCCGGACGACTCGGTGCGCCTGATGCGTTCATGAGTTGCTCCGGTGCGATCGGCAAGCTCGCGGATCCGTCGCCCGGTCGCGTGGAAGACGGCATTCGCGATCGCGGCGGCGACGCCGACCTGGCCGATCTCGCCGACGCCCTTGACGCCGAGCGGGTTGGCAACTTCGTCCTGCACGTCGACGAGCTCGACGGTCACGTCCGGTGCATCGGCATTCACCGGGACCAGGTAGTCGCCCAGGCTCGTGCACCCCAGCGGCCGAGACGCGGGTCCATCTGGTTTCCCTCAAGCAGCGCCTGGCCCGAGGCCCCAGAGCATCCCGCCCATCAGCTGGCTGCGCGCTAGTCCTTGGATTGAGCACGCGGCCGGGCGCAAAGGCCCCGACCAGCCGCCTCACGCGGACGAGTCCGAAGTCCGGCGTCGACAGCGACCTCGGCGAACTGGGCGCCGAACGTCGAGCAGCGCCGTACGGCGGTGTCCTGCGCCGGCGGGTTCCAGGCTGCCCAGCGCCTCGAGCTCGCTCGAGCGAGTGGCGCTGAAGCAGCTCGCCGTAGGTCTCGCCGACGTCGGGCCGGTCGCGCAGGAGCATGCCGGCCGTCCGCACGACGATCGCACAGCGGACGGTCGGCGTCGTGCAGCGGGGAATCGCGCGTCGGCGATGGCCATCGCCGATCGAGCTGATCGCGCAGGGCGGTCGCCGCGATGTGGACGGCGGCGCTGACCATGCCCGGCCCCGGCCGAGCCGACGGCGGCCGAGCGTGCTCGGGCAACTCGGTATCGCCGTACTCGAACCGGACCGACCGGTCGGGATGCCGAGCGCGTCGGCGGCGACCTGTGTCATCGCCGTTGCGGCCGCCGGTGCCGAACTCCTGCGTGGCCGGCCTGAACAACCGCGGTGCCGTCGGCATGGAGCAGTGCCCGCGCGTTCTGAGGCGGCAATCCCGGAAATGCCGGCACCGGGTAGCCGGCCGTGGCCATCCCGGAGCCGATCAGCCACTCGCCGTCGCGGCTGTGACCGAGGCTCGGGGTTTCGCCCGTCCCAGCCGAAGACCTCCGCGCCCCGCCGGTAGGCACTCCTTCAGTCCGTTGCTGGACCAGGGATTGCCGCTCACCGGATCGACATCGGCGTGGTTGCGCAACCGCAGCTCGATCGGGTCGACGCCGAGCTGGTGGGCGAGCTCGTCCATCGCCGATTCCAGGGCGAACATCCCGGACGTCTCCCCCGGCCCGCGTGTGAAGGTCGGCGTCATCGTGTTGGTCCGGACGAGTCGGTAGACGCCCTGGTAGTTCGGATAGGCATAGGCCTGCGCGGCGACGTTCGGCGAGCCGGCTCGGCCCAGTCGTCGAACGGCGAGGTCGACCGACAGCTTGTGGTGGCGGAGCGCGGTGACCGTGCCGTCGGCGGTCGCGCCGAGCGACGATGCGCTGCTCCTGCTCTTCGCGGTGGCCGACGAGAGCTGAACATTTGCGTCACGCGTCAGCGACGAGCTTGACCGGACGCCCGACATGCCGCGCGGCGAGGGCGGTGAGCGTGACGTGCGGCCAGATCATCGCCTTGCAGCCGAAGGCGCCGCCGACGAAGCGCGTCAGCACACGAACGTTCGACGGGCGGCAGGCCCAGGAATGCGGCAACCGTGAGCTGGGTCGCGCGTGATGCCCTGGGTCGAGTCATGGAGGGTCAGGCGGTCGCCCTCCCACATCGCGATCGTGGCCGAGGGCTCGAGCGGGTTGTGGTGATTGGCAGCGAGGCGGTAGGTCGCCTCGATGCGCACCACCGCATCCGCCAAGCCGTTCTCGACTTCGCCCCGCTCCATCCGTGCCGGCATCAGGCCCCCGAATATGCCGCTGAGGCTCGTAGGCCTGTGTCGCGCCCCTGCTCCAGGGTGGTCGTAGAAGGCGCCTCCCCGTACGTAGACGCTCACCAGCGAGGCAGCGTGCTGGGAGCGCTCGAGGGTATCGGCGACGACGAGGGCGACGGGCTGTCCGGCGTAATGGATGAGCTCGTCCTGCATCGGGAAGAAGGTCTCCCCGGGAGCGGCCTGACCGAACAGGGATGGCCGCAGCGGGGGTTGCGGGCCGATGTCAGGGCAGATTCGCGGTGGGTCAGCACGGCCAGCACCCCGTCCGCCCGCTCGGCTTCGTCGGGGTCGATGGTGGCGACGCGGCCGCTCGCGACCTCGGCGCCGATCGAGCGTCGCGAAGGACAGGTCGGGGACGGCGATCTCCGCGGAGTAGCGAGCCGCGCCGGTGACCTTGTCGTAGCCCTCGACGCGCTCGACGGGCTGCCCGATCGCCGGCGCTCACGCGTCGGCCTCCAAGCGCCGACGCGGTCTCGAGCGCGCGCACCATCGCCCGCTGCGCGAGCTCGACCTTGAACGCGTTCATCCTCCGGGGCGTCGCCGGAATGAGCTCCTCCGCCGCGGCGCGCGGCGAAGCTCGCTGAGGTCGCGGGCTCGCCGATCAGGAGCCGTTCCGCGCGGCGGGCGCGCCAGGGCTTCGTGGCAATGCCGCCAAGTGCCAGCCGCGCCTCCCCGATCATCCCCGTCGTCGAGGCGGAGCGCCACCGCCACGGATGTCAGGGCGAACTCGTATGACTCGCGGTCGCGCACCTTGAGGTAGAGCGACGTGCGGGCCGCGGAAGATGCCGGCACCTCGATCTCCACGATGAGCTCGCCCCGTTCGAGCGGATGCTCGATGTGCGGGGTGTCGCCCGGAAGCAGGAAGAGATCGTCGACCGGAATCGCCCGCTCGCCGCCCGGCCCCTGCGTGTGGACGATGGCATCGAGGGCGACGAGGGCCACGGCGAGGTCGGAGGGGTGCGTGGCGATGCATCGCTCGCTCGTCCCAAGGATGGCGTGCCCCCGGTTGATGCCATCCAGGGCGGCGCATCCGGACCCGGGGTCGCGTTTGTTGCACGGTGAGATCCCGTCGCGGAAGTACGCGCAGCGGACGCGCTGGCAGCAGGTTGCCGCCCGATCGAGGCCATGTTGCGCAGCTGCTCGCGACGCGCCGAGCAGCAGCGCCTGCGACTGATGACCGGAAAACGCTCGATCACCCCCGGGTGCGCGGGCCACGTCGCTCATGCGGGCGAGCGCGCCGATGCGGAGCCCGCCGTCCGGCCAGGTCCTCCACGTCGGGCGAGTGGCAGCGAGTTGATGTCGACGAGTTCAGTCGGACTGCTCGACGCCGATCCGCAGGAGGTCGACCTTCGGTCGTGCCGCCGGCGAGGAAAGCACTGGCGGGCTCGGCGCTGACCGTCGCGACGGCCTCGCGGACATCGTTCGCACGCGTGTAGCTAAGCGGCCGCATCGCGCTCCTCTCCTGCTGAGTCGCGAACCTCGCGGATAGCAGACCGGATGTGGGGGTAAGCGGCGCAGCGGCAGATGTTGCCGCTCATGAACTCGGCGATCTCCGCGTCCGTCTCGGCCTCTCCCTCTTCCAGTAGCGCGACCGCCGACATGATCTGGCCCGGCGTGCAGTAACCGCACTGGAACGCGTCGTGGGCGATGAACGCGCGCTGAAGCGGGTGCAGGCTCGGCCGTCACCTGCGCGACCCCCTCGATCGTCGTTATCTCGCGCCCCTCGCAGGTGACCGCCAGGGTGAGGCAGGCGAGCACGCGCACGGCCATCCACCGTGCACCGTGCATGCTCCACAAGTCCCCTGGTCGCAGCCCTTCTTCGTGCCGGTGAGGTCGAGGTGCTCGCGCAGGGCATCGAGCAGGCTCACACGAGGCTCGAGCCGTAGGCGATGCTCCGAGCTGTTCACCTTGAGTGTGAGCGCCATGCCCGGTGCGGACAACTCGACGTGCATCGGCCTGGCTCCTCCGGTTTGGCGGACGGGTCAGCCCGGGAGCCTACAGCGGCCCAAAAGGGCCGCGAAGGACGATCAGCTGGTGTCATACCTGCCCGGCGCCGACCCAGGGCCCGCACGCGCGCGCCTCGGCCCACTAGCGGAGCTTCCGGAACCCGTTGCGGACCTCTTCTGACAACAGCTCGGGCTGCTCCCAGGCGGTGATCGCCGCCGGCGGCACCGCGTCGCCCGCGGGACGGGCGGGACTTCCCCGGGGCACGGCCCCAGGTCCGGCGGGATTTCGCCGAAGCGGATCGGCTCGCTGGCCCCGGCCATCCCCGAGAGCGGTGGGGTGAGCGCGCGATGAGTCGCACCAGCGCTCAGTCCGGCCGAATGTTCTGGTTCAGCCGGAACAGGTTGTGGTGCGGCGCCCACGGCTGAGGGCAGGACCGTGCAGCCCGCCGTCGAGAGCGGTCCCCGGGCGTGCCCGCCGCGGCTGGCTCGGGCCAGGCTTGCCCGCGGCACATGCCGGCTACCGCTTAAGGCTGCTTCCTTCCGGATCTGACCTGGTTCGCGGGCCCGCATTGCGCGGGACCTGGCCGTCAACGCTGCCCTCGGCGTACTGACCCCGATGGCCGCGGCCCTCGGGCGGGCGTTCAGCCCCGCTAGAGCGGATTGCGGGTGCAGGGCACCGCTACCTCCCCGCCTAGCACGGTCCGCCGGTCATCCTAGCTGGTTGAGGGTTGGCAGCTCGCGGCTGTTTCAACTCCGCTCCGCACGGCTATCCGCATGACATGCCCGGCGAGGTCAGGTCCGTAGCTGTGCTCGGCACGGGAATCATGGGAGCGCCGATGGCCCGCAACCTCGCCCGCGCGGGGCTGGCGGTCCGGGCCTGGAACCGTACGCGGGAAAAGGCGGAGCCGCTGAGCGATCACGGGGTGGAGATCGCCGACACGCCGGCCGGCGCGGCCGGCGCGGCCGATGCGGTGCTCACGATGGTCGCCGACGTCGAGGCCGTGCGCCAGGTGATGATGGGCCGCGACGGGGCTCTGGCCGCGTTGACGCCGGACTCGGTCTGGATTCAGATGAGCACGATCGGGCTCGCCGGCACCGAGGAGATGAAGGCACTCGCGGCGGACACCGGCCTGGAGTTCGTCGATGCGCCGGTCACCGGCACCAAGCAGCCCGCCGCGCGCGGCGAGCTCCTCGTGTTCGCGTCAGGATCGGCGGCCGCGCTCGCGCGTTCGCGTCCGGTCTTCGCCGCGGTCGGATCCCACACGTTCGAGCTCGGAGAGGCCGGCCGTGGCTCGCGGATGAAACTGGTCATGAACAGCTGGATCCTGGCCCTGACGACGGGCCTCGCCGAGGCGATCGCCCTCGCTGAGGAACTGTCGCTCGATCCGGCGGAGTTCCTGGCGATCCTCGACGGCAGCCCGATGGGCCCTGCGTACGCGCAGCTCAAGGGCAGCGCGATGCTCGATCGGAGCTTCGAGCCCAGCTTCCCGCTCGGCCATGCGGCGAAGGACGCCCGTTTGGTCCTGGAGGCCGTCGAAGGCACCGAGTTGGAGCTGCCTGTCGCGCTCGCCGCCGCTCGAAGCTTCGCTGAGGCGGCCGAGCTGGGCCACGCCGAGAAGGACATGGCCGCGGTCTACGAGGCCTACGTTCGGGGCTCGGAGGGCTCGTCCGGCGGGGCGTAGCGCCTGGGCGTCGCAGTCTCGCCCAATCGTCAGTACTCCGTGCCCGCCAGCTCGGCCGGACGCCTTGCCGCCGGGCGCTCGGCCTCCCGGCCCTGGAACAGGACCGCGGCAAACGCGGCGGCGGCCATGGCCACGGCCGCGGCCCGAGGAGACGCGAGATCGGCGATCCCACCGTCGATCGCCGCCGAGAACGGCCTGGTGCCGAGGAATGCGACACCCCAGAGAGCCATCACCCGGCCGCGCACCTGATCGGGAACGCGGTCTTGGAGCTGCGTGGTCACCGAGGTGATCGCGACGATGAACCCCGCCCCCGCGATCGCGAGGGTGCCGACCGCGTAGGCGGGAACCTGACTGAGCGCGAACGCGGCGATCGCGGCCGCCAGCGCGCCCAGTCCGGCGGTCGCCGCTCGCTCACGGCCGATGCGGTCGCGGATGCGCCCGACGAAGAACGCGGCGACGACCGCGCCGGCGCCGAAGCCGCTGACCATGAGACCGACGAGTCCGTCGCCGCCGCCGACCTCGCGGGCCATCGGCGGTGTCAGGGTGTTGATCGGGTCGGTGGCGAAGCCGATCGCCACCATCGTCCCCAGCAGTACGACCGCGCGGCGGTCGGCGAGCACCCACCGAAGCCCGGCGCCGACCGAACGATCGCCGCGACCCGGCTCGCGCTCGAAGCGAGGCGTGATCCAGACCAGCGCCGCGAGCAGCACCGCAAAGCTGGCGACGTTGACCGAGAACGCGACGGAGGCGTCGGCCTCGAGCAGGATCACCCCGGCGATAGCGGGCCCGATCCCGCGGGCGAGGTTGAAGGTGACCCCATTGAGCGCGATCGCGCGGTCGAGATCGCGCTTTTCGACCAGCGCCGGGATCAGCGCCTGCATCGCGGGAATCGAGAATGCGACCCCAACCCCGATCACGACCGTGCCGAGATAGATCGGCCACGGGCCCGGCAGGTCCTCGACGCCCACAATCGCTGTCGGGATCGCGATCGCGAGGGCACCGACCAGGGCCACCGACTGGCCGCAGATCAGCACCCGCCGGCGGTCGTACCGATCGGTGAGCGCCCCCGCCCACGGCTGGAGCAACAGCGACCCCGCCCACATGCACCCGCTTACTGCTCCGACCGCTAGTGCCGAGTCGGTGAGCTCGAAGACGACCACCGCCGCGGTGACGTTGTGGATCCAGTTGCCGCAGTTGGATACGAGGTTGCCGAAGAAGAAGGGGCCGTAGACACGGTCCCGGAGCAGCGCCACGCGCGCTCAGATCTCCAGCCGCGTCTCTTCGAGGTCGAGGTCGCGCTCGACGCGTCGCATGACATCGGCCGAGATCAGGCCCTCGTTTCGCATCTGCACGATCGCCGCCCGCTGGGCCTCGATCACGCCGTGCATCAAGCGCTGGTAGGCGAGTGAGCGGTCGACGATCCCGTCCTCGTCTTCGAGGTCGCCGCGAAGGGTGGCGAAGCGACGGCGGCGGAACCCGTACAGCGCCCGCATCCGCTCGACGGTGTCATCGCGCGTCCACTCCTCCTCGGCGAGCCCGTCGAGCGCCTCGAGCGCCGCCTCGGCGGCCGCGATTCGGGCCGCCTGCTCCTCGGCCTCCGCCTCGGAGCCGTCGTCGACCACCCCCAGCCGGCGGATCAGTACCGGCAGCGTCAGCCCCTGGACGACGACCGTGAACAGGACGACGCAGTAGGCGAGGAAGATCACCAGGTCGCGCTCGGGGAAGGGCGCGCCCGCGTCGGTCTCCAGCGGCAGCGCGAGGGCCGCCGCGAGCGAGACCGCACCGCGCATCCCGGCCCAGCCGACGACCACCCGGGGGGCGGCGCCGACCCGGCGCTCGATCTGGCTCGGGCGGCGGTCGAGCATCCGGATCAGGTAAGGGACGGTGAACACCCAGAGGAAGCGCGTCCCGACGACGACGGCGACGGTGGCCAGCGCGTAGCCGGCCAGCGTGCCGACCTCGATGCCAGAGACCTCGTCGAGGATGCCCGGCAGCTGCAGGCCGATGAGCACGAAGAGGAGCGCGTTGAGCAGGAACACGACCAGCTCCCAGACAGCGAATCCCTGTATTCGCATCTGCGCCGTGGAGATCTGAGGCGCGAGCCAGCCCAGGTAGATCCCGGTGGTGACCGCCGCGAGCACACCGGACAGCCCGAGCGCCTCGGCCGGAAGGTACGCCGCGAAGCCACTGAAGATCGAGATCGTGATCTCGACGGGAATGTCGTCGAGCCGCCGCCTGACTTCGGCGATCGCGGCGCCGATCAGCAACCCGATCGCGATCCCGCCGACAACGGCCACGACGAAGTCGACGCTGGCGTCGAAGAGCGAGAAGCTGCCGCCGACCGCTGCCGCGACCGCGACCCGGTATGCGATCAGCGCCGACGAGTCGTTGATCAGGCTCTCCCCCTCGATCAGGGTGACCAGACGGCGCGGGACGCCAAGCTCGCGCGCGATCGTCGTCGCCGCAACCGGGTCGGTCGGCGAGACGATCGCACCGAGCGCGAAGGCGACCGCCCAGGGTAGATCGATGAGGTCGTGGCCGACGACCGCCACCGCACAGGTCGTAGCCAGCACCAGTCCGATCGAGGTCAGCGACAGCGCGCGGGCGTCGGCGCGCAGCGCCCGCAGATCGGCGAAGAAGGCCGCCACGTAGAGGAGCGGCGGCAGGAAGATCACGAGCACCAGGTCGGGGTCGAGCTCGACCTCGGGAACGCCGGGCAGGTAGCCGAGCGGGATCGCCCCGAGCACGAGCACGATCGGGTACGGGATGCCGAGCAGCCGAGCGATCACGCTGAGCGCCGGGATCGCGACGCACAGGCCGAGGATCAGGATCTCGGTCTCGTCCATTTGATCAGGCCAATGGGCGCGGCTGGTTTCGAATTACAGGTGACGGCGTGCTCCGTGCCTACGGAGGCGCCCTGAGAGGCACCGAGAGTACCCCGGGGGCTACTGCTTAGGCCCCCTGTGTAGCCCCTCGGGAATATCACGGGAGCATCCGCCGCGGGCAGGTGTTCGCCAGCGCCGCCGGAACGCGGAGCTCGCGATAGCCCTCCCCGCCCTCGGGCTCGGGTTCGGGGATCAGCCGGCGATCTCAAGCTCCAGCCGGCGGGAGGACCCAAGTTGAGAGCAGCAATACCTGTTTTCGGGTAAATTTCCACCCGACAACGGCCGAGCCGCGGCGTTCCTTCTAGATCCTCGACTGGGCTCCAACGGGGGGTTGAGCGAGACAAAGCGAAAGGAGTCAGGACGGCGGAGATCACCGACGTGGGGTTCGAGTCGGCGACGCTCGACGTCTTCTAGGACGGCGTGCTCACCGACACCTTCACGGTCTTCTTCAGAGCGAACCCGCGGCGAGGGACCGCACCAGACCGAGACAGCCCGACCGAGCCGCATCAGGCCGGGGGGGAAATCACGCACAAGGGGGTACGAAGTGAAGAAGGTTCTGATCGCGGGGGTCGCGGCTGCGGCTGTGACCGTCGCGCTGATCGTCCCGTCAGGGGCGCAGGCGAGCACCCGCACCTGTGTCCAGCTCGGCGGCGGAACGTGTTCCGCCCTGATCGCCGCCAGCCATCCCAGCGTGGGCGTGGTGCGGGCGGGCGCGAACACCCGAGGGGTGTTCCGAATCGCCTGCACCCAAGGCAGTCACGCCTTCGTTCGAACGGGGTTCGTCCCGCTGGGCGGCGCGAAGATCATCCCGATCCCGCTCAATGGTGACTGCGTGCTGCAAGGCACCTTCCGCAGCCGCACCCATACGTTCGGGGCGGTCGCGCTCCGCTAGACGGGGAGGGCGGCGGCGATGGGCAACGTGCACGTCGTCGTCGCCCCCGACCCTTGCCCCGAGGACGCCGAGCTCACGGTGTTCCTGGCGGCGCTGACCATCCTCAACCCGTGGCGATCAGCCGCCGGGAGCTCGACGCGCTGCGCGAGCGGCGCCGGCTGAGCTCGGTAGCCCGCCTCCGGCGTCCCTGATTCTGGAAGACCGCCTGACAAAAACGGGACTCGGGCGTTCTAGCTAGAGCCGGGGCCGGGGCGTTGCCCACATGCTGCCCCAGCCCTACGGCAGAACACCAGCACGGCCGCCCCCCTGCAAGGTTCGTGGGCGGCCGTGCTCTTTGGTGTCGGCCGGCAGGCGGCGGGAGGCAGAACAGCCGCGCGGGCGGTCTCTGCCCGGATCCGGGGGCAGGGCGGCCCCTTTCTTCACGCTGAGCTGTGCGGGGGTCTCCGAGAGAAGCGCTCCGAGACTCGCGACCCTCCCCTTCCCGCGAGATACTGGGCGGGCGATGTCGCAGGGGAACGTGGAACTGGTTCAGTCCTGGTTCGAACGCTGGAACGGAGGCGACCGGGACTTTTCGACGGATGAGCTGCACCCGGACTTTCAGATCGTCAGCCGCCTTCAGAGCGAGCCGTTCGAGGGACGGGAGGGACTGCTTCGATGGATGCAGGAGATCGATGAGCAGTTTCGGAAGTGGGAGCTCGCCGGGGACGAGTGGCGCGAAACCGGCGACCGCGTGGTTGTCCTCGGCCGGGTCCGACTTCGCGGGAAAGAGAGCGGTGTGGCGGTCGACCAGCCGCACGGATGGGTGTTCGAGTTCAAGGACGGCAAGGTGTTTCGGTTCAGGCACTTCGCTCGACCGCAGGAGGCCCTCGAAGCCGCCGGGCTGCGGGACTAGGTGCGCGGTCCGGCATGGGCAACAGCACGGTCGTGAGTCCGGCGGCCCGTTGGGACACCCGAACGTAGGGTGGCCGTATGGACACCGCCGCAAAGCCCGCCATGGCCAGGACGGCGCTCGCGGTCGGCGCCCTCGGGGTTGTCTTCGGCGATATCGGCACCAGCCCCATCTACACGATTCAGACCGCATTCGACCCGGGCGATCCTCACCCCATTCAGGCGTCGCTTCACAACGTCTTCGGCGTCGCCTCCCTGATCTTCTGGGCGGTCCTGCTGATCGTCACCGTCAAGTACGTCGGCCTGGTGATGGGCGCCGACAACGACGGGGAGGGCGGGATCATGGCGCTGATCTCACAGATTCGTCAGATCGGCAAGGAGGTGCCGGGGCGCGTCAAGCTCGTGCTCGCCGGGCTCGGGTTGTTCGGCGCAGGGCTGTTCTTCGGCGACAGCATGATCACCCCAGCGATCTCGGTGCTCTCGGCGGTCGAGGGCACCGAGACGATCTCCTCTTCGATGGACAGCTTCGTGATTCCGATCACGGTCGCGATCATCGCGGTCCTCTTCGCGATCCAGCGCCGCGGCACCGGATCGGTGGCGCACATGTTCGGCCCGGTGATGCTCCTCTGGTTCACGACGATCGCCGCGCTGGGAATTCGCGGGATCACGATGCACCCCGAGGTCTTGAAGGCGCTCTCGCCCAGTTACGCCGTCGACTTCCTCTTTCACAGCGGGTCGACCGGCTTCTTCTCCCTCGCCTCTGTGGTCCTCGCGATCACGGGGTGTGAGGCGCTCTACGCCGACATGGGCCACTTCGGGCGGCCAGCGATCGCTCGCGCCTGGCTGCTCTTGGTCTTTCCGGCCTGCATCCTCAGCTACCTGGGTCAAAGCGCGTTGATCATCGACGACCCCAACGCGATCAGCGCTCCCTTCTTCCGGCTGATGCCGCACGGCGGGCTGGTTCCGCTGGTCGTCCTCGCGACTGCCGCGACAGTCATTGCCTCACAAGCCGTGATCTCCGGCGCCTTCTCGATCGCCCATCAGGCGTCGCAGCTCAACTACCTGCCGCGCCTGCGCGTGATCCACACTTCCAAACGCGCGTACGGACAGGTGTACGTGCCGGTCATCAACTGGCTCCTCATGCTCGGCGTGCTGGCGCTGGTGCTCGCCTTCCGAAGCTCGGCGAAGCTCGCCTTCGCTTACGGCATGGCGGTGACCGGCACGATCGCGATCACGACGGTCCTGTTCTTCGTCGTGGTTCGTCACCGCTGGCGGCGGCCGCTCTGGCTCGCCGTGCTCGGTGCCGCGTTCTTCCTGAGCATCGAGCTCGCGTTCCTCGGAGCCAACCTGACCAAGTTCCTCCACGGTGCCTGGGTCCCGCTCCTGATCGGGGTGATCCTCTTCACCGTGATGACCACCTGGTTCCGTGGCCGCGAGCTGGTGACGGCCGAGCGCTTCCGCGTGGAAGGGCCGCTCCGGGCCTTCGTCGAGGAGCTGCGCACCACGAGCCCGCCGGTGGCCCGCGTCCCCGGAACGGGCGTGTTCATGAACCGAGGCAAGGTGACGGCGCCGCTCTCGATGCGCGCCTGCGTCGACCACCTCCACTCGCTGCCCGAGAACGCCATCATCCTCTCATTGGAGACCCTCCCGGTTCCGCGGATCCGGCCGCGTGATCGTCTCGAGGTCGACGACCTCGGTTACAAGGACGACCGCATCACCTTCGTCAGCGCCAAGCACGGCTACGCCGAGGAGTACGACGTGCCCTCCCTGGTCGAACAGATTGCCAAGGCGGGAGTCGAATGCCCGGTTGATGCGCGTCACGCCTCCTTCTATCTCTCGAGGGTTGAGCTCACGCCGGGTGAGAAGCCCGGCATGAGCTACTGGCGCAAGCGCCTCTTCCTGGTCACGGCTCTAGTGACCGCCGAGCCGACCGACTACTTCAAGCTGCCTCGTGAGCGCACCATTACCCTCGGCGCGGAGATCGAGTTCTGAGCCCTTCGAAGAGATCCGGCGAAGCGAGGCGCACAAGCCGGTAGAGCCGTGACCCAACCGCCCCCTGCAAACCCAGCGACCGTGCAGTACGACCACTCCGGCCTGGCAGCTACGCGCGTAATCGTCGGCGCAATCGGGGGCATTGCAGCGGCGGCGCTTGCTCTCAGCCAGGGAGCGTCCTGGTCCGTGGCGGCGCTATGTGCCTCGGACGTCGCTGCGCTCGTCTTCGTCGCATGGGTTTGGGTCTCCGTGTGGGGCGCCGACGCAGCAGAGACGGCGCGGATCGCTCGCGCCGAGGACGCATCACGCGCTGCTGCGGAAGCCGTTCTGGTGGGCGCCGGCGCCGCAAGCCTCGTGGCCGTGGCATTCACGCTCGGAGAGGCAGGTGCCTCCGGCGCTCCTGAACGCGGCCTTCTGACGGCGCTGTCCCTCGGCAGCGTCGCGTTGGCATGGCTTTCAGTGCACACCGTCTTCGGTCTTCGCTACGCAAGGCTCTACTACAGCGACCCAGAGGGGGGGATCGACTTCCACGGCGAGGCGCCCAACTACGTGGACTTCGCCTACTTCGCCCTGACGATCGGGATGACTTTCCAGGTTTCGGATACCGCTCTCACCGTCAAGCGCGTTCGCCGCGTCGCTCTCCATCATGCCCTGCTGTCCTACGTCTTTGGGACCGGGATCGTCGCGATCACCGTGAGCTCGGTTGCCGGCCTTCTGGGTCGCTGAGGGAGCGGATCAGCTCATCAAGTGTCCCCATGGACGAGCAGAGAGGGGTTGCCGGTCTTTCCAGGGCGGCAGGTAGGCGGCACCCGCGCCGCGCAGCTGCACGACGCTGTAGTCGTGGCTACCGACGCCGACGCATTCGATCTCGGCGGCCGTGCGCGCACTCGACGTCCAGGGGCCGTCGCCCTACCGCGATCGCCTGTCCAGGAGCCACCGACTCGCCATACACGAACGTGGCGCGTTCGCTTTTTGGGCATGGGCGCGGCTGGTTTCGAACCAGCGACCTCTCGCGTGTGAAGCGAGCGCTCTCCCACTGAGCTACGCGCCCGTTGGCAGAAGCATTTTCGTGCCTATAGGCAACAGAATCCTTCAGGGAGCGCCAAATCATAGGCGGCGTGGGTTCGCGCCCGGAACGGGCTGATCCGAACGGACGCGCGCTGCGAATAGGTCCATGTCAACGCACACAGCCGCGTCGCAGAAGCGGTGCGGCGGGGGTCCCACCAACGGCTGGAGGGAGAGACCATGCGCATCGATCTGGAATCGCATCAGGCTGAAGCTGACTTCGCGAACGATCGCGAGTGGGTTGCCGCGACAGACGAGTTCACCCGGCAGATTCAGACGCTCGCGCGGAGCGCGGATGCTTTCAACGGGACCGGCGCGTGCACGATGCTCCACAGCCTCGTCAGCGGCTCGGCCGACGGCCCGGGGCGGCATGCCGTCCAACTCCGGGGGTGAAATCGTGGATCCCCGAACCCGCACCGCACTCACGGCCATTCTCCACGGCATGGATCCTCGGTCGGTCGAGGACCTGTGTCGGTCCGCTCAGCGCGAGGCCGTCATCCATCGTGACGACGGCCAGCCCGAGCTGCAGGACGATCTCTGCGCCATGGTCAGCGCAGCGCTCGACGTGCACGAGTTCCGGGCCATGGTCGCCGCCCCGGCGAAGATTCGCTGATCGCCGCGACGCGCTAATCGTCCAGCCCGGCGGCTGCGAGGGCGTCTTGCTCGTTTTCGTAGATCTCCCAGCGGACCACCTGTCCATCGCGCCACTCGCAGACCTGCCATACACGGTCCTTGAGGGATGCGGCGCCTCCCTCGCCGTGGGCACGATTGCATAGCCCGGAGACGGTCAGCTCCCCGGCGTTGCGCACGGACATGATCTCAATGGTGAAGTCGGGGAAAACGTCGAGGAGGGTCTTCCACCAGTCCCGGACGCCGTCGTGACCTTGATGGGGGCCGCCCTCGATCTCGAGGACGCGCGAGACCCCGATCACATCGGGGTCGGCCAGCGCGAGAAACCCCTCGAGGTCGCGGCGGTTGAACGCATCGATGCCCTGCCGGTAAAGCTCCACGTTCTCTTGCGACATCGCCGATCAAGTATCCCGCGACGCACCGGCAGGGCCAAGCCTTCCGTAGTTCACCGCAGAGAGGTTCGCGGCCTTTCTCCCTCGCCAGTCGGACCGGTCCCGTCGATAGGTCAATGGGGGGTAAGTGAACCGTGGCGGGGACCGCGTCCTCGGATCCATCCGATCCGGGGACGTGGTCGGTCACCGGGTTCCCTTGCTGGAAGTCAACTGTTGGGGGAGGTTCTAATCGTCATGGCACACAGCCGGGAGATCGAACCGGCCGCTGGGCCGGCCACACCACTCGCGAGTGGGGAGGTCATCGGGCAACGGGCCGCCGCCGCCATCGGTATCGCCTCCCTGGTCACCCTCTCCCTGAGCCTCGCGGCGCTCGACCTGATTACCGGGAGCGACGTCTCCTGATCAGGAGACACGAGCGACCACCGCGGCGGCAAATCCGGCTCCGAGAGCCTTCACCGACGCCTCCTGGATCTCGAAGCCGGCCCCCTCGAGCACCCCGCCGAGCTCCGCGCTGAACGCCACTGCCTGCTCGCTCGCCTTCCATCCGGGGCCCTGGCCGAACAGATAGAGGCTCGCACCGGGGACGAGGCGTCGCCGAACGATTTCCAGCGCCTCGCCCGGCTCGTGGAGTCTTCTGTGACCTGTCGATCGCCGTGATCCGCCCCCGATCGAGCCGCTCACAGACCAGTGAGACGGCCACGCCGTGCCCACAGCCCACCTCGAGAATGCGATCGTCAGGCGCGACGGCGAGCGTCCTGACCGCCCAGATCAGCCGATCGGATGCGTTGCTCGCCACGGCGAGATCATGACCGGTGTCCATTTCCTCGCCCGGCGTTCGTCCTAGGGACGACCATTCCAAAAAGGAGGAAGGCGATGAAGTACATGCTGTTGATTCATCAAGGCGACACCCCGCTGCCAGGCTCAGAGGAGTGGGGGCGGCTCTCGGATGAGGAGCAGGGCGCCGTCTACGCCGACTACCAGGCGATCAACCAGACCCCCGGCGTCACCCCGGGTCTCTGGCTGGCGCCCCCCGAGGCGGCAACCACGGTGCGGGTCGACGACGGCAAGACGCTGACTACCGATGGCCCGTTCGTCGCGATCAAGGAGGCGCTCGGCGGCTACCTCGTGTTCGAGGCGGACGACCTCGACGCCGCGATCGACCTCGCTGCGCGGATCCCGGCGGCACGCCTGGGCGGCGCGATCGAGGTTCGCCCGATCGAGGAGCGGTAGCGATCCTCGAGCGGGTCTTCCGCGACGAGTGGGGCCGCGTCCTCGCCAGCCTGATCGGCTTCCTCGGCGACTTCGACCTCGCCGAGGAAGCCGCCCAGGAGGCGTTCACGATCGCCGCCGAGCGCTGGCCCCGCGAGGGGACGCCAGCCAACCCCCGCGCCTGGCTGGTGACGACCGCCCGCAACCGCGCGATCGACCGCATCCGCCGCGATCGCACGCTGGCGGCCAAGACGCGCCTGCTCGACCTCCCGGAAGCCAGCGAGGACGACATGGAGGAGACCACGATCCCGGACGAGCGGCTCGAGCTCGTGTTCACCTGCTGCCACCCGGCGCTCGCCCTCGATGCCCAGGTCGCGCTCACGCTGCGCACCCTGGGCGGGCTCTCGACGGAGGAGATCGCCCGCGCCTTCCTCGTTCCCAAGGAGACGATGGCCAAGCGGCTCGTGCGCGCGAAGCGCAAGATCAAGGCCGCCGGGATCCCCTTCCGGGTGCCTCCGGCCCACCTGCTCCCCGACCGCCTCGCCGCCGTGCTCGCGGTCGTCTACCTGATCTTCAACGAGGGGTACGGCGGCCGCGGAGACCTCGCCGCCGAGGCCATTCGCCTCGGGCGCGCGCTCGCTGAGCTGATGCCTGACGAGCCCGAGGTGCACGGGTTGCTGGCATTGATGCTGGTGAACGACGCCCGGCGCGACGCGCGATTCGCCGACCGCGCCGTGGTCCTGCTCCGCGATCAGGATCGATCGCTGTGGGATTTCGATCAGATCGCCGAGGGACGCACAGCGCTCGATCGCGCGCTGGCGCTCGGCGGCCGCGGTCCCTACGTCGTGCAGGCGGCCCTGGCGTCCCTGCACGCGGATGAGCCCCAGGACTGGCCGCAGATCGCGGCCCTCTACGGCGAGCTCGCCCGCCTCACCGGCTCGCCGGTCGTGGAGCTCAACCGAGCGGTCGCGATCGCCGAAGCCGGCGAGGTCGCGGCCGCGCTCGCCCTGGTGGACCGCCTCGAGCTCGACAGCTACCACTACCTGCACGCGACGCGCGCGGAGTTGCTGCGCCGGCTCGATCGCACGGAGGACGCCCGCGCGGCCTACGACCGCGCGCTCGAGCTCGTTCACTCGGACGCCGAGCGACGCTTCCTCGAGCGGCGGCTGGCGGAGCTCTGATTCAGCCGCCGCCTGCGCATAGAGTCACGCCATCGGCGACCTCGCCGCGCTCCGATGATCGAAGTCGACGCCACCTCCTTCCTGGTCATCGTCGCCACCGCAGCGTTGGCAAGCGTGCTGGTCACAGTCGTCGGCCCGCGGGTCCTGATCCCCGTGGTGGTGGTCGAGCTGCTGCTCGGCATCCTGATCGGCCCGGAGCTCCTGGGGTTCGCCGACCTCGACCCCGAGACGGAGTTCTTCGGCAACCTCGGCCTCGGGATGCTGTTCTTCTTCGCCGGTTATGAGATCGACTTCGAGCGGGTTCGCGGGCGTCCGCTGGGGCTGGCCGCCGCCGGCTGGCTGCTCTCGCTGGTGCTCGCCTACGGGATCGGCGGCTTGCTGGCAGCCGCGGGGGTTGTCGTCTCCTACCTCTACACGGGGTCGGCGATGGCGACGACCGCGATCGGGACCCTGATCCCGATCCTCCGCGACGTGGGTGAGCTTCGGACCAGGTTCGGGACCTATCTGCTCGCCGCCGGCGCGAGCGCCGAGTTCGGGCCGATCCTGCTGACCACGTTGTTCCTCTCGACCGGCCACCCCCTCCACGAGGCGGTGATCCTCGTGCTGTTCGTCGCCCTCGCGGTGCTCACGGGTGTGTTCGCGGTGCGATCCGCCTGGCTGGGGTGGCCCTTCCTCGAGCGGACGTTCGAGGCGAGCAGCCAGCCCGCGGTGCGGCTCGCGGTGGTGCTGGTCTTCGGGCTCGCCGCGTTGGCCACCGATCTGGGCCTCGACCTGCTGCTCGGCGGGTTCGTCGCCGGCATGATCACCAGGCTGGCGCTCCGAGGCCGCGAGCTGGCGATCTTCGAGTCGAAGCTGACCGCGGTCGGTTACGGCTTCCTGATCCCGTTCTTCTTCGTCACGAGCGGGATGGCGTTCGACGTCGACTCTCTGTTCGACAGCGCCTCCGGGCTGCTGGAGGTCCCCATGTTCGTGGCCCTGTTCCTGATCGTGCGCGGGACGCCCGCGCTGCTCTTGTATCGCGGAGTGCTCGACGCCCGCGACCGGGTGGCGCTGGGGGTCTACTCGGCCACCGAGCTTCCCCTGGTGGTCGCGATCACCACGCTCGCGGTCGAGCATGGCCACATGAAGAGCTCGACCGCCGCGTCGCTGGTGGGCGCGGCGATCGTCTCCACGCTCCTCTACCCGCTGGTCGCCATGCGCCTGCGCCGGGGGCGCCAGGACGCCGCCGAGGGCCCTGGGCCGGCGCCGGCCACGGCCTGATCGCGCTCAATCGAGCGCGAGCCCGTGCCGCATCGTGTTCTCGGTGAGCACCCGCGGCTCGACGAACTGGTGCAGGTAGTCGGGGCCGCCGGCCTTGGAGCCCACGCCCGAGAGCCGGTTGCCCCCGAACGGCTGCCGCCCGACCATGGCGCCGGTGATGTGGCGGTTGACGTAGAGGTTGCCCACGGGGAGCCGGGCGGCGACCTCGGCCGCCGTCCGCGGGTTGCGTGAGAACAGCCCGCCGGTGAGGGCGAACGGCAGCGACTCCACCCGCTCGCACGCGTCCTCGACGTCGTCGACCGCCTCCACGGCGAGCAGCGGGCCGAAGATCTCCTCGTTCAACACCGCCGAGTCGGCGGGCAGGTCCGTGGCGACCGTGGGGGCACAGAACCAGCCATCCATGGGCACCGGGTCGGCACGTGCCACGACCCGGCCGCTCACGTCAGCCTCCTCGGCGTAGCGGCGCACCCGCTGCTGAGCCTCGCGCTCGATCACCGGCGGGACGTCGGTTCCGAAGCGCTCCGCCTGGCCGACCAGCAAGCCCTCGACGGCTCCCGCGAGCCGCGCGAGCAGGGTCTCGGCGATCCGCTCACAGACCAGGACCCGGGAGCAGGCCGAGCACTTCTGTCCGGCATAGACGAATGCGGAGCGCACGACCTCCGGCACGGCCTCGTCAAGGTCGGCATCACCATCGACGATCACGCAGTTCTTGCCCCCCATCTCGGCCACCACGCGCTTGATGTGCGTCTGCCCCGGTCCGACCTCTGCCGCCGCGCGGATGACCTCGAGCCCGACTGCCGACGACCCGGTGAACGCGATCGCGTGCACCCCGGGGTGCCGCACAAGGGCCGCCCCGGCCTCGCCGTACCCGGGTAGGAGGGCCAGTGCGTCGCGCGGAACCCCCGCCTCCCACAGTGCCTCCGCCAGGACCATGGCGCAGCCGGGCGACTGCTCCGCGGGCTTCAGCACGACCGCGTTGCCGGCCGCGAGGGCCCCCGAGGTCATTCCCGCGGGGATCGCCAGCGGAAAGTTCCATGGGGAGATCACCGCCGCGACCCCGCGCGGCACGTACCGCATCGAGTTGCGCTCGCCGGGGGCCTGTAACAGGTCCGGCCCGCGGTCGAGCTCGATCGCGCCGCGAGCGTAGTACTCGAGGAAGTCGATCGCCTCGCACACGTCCGCGTCCGCCTCCCCCCAGGGCTTGGCGCACTCCCGCACCTCGAGCGCGGCCAGCTCCAGTCGTCGCTCCCGCAGGATCCGCGCCGCGCCGGTCAGCACCGCCGCCCGCTCGCGCGCTGGCCGACCGCCCCACTCCGCCCCCCCGGCGAGCGCGCGCGCGACGGCCTCGTCGACGTCGCCCGCGGTGGCGATCCCCGCGGCGGCGACCACGCGCGAGGGCGCCCCCGGGTCGGTCGACTCGATTCCGGAGTCCGCTCCGGCATCGCCCCCGACGGTGATCGGCACGGTCAGCGGGAGCGCCGTGTCGAGCTCGCGCAGGGCCGCCGCAAGCGACTCGCGATCGGCGGCGCGCCTCAGTTCCAGCGTTGGCTCGTTGGCGAACGGGGGAGCTCAGTGGCCGTCGCGCTCATCGGGTCACGGCGCCGCCAGCAACTCCTCGAGCGGCACGCCCTCCGCCCGCTCCCACAGGAACGACTCGTTCGAGGTGTTCTCCAGCAGGCGGCGGACGAGGTAGGCCATGCCTGCGACCAGGTCACCGATCGGCGAATAGACGCGAACGCGGTGGCCGCCCGCGGCGAGGGCCGCGGCCAGGTCGTCCCCAAGCCCGCGCAGGACCTGAAGCTCGAGGTCGCCATCCACTCCCCCGCCCAACCGATTGCAGGCGATCGCGTGGGAGACCGAACGCAGGTTGTGCGAGCCGACCGCCACGCGCACCAGCGGCCGGGCCGCAAGCAGGCGTCGGGTCAGCGCCTCGAAATTGCGGTCGCATTCCGCCTTGTCGGTGAACACAGGCACCGACCAACCCTGCTGGCGCGCCTCGGCCACCTCGTGGTCCCAGTAGGCGCCCTTGACCAGGCGGACGGTGAGCGGTGTGCGGCGGCGGCTCTGCCCGGCCCACGCGAGGATCCGGTCGAGCTGGGCCGGCGAGTCGCGCAGATATGCCTGTAGGACCAGCCCGGCCGAGGGCCCGTCGCGAAACTCCTCGGAGTCGAACAGGTCGAGCACGAGCTGCAGCGTGGTCTCGAGCGAATCCAGCGACTCCATGTCGATGTGGAGGTGGGCACCGAGGTCCCGCGCGCTCGCGAGCAGCGGGCGCAGACGCTCGCCGGCGTCGGCGAGCCCTCGCTCCGGGGCCTCCGGGCGGAGGAGCGGGGTGAGTGCCGAGACCTTCACCGAGAGGTTGGCGCGCGGGAGCGGGCCCAGCGAATCGCGCTCGAGCACCGATCGCCCGGGCCACGAGCGGGCGTCGGCCGCGAGCTCCTCGAGCGCCTCGGCGCAGCGAGCGGCGTAACGATCGGCCTCCGGCGCAGCCACAGTGGCCTCGCCGAGCAGATCCACCGAGGCGCAGATCCCGCTTCGCCACATCCGCCGCAGCTCGGCCCGCGCGGCCTGCGGGCTCTCGCCGACGATGAACCGATGTGCCATGTGGCGCACGCCGGCGGCGGTGGCCGCCCCGAGCGCGACCCGGCCAGCCTTGGTGTGGGCCATGGCCATCGCCGCGTCGAGGGACGGCGGGCGCTCTTCGACCTCGGCGGCGAAGCCCGCCAAATGGCGGCCGAGGTCGTCGAGCGTACGGCAGGCCGGGGTGACGTCGACGAGCCGGAACAGCGCCGCCCTGAGCTCATGGTCGCGCGCCGCGAGGTGCATCGCACGCTGATCGAGCGCGCGGAGGGGATGACGGGCCTGAGGGCGGGACCGGGCCGCGAGCGTCTGGCCCACCACACGGATCTCGGCTTCGAGCCGATCCAGGTCAACCGGCGTTGCGGTCGAGGCCGCCACTCGACAGAGCGTACCCGCGCGCCGGGCCGCTCATTCGCGGCGGCAGCGTCCGCCTTACGCTGCGGGAGGGACCGGCTCGAGCACGACCACCGGGATCACCCGGCCGCCGGTGCGCAGGGCGTATTCGTCATAACCCGCGTACAGATCGTTGCAGCGCCCCCAGAGGGCCTCACGCTCGTCCCCCGCGGCGGTGCGCGCGAGGTAGCGCACGCGCTGGCCGTCGCGACACGTGAACGCGACCTCGGGATTGGCCACCGCGTTGTGGTACCAGGCGGGGTGGCGGGGAGCTCCACCCTTGGAGGCGACCAGCACCACCCGCTCGCCGTCCCGCAGGTACAGCAGGGGGGTTGTTCGCTGTGCCCCCGAGCGCGCTCCTGTCGTCTCGAGCAGCCCCACCGGCTGGCCGATGAAGGTGCCGATCCGGCCGCCGCTCCACCGCAACAGCCGGCGGTCGATCGGGTTGGCGACGTTGATCGCGAACCAGGTGCCGGGGCGCGATTTGACGACGTTCTCCATCGCTCGCTCCCATCGTGCAAGCTCGCGCTGCCGAGCCACCCGCCAAACCTACCGTTTCGGGGCAAGGGCCATGCCGTGGGCGACGGATTCCCCCCGCCAACCGGCACCGCCCTTGTACATTGGCTCCATGGGGGTCGAATCGATAGGGAGCGAACGACCGGATACGACCGGGGAGCTCGGACGCGAGCCTGAGCTCACCGCCGTTGAGGAGCGCGCGATCCTCGACGAGGTGGTGGGGCGGGTGCC
The DNA here is from genome assembly GCA_963788115.1 of uncultured Actinomycetes bacterium. Classification (GTDB taxonomy): domain Bacteria; phylum Actinomycetota; class Thermoleophilia; order Solirubrobacterales; family 70-9; genus CAWBFD01. The sequence continues at coordinate 358,419 of CAWBFD010000002.1, forward strand.
GGTCGGCATCTGCCTGCTGTGGGGCCGCGAGCTTCGGTACCGCCTCGTCAACCAACGCTTCTACGAGCTGATCCCGGACCGCGGGGACGTGATCGGGCGAACCGTGGGCGAGGTCTACCCCGAGATCTCCGAACGCGTGAACGAGGTGCTGCTTCCCATCTTCGAGAGCGGTGAGTCAGTGGAACGTCGCGAGGCCGAGCTCGTGTTCGGGCCTCCCGACGAGGATCCGGGGACCCCGCGGTACTTCAACTCGACGATCATCCCGATCGCCGGGGCCGACGGGACCGTGGCGGGCCTGCTGGCCATGTTCGTGGACACGAGCGATGTCGTGCGCGAGCGCCACTATCTCGAGCGCGAGCTGTCCGCCCAGCACGAGCTCGCCGACGTTCTCCAGCGCAGCCTGCTTCCCGAGCAGCTCCCGCAGGTGGAGCGGATCGGGCTGGCGGCCCGTTATCTGGCCGCCGGCGAGCGAGCGCGGGTCGGCGGCGACTTCTACGAGGTGTTCGAGGCTCACGGGTCGCTGTTCGTCGTCCTCGGCGACGTCGCCGGCAAGGGCGCCGAGGCGGCGGCGACGACCGCATTGATCCGTCACGTCGTGCGCGCCCTGGCGATGTACGAGCGACGACCGGCGTTGCTGCTGGAACGGCTACGTGAGGTCCTCTCAGGCCGCGACGACGACCCGATGTGCACGGTGGTTTGTGCGGTGGTGGATCACCCACGCTCAGCACGCCGGCTGACGATCGCAGCTGCCGGCCATCCCCTGCCGCTCCTGGTCGGCCGCCGCAAGCCCGCGCGCGAGGTCGGCGCCGAGAACCCGCTGCTCAACCTCCGCGACGCCGGCGAGATGGTCGAGTCGAGCGTGCGGCTCCGGCGCGGCGACCGGGTCTTCTTCTACACAGACGGGCTCACCGACGCGCAGGCGCCGGACAGGGTGCTCACGATCGAGGAGCTCACCGGCGCGCTCTCCGGCCGCGAGAACCTCCCGCTGGAGCAGCTCCTCGACAACGTGATTGGCTGGGCCTGCGCGCCGGACGGCCGTTTCCGGGACGACATCGCGGTGCTTGCGCTGGAGCGGCGCTGACGAGCGTCGTCACGGGGCCAGCACGATCTTGAGCGCCTCGCGACGGTCGTAGATCGCATAGGCCTCGGGGGCCTCCTCCAGGCCCATTCGATGGGTGACCAGCGGGGCCGGATCGACCACGCCCGAGCCAAGCATCGCCAGCACCCGGTCGAGGTGGCCGATGACGTTGGCGTGCCCGCTGCGCCAATAGAGCGCCCTGATCCAGACGACGCCCAGGTGCACCTCGGCGCGCTCCGTGTAGACGCCGGTCAGCGAGACCGTCCCGGCCTTGCGCGCGAGCCGACAGGCCAGATCGAGCGCCTCCGGGTGGCCCACTGCGTCGACGCTGAGATCGACTCCACGGCCGTCGGTGAGCTCCTTCACCCGCGCCCGAGGGTCCTCCTCGGTCAAGTGGACGGCCACAGCTCCGAACGACTCGGCCATCCGCAGCCGGTCGGCGACCGAGTCGACGGCGACCACGAGCGAGGCCCCGCTCGCCCGAGCCACCTGCACGGCGCACAGCCCCACTGGCCCCAGCCCGAGGACCGCGACGGTCGCCCCTGGCTCCAGCGGCTGCGGGCTCGTGGCATCGCCGCAGATCGCGTGATAGGCGGTGCCCGCGACATCGCCTGCGAACAGTGCGATCTCGTCCGCCATGCCCTCGGGAACGCGCCGCAGGGTCAGGTTCGCGCCCGGCACCAGGAGCAGCTCTGCCTGCGCTCCCTGGAGCGAGCCGAGCGCCTTGCCGTGACCGAAGACCCGGCCGGAGTCGCACTTGTGATACTCGCCGCGCCGGCAGTGGAAGCAGCCGTTGCAGGCCGTCGAGTAGGTGCCGAGCACGCGGTCGCCGACCGACACCTCGGTGACGCCGTCGCCGGCGGCGACGACGGTGCCGACGTACTCGTGGCCGATCACGAACCCGGGCTCGATCGCGACCCGACCGTGGTAGATGTGGAGGTCCGAGCCGCAGATCCCGCTCGCCTCAACCCGGACCAGAGCATCGTCGGCCGCGATCGGCTCCGGATCGGGGCGCTCCTCGACGCGCACCTCGCCGGGAGCCTGGAAGGTCACCGCCCGCATCGGCGCCACTCTATGCGGCTCCGTCGGCCTGGAGTCGGCGATCTATGATCCGGGCTCGTGAGCGACGGCAACGCCAGTGGGGGCGCTGCTGCGGCAGGGATCCTCGAGATCGGCGGTGACCTCGAGGTCAACCGGCTCGGCTACGGCGCCATGCGGATCACCGGGCGAGGCATCTTCGGGCCGCCGGAGGATCCGGACGAGGCGCGCTCGGTCCTGCGGCGGTCGCTCGAGCTCGGAGTCAACCTGATCGACACCGCCGACTCCTATGGCCCCGAGGTCAGCGAGAACCTGATCGCCGAGGCGCTTCACCCGTACCCGGACGACCTGGTGGTCGCGACCAAGGGCGGACTCACCCGAACCGGCCCGGGGGAGTGGCCGCCCGACGGCCGGCCCGAGCACCTGCGGGAAGCCTGCGAGGGCAGCCTGCGGCGCCTGCGGCTCGATCGAATCGACCTCTACCAGCTCCACCGCCCAGACCGGAAGGTCCCCTACGAGGAGTCGGTCGGAGCCCTGGCCGAGCTCCAGCGAGAGGGCAAGATCCGCCACATCGGCGTCTCGAACGTGGACCTCGAGCGGCTCGAGACCGCTCGGAGCATCGTCGAGGTGGTCTCGGTCCAGAACCGCTACAGCCTGTTCGACCGCGAGTCGGACGATGTGCTCGATCGATGCGAGCGGGACGGGCTCGCGTTTCTCCCGTGGTGGCCGCTGGCGGCCGGCAGCGATCGGCGACGACTCGGCGATCACGCGGGTTGCCGCGGCCCATGACGCCAGCCCGTTCCAGGTCGCCATCGCATGGCTCCTTGCCCGTTCGCCGGTGGTCGCGCCCATTCCCGGGACCTCCTCGATCCAGCATCTCGAGGAGAACGTCGCGGCGGCCAGCCTGGGGCTGACCGGAGAGGAGCTCGAGGAGCTGGGCTGATGGCGAACGTGGGGATATTCATCGCATAGATGAATAAGCCCTCGTTCGTGGGCGCGCGGTGGGTTGTGGGGGCGCGGCGGGCGGCTCGTGGGGCGTGGCGGGAGGTGATCCGGTGGCGCGCGGCGGCCGCCTCGTGGCGGAGCTAGACGCTAGTAGCGCGGGTCCGAGGGCGGGGGCGGCGGACCGTCGGAGGGGCCCGAGCGCCCGGAGAACCCGAACGCGTAGATCGCGCCGACGACGAAGGCGACGGCCCCGACGATCATCAGGATCAGTCCGACGACGGGTATGTCCACGGCATCCCAGGTGTCCTCAACCGCGTACCGAAGGATCGCGCCCACCGCGAACAGGAACAGCCCGACACCCATCGTCATCGGCGGGGATCATGCCACGCATGATCGGACGGATCGTCCTCCTCGCGATCACCGGGATCTCGCTCTACTTCGTCTTTCCGAGCCTGGTGGAGGTGTTCGGCTCCTGGGACACCCTGGTCGACCTCCAGCCATGGTGGCTCCTCCCCATGGCGCTGCTCAGAGCAGCCAGCTTCGCCGCCCTCTGCGATCTCCAGCGGATCTGCCTGCGTACGAGCAAGTGGGGACCGGTGGTCTCCTCCCAGTTGGTGGGGAACGCGTTCTCGAAGATCGTGCCCGGAGGGGCGGCCGCCGGCGCCGCCATGCAATACCCGATGCTGACCGCCGCGGGAATCCCGGCGGAGCGCGTGGCCTCGGCGCTGGCCGCCACCAACGTGATCACCTTCTCCACCCTGCTCGCCCTACCGGTGCTGAGCCTGCCGGCGATCCTCGCCGGAGTTCCCGTCGACCCAGGGCTCGAGAACGCTGCGTGGCTCGGCGCGGCCGGGTTCGTGCTCCTGGCTCTGGCGGCGGTCGTCCTCACGGTGTTCGACCGGCCGCTCGAGCTCGTCGGGGCGCTGATCCAGGGCGCCCGCAACAAGCTCCTGCGCGGTCGGCCGCCGCTACGGGGCCTTCCCGAGCGGCTGCTCCATGAGCGCGACCAGACCCTGGCCGCGATCGGCGGGCGCTGGTGGCGCGCGCTTCTTACCTCGCTCGGCTGGTGGCTGTTCGACTACGGGTCGCTGCTTGTTGGCCCTGGCCGCCATCGGGGCCAACCCTGAGCCATCGTTGGTGCTGCTGGCGTACGCGGGCGCCTCCGTCCTGAGCATGATTCCGTTGACCCCGGGCGGGCTCGGATTCGTCGAGGCGGGGCTCACCGGCCTGCTGGCGCTCGCCGGGATCAACGCGGGGGAGGCGGCGCTGGCGACGCTCGCCTATCGCCTCGTCTCCTACTGGCTGCCGCTGCCGGCCGGTGCGGTCGCCGCCTTCCTGGCCCGTCGCCGAGAGCCCCCGGCAGCCAGCGCCGAGCCAGTCTGAGAGCGGCGAGCCGGAGCCGTTTCTGGCTCCACAACGCGGCTGTCGCGCCTTAATCCAGTCTGAATCTAGGCAACTGAAGCTGGTAGTAGTGTTTCGATTGCTCCGACCTGAATTGGCTTCAGGAGCAGGGGGAACGGTCGAGCATGACCGCAGTCAGGGTGAGAGAGATCGAGAGAGGCATTGGCTCTTAGGGGCCTGAGCGAGCACGTGCGCAGCGCGCACACGGCGGGCGGCAGCGGGCTCCGTCCGCCGACCGGGTAGGGCATTGGAGGCGGGCGAATTTCGCGAGCAGCAGGCGGCGCCCGTAGGCGCCTCGGCGGAGCTCACCTCGATCGATCCCATCGCGATCCGCGCGCGCTCGCCGTGGGAGCTGTTCTGGCGGCGGTTCCGCGAGGACCGGCTGGCGATGGCATCGCTGGCGTTCGTCGCCGTGCTCGTGCTGATCGCGATCTTCGCGCCGGTTGTGACCGAACTCTTCGGCGCTCCCGGTCCGGACGAGCGCGACACCGCTGCCCTCGATCCAGTGTTCGCGACGCCGACCGGGCCCAGCTCGGAGCACCTCTTCGGGGTCGACCAGATCGGCCGGGACGTGTTCAGCCGTACGGTCTATGGCGCCCGCGTCTCGCTGATCGTCGCCTTCGTCGCCACCGGGCTCGCAACCCTCGCCGGGATCGTCGCCGGCCTGGTCGCGGGGTACTTCCGCGGCTGGGCGGACACGGTGATCTCCCGCGCCGTGGACGTGCTGCTCGCGATCCCCTACCTGCTGCTGGCAACCGGCCTCGCCGCCGCCTGCACGGCGGGCGGGACAACCGGCGAGGGCGGCTGCCTCGGAGGCCTGATCCAGCCCGGGATCGGCGTGGTCATCTTCGTCATCGCGTTCACGAGCTGGACGTACATGGCGCGGATCGTCCGCGGTCAGGTCCTCTCCCTGCGAGAGAAGGAGTTCGTCGAGGCCTCGCGCGCCGTGGGAGCCTCCAACTCACGGATCATCTTTCGCGAGCTGCTCCCGAATCTCACAGCGCCGATCATCGTCTACGCCTCGATCCTGATTCCGCAGGTGATCCTGTACGAGGCGGCACTCTCGTTCCTCGGCGTTGGAGTGACCGACCGGCCGAGCTGGGGGCAGATGATCTCCGACGCCACCCCGATCTTCAGCACCGCCTGGTGGTACATGCTGTTCCCGGGCCTGGCGCTGGTGCTCACCGTGCTCGCGTTCAACCTCGTCGGTGACGCGATGCAAGACGCCCTCAACCCACGGGCGAAGAAAAGCTGATGAACAACGAATCGGATGACACATCTCATCCCGACCAGAAAGGAAGGACGATGCGATCGAAGCTGCGATTGCTGATCGCGATCGGCTTCGTCGCCGCGCTTACGCTGGGGGCGTGGGCGTGCGGCGGCGACGACGATGACGACGGCGACGGCGGAGCCGCGGCGGCCGGAGAGACCGGCATCCCGGAGGAGTTCGCCGCGCCGACTGCGGCACCCGATGGCGCCCAGGATGGCGGCGACCTGACGGTGCTCGCGACGGATGACGTCGACTACATGGACCCCGGCGCGGCGTACTACCAGTTCACGTACATGATCACGAGCGCGACCCAGCGGGCCCTGCTCTCGTGGAGGCCCCCTGACGTCGAGCAGCCGGTACCCGACCTCGCCGAGGCGGAGCCCGAGATCTCCGAGGATGGGCAGACGATCACGTTCACCATCCGGGAGGGCGTGATGTTCGCGCCCCCGGTGGACCGGGAGGTGACCGCAGCCGACGTCGAGTACGCGATCGAGCGCGGACTCCTGCCGGGCGTGGCGAACGGGTATATCCCGATCTACCTGGTCGACGTCGTCGGCTTCGCCGCCGCTCAGAAGGAAGCCGCGGACAACCCCACCGGGGGTGCTCCGGACATCTCCGGGATCACCGCGACCGACGACCGTACGCTCGAGATCAAGCTTGAGCGGCCAACGGCGGCGACCGTGGTCCAGGCGCTCTCGCTTCCGATCAGCGCGCCGGTGCCGGAGGAGTACGCCAAGGAGTTCGACGCGGAGAACCCGTCGATCTACGGACAGTACGTGGCCTTCACCGGCCCCTACATGGTCGAGAACGATCCCCAGACCGGCGAGCTCACGGGCTATACCCCTGGTAAGGAGATCCACCTCGTCCGGAACCCGAACTGGGACGGCGAGGCCACCGGCGACTTCCGTCCCGCATACCTCGACTCGATCTCGGTCGAGGAGGGCTTCGCCGACACGGCGTCGGCATCGCGCCAGATCCTCAACGGATCGGCTTCGGTCAACGGTGACATCACGCCACCGCCGAGCGTGATCGAGGAGGCCGCGCAGCAGGCCGAGGCCGGCCAGATGGTGGCAAGCCCGAGCGGCGGCATCCGCTACATCTCGCTCAACACCCAGGAACCGCCGTTCGACGACATCAACGTGCGGAAGGCGATCATCGCTGTATCAGATCGCACCGCGCTGCGCAACACCCGCGGCGGCGAACTGGTGGGCCCGGTCGCGACCCACTTCATCCCGCCGGGCATTCCCGGGTTCGAGGAGGCCGGCGGGGTCGAGGGAACGGGCGTCGACTTCCTGGCCAACCCCAACGGTGACCCGGACCTGGCGGCCGAGTACATGCAAAAGGCCGGCTTCGACAGCGGTCAGTGCGAGGGGGACTGCCAGGTCACGCTGGTGGGCGACGGCGCCTCCCCCGACAAGGAGACGTCCGAGGTCTTCATCAGCGCGCTCGAGGACCTCGGGTTCGAGGCCGACCTGCAGAACGTCGCCCGGGACGTGATGTACACGCGGTTCTGCAACGTGCCGGAGCAGATGCCGAACGTGTGCCCGAGCGTTGGATGGCTGAAGGACTTCAACGACCCGCTGTCGCTCCTTCAGCCGACCTTCGACGGCAACGCGATCAATCCGGCGAACAACTCCAACTGGCCGTTGCTGGATGTGCCGGAGATCAACAACGCGATGAGCGACGCCGCGCTGGTCGAGGACCCGGCCGACCGCGCCCAGGCCTGGGCCGACATCGACACGATGATCACGGAGCAGGCCCCGGCGGTCCCGTACATCTGGGACAACCAGGTGAACATCCAGTCGACCGACGTGGCCGGCGTGATCAACCTGTTCAACGCGAACTGGGATCTGTCGTTCACGTCGCTCAGCGAGTAGCGGAGGTGACCCGCTGACTGACTGAGGAAAGGGCCCGCCGAGCGGAACGTCCGCTCGGCGGGCCCGCCCTCCTCCGAGAGCGATGCTCCGCTACATCACAAGACGCCTACTCGCCGCGGTGCTGATGCTGGTGCTCGTCACCGCGGTCGTCTTCTTCATCTTCAACGTGCTTCCAACGGGCGATCCGGCGGCGCTGCGGGCGGGCAAGAACGCCTCGCCGGAGCAGATCGAGCTCATCCGCGAGTCGCTCTGCCTCGACGACTCGACGCTCCAGCGGTTCGGACGCTACGTCGCCGGGGTCTTCACTCCGTACCAGAACGAGGAGTGCGGGGTCGACGGCCCGTTCGACTTCGGCACCAGCATCTTCCAGAACAACGAACCCGTACGAGGGATCATCGTCGACCGCTTACCGGCGACGATCTACCTCGTCGCGGGTGCGGTCGTCCTCTGGATCGCAATCGCGATCCCGGTCGGCGTGATCTCGGCGGTCAAGCGGCGCTCGCTGCTCGACCGGTCGACCATGATCACGACGCTCGTCTTCATCTCGGCGCCGGTGTTCTGGCTGGGCCTGGTCGCGCTCTACCTGTTCGCTCAGGACATCGGCGTGATCCCGATCTTCCCCGGCATCGGCAGCTACAACACCGCGACCGGGCTGCTGGCCAAGGGATGGACGCTGTTCCTGCCCTGGATCGTCCTGGCGCTCGCGACCGCGGCCATCTACGCTCGCTATGTGCGCTCGCAGATGATCGACGTGATGAGCGAGGACTACATCCGTACGGCCCGGGCCAAGGGGCTGCCGGAGGGAACCGTGATCCGCCGTCACGCGCTGCGCAGCGCGATCACCCCGGTGGTGACGTTGCTCGGGCTGGACGTCGGGGTGCTGCTGGCGGGCAACGCGATCCTGACCGAGTCCGTGTTCAACATTCCCGGCGTCGGCAAGGAGCTGGTGACGGCGATCGGCCAGTCCGACTACGAGTTGATCCAGGGGATCGTCCTGTTCGGCGCGTTCTTCATCGTCATCTTCAACCTCATCGTCGACATCGCCTACGCCTACCTCGACCCGCGTGTGCGGTATCAATGACGGATAGGGCGATGCTCTCGGTCGAGGACCTCCGCGTCCACTTCGACACGGACGACGGCGTGGTCAAGGCCGTCGACGGCGTCTCGTTCGCCGTCGAGAAGGGCAAGACGCTCGGCATTGTCGGCGAGTCCGGCTGCGGCAAGAGCGTCACCAACCTGACGATCCTCGGCCTCACCCGTGCCCCCAATGCCGAGATCTCGGGGCAGATCCTGTTCGAGGGCGCCGACCTCAACCAAGTCGACTCCGAGGCGCTGCAGCGGGTTCGCGGCAATGAGATCGCGATGATCTTCCAGGATCCGCTGACCTCGCTCCACCCGTTCTACAAGGTCGGCAAGCAGCTGGTCGAGGCGATCCGCGTGCACCAGGACGTGAGCGAGAGCCAGGCGCGCGGCCGCGCGACCGAGCTGCTCGGACTGGTCGGCATCCCCGATCCCGAGCGCCGGATCGACGAGTATCCGCACGAGTTCTCCGGTGGGATGCGCCAGCGCGCGATGATCGCGATGGCGCTCACCAACGATCCGAGGGTGCTGATCGCCGACGAGCCGACCACGGCCCTCGACGTCACCACGCAGGCGCAGATCCTGAAGCTGATCGAGCGCCTCCAGGCCGAGTTCCAGATGGCGGTGATCATGATCACCCACGACCTCGGGGTGATCGCCGAGGTCGCCGACGACGTGCTCGTGATGTACGCGGGCAGGGTGGTCGAGTCCGGGACCCTCGACCAGATCTTCTACAACCCCCAGCACCCCTACACGTGGGGGCTGCTGGGCTCGCTGACCCGGATCGACCGCCCGCGGCTGAGCCGCCTCGCGCAGATCACGGGCCAGCCGCCGTCGCTGATCGCGGCGCCCCAGGGCTGCCACTTCCGGCCGCGCTGCCCCCACGCCTTCGACCGCTGCACCGAGCTGCCGGAGCTCGAGGTTCGCGGCGGCGAGTCCGGCCACGCCGACCGCTGCTGGCTGCCACCCGGTCAGAAGCAGACGCTGCGGGTGGTGGAGTCCGGCGAGATCGGCCTGGAGGCGCCCGTTCCCGCGGCGGCGGCTCCGGGCCCGGTTCCGGGAGCGGCGGGCTCCGGGGCATGAGCGAAGCCGAGACACCCACGGTGGCCGAGATCGAGGCCACCCAGCCGGGGATGGCCGACGGGCGGCCGCTGCTCGAGGTCGAGCATCTCGTGAAGCATTTCCCGATCAAGTCGGGGATCCTGATCGACCGCGAGATCGGGCGGGTGCGCGCGGTCGACGGCGTCTCCTTCGCCGTCGCCGAGGGCGAGACCCTGGGCCTCGTCGGCGAGTCGGGCTGCGGCAAGTCGACCCTGTCGCGCTCGATCCTGCAGCTGCTCGAGCCCACCTCCGGATCGGTTCGGTTCGAGGGACGCGAGATCGTCGGCCTCAAGGGCAAGGAGCTTCGCGGCCTGCGGCGCCAGATGCAGATGATCTTCCAGGACCCCTACGCGTCGCTCAACCCGCGCAAGCGGGTGTCGCAGATCGTGGGCGACCCGTTGTCGCTCCACGGGGTCGCCTCGGGCGAGGAGCTTCGGCGCTCGGTCCGGGAGCTGCTCGAACGGGTGGGGCTCAACCCTGAGCACTACAACCGCCACCCGCATGAGTTCTCCGGCGGCCAGCGCCAGCGCATCGGCATCGCGCGCGCCCTCGCGCTGCGGCCGAAGCTGATCGTCGCGGACGAGCCCGTCTCGGCGCTCGACGTCTCGATCCAGGCCCAGATCATCAACCTGCTCGAGGACCTCCAGGGAGAGTTCGGCCTCACCTACATCTTCGTCGCGCACGACCTCGGCGTGATCCGCCACGTCTCCGATCGGATCGCGGTCATGTACCTCGGCAAGATCGTCGAGATCGGCCCTGCTGAGGCGGTCTACTCGAATCCGATCCACCCCTACACGCTGACGCTGCTGTCGGCGATCCCGATCCCCGACCCCCGGGAGAACGCGAACCGGAATCCCGTGATGGCAGAGGGTGATGTGCCGAGCCCCGCCAACCCTCCGGCTGCATGCCGGTTCCACACCCGCTGCCCCTACGCGACCGAGATCTGCTCCGAGGTCGAGCCGGAGCTGATCCATCACGGCGACGGCCACTGGGCGGCGTGCCATCATCCGCTCGACCGCGAGCACCACGACGACGTCGAGGCGGCGGTCCCGGGGATAGCGTAGCCCCACCCCACGCCCCACCCCCAACGCCCCGGCCCCACCCCCACGAACGTCGATTTGCCCACACAGGAGGTGGGTAAATCCACACGCGCCGGGTGAGGGGGTTATGCGGCCGCGCGCTCTCGGTGGAGCGCGACGCCCCCGACGACACAACACACGCCCGCCACCTCGATCGGAGTCGGCACCTGTGCCAGGACGATGACCCCGATCACGGTGGCCGTCGCCGGCAACAGCGAGACCAGCAGCGCATAGGTGGAGCGCCGGAGCCGGGCCATCGCGAGCTGGTCGGTCACGTACGGGATCACCGAGGAGCTCACACCGACCCCCACCCCGGCGGCGAGGGCGAGCGGATCGACCAGGGCCGGAGCCGCCTCCCAGGCCCCGATCGGGGTGACGACGACGGCGGCGATCAGCATCGCCGCCCCGAGCCCGTCGATGCCGCCCATCGCCCCCCGGCGGGAGACGCGGTGGGCGAGCACGATGTAGAGCGCGAACAGGCCGGCGTTGGCGAAGGCGAACACCACGCCCAGCGGGTCGGCCGCAAGCCGGACGTCGGTGAGCAGGTACACCCCGCCGACCGCGAGTGCCAGCGCGCCGAGGTTGCGGACGGTGCGCATGCCGACTGCGGCGAGGACAATCACCGGCAGGAACTCGATGGCGCCGACGGTCGCCAACGGCAGGCGGTCGATCGCCAGATAGAAGCAGGCATTCATCACCGCAAGAACCCCGCCCCAGGCGACCAGCACGCGCCCGCCCTCCGAGTCGAGGCCGGCCACCCCTCGCCACGGGCGTCGCCACGCGGCGAAGACCAGGGCCGCGCTCGCGATCCGAAGCCAGGCGACCCCGAGCACCTCGACCCGAGCGAACAACAGCACCGCGAACGCAGGCCCGAGGTAGTGGAAGATCGCGCTGACCACGAACAGCCCCTCGGCGGGGGCCGTCGCGCCGAGCCGGGCGGTGGCCTCCGAGATCCTGCCGAGCCGGGTGGTGCGCTCGACCACGTGGGCGTCCATGAGCTGTATGATCGACGGGAACTACGGTCATCACCAGCCTCTAGCAACGGAATTCCCGCGAAATTGGCTACGAAACTACGGGGAAATGAGCAGAACGCCTACGATTCTGGTCTTCTCGACCAGGTGAACCGCGACATCCTGCGCGAGCTCCACGCCGACGCCCGGCTGCCGATGGCCGAGCTCGGGCGCAGGGTGGGCCTCTCGCCCCCGGCGGTGGCCGAGCGGGTCCAGCGCCTGGAGGCAGCGGGCGTGATCGCCGGCTACCGCGCCGAGATCGACCCGAAGGCGATCGGCTACCCGGTCTCGGCGGTGGTGAGGATCCGCCCGATCGCTGCGCAGCTCAAAACGATCGCCGACCTCGCGCGGAAGAGCCCGGAGGTGGTCGAGTGCTACCGGATCACCGGGGAGGACTGCTTCCTGATGCGGTTGGAGCTGCGCTCGCTCGAGGATCTCGAGGAGATCCTCGACCGCTTCGTCCCGCTCGGCCAGACCACGACGTCGTTGATCCACTCGACCCCGGTCGAGCCGCGCCTACCGCCGATCGACCAGGCGTAGCGGACGCTCGCGCGGGTACAGCAGTCCCGTGGCCGATCTACTCGCCATCTACCTCAACGACCACTACGCCGGCTCCACCGCCGGCCTCGAGTTGGCGCGGCGGACCCGAGCGAGCAACGAGGGAACCGCGCTGGGTGACTTCCTCGAACGGCTCACGCTCGAGATCGAGGAGGATCGCCAGTCACTGGAGCGGATCATGGATCGGCTCGGCGTCCGTCGCGATCCGCTCAAGCAGGGCTTCGGCTGGGCGGCGGAGAAGGTCGGTCGCCTGAAGCTCAACGGACAGCTGCGCGGCTACTCGCCGCTGAGCCGGTTGCTCGAGCTCGAGGGCCTTCATCTCGGCATCTCGACCAAGCTCTCGCTTTGGGAGATCCTCAGCTCCACCCACGCGGTGGAGCTCGAGCAATTGCACCTCGACGACCTGATCGAGCGGGCGCGCCGCCAGCTCGACGAGCTCAAGCCCTTCCGCCTCGAGGCCGCCCGGACGGCGCTCGTCGCGGCCCCGGCGGCAGCCCGGTAGAGGTAGGCTCGCCGGCAGTGCCGACCGCTGCCGACACGGGCCACCGGGTCCACTACCGCACCTGCCCGTTCTGCGAGGCGACCTGCGGCCTCGAGGTCGTCATCGACCGGGGCGGGGTGAGCAGCGTCCGCGGCGATCCCGAGGACGTCTTCAGCCACGGCTTTCTCTGCCCCAAGTCCCAGGGGCTCATGCACCTCCACCATGACCCCGACCGCCTCGAGCAGCCGCTGGTCCGCCGCAACAGCGAGCTGGTCGAGTGCTCCTGGGAGGATGCGTTCGCCGAGGTCGATCGGCGCCTGAGCCCGATCCTGGCCGAGCACAGCCGGGATGCGGTCGCGGTCTACCTCGGCAACCCCAACGCGCACAACCTCGGCACGATCGTGTACGCGCCGGCCTTCCTCCGGGCGCTCGGGTCGAGGAACATCCACTCGGCGAGCACGGTCGACCAGATGCCGAAGCAGGTGGCGGCCGGCCTCATGTTCGGGACCGGTCTGAGCGTCCCGGTGCCCGACGTCGATCGCACCGACCATCTGCTGATCCTCGGCGCCAACCCCCTCGTCTCCAACGGCTCGCTCCTGACCGCGCCCGACATGCGCGGCCGGATCCGCGCGATCCGGAAGCGCGGCGGCAAGGTCGTGGTGGTCGACCCGCGCCGCTCGCGCACGGCCGAGGAGGCCGACGAGCACCACTTCATCCGGCCGGGCGCCGACGCCTACCTGCTGATCGCGATCGTCAACACGCTGCTCGACGAGGGACTCGCCGACCCCGGCCACCTCGCCGGCCACCTCAACGGGCTCGAGGAGGTCGAGCGCGCCGCGGCGCGGTTCGCCCCGGAGGCGGTGACGGCGGCGTGCGGGATCGCCGCCGACGAGATCCGCCGCATGGCCCGCGAGTTCGCCGCCGCCGAGCGGGCTGCCTGCTACGCGCGGATTGGCACCACGACCCAGGAGTTCGGGACGCTCGCGAGCTGGCTCGTGGACGTGGTGAACGCGCTCACCGGCAACCTCGACCGTGAGGGCGGAGCGATGTTCCCGCTGGCGGCGGCGGGCCAGCGCAACTCCGCGGGCAATGGCGGCCGGGGCAAGGGCGTCGCAATCGGCCGGTGGCACAGCCGGGTCCGAGGCCTGCCCGAGGTCTTCGGCGAGCTTCCGGTCGCCTGCCTCGCCGAGGAGATCGAGACGCCCGGCGAGGGCCAGGTGCGCGCCCTCGTGACGATCGCCGGGAACCCAGCGGTCTCGACCCCGGCGGCGGAGCGCCTCGAGCGCGCCATCGAGGGCCTCGAATTCGTCCTCGCGATCGACATCTACGTGAACGAGACCACCCGCCACGCGGATGTCATCCTCCCCGCCCCGGAGCCACTGGCGAAGTCGCACTACGACCTCGCCCTCTACCAGCTCGCGGTTCGCAGCGTCGCCAACTACTCGCCGCCGGCGCTCGAGCGTCCGGCGGATCAGCCGGACGAGTGGGAGCTGCTCCTGCGCCTGGCGGGTATCTGCGCCGGGCAGGGGCCCGCGGCCGACGTCGACGCCTGGGACCGGCTGGTGCTCGAGGCCCTGATCCAGCGCGAGCTCCGCCTGCCGGGCTCACGGGTCGAAGGGCGATCCGTCGAGGAGATCGTGGCCGAGCTCGAGCCGCGCCGCGGTCCCGAGCGCGCGCTCGACTTCATGCTTCGCGTCGGCCCTTACGGCGACCGCTTCGGCGCCGACCCCGAGGGGCTGACCCTCTCGGCGCTCGAGCGGAGCCCGCACGGGATCGATCTCGGGGCGATGCGCCCACGGATTCCCGAGGTCCTGCGCACGCCGTCGGGGAAGGTCGAGCTGGCCCCACCGGAGATCGTTGCGGACGTCGAGCGGCTCGGTGTGCGCCTGGGCTCCGCCAACGGCCAGATGGTCCTCATCGGCCGCCGCCAGCTCCGCTCGAACAACTCCTGGATGCACAACATCCCCGCGTTGGTCAAGGGCAGGGAACGCTGCACGATGTGGGTCAATCCCGACGACGCGGCCCGGCTCGGGCTCGGCGACGGCGAGCGCGCCCGGCTGCGCTCCGAGGCCGGCGAGATCACGGCCCCGGTGGAGGTCACCGACGCCATCATGCCCGGCGTCGTCAGCATCCCGCACGGCTGGGGCCACGACGTCCCCGGCGTCCGTATGCGCGTGGCCGCCGACCACCCTGGGGTGAACTCCAACGTGCTCGCGCCCCCGGCGGTCGACCCGATCTCGGGCAACGCCGTCCTCAACGGGATCCCGGTCGAGATTCGGCCGGCGGGGCCCTGAGTCGGCCTAGACGTCGCCGAACTCGCCGGCGAGCATCTCCCGCATGCGGATGATCTCGATTGATCGTCCCAGCCGGGCGCTGTATTAGGTTCACGGCGCCCACGGCAACAGGAGGATGTGATGGAGGCAGCGACCCAACCGACCCCGCCGGAGCCGGACCCCCGCTACGCGGCCCTGCGCACCGTTTCGACGATCCTCAGGATCTTCGCCTGGGTCATCGCCATCGTCGGGACGCTCTTCGTGATCGGTGCCGCGATCGCAGCCGGTACCGACGACGACGGAGGAGTCGGCGAGGCCTTCGGGGTCCTGATCGCAGGCCTGCTCGGGGTTGGGCTCTATGCGCTGTTTGCATTCGCTGCCGCCGAGATGATCCGGCTCGCGATCGCGATCGAGGCGAACACGCGCCGCACCGCCGAGCTGCTTGAACGCTGATCCGGAGCTCCGGTCGCTGGGGCGTTCCGGGCTGCGCGTCAGCCCGGTCGGCTTCGGCCTGGCGGCGGTGGGCCGGCCGGCGTACATCAACATCGGGCACTCCCAAGATCTCGGCCCGGAGCGCTCGGTCGATGCCCTCCGGCGGCGCTCGGAGGCGCTCCTCGACGCCGCCTATGCGGCCGGGATCCGCTACTACGACGCGGCTCGCTCGTACGGGCGCGCGGAGGAGTTCCTGGGCGGCTGGCTCCGCACGCGCGGCCTGGCGCCCGGTGCGGTCACCGTCGGCTCCAAATGGGGCTACACCTACACCGGCGACTGGCGTCTGGACGCGGAGCGCCAAGAGGTCAAGGACCTGAGCGTCGACACCCTTCGTCGCCAGCTGGAGGAGACCCGTGAGCTGCTCGGCGACCACCTCTCGCTCTATCAGATCCATTCGGCCACCCGCGAGAGCGGGGTGCTCGACGATCCGGCTGTCCTCGCCGACCTCCAGGCGCTGCGCGAATCGCGTGTTGCGGTGGGCCTGACGGTCACCGGGCCCAACCAAGCCGAAACGGTCGGGGCAGCGACCGCCCTGGGCAGCTTCGACACAGTGCAGGCCACCTGGAACCTGCTCGAGCGCTCCGCGGAGCACGCGCTCGAGCGGGCCCACGCCGCTGGAATGGGGGTAATCGTCAAGGAGGCGCTGGCGAACGGCCGGCTGACGGCCCGGGGCGAGGGCGGGACGCTGTCGGCGATCGCGCGAGAGCTCGGCGTTTCGCCGGATTCCCTGGCCATCGCCGCGGCGCTGTCGAAGCCGTGGGCCGGCGTCGTCCTCAGCGGAGCCTCGACGAAGGCTCAGCTCGAGAGCAACCTCGCCGCGCTCGAGGTCGACTACGACGAGCAGATCGACCGTCGCCTGGGAGAGCTCACTGAGGACCCCGGCGAGTATTGGTCGCGCCGGTCGGGGCTTGCCTGGACCTGATCCCGCCCTACAAGGCGCCAGTTGCGCCCGGCTTGGTCCTAGCGACGGCGCTCAAATGCGCGGATGCCCGCCTCGTGCATCTGCCCATGAGCACGAAGCTCCTCGGCCCGCTCGATGCTCCGCTCGGCCCAGTTGCTGCGCGGCCTCCGGGGCGTGAAGCGGAGCATGTAGCTGTCGTCGTCGATCCGCCCGCTCAGGCTGTCGACCCAGCCAAAGCACATGCCCTGGTCCTGGGCCTCCTGGATCGTGATGCCGGTTTTGCCCGAGCCCTTCTTGTAGAGCCCGACCCAGAGCTCGGGAGCGGTCGCGTGGTGCGCCTCGAGCCAGGCACGCATCTCCGCGGAGGAGGCGAAGAACACCGGGGTCACGGCGCGCAGGTTAGGCCACCGCTCGCAGACGGGGGCGGTGCTCGTCGAAGCATTCCGCCAGGCGTTCGTGCTCATCCACCGGTGACATTCCCCCGTCGCGCCGGTCATAGCAGTAGACATTGAAATCAGCCGATATGAGCGACAAGGAGAACATCATGCGAGTTTTCGTCGCTGGGGCGAGCGGCGCCATCGGCACCCGGCTCGTTCCTCAGTTGATCGATGGAGGGCACGAGGTGATCGGCACCTTCAGGTCACCAGGAAGCGCCGAACGCGTACGGGCGCTCGGGGCGGAGCCGATCGCACTCGATCTGCTCGACGCAACCGCCGTGCGCAGGGCCGTCCTCGAAACCGAGCCCGACGCGATCGTCCATCAGGCGACCGCTCTGGCGGATATCCGCTTCTCCAGGAACCTCGACCGCAGCTTTGCGGCGACCAACCGGCTTCGGACCGAGGGCACCGACGCGCTGCTCGCCGCCGCGCGCGAGGCGGGCGTGGGCAGATTCGTCGCCCAGAGCTTCGCGAGCTACCGCTACGCGCGCGAGGGCGGCCCGGTCAAGACCGAGGACGAGCCGCTCGATCCCGCCCCGGTGAGGACGATGCGCGAGACCGACGCCGCGATGCGGTATCTCGACCAGGCGGTCACGGACGCCGGCGGAATCGCGCTTCGCTACGGCGGCTTCTACGGCGCCGCCAACGACGGGCTGATCGAGCCCGTGCGCAAGCGACAGTTCCCGATCGTCGGCAACGGCGGCGGGGTCGCCTCGTTCGTCCACCTCGACGACGCGGCGGCGGCGACCGTGCTCGCGCTCGAGCGCGGTGAAGCCGGCATCTACAACGTCGTCGATGACGAGCCCGCACCGGTGCACGAGTGGCTGCCGGTGCTCGCGAACGCGCTCGGCGCCAAGCCGCCCCGCCACTTCCCCCGCTGGGTCGCGCGGCTGTTTGCGGGCGACGCTGCAGCCATGATCGGAACCGAGGCACGCGGCGCCTCGAACGCGAAGGCGAAACGCGAGCTCGGGTGGACGCTGCGTTACCCCAGCTGGCGGGAAGGGTTCGTGGCTGTCTACGCGCCGACCAATCCGGCGGAGGGACGCACACCTCGCCCCCCAGACGTCTTGCCCACCGCTCGTCGGCCTTGATCTCCCGGGCGGCGCGTGAGGCGAGACGTTGACACTGACCGTCAGAGATGCGAGGGCAGAGGATTGGCCAGGGATCTGGCCGTTCCTTCACGAGATCGTCGCGGCGGGTGAGACCTTCCCGTATGACGAGCAGATGGACGAACCCACGGCCAAGGAGATGTGGCTTGTGGGCGCCCCGGGGCGCACTGCCGTTGCGGTCGCCGGCGACGCCGTCTTGGGGTCGGCCAACATGTATGCGAATTACGAGGGTCCTGGCTCGCACGTCGCGAGCGGTAGCTTCATGGTGGACCCGGCCCAGTGGGGGAAGGGCGTTGGGCGCGCCCTCTGCGAGGACTCGCTCGAATGGGCACGCGACCAGGGCTTTCGCGCGATGCAGTTCAATGCAGTGGCGGAGTCAAACGCTCGCGCGATCGCGCTGTATCGCTCGGTCGGGTTCGACGTCCTTGCGACGATTCCAGACGCTTTCCGCCATCCGACCGAAGGCTACGTCGGACTCTGCGTGATGCATCGCCGCCTTTGAGCGGCTCAGGTTCGCCCCAGCGTCGCGCGGGCGATCTCCCCTGGCTCCGGGCCTGCCCTGGAGAGCGCGACCCCATCGGGTGTCCAGATCGCGGACCGACCGGCCGTGTGCGCGAACCCCCCGCCCGTTGGGCCGGCGAAGCTCGCCACGGCCACCCAAACTCCGTGGGCGATCGCCGCGCGGCGCGATCGCTCGTCCTGAACGGTCGCCCGGTCCGCGGCCTCGGTTACGCCTGCGACGTAGGCGTCGATGCCCAACGCTGCGGTGTCCGCCGCGTGCTGTGGGACGCCGGTGTCTCGGCAGATCGCAAGGCCAAGCCGCCAGTCCCGGACTTCGACGACGGCAGGCTCGGGCCCGGGGCTGAACCGCTCTGTCTCGGTTCCATGCAGCCAGATCTTGGAGTACGCGACCGTCGGCCCGGCGCCGTCAACCGCGAGGATCGCGATATGCGCTCTGCCGCACCCCGCATCGATGGGGGCGCCAATGAGCGCCAACGATCCCGTTTCGTTGCAGGCGTTGACTATGGGCGTAAGTCGCGGATCGTCGACAGAGATCGCGTCGGCGTCGAGTTCGTAGCCCGTCATTGAGAGCTCGGGGAAGATCACGACATGAGCGTCCGCCGCACGAATCACCGCCGCGTGGGCCATGGCATTCGCCGCCACTTCGTACGACGCGCAGGGCGGCTGGGCGGCGGCGACGCTCAGAGGCTCTCGCATATCAACCCGGGGTAGTGAATCAAGCGTTTGGCGCCGGCGCCACGTCCAAGCTGAACATCGATGGTGCTGCTCGGGGCGCGGCCGATCAGGCGCGTACTCGGAAGCTGAAACCTGGTGGGTCGTACTCGCTCGCGAGCCGAGCCAGCGTCAGGGCGCCGAGCAGCAGGCCGAAGTCGCGCAGCGCGATGTCGTAGTAGCCCGAGAGGGTGAGCAGGTTGAGAATGATCCCGCCGAGCCAGGCTGCGACGAGGTACGCGCCGTACCGGGGCTTCACCGCGACAGCGATTCCGGCGGCGATCTCGATCACGCCGACCGCATACATCGCATCGGCGGCGCTCCCGGGGATCACGTCGTTGATCCAGGGCGCGAGGTAGATCTCCCAGTCGACCATGATGTCGAAGAACTTGTCCAGGCCGAAGAGGATCGGGGCCGCCGCGAACCCGATTCGCAGCAGCAGGAACGCCTGATAGGCGGGATCCTTCTTGAGACGCTCCACCATCGAGTGGGCGTCAACGGTGGGTGCGGGGCGGGTGAGGGTGGCGCTTGACGTCGACACGTTGCCTCCTCGATCGTTGACAGGGATTGGGACTACCTGGCTTCGCGTCCGAAGATGCGGCGGTCTTACCCGCCGGCGCCGCGCGGGCCGGCGCTCTTACCCGGCCTGCCTGGGGATCAGGCGCCCGTCGGCGGCGGGGAGGTTCTCTCGGCTTCCACAAGCGCCCGCAGGCTGCGGTGGTCCTCGCCGCACGCCGGGCAGCCCTCGAGGTGCGCGCCCATGCCGGGAATCGCCGCATCGGCGTCCGCTCCGCTCAGCTCGAGCTCGACGTAGCGGTCGAGGCGCTCGAAGCACTCCTCGCAGCTGATCTCCGGACCCGCCGGTCCCAGGAGCCGCTTGACAAGCCGGGCTTCGTCTTGCTTCGGGGTGTCGCTCATGATCTCGGTCCCCCAGTCGGTTCCAGTTCGGTCTCGAATCGCAGGCCGGCGTCGGCCAGGTGTGAGCGAAGCTTCTTTCGGGCGTCGTGAATCGTCTTGTAGAGCGCGCCCCGGGTCGAGCTCAGCCGCTCGGCGAGGACGTCGATGGGAACGTCGTTCAGAGCCACCGCCACCAGCACCTCGCGCTGATGCGTGGAGAGCTCGCTCTCGATCGCGGCTCGGATCGAGTCGAGGAGCTCGTGGCTTTCGGCCTCGCCTGGAGGGGAGCCCGCGTGACCGGAGATCACGGACCAGTGGTCGGGCTCGATCGGTACCTCGCGGCCCTGCCAGGCGCGGCGGCGAACCTTCACCGCCGCCTCCAGAAGCGCGAACTTGTACGCCCAGGTCGTAAAGCGGCTTTCCCCCCGGTAGCTCTCGAGCTTGCCGAGGATCGCGAGAAGGGCGTCGTTCGCGGCCTGGTGCGCGAGGTCGTCGAGGTCACCGCCGCGCAGATGGGGGTGTGATC
The DNA here is from genome assembly GCA_963788115.1 of uncultured Actinomycetes bacterium. Lineage (GTDB taxonomy): Bacteria > Actinomycetota > Thermoleophilia > Solirubrobacterales > 70-9 > CAWBFD01. The sequence goes on from CAWBFD010000002.1 coordinate 379,205, forward strand.
CTCGCCGACGGTTGATCTCAAAGCGCGCCGCCCTCAAGAGCAGGTCGTGCAGGCGACGCGAGGCCTCATCTCGTCGGTGACCCTCCGCTCGGAGGTTGAGAAGCCATGCCCGCGACTCGGCGTCCGGGCCGGGGACCGGAGGAGCGTCGCTGGGTTGGCTCATGACGGGCGCCGGGGGAGGCCCGGCAGGGGCATCGACCGTAGCAGCGACGCTGGTGGCGGTCCTCAGCACGGCTTTCTCTCAGCGTCCAGCGGCGCCAGGATACGGGCCGAGAGCCTCGGGGGACAACCGCGTTCGACGAGCTCGATCAGCGCATGCAGGTCGATCGCACAGTCGGAGGCGATCGCGGAGGCGAGATCGGCGTCGAAGCCGGCACGCAGGAGGCGCTGCTCCCTCCAACCAGCGAGATCACCCCCGGGCTCGACCGGAGGGGTCCTGGCGGGCGCTGTGGAAGCAGGTGTGTGCCTGATTCTGGGCCACATGCCCCCTTGGCGTCAGCTGCCGCGCGCTTCTTACCTCAGCGGCCGATCCCCTTTGTGCGCGAGCTGGGGTCCGATGTCGCGGCGTAAGAATCAAAACGGCGACGACGCATACAGAACACCCGCGAACCGACCGGGCGATGAGTCCAGCCCGAATAGGGGACGACATGAACGCCAACTCAAAGACCTTTGTGATCGTCGGTGCCGGCCTCGCCGGAGCGAAGGCGGCGCAGGCTCTGCGCGAAGAGGGCTTCGAGGGCCAGCTGTGGCTGATCGGCGATGAGCCCGACCGGCCTTATGAGCGCCCTCCGCTCTCGAAGGAGTACCTGCGGGGCGAGGCGGACCAGAGGCCCTACGTCCACGCTGATGTCTTCTACGCCGAGAACGCGATCGAGCTCTTGAGCTCGACCAGGGTGACCGGCATCGACGCGCGGTCGCAGGAGGTGTCGCTGGACGGGGATCGGCGTCTCCGGTATGACCGCCTCCTGCTGACCACGGGCGCCGAGCCGCGGCGCTTGGACGTGCCCGGCGCGGAGCTCGACGGGATCCACTATCTGCGCACGCTCGCCGACTCGGAGCGAATCGGCGAGCGAATCGCGAGCGGAGAGCGACTCGTGGTCGTGGGCTCTGGCTGGATCGGCTCCGAGTTGGCCGCCTCGGCCCGGCAGAAGGGATGCGAGGTGACGATGGTCGGCATGGCCTCGCTCCCGCTGGAGCGGGTGCTCGGGCCCGAGGTGGGTCAGATCTACCTCGATATTCACCGCGACCACGGAGTCGAGTTCCTGTCCGAGACCACGGTCGAGCGCTTCGACGGGGAGGGCTCGGTCGAGCGGGTCCTGACCCGGGACGGGGCCTCGATCGACACCGAGTTCGTCGTCGTCGGAATCGGGGTCGTACCGCGCACGGGCTTGGCCGAGACCGCGGGTCTTCGGATCGACAACGGCGTCCTGGTCGACGAGACCCTCGAGAGCAGCGTCCCGGGTGTCTTCGCCGCCGGCGACGTCGCCAACGCGCGCCATCCCTTCTACGATCGCGCCCTTCGGGTCGAGCACTGGGCGAACGCCCTCAAGCAGGGGCCGGCCGCCGCGCGGGCGATGCTCGGCAAGCCGACGGGCTACGACGAGATCCCCTACTTCTTCTCCGACCAGTACGAGGTCGGCATGGAGTACGGCGGCTTCGCCACCGATTGGGACGAGGTCGTCTTCCGAGGCGACGTCGAGGGCAGAGAGCTGATCGCCTTCTGGCTCGACGACGCCCGCGTCGTCGCCGGGCTGAACATGAACGTCTGGGACGTAAACGAGCAGATCCGCGACCTGATCCGATCCCGGCGTGTCGTCGACGCGGGCCGCCTGACCGATCCCGAGCTGCCGCTCGCCGAGCTGGTTGCGGAGGCAGCGGAGAGTCAGCAATGAGGCCTGAGCGAAACGGATATCCCCTTGCGCTCGCTGGGGGAAGCCGCAACGGCACATCCGCCGTGGCGGAGGCCAGGGTCGTCGACCTGAACGCCGCGGAGCGGGCGGCGGCGGACCTCCTCGCGGCCCTGGGAGCCGAGGTCGACTCCGAGCATCTGCGTGAGACGCCGCGCAGGGTTGCTCAGGCCTATGCCGAGCTGCTGACGCCGGTGCCGTTCAGCCCCACGACCTTCCCCAACGAGGAGGGCTACGACGAGCTGATCCTGGTCCGGGACATCCCCTTCCAGTCGCTGTGCGCTCACCACCTGCTGCCCTTCCACGGCGCCGCGCACATCGCCTACCTGCCGGGCGAGCGGATCATCGGCCTCTCCAAGCTCGGTCGCGTGGTCGATCTGTTCGCACGTGACCTCCAGCTCCAGGAGCGCCTGACCACACAGGTCGCCGACTGGCTCGAGAAGCAATTGAAGCCGCGTGGGGTCGGCGTGATCGTCCAGGCCGAGCATCTGTGCATGTCGCTGCGCGGCGTTCAGAAGCCCGGTGCGCTCACTGTGACGTCGGCGCTGCGTGGAACGGTCAAGGACGATCCGCGGACGAGGCAGGAGTTCCTGAGCCTGATCGGTTAGTCCTTCAGCGACTCGCACAACCTTGCCGTCACGAAGCGCCGAGACCTGCCAGACAGCCCAGCAGGTCTCGGCGCCGTTGTGCGTCCCGCTCCCGCGATTGGTGGCCGAGGCCACTCGCCCGCGACGGGGGCGCTTCAGGCGCTCGCTGTCAATTCGTCAGCCTGCTTCCTGGCCACGACCGCGTCGAGCACCGCGTACTCGGCTTCGACGATCGCGGAAGCCGCGTAATCGATCGCAAACGCCGCGTCGTCTTCGGCGTTCTCGGCAGTCCTCTCGGCTCGATTCGAGTCATGCTCCGCCTTCTTGCTCTCGATGTTGTCGCGGACGGTTGCGACATGCCCATCCCATGTGCGTTGCACGTCGTTCCACCAATCGGAGATCTTCCCCTTGCCCTCGGCCGCCGCCTCGCGAAGCTGCTCGGCCTGGGCATCGGCCGTCGCGCGCGCCAGCTCCCGGTCGGCTTCGACGTCGGCCTTGGTCTTGTCACGCGCGGCCGCCGCATGCTCCTCGGCTTCTTCGGCGCGCGCGGACAGCGTGGCCAGTTGGTCTGATAGAGCCATCTCGCCCTCCTCGTTTGAAGTGGGTTGCCCGGATCGTGCCCGGCTTTGCCGAGACCCTCTCGTACACCGACGATACACCCGATTCTTTGGCAGGCAACCCCGCGCGGGCGCTCGCATATTCAGCACGTTCTCTCTGCGACATCGCCCGGCAGCATCCCCCTATGGCGGGGGGAGCAGTTCCGCTTCATGGCGAAACGCAATGCTCTGCTTCTGGTCCAAAGCGGTGTGCCTTCGCTGGCCCAGAAGGCTTGGGAATAGGCTCCTGAGCCCCACTGTAGAAGGAGTCCCGATGCCAACGGATCAGCGCTCAGATACAGCTGCCGCTCCAAGCCAAAACGGCAAGACGCTGGGCAAGCGGCTGCACCGCTTTCTAATTCCCGTTCCCAAGCTGGAACCCCCGATCAATCCGGCTCTGCTGAAGCGCGAAGAGCAGCGCGCGGAAGCAAGGCAGAACCGGGTCGCGGACAAGATCACCGCTTTTTCGGGATCGATGCTCTTTGTCTACCTCCACATCGTCTGGTTCGGTTGCTGGATCGGCTTCGGCGTGGAGGACTACCCGTACGGCCTCCTGACGATGATCGTCTCGCTCGAGGCCATCTTCCTCTCGACCTTCGTGATGATCTCCCAGAACCGCGCCGACGCCAGGCGCCAGGTGATCGCCGACCAGCAGTGGAGGACGGTCCAGGAGGAGGACAAGCAGAACGATGAGCTGCTCGACCTCTCCAGGCAGATCCTCTCGCTGACCAAGGAGGTTCGCGCTCTCGCGGGTCCGCGTGGCTCAGGCGGGGTGTCACACGCCTCGGATTAGAGCTGGCCGGAAACCGTCGCTTTCCATGGAGGCTGTCGCGCCTGACGAGCTCATTCGCCTCGCACGGGATGATTGTGCAGCTCGGGACGACTTGTCCGGCAAGCGAGGTCCAGTGGGTCGTCGTCCCTCATGGATGGCGAAAGCGTCCCAGGCGAGTGGAGCAGCCAACTGGCTGGGGTGCGCTGTGCGTCTCCCTGCACCATCGCGGATAATGGAGCCACGATGGACCTCGGGCGACTTCTGCTTCGCTTGACAATCGGCGGGACCTTCTTCGTCCACGGCACCCAGAAGCTGTTCGGGTGGTTCGGGGGCTACGGTCCGGACGGGACCGGGCAGTTTTTCGAGTCGCTGGGGCTGCGGCCGGGCCGGCGCAACGCCATTGCCGCCGGCTCGACCGAGACGGGCTGCGGCATCCTGACTGTCCTTGGCCTAGCCACGCCGCTGGCCGCCGCCGGCCTGTCGGCGGTCATGATCACCGCGCTGCGCACGGCTGTCTGGAACGAGGGCTTCAAGCCCGCCACCGGCGAGCACGAGGTGCTGTTGGCCGTGGCGGCATTGGCGCTGACCGAGACCGGGCCGGGCGCGCCGTCGCTGGACTCCGCGCTCGGAATCGAACGCAGGGGGTCGGCGTGGACGCTGGCGGCGCTTGGCGCCGGAGCGGCCGGCTCTGCGATGGCGATCGAGATGGGACGGCGGCAGCCTGAGGCGGCTCCAGCCGAGCCGGCTGAAGGGCACGCGACATCCGAGCCCCCGGCGCCCGAGGCGAGCGCGACCTAGCACGCGCACCTCGACACCACTATCGATGTTCTTGCGGAAGCGCTTCCGGCCGTGGACCCTTCGGCGACGATTTCAGCGACGATTGAACGCTGCCTCGATCAAAACAACGATCGGCCGGGACCATTCTCTGGAAACGGCGTCAAGAAGCCTGACGTCACCAGGGTGATACCGGTTCGTCCGTCGGGATTCCCTCCGCCGCTATGACGAGTCGGCTGAGCCGCTCGCATTCATCTTCGAGCTGGGCCGAGTCGGCGGCGCCTCCGCGGCGCGGCGCGAGCCACAAAATAAAGACATGCGTTGGCGGGCTGTCGTCCTCGATCGAGTACCTCGGGGGATACAGGTATAGCCCGCTTACGATCGTGCTCTCGTCGATCTCGCGCAGGAGTAGGCCGGCCACGCGGTCGTAGAGCTCCTCGCGCGTCGACACCTTCCTTGCCTGAAACGAGAAGCGACGGTTCACCGGGCCAATAGCCCCGAACGGACCAAGGCCTGGCTCAAGCGGTCCCGGATCTCCGACCGGCCGGGGCTGGCCGCCGGTCACGTCCGCGTAGATCGCATCGAGGATCGCGTCGATCTGCGCGGCTTCCTTGTGATCAGTGACCGGGCCCTTGTGCTTCGAGTAGATCTCCCATAGGGCCGCACGCAGCACGGTCAGGTGAAGCTCGCGGAGAGCACTCGGCGCACGGCGGCCCGCGTCTCGGAGCGCGGCCCCTGGATCGAGCGCCTCCTCCGTCTCACGGCGAAAGCGCTCAGGGTCGAACGTGAGGGCGAAGCGCGACAGACTCGCCCACGCCCAAGCGCGAGCTACCTCCCACGTCTCTGGATCCGGGAGATCGAGCTCAACCACGCGGAATTGCCGGCACGTCATCGCCGCGCAGATCGCGATTGAGAATCACCGCTCTGATCCGAGCTTGACCCTCAAGAAGTCCTCCAGACTTCAAGCACTTCCGAGAATGCTCTCAGTATGACCTCGGGCTCGGCCGCCTCGATCCCTCGTCCTCCGAGTCGCTGAGTGCCAGCTGCGTGCCAGTCCCGCACCTTCCCAGGCCGTTTCCAGCGGTCTTCAGCGGTTAACTGGAAGCCCTGAACAGACGTGATCAATGACCGTTTCCCGTATGAGCAAGCGGAATCTGGCCTCTTAGCGCGGTCGGGCAGCAGCCAAGCGCCGAAGCCAGTAGCGGAGCCAGTCTGACCCGTATGGAACGTAGACACGGACACTCCGTCCGGCGCGGGCAAGCTCCCGCGCCTCATGCGCACGGACCCCGAGCAGCATCTCGACCGGCACGTCACCCACAGCCGCGAGCACGGCCTCCCTGATGACCGGATCGTGCGTCCCGATCGCGAATCTGGCACCGGCCCCGCGCAGTTCAAGGGCAAGGCGAAGGAGGGCAAGGTCTGTCTCCTCGCCCCAGCGCCGCGCACAGCGCGCGGGCTCGAGCGAGGCGCCCTTCACCAGCAACACGGGGAGACCGGCGTCGATCAGGCGGCGGAGATCTGCATCGCTCCGACGCAGATTGGCCGAAAGCGTCGGCATGACGGGCGCACCGTCGTCCGCGAGCGCCAAAACGATGCGGAGGATCTTCTCCATCCGGTCGCTGTCGTGCGCCCGGACTTGGAGAAGCGAGCCTTGCGGGAGGGTCTTGACGACGCGCTGTATCGCCTTGCGGCAGACCACATCAGAGATGTCGAGGCCGAAGTTCGACAGGTCGGCCCACACGTTGATCGGCGGCGTCAGGCCCGTCAGCGCCCGGTTTAGCCGCAGGTACTCGCTGACGACTCCCTCGACCGACGCGGGATCGGTGACCCCCTCGCCGAAGTAGTCGATGCCCGCGTGTAGGCCCTCGGCCTGAAGCCGGCCGAGCACGGCGAGTGCCTCCTCGAGCGTCTCGCCGCCGAGATAGCCCGCTGCCGCCCACCGGGCTCCTCGCCTAAGGGCGCCGCTTCCCAGCACGATTGAGCGCAGTCGACCTGATTCTGCCGCTCGGTAGAGAACTGACCTCCTCATTTATGCGTACCCTTTCGTATCCTGGGTCTCGAGCTGCGCACTGGCGCCCCCTCTGCAGGGTCGCACGCCTCGTACGGCGGCCATCCTGACCGCGGGACGCATGACGGACGTACGGCGACCCTTATACCGGCGCGAGGGCGCGGGGCAGCCGTCGACCGGCTGCCGATTACCCAGCGCACCCGCTCGATCCGGCGCGCGTCGAGCAGTGCTCCTTCGAGCCACGAGCGATAGCCCGGCACCCACGGGTCTCGCGTCGCTCGGGACGATGAGGAGCAGTGGGTCCGCGCCGCCGGACAGGCGACTGCCCCGAAGCCAGCCCTTGGTCTGGTGTGCTGGCGCGCGTTAGTCGATCAGGGCGCCGGCGCTCACGTTGACCGTCGCGGCGGTCATTGGGCGGGCCTGGTCCGAGGCGACGAACGCGGCGACGTTGCCGACCTCCTCGAGCCTCGCGGCGCGCCCCAGAAGAGTCTGACCGTCGATCATCTCGACGATCTTCTCCCTTCCGTCGAAGCCCTCGGGGAGCGACTCTGGGACGCCGCCGCTCTCCAGGGTGACGAAGCGGACGCCGTGGGGGCCCAGCTCCACGGAGAACTGGCGTCGCATCGTCTCGATCGCGTCGAAGGCGACCTGGGTGCCGCCAAGGTAGTAGTCGCGCAGCGGAGCGCCGCGGTCGCCCGGGCCTCCGAAGGCCATGATCACCCCAGAGCGCTTCGGGATCATGTGACGGGCCGCGGCGCGAGCCGTGAGAAAGGTCGTCCGCACTGCGACCTCGACCGGGGCCAGGAAGTCGTCGACCTCCATCTCCTGGAACGGCACCTCGTGGGTATAGGGGTGTGCGATGACATTGAAGGAGACGTCGAGGCCGCCGGCCTCGACGGCGACGGCGTCGGCATGTTCGTCCACCGCCCGCGCGTCGAGCGCATCCACTACCGCGGCGTCGGCCTTCCCGCCCGCGGCGCGGATCTCTTCGGCCACCGCGTCAAGCGTCTCGGCCGTGCGGCCGGCGAGGAAGACCCGTGCTCCCTCGCGCGCGAACGCCCTCGCCGCAGCGCTGCCGATCGACCCCGCTCCGCCATAGATCACCGCGTTCTTGTCCTCGAGCAACACGTTGTCACCTCCTGGTCGGATGAGTGCACTGTTACATCGACCGGACCCGTCCCTGGAACTCATCGGTCGCGTTATTGGGATGGCGGGCGTGAGCGGGGAGGAGGAGCGCCAGGACAAGAGCGACGGGTTCGTCGCGCGGGAGCGGGAGCACCGGCTGGAGGAGCTCGACGCCCTGCGTGAGCGGGGATCGACCCGTACCCGCCACATTTCGACCGCGACCACAGGGCGGCCGAGATCCGGGAGAAGCACGGGGATTCCTCGGCAGGGTCGCTCGAGACGGTGAGCGCAGTCGGCAAGAGCTGCGGGCCCGGACGGCCGGTGACGCGATGGGATGGTCGCGCGCGGCAGTAGGCCCGCCGTAATTGGAGTCCCTGTGGGTCTCCGCTGCCCCCTTCTCCGAGCCGAGCGTCTCCGGCCCTGACGCACGCTCGCTCGGACGGGCAGCCGTCGCTGACTGCCCGCCGCCACTCGACGCGACGGTCCAGGTGAAGGTCGTGATGGGCACCGGAACCCCCGGCGCGAACGGGCTTGGCTATGGCTATCCCGCATCGCCCGCCACGGACCTACCCAGGCTACGGGTGCCCGGGCGGCCCAGCCGAGAGAGGGCCCCGGCCACAGCCGGGGCCCCCTGAGGCCGCTCGCCTTCGTCCGCTACGGGCTCAGCTTACGAACGAAGACGCTCGCCGGATCTCCGTCGTGGGGCATCGACCAGAACGGGAACTGGCTCGTTCCGTCGGTATCGAGCCCCACGTAGTCGCCGACGAAGAAGCCGTTGGCGAACGGCGCCTGCCTCATGTCGAACGACGCATCCGTGAGCTGGAACTCGTCGCCCCAGCTCGCCGCGTCGGAGCAGTCCTCGCTCGCCGCGTGGCAATGGATCGCGAACGCGTCCGTCGGGAGCGTCATCGGATCCGGGGTGTTGTTGCGGAAGTCGTAGTAGGTGACCGTCACGGTCCCGTCCTCCGCCACCCGCACAATCGGCGTGAACGCCTGCTCGTTGAGGTTGTTCGGCAGATCGGGCGTCTGGTTGATCTTGATCGTGTCCGACCAGGTCTCCCCGCCGTCGAGCGACTGCGAGAAGGCGACGCTCGACCGCGGGCCGAAGCGCGCGTCCTGCCACACCAGGTAGACCGCCTCGCTCGAGAGGTCCGTCGCGACCTCGGGGAGGATGTCTCCGGTCCGCACCCGGCCGGCGGGGCTCAGGTCCTCGGGATCGCGCACGATCCCCTGGAAGGAGTTGTGGCGGTCGACGATCGTCGCCTGGTTGTCCCAGGTCTCGCCCCGGTCCTCGGAGCGCATCACGGCGATGTTGAAGCCACGCGACCCCTGGCGGTTCTTGGCGTCGTGGATCAGGTCGAAGGCGTTGACCAAGTCGCCGCTGCCCGTGACCGCGATCTGGTTGCCGATCGTCTGGTTGAGGGCGCCCGGGTCGTAGATCACGCGGGTTGGCTCCCAGGTCTCACCTCCGTCCGTGGTCCGTGTGAACACGGTCGGGCCCTTGGCCCCGAACGTGTTCTCGAACGCGGTCTGCCCCGCGCCCTCTCCCGGGGGGATCGCCAGGCGATCCCAGACCGCGTAGGCGAAGTCCGAGTCGAGCGGATCGGCGGTCATCGTGTTCTTGTCGTTGAGGGTGTTCGGGTTCTCGTCGCGCCGCAGCGTGATCGGGTCCCCCCAGGTCTGACCGCCGTCGTCGGAGCGCATCACGAGCATCGCGTTCGGATGGATCCCGAGGCCACCCGGGTTGGTGTCGACCGACAGGCTCATCAGATAGGTGGTGCCGTCCGGCGAGATCGCGACCCAGGGGTCGGAGGCGCGCTCGTAGTTACCGCCGTTGGCGGCGGTGCCGCCGGTGCAGACGGACGACTTGGTGATCACCTGGCTGGTCCAGTTCTGGCCGCCGTCGAAGCTCGTGGTCGTGACCAGTCCCCGGGCGCCGCCGTCGGACCACCGGTCCTGCTGCCAGGCGCCGACCAGGTGCAGGGGGTTCGACGGGTCGACCGCGACGTACGGCTCGACCTCGCTGTTGAAGAAATTCCTTGCCGTCGGCGATGCATTCGCGTCGCCGATGCAGGCCGGGTCGATCGGGCTCGCCCCCGAGACCTGGACCAGGTCGCCGGCCGTGAACGGGCTCGCCGGTGCGGCCGGGACCCCGATCGAGACCAGGGCAACCAGCGAGATAGCCGCGAGCGCCAGCCGCTTCACATCTCTCATCCCCTCACCTCCTCGTCAGCCCCTTTGCCAACAGCTAACCGTACCCGGCCGCGCGCGTCCGAAAACTTACGTCCGTGGACGGGAGTTAGGCTCGAGATCGGGCAATCAGAGGCGCTGATCAAGCGAGGTCACCCTCATCGCGAGACCCCCAAATGCCCTCATGCGGGTCAGCTCCAGGCCCCCCTCGGGGCTCTATCCTCGCGCTGTCAGCCGTCGGGTGCTCCACGGCCGCCGTTTCCCTCGGCCGTGAGATAGAGGTGGTTGTGCCCGAGGCCGTACTTGTGATTGACCACGTCGAGCTGGATGCCGGCGGCGAACCAGGCCTGGACGGCGAGGTCGCGCTGGGCACGCACCCGTTCGAGCAGCTGGAGCCGGTGGCCGGGGTCGGCGAGCGCGATCCGGTAGGTCTCGATCGCTCCAATGAGTCCATCGACCGCGGCGGCGAAGCCGATGCGGGCGCCATTGCTCTCCGTCCCGCCCGAGGGCGCGTTCCGGAAGTACTTGGCGGCGTCGCGTACCGTGCGGCTCCACCTGTCTACGGCGGCGGAGTCGGCCATCGGGCCGAACCGCTTGCTCTCGGGCGGGACGGTCTTGGCGAGGCCGCGGACCGCGGGGTCGAGCTCGACGAGCATCCGGGCCATGCGCCGCGTGAGGTCCTCGACCACTTGCCTGTCGCGCTCCCTGAACTCGCGTCCGTACTTCGCGGCTCCCGCCTCAAGCGTGGCCTCGGCGGCGGCGGGGGGCTCATCGTCCCCGCCGCCGGTAATCACGACCGCGAGGATCGCGAGTGGGATAAGCAGCGTGGCGGCGGCCAGGGCGCCGAGCCAGAAGGGTCGAGTGCGGAGCCCAGCGGGGGTGACCGGGTGAGGCTGTGGCTCCTCTTCTCCTCGTTGCCGCTCGCGCTGGCGCGCTCGCCTTACGCTGCGCTTCGCCACTATGAGGAAGCCTATCTCGGCGGTTTCGCGGGGGGTTGGGGGACGAACCGTCGCAGCGAGGCGCCGTTGGATGAAACATCCCTGATGAACCCCTGCAGCGTGACCCATCGCCTTGACTTGGCCCCCAGCGTTGGAGGACGATCCGGACCGCGCCGGCGCCGACTTCGGAGGACGCTTTCAGAACGGCGGCACGACTGATGCCAAAGGAGCCTCTCGGTCGCGCGGTGCGAGCTGCCGGCGTGGCGTCTCTTCGCAAGTTCCGTGGTCCGGCAACGACCAGGGATCCGGGTGTTGCGCGATTAGCCGACCCTCGCCACCGGCGCTGTCAATGGAGCTCAAGCGGCGTGGCTTCGCCGTCGACTCGAGTTACCCGCTGGTCACGGCCCGACGCTGAGCGTCCCGCTCCCCGAGGACGGCCGCGGTCGATGGCGACCGCGGCCGTGCCGCCGGCGCCCGAGCCCACTCTGAGGAGGGAAGGATGTGAGCGGGACTCGAAAACCCACGGCCTGCGCATGCGAGGGGGAAGGGTTGGGGGCGAGCGCGGCGCGCCAGATGCGCCCTGCAAGGCGCGGTTCACCGTTGGCGATCCCCGAGACTCGATAGGGGATCGCGAGCCGGCGCCGAAGCCGTCCGCACGAGTCGAGCCAGCTCAGGAGGCCGAGCCGGACCGTGCGTGCGGACGTGCAAGCGGCAGGACCCGGGGCGCGAGGGGTGTGGGCGATGCGGCGCCTGGCCGCGTTGGCGGCGGGCGTGGCGGCGATCGGCGCGGGAGCGGCCCCGCTCGCAACGCCGGCGGGCGCCGCCGTGCCGCACACAGTTCTGCCCGGCGAGACCCTGTGGGGGATCGCGGCCGCCAACGGCCTGACGACGCGAACCGTCGCCGTCTTCAACGGGCTCCCCGAGGACTACCAGGTGATCGCCGGGGAGACGATCGAGGTTCCCACGGTCGAGGAGGGGGCGGCGGCGCTGGAGGCGGCCGGGATCGAGCCAGGCTCGAGCGCGACCGAGACGTCCGCCGCCCTGCACACGGTCCAGCCGGGCGAGACGGTGTGGGGGATCGCCAGTGCCAACGGCCTCAGCGTCGATGCGGTCGCCGCCGTCAACGGGCTCTCGGACCCGAACCTGATCGTCGTCGGCTCCACGATCGAGATCCCCTCGGCCGACGAGGCCGCAGCGGCCGGCTTCACCGCTTCCAGCACCGTTGCGGTCCCCACCAACGGCGCCCCGGCGGCGACGCCTGAAGAGACGGCGTGGCTCAGCACGATCCCTTCGCCGTTCGGGGACGTCTTTCTGGACCCGGCTGCCGCCGAGTCCTGGAACGCGATGCGGGAAGAGTCGCTCGGCACGTTCGGCGTCGACCTCTACCCGGGCGGGGCGCTGTCCGGCTTCCGCACCTACGCGCAGCAGGACTACCTCTACCAGCTCTACCTCTCGGGCCAGGGCGAGCTCGCGGCGCCCGGGTACCTCCGAGCACGAGCTCGGGATCGCCGTCGACGTCGCCGATCCGGTGATGCGCGACATCGTCGATCAGATTGGGCCGAAGTACGGCTGGTATCCCACGGTCGAGTCCGAGTGGTGGCACGTCGCCTACCTCGGCGGCTGAGCATCGGTGCGCGGCTCCTCCACCATCGGATCGTCACAGCCGAGGTGATCTTCCCGCAGCTGGCAGCCTGGCTCTGACTCCCCTTGCGGGATCGGACGGGCGGCGGCGGAGCCGAAGATCGGCCGCATGCAGTCGTCGGCGCCGCGGTCGGCCACCAGGACGTCATCACCCCCACCCGCTGTCGCAACCGGTCCCAGCTCCTGTGGCGGACGATGGTTGGCGGGAACCAGTTCAAGCACGTGCACGTCAGGATCCGGAGCCTATGCATGCCCCTGCTCGCGGTCCTCGAGGGAATCACCTACAGCGGCGCGGACGAGGTAGAGCAGTGGATCGAGGACCTGAAGCAGGACTGGGCGGCGTTCGAGGCGAAGCCGGCGCATTTCCGCGATCTGGGCGACGGCCGGGTCCGGTGCTCGGCGCATGGCGGGCCCAGGGCCGGCGCGCCGAGGTACTGCTGGATTTCCCGCAGACCGCCGGTAGCGGGCCGTTCATCCCCTATGAGCGGGGCCGGCGTGGAAACGCACCCGACCCCTGGCGGCCCGCGGGGTACCAGCCCGGCCGCGAGTCGAGGGTACCGGCCTCAGCCACCTCGAGCTTCCAGCTTTAGACGCCGAGCTGGCGGGTGCCGGGCCGCGGGCGCGCCTCGCATCGCGGCCGTTTTCGGCGTCGGCGCGCCCGGGTAGAACTAGGTCGATCATGCGGGTCCAGGGCATCCGGTGGGCGATCGTTGCGCCGTTCGCCCTTGTCAGCTGGTTGCTCTCCCACGGCCTTGCCTGCCAGCTGGTCGGTCCGGAGGCCCCGGCCCATCACATGCTTGTGCCCGAGGGGGGTGCGGGGCATGCATACCTCCCCGCCCCCGCTCTCCTGTTGGCGGCGGCGCTCGCCCTGGTGCTCGTCGGCTTCCTCGCCGCGATTGTCGCGAGCGCGAAGGGGGCCCGGTGGTCGCGGATCCCGCTGGCCGCGGTCGCGGCCGTCCCTCCCTTGGGCTTCACCCTCCAGGAGCACCTCGAGGCATGGCTTGCGAGCGGAGGCTTCCCCGCGACCGCGGCGCTCGAGCCAACGTTCGCGGTCGGGTTGGCGCTGCAGCTCCCGCTGGTGCTCGCGGCGCTCACCCTCGCGCGAAGGCTGCTGGCGACCGCGAGCCGCTTGGGGTCCGGCCTCAGGTCCATGGTGGTGCTCAGGCTTCGCCGGGGCCGGCCGCCGCTGAGGCCGCTCAGGCCGAGCGCCCTCCTCGCCCCCGCTCCCCTGCCGCTGGCGTCCAGCCACGCGCCGCGCGCCCCGCCCCTCGGGCTCCTGTCGTAGGGGTAGCTGCCGCGCACCGGCGCGGTACTGGCGAACACGAGGAGAGACCACGCTTAGACGCCACGCCGGGGCGGCGCTCGCTGCCGCGGCGCTCGCGTCGCTTGCGGCGGCGCCGACCGCCCTCGGCCACGCCACACTGCTGAGCACCCAGCCGCCGAACGACTCCGTGGTCGAGGAGTCGCCCGGTCAGGTGGTGTTGCGCTTTGACGAGCAAGTCGAGAGTGCCCTCGGCTCCGTGCGCGTCTACGACGGGCACGGGGAGCAGGTCGACGCCGGCGAGATCTCGCGGCCCGCACCCGAGTCGGTGGCCGTCCCGATCGATGGCGAGCTCACTCGGGGGACCTACACGGTCGCCTGGCGGGCCATCTCCGCGGACTCGGACCCGATCAACGGCGCCTTCGTGCGCTGGATCGGGCCGCCCGACTCGGAGGAGCCGGCGCCGCAGGTGAGCTTGACCGCGGCCGAGGAACCCGTTGACGCTGCCGCGTCCGGCGGCGACGATCTGAACGCGGAGACGGCAGCGGCCGCGACCGGCGAGGACGAGGATGACGTGGGCGCGCCGACGTGGCTGGCGCTCGCCGCACTGATCGTCGGAGCGCTCGGACTCATGGCGGGCGGAACGAGCCTCGTGCGCAGCCGGGAACGCAACCTTCGCCGCGGGGCGGGTACGTGAGCAGGAGATCAAAGAAGCGTCGACGATCAGCCTCGCAAGACGAGCGCCGGCATGCCGTGCCCCGGCGCCCCATCCGCGAGGGGCCGCGCCCGAGCCCACCGCTGACGACCGGACGCCGAGCGGGGCCGAGCCGCGCCCGCGCGGGCAGCAAGCCGCGCGGCAACGGGTGGCGCTGGCGGGGGCGATGGTGGTACTCGCGCTGGTCGTCGGTGGAGTCTTCCTCCTCGGGGGCTCTGGCTCAGGCGATGCGACTGCCGGGGCCCCATCGGAGTGCGTGACCGCGTGGAACGAGGACTCGGTCTCCCGCGGGACCGGCTCCCACGCGGCCTCGGCCCATGGCTACACTCGGGCCTGGGTCGTCTATCTCGGCGAGGATTTCGAGCCGAGCTCTGCCGACGCCGGCAGCTGCGTGGTGGTATTCCCGGCCGCCAGGCCCGACCCGGAGCCCTACTTCGCCGCCGCGATCCTCGACGGCGGGCGCTGGCGCCCGCTCAGCCGGGCGAGCGAGATCAGCGACGAGCGGCTCGGCGAGCTCCAACGCGAGGCGATCTCCCTCGGCAACGCCCAGTTGCTCCCCGACGGCAGCCTGGTGGCGCTGTAGCCGTCGGCGACGAGATCTCAACCGATGCCGTGCCGTCTCTCCCCGAGGCGGCCCCGCGAGGGACTCTTCGGCTCAGCGGGCTCGGCTGGCTCGAGGACGTCGCGTGGCGGCCTCGATGCCGGGATCCGCGCCGGTGCATCCGTTGGGTGAAGCGGCCGATCGAAGGCGCGAGGCGCGAGCTAGTCCGGGGAGCTTCAGAAGCTGCCAGACGGGAAGCCGCCGCACTCGCCGCTAGCGTGGCGGAGCAATGGAGCCGGACCAGGCACAGCCGGGTCGGCGTCCCTCCCTCCGTGGTCCCGAAGGGCCGGGAGCGCTGCGGCTCGCCGCCGGAATCGTTGTCGTGATCGCCCTGGCGGTCGCGATCGGCCTGATCGCGATGTGGCCCGGCGAGGTGGAGCCGGCGCTGAGCGAGGGGCTGACGGCCCCAACCGAGAGGGCCGAGGTCGAGGCGGTCGAGACCGCCCCCTGCCCGCCTCCTCAGCCCGGGAGCTGCACCGAGGCGACGGCGCGCCTGGAGAGTGGCCCGGACGAGGGCAGGGAGATAACCCTGCCGCTGGGCGGCACCGGGATCGCCCCCGAGCTCGAGGGCGGCGACCAAGTCCGGGTCACGGCAACGCCGGCGCCGGAAGGCCGGGAGACGATCTACAACCTGACCGACTTCGAGCGACGCTCGCCGATGCTGTTCCTAGCCGTGGCCTTCGCCGCGCTGGTGATCGTCTTCGCCCGGCTTCGGGGGGCGCTCTCGCTGCTCGGGCTTGGGATCAGCCTGGCGTTGATCGTTCTCTTCGTGGTCCCGGCGATCCTCGACGGCTCCTCGCCGCTGCTGGTCGCCCTCGTGGGCTCGCTCGCGGTGATGCTCGTGACCATCGCCCTGGCGCACGGCCTCGGGCCGAAGAGCATCGCGGCGATGCTGGGCACGGCGCTCAGCCTCGCCTTGGTGGCGCTGCTCGCCGAGGCGGCGATCGAGCTCACCCACCTGACCGGGCTCTCCTCCGAGGAGGCGACGCTGCTCAACCTGAACGTCGCTGAGGTCTCGGCCGAGGGGCTGCTGGTGGCTGGGATGGTGATCGGCGCCCTGGGCGTCCTCGACGACGTCACCGTGAGCCAGGCCTCGACCGTCCTCGCCTTGCGCGCGGCGCGGCCCGGGCAGGGCTTCGGCGAGCTCTACCGCGGCGCGCTGGGGGTGGGCCGCGATCACGTCTCGGCCACCGTCAACACATTGGTGCTCGCCTACGTCGGCAGCTCGCTGCCGGTGTTGCTGCTGTTCAGCGCCGGCACCGTCGGCTTCGCCGACGTGGTCAACTCCGAGATCGTCGCCAAAGAGATCGTCGCCATGCTGGTCGGGTCGATCGGCCTGATCGCCGCGGTGCCGCTGACGACGGCGCTGGCCGCGCTTCTCGCTCGCGGGCTCCCGGAGCCTGCAACGAGCGAGGTGGCGGGGGCGCACGCTCACTGAGGTTACGTCGGACCGGATGACGCTTCCTCGGCTCAGCGTGCAGGGTGGAAGCCCTGAACAGACGTGATCAATGACCGTTTCCCGTACCAGCAAGCGGAATCTGGCGTGGTAGCGGAGGGGGAGGGATTCGAACCCTCGTCGGACCGAAATGGCCCGAAACGGTTTTCGAGACATGGCGCGGTTTCCTCCGATTCCGCTCTGCCAAGCCGTTTGCGCCGCCTCGAAAGCTGCTGCGTGCCAGTCTGGGGGCCAGTCAGGGGGAGGCCGCTCGCCAACGCCCGGGCTGCCGACCACGTAGCGATAGCTATACGACCGCCCGCCCGCAGTGGTGGCAGGTGGTAGCGCCCATCTTCACCCGTTTGCGGCAGTAGGGGCAGTACAAGACCGTCGTTGGGAGCAGCGCTAGCACGACCCACAGGCCCAACCAGACGACAGCTCCCACCGCAGTGCCGACCCCTTCACCAACGACCGAGCCGATTAGCGCGGCAACGAGCGCTCCCACGATGAGCGCAGCGCTCCGGTATGGCAGTTCGAGAGGAACCCGTAATCGGCGATCGGAGGGAATGGCGACGGAGCTGCGGCGGATTGCGGTTTCCGCTCCGACAGTGCCCGCGACGGCGGCTCAGACCTCTCGGGACCGCCCCCTTCAGCGGCTTCAGGAGCGGGCTCCGTAGAGCTTCTCGTAGACATTGCGCTCAACCTGCAGTCCGATCAGGTAAGCAGCGAGCACCGGTTCTGCGACCTGCCGCTCGTTAACCGCGGGCAGCCATCAGGGGGTTGCGCCCGCTTCCCCCGACTGCACGTCCGCTTCCTTCCTCGCGAGTTCGGCGTCGATCACCGCGTACTCGGCCTCCACGATCGCCGAGTACGCGAAGTCGATCGCGAACCGGGCGTCGTCCTCGGCGCGTTCGGCCCTGTGCTGAGCCTTGTGCAGATCGTGCTCCTCTTTCTTGCTCTGGATGTCCGCGCGGACACCGGCGATGGCCTCATCCCAGGCTCGCTGCACATCCGCCCACCGATCCGAGATCCGCCCCTTGCCCTCCTCGGCCCTCTCGCGGAGTTCCTCGGCTTGCTGTTCAGCCACTGCCCGGGCGTTCGCCCGGTCCGCCTCAAGATCCGCCTTGGCCATCTCTCGCGCAGCTGCCGCCCGGTCCTCCGCTTCCTTCGCGCGGGTCGCGAGCTTGCTCAAGTCATCGGACATAGCCATTTGAACCTCCTTGGTCGTTGTTCGGCCGGGAGAGTGACGGACGACGGGGTGAGCGGTCGTCATCCATTCTTGGTGATGTTCGGCACGTCACAATCGCCACGCGCGCCCGCGGACATGAGATGCTGGGCGATGATGAACACCAACCGGGACCGCCTCGAAGTGGGGCCCGGAAGGGTTCGGCGTCTCGACTCCGCCTCTCCGTGGGCCCCGGATTCACCCCCGAGCGAGGGAGAGACCGACGTCGCCGCACATCAGGCCCAGCAGGAGCGCCTGCCTCCGCGCAGCCGGTTGGTCCGCCGCAAGGCACTGCTCGAGCGGCTCTCGGCGGTCCCGCCGGGCGGGGTGGCGATCGTCTGCGGACCTGCCGGCAGCGGCAAGACGGTGCTGCTCCGCTCCTGGGCCGAGGCGGCGGGCCTCGACGAGCGTATCGCCTGGGTTGCGGTCGAGCGCGGCGAACGGGATGCCCAGCATTTCTGGCTCTCGGTAATCGACGCGCTCGCCGATGCGAACGGCAAGGACCTTGTCGAGCGGCTCGCCCCGACGCCGGAATTCCGCGGCGAGGCGCTGGTCAAGCGTCTGCTCTCCGACATGGAATCGCTCGAGGGGTGGCTCGTGCTCGTGATCGACGATCTGCACGAACTCGACTCAGCCGAGGGGCTCCGGTGCCTTGAGCACTTCCTCGCCCGCATGCCGCCCCAGCTCAGGGTGGTGCTGGCAAGCCGCGAGGAGCCGCAGCTCGGCCTCCATCGCCTCCGCCTCACGGGTGAGCTGACAGAGATTCGGGCACCCGATCTCCGCTTTTCGCCGGAGGAGACGCGGGGGCTGCTCGAAGGGAGCGGGACCGCGCTCTCGGAGCGGGCGCTGGTGCTGCTTCACGAGCGGACTGAGGGGTGGGCGGCGGGTCTGCGGCTCGCGGCGATGTCTCTCACCGGCCACCCGGACCCCGAGCGGTTCGTAAGAGATTTCTCAGGCAGCGAGCGCACGGTCGCGGGCTACCTGGTGGCCGAGGTACTCGACCGCCAGCCGGCGGAGGTCCGGGAACTGCTGCTGCGGACCTCGATCCTCGACCGGGTGAGCGGACCGCTCGCCGACCTCCTGACTGGCGGCTCGGGCTCGGAGCGGATCCTGCATGGCCTGGAGGACGCGAATGCCTTCGTCACGTCGCTAGACCCGGCGCGCTCCTGGTTTCGCTACCACCACCTGTTCGCCGACCTCCTGCGGCTGGAGTTGCGACGCACCGACCCCGCGAGCATCAACTCCCTGCACCGGAAGGCCGCCGCCTGGTACGCCGAACACGGGCATCCAGTGGAGGCAATTCGTCACGCCCAGGCGGCGGAGGATTGGCGGCACGCCTCGCGCCTGCTGACCGACAGCTACATCAGCCTGTTCTTGGATGGGCGTCGGGCGACGGTCCGCGGGCTGCTCGCCGACTTCCCTCCGGAGGCCGCGACGACGGACCCGGAGTTGGCGATCGCACTCGCGGGCGCCGGGCTGTTCGCACGCCGACCGGAAGAGGTGACTAGCTACATCGATCTCGCCGAGCGGCAGGGGGAGATGGTGCCGGATGAGCGGCGGCCGCTCTTCAAGCTTCGGGTTGCCTACACGAAGCTGTGGCAGGCCGGCCGCCGAGGTGATCTCTCCGCAGCACGCGAAGCGATGGGGGCGGTCGAGGAGGCGCTGGCGACCCAGCCGGCGGGCGGGGTGCCCCAGCTGGCCGAGCATCGGATTGCGGCGCTCACGACCGTCGGCGTCGTCGAGCTCTGGACCGGGGAAGTTGCTGATGCCGTGCGTCACCTCGAGGAGGCGCGCGAGCTGGCGCACCGAATCGAACGCCCCTACCAGGAGATCGGGGCGCTCGCGCATCTGGGGGTGGCGGTGCGGATGAATGGGGAGGCCTTCGCCAACGGGCTCCGGCTCCTCGAGCAAGCGGTCGCGCTCGCCGAGGCTCACGGGTGGGCAGACGATCCCATCGAAGGCGCTCCCGCCCTCGCCTTCCTCGGTTCCGAGGTCGTCTGGCTCGGCCGCTTCGAGGAGGCTGAGGTGCGTCTCGAGCGCGCAGAGCGCGCTCTGGCCAGAGAGGGGGCGCACCTGACCGAGCTTGTCGTCGGGCACGCGTGGGGTATGCTGCGCTTCGGGCAGGGCCGGCTCGAGGACGCGCTCGCCGCGTTCCGGCAGACGGAGCGGATGAGGGCTCTTCTGAGCGAGGACGTGACGATCGATCCGCGGGGACGGATCGTGCAGGTCCGGGCGCGGATGGGCGAGACGGCTCCCGCTCGGGCCGCGCTCGACGAGCTCGGCCCCAAGGAGCGCGACTCGGCGTTCGGGCGAATCGCCGTCGCGGCAGATCCACCTGGCGGAGGACAGCCCCGAGCAGGCTGTGGACGTGCTTGCTCCGGTGATCGAAGGCTCCTCCGAGGTTTCCTGGCAGGTTGACCCGCGGATGGAGTCAATCGAGGCAGTCCTATACGACGCGGCGGCCCGCGACGAGCTCGGGGAAGCCCGCGCAGCGGAGGCGTCGCTGGAGCGGGCGCTCGAGCTCGCGGAGCCCGAGGGCATCATCCTGCCGTTCACGTTCGCCCCGGTGCAGGGTCTTCTGAAGCGCCACCCGAGGCACGGCACCGCGCACGCCAGCCTGCTCTCCCAGATTCTCGACGTCCTGGCCGGGTCGTCGCCGGCCTCCCGCAGCGAGGCCGCGCCGCTGCTGGAGGAACTGAGCGAGG
The DNA here is from genome assembly GCA_963788115.1 of uncultured Actinomycetes bacterium. GTDB lineage: Bacteria > Actinomycetota > Thermoleophilia > Solirubrobacterales > 70-9 > CAWBFD01. The sequence continues at coordinate 399,685 of CAWBFD010000002.1, forward strand.
CTGAGCTCCGCGTCGTGAGGTACCTGCCGAGCAATCTGAAGGCGCCGGAGATCGCTGCCGAGCTCTTCGTCTCGCCCAATACGGTGCGGACGCACCTGCGCCACATCTACTCCAAGCTCGATGCGCACAGCCGCAAGGAAGCGGTCGAGCGGGCGCGCGAGCTCGGGCTGCTCGCGCCCTCGCGGCTCGGCTAGTAGTCGTGAGCCTCGGTCGTCGACCAGCTCAGCTCGAGCTCGAGCTCGACCCGGTCGCCGTTTGACCTGCTCTCCCGCTTCAGCATCACCTCGTCGGCGATGGGGACCGCGACCTGTCGATCAGGGCCCAGCTTCAGCGGGTCGCCCGTCATCAGCGCATAGGCGACATCGGTCAATCGCTCTGCGGCCTGCTGGCGGGAAAGGCGTTCGCTGTTCTCGTGCTTCGACTCGCTCACGGGCAAGCAGTCTGCGGGTGACCTGGGTGAGCGGCCATCACTCGATTCGGGTGATTCGTCGCCAAACCCGGCAGATGAATCCCTCGATTTGGGTGATGACCTATCACCCACGCGCTGCTGAGACTGCGGGCGATTAAACGAAACGGCCAGGCGCTGAAAGGAGACAACACAGATGGCCACCTCGCAGACAATCGGTACACCCCACACGGCGCACGGTAGCGAGCTACCGCGACTACGCCGCCGCCGAGCGCGCGGTCGACTGGCTTTCGGACCAGGGGTTCACGGTCGAGCGGACGGCGATCGTCGGCAGGGGCCTGCGCTCCGTCGAGCAGGTCGAGGGCCGTATGTCGACCGGTCGCGCGGCGCTCATCGGCCTCGGCGAGGGGTCCTTGATCGGGCTCCTCTTCGCGTTGCTGCTCGGCGTCTTCTTCACCGGACCTGGCTTCGGCGGGCTGCCCCTGTACGGCATCGTGACGGGCGGGCTCCTCGGGACCCTGTTCGGCGCGCTGGCGCACGTGACGGTGAGCGACGGGAAGCGCGACTTCCTCTCGGGTACGAGCATCGTCGCCGACCGTTACGAGGTCCAGGTCGACGACGCCGTCGCCGACGACGCGCAGCGCCTGCTGGGCGCCATGCACGGTGGACGGTGAGCGGCGGACGCGTGTGCTCGGGTCAAGCATGACGCCCCCGCGGCGGATCGGCTGGAAGGCGGTCGATCCGCCGCGCCGACCCGTCCTGTTCGTCAATCCGAGGTCCGGCCGCGGTGCCGGGCCTCGGATTGCCGCGCAGGGGAGAGAACGGAGGATCAGCGTCGTGGAGTTCGGCTCGGGACGGAACCTCGCGACCGAGATCGACGAGGCCCTTGCCGGCGGCGCGGACGCGCTCGCGGTGGCCGGCGGCGACGGGTCGCTGGCGACCGTCGCCGCGGCCGCGCTGGCGCATGACCTTCCGTTCGTTTGCGTGCCGGCGGGGACCCGCAACCACTTCGCCCGCGACCTGGGGCTGGATCCGGCCGATCCAACCGCCGCGCTTGACGCCCTCAGCGAGGGCGTCGAGGGCCGGATCGACCTCGGAGAGGTGAACGGCCGCCTCTTTCTCAACAACGTCTCGCTCGGCATCTACGCCGAGGCGGTTCGTCGATCGGGGTATCGCGATGCGAAGGTCCGCACGTTGCTGGAGACCGCGCGCGTCGTCCTCGGGCCCGGCGCCGAGCTCTCGCAGCTGCACCTCCTCGACGACCTCGGCGCGCGGCACGCCGATCCGGCGACCGTGATCGTGTCGAACAACCCATACGCGCTGGGCGGGCCGTTCGCGAGCGGTGCCCGCCCGACGCTGAGCGGCGGGCGCCTGGGCATCATCGTCATCGACGAGAGCCGGCGCCCGAACCAGGCCGCCCGGCCGGGCGTGGAGCGCCCCCTCGCTTCGGGTCGATGCCTCAGAGAGAACTCATGCCGGTCTCGATGGCGAGGCGGTGGAGCTGTCATCGCCGCTCGAGTTCACGATTCGGCCGGTGGCGCTGCGGGTCAGAATGCCTCGGGGGGTCCGTTCCGCCGACGGCAGCGCTCGAGCGCGGCGACCGCCAGCGGCGCCAGCGCGACACCGCTGACCGACCCGGCAATCGCATCGAGCGGGTAGTGCACGCCGGTGTGGACGCGCGAGTAGGCCACGAGCGCCGCGAGCGCGCTGAGCGGAATTCCGGCCGCGGGTGACGCGGCGGAGACGCCGGTGGTGAACGCAAACGCAGACGCCGAGTGGCCGGATGGAAACGAGGTCGACTTCGGCATCTCGACCTGGCGGGCGACCGGCACTTGGTGCGTGTCGCGGTCGGGGCGGCGGCGCCCGCCGAGCGGCTCAGGACCAGGTTGACGATCGCCGAAGTGAGCGCGGTCGAGGCCAGGCCGTTGACCGCGGCCCGCCGGCCGCCTGCTCCGCCGGTCGCGGCGAGCAGCGCGGCGCTGGCGAGCCACAGCTTCGAGTAGTCGGCCGCCTTAGAGAGCCGGCGGAACGCGCGGTCCAGCGTCGGTGTCGACGTGGCCGCGATCGCGGCGTAGACGGCGAGGTCGAGCCGGTTGACCTCGCCCCACCAACCTGCGGGTTCCGTTTCGGCCGCTTGGTCGGGGGGCGAGGTCATGACATTGCACGACTTTCTAGAGCTCCTGATGCGCGCGGAGCAGGACGAAGGCGCGCACGATGTCGGTGATCGACTCCATCAGCGCCCAGATCCCCGCGAACACGAGCAGGACGTAGGCCTTCTCGATGAAGAACTGGCCGCCGGTCCAGAACGCGAGGATCGTCATCAGGATCCCGGAGATCAGCCCGAGCCACCAGAGCGGGTTGATCGCCCGCTCCAAGAACGCCCGGATCATCCACCAGAGCCCGACGAGCAGGAAGAGGAAGCCGAGAGTGTCTGCCAGCGCCGCGAACGTTCCTCCGGGCTGACGAAGCAGATCACCGCCGCGACCAGAAACAGCACGCCGAACAGCGCCGAGACCCAGCGCACGGCTCCCGGCACGCTCACGAGGGCGAAGTTCTGAACCCGGCGAACGTGAACATCGCTCCGATGAGGACCCCAACGGTCGTGATCGAGGCGGCGTCGAACTGGAGGATCACCAGCGCGATCACGCCCCAGGCGATCCCGGCCAGGAGCCACAGCCACCAGAGGCCTGTGGTCTCACGGGCCGTCTCGCGCAACGCCCGATCCGTCGGGAGCGGCCCGAAGCGGGATGGTACAGCCTGTTCCATATGTCAACTCCTTCCGGTTGGGTACGCACACACGCACACGAGACTGCGTCACCGCTGGGTGAGCGGTCGTCAGCCAAAGTGGATGATTCGCGGTGGGCTCTTCCCACTGATCCGCGACTGCCGCTCTCGCAGATAACGAGGCGCGTTCGATGGGTCGCCCAGGCTCCCCAGTAGGGTGAGGCGCTTGCCTCGACGAGCGCTGGCGCGACTCCCGCCTCAACGCCGAGCAGTACGTCGCGGAGAAGAACGCCCCCACTCGTTCGGTTTCCGGGGAGGATGAACGGATGGCGACTATCGACCAGCCGGTTGCGCGAGCGCGCCCGCCGCACCATCGGTTGCTGCCGTTCTGGGATCCATCTCGTGCGCGGCGCCTTGTCAAGGTCGCCGCCTGGCTCGTCGGGATCGCCTTGCTCGTCGCCGTGCTCGAGCTCGTCGGAGTGGACGTAAGCGGCTGGTTCTCGGATCTCTGGGATGCGGTCACGGCGGGCTCGGTCGGGTATCAGCTCGTCGGCTTCTCGGCGCAGACCATCGAGACCACGCTCACCGCTCTTGCCTGGTATTTCATTCTGCGCGCGGGATTCCCGGCGCCCAGATTGAGTACAAGGAGGTGCTCGCCGCTTACGCCACCGGCGTGGCGATGAACAGCTTCCTCCCAGCCAACATCGGCACCGTGGTGACGCTGCTGATGTACGTGGCGATCATTCCCAGGGCGAATCTTGCGGGCGTCCTCGGAGCGGCTGCCGTGCAGAAGATCTTCTTCGCGCTCGCCAGCGCCTTCGTCTACGTCTATCTGTTCGCCTCGGTGCCCGGTTCCTTCGAGCTCCAACTTGGCGGACCGCACGACCACCCGATCAGGACCGCCCTCATCGTCGCCGGTGCCGTGATCCTGGTCGTGTTCGCCGGGCGAGTTCTCTGGCCAAAGCTGCGAGACGCCTGGGAGGAAGCGAAGCAAGGCGGAGCGATCCTCGCCCGCCCGCGCGAGTACGCGGTACGGGTCGTGCTGCCGTCGCTCGGAGCCTGGCTGGCAAAGGCCGGGGTGATTGCCGCGTTCCTGGCGAGCTACGGCATCACCGTCAGCTTTCACGCGGTGATGGCGGTGATGGCGGGCAACTCGATCGGCCACACCGTCTCCCTTACGCCCGGCGGAGTCGGCGTAAACCAGGCGACCAATGTGGCCGCCCTGCACAACTCCGCCGACGCGGCCACCACAGCCGCTTACTCGCTGGGTCAGCAGTTCTCAATCACGGCGTGGAACATCGCCTTCGCCGTCGCCGTCGTGATCTGGGCATTTGGGTGGGCTGGGGGCAAGGCGCTGGTCGAGCGGTCATACGCCGACGCGAGGGCGCAGGCGAAGCGGCGCGCGGAGCCGGCGTAGGAATGCGCTGCGACGATCAGGCGAGGACCTGAGAGGCATCGGCGCTCCCCTTGCGCAAGCGCCTAGCGGGACTTTGAGGGCTCCGGGGAGTGCCAAGGGGCGCCTTCGCCTTCCCCCTCGTCCTGTATCGGGGATCTGCGCCGCACAGCGCGCCAGCCAGTCAGCGCCGCCCCAAGTGTGGTGCCGACGCCGAGGAGCCAGAAGGCGAGCGGGGTGTCGATCTCACCGATCATCCAGTCGAAGTTCATGCCGAAGAACCCGGTGATGAAGGTCAGCGGCAGGAAGATGGTCGCGACGACGGTCAGCCAGTACGACATCTCGTTGAGCCGCAGGTCGATCACGCTCGCCATGCCGTCCCCGGTGGCATCGATCGCGTCCAGCAATCGATTGGACTCACTGGCGAGGCGGTCGAAGTAGCGTTCCTCGTCCGCCTGAAGCCCAGGGAGTCGTTCGATCTCCATTCCGATTCGCTCGAAGAGGCCGCGCTGAGGCCCCGCCCGGCGCCTCATCCTTGTGAGCCCGGAAATCATGCCCTGCAGCGTCGCCATCCTCACGCGGCCGGCACGCATGTCGGTCGCCGCCCCGATGAGGTCGTCCAGAATCAGCTCCAGCTGGTTCAGGGCCGCAAAGGCGGTGCCGACCATCGCGTCAAGGACCGAGTAGACCACGTACTGCTCGCTCCGACCCTCGACGATATCCGGGGCGAGCAGCTCGGTCAGCGCCGCCGGCTCCTCATGAATCGTCAGCAGGTACTCGCCACTGACCAGGACCTGGACTCGAGGGGCCGCATCCGTTGGGCCCCGGACGAGGCCTCCGAACGGTCGACGTAGCAGCTCGTGGTGAACACGAGATGGTGACCGTCAGCGTGGAACTTCCGTGACGGGTCCGTCGCTCTCGGCGTGGCTTGCCAGGGCCTGGGAGGCCCGCTCCGGAATGTGCAGCGCTTCGACCAGATCGTCGAGGCTCGTATCGCTGAGCGAAACGTCGAGCCAGAAGAACTGCCCGTCCCCGAGGAGCGCCGCGACCCGGTCTCGCTGCGCACCCCGGAGCCCGTAGAGAATCTCCGTCACGCGTCGCGAGGGTACGGTCGTTGACGGGCGCCCCGGCGGAGATCCTCGATCTGATCACATGCTCCACATCTACTCCAAGCTTGACGCGCACAGCCGCAAGAAAGCGGTCGGCCGTGCGCGTGAGCTCGGATCGATCTCATCCGGTTCTCGCTTGCGCTGACGGGCTACGAGCGGCCCGGCATGGACGCGAGAAGCCGCTTCGCCTCTTCCGCGACCCCATAGTCGGCCTGGATCTCGTAGTGATCCGCTTCGATGCTCGTGTCGGAGACGAAGTCGCGTTGCCCGTCGCTGCCGAGGGCGTACGTGAACAGTCCGACCGTGCAGCCGAAGAGGCCGCCGACGACCACGCTGTAGAGCAGCAGGCCGCCGAAGTCCGGCCCGCTGAAGAAAATCCCGAACAGGAGTGCGAACAGGATCCCGAGCAGGGCGCCTTCGCCCGCGCCGATCAGCGCGGCACGCCCTCCACTCATCCGACTGGTCACCTGCTCCACCGAACGCAGACCCTTGCCCACGATCGCCACGTGCTCGACGGCGTAGCCCTGGTCGGACAGCCAGTCGACCGCCCGCTCGGCTGCGCCGTAGCTCGAGTACGACGCGATGGTCACTCGAGACCGGGAGTCGGTCGCCGGCTCCGGTGAGCCGGTTGCCGCCATTGTCTTCTCTGAGGCTGCCATTCGTTCTCCTTTCGTTGGGTCCGTTGAACCTCGGACCGAAGCCTGCGGATCGCCTTGGTGACCGGTCGTCACCCAATTCGGACGATTTCCCCGCAGGCTCCTCCCCAGGATGTGGTTCGCCGCGCGCGGGCTAGAGCTCCTCGTGCAGCTCACGGATCTCAAACGCCCGCACGATGTCGGTGATCCCTTCCATCAGCCCCAGATCCCGGCGAAGACGAGGAGGACGTGGGCCTTCTCGACGAAGAACTGGCCCGCGGTTCAGAACGCGAGGATCGTCATCAGGACGCCGGGGATGAGGGTGAGCAAGCCATCCTCTTGGCCGAGGACTCTCGATCCGAAGTAGGTGAGCGGTCACCACACGCTTTGAGTGATCTCGGGCGCATGAATCACATGAACCTCAACTGCGGGCAGCAGCGGCGAAAGGCGCTGGCCGGGACTCATCCTCGGCGCGGCGGCGATCGTCATCGGCGCGGCGCTGACGCTGAAGCCGTTGAGTTCGCTCGACGCGCTGGTCCTGTTCGTCGCGGCCGCACTCGTCGCGGTGGGCGGCCGATCTCTTGAGAACAAGGGCACAGGTTGACGCCTGAGGTACACCTGGAAGAGGGCGTGGCGCTCGACGGGCTCGGCGACCATGGTCCCCGGCTCACCGTCATGCATCTACTCGACCACCACGCGAGACGAGCTCGTAGCGCGAGCGCGGTCCCCCGGCCAGACCGCGGTACGCTGCTTGCGTGACACTGAAGGGGGGACGGCTAGCAGGGTCAGTGGTCGCGACGACGCTCGGCTCGCTCGCGTTCGCGGCGCCGGCGCCGGCAACGACTTTCTGCGTGCCCTCCTTCCACCCCGCCTGTCCGAATAGCGGCGGCAGGGTCGCCCAGGCGAGCCTGGCGACGGCGATGCAGACCAACGGCTCCGACGGGATCGCCGACGCCGTCGTCATCGACGCGGTCACGATCACCAACCCGGAGTCGATCCTTGCCGCCGGCGAGGATCCGCTCACCGTTAGGGGCGCCGGCCCGGCGGCAACCCGGGTCACGCTCAGCTCGAACATCAACGAGGTCGTGCTCGACCTCGCCACCGGCAACGACCGCGAGATCAGGGTCGCCGACCTGACGATCGCGATCCCGGAGTCGGCGCCCGACGACGGGGGCGGCGGAGTGCAGCTCAAGGGCGACACGTTGGAGAACGTCGACATCGTCAGCCGCAACCCGGGGCTCCTCATCGGCTCGCCCGCGATCGCCAACTGGGTCGGAGGGGGCACCTTTCGCGGCGGGGAGATCCGTACCGAGGACGGCGGCGACCTCAGCGTCGGCGTCGGCAGCACCGTCGCGAGCGGCGAGATGGTGGTCGCGGGCGCCGCCATCCACGACGCGGCCGTTGGGATCGACGGGTCGAGCCAGAACGCGACGATCACGGTTCGGCGAAGCGAGGTCACGAATCCGGCCCAGGTTGGGGTCCTGGTCTCACGCGGCGCGCTCACGATCGAGAACTCGTCGATCACCACCAACGGCCACTCGGCGCTGGTCGCGACCGCGAACTCCGCCAACCCCACGAGCCTGACCGCCGACCACGTCACCGCCGTCAACAGCGGCATCGCCCCCATCTTCGGTGTGCAGAGCACGGTGCAGCCAGGGCAGGCGGGTAACGCCAACACGACGGTCTCGAACTCGATCGTCCGCGGCTACCCCTCGACCTTCCTGCGTGCGGTCGGCGGCGGCGCGACCGGCGACGCCAACCTCACGATCCGCTACTCGAACGCCCCCGCCATCGGGACCAGCAGCGGCGACGGCACGCTCGATATCGACGAGGAGAACATCGACACCGACCCCCTGTTCGCCTCGGCCACCGACTTCCGTCTCCAGGCCGGCTCGCCCTCGATCGACGCCGCTGACCCCGCTTCGACGCTCACCTCCGACCTCGCCGGCGCCCCGCGCCCCGTTGACGGCGACGATGACGGCCTCGCCCGTGCCGACCAGGGCGCGTTCGAATTCCAGCCGCCGGAGGCCAACCTCGGCCTGACCTTGAGGCCGATGAAGAAGGAGGTGAAGGCCGGCAGGTCGGCCAGGTTCAGGGCCACTGCCCGGAACACCGGCAACGCGGCCGCCAGCGGCGTCGAGGTCTGCATGAAGGCCCAGAAGGCCAGGCGGGGGCTGAGGCCGAGGCAGAGGAAGTGCGAGACCGTCGGCCCGCTGGCCGCTGCCGCCCAGGTGACCAAGAGGTTCACGGTGAGGACGAAGGCGAAGGCCGCCGGGAAGAGGTTCGAGATCAAGTTCACCGCCAGCGGCGCCGGGCTGCGGACGGTGACCCGCCAGGCGAAGCTGATCGTCAGGGACGGGTAAGCGGAGTCACAAAGCAGCGCGCCCGGTCCCCGCCGCGGGATTGGTGGTCGCGCCGGAGTCCCTCGACCGCGACCCTCGCCGAGGCTCCGTGCTCGTCCGTCGCGGCAGGGGAGGCAAAGGCCAGGACGAGCCCCCCTGGCGAGGGCGCATGCGCGCGCGGCGCGACCACTCTTCCGGAGAGCCAGGTCGAAGCTGTGGAGCGGTTGGTGATCACTGTTGAGGAGAACGACGTCGGGGCGCCTGGTCCCGGCCGCGTCCCATCTCGGCCCTCATCTCATCGCTTCAGCTCGCGCCCGCCGGGCGGGCGGAGCGGGCTTGCGCCCGCCCGCCCGGCGGCCGAAGCACGAATCTCCAGATGGCCAACGGACGACTAGCGCGCCCCGCGGAACCCGAAGATCGAGGGCGAGAACTGCGGCCGGTTGAAGCCGTCGATCGCCAACGGGCCGGCATCCGTGCCGTCGCTGAAGGCGCCGCCACGAATCAGGGCGCCGGGACCCTGCGCAGTGGTCGAGGCGCCCGTGAGACACATTTGGTCGTCGCTGCTGAACTCGCCAGCGGTCTCCCACCCCGGGCAGGCGGGCGCGTCGGACTGGGGCACCCAGTCGGCGACCCACTCCCAGAGGTTTCCGACCATGTCGTTGGCGCCCCAGTCGGAGCGGCAGCCCGCGGCCGCGCCGGTGTTCGCCACCGAGCCCGAGCTCACGTTGCAGGGCGCTCCGTCGGGGGTGCCGGCGACCGCCGTCTGCCACTCGGCGTTGGTAGGGAGGCGCTTGCCCGAGTTGGCGAGCGCCTGCTGGGCCTGGAACCAGGTGATGAAGCGGCGGGGCTCCACGCCGGCGACCGAACGGGCGTAGATGTTGTCGCAGTTCTGCCCGTTTTCGTTGCAGGGGATCGCGCCGGTGATCTGCTGGCCTCCGTTCGGCTGCGTCCAGAGCGAGTTCTCGTAACGGTCGATGCAGACCGAGCCGACCCGGACCATCACGTCCTCCGCCGAGTTGCCACTGCAGGCGAGCTTCGGGGCGGTGACCGCGTTGTTGGCAATCTTGGCGGTCTTGACCGCGCCGTTGGCGATCTTCTTCGTCTTCACTGCGTTGTTCTTGAGCTGCCTGGTGCCGACGCTGTTCGCGGCCACCGCCCAGGCGGTGCCGCCGAGGGCGATGAAGACCGCCGCGGTCGCCATCACGTTCGCGTAGGAGAGCCGCTCGCGGACCGCTTCCGCGGTCCGAGCCGCCCTCCGGGCCTTGGGTCGCTTGCTCATCGCTCACCTCCGGTTCCGGGTCGCCGGGGGGCGAGCACGCTCAGCTCAGAGCCGCCTCCCCCCGACTCCCTCTGATCGATCGGGGCGAGCCTAGCCGATCCCGGGGCCGGCCCCTGAGGTTGCCCGTGGTGCGCCGCCTCGGCGGCCGAGCTGTGCCGCGCCCGGGCGGACCAACGGGGTGCGACGCCGGGGCCGGGAATCTCCTCTTCGCGGCGCCTACGGGAGCGAGAATCACGCCTCCTCCTCTGAAGAAGGGAGCGCGTCGACGGTCCGGCGCGAGACTCCTCCTCCTTCTCGACGGGCACGATCGGCGTCTGCTGGTGCACTTCGACGTCGACGTCATCGACTTCACCGACACTCCCCCTGTCGGAGAACTGGGGACGCAACGAGGGGATCCCCTACGACGCCGCGGCGAGCGCGCTTCGCACGCTGCTGGCCTCACCGATCCCGCGGGTCAGCAGCAGATAAGGGAGGCCTTCGCGATCGGCGGCCGCGAGGCCGTGGGTAGCCGGACTGTGCCACCGAAGCGAGGGTAAGTTCCCTCAGGCGCCTCGGTTTCGTCTAGGAAAACGGCGATGGCGCGAGCCGTGCCCTGAGCGCGCACCACGGCCGTAGTCGGCCCCCGGTCTTCAATCTCGAAGCCAAGCCCTTCCACCAGTCCCCGGCCTGACTGATCGAGCAAGCCGTGGCCCCTCTTGCACTCCTCCTCCCAGTCATCGCGAGCGGGGATCCCCGAGCGAAGGTGATGGGTGGCAAACATCCCAACGTTGCGAAGCCCCGGCAGCTCCTCCGCGCTTTCGGGCAAGGCCTCCATGAGAAAGCGCGTTGCCGCGTGGCGGTTGGGCTCGGCGAGTGCGGCGTCGCAAATCCGACGGACGTGGCCCAGGTCGAGGTCAAGGACGACGGCCGGGTCTTCTCCCACGGGACCACACACAGCCGCGCGCCAGGTGCCAGAGCGCTGATACAGGACCAAGCAAAGGACTGGGCTCGGCCTTCCGGCACTGACGTTTTCCCCAGAGCGCGCGCAGCGCAGTGCGGTTCGGAGGGGAGGACCCAAGGGCGATCACGATCTCGAGCGCGTTGTTGCCCTCGCCGAGGTAGTACTCGAGGGCCTCTAGTCCCGCTGGCGCGCCGTCAGGCAGTTCCCAAGGCCTCCCCGCGGCATTGAGCTCGAAGTCGGCTGGCGCTGTCAATGCCACGAGGTGGCTGATCCTATGCCGCCATCGCATATTCGCAAATCGGTGGTCAGCGGGTGCGACGAGGTCCGACCCGGCTGCTGAGTGCCAGTTGAGGGCCAGTCCTGCACCTTCCCGGGCGGTTTCCAGCGGTCTTCAGCGGTTAAAAGGAAGCCTGTGTGGCCGACTCGATGTGCCCGCTTCCCCCATCAACAAGCGGAATCCGGCTTATCTAGCGGAGGGGGAGGGATTCGAACCCTCGTCGGACCGAAATGGCCCGAAACGGTTTTCGAGACCGCCGCATTCAACCACTCTGCCACCCCTCCGACGGCGCAGGGAAGGCTAGCGCGAGTGCGCGGCTGAGCGGCGGGGTTTGACTCCCTCCGGTAGCGGTGCAACTGGACGATCTCCCGCCGCACAATGCGTGATCTTCCCGCCGCATTCGGATCTATTGAGTGAGGTGCCGGTCGCGGAGATCGAATCGAGCAGCTGGGGTCTCGAGCAGGGCGACGTCCTGGTCGAGGGACGGATCGTGCTCAAGGACCTGGGCGGTGGCAGCCGCTTCGAGGTGCTGCTGGTCTGGGACGAGCTGCTGCATGCGCTCGCGGTGGCCAAGGTGCTGCGCCCCGACCGGCTCGGCGACGAGCGGGCTCTGGCGGACCTCGCCGCCGAGGCTGACCTGCTGGACGCGCTTGCACATCCGGTGATCGTCCGCGGGCTCGACGCCAATCTCGGAGGATCGCGGCCGCATCTGCTGCTCGAACACCTCGAGGGACCGCCGCTGCGCCGCCTGATCCGGCGCGGCGGGCCCCTTCCGCTGCAGCAGCTGCTGCCGCTGGCAGCCCATGTGGCCGGTGCCCTCCACTACCTCGATCGCATGGAGGTGGTCCATCTCGACGTCAAGCCCGACAACATCATCATGGCCGTCCCGCCGCGCTTGATCGACCTCAGCGTGGCGCGGTCGTTGCCGCACGCGGCCCGGTCCCGGGGGGTGGGCACAGACGCCTACATGGCTCCCGAGCAGTGCGACTCGAGCGCAGTCGACCACCCGATCGGCCCCGCCTCCGACATCTGGGGCCTGGGCGCGACGCTCCATCACGCCGTATCGGGCCGAGTGCCTTTTCCGCGGTCACGCGAGGCTCGGGACAGCCGCGACCCCGAGGCCCGCTTTCCGCAGCTCGTGTCCGACCCGGAGCCGATCCCCGCGGCGGTGCCGGGTGAGCTTCGGGAGCTGCTCGCGGAGATGCTCAGCCGCGAGCCCGGAGCGCGTCCGGCCGCGAGCGAGGTGACCGAGCGCCTGGAGCCGTTGATCGCGTCGCTGCCGCACAGGCTGAAGTTGAGCCGGCGCGGGTTTCGATGACCGCAGGATCGCACCCGTCACTGGTGAGCCGACCTCACCGGGTTGGCATCCTTTAGATCGTGGAGTCGGCGACCGCATCGATCGCCAGGCTGGGCGGCGCTCCCCTGCTTCGACTGCAGACGGATGAGCGGCTGGCTGCGCTCGCTGCCGCGGGAGAGGAGCGAGCGTTCGACCTGCTCGCCCGTCGCTACCGAGGCTCTCTGGTGCGCGCCTGCCAGCGGTTGCTTCCACTGGACCAGGCGGAGGATGCCGTGCAACAGGCGCTCCTCAACGCGCATCAGTCACTCATGCGCAACGGCCCGCCCGAGCGGTTCCGGCCGTGGTTGCACCGGATCGCCACCAACGCCGCGCTCAAGCTGATCCAGGCGGCGCCCGAGACGGCGCCCCTCGATCCCGACGGGATCGCCGGAGCCGAGTCGCCCGAGGCGACCCACGAGCGGCGGGAGCAAACGCGTAAGGCGCTGGCGGCCGTCGCCGCGCTTCCGGCCGGGCAGCGCCGGGCCCTGGTGGCCCGGGAGCTCGAGGGACGGAGCCATGGTGAGATCGCTCGCGAGCTCGGCCTCAGCGGGGGCGCCGTTCGCCAGTTGATCTACCGCGCCCGCCACGCGGTTCGCTCGGCCGCATCGGCGCTGTTGCCGCTCCCCCTGGTGGCACGCTTGCTGGCGTCCGGGAGCGGCGGCGGAACCCAGCTCGCCGAGCTGGGCGCCGGCAGCGCCGGGGTGGCCACGAAGATCGCGGCCATGACGGTGGTCGCGGGCGGGCTGGCCGGCGGGGCCGCGGTCGTAACCGAGCCCGGGAACCAGGGCGCGGAGGAGCGCTCCATGCGGGTCGCGGAGTCGAACGCCGGCACCGGCCAGTCCGCGTCCGGAGGGAGGGGCATCGGCGAGTCGTCGGTAACCGGACTCGGCGGCTCGGGGTCGGGTGGAACGTCCGGCTCAAGCGGCGAGGGCAATTCCGATGAGGACGGGCATGACAACTCGGGCCCGGGCGGCGGAGGCGACGACGCCGGGCACGGAGACGATTCGGGCAAGGACGGCGAGCGGGGACACGAGGGGCCGGACGACGACTCCTCCGGGCATGGCTCGTCGGGCAGCGGCTCGGGATCGTCCGGCGATCACGAGGAGAGCGATCGCGACGCCGAGGAACCGGAGTCGTCCGGGCCCTCGGTGAGCTCCGGCAGCGGCTCGAGCGGGTCGGGCTCGAGCCACCTGAGCTCCAGCGGCAGCGGATCGGGGTCCAGCGGCTCGAGCGGAAGCGGCAGCGCCAACGACAACTCCGGCCCCGACCCCGACGAGGCGGACGACGACTGACATCGGCCCGCTCGACTCGTAGCGATCGCAACGAGTCCCGAAGCCGCGTGATCCTCGGCGTTCCCGCGGATCTACTGAGTGAGGGTGGATCTAGCGACGCCGGCGGTGCGACCGCCGGCGGAAGGAGGAAATCGATGTCGAGTGAGAACACGTCCGGGGGCGGGAAACGGCGGGCGATCGGCGCCTCGGCGAGGAGCCTGTGGGCGCTGGCTGCGGACGCCGACTCACTCGTGCCCGAACGCCCCTCGGTCGGGAAGCGCGTTTGCGCGATCGTGATCGCGATGGCGCTCATGGCGGCCCCGATGGTGCTGGCGACGACCGCGAGCGGCGACGAGGGCTCGAGCAACCAGCTCGTCGGCGTCAAGTCCGGCAACTCCGGGCCGGGGAGCGGCCACGACGACGACGGAGACGACGACTCAAGCGGGCCCGGCAGCGGTCACGGCGATGACGACGACTCGTCCGCGACGGGTACGACTCGTGGCACGGGGAAGAGCAACACCGGCACCAGGGACACCAAGACCGGAACGAAGACGCGTCAGGACACCAAGACGCGCACCGGAACCACGCGCGGGACGGGGAAGAGCAACACCGGCACCAGGGACACCAAGACCGGAACGAAGACGCGTCAGGACACCAAGACGCGCGACGACACCGGCACCAAGACCCGGACCGGCAGCGGGCACTGAGCGCGCGAGGAGCGCACGGGCCGCGCGGCATGAGGCCGCGCGGCCCGTCGCTTCCGCCGACGCGACCGTCAGGCTCGAAAGCGGGTAACCGCTACTTGGCGATCGCGTAGCGAAGGACCGCAACCACCTGCTCGGGATCGCGCGCGGTCGCCATCGCGGCGCGGTCGATCTCCTTCAGCGCATGGTCGTGATCCGGGGGATGCAGAGTGATGATCGGCTTGCCGAGCGCCACGGCGTAGCCGGCCTCGAAGGCCGCGTTCCACTGCCTGTGCCTGTCGCCGAACCGGACGACGACCACGTCGGCCCGGCGCAGAAGGGTCTGAGTGCGAACCGCGTTGATGCCGGCGCCCTTGTGGTCGTACCAGAACTTGTCGCTCTCCGGTCCGAGGATGTCGACGCCGGCATCATCGGATGCGGCGTGGTCGGTCACGGGAGCCATCAGCGTCACCGGCAGGCCAGCCTCGCGGATCCCGTCGGCGATCCGCTCCCGCCAGTCGGAGTGGATCTCGCCGGAGAGGTAGACGTTCCAGCCGCCGTCGCCCGCCATCCGGTCGATCTTACGAGGCCCCAGTAGGGCCGCGTAGAATCGCGCCGCGCCGAGGAGAGGAGCGAGATGAGCGAGCCGACCAAGTACCTGCTGGGAGAGGACCGAATCCCGACGAGTTGGGTCAACCTGCTCGCCGACCTCCCGGGCGATCCGCCTCCCCCGCCCCTCCATCCCGCGACCAAGGAGCCGCTCGGGCCCGACGACCTCGCGCCCCTGTTTCCGATGGGGTTGATCGAGCAGGAGGTCTCGACCGACCCCGACATCCCGATCCCGGAGGAGGTCCTCGACATCTACCGACTCTGGCGCCCGACGCCGCTTCATCGAGCGCGCCGCCTCGAGCGCGCGCTCGACACGCCAGCCCACATCTACTACAAGTACGAGGGGGTCTCGCCGGCGGGCTCGCACAAGCCGAATACCGCCGTCGCGCAGGCGTACTACAACAAGCGGGAGGGCGTTCGCAAGCTCGCCACCGAGACCGGAGCCGGCCAGTGGGGGTCGGCTCTGGCCCTCGCCTGCGAGCTGTTCGGCCTCGAGTGCGAGGTGTTCATGGTCGGCGTTTCCTACGATCAGAAGCCGTATCGCCGGGCGATGATCGAGACCTGGGGCGGGACCGTTCACCGCAGCCCCTCCGACCGGACCGAGGCTGGCCGCTCCCAGGCCCAGCATCCTTCCGGCAGCCTCGGGATCGCAATCTCCGAGGCGGTCGAGGTGGCGGCATCGAACGACGACACCAAGTACTCGCTCGGCTCCGTGCTCAATCACGTGCTCCTGCACCAGACGGTGATCGGCACCGAGGCGATCGCTCAGATGGAGATGGCGGGCGAGTATCCGGATGTGGTCATCGGCTGCGTGGGCGGAGGCTCCAACTTCGCCGGAACGGCCTACCCGTTCCTGAGAAAGCGTCTCCGCGAAGGCAATGAGACCCGCTTCGTCGCCGCCGAGCCGGCCGCGTGCCCGACGCTCACGCGCGGCGCGTACCGCTACGACTTCGGCGACACGGTGGGGCTCACGCCGCTGGTCCCGATGTACACGCTCGGCCACGACTTCGTGCCGCCGCCGGTCCATGCCGGCGGCCTGCGCTACCACGGCGACGCCCCGAGCCTCTCGGCCCTGGTGAAGGAGGGGCTGATTGCGGCGAAGGCGGTGCCGCAGACCGCCGCATTCGAGGCCGCGGTGAAGTTCGCGAGGCTGGAGGGGATCATCCCCGGGCCGGAGCCCGCCCACGCGATCCGGGCGGTATTCGACGAGGCCGAGGCCGCCAGGGAGGCTGGCGAGGAGCGGGTGGTCCTGTTCAACCTGTCCGGCCACGGCCACTTCGACATGGCCGCCTACGACGCGTTCCATGCCGGCGAGCTCGAGGACCTCGAGTTCTCCGAGGCCGACATGGAGGCCGCGCTCGAGCGCCTTCCGGAGGCGCCGGCGCTGGCCTGAACGAGGCCCACGGACCGTCGCTATCGTCCGAGCCGCTCGGAGAGGTGACCGAGTGGCTTAAGGTGCGCGACTGGAAATCGCGTGGGCGGTGAAAGCTGCCTCGTGGGTTCGAATCCCACCCTCTCCGCCTGGCCCAGTCGTTCGACCAGCTCCCGGTGCGTCGTCAGGGCAATGCTGGCCGGCCTCGATGCGAGGAGAAAGGAGACGGCGATGACGAGCAGCGGCGATCCCCTTGACTCCCTGGAGCCCCTCGTCGGCGAGTGGGCCATGAAGCCCGAGTTCGAGGGCGTCCCGCCCGACGCCCCCGGTGCGCCCGTCAGCTTCGAGTGGCTTTCGGGGCGGCGGTTCCTGATCGAGCGCTGGGAGATACCCGTTCCCGAGGCACCCGACGGGATCGCGGTCATCGGCGCGGACCCCGCGAGCGAGGGGAATTTCCTCCAGCACTACTTCGACTCGCGAGGCGTCGCGCGCGTCTACAAGATGAGCCTCGAGGAGGGGGTCTGGAAGCTATGGCGGGATGAGCCGGACTTCTCCCCGCTCAACTTCTCCCAGCGTTTCACCGGGACCTTCAGCGACGACGGCAGGACCATCACCGGCCAGTGGGAGATCTCCCACGACGGCAAGACGTGGGAGCACGACTTCGACCTCACCTACACGAGGGAATGAGCTCGGAGTTCCCCGAGCCGATCTTCGTGTGTGGCGTGGGTCGCAGCGGCACCCACGTGATGGGGCGGCTTATCGCTGCGGATCCGCGGTACCACTGGATCAGGACCGAGGTGCGCTTTCACGCGTCGCCCGGTGGGCCTCCCTGACCTCTGCCGCGGCCGCGACCAGGCGGCGGCTCCCCGCCCTCTCGCTCTTCCCGGACGCGCGGTTCATCAACATGGTGCGCGCCGCCGACCGCTCGATGCGCGAGATCCCCGAGGGCACGATGCTCACCCGTGTTCCGCGACGACCTGACTGCCCACGATCGAGAGCGGAGCTTCGCCCGCCTGGTCGAGTTCCTCGAGATCGACGCTCAGGAGCCGATGCGCGCGTACTTCAACTCGGAGGTCACGGCGGCGGCGCGGTTCCGCCCGCGCCGAGGAACTCGAGCGCCCTCTCGGCCACAATCTGGGGCGCCTCCTCGGGGAGGTAGTGCCCCGCCTCCCCGATCGCTTCGAGCCGGAGATCGTCGGCGTGGCGCTCGTGGTCACGGTAAGCCGACGGCGAGAAGAGCCGGTCCCGCTCGCCGTGGAGGACGAGGGTCGGCGTGGTCAGGTACGCGTCGCGATAGCGGCCGGCGAGCAGGTGTCGGACCTCCCGGGTGAGGAAGGTGCGGTGCAGCAGCGACCCGGCTCTGGCCCGCGTGGACGCCTTCAGATCGCGGGTGTAGATCACCAGGGCCGCCTCGCCGACGCTCCCGCCCTCCGCGGCGAACCGGCGAATCTGACGCGCGGGGAGACCGGTCCCCCGATGCACAAGCCGCCGTCCGAGCGGCGAGCCCATCGACGCGTGACGCAGTCCCACCCCCCGATGCAGCAGCTGTCGTCCAAGCGGCGACGCCATCAGGGCGTGTTGATGCAGCCGCCGCGCGCCGACCGCGCTCGCCGGATACGGCCGGGCCCACGGCGGAGGGGAGCCCAGAACAACCAGCTTCTCGACGAGTGCGGGATGGCGCATCGCCAGGAGCAGGCCGATCCACCCGCCCCAGTCGTGACCGATCAAGGCCACGCGCGGGATCTCCATAGCCTCGAGCACGCGCGCGACGTCATCCGCCATGTTCTCCTTCTCGAACCCTTCCCAGGCGATGTCGGTCCAGCCGAACCCGCGGAGGTCCATCGCCAGCGCCCGCCGGCCCTCCGCCAGCCGCGGCATCACGTCTCGCCACGCGTACCAGTGCTCGGGCCATCCGTGGAGGAGCAGGACCGGGGCCCCCTCCCCGGCGACGGCGACGTGGAATTCGAGGTCTCCGCCGCGGACGAACATGTGGTCCACGCCCGGCACCTGGGGCATTTGGAGCGCCATGGACACGGAGTCCTAACATGGCGGCTCGTTCTAGCGCGCACGGCACCGTGGTAACGATGAGCAACGACGACCAGAGCTTTCCCCAGCCGATCTTCGTCGGCGGCACCGCCCGCAGCGGCACGCACGCAATCGGACGCCTGCTCGACGCCCACCCTCGGTACCACATGATCAAGCTCGAGACGAGGTTCGTCTCGGCGACGGCCGGCCTGGTCGATCTGCTGAACGACGAGACCACGATGCCCCGGTTTCTCGAGAAGTGCTTCGGGAAATGGTGGTCGCGCGGGCTGCGGCACATCAGGGGGTTGCAGCTGATCGTCGAGCGTGACCGATTCGAGGCGGCGATCGCTCAGTTCCAGGAGGGGTACGAGGACGATCGCTGGGGGGCATCGAGCCGCCTGATCCGTGAGCTGCTCGACCCCACGGCGGAACGCGCGGGCAAGCCTGCGTGGGTGGAGCTGTCCGGACAGAACATCAGGACCGCGCCGACGCTCCGCAAGCTGTTCCCGGACGCCCGGTTCATCCACATGGTCCGCGACGGGCGCGCGGTCGTGGCCGGGATCGTGCGCAAGCGAGATATGCCGGACGATCTCGATTACGCAATGCACCACTGGCAGGAGCGCGAGCGCGGATCGGCGGCCGCGCTCCGCCAGCTGCCCCCCGGCTCCGCCCTGACGATCCAGCTCGAGGACCTCGCCGCGCACGACCGGGAGCGCACCTACGCCCGCCTGGTGGATTTCCTCGCGCTGGAGCACGACGGCCCGATGCGCCGTTACTTCGACGAGGAGATCAACGCCGAACGCGCCCACATCGGCGCGTGGCGTCAGCGAATCGCCCCGGAGGACGTCCGCTGGATCGAGCGTCGCTACCGGCGGCTCGTGCCGCAGCTGCGGGCGGAGGGGGTCGACTGGCTCGCGGATCCCGAGCCGCGGGACTTCTGGCCGTTGCGCGGTCGTGTCCGGCTCAGGGCGCAGACCCCGGAGGGCTGAACGCGATCATCAGAAGCGGACACGGGTCGCCAGATCGATCGGCCTCGTACGTGAGTTCGAGGCGAAGCCGGGGCATTTCCACGATCTGGGCGACGGCCGGGTGCTGGTGCTGGGCGCATGGCGGGCCCAGGCCCGGCGCGCCGAGGTACTGCTGGATTTCCCGCAGGCGGCCTGGCTAATCCAGGCCCGGGCGGGAAAGGTCAGCAGGCTACAGTCGTTCACTGATCCGAGGGGGGCCTCGAAGCTGCCGGGCTGGAGGGCTAGGAGCCCGGGTCCGGACGACGTGTCCGGTCGGCCTACCCGTTGGCGCCTTCCAGAGGGCCGAACGCGATCAGACTGACGGACCCCTCGGTCCCGCCCTTCCCGTTCTCCACCAGGAAGTCCGTGTGCCCGTTGCGGTCGTAGTCGAGCGCGGTGACGGATTCGCCCTCGCCCTTGGGCATCCGCGGGAGCAGCATGTTCACGAATCGCCCTCCGCCGCGATTGACCAGCATCAGATCGTCGTAGTCCGCATCGCGCGGGCCTCTGCGCACGACGTAGATGTCAGTGAGCCCGTCCGCGTCGACGTCGCCCAGCGCGAGGGCCACAGTGTCGCTCACGTCGAGGTCGTAGGAGCGCTCGAACCGCCCCTGCCGCTGAACGCGCACGTGAAGCCCGCCGCCGCCCAGGTAGATCAGGTCGAGCCGCGAGTCGCCGTCGACGTCGCCGAACACCGCCGCCCCACAGTCCGCGTCGGCGTTCACATCGTCGGCCACGTCCTGGTAGCGCTCGTTGGCGATGTTGCGATAGAGCCGGATCCCCGCCTCCTCGCTGCACAGAAGGAGATCCTCGAGCCCGTCCTCGTCGAAGTCGGCGGCCTGGATCGTGTTGGCGCCCTCGGGGCGGGTCACGCCGTACTCGGGCGCGTTGCGAAAGCGCTTCCCGCCCTGGTTGATGAACAGCCGGTTGGGCGAGCGCTGACCGTCGGACCGCTCGGGCGTGGTGCCGTGGAAGAGATCCGGATAGGCGTCCCCGTTGGCGTCGACGAAGGTCACCACCCGGCCACGAGCAAAGCGGTCCTCCACCCCGTATCTGTGAGCCTCGGAGCTGAAGGTCCCGCCCCGGTGCTGGATCCACAGCGTCTTCCGGTTCGGCGCCGTGCCGTGGACCCCGCCTGAGGTGCAGAAGATGTCGATGCGGCCATCCTGGTTGATGTCGGCCGCGGCGCACCCGTGCGGGTCACGGATGTTCTTCTGCGATTGAGGGATGGCGATGCCCGTGACGTCGGCGAAGGTCCCGTTGTGCTCGTTGCGATAGAGCCGGAGGTAGGCGAAGTAGTGGCGGTTGACCAGGAGGTCGTCCCAGCCATCGTCATCGAAATCGAGCGCGAGCGACCCGTACGTCCGCGTGTACTCGTAGATGCCGGCCTCCTCGCTGACGTCGGTCGCCTTGATCCCGAGCCTCTCGCTCGTGGTGACGTCCCGGGCGGCGAGCTTGTAGCCCTGGGTCCTGCGCTCCCCCTTGGCGTCCTTGAACAGACCGGACGACGGATCGGCTGAGGCGGAGTTCCCGTCCTTGCCCCTCCCCCCTCCGCCTCCCTCGGGCTCGTCGGAGTCGCTCGAGGCGCTCAAGGCGACCAGAGTGATCGACCCGGCGATCACCAGCAGCGCGATGGCCGCCGCGATCCATCCGGCCGCACTAGTCCTTGGGAAGTTCACGTCCGCCACGCGCTCCGATAGGCGCGGGAGGCTAACAAGGACGCACTACCATCCCGGGGCCGTGAGCCACGCCGGATCCGACACCCAGGTCGGCGCTCCCGCTGAGCGCCGCGACCTCCGCTCGACCCCCGGGGCCCTGCCCAACCTGATCGTGATCGGGGCTCAGAAGTGCGGTACGAGCGCCCTCCACAACTACCTCGCACGCCACCCCGAGATCTCGATGTCGCACCCGAAGGAGCTCAACTTCTTCGTTGCGGAGGAGGGGGCGCAGGCAGTGGCGGCCGCGGTCAAGAACTGGAGCCTGGGCGTCGACTGGTATCGAGCCCAGTTCGACCCCGAGGCGATGGTACGCGGGGAATCCTCGCCCAACTACACGGCCGACCCGGCCCTGCCCGGGGTTCCCGGACGGATGGCAGAGCTGATCCCCGACGCCAAGCTGATGTTCATGGTCCGCGACCCGATCGCCCGCGCGCGCGCTCAGTGGATCCACAACTACTCCAACCGGGTACAGCACAAGCCGCTTGACCGGGCGGTGCTCGAGGACGAGGAGTACGTGGCCCGCTCCAGCTACCACCACCAGCTCGCCCTGTTCTGTGAGCACTACCCGATGGAGCGGATCCTCGTCCTGGAGCAGGACGAGCTCCTGCACGACCGCGAGGAGACCCTGAAGCGGGTCTTCGGCTTCCTCGGGGTCGATGAGGACTTCTGGCACAAGGCCTACAGCCGCAAGCGCCACGAGACGCAGAAGCGTCGGCGGAAGACCTGGCTGGGGGTGAAGCTATGGAGGCGGCTTCCCCACCGGTTGCGTAACGCCCGCCACCGGTGGCCGCTCTCGACCGAGTTCGAGCACACCGAGCTCGACGATTCGACACGTGCCGAGCTGGCCGACCGCCTCCGCGACGACGCCAACCGCCTCCGCGAGCTGACGGGCAAGCCCTTCGCGAGCTGGTCGGTGTGAATAAATCCGCCGCCTCCTCCGCTCCCGCCCGAGTACCTTGCCCTCGGCTTCGCCTCGGGCATCTCAATTCTGCTCCCGCGTCCGGGGGCGGCGGGTTCGGGCTCTGGCGCCCTGGCGAAGTGGGCCGCTCGACCCGGGACTTCGTCCCTAGTTCGGGAGGAAGGCGATCAGGCGGATCGGGCCGCGGTTGTCGAGACGGCCGTTCTGGACGATGAAGTCCGTGAGCCCGTTGCGGTCATAGTCGATCGGGGTCACCGCCTCACCGACCCCACGGTGGGTCTGGGGGATGCTCATGGTCTTGAAGCGCTTGCCCCCGCCCCGGTTGAGGAGCATCCGGTCGCTTCGATCGGCTCCCGCCCGAGGCCCGCTGCGCAGCAGGTAGATGTCCGTGCGGCTGTCTCCATCGACGTCGCCCGTCGCGAACGTGAGCGCTCCCGGCGTCCCCAGCTTGAAGCCCGGACGCTGAAAGCGCTTGGCGCTCTGGATGCGCACGCTCAGACCGCCCTCCGAGGTGGTGACGAGGTCAGGTCTCCCGTCGCCGTCTATCCGCACCAGCTCGGCGTCGTGACAGGGCTGCCCCAGGCCGACCTCGCTCGAGACGTCACGAAATCGCCTGCCGGCGATGTTGCGGTAAAGGGCCGTGCCCGCCTCGCCGCAGGCCAGCAGATCCTCGCGTCCGTCCCGGTCGTAGTCGATCGCCTGCGCGCTCGTCTCGTCCTTCTCGCCGTTGACCCCATACCGCGGGGCGTTGCGGAAGCGCCGGCCGCGCACGTTGATGAACAGCCGGCTCGGGGTCCGGTGAGCGTCCACGCGAGGCGAGGCGTTCGCGACGTAGAGGTCCGGATAACGATCGCCGTTGGCGTCAAGGAACGCGGGCTCGCGGCCGCGGCCCCAGGGATCCTCCAGCCGGTACTCGTCCGCGCTCGCGAGGAAGGTCCCGTCGAGCTGCTGGAGCCACAGCATCTTTGGATTGGGCTCGCTGCCCGCGGCTCCCCCCCTGCGGCCACCCACGGTGCAGTAGACGTCGACGAGACCGTCCACGTCGACGTCGGCTGCCGCGCAGCCGTGGGGATCCTCGAGCATGCGCTCGGTCTCGGGGATCGCCTGGTCGGTGACGTCGGTGAAGGTGCCCTCCTGATTGCGATAGAGACGCGGAAAGGCCTCGTAGTGGCGGTTGATCAGCAGGTCATCCCAGCCGTCCTCGTCGTAGTCGAAGACCAGGGCTCCGTGCGTATGGGTGATCTCGTGGATTCCGACCTGCCGGCTGACCTCGAAGGCCTCGCTCGCAACCCCGGCCTGTGCCTCGGCGCCCACCCACGCGATCGCCACCAGCACGGCAGCCCAGGACACGACGAAGGCCGCGCGGATCCGGCTCACGAAAGCTCTTGCGACGCCCCGTCCGCGAGCGCCTCCACGCGGTCCGCACGGGTGCGTGCGGCGCGCACGCGAAGCCGCTCCTTAACCAGTCGCTTGTCCTGGGTCGCCGCACGAGTGGCGAGCTCGCCCGAGAGCCGCCGGTACCGCAGGTGCTTGGTCCGCTCCTCGTCTAGATCCGTGGCGGGGGCGAGCAGGCCGTGCTCGGTGATCTCCGCCTCGTCGACCCCGTGGGGGCGAAGGCTGACCTCCACGCCGCTCATCCAGCGCTCGCCGAAGAGGCGAATCAGGGCCTGATCAAGGGGCTCGCCGGTGATCCTCGCCACCCGGCCTGCCCGGGCCAGCGGCCCGGAGGCATAGGCGTGGACCATGGCCTCGGCGGGGTGCACGCCCGGCACGGTGACGCGGATCGCGCCGACCCTCTCGCTGATCACGAGCTCGCAGAGATCGCCGAGCGTGCGGCGGTCGGGCATGACCACTCCCGGCATCATCACCTGCACGGGGCTCGCACAGAAGGATTCGGTCGATCGGCCCCCGAGCACGACCCGCTCGTCGGCGGCGACGGCGGCCTCGATCGCGGCCCGCTCGGGGTGCTCGGAGGCGAGCTGGACCCGCAGCTCGAGGTCGCCGCAGCGCCCATCAACGATCGTCTCGATCGCATGGCTCAGCTCGTCTGCCGTCGCGCCGGCTGCGTCGAGGTTGACGATCATCGCCGGACGGCGAAAGCGCCGCGGCGATGGGAGTCGCCGGAACGGCGGCGCGGGGATCAGCGCAGCCGCCCCGATCGGAGCGCTCGCCGAGTCGGGATCGTCCGGATCGAGGCGGACGGCCGCTGCGAGCGTGCCCGCGTGTGCGGCCCAGCAGACTGCGGCCGGCTCGGGAACGAACACCGCCCCGAAGCAGGCCAGACGCTGGGCGCGATCCAGGCGGCGCAGGTGCCCCCCAGGCTCCGCGGACTCGCCGCCGATCGCCGCGTGGGTCGCACGGCGCATGCCAACGTTGCCGAGCGCGGCGGCGCGGTAGAGCCCCTGGTCGAACTCGGTCAAGCCACGGGTGAGGTCCTCGAGCAAGCCGAGCGGCTCCGGACCCTCACCGGGCCGCGAGTCGAATACGGTCGCGACCTCACCCGCCGCGGCGGCTTCGTGCACACGGCCGGCCTCGAGCCCGGTGGGGTCGAGGGGCCGCATGGGCCCTGCCGTCACCGCGTCGGCCACGGCCAGGTGCCAGCGCACGTGTGCCTCGACCATGCTCGGGCCCGGCACCGCCCCGGCGGTGACGAAGATCAGCACCTCGCCGGCGGGCTCTCGCTCGCCGTCATCCGCGCCGGGCGAGAGCGTCTCGATCAGCTCGGTGGGATAGCTCTGATGCTCTAGGCCGGCCAGGGTCAGCTCGAGATCCGCCGTGGAGGCGCCATCCAGCGCCTCCACCACGACGGACACCTGGGGCGCAGACGGGAGCCGACCGAGCTCGGGTGGCTCGATCTCGGTCCAGAGGTTTCCTGGAACCGCGGCAGGCCGCGGTTCCCCTCCGATCGCCGAGTCGCTTCGCGAACGGTCCGGGCTCGACATGAACGGGGCATGCTAGTAACCCCCCGAAGACTCAGGCCCTAGGGCAGTGATCTCCCAATCCCCGCACGCCCGGATGACGCGCCTGGCCTTCGCATCTCTTCGTCCTCGGCCACTCGTGTGCAGGCAAGCACACGTCGTGGCCTGCGTCCTCGACATGCTTGGCCAGGCGCGTCCCCGTGCATACGCCGATTGGGAATCACTGCCCTAGACTCGCGGCGATGTCCACCCTGGACGCGGTAACCACGGCTGCGCCCGCCGAGCAGGTCCCGGTCGGGCACCCACTTCCCCTGCGGGTTGCGTTCGCGGGCGGGCCGGCTCTCGAGCAGTTCGGGGCCGGGGTCGATGCGGTCCCCGCAGGCCGGGGCGACGAGCTCGAGGCCGCGGCCGCCCTGGTCGTGGACGAGCAGCCGCCGAGGGGCGGCCGGCGCGAGGTGGCGCGGCTTTGCCGAGCGGCCCAGGCGGCCGGGGTTCCCGTGATCGGACTGCGCCGCACCACTGTCGCCGAGCCCGCCTGGTCCGGGGTCCCCGACCTGATCATCGGGATGCCGCTTCGCGATGAGGTTCCGGGCCTTCCGGCCGCGGCGCCGGTCGATCCGCAGACCTACAACCCGATCGGGTTCCGCGGCGCGGGGGTGGCCGGGTTCGCCGCGATGATCACCGGTGCGGTCCCCGCGGAGCGCCTTCGATCGGGCCTCGCATGGCTCGGCGAGATCAGCGGGGGAGAGCCAACCAGCATCGCCACCCCGAACCGCCGTCAGCTGCCGCCGCTTCCCCCCATGGTGCAGCCCCGTGACACACCCCGAGCATCCAAGCTGCTCGGGGGGCTGCGGGCCCGCCTGGGTGTGCTCGACCACCCCGCCTTTCACGCGTCCCCCTGGGAGCGAGCAGGGCTGCTGACGAAGCTCTGCGCGGCCGGGATCCCGGTGGTGCCGGCCGAGCTTTCGGACGAGGCGGCCGAGCTCCTCGGACCCGACCTGGCCGCCGCACTCGAGGCGATCGAGCTCGAGGAGCTCCGGGACCCGGATGGGCGGGAGCGGGCCTCCGTCAGGGTGCGCCGCGCCGCCCTGCGCCACCACTCGCCGCAGGCCCGTTGGCGGCAGATCGCGGGCGCGCTCGGGATCGACCTCCCGTCACCGGCCCTGGTGTCGGTGGTGCTGTCGACGAGGCGCCAGGAGTGGCTCGAGCACGGCATAGCCCAGGTCCTCCGGCAGAGCTACGAGCCGCGCGAGCTGATCGTCTGCCTGCACGGCGATGAGTACTCGGACGACGTCGAGGATCGGGTGCGCGCGCAGTCTCCCGACCCGGTGAAGGTCGTCCGGGTCGACGACGAGCTGACCCTGGGCGAGTCGCTCAACGCCGGCGTCGCCGTATCGGAGGGCGACGTGGTGACGAAGATGGACGACGACGACTACTACACGGTCGACCACCTCTGGGATCTCGTCCTGGCGCTCGAGTACGCGGACGCCGATCTGGTCGGCAAGGGCGCCGAGTTCGTATACGTCTCGACGGTGGACCTGACGATCCGCAGATTCATCGGCCCGGCCGAGACCGACCACTCCCGCCTCGGCGGCGGGGTGATGATGGCGCGCCGCGAGCCGCTGCTCGAGATCGGGGGTTGGCCGGCGCGCAATCGCGGCGAGGACGGGTGGCTGGTGAAGAACTTCAAGAGCGCGGGGAAGCGCGTTCACCGCACCCACGGGTTCGGCTACATCCTCAACCGGCACATGCGCGGCCACACCTGGAACACATACGCCGACTACTTCCTGGTCCAGTCCCAGCGCGAGTGGCGAGGCCTGCGCTTCGACGTGACCGCGATCGAGCCCGGCGCGGCGGGCCTCGAGCCGTCCGGCGCCGACTAGAAACGAACTACGAGCCGCCGTAGCTGGCGCAGGCGGCGGCGCACGACATTCCACAGATTGGCGGCGGCCGTCCCGGCGATGGAGACGACACGAGCGACCTGATGCCCTCGCCACTCGACCCACCGAAGCGGACCGGTCGCTCCGAGGCGACGCTCGGCCAGAGCCGCGCGGGCACGCTCGTGCCTGAGCTCGTTGCGCTCGAGCGCGAGCCGCTGCTGGCCGCGAGCCACCCGAGCCGCGTTCGTGTTGAGCCGGGCTCGGTGGCGGAGATGCTCCGACCGCTCGTGTGAGAGCGCGCGCACGGGTGGCAGCTGCCGACGACGCCGCTTGCGACGGGTGAGCCCGAGCCTGACGCCGGGCACACGCCGTCCCCCGGCTCCGGCCCCGTTCACGCCAGCCCGAACCACCCGGCGATGCGGCAGGCGCGCGGCCCAGTCGTGCTTTTCGAACCTGCCGAATCCATCGGGAACCGTGGCCTCGATCGGACCACCCGTCTCGGCGACGAGCCCGGACAGGGCCTCGAGGCTGTACTCACCGGTATGCACCCCGGCGGGAACGCTGATGACCAAGGCGTCGTGCTGCGGGTCGCGCTCGAAGTCTGGGGGGACGACCCGGATGCGCGGGTCAGCCTCGCAGGCGGCGGCGATCTCCGCCCGCTCCGGGTGGCCCGGAGGGATCTTCACCAGCAGCTCGATACCGTGGGAACGTGCCGTGAGGATCGCGTCGACGGTGGCGAGCGCGCTTGCCGCGGTCTCCTCGGCGACCGGCACCTCGACCACGAATGGCCGATCGGTGACCCGCTCCCCGGCGCCACCCATGGCCATCGGCGTCCTCAGCTCTCCACCGGGTAGCCCAGCTCGTGCAGGCGGAACCCGGCGATCGCCTCGAACTTGCGACGATCCTCGATGGGCATGTCGGTCTTCCACCGATCGATGCGGCTGGGATCGGGTGGCGTCGCGGTTCGCTCGATGATCTGAAGTCGCTCCTCGGTCGAAACCACACGACCGCCGGGGGCATGCTCCTCCGGAGGCACCTCGGCCGCCACCCGCTCCACCGCCAGCTCGTGGTAGCGCAGCATCTGCGGGTCGAAGGGAAGCTCGACGAACTCGCAGATGCGCCGCAGCTCCGCCTCGGGCTCGCGTACCAGGTCCTCGTAGCGGAGCTCCATGTAGTGCGGGAGCTCCTTGGCCTGCTCGCGGCCCTGGTCGATACGGGCGACCCAGAACTCGGCGGCCTCCTCGACCGTGTTCGGGCCGAACCACAGGTCCTTGATCGACAGGGTGACGCCGCGGCCGTCGCGGATGATGTGGATGAAGCGCGCCTCCGGAAGAACCGAGTGGATGATCTCCATCTTGCGCACGTAGAACGGGGTCTTGTCTCCCCAGCGGGGCTTCCCGGCCTTCTCGGCGTACATCTCGTAGAAGGCGCGGATCGCGTCCGCGACCTTGCCCGGAGGATCGTCCTCGAGGTGCTGGCGATAGGCATCGGCATCGAGGTGGAAGTCGGGCCACCGGGTGTGCCCGGTGACGGCTTCGATGTAGGCCGCCAGCGGGGTCTCGGGTCGGCCGGGGCGCCGCGCGCGCCGCCAGCTCTTGACGGCCCTCGGGATGAAGTAGGTCTCCGGCGGGATCGCCAGCTCCGGGTGCGCGTCCAGCATCAGGCGTAGGAGGGTTGTCCCGGAGCGGGGAGCGCCGACCACGAATGGGGCCGGGACGCGACCGCCTTCGGAAGGACCACTTGACCGGGTCGCCCGGCGCCTGAGCGGCCTCAGGGAACGGAAGCGGGCCACGGGCGGCAGTGTAGTGCCGTGATCCCGGTCGGCACTAGAAGAACTCGTCGGCCCGCTCCGGCTTCCAGCGCTGGGCCACCGCGCTGAACGGGACAAACAGAAACCATGTCGCGACTGCGAGCGTGGTGCTGATGAATGCCACTGGGATGGAGAGCGCGAAGAAGACCACTGGCGAAAGCGACAGCATGCGCCCCCAGCGATAGACGTCCTCGGGAACGGCATGGCGCAGTAGTTCATGCTCGCGGGCGTGATCGAACAACACCACCTCGAGGCCGCTGATGATCGCCACGATCAGCGCGTAGATCCCGACCGAAAGCGGGTTCTCGATGTAGATGCCGAGCAGCGCCGTCGGAAACGGGAGGAACGCGATGAATGCCAGGTAGACGAGATTGAGCCCGATCAGACGCCCGTCCATGCGGGCGAGCTGTGAGAACAGCGCGTGATGGGCGACCCAGTAGCGGCCGATGACAGCGAAGCTGATGAAGAAGCTGATGAAGTTCGAGGTGAGATCGTTGAGAGCATCGGCGAGCTCGCCGACATCGCTCCCGTCGTCGAGAGTGGGAACCGCGATCCCGACCACCAGCAGCGTCATCGCGATCGCGAACATGCCGTCGCTGAAGGCGAGCACCCGCGCGAACTCGACGCCGCCCCGCTCATACGTCGATCCGGCCGTGCTCTCCCGATCGACCTCCGCCACCCACGCCAGGCTAGGACACGCACCGGACCGCTCGGCAAGTGCTGACTTAGGGTTTGCCGATGGCCCACTTCGACGACCCCGGGCTTCTGAGCCCGGCCGAGGCCTCGCTCTTGATCGACCGTTACGAGCTGGCGATGGCGGCGAGCTATCTGCGGCGGGAGATGAACGAGCCGGCGATCTTCGAGCTGTTCGTCCGTCACCTGCCTCGGTACCGCGATTGGCTGCTGGTCGCCGGCCTCGGGCCGACCCTGCGCCTGATCGAGGAGCTTCGCTTCGGCGAGCGCGAGCAGGAGTACCTGGCGGGGCTCGGGTTCGAGGATCCGTTCATCGACTACCTCGCGCGGTTCCGCTTCTCAGGGGACATCGACGCGATCCCGGAGGGCACGATCGCGTTCGCAAACGAACCGCTGCTGCGTGTAACCGCCCCTCGGATCGAGGCACAGCTCCTGGAGACGCTGCTGCTGAACCAGATCAACTTCCAGACGATGCTGGCCACCAAGGCCGCGCGTGTGGTCCTGGCGGCGGGAGGCGGGGAGCCCGATGCCGCGGAGAGCGTTGTCGACTTCTCGCCGCGACGCACGCACGGCACGGACGCGGCGATGAAGGTCGCACGCTCTTCGGCGATCGCCGGGTGCGGCGGCACCTCGAACGTGGCGGCGGCGATGCGCTACGGGCTGCGGCCCGTGGGGACCATGGCGCACTCCTACGTGCTCTCCTTCCGTTCCGAGCGCGAGGCGTTCCTGGCGTTCCTGCGGGACTTTCCCGAGAACACGACCCTGCTCGTGGACACCTACGACACGCTCGAGGGCGTGCGCTCCGCGATCTGCCGCCTCCAACGAGGCCGGCATCGCGCTACAGGGCATCCGGCTGGACTCCGGCGATCTCGGCGCGCTCTCGTGCCAAGCCCGCGAACTGCTCGACGAGGCAGGGATGAGCGACACCCTGATCTTGGCCAGTGGCGACCTCGAGGAGGGCCACGTCGCGAAGCTCGTCGCCGCGGACGCTCCGATCGATCTTTGGGGCATCGGCACCGACCTCGGCACCAGCCGTGACTCACCGGTCGTCAACGGCGTCTACAAGCTCGCCGCGGACCTGACCGGTCCCGACGGCTCCTGGCGCGGCGTGTTCAAGCTCTCGCCTCACAAGGCGACGCTGCCGGGCGCGAAACAGGTGATCCGTCGCTTCGACGGCGAAGAGATGAGCGGCGATGTGATCGCTGCCGCCGGCGAGCGGCTCGAGGGCGAGCCCCTGGTCGTCCCGGCGATGCGCGGCGGAGAGACCGTGGTGGCCGAGTCGCTCGAAACGATCAGGGCTCGTGCCCTGGCCCAGCTCGCGGCCCTGCCCGAGCGCCTGCGCCGGACGCGGGCGAGCGACACGGATGTGGAGCCGTACCCCGTCGCCTACTCCGAGGCGCTCGGCAAGCTTGCGCAGTACTAACGGCGGGCCGCGAAGAACGACTCGAGCATCGCGGCCGACTCGGTCGCGAGCAGGCCGCCATCCACCTGCGGGCGGTGGTTCAGCCGAGGCTCCCCGAGGATGTCGAGGACGCTGCCGGCCGCCCCGGCCTTGGGGTCACTCGCCCCGTAAGCGACCCGCGGCACCCGCGCGAGCACGATGGCCCCGGCGCACATCGCACACGGCTCCAGGGTCACGTAGAGGACGGTGCTCGGCAGCCGCCAGCCGCCGAGCGCTCTCGACGCCTCGCGCATGGCGAGGACCTCGGCGTGGGCGGTGGGATCCGAGCGCAGCTCGCGCTCGTTGCCGGCGGCGCCGATCACCTCGCCCTCATGCACGATCACGGCCCCGATCGGGACATCGTCGTGCTCGGCGGCACGCTCGGCCTCGCGCAGGGCGAGCCGCATGAAATGTTCGTCGCGGCCGAAGAAGCGGGCGTCGGTAATGGCTCCAAGTATGCGCGGAGCGGCGCCCCGGCGACGATCGCCTCTACCCAGGGCCCGGCGCGCGGGCGGTGACCTCGTAACCGAGCTCGGCGAGCAGCTCGCCGGCCACCGCCTCGAACGCGGCGACGTCGGCGGCCTCCATCTCGGCCTTCCAGCGAGCGACCCGCTCGGTGTGGGGCGGCGCGGTTGCCGGCGCGTGGACTTCGAGCCGCCGCCGGCCCTCCCGCCCCTGCCTGCCAGTGGACGCAGGCAGATCGCCGGCGAGCTCGGCGAGCCGAGCCGGAGCCAGCTCGTGGTGGCGGAGCATCATCGGATCCCAGTCGAGCTCGACGAAACGGCAGATCCGCCGGAGCTCGCGTTCGGGATCGACGACGAGGTCCTCGTAGCGAAGCTCCATGTAACGCGAGGACTCCTCCGCCTGCTCCCGGCCGGCACTGATTCGCTTCGCCCACATCTCTGCCGCCCCCTCGACGGTGTCGGGCCCGAACCAGAGCCCCTTGATCGATAGGGCGACGTCGCGGCCGTCGCGGATCAGGTGGACGAACCGGGCCTCCGGCAGCGCCCCGGCGATCAGGCGGATGTGGTTCACATAGGCGGGGGTCTTGTCACCCCAGCGCGGCTTGCCCTGGTGCTCCGCGTAGACCTCGTAGAACGTCCGCAGCGCCCGGCGCGCCGAGACCCGGTCGACATCGCCCAGGCGCTCGCGCAGCTCGCTCGGCTCGAGGCCGAAGTCGCCCCAGCGCCTGTGCGAGGCGAGGAGCTCGGTCACCTCGGCCGCGCTGGAGCCCTTGCGGCATGCCTTGATCACGCTCGGTGCGAAGTGCGTCTCCGGCGGGACGGCCAGCTCCGGATGCGCGTCGAGCATCATGCGCAGGAGCGTCGTCCCGGAGCGCCAGACGCCGACGACGAATGGAGCGGGACGGCGCTGGCGCCGTCGCTGGGTTCTGCCGTTCATCGGCGGTTCACGACAGCTATGTCGTGCGCACGATGTACACCCCGGACGGGGCGTGGTGGGAGACCTTGTTCGGGACGCTGCCCAGCAGGAACCGCTTCGCGCCGGTCATCCCCTTGTTCCCGACCACGATCAGATCGGCCTTGGTCTCCTCGGCGACGTCCAGGATCGCGTCGGCCGGGTCGCCTTCCCGCGCGTGCGTCCGGACCTCGATGCCCTGCTGCCTCGCGGGTCCGGCGGCCCCCTCGAGGATCACGTTGACGTCCTCGGTCGGGCCCACCGCGTGGACGACGTCCCCAGGCAACTCCGCCTGCTCCTCGCGTAGCCGGCTCTTGGGCACCGGGTCGAACGCGCTGACCACGTGGAGCTCCGCCCCGCTCGCCTTTGCCAGCTCGACCGCCTGGCGAACGGCCTCGGCGGCCGTGTTCGAACCGTCGGTACCCACCACTATGCGCTCGAACAGCACTGGTGCTCCCGGTTGCCTTCCACGTGGGGGTCGATACTAGCCCCGATTCACGCCACGTCCCACCCGCTCACCGCCGCCGCACCGCCCGTCCGGTGAGCTCGTCCTCGAGCAGCGCGCGGTCCGCCTCGACCATGATCCGCACCAACTCCTCGAACGAGGTGGCCGGCAACCAGCCGAGCCGCTCCGACGCCTTGCTCGAGTCGCCTCGCAGCACATCGACCTCGGTCGGGCGGAGATAGCGGGGGTCGAGCTCGACGAACGATTCCCACTCGAGGTCGAGGAGCTCCGCCGCCCGGTCGAGGAACTCCCGCACCGAGTGCGTCTCGCCGGTCGCGATCACGTAGTCGTCGGCCGAGTCGGCCTGAAGCATCCGCCACATCGCGTCGGTGTACTCGGGCGCGTAGCCCCAGTCGCGCTTCGCGTCGAGGTTGCCGAGGTAGAGCCGATCCTGGAGTCCGGCTTTGATCCGCGCCAGCGCGCGCGTGATCTTGCGCGTGACGAACGTTTCACCCCGGCGCGGCGACTCGTGGTTGAACAGGATCCCGTTGACGCAGAACATCCCGTAGCTCTCGCGGTAATTGACCGTCATCCAGTACGCCATGAGCTTGGCGGCGCCGTAGGGACTGCGGGGGCGGAACGGAGTCGCCTCGGACTGCGGCGCGGGGGAGGAGCCGAAGATCTCGCTCGAGGCCGCGTTGTAGAACCGCGTCTCGACGCCCGTCTCACGGATCGCCTCCAGCAGCCGCACGGCGCCCACGCCGGTGACGTCGGCGGTGTACTCCGGGTTGTCGAAGCTCACCCGCACGTGGCTTTGCGCGCCGAGGTTGTAGATCTCGGCGGGTTGGATCTCGTAGATGAGTCGAGCGAGACGGGACGAGTCGGCGAGGTCCCCATAGTGCAGGAACATGCCGACCTGCTCCTCGTGGGGATCTCGGTAGAGGTGGTCGATCCGGCCGGTGTTGAAGCTCGAGGACCGTCGGACGATCCCGTGGACCTCATAGCCGCGGTCGAGCAGCTGCTCGGCCAGATAGGAGCCGTCCTGACCGGAGATACCGGAGATCAGGGCTCGCCGGCCGCGGCCGCCCAGCGTTGCCCCATCCCCTGAGGGAGTCACGTTCACCGGCCGGAAGCCTAGCGTGGCGCTCAGCTCGGGTAGCGCAGGGCCTCGAGGGCCTCGCCAAACACACCGTTCAGGCAGCTGATGGTTTCGGGCTTCAGCTTGTCCCGATGATCCCCGGGCGTCACTTGACGTCGATGAGACCAGGCGTCTTCGCCGCGCTTGACGGTGAAGCTGGACTCCGCGCGACTCGTCAAGTCGTCGAGCAGATCCGGGTCGTCCACGCCCATGACGTTCGCGACCGAGCGAAGCCAGGCGCCCGGCGCATCGATCATGTCTTCGTACCGAAGAAAGATAGTGTTGTCACGACCATGGACGAACTTCAGATAGGCGGCGTACCGATCGCGAAGATTGCCGGCGAAGCTCCACAGATCGGCACCGGTGCCATAGGTTCCCTGGACAGGGCTCTGCTCGGCGGTCGCCATCTGGATCACGAACGCGTCGATTCCGGCACGGGCAATCTCCCCTCGATATCCCGTGTCACCAGGGAGAGGGCCGGAGTGGGAGTAGCAGTACGCGTAGAACATCGATACGAGCACATCGCGGGGGTCCCGTAGATGCAGCAGCATGCGACAGTCGTCGCTCCGGGGCACGGGTATGTACACACGGAATGGTCCGAAGCAACCGGGCTGTGACAACCACCTGTCCGGATCACTGGCGACGTCGTGCACCGACACCCGCTCGTCCGCGCCGCGGTTCGGGGAGACGTATCGATGCCCGGAGTGCTTCACCAGTTGCCGGAGGACCCGGTGCAGGAGCATCGAGCCGCTCCGGTGCATCGTGTAGACGACGACGCGGTCTCTGGTCTCCGGACGCACCGGGGGATCCTAGCCAGACTGGGCTTCCGCGCTGAAGCTAGAGTCCAGGGCCGTGAAGGTCAGCCATCTGATCAGTACCGTCGGCGCTTCGGCGCCTGAGGATCTCCGCGAGGCACAGCGGATCACTCTGGAGTCCATCTCTCAGGCCCGCCAGCTGACCAACCCCGAGATCGAGGTCGAGGTCCGCGCCGCCCGGTTCCCGGACGAGCCGCTGCCGGCCGACTGGCTGATGAACGCCGTCGAGCTCCGTCGATCCATTATCGACGTGGCCCCCTTTCCGTGCACTCGACGGCTGCCACTGCTCGCAGACGTACTTTCCGGTGTGCCCTCGGACAGCGATCTGGTCGTGTACACCAACATCGACATCGCGGTGCAACCACACTTCTACGAGCTGGTCGTCGACCTGCACCGTCGCGGCTATGACGCCTTCACCATCAACCGCCGCACGGTCCTGCCGCGACACGGCTCGTGGGACGACCTCGCATGGTTTGCAACACAGCAGGGCGCGCCCCATTGGGGGACTGATTGCTTCGTCTTCGTACCGTCACTTGCTCCGGAGATCGACGTCGGTGATGTCTGCCTGGGAGTCCGGGGCGTCGCCAAGGCCCTGCTGTTCAACCTGCGGGTGCTGGTCACCGGCTTTCGCGTCTTCGCCGACCTCCACGCAACGCTGCACGTGGGAAACGACCGCGTTTGGCGGAGCGCCGCATTTTCCGACCTCAGCCGTCACAACCACCGCGAGGTTTGCGGAGTGGTTCGGCGGCTCAGCGAGCGATTCGACTCCCACACCGTCGCAAGCGTTCCGGCGGTCAGGCGTTTCCTGCGAGACGCAGACGACGACCTCGCCGACGCGCCGGCCGCTGCAGGAACGGACGCCACCCCGCAGCGGCGAGGCTCTGGTCCCATTCGCGACCGTCCCGTGGTCCGGCTCCAAGGAAACCGGCAGCTCGTCGTGACAGTCAGTCCCGGTTCCACCGCCACCCATTTCATCGCGAGGCTGCTCGCGACCGGGAGGCGGACCGTGGCACACCACCAGGGTGAGCCAACGATGAGCGGACCATGGCTGCGACGCGTTACCCACGACCGTCCCGAGACCTCCTTCGAGGAGCGACGTGTCAAGGCGGCGGCGTTGCGCTGGCAGCTGTCGCGGGTGCTCGACCGCGGTTATCTCGTCGATAGCAACCACATGTTCCTCAAGACCTATGCCGACGTCGTTCTCGACGAGTTCAATCTCGGCGAGCTGATCGTGCTCGACCTCCGTCGGGATGTCGCCTCGCTGGCGAAGAGCATGATGGACCGCGGGTGGTTCAGTCCGCTTGCTCCCGCCTGGCCCAATTGGCTGATTCCGCCCACGGCGCCGGGCGCGATGTTCCCCATCGATCCGGAGCGCGTGGGGGGCAGGCTCGACCTCGTGCTCGGCTACATCGCCGACCACGAGCTGCGCCGACGCGAGCTGCTGGCGAACGCTCCCGAGCTGCGCTGGGTCGAGGTGGACACTTCCAGGTTGGCTCAGCCGGACGGCGCCGCCTGGCTATTTGAGGAGCTCGGCATGCGTCCACGGAAGCGAGCCTGGCGCGAGCTGACGCGCAGGGAGAGGCGACGCTCGAGCAAGCGACACCGCGAGAGCCACTCGGAGGACGAGGTCCGCGCCGGGATCGCCTCGTTTGGCGCCAGGTTCGAGGCCGAGCTTGCGGACCGCTCCCTAGGCGAGACCTTTCCAGTGACTCCGTGACGGAGCCGCTCTGGCTGATCCATGACGTCCCGGGGACCGGCGGCACGTCGCTGCGGATGCGGCTGGCCGAGCAGCTCGAGGAGGGACGGAGCCTCCTGCACCTGCCTCAGCGGGCACCGGATCGCCCCCGGGATCTCCGCCCGGACGATGTCGGGCGCGTTCTACCCGAAAGGCTGGAAGAGGTCCGCGTGATGATCGCGCACCAGATCGATCGGCGGTTGATCGAGCGCTTCCCAGGGCGACGGGTGCGCGAGGCCGTGTTTCTCCGAAACCCCGCCGAGCGCCTGGTCTCGCAGTACAACGAGTTTCGCCGCGCTCAGGAGCGGCGCGGTCAGGGCAACGCCGTGCCGAGCTTCGACGAGTGGTATGAGCGGCGAAGCGTTCCCGACTTCATGGTCAAGTGGCTCGCGAGTCACCTGTTGGTCGACAGACCCACCCCCAACGCGGTGCTCGAGGCCCTCACGCGACTGGACTTCGTCTCAACGACCGAGGACATGCCGAAGACGGTGCCCACCCTGCTGCGGGCACTCGGCATCGAGCCTGCACCGCCCGTCGCTCCCGTCATCGGTGCGGACGACGAGGCGGCCCTCGAGCTCGACGGCGAGCTGCGGGCGCGCTTGGAGGCCGAGAACCCCGACGACCACCTGTTGTATGCGGGCGTACCGGTGATCCAGCGTCTTGCCCTGGCGCGGCTCGAACGCCGCGTCGATGCGGGCGACGACCGGTGTGCCAGAGAGACGACCGGCGGTGTGAACACCTCAGTGCCCGTTCCACGCCGCAGTCAGGGCCGGTGGCAGATGCCGGCTCGGGGTGGCCGGACGCTGACCGTGTTCGACGACGACATCTTCATCGTCTCGTATCCACGCTCGGGGAACACGTGGGTTCGGTTCCTAATTGCCAACCTCCTAAAGGAGGATGCTCCGGCAAGCTCCGAGTACGTGGGAGCTCGGGTTCCGGATATCTATCACGTCCCTGACAGTGAGCTCCTGAAGCTGCCGCGCCCACGGTATCTGAAGGTCCATGAGCCGTTCCACCCGCTCGTCCCTCGCGTCATCTACGTCGTGCGAGATCCGCGCGAGGTGGCTCCGTCCTACCTGCACTACCTCACAAGTCGCAACAGGATTCCCGAGTCGATGACCGTCGACGCCTTCCTGCGACGGTTCGTCAAGGGACGGTTTGGGTTCGGATCCTGGCGGGATCACGTCACCGATTGGATCACGGTGCGGGCCGGCGATCCTGACTTTCTCCTGGTCAGATACGAGCACTTGGTCGAGGACGCCGAGGCCGAGCTGGAGCGCATAGCGGCGTTCGCCGGCATTCCCGCCGACGAGAGTGCGATTCGACAGGCTGTCGAGCGCAGCAGTCTGGAGAGCATGCGGGCGCTGGAGGAGGACCGTCGGCGGAGGGGAGGAACGACCGAGGAGGGCTTGAGGCTTGGCATCGCATATGTCGGCGATACCGAGGACGAGCGATCGGACGGCGCGATGACGCTGCTCGAGGATCGTTGGAGACCCACGATGACGGAGCTCGGCTACCTCTGACGAGTCCGGGAGCCGGCGGCCCGCGCTCCCCGGCCTACAGTGCGGCAACCGCTCTCTGGAACTCCTCCAGTCGGGTTTGGTGGACACATACGAGGTCGGTCTGAACGAGCGACAGATCCCGCTTGTACCGCCGGAACTCCGCCTCATAGGACGACCATGGCGTCTGCTTGAACCCGAACCAGGCGGTCTTACCGGTCGAGACCGTCACGTCGGTCCGTGAGACATCGAAAAGGGCCTTCGCGCTGACAGTGGGTTCACCCTTGAAGCGGTACTCGGTGTCAAAGAGCGCGAAACCCTGTTCGCTGAGGTACCGCAGCAGTCCGTCCTGCCCGGTGAACTCCACCCACATCGCAAGGCACTGTGGAAGCAGTCCCGTCATGCCCTTGAGGGCATTCAGCTCGCCGCCTTGCAGGTCGAGCTTGACGAAGCTGATCTGGTGGTCGAGCGGGATCTCGGCATCACCACGGACGCACTGGACGGTTAGGTCGCCGTCCTGGCCGTCTGTGACCAGCGTCCCGACCTCGGAGTAGCCGGCGACCTCATGACCATGCCCCGCCGGGTCGGCAAGCACGACGGAACGGACGCGAAAGGCCATCGTCTTGCGCGTCTCAGCGAGCGCGTATGGAAGCAGGACGATCCGCTCGTCGCGGTCGGCAAAGAATCGATGATTTCCCGGGAAGGGCTCGAATGCGTATACCACTCCGCTGATGTGGGGGAGCATCTCCTCAGCCGTTTCGCCGATGCAGGCGCCGCCGTCGATTGCGTTGTGCAACGGAATGCCCGCTCGCCGATAGGCGGCAAGAAGGGGAGCGAAGGAGGCCAGACGTTTGCCCGCCAGCAGCGGGTCGATCGTCACCTCGGGCGCGTTCGTCGTGCTGCTGTCGAGGTCCGCCGCAACGTCGGGGGCCTTCGGGAACCTGGATTTGGCCTTCAGCGCGCGGACCCTTGCCGCGAGCCTCCTCCTCGCCCGTCGTTCGGACCGCAGCGACCTCCGGATCGCGTTCGAACGCCTCCGGGTGGATCTGTGGAGGCGGCGCAGTTGCCGGCGTGATTGCCGGCGAGATCGCTTGATGAGGAAGGCCGCGTAGCCCGTCGTCACCGCTATGACTCCGGCAAGGATCAACAGCCCGGCGGCGACCCAGGGAAGCCAGACGTAAGACTCGCCCGCAGAGGCGAAGCCGGCGGCCATCGAGGCCCCGAGCAAGACCAGATAGGCGAGCGTCCAGCCCGGGTGGCGGCGGACAGTCCGAGCGCACCACATCACCAGGCGACCTGCCGATAGGAGTGGACTCGAGCTCCGCGCCCAGCTGCGGAGCCGTTCGGTCCTTGTTCCCCCATCCGCTGACGGCGCCGCGTTCACCGGCGGAAGCCTAGCGGCGGCATGTCAGATCAGCTTGATCGCCGCGATCACCATCGAGGCGATCAGGCAGGCGATCAGGATCGCCATGCTGTAGAGCCAGACCCGCGGCACCCGGCGAGCGTAGATGATCCATCTCGCATCCCGGCCGGTGCCGCATACACTCCTGGCCGCCGATGGCCACGATCCAGACGGTCACCGGGCCGATCGATGCCGCCGAGCTCGGCACCACCCTGGTCCACGAGCACCTGCTGGCACGCGACGAGGCGGTCCATCTGCAATGGCCGCACCTCGGCACGGGCGGGCTCGACCCGGAACCGGTCGAGGTCCCCCCGGACGGGGTCTTCGACGTCGCGGTCGGCTGCGCGCACGGGCTCGTGGAGCGCGGCGTGAGGTCGATCTGCGATCCGACCGCCATGTACCTGGGCCGCGACGCCTCGTTCATGCGGCAGGTGTCCGAGCAGGCCCGGCTGCAGGTGGTCGCCTGCACCGGGATCTACACGTACGACCATCTGCCGATGTTCTTCCAGAGCCGCGACGAGGACTTCATGGCCGACTGCTTCGTCCACGACATCGACGTCGGGATCCAGGGCACGGAGATCAAGTCGGCGTTCATCAAGTGCGCGGCGGACGAGCCGGGTGTGACCCCGACGATCGAGAAGGTCCACCGCGCCGCAGCGAGGGCGAGCATGCGCACCGGAGCGCCGATCATGGCCCACTCGCGGCCCGCCAGCGGCACGGCGCCACGCCAGCTCGACATCTTCGAGGAGGAGGGCGTCGACCTGGGACGGGTGCAGGTCGCGCACACCGGTGATACCGACGACCTCGACTACATCGAGCGTCTGCTCCAGCGGGGCGTGCTGATCGGCATGGATCGCTACGGGCTCGAGCTGTACCTGCCGTACGAGCGGCGCAACGCCACCGTGATCGCCCTGCTCGAGCGCGGCTACGCCGATCGGATGTTCCTCGCGGCCGACTACTGCGCCACGCTCGACTGGTTTCCGCGCGAGGTGGCCGAACAGCTGATCGCGAGCGGTGCGGAGAAGGACTGGAGCATGAACATCGTTCCCGACAAGGTGATCCCGGCGCTGCGCGAGCTCGGCATGACCGACGAGCAGCTCGAGACGATGATGGTCGACAATCCGCGGCGCTGGCTCGAGGGCTAGGTTCCACGCCCGCGGTGGCGGCCCGGCGCAGACATCTCTAGCCTTGGATCACCATCGAAACCACCGAGCTTCAGGCACTGCGCAGCTCGTACGAAGCGCTCAACGAGGGCGACATCGACGCCTGCGTCAGCGTGCTCGCGCCGGACGCGATCTGGCGGGAGAGCCCGGAGCTTCCCGGGACGAACGAGGTCCGTGGGCGGGAGGCGATCCGGAACTTCCTCGTCGAGTTCCTCGGCTCGTGGACCGAGTTCCGCCAGGAGATCGAGGATGTCCGGGTGGAGGGCGACCGGGCCGCCCTGCTGATCCACCTGACCGCCGTCGGGCGGGCGAGCGGGGCCGAGGTGAACACCCGCTACGCCCACCTGTGGACCGTGCGCGACGGCCTCGGGGTCTTCGTGGACGCCTACCGCGATCAGGCAGATGCGCTGCGGGCGCTGGGCGCGCGGGAGGGCGCCGAGCGCGAGGCCCAGATCCCGTAGGCGCCGACCGCCAGAACGCTCGCGCAGAAGGCGATGTAGAGGCCCTGCTCGAGGTCGGTGCCGGTCAGATCCCCGGAGTGGATCGCGACGGCCAACAGCTCCAGCGCTCCCAGCGCCGCATACGCCAGGGCCGATCCGCGAAGCCGGTCGAGGTCGTCCTCCCGGACCGCAACGGCGGCGGCGACGCCGAAGCCACACAGGAAGGCCCCCACCGCACGAGCCGTGAGCGGGGTCAGCGCCCATGGCCAGATCGAAGCGGCGTCGGTCCCGAAGACGAACAGCGCGGCGCCGATCCCCAGCATCGCCCCGGCCTGAAGCGAGAGCGCCAGGCGCAGCCAGGTGGGAAGTGGCCGGTCGCCCCGCGGCACCTGGCCGGCGCCAGGGGTCTGACCCGGAGCAGAGGGGCGAAGCCCCGATTGCGACGGGTGTGGCTGGTGCCGTTGAACGTGATTCTGACGCCAGATCAGGACGGCGAGCAGCGGCACGACGATCACGTAGACGGTCAGCCAGAACCAACCGAAAAGCGAGTCGAGGTCGAACTTGTCCAGGTGGATCAGCGTGGCGATGAGGAGCAGCACCGCGATCACGAACACGGCCGGCAGCGCCGTCCGCGCCCGGGCCCACTCGCGCTGGTTCGCGGCCCACGCCAGCAGCACCAGCGCCGCCCAGTAGGCGGCGCCCAAGAACGCGGCGGTCAGCGGCGGCTCGATCGTCCAGGCGAAGAACCGGTCTGTCTCGGCCGCGCCTATGAACAGCATCACCCCGGCAATCAGTGCCAGAACTGCCGCGACGATGAAGAACGAGCGTAGCCCTGCCTGAGTGCTCACGGCGGCGGAGTCTAGGTGTGCCCCGGGCAGGGAGAACGTGATCTGGATCACGCTAGAGTGACCTGCTCTGTGTCCCAGGCGACACTTCACACGAACGCGGGTCCGATCACGCTCGAGCTCTTCGACGACGACGCGCCGAAGACCGTGGCCAACTTCCGCAAGCTGGCTGGCGAGGGGTTCTACGACGGCCTCACGTTCCATCGGGTGATTCCGGACTTCATGATCCAGGGCGGCTGCCCCGAGGGCACGGGCACCGGCGGCCCGGGCTACACATTCGAGGACGAGATCAACCAGAACAAGATCGTGCGTGGTGCGCTGGCGATGGCGAACGCAGGGCCCAACACCAACGGCTCGCAGTTCTTCATCGTCACCACCGAGGCGGCGCCATGGCTCGACGGCAAGCACACCGTCTTCGGCCGAGTCGAGGCGGGAATCGAGGCGGTGGACGCGATCGAGGGTGCGCCGACCGGTGCAAGCGATCGACCGGTCGAGCCGCAGGTGATCGAGCGGATCGAGCTCCAGGGCTGATCGCGGCCAGAGCCACGCCGACGACATGGGATTCCGGGATCGCCTGAGCCGCGCCGGCAAAGCCCTGGGCGCCGGTCCGCACGCCGACGGAGCGTCCGAGCTTCACGTCGGTGATCCCCAGTTCGACGACTGGGAGGTGGTCCGGGACTTCGCCGAGCTCGAGGGCGCCAGGGCCTGGCGCCAGTATCTCGGCGAGCACGGGATCGAGGCGGTGATCACGGCCGACTGGCCGCTGGACGAGTTCGGCCGCGGGGACATCGCGCTTCGCGTCCAGCCCGGCGACTGGAGCGAGGCCGAGGAGCTCTTGGGCGAGCCTGAATAGTTGGAGAGCGCCGAGCGGACGGTGTCAGGCCGCGGCGCTGCCCTCGGGAGTCACCACGAGCCACAGACCCCCGAACTCGTCGACGTTGTGACACAGCACCTGGCCGGGCTCCTCGTGCGCGTAGTAGTAGAGGGAATGGCCACCGTATGTCACCTGGGTGCTGCCGTCGTCGCGCTCGGTCGTGCCGAGTAGCTTCGAGTCGGTTCCGCCCGCCCCCCGTGGGTCACCCTCGGTGAGCACCGGGGGCCACGCCTCGGCGCACGCCCCATAGCACTCGCTGCGGGAACCCTGCTCCTTGTCGAAGAGGTAGATCGCCTGGTTCGACTCGTCGAACAGGATCGGGCCGTAGTCCGACTCCGCGATCTTGATCGTGACGCCAGGGACTCCGGCAGCTCCACCACCGCCGCCCCCGCCCTGATCGTCGCCGCCCGCGCCGCCCTTGTCCCCGCCGGCGCTCGACTGCTCGGGCGCGGTGCCCTCGGGCGGCGAAGGCGACTCGTCGTCATCGTCGCCTCCGCACCCGGCCACG
Organism: uncultured Actinomycetes bacterium; assembly: GCA_963788115.1. Classification (GTDB taxonomy): domain Bacteria; phylum Actinomycetota; class Thermoleophilia; order Solirubrobacterales; family 70-9; genus CAWBFD01. Next base: position 442,752 of record CAWBFD010000002.1, read on the forward strand.
GCCAGGGCCGAAGCCGCGAGCACGGTCGTAATCAAGACCTTCATCGACATTGAGTCGATCGTGCCGCACGGCTGTTACGGAGACCTTGCGGCCGTCCCGGGCGACCTCGGGCCCAGGTATCACCCGCCCGGGGGCCGGGCATCCAGCCCTCCTGCCCGAACGGGCATCCATGCCGGGCAGAGCCCCCGCGCGGGCGACACCCAGGCCCGAGCCCATCGATCCGGGGCGGGAACCGCCGCCCGCCCCTTCGGTAGGTGTCCTACGGCCCGTCGAGCAGGTAGTCCATGGCGCGACCCATGACGTCCGCCCGAGCGTCGGCGCCGGTGACGGCCTCGAGCCCGTAGCCGAGGAGGAGCGAGTCCTCCGCGGATGGTGCAGGGCCGCGCTCTGAGGTCCGCCGCTAACGGTCCAGGTGCGCGAAGTTCGGCCAGAGGGAGAGGTCGACCTCGAACCCCAGCTCCGCCAGCTCCGCGACCTCGGGCTCGTACTTTCGCATCAGGCGCCTGAGGAGCCTCCCCTCCACGCCCTTCGCCGACTTGAACGAGCGGGCGCCGCCCGTGTCGAAGCGCTTCGGGACGAAGTCGGAATCGACCCCGATGAAGCTGAGGGTCCTCGCGAGCTCCGCCGCCGGCTCGGCGAGGCAGCGCTCGTACTGGAGCACGAGGATCTGCTCGCGCGGAAAGTGCTCCAGATACCGGCGAAGCTGCGTAGCGTAGAGACCGCGCAGTAGGGCGTCCTCGGTCTTCAACGGACGCCTGATCGCCCCTGAGCGGTAGCGCTCGATCGGATCCCGCAACAGCACCAGGAGGCGGGCGTCCGGCACGACCGCGTGAAGCTGCCCCGGCACGTGCTTGCGATGCAGGTACTCCGGCGTCCACTCGCCGGCGACCGCTCCCGGAGGCCGAGGGAAGTATTCGGCATACTCGGCGGCCAGCTCGCCTGGATCGCGCCCCACGGTCTTGCGCCCGAAGAAGTGCATCTCCTTGACCCGCGGGCCGAACACGTCGGGGTGCTCCGTGAGCATCGAGTGCCACCAGGTGGTTCCCGCGCGCTGCGCGCCCACGCCGACGAACTGGGGCAGGCCGACCTCCCATCCGGGGCCCGGCTCGGGCGGGCGCCGGCGGTCGGCGATGCGACGCCGTAGCGCTCGCCGCTGCCGTCGTCGTACGCGTCGCTCGATCGTTCGTCGGACGTTCACGAGGCCAACTTAGCGACCGGCCGCCACGGCCCGCCACGGGCGGTCAGCGCGGCAAGGTCGGTCCCAGGATGCGGTAGGCCTTGATCCCCAGCCCGAGTCGCTCACGATCCTCGCCTCGGGAGGGGTCGAGGCCAGTGAGCTCACGCACCCGCAGCAGGCGATGGGCGATCGTGTGGCGATGCGCGAACACCACCCGCCCGGCGGCGTTCATGCTGCAATCGTTGGCCAGGTAGGCATCGAGGGTCGCGAGGAGGTCTGTCCGGTAGTGGGTGTCGTGCTCGACCAGCGGAGCGACCGTGTCGAGGTAGAAGCTCCGCACCTCCTCGGGGTTTGACGCGAGCGCCCGGAAGAGGAGCCGATAGACGCCGCCGCCGATCCCGTCGGCGAGCTGCTCGGCCATCCGGCCGTCGCGGGAGATCACCTCCAGCGCCAGCTCCGCCTCCGAGATCGCCCGGTGCAGCTCGTCCACCCGCAAACAGGAGGAGGAGAAGGCCGCCGGCCCGTAGCCGCCAAGGCGCTCGACCACGGAGCGAGCGATCGCGATCGCTCGCTCCGAGCCGACCGCGTTCGGGAGCAGTGCGTACACCCGTCCTCCGTCGAGCACCTCGGCGATCGTCCCCTGGCAGGAGCTCGCGATCAGCGCCGCCGCGTATCTGGGCTTGGCCTCAACGTCGGCGACGACCGCCACCGCGCCCGCGCTCAAATCGCACCCGGCGCGCGCCGCTCGGCGGATCGCCTCCTCCGCACTAACGCGGTTCGCTCGAAGATCCTCGAGCAGGCCTCCGCGTAGCTCGCGCGCCAGCTCGTCGCGCGCGTCGGCGGCCGCAACCTCGGCCAGCGTGGCCACCGCCGCCGAGTGCAGCACGACCTCACGATCCACGGCGATCTTCTGCCGCGGGCGGGCACCGTTGCTCGCGAGCGCGAGGATCGAGCCCACGCGCTCCGAGCCCGCGATCACCGGCAGCTCGACCTCGACCGCCTCGGGCCGGCTCGCCCGCTTTCCGGAGGTGATGGTGGCCACGTAGTCGACGATCTCGGGGGACGACTCGCCGGAGGGCGCCGCGGCGCTCACACCACGGGCGGGGAGCACGATCGCCACCGGCCCGCCCGCCTCGCTCGCGGCGAGCTGCGCGATCCCCTCGAGGCCCTCGCCCGCGAACACCGCGCCGAGCATGCTCGCTTGGAGGTCGTGCATCTCGCCCGTTCCGCCTTAGATCACAGGATCGGGAGGTACCGCTCCAGCTCCCAGCGGGTGACCTGGACGCGGTACTCCTCCCACTCGTCGCGCTTGAGCTCGACGTAGCGGTCGAAGATGTGCTCGCCCAGCGCCTGGCGCACCAGCTCGGACTCGGCCAGCACCTCGATCGCCTCGCCCAGCGTCTCCGGAAGCTGCTCGATGCCGCGCGCCTCGCGCTCCGGGTGCGAGAGCTCGTAGAGGTTCGTCTCCATTGGCTCCGGGATCTCGTAGCCCCGCTCGATCCCCTCGAGGCCCGCGTGCAGCATGGCCGCGAAGGTGAGGTACGGGTTGCACGAGGGATCCGGACACCGCAGCTCACAGCGGGTGGCCTGCTCCTTGCCGGGCTGGTACATCGGCACCCGCACCAGCGCCGAGCGGTTGCGCTGCGACCAGGCGACGTAGACCGGCGCCTCGTAGCCGGGCACGAGTCGCTTGTAGCTGTTGACGTTGGGCGCGAACAGCGCCGCGATCTCCTGGGCGTGGTGGAGCAGGCCGGCGATGAAGTGCCGGGCGGTGTCGGAGAGGTGATAGTGCGCGTCCTCCTCGAAGAACGCGTTGCGCCCGTCGGCGAACAGCGACTGGTGAGTGTGCATGCCGGAGCCGTTCTCGCCGAACAGCGGCTTCGGCATGAACGTCGCGTAGGCGCCGTGCTGGTGGGCGACCTCCTTGACCGCGATCCGGTAGCTCATCGCGTTGTCGCACATCCGCAGGCCGTCGGCGTAGCGCATGTCGATCTCGTGCTGGGACGGGCCGACCTCATGGTGCGTGTACTCGACCGGGATTCCCAGCGCCTTCAGCGCGTGGACCGTGTCGCGGCGCAGGTCGGACGCCGCATCGAGCGTGGTGAGGTCGAAGTAGCCCCCCTTGTCGAGGATGACCGGCCGGCCGTCCTCGCCCAGCTCGTCCGAGGCGAAGTAGAAGTACTCCAGCTCCGGGCCGAGGTAGTAGTGGTCGAAGCCCATCTCCTCCATGCGCGCCAGGGCGCGGCGCATGACGAATCGCGGGTCCCCCACGTACGGCTCGCCGCCGGGCCTCAGCACGTCGCAGAACAGTCGGGCCACGTTGCCCTTGCCGGATCCATTGTCCGTGCGCCAGGGCAGCATGGCGTAGGTCGAGGGGTCCGGCATCGCGACCATGTCCGACTCCTCGATCCGGTTGAAGCCGGTGATCGACGACCCGTCGAAGCCCATGCCCTCCTCGAGCGCGCCCTCGAGCTCTTCCCTGCCGACAGCGAAGGACTTGAGCTGGCCGAGGATGTCGGTGAACCAGAAGCGGATGAACTCCACTCCGTCCTCCTCGACCCGGCTCAGCAGGTCGCCGGATCCGCTCGCCGGCTTAGTGATGGTTGCCATTTCTCAAAACACTCCTTCAGGTTCTTGCGGTGGTGGTGTGATGAATCCGGAGGGGGTGGTGGTGGCGTCGCTGGTCCCGGGGGCTCTTCCCGGCATGGATGCCTGTTCGGGCAGGAGGGCGGGACGCCCGTCCCCCGGGGCCGGCGACGCCACCGCCCGCCCCCGAAAGCGCGTTACGCGGCCATCTCCGCCTCCGTGTGCGCCTGGAGGACCTCCTCGCCCTCCTCGCCGGTGCGGATCCGGATCGCCTCCTCGACGGGGATCACGAAGATCTTCCCGTCGCCGACGTCGCCGGTCCGCGCGTGCCTGAGGATCGTCTCGATAACCAGGGACTTGTCCTTGTCCTCGACCACGCACTCGATCTTGAGCTTCGGCCGCACGTTCACCTCGAGCGTCGACCCACGGTAGTGCTCGACGACGCCCCTCTGGCGGCCGGAGCCCTTGACCTCGGTGATCGAGAGGGATGGGAACCCCCGCTCGAGCAGCTCGGCCCGGATCGGCTCGAACGCCTCATGGCGGATGTATGCGTCGATCTTCTTCACTTGCCTCGCACTCCTCCTACGCGTTCGAGGGGCTGTCGGTGGCCATCTGCGTTGCCGTTGCCGCGGCGGGCGCCGGCGCGGGCCGAGGCGCGCCCAGCGTGGGGCCGCCACCCGGATACTCCGGCTGCGGGATGAACTGCTCCGGGTACCCGTACATGCCGTGCTCGACGATGTCGAGGCCGGACTCCTCCTCCTCGGGGCTCACCCGCAGGCCAATCGTCGCCTTGATCGCGGCGAACGTGAGGTAGGAGACGGCGAACACGCAGGTGAACGCGACAACCACGCCCAACGCCTGCGCGCCCAGCTGCTCGAAGCTGCCGTTGTACCAGAGCCCGGCCTCACCGACCCCGTTCAGCTCCGCGTAGCGCGGGGAGGTGAAGATGCCGCAGGCGAGCGTGCCCCAGACTCCGGCGAGGCCGTGCGCCGAGAGGGCGCCGACCGGGTCGTCGAGGACCTTCTCGATCGCCATAACCCCGACGACCACGATCACGCCGGCGACCGCGCCGATGATCGGCGCCGCCCAGAACTCGACGTAACCGGACGGCGCGGTGATCCCGACCAGGCCGGCGATCGCGCCGTTGCCGACCATGCCGATGTCGAGCGTGCGCTGCATCAGCCGAGAGGTCACCGCCGCCGCCAGCACGCCGGCCGCCGCCGCCAGGTTGGTCACCAGAGCGATCTCGGCGAAGCGGTTGCCGATGGCGCCGAGGGTCGACCCGGGGTTGAACCCGAACCACCCCAGCCACAGGATGAGGATCCCGAGGCCGACGAGCGGCATCGAGTGCCCCGGGATCGCCCGCGGCTTGCCGTTGCCGTCGTACTTGCCGATCCGCGGGCCCAGCAGCAGCAACGCCGCTAGGGCTCCGGTGGCGCCGATCAGGTGGACCACCGTCGACCCGGCGAAGTCCTGCATGCCGATGTTGACCTGCAGCCAGCCCCCGCCGAAGATCCAGTGGCTGATCACCGGGTAGATGACCGACGCGAAGATGACCGCGTAGATCACGTAGGCGGCGAACTTGATCCGCTCCAGGGTCGTTCCCCAGACGATCGCGAGCGAGACAGCGCAGAACACAAACTGGAAGAACAGCAACGCCGCCGGGCTGATCGGGGCGATCTCCAGCAGCGGGAACTGGGTCACTGCCTCCTGCGCGGTCGACCCGACGTCCAGGAAGAAGCCCGAGGTCCCCGCAATCGCCCCGGCACCGCCAAAGGCGAGCGCGAACCCGACCGCCCAGTAGCAGATCGCCGCGATCGAGAAGTTGACCAGGATCTTGGCGATGCCGGTCCCGGCGTTCTTCCCTCGCGAGAACCCGATCTCCAGGAGGGCGAAGCCTGCCTGCATGAACATCACCAGGACGGCGGCCACGACCACCCACATCGTGTTGAGGCTGCCGTCCGTTTCGGCGAGCCCTCCCTTCAGCCTGTCGATCGCCGCCGACGGGTCCTGCCCCATGGCGACGCCGGGAAACGCGAGCAGCGCGACGAGGCCGAGGCCCGCGGCCACCGCATACCTTCGTCTCATCCGATACACACTCCTTGCCCACCGGGCGCTCGCCCGGGTCGCGGTTGCGGGAATGCGTTCGAACTTAGGTGCGCGCGTTGGTCAAGTCTTTGGCCGTCTGGCGAGACTTAGGCCCCCGAGGTTGTCCACACGGTCGATCCCAGGCACGGATGGCCTGGCCGCGCGGGCCAGCGATCCCCATCTCACCCCACAGGGGATCCCCACCCACGCGGGTGAGGCGGATCCGGGGCGTACAGCGACCCGGATCCGCCTCACGGTGGCCTGGCAGAGTGTCCGGGCGATCATGCGCATCGAAGTCACGGTGGGGATGCTGACGCCGGGCCTCCTCGCCACGACCGCGTGCGGCCCCGAGGCGGACGAGGCGGAGCGGGGCACCGACGGGATCGTCCCGCCACCCCACGCCCGCTGGCAGTACCAGCTCCAGGCATCTCGACTCAGCCTCTAGAGCGCCAGTGAGAGGGGCTCTTCCAGGTGCGCCCGGATCCGCCCCAGGAACTGGGCGGCGTCGGCCCCGTACAGGATCCGGTGATCACAGGCGATGGTCACGCCCATGAGCTTGGCGGTGGCGAGCTCGCCGCCCCTGACCACCGCCTTGTCGGCGATCTCGCCAACCGCCAGGATCGCCGCCTGAGGCGGGTTGATCACGGCGGAGAAGTTGGAGATCCCGTACATGCCCAGGTTGGACACCGTGAACGTCCCACCCGAGAGCTCGGGTGGGGTGACGCTGCCGTCGCGCACCCGCTGCGCCACGGCGCGCGCCTCCTCGGCGATCTGGCGCAGGCCCTTGAGGTCGGCGTCGAAGATGGTGGGGACGACAAGGGCGTCGCGGGCGGCAACCGCAACCCCGACATTCACCCGCGAGTAGAGCTCCAGCTTGCCGTCCTTGTACGCGCCGTTGGCCCGAGGGTAGTCGCGCAGAGCGAGCGCGCAGGCCTTGACCACGAGGTCGTTCAGGGAAGGGACCACATCGCCCTCGGACGCGGCCGCCTTGACGCGGGAGCGCGCCTCGAACGCCGCCCCCATGTCGATCTCGGCGGAGAGGTAGAAATGCGGGGCCGTCGCCTTCGACTCGGCCATCCGCCGGGCGATCGTCTGCTGAAGCCGATTGAGCTCGATGACCTCGACCTCGCCCTTCGCCGTCTCGGGTCGCTCGCTGACGCCTGCGGGAGCCGCGGCGGGCGCCGGCGCCTCGGGGGCCGCTGCGGGGGCCTCGGCCCGCTCCACGTCGGCCTTGACTATCCGCCCGCCCGGACCCGAGCCCTGGAGCTGAGCGAGGTCGAGGCCGCGCTCGCGAGCGATGCGGCGAGCGAGCGGCGACGCCTTCACGCGGCCGTCGCCCTCGGGCGGGGCCGGGGCCTCCTCGGCGGGCGCCACGGGGGCGGGACGCTCTGCGGTCGCGGTCGCGGGGCTCGGGGGAGCAGGGGCCGGTTCGGCCTCCTCGGCTTCCTCGGTTTCCTCGGCGCCGGCCTCGGCGGGCGCCTCCTCGGCCTCCGCCTCCTCCGGCTCGGCCGGCGCGCCGTCGGCGTCCGCAGGCGCCTCGCCGGGCTCGCCCACCCGGGCGATCACCTGGCCGATCGGGAGCGTCTCCCCCTCGGGCGCGGTGATCTCGATCAGGGTCCCGGCGGCGTCGGCCTCATAGACCATGTTCGCCTTGTCGGTCTCGATCTCGACCAGCTCGTCGCCGACCGTGACCTCGTCGCCCACCGACTTGAGCCAGCTGAGAATCGTGCCCTCCTCCATCGAGTCGGACAGACGGGGCATAACTATGTCTTGCATGCCGCCTCCGCCGCTCCCGCAAGTAACACCTTGCCCTCGGCTTTCGCCTCGGGCCTACTTCTGCTCCCGCGTCCGGGGGCGGCATGGTCTCTGGTGGGACGGTCTAGGCCTGACACCAGAGCGTCAGTGTCTATCACTGGCGCTCGCCGACGGTCTCGAGCACCGCGGCGGCGATCCGATCCTCGTTCGGGAGCGCGGCGTTCTCCAGGTTCTTCGCGTAGGGCAGAGGCACCTCGGCCATGCCGACCCGTTCGACGGGGGCGTCGAGGTCGTCGAAGCAGGCGCGCTGGATCCGCGCCGCGAGCTCCGCGGTTACCCCGTAGGACGGCCACCCCTCCTCGACCAGCACGGCACGGTTGGTCCGGGCGACGCTGGCGGCCACCGTCTCGACGTCGAGCGGACGCAGGGAACGGAGGTCGACCACCTCGACCGAAAGCCCGCGTTCCTCCTCGAGTCGCTTCGCCACGTGGAGCGAGCGAACCGTGGCGAAGCCGTGGGCGACCAGCGAGACGTCGGTTCCCTCTCGAGGGACCGTCGCACGCCCAATCGGGACCATGTGCTCGGGATCGGAAGGGACCTCGCCCTTCTCCTTGTAGATCGGCAGGTTCTCGATCACCAGCACCGGGTCGTCGTCCCGGATAGCGGCCTTCAGGAGGCCCTTGGCGTCCGCAGGGTTCGCCGGGGCGACCACCTTGAGGCCCGGGGTGCCCGCGAACCAGCCGTCGGGGGACTGTGAGTGCTGGGCGGTCAGCTGGTTGCCGGCGCCGTTCGGCGTCCTGATCACCAGCGGGCAGCGGACCTTCCCGCCGAACATCGCCCCGATCTTGGCGGCGTGGTTGATCACCTGGTCCATCGCAACCAGGAGGAAGTTGATCGTCATGATCTCGACCACCGGGCGTTCCCCGAGCAGCGCCGCCCCGATGCCGGCGCCCACGAAGCCCTCCTCGGAGATCGGGGTGTCCACGATCCGACCAGGCCCGAACTCCTCGAGCAGCCCGTTGCTGACCTTGTAGGAGCCCCCGAACACCCCCACCTCCTCGCCCATGAGGAAGACGCGCTCATCGCGGCTCATCTCCTCGCGGAGGGCGACGCGCAGCGCCTCGCGGTAGCTCATCGTGCCGGTCTCGGCCGCCGCGCCGTTCACGGCTTTGGCGTCCTGCGTGGCCGTCGCCCCCACCGCGCTCACCGGCCGAGGCCTGCGTCGAACACCAACTCCTCCTCACCGAAGGGACTGCCCGGTCGCATGCGGGCGAACTGCTCGTCGCTGCCCTCGGCGTACATGCCGGCGGCGAGTCGGTCCAGCGGCGGCTCCTCGTCGGCCTCCGCGAACGCAACGGCCTCGGCCACCTGCTCGGCGGCGTGAGCCTCGAGCCGTTCCAGCTCCCCCTCCGCGACGCCGCTCTCCAGCAGGTGCGAGCGGACGGCCTCGATCGGATCGCCCGCCTTGCGGTCGGCGATCTCATCCTTGGTGCGGTAGCTGAGGCCGGCGTCGGCGACCGAATGGCCCCGGTAGCGATAGGTCATCGCCTCGAGGACGGCCGGCTTGCGCTGCTCACGGGCCCGTGCGAGCAGCCGGCTGCTGGCCTCGAGCGACTGCTCCAGATCGTCGCCGTCGATGCGCTCGCTCTCGATCCGGTGCGCGTGGGCTCGGCGGAACACCTCGGGCTCGGCCGACGCGCGCTCGACGCTGGTGCCCATGCCGTAGATGTTGTTGATCACCAGGAAGACGACGGGAAGGTCCCAGAGCGAGGCCAGGTTTAGGGACTCATGCCAGGCGCCCATGTTGACCGCGCCCTCGCCGAGCTCGCAGAGGACGGCGTTCGGCTTGCCCTGACGCACCAAGGCGAGCGCGAGCCCGGTGGCGATCGGCAGCTGGCCGGCGACGATCCCCCAGCCGCCGTAGTAGCCCCGCGAGGTGTCGAGCAGGTGCATCGACCCGCCCCGGCCGGCGGCGCACCCGGACCGGCGTCCGAAGAGCTCGGCCATCACCGCCTTCGGGGGAACTCCGCGGGCGAGAGCCAGCCCGTGACAGCGGTATCCGGTGATCAGCAGGTCGTCTTCCTCCAACGCATCCATCGCGCCAACCGTGATCGCCTCCTGGCCCGAGGACAGATGGCAGTAACCGCCGATGCGCGCGGCCTTGTACTGGCGCTCGGCCTCGGTCTCGAACTTGCGGATCAGCACCATCCGCTCGTAGTGATCCGTGCGAACGCGCCCTGCCTGTTCGACCGTGCTCACGACTACCTGCTTACCCGCCTGTGCCGGTGCCAATGCGTGGTCGGCTCTGGCACAGCGCTCACGTCTCGTTGAAGAAGTCGGGGTTGCGCTCCCGCAGTCGCGGCACCTCCCGGAGGACCATGCGCAGATGGTGCCGGAGGGTTCGCTCGGCCTCATCGGGGTCGTGCGCCGCGACCGCGGCAACGACGGTGCGGTGCTCGACGATCATCTCGGGCAGGTAATCGGGCATGCCGAGGCTGAGACGGCGCACCCGGTTCAGGTGCGACTTGGCCCGCTCGCTAACCGCCCACACAGCGAGGTGCCCGCTGAGGTCGCAGAGGCCACGGTGGAACTCATCGTCGAGGACGTAGAACGCGTCGAGATCGTTCGCCTGGCTGGCCCGCTCCTGCGAGTTGAGGTTCTCCTCGAGCCCCGCGATGTCGTCCTCCCCGGCAAGCTCGGCGGCGCGCCGGACGGCGGCGCACTCGAGGGCCTCACGGATGAACTGGGCATCGCCGACGGCCTGCGGGTTGATGCGGGAGACGAACGTCCCGCACTGGGGGATGATCTCGATCAGGCGGTCGTCGCGAAGGCGGCCCAGCGCCTCGCGGACCGGGGTCCGGCTGACGCCCAGATCAGCGGCCAGCGCGTTCTCGGAGAGCTGGCGGCCGGGCTCGAAGTCGCCTCGTACGATCGCCTGCCTGAGGGCGGCATAGACTTGAACCCGAGCCGGCGGCCCCGCGGTCCGCCGCACGGCCTGAAGCGGCAGTACCTGGCCCATTGCGCCACTAGTATACAAGCGTGCTATGCTGCGAAACCGAAGCGGCCGGCTACCCCGCCGGTCAGCTTCGTCGGTACGTCAGGTAGCAACGGGGGCCGCACAAGACGCGTGGGAACCTCCCAGTCCTCTCTCCCCCGACGCAACGCGGTCCCCTCGCCTGACGCCGCGGCGAGGTACAAGTCTCCTGCCCCGGGAGCCTCGCCGCATGCCTGGCTGGGGAATCAGCCAGTGGCCCCGTGATGGCTAAGCAGCGATCAGTCCGCACCCCCGACATCACCCAGCTGAGGGCGTTCTGCGCCGCCGCCGACCTGGGGACGCTGGGACGGGCGGCGGTTTCCCTGAGGATGAGCCAGCCCGCGCTGTCGAAGCGGCTGCGGGCGCTCGAGGCGATCGCCGGCGCAGCGCTCCTCGAACGCTCCCCGCGTGGGGTGACGCTTACCGCCGCGGGTCGGCGGCTCTATCCGGAGGCCCGGCGCCTGCTCGACCAGGCCGAGGTCGTGGAGGGTCTCCTCGACGGGATCAAGGAGGCGCTCCCTCCGATGCGCCTCGCGGTCAGCCACACAATCGCCGAGTTCCATCTCTCGCCCGAGCTCGTCGCCTACCAGGCCGACGACCACCAGCAGCTCCCGGTCGAGCTCACGATCGCCAACTCCTACGCCGTCCGTGACATGGTCGAGGAGGGCCGCGCCGACATCGGCCTCACGGCGGCGGGGCTGGGCGATCACCGCGAGGACGAGCTCGAGCAGCTCGAGCTGATCGACGACGAGGTCGTGGTCGCGGTCCCGCAGGATCACGCCTGGTACCAGCGCGACCTGATCCCGCAGCGGGCGCTGCTCGGGACCCGGCTGGTGATGCGCGATCCCACCGCCCATGACCGGCGGTGCGTGGAGGCGGTGCTCGCCGACCATGGCCTCCGGATGGCCCCGGCGCTGGTGGAGGTCGGCAGCACCACGGTGGCGAAGCGAGAGGCGATCGAGCGCTCGGCGCCCGTGCTGCTATCGACCCTGGCCCTGGACGAGCAGCGGGACCGCCTCTACCCCCGACCGGTCGAAGACCTGCGATTCCCCCGCCGGTTCGTGATCGTCTGCCGCTCGTTCGCCGCGCTTCCGCGCGGAGAGCGCGACTTCGTCGCCTTCCTGCGCCGCGGACGCGAAGACTGAGGACGTTCCTAACCGTGGGTTTGGGCTGCGATAACCGTCGCGCCCCCACCTTGTGGCCGGCTACGCGCGCGACTCGCTCGGCATGCCGTAACTTGAGCTCACAACCTCTCCTCCCTGTACCCCGAGGCGCCCCGCACAGCGGGGCGTCTTCGTTGTGTACCGAAGGCGCCCCCAGTGGGGCGTTCTTCGTTTCGCGGCCATCGCGCCCTCCCCGCACCGGCACCGGGGGGCCCCTCCCCGCCGGCAAGCACCCCTCCCCTTCCGCCCTGCACGAACCAGCGCTTATCCATCACATGGATGCATAACCCCTCGTTCGTCCCGCGAGGCGGGCAGCGCGTCAGGCGTCATCATCGCGTGTTCGAGGGGATGCCGATCACGCGTGAAGGGAGTGGCAATGAAGGTCTTCGTGGCAGGGGCGAGCGGAGCGATCGGGAAGCGACTGGTCCCGCGGCTGGTGGCCGCAGGGCACGAGGTGGTGGGGATGACCCGGTCGAGGGCGAATACGGAGGACCTCCGCGCGGCCGGCGCGGAGCCGGTGGTGGCTGACGGCCTCGATCGCGAGGCCGTGATCGCGGCGGTGGGCAACGCCGCGCCGGACGCCGTCGTCCATCAGCTCACGGCGCTGAAGAACGTCTCCAACTACCGCAAGTTCGATGAGGAGTTCGCGCTCACCAACCGGCTTCGCACGGAGGGCACCGACAACCTGATTGCCGGTGCCCAGGCCGCGGGCGCCAACCGGTTCGTCTCACAGAGCTACGCCGCCTGGCCCTATACGCGCGAGGGCGGCCCTGTGAAGACCGAGGAGGACCCGCTCGACCCCGAGCCCCCGAAGCGGATGAGCCGGTCGCTCGATGCGATTCGCTACATGGAGGCCGTGACGACCGGTGCCGACGGCCTCGAGGGACTTGCCCTCCGGTACGGCGCCTTCTACGGTCCTGGCACCTTCATCGCAACCGAGGGCGAGGTGGTGGCCACGGTCCGCCGCCGGCGCTTCCCCATCGTCGGCAGCGGGGGCGGCATCTGGTCCTTCGTTCACATCGACGATGCCGCCGAGGCCACCATCGCCGCCGTGGAGCGCGGCGCGCCCGGCATCTACAACGTCGTCGACGACGAGCCGGCGCCCGTCTCCGAGTGGCTTCCCGCGCTTGCCGAGGCGGTGGGCGCCCCGCCGCCACGACGAGTCCCCACCTGGCTCGGCCGGCTCGCGGTGGGCGAACCCGGGGTGTCGTTGATGACCCGGATCCGCGGAGCTTCGAACGCGAAGGCTAAGGGCGAGCTCGGCTGGGAGCCTCGGTATGCGAGCTGGCGTGAGGGCTTCCGCAGCGGGCTCGGCTAGCGCCCCGGCCTCGCGTCCGTGAGTCGCATACGCTGGGGCGGCGGGGAACGCGAGCGAACTGGAGGGCCCGATGACCAAGAAGGGGGACTTCAACGCGGATGAGTGGACGCTGGTGCTCGAGGGGCCGCCGACGGCGGGCATGATCGTGATCACCGCGCAGAAAGGCGGCACCATCCGGGAGAGCATCTCGATGGCAAGGACCTACACGGAGGCGCGGGAGCAGTTCGCGGGCACCGAGCTGCTCGACGACATCCTGGCCGCAAAGCCAGAACTGGACCCGAAACGGTATCGCTCCCCGGAGGAGCTGCACGACCAGGGCTACCAGCGGATCCGTGACGCTATGGCGCTGCTGGAGCAGAAGGCCACCCCCGATGAGGTCGACGCCTACAAGCGCTTCGTCCTCGCGGTCGCGGAGCGTGCCGCAAAGGCCCACAAGGAGGGTGGCTTTCTCGGAGTCGGCGGCGAGGAGGTCTCCGAGAATGAGCGGGCCGCGCTCGACGAGCTCGCCGCGACGCTAGGGATCGAACGAAGCAGCGAGTAGCCGGGCGGGCGCCGCGGGGCGCTCGGCCAGCGTATGTTCGTCTTCTTCTCCAACCGTCTTGGTTGCCTCGGGTCAATCGCGGTCTCGATCGCCGGCACCGCGATCCTGCTGCTGCTGCTGGTCCTGATCGGCGTGATCGACTGGTAAGCCCGAGCCGTGACGGCGGCGACGGCGGTTAGGGTTGGCGTCGTCGGTGATGTCCGGAGGGAGCAGGGGCCTTGTCCTCGCCCGCGGCTTAGTCAGGCCCTAGAAGTCCTCCGGCAGGATGTCGGGCTTGGCGCCGGCCAGCAGCCATTGCTCGAAGAACTGCTCGAGCAGCTCAAGGTCGTCGCCCTCGAGCCCGCTGCGATCGAGCGCGAACTCGATGAACTCGTCAGTGCCGATGTTGCCGTAGGCGAACTCATCGGCCAGCGCCCTGGTGAAGTCGAAGAAGGTGTCCTCGCCCACGATCTGGCGATACGCCTCGATCATCATCGCGCCGCGGGTGTAGACCGGGAAGGCTGGGACGAACAGCTCCGCGGGGTCGTCGAGCAGGGCGGGCGGCTGCTCCCAGGCCTCGTCGGGGGTCGATGAGTAGAGGCTCTCCAGCTGCTCGGCGGGACTCGTGGTGGAGCTGTTGTCTTCGAACGCCCAGTACCAGGTGAGCCACGTCGCCCAGCCCTCGTTGAACCAGATCTCACGCCAGGTCTCCGGGGAGACGCTGTTGCCGACCCATTGGTGCGCGATCTCGTGCAGCAGGGTGCTGACGCCGACCCCAGGGCCGGAGTTGCTCCCCGAGAAGTGCGGCTTGGTCTGCACCTCGAGCGCGTAGCCGACCCCGGCTGCACGATCGGCGACCACGCCTGTGGAGTCGAACGGGTAGCGGCCGAATACGCGCTCGGAGAGGAAGTTGAGCTGACCGCGCATTCGCCGGATCGAGGCGTTGACGCTGTCGAGTTGCACGGGCGTCGCGGAGACGTCGACCGCGTCGTAGACGGGCAGGTCGCGCCCGCTGGTGACCTCCGGCAGCTCGTCCTCGGTGTAGATGAAGTCACCGACCGTGGCCGTCGTCAGGTAGCTCGCGGCAGGCTCCTCCGAGCTCCAGCTCCAGGTGGTCGTGCCGGCGGCGGGATCGTCGACGCGTGCGGAGAGCTCGCCGATCCCGAGCGCGGTCTTACCCGTGGGAACGGAGATCGCGGTGTCGAAGGTCGCCTTGTCCGTCGGATAATTGTTGCCCGGGAACCAACCCTGTGCCCCGATCGGCTCGTTGACGACGAACGCGCCGTCGCAGGTCTCGATCAGGTCCACCGTGTAGCAGGCTGGAATCCAGCCCTCCGAGGAGAGGTCCGGATCGATCACGTGCACGGGTGTCCCCGTGTAGGAAACGACCACCTCGAACCGCTCGCCCGCGGGGAGGCCCTCGGGGGGTGTCACCACGAGCTTCATCGGCTGGATCACGTCCGGCTCCGGGCTCAGATCGGGCGTCGCCTCGACCTGCTCGAACTCGGCCTCCTCGCCATCGAGGAGCACCGACGAGACGTCGAGGTCCTGGAAGTCGAGGCTGAGCTCGGACAGGTTCTGCGTCGCCTTTGCGGAGATCGTGGTCGAGGTGCCCTCCCCGAACGTGTTCGTCGCCGGGTCGTACTCGAGGTCGATCGCGTAGTGCTTGACGTCGTATCCGCCGTTGCCGATCTGCGGGAAGAGCGGGTCGCCGAGGGACCGCGCCCCGGGGGTGAAATGGGCCGCCTCGACGGTGACCCGGTCGCGGTCGACCGTGCAGACGTCGGGCCCCTTGGTGCCGCGCCGCGGCACGCAGACCACCTGGAGGTAGGTGCCGGGCCTGGCTTCGCTCGGCACCGCGGCGTCGATCGTGAACCGGCGTTCCTCACTGCGTGGGACCTTCACCGTGACCTCGCCGAGTGGGAGCGCGTGGCGCCCGACGCTCGGGCGGCTCACACCCTTGGGACCCTGGCTCAGGAGCGCGGCCGTGACGGTCGCCGCCGCGCTCCGCTTGCCGACGTTCTTGACCACCCCCCTAATCTCGAACGACTCTCCCTGGGTGAGCTGCGCCGGCGGCTCGCTGACCTGCCTCAGGCTCATCTCGGGTTGCTTCGAGGCGGCCTCCGCCACCGTCCCGCACAGAGCGAGGACCGCGGCTGCCGCGAGGGCGATCCGGGAGTGGTGCGTGATCACGAGGCTTCCCTTCCGACCAGTCCCTCCCGTTCCCCGAACGGCTCCGAATCATGCCATGCGGTCACGAGCGTGCCCGCCGGAGTGCGATCCCGGTGAGCAGCTCGAGCGCGATCCGGGAGGCAACCGAGGCGGTGATGTCCCGGAACCCGCCTGCTTCGGGCATCACCTCGACCACGTCGGCGCCGACCAGCTCGAGCCGCGACGCGAGCTCGCGGCATGCCCACAGGAGGTCGGCGCTGGTCATCCCGCCCGGCTCGGGCGTGCCGGTCCCCGGCGCGAATGCCGGGTCGAGCACATCCACGTCGATCGACGCGAAGGCAGGCCCCGGCCCCACCTCCGCGATCGCCCGCGAGAGAACGTCCTCGATCCCGCGCTCCCGGATCTCACGCATCGGGAAGGCGGCGATCCCGCGCTCGCGCTGCCAGGCGAACTCCGCCTCTCCCGGCCAGTAGCCCCTGAGACCGAGCTGGGCGTAGCGGCCGCCGTCGACGTGACCCTGCTCGACCAGCCGGTACATCGGGGTGCCGTGCGAGAACTCCGCACCGAAGACCGCACGCCCGGTGTCGGTGTGCGCATCGAAGTGGATCAGCCCCAAGTGCCCGTGTCGTTGGGCGCAGGCGCGCATGTCCGGCTCCGCGATCGAATGGTCGCCACCCAGGATCAGCGGCATCACGCCGGCGTCGACGATCTCCCCGACGGTGGCCTCGATCGCCGCGTGGGAGGCGGTGGGGTCAGCGGGAGTGATGGGAGCGTCGCCGTAGTCGATGACCCGCAACTCCTCCAGCGGATCCACCCCGACGTCGAGATGGGGCCCGGCGCCGTCGCTGGCCGCTCGGATCGCCCGGGGTCCGAGCCGGGCGCCCGGCCGCCCGGAGGTGAGCTCATCGATCGGCGCCCCCACGATCGCCACGTCGACTCCGGCCAGATCCTCGAGGCTCTCCGTGTACGGCGCCCCGGCGAACGACAGCAGTCCGGCGTAGCCGGGACGGCCGGTCTGCCCCCAGCGACGGTCGGGGTCGATCAGGGTCATCAGCCTCGCCACGATATGCGACCGAGGGACGCCCGCAACGAGCAAGCCGATGGAGGAGTGGCGTGACTACCCGGACAGGCCTGCCGCGTCGAGTGCCTCAGCTCGCTCGTTGAACTCGACCTTCGCCGCCCGACCAGCCCGCTTGCGCCCACCCGTGACCCGGTGGGATGCTGGGCACCGTGTAAACAAGGCCACGGTCGCTCACGCACGTCGAGCCCGAGCGACAGCTTCGGAGTCGGAAAGCGTAAGCAGTGGCAGATCCGGGCCACGGTCCGAGAGGGAGAGAAGGATGCGCGAACGGATCAGACGCCGTCTCAGCTACGCAAACGTGATGGTGACGCTGCTGGCGTTCGTCGTCCTCGGTGGCGGCGCCTTCGCCGCGGCGACGGTTGGCGCCGGCGACATCAAGCGCAACGCGGTGCGCTCCAAGCACATCAGGAACGGGGAGGTGAAGAGCAGCGACCTTGCCCCGCGAGGCATCCCGCGAGACGTCGAGATCGTCGACGGCGGTAGCACGGTTACCTCCAGCGACAAGTCCGCCCAGGTCGAGTGTCCAGACGGCAAGCTGCCAATCGGCGGCGGCGCGCTCGCGCCCACCACAGGGGGGACCGGATTCGTGGCGTTGACCACGAGCCGGCCGGCCTTCGTGGCGGACCCGATCGACGACTTCAACGGCTGGCGCGCGAGCGCGATCGAGGTGAACGGGGGCACGAACCAGGCCTGGGGCATCCGCGTTTTCGCAGTCTGTTCGCGTGGGGTTGAGCCACCGGAGTGACGGAGGTCGCGAGCGTGTTGCCGATGAGGCTCGGCGGGATCGCGACCACGACCGCAGGCGCCCCGCGCATCGAGCACAAGTCCGCCGACGGGATGTCTGACTCACGGAAGTGCGACTCAGCCCACCACGAAGCCGCTGAACGAGCAGCGATCGCCGGCGCCAAACGGCGCGTCCCCCATCGCCAGCGTCCCGTTCTTGGCGGCCGGGTGATTGACGACGTTCAGGGCGAGCGTGTGGCCAGCGGCGAGGATCGTGGTGCGGTCGAAGCCGGGGTCCCAGATCCCGACCGCGTTCTCCACGGCGGCGGCGTTCCCGGTGATGTTGCGATCCTGCTCGGGGGTCGCCGTGTCCAGGCGCTGGAGGCCGCCGTTGTCTCGCCGGTAGAGCGCCCCGTCGACCTTGGTCCGCGCGAAGGCGAGCGCGAAGACGTTGCCGCTGGTCTCGCTCCGGTAGCACTTGCCGTAGATCGTGATCGTTCCCCGCTTCGCCAGCGGCACCGGATCCGCCTCGGCCCGGGCCACGGCCGCATCGGGGTCCGAGCCGGTGACCGGCACGCGCTTGTTCCAGGCCTTGACCCCCTCGAGGTCGCGGAACTTGACCGCATTGTCCTTTATGTGGCTGGACGTGACGCTGTTCGGTGCCAGCGCCCAAGCGACTCCTCCGGCGAGGGCGAGGAAGACCGCGAGCGTCGCCATCACGTTGGCATAGCTCAGCTGCCGCCGCAAACCGTTGACCATTTGGAACCCCCTCGGTCTGGTGTTCAGGCTGCGCCGACAATACATCGCCACCGAGCGAAACGCCGAGCGGAGCATCTCCGCTCAGGATGTCTCCGCGTCCCGAAGTTGCATCAGCCTGATGGGGTTGCCCGAGGGATCCCGGAAATAGGAATCGATTCCGTATGGGCGCTCCTCGGGTTCCTCGACGAACTCGACTCCACGGGCCCTCAGGTCCTCGTAGTCGCGCCGGCAGTCATCGGTCTCCAGGAATACCGTCCCGGCCCACCCCTTCGCCATCAGGTCTCGGACCTGCTCGGCCGTCGCGGCCTCCATCGCGGGCGGCCCCGGGATCGCGTCCAGCACGATCGAGGCCTCGGGCTGCCCGACCGGCCCCACAGTGAGCCAGCGGTAGTTGCCCATCTCCGGCAGCGTGGCGTCGGCGCGCACCTCCATGCCCAGCTTCTGTGTATAGAAGGCGAGCGCCTCATCCTGGTCGTGCACCCAAAGGTGCACCTTGGCGATCTTGATCATCAGTGTCTCCAGTCGTCGGTGTGACAGGGCCTAGGCGGTCCCCGGCTCCGTCGGTTCGGCCGGCCGGTAGGTCGAGATCACCACGCCGGTGGTCGTGGTCACGGCGTCGACCAGCCGCAGCGCGGCGAACGAGCCGCCGTCGGGGAAGAGACGGCGCCCGGATCCCGCGACCAGCGGATGGATCGAAAGCACGTACTCGTCCACAAGGTCGCGACGCATCAGCGACCGCACGAGGTCGCCGCTCCCGAGCACCACGATGTCCTTGCCCGGCCGCTGCTTGAGCTCGGCCACCGCCTCGGCGGCATCCCACTCGAGCAGTGTGGAGTTGCTCCATGGCAGCGGGTCGTCCAGCGTCGTCGATGCGACGTACTTCTGGCGGTTGTTGAGCACCTCGGCATAAGGGTTGTCGTCGGGCTGATTGGGCCAGAAGGCAGCGAACTGCTCGTATGTCCGTCGCCCGAACAGCAGCGCACCGCCCCTGGCGATTCCCTCACCCATAACGCGCTCCATCACCGAATCGGCGTAGGGCGGCGCCCAACCGCCGTGCTCGAACCCGCCGCGGCGGTCCTCGTCGGGATGGCTGGGTGACTGCATGACGCCGTCGAGCGTCAGATTGCTGGTGACAACGATTTTGCTCATCACTACGTCCCTCCAGGTGTGTCGAGCACTCGAGAGGCGCCCGGCTGGTCAGTCTTCGGGACGCTAGCCCCGCGCGGCGGTCCTGTCTTCTCGAAACGTGCTGTGTTTCGGGCGTGCGTAGACGTGAACGACGCACGCCGGGACCAGCGCGTATGTGCTGGCGGGTGGGAAGGCGGCCCGGTACGCGGTCGGCGAGAGGCCGTATGTGCGTGTGAAGCTGGTCGTGAAGGAGCCGACGCTCTGCAGGCCCACCGAGAAGCAGATCTCGGCGACCGAGCGATCGGTGGCTCGCAGCAGGGCCGCGGCGCGCTCGAGGCGCCTGGTCAGCAGATAGGCGTGTGGCGATTCCCCGAAGGTGCGGCGGAACTCGCGACTGAAGTGCGCGCGCGAGAGCCCCGCCGCGCGGGCGAGGTCGTCGACCGTGAGCGGCTCGAAGTAGCGAGCGTCGGCGAGGTCTCTGGCCCGCAGGAGGTGGCGGGCGGGCGGAACGAAGGACACGGGCGCAGTATCGATCGTCCGGGTGGGACGTGTCGCTGACCACTTAGCCTGCCGGGGCATGACCCCCGTCGGCGCCCATGACCCCTGCGCGGCGGCCCGCGCCCGGGCACGCCGCAATGCCACCCATGACGCGATCTGCGACGTGATCGAGCCGTGGGCGCATGGCACGATCGTGCGAGCCACACGGCACCCGAGCTACTGGGCGTTCAACCTCGTTCGGGTCGAGGAGGACCCGGCGATGAGCGTCGAGGCCCTGGCGGCCGTTGCGGACGAGGCGCTCGCGGGGCTCTCGCACCGTTGCCTGGACTTCGATCTCGCCGAGGCCGCCGAGCCGCTTCGAGCCGGCTTCGAGGCCATGGGCTGGAAGACCGAAAGGCTCATCTGGATGTGCCACGAGAGCTTGGTCCCGCCCGGACCCGACATCGGGGTCGAGGAGGTCCCGTACGACACGGTGCACGACCTGCGTGTCGCCTGGCACCAGGAGGACTTCCCGGGGATGGACCCCGGCGGTTACCACGCCGAAGCGCGTGAGGTGGCGCTGAGATGCGGGGCACGGGTCCTCGCCGTCATGGACGGTCGCGCACCGATCGCCTACGCCCAACTCGAACGTCACGGCGGGACGGCCGAGATCACGCACGTATATGTCCACCCCGAGTACCGCGGCGCTGGCCGCGGCACGGCGATCACCCGGGCCGCGATCGAGTCTGCGAGCGACGCTCGGGACATCTGGATCGTCGCCGACGACGAAGGCCGGCCCAAGGAGCTGTACGCCCGACTCGGCTTCCGCGCCGCGTGGGCGATGACGGAGGTCCTGCGGCCGCCTCCAGCCGGCGTGGAAGTGCCCTGACACAACACCGACGGGCGTGCAGCGGCGATGGAATAAAGCGGGCCGTGGGAGCGTCCCGAAGGATCGAGCCACCGGTGACGGAGAGCCAGCACACCCCCACGACACTCGGCGAGCGCGAGCTGCGTCGGCTGACCTCGCTCGCCGACGGCACGCTGCCGGCTTGGCGACGGACCCGGTTGCAGCGGCGGGTGGCGCGATCTCCCGAGCGGCGGGCCGAGCTCGAGCGCCAACGGCAGGCGGTCAACGCGCTGCGTGGAGTGGACGTCCACGCCCCGGCGAGCCTGCGCGCCCGGGTCGAGTCGGAGCACGCCGGCCGCTCAGGGCAGTCACGCAGTCGTACCTCGATCGTGAGCCGACCTGTTGTGGTCGGCGGGGTCGCCGCGCTGGCGGTGGTGATCGCAGCGATCCTGATCCTCCCTGGCGGAGCCCGAGAGCCGACGATCGGCGACGCAGACGAGCTCGCCACCCTGTCAGCGTCAGCCCCTGCGCCTGAGCCACGGGCCACGGAGCCGGCGCTACTGGCGGCCGCAGTGGAGGGTGTCGCGTTCCCGAACTGGGGCCCGGAGCTGGGCTGGCGTCCCACGGGGCGACGGATCGACGAGCTCGATGGGCGTCGGATGGAGACCGTCTTCTATGAGCACGCCGGCGACCGCATCGGCTACACGATCGTGTCCGGCGAGGCGCTCGAGTGGCCTCAGCATGCGAGGGTGACTACCCGCGAGGGAATCGAGCTTCGTAGCTATCGCGACGACGGGCGGACGGTGGTCACCTGGCTGCGGCGCGGCCACGTCTGCGTGCTCTCGGGACGTGGACTCGAACGCGACACCCTGCTCGATCTTGCCGCCTGGAACGGAGAGGGCGCGGTCGTCTCCTGAGCGTCGTACGCCGGCGCGCGTAGCTACCCCGGGCTCAGCTTGGATGCCACCTGACGGCGGCCACGATGCAGGCGGCTCATGATCGTTCCCTGGCGTACGCCGAGGGCACGAGCAGCCTCGCGATAGCTGAGACCGGCTATGTCGACGGCTACCACCGCCTCACGATATTCCGGCGGCAGGTCGGCAACCGCCTCGAGCACCTCCCGCGTCTCGAGCGTCACGGACGGCTCCACGGCAGCGGGGTCCGCCATCGGTGCTGAGTCCTCCTCCAGCACCGTCTCTCGCGGTCGCGATGCGTGGCGGCGGTAGCGGCTGTTGAAGGTATTTCGGAGCACCCGCAGCAGGTACCCGAGGTCGTCGTCCGAGCGCAGGAACCGAGGCTTGTCGAGGACGTGCGCGTACGTTTCCTGAACCAGGTCCTCCGCATCGTGGTGGGAGCCGGAGAGACCGAGCGCCGCACGGTAGAGGCGGTCGAGGTGGTCCGCGAGCCGCTCGGGATCGAGCCTGCGCCCGGCGGAGGGGGATGGCTGTGGGTCTCCCGCGGCTTTGACGGCGCCACCCTAGCCTCGTCGGCGCGCCCGGGGACGCCGGTGCGGCCGCCGGCGATGCCGGCGGCCGCGCTCGACGATTCCCGCGACGGCATGCGACATGCCGCGGGATGCGCTCAATCGACCAGCTGATCGAGCCGTGAGCCCTCCGCGGGCTCGAATCCCTCGACGGACTGCACGGGGCCGTTGCCACGCCGTCCGAGCGAGGTGGCCACGATCCCCTCTCCCGGCGCACCCTCGCCGGCGGCGCCGCAGAGCACCTGCTCGACCTCCTTCAGGCGGAGGGTCACCGCCTGCACTCCGGTGGCGGCGTTGGAGATCCGCACGAGGAAGTTGTAGCCGAGGCCCTCGGGCGCCCGGACAACCTCGCAGGAGTTCGGCACCGTCGTGATCGGATTGCTGTCGCCGCCGATCGTCGCCGGAAGGAGGTCGTTGGAGACGATCGCCGTGGGCAGCCTTCCGTAACTCAGTGCGGTCGAGCTGCGGCAGGCTGTCGTCGTCCTCGTCGACCTCCATGGTTCCGACGATCAACCGGTCGAGATCACGGCCCGGATGACGGGTGGGCTCGCCGCCGAGGAAGGCGTCCGAGCCGTCGCCCGGGGCCCAGATGAACGCGTCGTTCCCAGCGTCCCCGTCGGCGATGTCGAAGTTGGGGAAGTTGGCAACGTCAGAGCCGCGCTCCGTCCCGCCGACGATCACGTCCCGGCCGCCCTGGGCAAGGAGCACGTCGGGTCCGAGCCGACCGATCTGAACCTCGTCGGTCTGATCGCCGACGATCTGGTCCCCCTTGCGCAGGGACTGGTTGGCGGCGGCGCCGTTCTGGATCACGGGGTCGTCTGGCGAGTCGTTGTCCGCGCCGACGACGACCCGTCCCGAGTCGTCACCGAGCTGCAGCGCGCCGAGCGCCGTTGCTGTGAGCGCGAGCGCGGCCGCGGCGGCGACCAGGGTAGTGACCGTCGTGCGCGGGCCTCGTGGGAACTTGCTTGACATGAGTCGACCTCCTTCGGGTCAGTCAGTTGACACCAGCAAGGAGGCCGGGCACGGCTGTGCTATTCCACTCCGTGCCGAGACTCACAGACCCACGACTCCTTGACCGGGTACCCCTTCCTTCGTTTCAGGGGAACCCGGGGGCTCGCAGGAACGGGGCGCTCGCGCCCCACCCCAGCCTGTCATGATCGGCCGTGATCCGAGCCAAGCGGAGGTGGTGAGCATGTGTTACAGCAAGCGGTTCTCTCGGGAGGAGCGCGACGAGCGCTTCGAGGAGGAGGTGCGCTTCCTCTTGGACCGCGAGCGCGGGCGGTCCGAGCCGACGACGCCGGTCGTCGAGCGCGAGCCTCGCGAGCGGCCAGTCGCCGAGCCGGAGCCGAAGCGAGTGCCGGCGGCTAACAGCTGAACCGGTCTGAGGCGAGGCCGCGGCCGATGCTGCGGCCTCGCGTCTCCATCTGGCCGAGGTCGCCATGAGCGAGCGCCGGGCCGTGGTGATCGACCTCGGCTCGAACTCGTTCCGTTTGGTGGTCTTCACCTGGGTGCCGGGGGCCTGGTGGAAGCGCACCGACGAGATTCACGAGAGCGTCCGCGTTGGCGCCGGACTCGGCGTGTCCGGGGCGCTTCAGCCCGAACCGATGGAGCGTGCGCTCGAGACCATCGACCTGTACGCGCATTTCTGCCGCGCCGTGGGCATCGATGAGGTACGACCGGTCGCGACCTCAGCGATCCGCGACGCAACCAACCAGGCGACGCTGCTGAGACGTGCGCGCGAGCGGGCCGGCCTCGAGATCGAGGTGCTCCCGCCGGAGGCAGAGGCGCGCTACGGCTATCTGGCCGTGGTCAACTCCACCGCGCTGACGGAGGGAGTCGCGCTCGACCTCGGAGGCGGCTCGCTCCAGCTGGTGCATGTCCGTGACCGCCGCGACCTCGACTCCCGTTCCTGGCCGCTCGGCGCCGTGCGAATGACGGAGCGCTTCCTGCCGGACGAGAAGGCGAAGCCGAAGCAGCTCAAGGAGCTGCGCGCGCACGTGCGGCAAGAGCTCCGGTCGGCGCCCTGGCTCGAGGGCTCGGCGGAAGCAGGCGGGCGCCTCGCCGGGATCGGCGGCACCCTGCGCAACCTCGCCACCGCGGCGCAGCTCGCCGCGGGCCTGCCGACGCATGGGGTGCAGGGCTTCGCGCTCGGCCGAGCGGAACTGGAGGAGCTGGTGCGGCGCCTTGCCGAGCGTCCCGCCTCGAAGCGGGGCGAGCTGCCCGGGATCAAACGCGAACGCGCCGACTTGATCCTCGCCGGTGCGGTGGTGATCGAGGAGGTGATCGCGGCCGGCGGCTTCGATGCGATCGAGGTGACGGAGGCGGGGATGCGTGAGGGAGTGTTCTTCTCGACGCTGCTCGAGGGCCGGGATCCGCCCCTGTTCGACGATGTGCGGCGCGAGAGTGTCCTCAACCTCGCCCGGCAGTACCACGCGGATCCCGCCCACACGAGGCACGTGGCGCGGCTCGCCCTCGAGGCCTGGGACGAGCTTGCGAGCGTGGGCCTGCACGGCGGCGACCCCGCGGAGCGCGAGCTGCTTTGGGCGGCCGCGATCCTGCACGACATCGGCACCGCGGTGGACTACGACGACCATCACAAGCATTCGCGCTACCTCGTTCTGAACGCTGGACTCCCGGGATACTCGTCACGGGAGATCGCCCTGATCGCACAGATGGTCCGCTACCACCGCAAGGGCAAGCCGAGCATGGGGGACCTCGCCAGCCTCGCGCGGGAAGGTGATGAGGACCTTCTGGCCCGCTGCTCCGCGGTCCTGCGACTGGCCGAGCAGTTCGAGCGAGCTCGCGATCAAGCGGTGCAGGGCACGCGCGTCGCCGTGCACGACGGGGTCGTCGACCTCACGCTGGAGGCGAATGAGGACGTTTCGATCGCGCGCTGGGCGGCGCAGCGACAAAGCGACGTCTTCAGGCGCGCCTTTGGCAGGGACCTCCGTGTGAGCGCGGTACCTGCCCAGCGGTGAGGAATCGCGGGCGCTACCGCGTTCGGTGGTCGAAGAAGCTCCAACACGGAGGTCGAGCGCGTAAGTAGGCGGGCACTGCCCCGGCGCAGTACGCTCACGCAGGTGGCGGAAGTCGAGATTGGCATCATCGGCATTGGTGCCGATTCGTCCCCCCTTGCAGACGGAGAACGGGTCGAACTCGACACGCCCTACGGAAAGACGTCCGCCCCGATAACGATCGGAGAGATCGGCGGGAAACGCGTCGCGTTCCTGCCGCGCCGTGGCGAGAACCGGGAACTGCCGCCGCCACAGATTCCCTACCGCGCGAACGTCTGGGCGATGAAGGAACTCGGCGTCCGGCGGATCGTTGGCCCCGGTGTTTGCGGGGCGCTGCGGCTGGATTTCGACCAGGGCGACTTCGTCGTCTGCGACCAGTTCATGGATCAGACCCGTGGGCGGGCCGACTCCTACTACGAAGGACCTGGAACGAAGCTCGTCTCCGCGGCGGAGCCCTTCTGCCCCGACCTCGGCCGAACCGTGGTCGTAACCGCTCGCGAGCTTGGGATCCCGGTCCACGACAGCGGGACCGTCGTCGTGATTCAGGGCCCGCGCTTCTCGACGAGAGCGGAATCGGAGTTCTTCAGAGGCATCGGCTGTGACGTCGTCGACATGGTCACGTACCCCGAATGCCACCTCGCACGGGAGCTTGAGCTTTGTTACGCGCACATCGGCATGATCACCGACCACGACGTCGGGGTCGGCGGCGCCGGCGCAGTCTCAGGAACAACGATTGCCCGCGTTACTGGTGAAATCCTCGAGCGGCTGCAAGAGCTTCTCCGCGCTTTGATTCCAAAGATCCATCCCCAGCCCGAGGATGAATGCGCCACCGCACTCGACCGCGCGAGGATCTGACGAGACTCCGCGCCTTTTTTCTGAGCGGAGACTGGTGACCGCACTCTCAAGGCACGCGGTGAAGGGGCCGTCGGCGCAGCGGCGGCAGACACCGCGCGAGCCTGTCACCGAGGTGTGCACGCCGGGCCTCCAGCTCATCTCGCTGTTCGGCGAAGTCGGCACGTGTCGGCGGGGCGGGCAGGCCGCACTCCTCGGCGACCTCGCGCAGGGCCCGATCCGCGGCTGCGGGCGGCAGCATGATCGCGACTCCACCGGCATCAACGTTGAAGCCCGGTATGTCGGCGCCACGCTCTCGCAGGCACGTGGTCAGCTCGTCGAGCCGCTCGCGCTGTCGCTGGGCTTCCTCGGCGCTGACCGGGAACTTGAATCCCATCGGTACCGACGCGTGCGCTCGCTGCGAGCTCGCGAGGTACCCAGCCGGCTCGTCCTTCGAGTCCCCCCAGGCCGGAAGGGCGACGATCGCCGCCCCGAGCGCGATGAGCGCTCCCCCGAACAGCCAATACTTCCTCATCTCGACCTCCTTCAGCGGATAGGCACGGATCTTCAGGAGACCAGCGCCAGCTGAGAATCAGTTGAGAGGCGCAGAAGAATCGGATAAGGATCCGGCGACGGGCAATCGCATCGTGAGCACGGTTCCGCCACCGGGGGCGCCGTTAACCCTCACCGACCCGCCGTGGGCTTCGGCGACCTGACGCACGATCGCCAGTCCCAGCCCCGATCCGGGCATGCCCCGAGCGCCATCGGCCCGGTAGAAGCGGTCGAAGACACGCGATACATCTCCCGGGTCGATACCCGGTCCGTGATCGCGAACCGCGATCTCGCCGTCCCCTTGCACCGTCACCTCGATGTCGCCGCCCTCAGGACTCCACTTTGCCGCGTTGTCCAGCAGGTTGCTCACGGCACGTTCCAGGCGCTCGCGAACTCCCCGCACGACGCATGGCTCGAGACTGGTGATGAAGTGCACCCCGCGTGCGTTCCGTCGGGCTCGCGTGACGGTTACATCCACGAGCTGGTCGAGGCGGAGCTCCTCCGTGCCGATCGCGGGCTCATCGTCGCGGGCGAGATCGACCAGATTGCCGACGAGGACGCCGAGCTCGTCGAGCTGAGCGACGACATCGTCCATCAGCCTCTTGCGGTCGTGATCCCGAAGGCCGTTCGGCCTCGCCAGGACCTCGATGTTCGTGCGCAAGCTGGTGAGCGGGGTGCGCAGCTCGTGTGAGGCGTCGGCGACGAGCCGCCGCTGAGCAGTGCTCGCGTGGTCGAGCTCCTCAAGCATCGCGTTGAACCTCGAGGCGAGCCGCGAGAGCTCGTCGGCGTGGGTCCCGGTCTCGATCCGGCGCCCGAGGTCGCGCGTTCGCGCGACGTGCTCGGCGGCCTCGGTGAGCCGCGTCACCGGTGCGACCGCCGTCCGCGAGATCGCGCGCCCGAGCAGCGCGGCGAGCACCATCCCTCCAACGCTGACGAGTCCGAGCACGAGCGCAAGGCGGCCGAGCGTGGCATCCACGTCATCGAGCGAACGCGCCGCCTGAACGGCCTGCCCCGGACCAACCTGGGCCGTGTACACGCGGACGTGAGCTCCACCCACCTCGGCATCGGCAAAGAACGACTCCCGCTCCCCTGCCGCGACTTGACGAGCCGCTTCCGAGACGGGGAGTGAGACGCTCTCACCCGGAGGGCGGAGCGTCCGACCACGCGCATCGACCAACTGGCTGTAGGCGGCCGGGGTGCCGAGCGGGGTGTCGGGGAGCACCAGGCGTAGACGTGACCGAGCTGGGATTGCGCGGTCGGCGCGCGATCGGATTCGTAGCGGCAGCGCGAGGTCCCCGCGTGAGATGGGCGCCGGAACCGCCGCGACGCTCGCGCCGGCGGTCAGCTCGACGAGGCCGCTGTCCACCTGATCCCGAAGCTGCTGACGGACAACCACGTAGACGATCGCCGACGCGATGATCACGGTGACCGCGACTGCGGTGGCCGAGACCAGGGCGAGGCGGCGGCGGAAGGTCATCGCTCACGGAGCGCATAGCCGACCCCGCGCACGGTCTGAAGGACCCGTGGCTCGCCAGCCGCCTCGAGCTTGCGGCGGAGGTAGCCGACGTAAACCTCCAGCGAATTCGACGATCGACCGAAGTCGTAGCCCCACACCCTCTCCAGGATCACGGAGCGCGTCAGGACCTGGCGCGGATGCTCGAGGAACAGGCGCAGCAGCTCGAACTCCGTGCGGGTCAGCTCAACCCGCCGCGTCCCTTGGCAAACCTCGTAGGTGCTGGTGTCCATGACGAGGTCGCCGTGCGCCAGAACGCCGTCTTCGTCCCCAGCGCTGCGCCGCAGCAACGCCCGCAGGCGAGCCTGCAGCTCCTCGAGCGCAAAGGGCTTCACCAGGTAGTCGTCGGCGCCGGCGTCCAACCCGGAGACCCGGTCCGAGATGGCGTCGCGCGCCGTCAGGATCAGGATCGGTGTACGGTCGCCGGCCTCGCGCAACTCGCGGCACATCTGGATGCCCCCCATGGATGGCATCAGCAGGTCGAGCACGATCGCATCCGGCGCGAGGCGGCCGAACTTAGCTAGACCCTCTTTGCCGTCCTCAGCGAGGTCCACGTCGTAGCCGTCGAGGCGGAGGGCACGCTCAAGCGCGTCGCGGACGGCCGGCTCGTCGTCGACGACGAGGATCCGCATGGCCCGATTCTCCCTCACGCCGTTAAGAATCAGCTAAGACTGCGCGTCGTGAACAGGAGAGCACTCGTCCGAGGGCTTCCTCCTACGAGCTCTGCACTACCCGGACGTGGGTGAACAGGCCGAGCAGATAGGCGGGTGGGCAGCACGACGAGAGCGAAGGTGTCGAACGCCGTGCAGCTTGATCTCCGCCCTCCATCGCCTAGCCGAACTCGCCGGCGTGCTCCTGAGCCCACTCGCGGAAGGTCCGGGGTGGTCGTCCCGTGACCGCCTCGACGGTCGGCAGGACCGTCGTCTCGTCGAGCGATCCCTCGACGAAGAAGTCGAAGAACGCGTCCACGTACGCCTCCGGCATGCTCGCGCTCATCTGCTGCCGCGCCTCCTCGTTCGAGAGCGGTTCGAAGGGGAGCTCGCGCCCGAGAACCTCGCTCAGGATCGCGACCCGTTCGGCCGCCCGCAGCGGCTCGGGCCCGGTGATCCGATACGCACGGGTCTCCGGCTCGTCGGCGAGCAAGCCCACCGCACCGACCGCGGCGATGTCACGGGGATCGTTGGTGGCGATGGGGACGTCGGAGAACGCCTCTCTAATCGGCGCGCCCGACTCGATCTGCGGGAGCCACCGAAGCGCGTTCGACATGAAGCTGTTCGGTCGCAGAAGGGTTGCCGGGATTCCAGACTGCTCCAGGGCCCGTTCCGACCTCACGTGATACGCGGCGACCGCGTTCGACAGGTCGCCGCTCGGAGCCGCGCTGTTCGACAACAGCGCCACCCGCGATACCCCCGCGGACCGCAGCTCACGAACCAGGCCCGCGTCGTCGTACCCGCTCAGGAGGAAGACCCCGTCGACCCCGGCGAGCGCGGGGCGAAGAGTCTCGGCAGCGTTGAGATCGCCGACGAAGGCCTCGACGTTCCGATCGAGCGGTGCCGCACGGTCCCGGACGACCGCACGCAGCGCATGGCCGCGCTCGAGCAGTATCGAGATCAGCTCGGGTCCGACGTGGCCGGTCGCGCCGGTGACGAGGAATCTCACTGTTAGGGAACGATACCTAACATCCCTGTTTGCTGCCATACTGCGCTCGGAGATGCCATCCACGAACGAGCGCCGATCCTCGGCGCAGACCCGGGAGCGCGTGCTCGACGTGACCCACGAGCTCTTCTACTGGCACGGCATCCACGCCACCGGAGTCGACGCGGTCGCGAGCGCGGCCGAGGTCGCGCCGACCACGCTTTACCGCCTCTTCGGGTCAAAGGACGGCCTCGTCGCCGCCTACGTCGAACGGGCGGGAGCCCTCTATAGGGGATGGTTCGACCAATCCCTCGGAAGCGCGGATCGCCCGGCGCGCGAGCGCCTGTTGGGCCTGTTCGAAGCCCTCGACGAGCAGGTGCAGCCGGAGAACTGCCGCGGGTGTCCGTTCCTGATGGCGCTCGCGGAGATCCCCGATGAGAGCGATCCGGCGCATCGGCACGCGGTCGCCCTGAAGGCGTGGGTCAACAAGCGATTCGGCGAGCTCGTCCGCGAGCTGACCCCGCCGGTCGCCGACCCCGATCAGCTCGCCGACGCCCTGACCCTGATCTTCGAGGGTTCGTACGCGTCGGCCCAGGCGCTCGGCGCCGGCGGACCGGCCCGGCGTAGTCGCGACGTCGTCGCGGCCACGCTCGAGCCGGTCGGCTGACGGCCGGCGCGCTCCGCGCCGTCAGGATGTCGGGGGTTGGGGGGCTAGCCCCGCGAAATCGATTGGGGGCCGGGCCCTATTCGAGCCGCTTGCATCTGAGCCTCGAACGGGGTAGGGTCGCGTCGCCTCGGGATTCCGGTGCGGGGCATCATCTTCTCCGAACGACGCGCTGGCCGGAGCGCGGAGGGGGGTTCAAACGTGAACCGGAGACTCAAGCAATGGTTGGCCATCGGCGCTGCCACGCTTTGCCTCGTGGCGCTGGGCGCGACGCTCGCCTGGGGAGCCCCGAGGAACGGTGGCTTCGAGAGCGGCGACTTCTCGAGGTGGCAGACAAACAGCCTCGGCGACGGGAACTGGCAGATCTACTCGGGGCCGGGGGCCAACGGGCTATCCCCCCCACCGCGGGGCGACTTCGCCGCCCAGACGGTCCAGGGCGGCCCGGGCTCAAACGTCCTCTACCGCGACCTGCGATTGAAGAGGAACGTGCGCTACAGGCTCACGATGCAGGTCTACTACGTCAACACCGTCAACCGCCTTTTTCACCCCCAAGAGCCTCCGCCACACCGGCGCGTCGAACCAGCAGTACCGGATCGACCTGATGAAGCCGAACTCGCCGCTGCGCTCGCTCAAGGCCAAGCACGTCCTGACGAACATCTTCAGGACCAGGGTCGGCGATCCGTTGACGATGACGCCGGACCCGGTCAGCGAGAACCTCTCGCGGTTCGCTGGGCGCACGGTGAGGCTGCGGTTGGTGGAGGTGGACAATGAGGGGCCCTTTGCCGCGGGCATCGACGCGGTCACGCTGAAGCGCCGCTGAACGATCAAGTCCAGGTAGACGACGACCGCGTCCTCGCTTACTATTGGTAAGCGCGAACGAGGACCTCGAGACCCGAGGCAGGTTCGCAAGACAAACTTGAAACCGGCCGACCGCCGCCCGGCGGGTCGCTCGCGAACCTCGAGAGCTTCTGCCACCAGCACCACTCGCAGATCAGCCGCGCTGAGCAACTGCAGGGATGGACTGGACAAGGGCAGGTGGCGACGGCTGACAGCGTCAGATGAGCGAGGGCCTACCCCTCAGCCCGGCGGCTTCGCGAGCTTCCTCCGGCGTCCGATAGAGGGTCGCCCGCGCGAGGATTCCGCCGCGGAACTCGATCACGGTTCCCGAGTCGGTGCTGACCTCGACGCTGCTGCCGCGACCAGTCACGGTGTTCCGGACCGAAACGACGGCCAGGGCCTCGTCGGCCCAGGCGATCTCACGGACCTCGATGCTCGCGTGCTCCCAGAACCTGAAGAAGCCGTCGAGATAGTCGCGCACCTCGACCCAACCGCGACAAATGCGGCGGTCGGGGGCGGTGCCGGGCGCCTCTTGAAGCACGATGTCCGGGCTGGCGATTTCCCTTGACGGTGTCCCAGTCGCGGCGGTTACACGCGTCATACAGGGCGAAGATCGACGACTCCATTCTCTCCTGCGACATCGCCCGCCCAGTA
Source organism: uncultured Actinomycetes bacterium (assembly GCA_963788115.1). Taxonomy (GTDB): domain Bacteria; phylum Actinomycetota; class Thermoleophilia; order Solirubrobacterales; family 70-9; genus CAWBFD01. The sequence continues at coordinate 474,763 of CAWBFD010000002.1, forward strand.
TCTCGCGGCAAGGGGAGGGTCGCGAGCCGGTGAGCCCCGTTTGGCGGGAGTGACGCCTTCCCTCCCACGCGATCGCGAGGGCCACTGCGAGCTGGGCCGGCCACAGCGGATCGCCGTGCCGCGGCGGCGTAAGCTGCGACCGGCTCAGTTCTCTCGCGGGCCCGAGCACGGCGCGTAAGGGGTCGCCCTATGGCCGCCCAGGATCGGGTCGCGAGCGCTCGAGGTGGGCGCCCCTCATCAAGCCTCGTCGAACGGCGGATGGGCGAGTACCACCGAAGTTTCGATCTGGCGGTCCGGGATCGTCCAGTAGGTCTTGAGCAGCGCCGTCTTGCGCTCGGGCGAGACGAGCTCGAACCCGTGACGGCTATAGAAGCGGATCGCCCAGTCGGCGGCGGCCCAGGTGCCGACGAGCATGCGCCGCGCGTTGATGGCCCGCAGATGCCGCAGAAGCGCCGCGCCGACGCCGCGCCGCTGGCTGTCGGGCAGGACATACGCGTGGCGGATCAAGCTCGACCTCGCGCACCGCCTGGACTCCCATGACGCCGACCAGCTCACCGCCTGTCTCATAGCCCCAGAACCGAACCCCGGCGGCGATCTCGCTCTCGAGCTCGCGTGACTCCATGTAGGGCTCGTGCCAACGATCGGCCGGGATCACGCCGCGATAGGCCTCGGCGGCAGCGTTGACGATCGTCAGGATGACGTCTTGCTCGTCGTCGCGACACCGCCGGATGCGGCTCATGTCCCCAATTTAGGGCGTGATCGGTGCGCGCTGCTCGCGCTCGCGCCAAGGGCGGCCCGTTGCACTGCCGTCCGGTTCACCGCTTGCCGGTGACGTGTGACCAACGGGCGATCAGCGGCTATCGACCGTAGATGCGCGAGGCGGGATCGTCGCGCAGATCGCGCTCGCTGCCCTGGGTCTGGACACTGACGGCCATGAACGGTCCGTGGCCCCCGAAGCCGTCGTGCGCGCGGGTTCGCCGACCCTGCCCTCCCCGCGAGATACTTGGCTAGCGAGGATGCGTTGGCAGCGGCTGTTCGACCCGCACCCTCTGGGGGCCTGCGAGTGGTGACGCTGCCCTGCGGCGCTCGTCGGCCCGCCGGCTGGCGGGTGCGAACGCGCTCCAGGCGAACCAGCGTCCGAACCCGCGCTGAAGCGCCCTCGGGCCGCTCATGGTCAGCTTGCGAGCCCGGAGCGCGCCGGCCAGCTCGGCGCGCCCGAGGTAGACGCGGTAGAGGGTCGCAGTGTCGACCGTGACCTCGAGGTCGACGTCGAACCCGGGGTGCTGGAGGCAGACCGAGACCTCGGAGGGCTCGAGCACCATCCAGTAGCGCTTCGCCGGGTCGCGGAAGTCGAACTGGACCACCGTGCGATCCGGGGGAAGCTGCTCACGATCGACGTGGCGGGCCATCCAGACGATCAAGAGGTCGGGGTCTAGCTCCTCGGGGCGCGGATCGGTGAACGACCAGGTCACCCCCCACTCCCCGATCGCCTGCACGACCGCCTCCAGGTCCCGGCCGGCGAGCGTCAGGCGATAGTCAAGCGTCCTCCCCTTGGGGCCGGTGCGCCGCTCGACGATCTCGGCCCGCTCGAGCGAGCGAAGCCGATCGGCGAGGACCGAGCGCGAGATCCCCGGCAGGCCGCGCTGGAGCTCGTTGAACCCGCTCGCACCGCCCAGCATCTCGCGCACGATCAGGAGCGTCCAGCGGTCGCCGAGGATCTCGCTCGCCTTGGCGATCGGGCAGTACTGCGCGTAGCTCCGCATCCTCCGGGAATGCTAGCCCCGAATGCAGGACAGGTTCGGAATTCGAACCGCTTGGTTCGAAATTCGGTCTAGTCCGTGGCGGGACACCCGCGTAGCGTGGGCGACATGACTACCGAGACGACAACACTGGCGGCGGCGACCACCGACCTCGAGCGTCTGCGCGACTCTATCCGCGGCCCGGTGATCGGCCCCGACGACGAAGGCTACGACGCCGCGCGCGCGATCTGGAACGGTGCGATCGACCGCCGCCCCGCCTGCGTCGCTCGCTGCACCGGAGTCGCCGACGTCGTCGCGGCGGTTCGCTTCGCGCGCGAGCGTGACCTACTTGTGGCGGTGCGCTCCGGCGGCCACGGCGTCGGTGGTCATGCGCTCTGCGACGGCGGCCTCGTGATCGACCTCTCGCCGATGAAGGGGATCAGGGTCGACCCGGCGGCGCGCACCGCCAGGGCCGAGGCCGGCGTGCTCTGGGGCGAGCTCGACCGCGAGACGCAGCTCCACGGCCTGGCGACGGTGGGCGGGATCGTCACCCACACCGGCATCGCGGGCCTCACCCTTGGCGGCGGCATCGGCTGGCTCATGCGAAAGCACGGCGCGACGGTCGACAACCTCCTCTCGGTCGACCTGGTGACGGCGGAGGGCGAGCTCCTCACCGCGAGCGGGGATGAGAACCCCGACCTCTTCTGGGGAATCCGCGGCGGCGGCGGGAACTTCGGGGTCGTGACCTCGTTCGAGTACCGGCTTCACCCGGTGGGGCCGATCGTGCTCGCCGGGCCGATCTTCCATCCCCTCGAGGACGCGCCGGAGGTCCTGCGCTTCTACCGCGAGTTCATCGCGACGGCGCCCGACGAGCTGACCACGATCTTCGACCTGTCGGTGCCGCCGCCGCTCCCCTTCCTGCCGGAGGAGGTGCACGGCAAGCCGATCGTGATGGTCGGGCGCCTGTTACGCGGGATCTCCGGACGAGGGCGCCGAGGTCGTCCGCCCGCTCAAGGAGTTCGGCCGCCCGATCGTCGACCTGCTCGAGCCGAAGCCCTACACGGCCTTGCAGTCGATGTTCGACCCCTTGGTGCCGCACGGCTGGCACCGCTACTGGAAGTCGGTCGAGCTGCCGCCGCTCACCGACGACGCGATCGACACGCTCGTCGAGCACGCATCGGCGCTCACCTCGCCGAAGTCGTACTGCATCGTCTTCCAGCTCGGGGGCGCCCTCGCCCGCGCGGGAGAGGACGAGACCGCGTTCAGCCAGCGCGACGCCGCCCACAACGTGAACATCAACGCGGTCTGGACCGACGGCGACCCCGGGGCGAGCGGCACGTCGCCTGGGCGCGCGACTTCTTCTCGGCCATGCAGCCGCATGCGGGCGGGCGCGTCTACCTCAACTTCCTGGGCGACGAGGGGGCCGAGCGGGTCCGCCAGGCTTACGGCGACCGGCAGTACGAGCGCTTGGTCGAGCTGAAGCGCGCATACGACCCGACGAACTTCTTCCGGCTGAACCAGAACATCGAGCCGCAGACAGCCGTCGGCAGGTAACCGAAGGTCACAGGTTCGAATCCTGTCGCGCGCGCTCCTCACTCCCAAGCGATCGTCTGCGCCTCAACCACGGAGACGCTTGCAACGGCCCGGGAGCGGAAGCACGAAGCACGTTGCCGCCCTGGGGTGGCTGACTCGGCGCCTCGACTAGCCGGCGGCGACGCCCACCCGTGCCTGTGGCTGTTCCGCACAGGGCACGGGGACATCCACGCGCCCGGACTCGATCCGCTCGCGACAGTCGCGCGAACTGATCGTCACGGCGGCCACGATCGCGCCCGCAAGCGCGAAACCCGCGCCGACGAGAAAAGCCGACTGGAAACCCTCCGTCAGCGCCACCGCCTGGTCGCCTACGCCTTCCGAGACGACGCTCGCCGTTCGGCTGGTGGCGATCGAGGCGAGGATCGCGAGCCCGAGCGCGCCGCCCACCTGCTGGCTGGTGTTGATGAACCCGGACGCGAGTCCGGCCTCGTCGGGGCGCGTCCCGGCCACGGCGGCGATGGTGACGGGGACGAAGGCGAAGCCGAGACCGACGGCGACGATGAGCGAGGGGAACAGCAGATCGCCCAGATACGAGCCGTCGGCCGCGGCCCGGGAGAACCACACCAGTGCGGCGGCGATGAGCAGCATGCCGACGACGAGCGACGACCTCGCGCCGAAGCGCGTCACCAGGCGCGAGGCCACGGTCGCGCTGACCATGATCGTCACGGCCAGCGGCAGGAACGCGAAGCCCGCCTCGATCGGGCTGTAGCCGAGGACCTGCTGCATGTAGAGCGAGATGAAGAAGAACATCGAGAACAACGCCATGCCGAGGAGCAGGCCCACGGCGTTCGCGCCGCGCAGGGTCTTGAGCCGGAAGATGCTGAAGGGCATCAGCGGGTGGCTAGCGCGAGACTCCCACGCGACGAACGCCGCAAGCGTCGCCAGCGACAGCGCGCCGAGGCCAAGCGTCTGCGTCGAGGTCCAGCCCGCCGACTCCGCGTCTACGAGGGTGTAGACGAGAAGCGCGAGTCCCCCGGTCACGAGGACCGCGCCGGTCGCGTCGAACTCCCGGGCCGCTCCCTCGTCGCGGTTCTCGGGCAGCAGGCGCGGCGCCAGCGCGGCGGCGGCGACGCCGATCGGGACGTTGACGAACAGGACCCACTCCCACCCGGCCCACTCGGTGAGCATGCCGCCGAGCAACACCCCCGCGGCGCCGCCGGAGCCCGCCACGGCGCCCCAGATTCCGAGCGCCCGGTTGCGCTCCGCGCCCTCGGCGAAGATCGTCGTGACGAGCGACAGCGCGGCAGGGGAGATGAGGGCCGCCCCCAGCCCCTGCAACGCGCGCGCCGCGATCAGCCACAGGTCGCTCTGAGCGAGACCGCCGAGCAGAGAGGCGACGGAGAAGAGGACGAGGCCGATCATGAACATGCGGCGGCGCCCGAGGAGGTCGGCGAGGCGGCCACCGAGAAGCAGGAAGCCACCGAAGGTCAGGGTGTAGGCGTTGACCACCCAGGAGAGATTTTCCTGCGAGAACTCGAGCGCGGTGCCGATCGAGGGCAGGGCCACGTTGACGATCGAGGCGTCGAGGATGACGACGAACTGCGTCGTCGCCAGCAGCGCCAGGGCGGCGCCCTTGCCGCGCGGCGGTTGTTGATCTGAGTTCACGGGATGCACCCCAGGAGCGCCATCACGCGATGGCTCGGAGCCGCTTGGCCCATTCTAGAGCGATCTAGGTCGGCGCGGCTCGCTCACTTTCGCTCAGATTGGCGCCATCGACAGCAGACCGCGCGGGACAAACGACGACACTGCCCGCAACTCTTTGACGTGGACCGCTCCTGTGAGGGAGAGGCCTGGCACCGCGGCCGTGGATCAAGGCATTCGGGCCGTCGTCAGTCGCTCAGCCAAAGTCGACGACGAAGCCGGCCTGGTCCTCATAGCACCAGCACCAGTCCTCGCCCGGTTCCAGCGAACGCACGATCGGGTGATCGGCCTCGCCAGCGTGCTTGGTGGCGTGGCGGTTCGGGGAGGAGTCGCAGCAGCCGATTTTGCCGCAGCTCAGACAGACCCGGAGGTGGACCCAGTGGCCGCCGGTCTTCAGACACTCCTCGCAGCCCTCGACCTCGCCGATCGGCGGTGGCTTCACTTCGATCTGATCCAGATGCGTGCAGGCAACCTCGGCCATTTCAGCTCCTCCAGGTTTGCGCAAACGGCGTTGCGAGCGAGTCTGACGAGGCCGTCAAGCGGACTGCGCGGCGACCGCGGGCGCGCACGCGGCCAGCTCGCCGCCGCCGGGCATGTCGCGCCGCAGCGCGGCAAAGGCGATACCGCCGACGATCAGGGGCAGCCAGAAGAGGATCAAGCGGTAACCGAGCACGGCCGCGGCGGTGCCCGCCGCCGGCGTCCCGTAGACGATCAGGGTCCCGATCAGCCCGGCGTCGATGCCGCCGATTCCGCCTGGGATCGGCAGCAGCCCGCCGAGCTGGCCGATCAGATAGCCCATCAGGACGATGGTCAGCGGCGGGGAGAGGCCGAAGGCGTGGAAGGTCGCCCAGAGCACCGCGTTGTCGAAGGCCCAGTAGCCGAATGACCCCGCCAGCACCCGGCGGTTTCCCGAGCGCAGGATCTGGAGCGCCTCGCCGGTGCCGTCGATTACCGCTGCTCGTGCCGCACTGAGCCCGCGGCGCAGGGCGGAGGCACGCGGGCCGGGGGCGCGGCCGGGGCCGAGGCGGGGGATTGCTGCGACCGCACCAAGCACCAGCGTGGCCAGCGCGGCCGGGACGGCGGTCAGCCACAGCGACAGCTCCGGCCCGAACAGGCCGAGTGCCATCACCGTCCCGAGCACGGCCACCGCGAGGAAGTTGACCCCGCTCTTGATCAAGAAGAACGCGACCGAGCGACGCGCAATCCGCTCGCCGTCCATGCCCCCGCGGTGCAGGACCCAGGCGCCGAGCGCCAGCCCGCCCGCGCCGCTGGCCGGCACCAGTGAGCCCATCGCCAGCTCAGAGCCGCCGATCTGCCAGCTTCGCCGCCAGGTCAGGCCGGTGCAGAAGATCGGCCCGAACATGACCACGTAGGAGGCGAACGAGAGGGCCTCGAGCAGCCCCGCCAGGACCAGCCAGCCGGCGCTCGCGCCCGCCAGCTGGTCCCGGACCTCGCCCAGCCCTGGTGCGAACAGGAAGATCGCAACCAGAACGCCGAGCGCGGCAGTCGCCTGGAGCGCGCGGCGGCGCAGCGTGGGCGTTTGAAACTCGCCGGGCAGCTCCGTCGCCGAGGGCGCCGAAACCTTGATGTCGAGTGCGGGCGGGATCCCCTACAGCATCCCGGACGAGGACCTGGCGCCGCCCAGGCGCCGCCCAGATAAGGCCCTTTCATCGCTTCTAGCCTGCTTCTCTCGCATTGCGACCCCGCCTTACGGCGGCAGCCCGGCGGCCTGGCGCGCCCCGTCGGGGTCGGCAAAGGATTCGACGCGGACGACCCGCCCATCGCGGACGGTCAAGAGCGAGGATCGGGTCTCATCGACTTCGAGCTCGTGCGTCCGGCCGACGATGTGCACGACGACCGCTACCTGATCACCGGCCTCGTCGAACCGCAGCGTCTCAACCCGGTAACTCTCCCAAGCCGAGAGGAACTCACCCCAGAAGCGCCGCACGCCGTCAAAGCCGCGGTAACTGTCGACGGCAAGCAATGACTCAGTCACCGGGATCCACTCGATCTCCGGATCCAAGAAACCGCCGAGAGCGTCATCGGACATGCGCTGCTCGAACTCTTGTGTGGAGCCCTCGCTCGCAAGCTCCGCGTAGAGTCGGCGGACCAGTTCGACGTTCTCCTGTGACACCGCGTTCCCAGTCTCTCGCATCGTGCTCTACCGTCGGCGGCAGCACGGGCGGTAGACGGAGCGACGCCATTTCGAGGCGCGGGCGGAGCGCCACCCGGGCCGCGGCTCCAGGTCGTCATTAGCATCGCCTCGGTGTCCTCGCCGAACAGCCTGGACTTCTACGACGCCGAACTGCGCGCTCACCACGAGCATCTTCGCGCCGCCTACGGGATCAGCCCCGGTGACGAGGTGCTCGACATCGGGTGCGGAACCGGGCTGACGACTCGCGAGGCGGCGCGCGCCGCGGCGCCGGGCCGCGTTGTTGGCGTCGACGTGTCCGACCGCATGCTCGAGCGCGCCCGTCAGCTGACGGCGGCAGACCGGCTCGACAACGTCCGGTACGAGCTAGGCGACGCCCAGGTGCATCGCTTCGATCCCGCCGGCTTCGACGTGGCGATCAGCCGCTTCGGAACCATGTTCTTCTCCGATCCGGCCGCCGCGTTCGCCAACGTCGCCGCCGCCCTTCGACCCCAGGCGCGCCTGGTGCTGCTCGTCTGGCAGCGACACGACCACAACGAATGGGCGCGGGCGATCGACGCCGCGCTGGGCGACGCGGCGCAGCCACCGGGGCCGAGCGCCGACCCGTTCTCGCTCGGCGATGCCGAAGCCACCGCGGCCATCCTCGAGGGCGCCGGCTTCGACGAGGTTCGCTTCGAGGACGTCCACGAGCCGGTCCTCTACGGACACGACCTCGACGCCGCGCTCGCGTTCGTCCGGGGGTTTCAGAGCACGAGCGTGGCCCTCGCAAGCCTGAGCGACCGCGAGGCGGCTCGGACCGTCGGGCGCCTGCGCGAGACGCTCGCGGCGCACTACAGCGACGAGCGCGGCGTGGTCCTCGGTTCGCGTTCGTGGTTGATCACGGCCCGGCGCCGCCGCTAAGACATTGACATCACGCGTTGGACAGTTCGCCCGAGCTACTTCAACACGCGGATCAGCTTCTTGTTGACGAACTCCTCGATGCCGTATCGGCCGAGCTCCCTGCCGAAGCCCGATCGCTTGACGCCGCCGAATGGCAGTTCTGCACCGTCGGCGCCCACCCCGTTGACGTAGACCATCCCGGTATCGAGGCCGTCCGCGACCCGCAGCGCCTGCTCCGGATCGTCGGAGAAGACGTACGACCCGAGTCCGAACGGCGTGTCGTTCGCCAGCTCGATCGCCTCGTCCTCGGAGCCGACCCGGAACACGGTCGCGACCGGCCCGAAGAACTCCTCGTGGTAAGCGTCGTTCTCCGGAGTCACCCCGACCAACACGGTGCTCGAGAAATAGTTGTCCTTTCGATCTCCACCGGCGGCGATCTCCGCGCCCTGGGCGACCGCCCGATCGAGCTGATCCTGCAGGGTCTCCGTGGCATTCGCCGACGAAAGGGGGCCCATCTCGGCGCCCTCGGCCATCGGATCACCGGGCTTGGCGGCGGTCATCGCGGCCGTGAACTTCTCGAGAAAGTCGTCGTAGAGCTCGTCGGCGACGATGAACCGCTTTGCGGCGTTGCACGACTGGCCGGTGTTGTCGAGGCGGCCGGCGACCGCGGCCTCGACCGCTTCCCCCAGGTCGTTGGCTCCCAGGAGGATGAACGGATCGGACCCGCCGAGCTCGAGCACGACCTTCTTCAGGTTGCGCCCGGCGATCTCGGCGACCGCGGCTCCGGCCCGCTCGGAGCCGGTCAGCGAGACGCCACGGACCCGCGGATCGGCGATGGCGTCGGCGATTTGGTCGTTCGAGGCCAGGATGGTCTCGTAGGCGCCGTCGGGGAAGCCGGCGTCCGCGAACATCGTCTGGATCGCCTCCGCCGACTCCGGGCACTGGTGTGCCGGCTTGAGCAGGATGGTGTTGCCCACGACGAGGTTCGGTCCCGCGAAGCGGGCCACCTGGTAATAGGGAAAGTTCCAGGGCATGATTCCCAGGAGGGGGCCGACCGAGGTCCGGCGGATCAGGGCCGTGCCGTCGCCCGCCAGCAGCGAGATCGGCTCGTCCCTGAGGAAATCCTCGGCATTGTCGGCGTAGTAGCCGTAGATGTCGGCGCAGAAGTCGACCTCGCCGAGGGCCTGCTCCATCGGCTTGCCCATCTCCCGCACGGCGATCTCAGCCAGCGTCTCCCGCCGCTCGGCTTGAAGCTCGGCCACCCTCTTGACCAGCGCGGCCCGCTGGGAGACCGAGGTCTTCAACGCCCAGTTGCGGTGGGCGTCCTCCGCTGCCGCGATCGCCGCTAGGAGATCCTCGTCGGAGATCTGCGGATACTCCTTGACCGTCTCGCCAGTTGCCGGGTTAACGACCGAGTACTTACCCATCTTGCTCATCTCCTCATGCGATCGCATCGCGTTTCTCGCTGATTGCCTGATCCTGTACCCCAGGCTACCCGCTGTCCGTCCGAAGGCGGACGCGTCGTGGCCGTGGCGAAGCGCTGGACGACCTGGAGCGCGACCTCGCCCCCGCTCTCGAACCCTTCCACGCCTGCCAAGGGTGGCTGCGCGATCAAGGCGGGCCGAGCGTGCCGAAGGGGGCGATCGGGGTCAGGGTGAATTCGCCGCGCCGCTCTTGGCCGGGGTGCGTTCAGCTGAGGAGGCCGGCCTGGCGCTCGACACTCGATCCCGTGTCTCAGTGGCCGCTTGGCGAGGACGTGGTCGGTGCGACGCCCTCCTCGACGCGGAGGATTGAGACGACGTCGAAGATCTCGACCCGCGGCTCGCCCTCGACCCTGTAAGCATCGGGGATGCTCGCGGCCAGGTCCGATTGGCGAAACTCGCGCATCGAATCCTCGTCCTCCCAAACGTAGATCCCGCCGTACTCGCCGGTCCCCTGTTCCCTGATATAGAGCTTCTGCCGAAGGCCCGGAAGCGCCTCGTATTGCGGCGCTCGCTCGGCGATGGTCTTCGCGGCCTCTTCGTCGGAGAGCCCGGTCTTGTACTTGACCAGCTGCACGATCACTCTCGGCCTCCTCTCGCTGGCGGGTCGCGCCCGTCGAGCTTACCCCGCCCCGCCAGGTATCTCGACCACCGACAGAGCGGACTGATGACCGCCTGGAGCACCGACTGGCACGGGCTGGGGAGCCCGTGGCCTGTACTCCTGGGTTGCGCGACGATGAGCAGCCGGCCACGGTGCCCAGCTGGCGTAGCTGGCCACCCGCTAACGAGGCGGTTCGTACGGGTAGTGGGTAGCTCCTCTCGACGAACGCAGGGCGAAGCTGCTCTGTAGCGCTCGTGATCACGGTTGACCAAGCCCACGAGCGCCGCTCCGCCCGGCAGTTCAGCGTCGGCGCGGGCGTTCCCCTCCGTCGTCGCCACGCCGCGAGACCACCCGCCAAGCCGCGATCGGCCACCTGCGATGATCGCGTCATGCCCGAGCTCTACGGCCGGGAACACGTCGAGCGCTATCGCGCCACCGACGGCGAGGAGGGCCACTACTGGCGCGAGGCCCTCGTGCTGTTGCTGACCACCAACGGCCGCAAGTCGGGCAAGAAGCGGACCACGCCGCTGCTCTACGGGCGCCGCGGCGACGACGTGGTGCTGATCGCGTCCAACGGCGGCGCGCCTGCGCACCCGCCCTGGTATCTCAACCTGAAGGCAGACCGCGAGGTCGAGGTGCAGATCAAGGGCAAGAGGTTCAAGTCCCGGGCGCGGGAGGCGACTCCCGAGGAAAGGCCGGAGCTCTGGCGGACGATGGCCGGCTACTACCCGCCCTACGACGAGTACCAGCGGCGGACCCAGAGGGACATCCCGGTCATCGTGCTCGAGCGCGTTGACTAGCCGAGCAGGCTGAGGATCCGCGGCGTGCCGCGCTCAGCCCAGCTCAGGCGGTACGCGTAGCCGACGATCGGCTATGCGCGAGGAGCAGAAGCCACGCACGCGCGCGAGCGTCTGGTGCTCGACGTACGAGACGCCCGGTGCCGCGCGACAGCGGAAGTGCCCGTCGTGACGATTCCGCGCGAATCGTGTTCGCCGGTTCGGCCCCAGGTCGCCGCGCTGGTCAGTCGGACTCGTCGAGCCCCAGCGCGTTCACCGCGTCCGACCACTGGTACCAGACAACCAGCCGCTTGACGCGCCCGTCACGAAAATCGAACAGGTAGCCAGAGTCGGAGTCCAGCCGCAGACCGCTCCTGGGTGCCAAATGGTGGCCCCAGACCCTGATCACGATGCGGTCACCGAAGTCGATCACGGCCGTAATCCCGTGGGAGACCTGCTCCCAGTCGCGCAGCCAGTCGGCCCAGAACGCACGGAATCCGTCGTGGCCGTGGTAGCTCGAGGCGATCCCGGTCAGCTCGACACCGCGGAACTCCATCTCGGCCTCGGGCTCCATACCAAGCAGAACCACGTCGAAGTCGCGCCGGTTGATCGCGGCGAAGAGGCGCCGCCAAACGTAGCCCAGGCCGCGCCGGCGCGGCGCGGAGCCCGGAGGCAGGCGGAGCACGATCCTCAACGCGAGCGGCAGTAGGCGCGGAAACAGGAGGGCGATGCGGTCCCCCAGCGGGCGGCGCATGCCGACGCTCGCGTCCGCTGGCGTTCTCATCTGGGCCGGTACGCCTGTCGTGGCCGTGCTTCCTCTGGCCGTCCTAATCGGCTCGTCGCTGGGCGCACTCATGTCGTAACTCGAGGTCCGGCCCCAGATTACTCGGAGAGGCACGGCCATAACCGGAGGCAAACGCTGAGTGAAGGTGGCAATCGGTGACGGGGGCACTGTGGCGGGTTTTGGCCGTTTTGGCCGCCGCCGCCGTCGCAGTTTTTCCCACCAGCCTCTCGGTCGGCCGCAGGGGCGGGATGACTCGGACTGCGGTATCAGTCCGACTCGTCGCGGACGCGCCCGTAGCGCTCGTAGATCACGCGCGAGCCGAACGTCCTGGTCTCGATCAGGTCCAGCGGGACGTCTTCAGTGACCGGCGGCAGGAACGGCGTGCCACCGCCGACGACGACCGGATAGCGGAACATGCACAGCTCGTCGACGAGGCCGAGCTCGATCGCCGCCGCGGCCAGGCCGGCGCCGCCGATCTCGACGTCCTTGTCGGTCGCGTCGCGTGCCGCGGCGACCTCTTCGGCGAGCGGCGCCTCGGCGAGCCGGGCGTTGCCCTGGACGCTGTCGAGCGTGCGGCTGAAGACGACCTTCGGGAGCGCGCTCCAGACGTCAGCGAAGGCGTCCGTGTCCTCGTTGTCGCGCAGCGACGGATCCGTCTCCCACACCAGCATCGTCTCGTAGAGCCTGCGGCCCAACAGGCAGCTGCCGAGCCCGCGGACCTGATCGAGATGGAACCGAAACAGCTCGTCGCTCGGGACGCCCCATCCGAACGCGCCCTCGCGGTCCGCGATGAAGCCGTCCACCGAGACGCTCATCGAGTAGATCAGCATGGCGTCAGCTCTGCCATTAGTGACCGATCGCGAGACGAGAACTCATCGTCGTGGGCGGTCTCAGCGATCGTACGGCCATTGCCGGCGCCGCACCGAGATCCCGGAAGCGGAACCCGAACGGGACACGCGTCCCGCTGAGCAGGGACTTCGCTCGAACGGCGCACGCGTGTGCCGTAAGGGTGGTTCGCTGATGTGTGCCGGTCGAGGCGTCAACGAAGCGGGGGCCCGATTCGATTCTCGTACCACCCCAGGGATCGTCGAGCGATGTCGCCTGCCCATTTGCGTGAAAGCAGCTACCGCTCGTCGTCCGGAGCGGCTATCCGCCTTGCATGGAAGCGGCAACGCTATCCCCCCGCTGGTCGAAATGGAATGAGCGAAGATTGCCCACGTGGCTGCCGCCGACATCGCCCCGCAGAACCGCGAGCCTGTGCGATTTCTGGTTTTCTGCGCGTCGTTGCGAGCCGACTCTCTCAACGGGCAGCTCGCGCAACTCGCCGCCGATACGATCGAGGCCAGCGGCGGCATCGTCGACTCGACCGCGATGCCCGCCTTCGAGACGCCCTCCTACAACGCGGACGTTCAGGATCGAGCGGGCTTTCCACCCGGCGCCGACCGCTTGCGAGAGTGCATCCAGACAAACGATGCCTTCGTGATCAGCTCGCCGGAGTACAACGCATCGATGCCGGGGCTGCTGAAGAACACGATCGATTGGGTATCGCGCTTCAGCCCGCAGCCATTCAACGAGAAGCACGGGCTGCTGCTCTCCGCGTCGCCATCGATGGTCGGGGGCAATCGCGGCGCCTGGGCGCTGCGAGTCCCGTTTGAGCATCTCGGTGCCCGGATCTACCCGGACATGTTCTCGCTCGCCCAGGCTCATGTTGCCTTCGATGACGACGGCAGGCTCGCCGACCAACAGCTCCAGGAGCGATTCGAGAGCACGATCGTCGGCTTCATGGACCTGGCTGAAGCCTCGAAGCACTACCCGCGCGTGAAGACGAAGTGGGTGGAGTACCTGGGGGAGCGGCCAGACCCGGCCACCGACCGGATCGAATAGGGGTTCGGTACGAACGGCGCCGGCGGCCGTGTGCCCTTCACCGGCTAAAGGTGTGAGTTTTGAAACTGGCGCTTTTCGTCCAAAGCGCAACCCGTCATCCACCTTCTGGCTGGTCTACGGGCGAAGGGGAGCTTGCACTGCCCTCGGCTGAGTGAGTTACATCTCCCCGCTTCAGGTTCACCTACCTGGCGCTAGTCAGCCCACCAGTCGCGCTGGCCCTCGACGTCTTCGCGCGGAGCCTCGCCGAGATTGGGCGCGCCGATGACGAGGATCTCGAGGCCCTCCGGCCCGGCCTCGTAGCCTCGCCACGTACCGGGCGGGACGCGCACCGCGTCCCACTCCTTGAGCTCGACGATCTCGCCGTCGAGCTTCATCCGCCCGCTCCCGCGCAGGACCACGTACACCTCCTCCTGCTTCTTGTGCGTGTGGCCGTACGGAAAGCGATAGGCGGGCGGGACGCGCTGATAGCTGAGGCCGGATTTCTCGAGCTCGAGCGCCTCGGTCGCCGAGCGGAACTCCAAGTCCGGCGCGCCGTCGAACCTGGGCCCGAGCTCCTCTAGGTCCTCCTTGAGATTCCGGAGCGTGAACGGCACGGCCGCAATCCTATGGTGCCCTGCGGGAGCAGGCGTCGCTTCCGCGGACAAGGTCAGTAACCCTCCCCCTGGGAAGCAGCGGTCTCGCCTGCTGAGCACTTCGCCACCGAGGTGCGACCTTGACCTGTTCCCCACCAGACGAATAGCGTTAGCCTCGGCGCGATGGCGCCGAGTGCCTCGACCCCGTCTGCGCCCCGCAATCGACTGAGGGCCTTTACCGGCCCCAAGACCCGCGAGTCAGGAGCCGCAGATGGAAGCCTCAGCCTCGACCCCAGCGGCCGCCGCCGATCAGGCGAAGGCCGAAAACGGCGCAATCCGCCCCTATGACGTAGATATTCCGCAAGAAGAACCTAGACGACCTCCGCCGCCGCATCGCCGCGACGCGGTGGCCCAGCAAGGAGCTCGTCGCAGATCGGTCGCAGGGCGTGCAGCTGGCGACGCTGCAGGAGCTCGCGCGCTATTGGACGACCGACTACGACTGGCGCAAGGCCGAGGCGAAGCTGAACGCGCTGCCGCAGTTCACTACCGAGATCGACGGGGTCGAGATCCACTTCATCCACGTCCGCTCGCAGCACGAGGATGCGTTGCCGCTGATCATGACGCACGGCTGGCCCGGCTCGGTCATCGAGCTGCTCGAGACCGTCGGCCCGCTGACCGACCCGACCGCGCACGGCGGCCGCGCCGAGGACGCGTTCGACCTCGTGCTGCCGTCCCTGCCCGGCTACGGGTTCTCCAGTGAGCCCGCCGAGCTCGGTTGGGACGCCGCCCGCACCGGACGCGCGTGGGCGGAGCTGATGCACCGCCTCGGCTACACCCGCTACGTCGCCCAGGGGGGCGACGTGGGTGCCCTCGTCACGGACCTGATGGGTCGCCAGGCGGTCGAGGGCTTGGTCGGCTACCACCTGAACCTGCTCACGGCGGTGCTCGCGGTCGGCGATCAACTGCCCAAGGAATCCGAACAGGAACGCGTAGCGGCCGAGGCGGTCGCGACGTTCAGGGAGGACGGCTTCGGCTACTTCCTCGAGATGGCAACGCGGCCGCAGACGATCGGCTACGCCCTGCTGGATTCACCCGTCGCCCTGGCGGCCTGGATGCTCGACCACGACACGGACAGCTACTACAAGATCTCCCGCGCGTTCGTCGACGGCGAGCCCGTAGGCAATCTCACCCGGGAAAGCATCGTCGACAACATCACGCTGTACTGGCTGACCGGCACCGGAGCGTCGACGGCCCGGTCGTACTGGGAGGACGGACGAGCGCTGGCCGCAGCGCTTGCGAGCGGCCAGGCCGCCTCCGGCGGTCTCGGTTCCCGTCGGCTTCACGACGTTCCCCGGCGAGATCTGGGCGTCGCCCCGGAGCTGGGTCGAGGCGGTCTACCCGGGCCTCGCCTACTTCAACGAGGTCGAGAAGGGCGGCCACTTCGCCGCCTGGGAGGAGCCGGAGCTTCTCTCGGAGGAGCTCCGGGCGGCGTTCAGCTCGGTGCGTTGATCTGTGCGCATGGGCGGCGCGCACAACCTGTTGCGCGCCTGGTTCCGGGAAGGACTGGCCGAGGAACAGACCCGGGTTAAGTCGTTGATGGTCGCGCAATCCCGCGTTCCATGGATCGGAGGCGCGGCCTCGGGAGAGCAGAGCGGTCTGCCCTGGGCGAGGGGGAAGAGGAGACTGCCTTCTAGCCGGTCTCCTCCGTTTCGAGTACGAACATCTCCACCGACAGCTCGGGGTCTTGACGATTGGCGCTCATGAACGCCGAGACCTTGCGCCCAGTCAGCCCCTCGATCGCATCGACGAACCTCGCCTGCATGCTGTCCTGCCAGATTTGCCTCGCCTCGCGGACCTCGTACCACCTGCCCGCCTCCAACAGCGTTTGCTCGGCCGCCGAGTAGCCTCCGCCCAAGACGACGATCACGAGCTCCGGGTGCAGGTAGGTGCGGCAACGGGTCGGCCCTTCGCCGTGGTGCTGCTTGTAGAGGCCGACGATCGCTGCCGATATGTCCTGGCGCAGCGTGCCCCCGCCCTCCTTGTGAGGCTCCCGCATATCCGCAGCATCCGCAGGATGAAGCTTGTGGTCGTTCATTGACGCTCCGTCCCATGGTCACCGCGGCGGCTGCCCGCCGGGCTTGCGGGGCGCGGCTGGCGCGGTGACCTTCCCGGGTGGGTCGCGGTCGGGGTTACCGTGACCTGGCTATCTCCCCCCTCGCGGTCCGCAGGAGGAGCTGTCTTGCGGCATTTCGCTGCCAGCTGCGTCCCTGTTCTGACCACGCGTACAACCACAGCGCGGAGCGCTCGTCATCGACCAGATCGGGGATTCGTTGGATCTGGTCCTCGATGGAGTCGAAGGGCGTGCCCGCCTGGATCATTCCGGCCACCTCGGCCTCTGCCTGCATCACGCCCATTGCTCCCGGCCCTTCTCGTCGGAGCGCGCGTCCTCGCGCCCGATCGGCTGAAGGCCCTGCCGTACCTCGCCTACGTCCTGCTCGCCCCCGCCGTCGCTGCCTCCATTGATTCGGTGCAGCCAGGCGACGTCGTCGCGGATGTCCTGCTCGTGAGCGCGTATCTCGGCGGCTAGAGCCTGGAGTTGGCCTAGCGCCTGATCACGCTCGCGCGCGATGTCGGTGATGGCTCCTTCTGCCATGAGGAGCCTCCTTCCGTGCGACGGCCCGGTCCTCCTCCGCCAGTTCGGCTGACGGGACCGTGCCGCGTTCCGACATAAGCTAACAGGCTGGGTTCGGGCTCCCGCTTCTCGCGACCGACCTCAGCAACGCGACGAGCAGCAGGGTTAGCGGCGCTCCTCGCGTTTCCTGGCCGCCCGCCGGCGGGCGGCGAGGTCGTCGGCGTAGAGCTCATCGAAGGGGCTCGGCCCCTCCTCGGCCTCTGCGGCGCGTCGCCACTCCCACAAGGTCCGAATCGCCGTCACCCTCGCCGATGCCGGCGCGGCCTCGTCCCGGACGATCTTTCTCGAGGACCGCGGTCATCTCCTCGTCAGTCATCGTGTGTGGGGCGCTTTTCTTTGCGCTGAGCTGAGCGGGGGTTGTCTCGATCGTGGCTCACCGGCTCGCGACCTCCCCCCGCCGCGAGATACTGGGCGGGCGATGTCGCAGGAGAACGTCGAGATCGTGCGGCGGGGAATCGAGGAGTTTCGGGCTGGCTTGGCCCGGGGCGATCCAGGCGCGGTCTTCGACTCCGGCGTGCTCGCACCCGATGCCGAATGGATACCGGCTCCGAACACACCGGGGCTCAACCCCGTATACCGAGGGCGCGAGGGCTTCGTCGAGTTCCTACGCACTTGGACCGAGGACTTCGAGTGGTCCATCGACCTGGAGCGTGTGATCGACGCGGGCGACGACCGCGTTGTCGCCGTGTTCCACCAGCAGGCAACCGGAAAGGCGAGCGGCGCGCCCGTAGAGCTGCAAATGGCCTTGCTCTATGAGCTGGAGAGCGGCCGGGTCATCCGGATGCGGAACTTCCTCGACCCCGCTGAAGCCCTCGAAGCCGCCGGGCTGCGGGAGTAGGGCCTCGCTCATCTAGTTCATCCCCGCGGTGGGCGCCGGATCCAGCCGCCGCAACTCATCCGCGATCGCATTGCGCTCCGCGAGGATCTCCTCGAGTTCGACCAGGAGCTCGGCAGCGCGCTCCCCGTCCTCGACGCCGGCATCGACGAATGCCTGTCTTCGTTCACGATTGGCGCGGCGGGCGGCCGCGTAGCGCTCGTAACGCTTGCTCAGCTCGGCCAAACCGGCGATCCGGTCGTCAAGGCGCATGCCATCTCCCGCTGTGCTTCGCCGCCCACCTGCTCGGGAGTCTTCCCCGCGCGGCCAAATTTTGGCTGGCCGGCGAGTTGAAGCTCCCTGATCGAGCGGCCGCAGAGCGATACCGTGACGTCGTGCCCGGCGGCGCGGATCGGATCACGGGGGCTGCGGCAAGCGCTGTGGGGCGCTGGAATAAGCCGCGCCCGTACCGCGCCCGATACGGCCTCGCCCGCGGGATGAAGCAAATCGGCGGGATCCGGCTGATCCTGCCGGGCTTCCTGCAACCGGCTCCGGAGTATCCGCAGTACGCCGGGGTGGAGGAGGCATTCCTGCGATCGCTCGACTACGACGGCCTGACGATCTACGACATCGGGGCGTTTCAGGGTGAGATGACGCTGTTCTTCGCCGATCAGGTCGGCGATCGCGGGACGGTCATCGCTTTCGAGCCCCATCCGGGCAACTACCAGCGCGTGCTCGACAACGTGCGCTTAAACGACTTCTCGAACGTCGTCGTCCGCAACGTCGGCGTCGGCGGGGCTCGAGGGGAGCTCGAGCTCGTCGCGCCGGGCGGAGGAGGGTTGGCCGGCCGGGCGAGCGGCGCCGGGACGATCAGGGACGAGCTCGAATCCGGGGGCATCGAAGCGGAGACGTTCACCGTTCCGGTGGTCTCTCTTGACGGGGAGATCCGCGATGGCTCGCTGCCGGACCCCAACTTCGTCAAGATCGACGTCGAGGGCCTCGAGCTCGATGTCCTCGAGGGAATGCGCGAGACGATCGATCGTTGCAAGCCGCGACTATTCGTCGAGATCCACGGACTTGGTCTCGACGGCAAGCGTGCCAACGCCGCCCGCGTGGTCGAGTTCCTCGCCGCCTGTGGGTACTCGATGCGTCACGTCGAAAGTGATCAGGCCGTAGAAAGATCGACGTCCGAGCGTGCCGCCGACGGGCATATCTACTGCACCTAGCTCCCGCTCACTCGGATCAGGCCGAAGCGCAACCGCAGGCGTGCCTACCCAGACGGTCGCGGCCATCTCCGCGGTGGGCAGGTTCTCCTCGGCGGGCGGCGTCGCGGACTTGCAGGCCGCCATCGCGGCCGGCGTCGCCGCCTACCGAGCGGGGGCCGTCACGCGGTGATGTCGATGCTCGGAGTGTCGTTCAGCGGAGCTCCTCGACCAGCCCGATGATGATGCCGTCGGGGCCGCGGACGTAGCAGTACCGGTAGATGTCCCCGTACTGCGCCACCTCGCCCACGAGTTCGGCGCCGTGGGCGCGCAGGCGGTCGAGGACGTCGTCGACGGCGTCGACGACGAACGTGAGGCGAGGGATGCCCGGGGTGTTCATCGGCGCCCTCGGCGCAATGCTGGTGGCCACCGGCGTGTGGAACGTCGACAGCTCGACCCGGCCGTGGCCGTCCGGGGTCCGCACGACGGCGATGTCCGCTCGGACGCCGTCCAGCCCGACGAGCTGGTCCACCCATTCACCCTCGACTGCTGCCTCGCCCTCCAGTTCCAGGCCCAGTTCGACGAAGAACGCGATGGCAGCCGCGAGATCCTCGACCACAACACCGGCGTGATCCATCCGGTAGATCGTCATGCCACGCAGTGTAGGTTCGCACCATGCGAAAACTCATAGTCCAGCAGTGGGTTACCGTCGACAACATCGCCGCGGAGGAGGACGGCGGGCTCAGCTTCGTGTCAGGGGAGCCCTTTTCCGAGACCACCAACAATGCGTTCAAGGCAAGCGTGATGGGGTTCATCGACTCGGTCGACACGATGATTCTCGGCGCGAATACCCACGCCCAGTCCAAGGGCTACTGGCCGTACGCCGACGACCAGGGCGAGTACGGCGAGAAGCTCAACAACCTCACCAAGTTCGTCGCCTCGTCGAAGCTGGATGACGCCCCCTGGGGCGACTTTCCCGCCGCGACCGTGACGCGCGACCCGGCCGCCACCATCCGGGAGCTCAAGGCGCTGAGCGGCAAGGACATCTGGCTGTGGGGAGCTTGAAACTCATGCACTCCCTGCTGGACGCCGGCGTCGTCGACGAAGTTCAGATGCGGGTCTGCCCGGCGTCACGCGGCAAGGGAACGCGCATTTTCGAGGATTAAATCGAGCTGCCCGTCGGTGTTGTCCTCCAAAACCACGGAACGTCGGATGCCTGAAAGCGCACCTCGTCTCGCCCCGGCTGCTTGACGATCTTGAACGCCACCTGCACGTCGCGGTCATATCGGCCCTGGCCTCGAAAGTCAGGATGGGCGATGTGGTCAAACGCTCCGGGAGCGGCTGCCGGTGCTGCCACACGGGGAGGCCGATCAAAGTTGCAACCGGGGAGCTCCGTGGCTGGCCAAGAAACTCCCCCGTCGGCCCCGATCGAGGCAGTGGTGAGCGAGAAGCGCACCGTCTGGTGGAGCGTCAGATGAGCGAGGGCCGACTCCCGCAGCCCGGCGGCTTCGAGGGCGGCCTCGTGACCCGATTGCCCTATTCGGGGACTCTGGGCGGCATTAGCGCCCCGATGATCCAGAACAGCGGAATGAAGATCCCGACGATGAACATGATCCAGTGGCCCTTTCGGATCGTGATGATCCCCAGCGTGACGAAGAGCAGGAAGTAGAGGATGCCGCCGATGACGAATTCCATTTCGCTCCTTGCCGGTTTCGGTTCGGTGTAGCGACCGCGACCCTATAGGGCGAGGATCGCCCGCGCAGTGAAACCGACTCCCGCAGCCCGGCGGCTTCGTGCCTGAATTGGGCGAGTGAGTGCGCCGTCTAGTCTGCAAGAGCGCGGTCGGCCTCCCGTCGGGCCAGGCTCAGAACGAGCTCACGAAGCTCTGCGACGCGATTTCAAGCGCCGAGTAGACGCCCCGCGCAAAGGCGCTCTTCAGGCCCGCAGCTCCTTAGATTTGATCGACGCGACGATCATCCGGCGATTCTGCTGCCGGCGACGATGAAGCTGCTCGGCGATTGGAACTGGTACCTGCCCAGTTGGCTGGAATGGCTACCGCACGTCACCCACGAGCCCGAGCTGGGGCCGCTCGAAGACGGCTCACCACGCCGGAGTCCGAACCCAGCCGCGGGCCGCGAGTACCGCGGTCATGCAGCTCGATCGAGCTCGGGGGGGATGAATGGGTCTTCGGTCGCCGAGGCCGCCGAGCTGCTCGGGGTGACGCGCCAGCGCATCGGCGCACTCGTCGCGAGAGGGAAGCTGCGCTCCTACCCGCGTCCCGGCCAGCGCGTCGCTATGCGCCGCGCCCAGCTCAACGGGCTGCGGGGCTAGCGCCGCTCCTGGAGCCGTCCGTCATGGACGAGCGCGTAGCCACCTGACAGTCAGCCCGCCGCCGCGGATCACGCGGAGCGGCGGATAGGACGCGAGCCTCTCCTGCGCGGTCTTCGGGACCCCCCACGAGACGAGGTTCACGAAGAGCGGCCGCGACCCGCCGCCGGGGCGCCTCGGGGTTCGCTCGATCAGGGCGAGGCCCGCCTTCCTCGTCAGGCACGGATTGCGAAAGGCGCTCGGCCCGAGCGTGCAGTTGAAGCCGTTGATCTCCGTGGCCGTCCCGCTTCGGGAGACGATCCGGCGCGTCAGCGGGTCCGGGCGCCTCGCCCGCGGCCGGGTGCTGACCACGACCTTGCTGCCGATGTAATACGGCAGGCGCTTGATATGGGTCCGTTGCCGGGCGCGAATGAGGAGCACGTCGCCGGCCTGAAGGCCCTCGAGCCGCCGCGAGTAGACGACGCGCGGGTCCTTGTGCGCAACGGAAGCCGGGAGCCTGCGCACCCGCCGATGTTTGGTGCTGCGGGTGCGCTTGGCGATCTCCGTGCCGTGGCGCGAGACGGCGGCGTTCAGCCGCGCCTTGCCTTGGTCGATGTGGCCGTCGAGGAGGTCCCATCCGACGACCACGACCTCGCCGCCCCTCGCCCGGCGGTGATGGGCGTCGACCACCATGTTCATCCGGCACCCCCTCGGCGGACAGGGAAGGCTTCGTCGGCGATCGATCACAACTGAGCCCCTGGCGATCACCAGCGGGCAATGGTGGTTGCGGGTGGGCCGGCTCTGCTCACAGGTCAGCTTGACCGCCCGCGAGATTGCCCGCGTCCTGCGGCCCGCCGCGCGGGGCCGCTTGCCGATCACGATCTGGGCGCGGAGGTGGGGGTCGAAGCGGTAACGCCGGCCGATGCAGTGGGGCGCCGGCGTGAAGCAGGTCGTGCTCAGGGCCACCTCGCCGTTGAACCTGATCCGGTCCCCCCTCTTCACCCTCGGCAGCGCCACGGAGAGCACCGACCGCGTCCTGCGTCCGGGCCGCTTGGCGATCGGGACCGTCTCGCGCAACTCGCCGTGAGCCTTGGTCCACTTGGCGATCAATCCTCGGGTCGCGACGTGGTGCGGCTGGGTCTCCTGCGTCATGCCGGCGCCGACGATGCTCGGCGCCGCCAGGCCAGCCGCACACCCGGCCAGCGCGACCGCCCCGAGGCCTCCCGCCGCCCCTCTCACGTGCCCGACTCGCTCAGGAACGTGGAATCGGTCAGCGGGTCGTCAACCCGGAGCACCCATGCACCGTACCCGCGGCAATAGCGGACCCAAGTCGAGCCCATGCTGAGCATGATGGGCCAGTGGCCGTGATCGTGCTCGCTCGCGAGCGCGTCAGGGCAGCCGTCGGCGAAGGTTCACGGTCGGGCCGGCTCGAGAAGAGACCGTCGGGCCCTCGCCAGCTTCGGGGCAGGGGTGAATGACCGACCGATCGGTTGTGCGCCGGATGGCGAACCGCTCGGCGTTTTCTCGTCGCCCACACGGGTAATCGCAGGGTGGTTCCCCCATCGGTTCCGCTCCGTCGCTTCGCGGTCTCGATGCGGGGTTAGCTGACAGGAGTGCGGGCCGCCGCGAGGCGGCCCCGCTCGTTCAAGGGGGGTCCCCGCCTGCTTTTGCCGCATCAGTCGACGAAGAACAGTGCCTGATCCAGGCCACTGAGCTCGAAGGCTCGGACGACCTGCATCCCCTGCGGCCGCACGAGGATCAGGATGTGGTGGTCTCTCTCGATTCGTCGGTGGGCTCTGACCAGCACGGCCAGTCCGGTCGAGTCGATGAACTCCAAGCGGCTCACGTCGAGCACTATTTGCGAGCGCCCCTCCTTGTCCAGGCGGATCAGCTCATCCTCCAGGTCCCTGGCGTTCGAGCCGTCCATCTCGCCCCTGACCGTGACGAGGGCAGCGGTGCTATGCGGCTCGCTCAAGATCGTGAGCAAGCCTCGCTCGATCGATCGGGCTTGGTCGCTCATAGCGACCCCCCGTTCTTCCTCTCGATAGAAACCGCTTGCGGGAGGGAGGGGGAGCCCTCCGCTCGGGTCAGCGGGTCGCGAAGCCGAGGTGAACCGGCTTGTTCGGATCGGGCATATCCGCTCCTGGGGGGAGAGGAGAACGGGCGGTCGGAAACCGGACTGTGGCCGGGCCTAACGGTGCTCCCGCTTTCACGCGCGAGGAACAGCGCGCGACCCGCCTCGCGATAATGGCCGCGGTGGCGCGGCACGCGAGTCGAGACGAACGCGTTGCAGGTCTGGTTCGCGTGGGCGAGCTGGAGCTGACCGGCGAAGACGAAGCGGAGGTTGACGCCTACTTCGCTCCCGACTTCGTCTTTCACGGCCCGGACGGCGCGGAGCTCGACTACGACGGTCTGAAGGGTCCTTCGCATCATTGCGCGCAGCGTTCGATGACCTGACGATCAGCCGCGGGATTGTCCTCGTCGAAGGCGACTACGTGGCGTGTCAGACAACGATCAGCGGAACCTTCGTCCGTGGGTTGACGCACTCACCCGTGGGCCCGCTTCCGCCGAATGGCGGGCGGGTCGTATTCGAGCTCATCAACATCTTCCGCTAAGGGCGGCTTGCGGAGGAATGGGTGCAGACGGACAACCGGAACCGACTGCGTCAGCTGGGCGCCGAAGGGCGATGAACGCTCTCCGCCGGAGCTCGCGCGCTCGAGGGTCGAGGCGCTCCTCCTCCGCGCGAGGACCGGCCGCGAGCTTCCGGCACGCGAAGGCGGCACTCTCCACCCGATGCCCGCGGACTTCCCCTGCTCGTCCGACGCTGGCCCAGCCTCTAGTGCCTATGCCGCGGCGCCAAAGAAGTCGATGAGCAGTTGGTTGACGCGTTCAGCCTCGTCGTGATGCACCCAATGCGACGCGTCGGCCAGGCGCTCCACGCGGTCGAGGTTGGGGACGTCGTCGTGGTCCGGCTCGGCGAGGTCGGAGCCGAGGTAGGAATCGCGCTCTCCCCAGATGACCAGTGTCGGCGCCGAAATCGGGCGCAACTTTGCCGCGGCCTCCTTCTGGGACTGTCTCACCGAGGCGCGGTAGTAGTTGATCATCCCTGCTGCTGCCCCTGGCCGTGACCACGCCTCGACGTAGCGTTCGATTTCCTCCGGCGTGTAAGGCGGGTTCGCGTCACTCACGAAGTGTCGGAAGAAATGCCAGTTTCTGGCGTGCACCACTTCCTCGGGCAGTCCCGGTGTCGCAAAGAAGAAGAAGTACCAGGACTTCCTGAGCTGGTTCGGGTTGTGGAGTCCCTCCGAGAGCCGCCGCGGATGGGCCGCATTGAGGATGGCCAGTCGGTCGACCACCTCGGGGTGGTTCATCGCGGTGGTCCAGGCGATGCTTCCGCCCCAGTCGTGACCGACCAGCATCGCGGACTCGGCACCGAGCTCTCCGATCAGGCCGCGGATGTCGGCGGCGAGCAGGTCGACGCCGTAGGCCTCGAAGCCCTCTGGCTTCGATGACAGGTTGTAGCCGCGCGTGTCTGGCGCCACCACCCGAAAACCCGCCGCCGCGAGCGGCTCGATCTGCAGCCGCCAACCGAACCAGAACTCAGGGAAGCCGTGCAGCAGAACGATCAGCGGCCCCTCACCGGCCTCGACGTAATGCAAGGTCTGATCGTCGACCTCGGCGTAACCCTCCCGAAGTTCGATCCCGACGCCTGGGAGCGGGCTGGTGGTCATGAGGACCTCCGTGTGTAGAGGACTTGGGCGCGGCGCGAGCCTACACGTGCGGGTCTGGATCAGCAACAACGCTGATCACGCTCGCGGACCTGCGCGAGTCGCGCGGCGCGGGGTCCGTCAATCGCCATGGCCCAGCGCGGTTGCGCAAGGAGCGGTGCTTCGCGCGACTACCGAAAGGCACACCCCGCCATGGAAGCGGCTCATCGGGATCCGCGCAGGATCTCGCGTGCGCCTTGCGCGTCCCGCGGGTTGACCATGATGTCGTGCGCCCCCACCGTCCCTAGGCCGTCGCCAGCCCCAGCCCCGCGATTGGTCAACCGGGGCAAGCACTCGATCCCGGCGCTACGCAAGACGGAGCAGCAACTCGGCCTCGGGCTCGCTACCGGCGACCTCAACCGCGACCCACTCCTCGTTGCGAGTCATCCTCGCCCCCATTAGGGCAACTCGGCCGTCGCGGTCAGCGCAGCGACCTGAACGTCTCCCGGACCTCCTCGGAGAAGGCCTGTGGCTGCTCCCAGGCGGCGAAGTGGCCGCCCTCGTCGAGCTCGTTGTTGTAGTGGATGAGGTTGGGATACGCCTTCTCCGCCCAGCTCCGCGGGGCCGGATACAGCTCGTCGGGGAACACGCTCACGCCGACCGGGAGCTCGACGCCCTTGACGTCGAAGAAGCCCAGCTTGCTCTCCCAGTACAGGCGCGCCGAGGAGATCCCGGAGTTCGTCAGCCAGTAGTGGGTGACGTTGTCCAGCACGTCGTCGCGCGACAGGCCGCCGGCCTCCCCGGTGAACGCGCGCGCGATCAGCTCGTAGCTCGCCTCGTCGTGGTCGATCATCCAGGCCGCCAGGCCGACGGGTGAGTCCGCGATGCCATAGAGCGTCTGCGGGCGGTTCCCCATCTCGGCGGCGTAGCCGGTGCCGGTCGCGAAGAAGTGCACCAGCACGTCGTATGCCTTTTGCTCCTCGGCCGAGAGGCCCGATGGCGCCGGGTCGCCGACCTGGACGGCCTTCGACACCTCCGGTGCGAGGGTCGCCGGCATGTTCGTGTGGATGCCCAGCAAGCCCTCGGGCTTCAGCAGCGCCATCTGCTCGGTGACGGCATTGCCCCAGTCGCCGCCCTGCGCGACGTACTCCGTGTATCCGAGGCCGCTCATCAGCTCGACCCACGCTTTGGCGATGCGGATGGGGTCCCAGCCGGTCTCGGTCGGCTTCGCGGAGAACCCGTGGCCCGGCAATGAAGGGATCACCAGATGGAAGGCATCCGCTGCACTCGCGCCGTGCTCGGTGGGATCGGTGAGCGGATCGATGATCTTCAGCTGCTCGACCGTCGAGCCCGGCCACCCGTGCGTGACGATCAGCGGCAGCGCGTCCTCGTGCTCAGAGCGCGCGTGAATGAAGTGGATGTCGACCCCGTCGATCTCGGTGACGAAGTGCGGGAGGGCCGCAAAGCGCTCCTCGAACCTGCGCCAGTCGTATTCGGACGCCCAGTAGTCGGCCAGCGCGTGGATCGTCTCGAGCCGCACGCCCTGGGAGGGATCCGTTTCCCGGTCGGGCCATCTCGTCGCGTTGATGCGGCTGCGGAGGTCGGCGAGCTGCTCCTCGGGGACGTCGAACGTGAACTCGCGAATGTCCTCTGAGGCGGCTGGCTTGGTCGAGCCTGTGGCTTCCACTGTCGCTCCTAACGGTCAGTCGCGCGGGGCGCCGCGCTCGGTTGGTCGGAGGGCGAGACCCGCGCAACGATGCTGAGATCGCGCCCATTACGCACCCTACCCGCCGGTCGCCCACTGGGGTCGCTGATCACCGTCCGGGCAGGCGCCTCATTGCTCATCTGACGTTGTCAGGCGTTGCCTCGCGAAAGTTCTGCTCTCCGTGGCGGAGTGTGCCTCTTTCGCGGCGACCGGCCCGCTGCTCCCTTGCGCGAGGAGCGGAAGCGAGCCCGGCCGCCATCGCCAGAACGGGCTGGTATCGCCGTGGTGACTTGACGCCCTCCCGCTTCCCATCGGCCGCGGTCCTCTAATCAGCCTGATCTACCCGCATCTGGCTTGAATACTGGGAGCGCGCCCGACAGGATTCGAACCTGTGACCTTCGGTTTCGTAGACCGACGCTCTATCCGACTGAGCTACGGGCGCGGGTGTCGGGGGCAAGCCCCGGGGGGACGATTGTACGGCCGGTGGGCTGATCCGCGGTCGCTCTGTCCGCGGCCCTGCCCTATTCCTGGATCACCACCGGCGTCCCGACCCCGGCCTTGTCGACCAGGAGGCCCACGTCCGCGTCGCTGGCACGGATGCAACCGTTGGAGGCGGCGACGCCGAGCTCGCCCGAGGTGCCGTGGATCGCGATCCGGTCCCCGCCGAACCACCCTGAGGGCAGGTTTGGCTGGCGAGCCGTGGTCGCGAGCGCGCAGCAGCCGTAGGCCGGGTTGAGATTGCCTCGGAACGTGTCGGTGACGGCGAACCGCCCGGTCGGCGTCGGCGATACCTGGGTGCCGATCGTGACCGGGAAGGAGTGGACGACCCGGGAGCCGCGAACGAGCGCAGCGCGAAAGCTCGACAGATCGACCCTGATCTCATAGGGCGTCGAGCCTGACTGCAGCCGCCGATCGTCCAGCCGAAGCCATCCAAGCTCGTCGTTCTCGCGGTAGGGGGTCGGGACGCCGGCCCACGGCCCGCTCCGCCGGACCACCGAGAACGCGTGCACCGAGCCGAACCGGGTCTCCCGGCCGAGGCCTCGGACGACCTCGCCCCCGGGAGCGTCGTGGAGCTCCACCGTCTCGCCGCCGCGCACCCAGACGATTGGGTGCCCGTTGGGGGAAAGCTCGAGCAGATGCGGTGCCCGCGGGGGCTCGGGGGCCCGCGGGTCCTTGGGTGTCCGTGTGTCCTCGGGCCGCTCCTTCGGTTCGGTGGCAGCAGGAATCGTCGCTGGCAGGGACGCGGGGACCTCGTCGGGCGCCACCGTCGCCGCGGTCGCGGCACGCTCGGGATCGCCCTCGCCGCCGTTGCCACCGACGAGCCAGAGCGCCACCCCCGCAATCACCACGCAGGCGGCAACGATCGCAATCGTGCGCAGCGGGACCACGAACGGAGAGGGCGGGATTCGAACCCGCGAGAGAGCTTGCGCCCCCTACTCGCTTAGCAGGCGAGTGCCTTCAGCCACTCGGCCACCTCTCCGAGCGCCGCGGCAGTCGCGGCGGACCGGAGATCGATTGTAGATACGCTCGCCCGGCCGTGAGCACCACGGAGCAGGCCCCGACGACCGGCGATGCCGGCGCCACCGATCTCGCGCGCGTGCACGCCCGCTACGAGTCGGCGTTCGAGGGGATCGACGCGCCGTTCGCGTTCGTCGACCTCGACGCACTGGAATCAAACGCCCGGGAGCTGCGCGCCCAAGCGGCCGGGCTACCGATCCGCATCGCCTCCAAATCGGTGCGGTCGGTCGAGGTCCTCCGTCGCATCCTCGGCCTCGACGACGGCTTCCGCGGCCTCCTCGCCTTCACCCTGCCCGAGGCGCTTTGGCTTCACGGGCTCGGCTTCGAGGACATCGTCGTGGCCTACCCCACGGTCGATCGGGAGGCGATCGCCGCTCTGGCGGCGCTCGCCGCGGAGGATCCTGCCGCGCCCGTGCCCATGGTTGACGATGCGCCCCATCTCGACCTGGTCGAGTCGGCGACCACCCCCGGCCAGGACCCGGTGCGCGTCTGCCTCGACGTCGACGTCTCCTGGTGGCCCCTGCGCGGTCGGCTGGCGAAGATCGGGCCGAAGCGCTCTCCGGTGCGCTCCCCCGACCGGGCCCGGCGGGTGGCGCGGCAGATCGGCTCGCGCCCCGGCATCCGCCTGGTGGGGCTGATGGCGTATGAGGGGCATATCGCCGGCGTCGGCGACGACCTTCCCGGGCAGGCGGTCCGCAGCGCTGCGATCCGCAGGATGCAATCGGCATCGGAGCGGGAGATCCGCCGGCGGCTTCCGCGCATCGTCGACGCGATTCGCAAAGAGGTCGGCGAGCGCGGCCTCGAGTTCATCAACGGAGGGGGCACCGGCAGCCTCGCCCGCACAGCGGCCGCCGGCATCGTGAGCGAGCTCGCGGCGGGGTCGGGCTTCTACGCCCCGGCGCTCTTCGACCACTATCGCTCGCTCGACCTGACCCCGGCCGCCTTCTTCACGGTGCCGGTCGTGCGTCGTCCGTCCGCCGGAGTCGCCACCGCGCTCGGAGGGGGTTATCTCGCGTCGGGGCCCGCCGACGCCCTTCGCCTCCCGCAGCCGTACCTGCCGACAGGGCTGCGGCTCGACGGGGACGAGGGGGCAGGCGAGGTGCAGACGCCGCTCGTCGGCGGCGCTGCGCGAAACCTCGCTGTGGGCGATCGGGTCTATATGCGCCACGCGAAGGCGGGGGAGCTCTGCGAGCGGTTCAACTCGCTCTACCTGGTCGAGGGGGCGCGAATCGTTGACGAGGTGCCGACGTACCGCGGGGACGGTCACGCGTTTCTCTAGGAGGGCGCGCGCGAGCTAGCTGGAGCGCACGGGCCCCAGCACACGCTCGGTGTAAGCATTGCCGAAGACCCCGGCGGGGTCGAGGCGCGCCCGTACGCCCTGGAAGTCCTCCCAGCGGGGATAGAGAGGCGTGAGAGTCGCCGCGTCGTGGAAGTGGCGCTTGCCCCAGTGGGGGCGGCCGCCGTACTCGGACATGATCTCCTCGACCCCGCGGAAGTAGCGCTCCCAGAGCTTGGGCCGCACCCGGTCGTGGTGGACGGCGATGTAGCAGGTCTCGCGATCGTGCGAGGGGCTCAGCAGGGCGTCGTCGGCGGCGACGAACCGCACCTCGACCGGGAAGGAGACCCGCAGCTCCGGCCGCGCCGCCAGCTCGAGCACCCGCTCGACCGCCTCGCGGCCATGCCGGCGGGGGATCCCGTACTCCATCTCGGTGAACTTGATCCGGCGCTCGCTCGCGAACACCCGGTGCGAGCGATCGACCTTCCGCGAGCGGCCGAGGCGCTCCGAGACGAACCGGGTCAGCTGCGGGATCCGGTCGGGGTGATGGCGGGCGACGAACGCGAATCCCGCACCCACCCAGTTCTCCACCATGACCTCCTGGAAATAGACGGCGGCGCCCGACCGCGGCCTCGGCGGCTCGGTGGTGCGGCGGCTCTCGCGGCAGAGAGCGGTCTTCGTGTGAGGGAAGACGTAGAGCTCGAAGTGGTCGTTGGCGTCGACGAGCTGATCGAGCTGCTCGAGCGTCTCGGCCAGCGGCTTCGGGTTGTCGAGCCGGTCGATGGTGTACGCCGGCACGGTGCGGACGGTCACGGCGTAGACGATCCCGAGCGCCCCGAGGCCGACGCGGGCCGCGAGGAAGGCATCGGGGTCCGTCGCCGCGGAGAGCTCCAGCCGCCTGCCATCGGGGAGCACCAGCTCGACCGTCTCGACCTGCGCGGAGAGGTTCTGGAAGCGGGCGCCCGTTCCATGGGTCGCGGTCGAGATCGAGCCGGCGAGCGACTGGCGGTCGATGTCACCCAGGTTCTCGAACGCTACGCCGAAGTCGTCGAGGCGGCGGTTGAGGTCCCGGAGGACGATTCCCGCCTCCACCCTGATCAGCCCCGAGGCGGCATCGAAGTCCAGGACCCGATCGAGCCGGTCGAGCCGGACCATGACTCCGTCGGTGAGCGCGACGTCGGAGAACGAATGGCCCGAGGCGGAGGCCCGAACGGTCTGACCTCGCTCGGTGGCCATGGCAACGATCTCGCTGAGCTCCTCGCGACTGCTGGGATGCTCGATCGCGGCCGGGCTGCAGCGCTGGTCACCTGCCCAGTTTCGCCACTCGGGGGCCACGCCGCGGAACCCTAGACTGAGCCCGGCACCCGGAGGGGTGGCAGAGCGGTCGAATGCGGCGGCCTTGAAAGCCGCTGACCGGGTTCCCCGGTCCGGGGGTTCGAATCCCTCCCCCTCCGCTCCGCCCGCGCCCACCGGCCACGGCCCAAAGGCGTAACGTTTCGCGTCGATGTCGTGGGTGCGGGGCGGCACGCAGAATGCGATCGCTGCGGCGACGCTCGTCGCACTCGCGGCGCTCATTGGCATCGCCGAGGCGCGCCCGGGGAAGACCTTCGTGCCCCGCCACGGGCAGATCTACCACGGGGTCTCCGACACCGCCGACCTCCGCGACTTCGCGCACTTCCGTCGCCAGGTCCGGGCGCACCCCGCCGTCCTTCAGGAGTTCTACCACTGGGATGTCTCGCTACCTGCGAGCGGCGCGTTCAACCGCTGGGACCGGTCGAGGACCCTGGGGGTCGTGAGCATGTCGACCAAGTTCCCGGCCAGGGGTGGCTCCGAGATCACGCCAGCGCAGATCGCGGCGGGCCTCGGTGATCACTACCTCCTGCGCCTGAACCAGTCGATTGAGAATCGCGGCGAGCCCGTCTACATCCGCCTGTTTCCGGAGATGAACGGCCACTGGAACCCCTATTGCGCCTTCAACGCCGACGGCTCGTCGCGGGGCACGGACCACCGCCCCCAGAAGCTGATCAAGGCCTGGCGGCGAACCGTGATCATCGTCCGCGGCGGTGCCCGCCGGGTGATCAACCGGCGCCTGCGCAAGAGCGGCATGCCCCGGATCTACCGCGCGGAGTCGAACCGAGACCGGATCTACCAGCGCCGTGACGTGCCCTGGCGGCTCGATCCGGCTCCGGTCTCGTTCATGTGGGTACCGCAGACCTTCGGCTCACCGAACATCCCCGGCAACCAGCCGGGTGACTACTGGCCCGGGCGGCGGTTCGTCGATTGGGTCGGCGCGGACATCTACTCCAAGTTTGCGACGGCGTTCGACGACCTGCGCCGGTTCCAGCAGCGCTACCGCCGCTACCCGTTCGTGATCGGCGAGTACTCGCCATGGGACAACGACTTCAGCGGCGCCTTCACCCGCAAGCTGCTGGGTTGGGCATGGCGCCATCAGCGGGTGAGGATGCTGATCTACTACCGGAGCGTCACTGCCGACAACCCCTTCTACATCACCCACTACCCGGGCGCGAGGCGGGAGCTGCGCCAAGCCCTCAACAAGCGTCGGTTCGATCCGTTCGGGGCGGGGCAGCGCAGAGCGCGCCGACCGGCTGACGGCGGCGCAGCCGCGCGCGGCCCTCGGCCAGGCATCGGGGGGTAGGGTCGGCGGGTGACCTCGGACGACCTCGAACGAGCGGTCAGTCGGGGTCAACATCGGTGGTCCTCGCTGCGGTGATCCGCCGGAGCCCGTTCTCCGCACCGGTTATCGCAAGGCGCAAAGTCCGAGACCCGGACCGGTGAGACCGGAACGGTCTCAGTCCACGAACGAGGAACGATGAAGGCGGCAAATCCTGATGCTTGGGCCGCATGGAGGGCGCACCCGTCCTGCGAGGAGCTCACGATCGGGATCGAGGAGGAGTTCATGCTCCTCGACCCGGAAGACTGGTCGCTGTCATTCCGCTCGGACGAGGTCTTCGCCGCGCTGCCGGCCGACCTGCGCGACCGCGTGACTGTCGAGACGCACGCGGCGGTGATGGAGATTGCCACGGGCGTACACCGTCGGGTTGGCGACGCGGTCACCGAGCTCGCTCAGCTTCGCGACCGGGTATCGCGTGCCCTGGCCTCTCGAGGCCTGCGCGCTGCCGTCGCGGGCACGCATCCGTGCGCGGTGGCTAGCGACACGGTGCTGTCGTCGCATCCCCGTTACCGGCACATCAGCGACTCGATGCGCGTGCTCGCGCGGCGCGAACCCACTCTGGCCACACATGTGCACGTCGGCGTGGCTAACCCCGCGCGCGCGATCCGACTCCTCAATGGCCTGCGAGCGCATCTACCGCTGCTGCTCGCGCTGTCGGCGAATTCGCCGTTCTGGCAGGGCCGGCCCACCGGCTTCGCATCGACGCGAACGACCCTATTCGACGCGTTCCCACGGTCGGGACTGCCTCGCAGCTTCCGCGACTACGACGACTGGACCGCGACCGTCGAGCGGTTACTGCGTTCGGGCGCGATCTCCGATCCCTCGTTTCTGTGGTGGGACGTGCGCCTGCAACCGCGCTACGGCACCGTCGAGGTCCGGATCATGGACGGGCAGAGCACTTTGGAGGACGTGGCCGCGATTGTCGCGCTCGTCCAGGCGCTGGCGAGCGTCGAGCTCGAGCGGCGCGACGATCCCGATCCCGAGCCGCGGACGAGCGAGCTGATCGAGGAGAGCCGCTTCCTGGCCGCGCGCGACGGCATGGTGGCGCTGCTGATTGACGCGCGGTCGGGCGAGCGCGTCACAGCGATCGACCAGCTCGAGCGAACCCTCGGCGCCTGTCGCCGCCATGCCCGCCGGCTGTTCTGCGAGCGCGAGCTCGAATTCGTGCAGCGGCTCGTAGGGCACAATGGCGCCGTACGCCAGCTCGCGTACGCGGGCCGCCACGGCGACCTGCGACGGGTCACCGCCGAACTCGCCGACGCGTACTTTTGCACTACGTGCGAGCACGCAATCTCGGCGGTCGAGAGCTGAGCGGCCGGAGAGCGGCGAGCACCAGCCGGCCCAGGAGCGCCGAACTGTAACGCGCTGCCGCCGCGTCAACTCGCACAAAATCCACCTTTCGGTGGATGCTCGACTGAGACCTTTTCACGATGTTGGCGGAAGCCCGAACGCGTACGGTCGCGCCGATGATCGCCGAAGCGCCCCGGGCGGAAGTGAGCGGCACCCTGCGGCACGTCTACAGCGCCGCCGTCGCCGCGTCGCGAGACCCCACGACCGCGGTCGAGATCGCCGAGCGGGTGCTTCTGACCACTGCCCCGGAGGTTGTCGGCGGTGATGGATCGCTCGACCGCCGCCGGCTCGTCGAGCGTGCGATTCGGCTCGGCGTTCGCATGGCCCCGGCGCCGGGCTTTGCCGCGATGGAGGCCGACGATCGCGAGGCGATCGCGCTCGCCCGCCTGGCGGGGTACTCAGTGGGGGAGATCGCCGTGACCCTGGACACGAGCGTCGACGACGTGAAGGCACGCATGCTTCGCGGGCTGCGGACCGCGGCGCAGGCGCTGAGTGGGAGCCCCCAAGACGCTGCGAGCGCCTCGCGTGAGACCGCGGGGGACCGGTGATTCCGTCAGTCCAGGTAGCGGGCGGCGAACGCTGCCGCCTCCGCTCGGTTGCGGATCTGGAGCTTCTCGAGGACGTGGCGCACATGGGTCTTGACCGTGGACTCGCTGATGAAGAGCTGCTCGCCGATCTCGCGGTTGCGAAGGCCCCTGGCGAGCAGGGTCAGGACCTCGCGCTCGCGGTCGCTCAGCTCTGCCATCGGGTCGGGCGGCGTGCCCTCAGCTCCCCTGGCGAGATCCGCCAACAGCCTGCTGGCCATCGACGGAGCCACCCGTGGCTCGCCATGCCCGACCTCCAACACGGCCTCGACCAGCTCGTGTGGCGCCATGTCCTTCAGCAGGTATCCCGCGGCTCCGACCCGCAGGGAGGCGTAGAGGTCCGGCTCTTGCTCGGACACGGTCAGGATGACCACCTGACAGTCGGGGACCCGGTCGCGGATCGCCGCGCACGCCTCGATCCCGCGCATCACCGGCATGTTGAGGTCGAGCAGGACGACGTTCGGGTTGCGCCTCTCAGCCAGCGCGACCGCCTCGCGGCCGTCGCGCGCAAGACCCACGACGTCGATTCGTTCGTCGGCTCCCAGAAGTGCGGCGGTGCCCTCGCGCATCAGACGATGGTCGTCGGCGATCAGCACCCTCACGGGAGAGTCGGGCATCGGCCTTCGAAGTATGGTCAGAAGTGACCGTGGGCATTGAGCAGAGGCGGATCGGCGAATCCGGTGGGCTCGACCATCACCTGGCGCCGGAGACCCTGGCGGGGCTCGGCGCCATCAACCGTGTGGCCAGCGCGCTGGTCGGATCCGGCAGCCTCGCCGAGCTCGCCGAGAGGGCGCTCGGAGAGATGCGGGAGGCGCTCGGATTGGAGCTCGCCTGCCTCTACCTGCCGCGGTCCGGCGGGCCGCCGAGCCTCAAGCGCCACGTCACTTCCGCGGCGGGTACGGCGGCCGTCCGGGCGCGAGACGAGGTCTCGTTCGATGACGAGGCCTGGCACCTGGCGGTTGCGAGCGGGGTCCCGCTTCTCTTCCGCGATGAGGCGAGCTGGTTGGTCGCGAACCCGTTCGAGCCACCGGCCAGCTCCTGGCTGGTGCTCCCCCTGGTGTCGGAAGGACAGCTCGTGGGCGTGGTGGTGGCGGCTTCGCGGGGGTCGCTGGCGCTCGGCCCGACCGCGGCAACCGTGCTCAGGCTGCTCGGTGACCTGCTCGCCTCTGGGATCGCCACCGCGCGCCTGCGGCAGGAACTGCAAGGAGCCGAGATCGAGCGTGAGCGGATGCGGCTCGCGGCGGAGATCCACGACGGACTGGCGCAGGACCTGGCGCTTGCGATGCGAGAGCTGTCGCTGCTCGAATCGGAGCCCTCACCGGCGCTCGCGAGAGCGAGCGCGGTGCGGCTGCGGGAAGCCGTGGCATCGGCGCACCGGGTCGTGCGGGCCCGGCTCGAGGACCTCTCGGTCTCGGTGCCGCTGGGGGGGATCCAGGCCGCCGTCGAGGACGTGTGCCAGCGCCGAGGGCGGGGGCTGCCGCTCGATCTGCGAACCGCAGGCCCCGCGGTCGACGTCTCGCCGGAGACGATGGCCGTGGTCGTGCGCGTGCTCACCGAGGCGCTCGCGAACGTCGAGAGGCACGCGCAGGCGAGCAGCGTCGAGGTGCGGCTCCACGTCGAGGACGACCGCCTGACGCTGACGGTCTCGGATGACGGCGTGGGCTTCGCAGTCGAGGAGGCGGGCGGACCGGGGGACGGGCATTTCGGATTGACGCTCATGCGCGAGCGTGCGCGGAGCGTTGGCGGCAGCCTGGCCGTGACCTCGAACGCCCGCGAGGGCGCGGACGTGACGCTGCAGGTCCCGGTGTCCTGATCGATATGGTTGGCCCGATGCTGGACAGCGCTCTGGCTCCCGCTCTCGACAGTGGAGCGTGCCCGCATCTGGCGGTTCTCCTCCGCAACGACGCCGAGTTCGCTCCCGTGGTCGCGTCGTTCTATTCCCTGGGGGCAAAGCGAGGGGGCTTCCTCGCGCACCGAGGCGTGCAGGTTGACCGGGACCGCCAGGCGCTCGCCAGCGCCGGCCTGGATGTCGCCGGCCTCGAGTCCGAGAGTCAGCTCGTGATCGAGCAGCTCGACTTGGACGAGCCGCCGGACCGCCTGCCGCGGCGGCTGGAGGCTGCGTTCGACGACGCCCTGGGCCGCGGCTTCAACGGCCTCTGGTCATCTCATTCACCGGTCGGTCCGGAGCCGGGGGCATATGAGCGGGCGCTGTCGATCGAGCGCGCGTGGGAGGAGCGGTTCGGGGATCGCCCGGTCGTCACCCTCTGTCCCTATGTCGTCGAGGGCCTCGAAGGGACCGCCGCGATCGGGCGCTTCGCCGACCTCGCCGGTCACCACGATGGCGTTCTCGTGCCCTCCGACGAGCGGCACCAGCTTTTCAGGCCGGTCTGAGCCGCCCGCCCGAGCCTTACGCCCGCGGCGCCCGGCAGAGCGCTGCTCTGATGATCAAGCGATCGCGCCAAGCGCCCGCAGCCGCGCCCGTCCCTCCGCCAGGCACCGGTTCACCTTCGTGTAGCTCCACCCGGTGATCGCCTGGATCTCGGCGTAGGAGTACCCCTCCGCCTGGAGCACGATCGCGCGCCGCTCCTGCGGCTTCAGCGCCGAGAGGAGGTCGGCGGCGCGCGCCAACCGGTCCCGGCGCTCGAGCTCCTCCTCGGAGCCGGGGTGCCTGGCCGGCGGCGGCGCGACCGCGCGGACACTCTCTGCGGCGCGGCCGTGTCCGCCCCACGGCACCCCGAGCAGGCGCTCACGCGCACGCCTGACGGCGAGCGCCTCGTTGCGCGTGACCACGTGCATCCAGGCCGTGAGCGTCGGCGCGCCCAGCGGGGGCGCCTTGGTCAGCAGGATCTCGATCGCCCGCTGGAGGGCGTCCTCGGCGTCGGCCTGACAGAGCGAGTAGCGGCGGGCGGTCCGCCGAAGAGCTGTCTCCGCCGCGGGCAACAGCGTGAGGGCGGCGTTCCGACGACGGGCCGACTCGGGATCCGCGGGCACAAGCTCCATGCCCTCGTGAACCCCGAGGCGTCCCGGAGCGCCCCCGGTGATTCCCGGCCGAAACCGGATGCGCGGCGGGCACCCGCCTGCAACGCGGGACCCGAGCGAGAACATGCCGCCCCGCCGCCGCTATTCTCGCCCGGCCCCGCGACTAAGCGGCGGGGGGAAGGATCAAGAGCGGCATGAGCACCTGCATAGTCACCGGGGGCGCCGGCTTTCTCGGCTCCCACCTCTGCGATCGCCTACTGGCCGACGGCCATCGGGTGATCTGCGTCGACAACCTCGACACCGGATCGCTCCACAACATCGACCACGTCCGCGGCGATCACTTCGTGTTCCTAAACCGCGATCTGACCGAGCCGCTGCACCTCGATGAGGAGATCGACTTCGTCTACCACCTCGCCTCGCCGGCGAGCCCGATCGATTACCAGCGCCTGCCCCTGCACACGCTCAAGGTCGGCTCCTACGGCACCCACCACATGCTCGGCCTGGCGAAGTTCAAGCGGGCGCGCTTCCTGCTCGCCTCCTCGTCAGAGGTGTACGGTGACCCGCAGGTCCATCCCCAATCGGAGGAATACTGGGGCCACGTCAACCCGATCGGGCCGCGGGGCGTCTACGACGAGGCCAAGCGCTACGCCGAGGCGCTTGCCATGGCCTACCACCGCCAGCAGGGCGTGAACACCTGCATCGCGCGGGTGCACAACACCTACGGCACCCGGATGCGCCCGCACGACGGTCGCGCGATCCCCACCTTTCTGCGGCAGGCGCTCCAGGACAAGCCGCTGACCGTTTTCGGCGACGGCAGCCAGACGCGCAGCTTCTGTTACGTCGACGACATGATCCGGGGTCTGGTCGCCCTGATCGAGTCCGACATCCATCAGCCCGTCAACCTCGGCAATCCCGACGAGATGACGATCCTTGAGCTCGCGAAGGTCGTGATCGAGGTGACCGAGTCGCGCTCCGAGATCGTGTACGAGGCCCTCCCGATCGACGATCCAGCGATCCGCCAGCCGGACATCAGCCGAGCGCGCGAGTGGCTCGGGTGGGAGCCGACCGTGGCCCTGCGCGACGGCCTGCGCAAGACGATCGAACTGGCCGGGGTCGAGCGGCTGATGGGCGTCGGGCACTAGCCGGCGGTGCGCGAGGCTCCGGGGCCGGCCGAAGCCGGCCGCTCGATCCTGCTCGTGGCCTACTTCTACCCGCCATGCCCCGACACCGGTGCCCACCGCCCGGCGGCGATGGCGAAGTACCTGCGGCGCCTGGGGCATCGGGTCACGGTGCTTACCACCGGTGCCTACGGGCACCTCGAGGGTGAGGCGGAACGGGGGATCGAACGCACCAGCGACGCTCAGCTATGGCGGGCGCGCGTTCACGGGCGTGACCGGATCGACGCCCTCTATGGCTCGGACACCTATTCCGGCCGGCCGCACCCGCTCAGCCGGGTGATCGTCCCCGAGCCGCTGGCGGCGGCATGGACGCCGTTCGCACGCTCGCGGGCGCTCCGCCTCCACCGGCGCGAGCGCTTCGACTGCGTGATCACCTCCTCCCCGCCGGAGTCCATCCACGCGGTCGGCCTCGCACTCCGGCGCCGCGGCGTCGCGTGGGTTGCGGACCTGCGGGACGCCTGGACGTTCGAGCCGCTGCGGCCGCCGTTTCCGACCACCGCCCAGCGTCGCCTCGACGAGCGGCTGGAGCGCCGCTGGCTGCGGGCCGCCGACCGCGTCGTCTGCGTCAGCCAGCCAGTCGCCGATGATCTGCGGTCGCGCCTGGGGATCGAGCCGGCGATGGTTCACAACGGCTGGGATCCCGAGCTCGCGCGTGACTC
The DNA here is from genome assembly GCA_963788115.1 of uncultured Actinomycetes bacterium. GTDB lineage: Bacteria > Actinomycetota > Thermoleophilia > Solirubrobacterales > 70-9 > CAWBFD01. The sequence goes on from CAWBFD010000002.1 coordinate 513,528, forward strand.
GGCGCGCGCGAGCGTCGCCGACCTGCTCGACCCTGAGCGGGTCTCACTCGTCTACACCGGCCGCTTCGGGAGCTACGGGCGCGACCCGAGGCCGCTGCTCGAAGCCCTCGCCACCCTGGCCGGCGAGGATCCCGAGGCCGTCTCGCGGCTCGAGCTGGTCATCGCGGGTCCGCTTACGGCCGAGGAGGACGCCCTGCTCCGATCGGCACCGGTCGCGCCGGCGCGAATCGTGATCGCGGGCAGCCTACCCCGGGCGGACGCGCTCGCCCTTCAGCGCGAGGCCGACGCGCTGCTGCTGCTCGCCTCGTCCCGCCGCAGCCAGCTGGCCAACTTCAAGCTGTACGAGTACCTGGCCGCCGGGCGACCGATCCTCGCCCTCGCCGCGGGCACCGAGGCCGGCCGGATCGTCGCCGAATCGGGCGGCGAGGCGGTCAGCGCCGACGACCCGGAGGGGATCACGCGCGCTCTTCGCCGGCTCCTTGATGGGGCGCTCGCCGCGCCCGGCGACGAGGCGCAGCACTTCTATTCCTACCCGGCCGTGGCCGAGCGAATGGCCGAGGTGGTCGAGAGCACGATCCGGGCGTCCCGTTAGGACGCGCACTCCATCGAGCCGCCCCGCCTTATGCTTCCTGCAGATGGCGACCCGCCCCGCCGACTCGGACGTCTACCGGTTCATCGCGCCGGTTGTCGGCCCCGACGACGAGCGCGTGTTCACCGACTCGGGGATCGAGGTCAAACGGCTCTACGAGGAGGCCGACGTTGCGCCGGAGCTCGGGGACCGGCTGGGCGAGCCCGGCTCGTACCCGTTCACCCGCGGCATCCATCCGGGGATGTACCGCGACCGCTTATGGACGATGCGCCAGTACGCCGGCTACGCCACGGCGGAGGAGACGAACCGGCGCTATCGCTACCTGATCGAGCACGGCTCCACCGGGCTCTCGATGGCGTTCGACCTGCCGACCCAGCTCGGCCGCGACTCGGACGACCCGCTTTGCCAGGGCGAGGTCGGGCGTACCGGCGTCGCCATCGACACGATCGAAGACATGCGGATCTGCTTCGAGGCGATTCCGCTCGGCGGGGTCTCGACATCGATGACCATCAACGCCCCGGCCGCCATCCTGCTGCTCCTCTACGAGCTGGTCGGGGAGGAGCAGGGGGTGGCGCCGGAGGAGCTGCGCGGGACGGTGCAGAACGACGTGCTCAAGGAGTACGTGGCTCGGGGCAACTACATCTACCCGCCCGACGCGACGATGCGGCTGACCACCGACATCTTCGAGTACTGCCGCGACAACGTCCCCAAGTGGAACACGATCTCGATCTCCGGCTACCACATCCGGGAGAAGGGATGCTCAGCCGTCCAGGAGGTCGCGTTCACGCTTGCCAACGCGATCGCGTATGTACAGGCGGCGCTCGACCGCGGCTTCGCCGTCGATGAGTTCGCGCCGCGGCTCGCGTTCTTCTTCAACTGCCACAACAACGTCTTCCAGGAGATCGCCAAGTTCCGCGCCGTGCGGCGGATGTGGGCGGAGTTGATGCGCGACCGCTTTGGCACCGCCGACGAGCGCTCGATGATGATCCGCTTCCATACCCAGACCGGGGGCGTCACCCTGCAGGCGCAGCAGCCTGAGGTGAACATCGTCCGGGTCGCATTGCAGGGGTTCGCCGCCGTCTGTGGGGGCACCCAGTCGCTGCACACCAACGGGTTCGACGAGGCGCTGGCGCTGCCGACCGAGCGCTCAGCGCGGATCGCGCTTCGTACCCAGCAGGTGCTGGCGCACGAGTCGGGCGCCGCCGACACGGTCGATCCCTTCGCCGGCTCCTACTTCATCGAGTCGCTCACCGACGAGATCGAGAAGCGCGCCTGGGAGCTGATCGGCAAGGTGGAGGAGCTCGGGGGGTCGGTCCATGCGCTCGAGTTCATCCAGCGCGAGATCGAGGAGTCGGCCGCCTCCTACCAGGAGCGATACCGAACCGGGCAGGACATCATCGTCGGGGTCAACAAGTACGTCACCGACACGGTCGACGACGTCGACATCCTCCGCGTGGATCCCGAGTCGGAGCGGCGCCAGCTCGAGCGGTTGGCGCGGTTCAAGGCGGCCCGCGATCAGGCGGCGGTCGACCGGCGCCTGGCCGACCTGCGCGAGGTCGCCGGCGCCGACGGCAACCTGCTCTACCCGATCAAGGACGCGCTCCGCGACGGCGCCTCGATCGGCGAGGTCTGCGGTGCCATGCGCGAGGTCTTCGGCGAGTACAAGGGCGGGGCATTTTTCTAGTGCGCGAGAGCTATCCGCAGACGCACGAGGAGAAGCTCGCGCAGCTCCGCGAGCTCCGCGATCAAGCGGCCCACTCGGCCTCCGCCGAGGCGGTCTCCAAGCAGCATGCCAAGGGCAAGCTGACCGCGCGCGAGCGGATCGAGAAGTTGCTCGACGAGGGTTCGTTCGAGGAGCTCGATACCTTCGTCCGTCACCGCACGCACGACTTCGAGATGCAGAAGCGCCGGCCATACGGCGACGCCGTGGTCACGGGCTGGGGCACGATCGACGGCCGGCCGATGGCGGTCTTCTCCCAGGACTTCACGGTGTTCGGCGGCTCGCTCGGCGAGGTGATGGCCGAGAAGATGTGCAAGATCATGGACCTCGCGGCGAAGATCGGCGCGCCCGTGATCGGCCTCAACGACTCGGGCGGGGCGCGAATCCAGGAGGGGGTGGTGTCGCTCGGCGCCTACGGCGACGTGTTCGTGCGCAACGTCCGGTGCTCAGGCGTGATCCCGCAGATCAGCGTGATCATGGGCCCGTGCGCGGGCGGCGCCGTCTACTCGCCGGCCATGACCGACTTCATCTTCATGGTCAAGGAGACCTCGCACATGTTCATCACCGGGCCCGAGGTGATCAAGACGGTCACCGGCGAGGAGGTCGGGTTCGAGGAGCTCGGCGGGGCAATGAGCCACTCGAGCAAGTCCGGGGTCGCCCACTTCGCCGCCGAGGACGAGGAGAGCTGCCTCGCGGACGTCCGCTACCTCATGTCCTTCCTGCCGCAAAACAACCTCGAGCCGCCGCCCCGGGTGGAGCCCTACGACGACCCCGAGCGGGCCGAGCAGGCGCTCGACGAGATCGTCCCGGACGATCCGCAGAAGCCGTACGACATGCGGGACGTGGTCTCGCTGGTCGTGGATGACGGCGAGTTCTTCGAGGTACACGAGCACTTCGCCCAGAACATCGTCGTGGGGTTCTCGAGGCTCGACGGCTATCCGGTGGGCGTCGTCGGCAATCAGCCCAAGCACCTGGCCGGGGTACTCGACATCGCATCGTCGGAGAAGGCCGCCCGCTTCGTCCGCTTCTGCGACGCCTTCAACATCCCGCTGATCACCTTGACCGACGTCCCAGGCTTCCTGCCGGGGACCTCGCAGGAGTGGGGCGGGATCATCCGCCACGGGGCGAAGCTGCTCTACGCGTTCACCGAGGCAACCGTGCCAAAGCTGACCGTGGTCACCCGGAAGGCCTACGGCGGGGCCTACGACGTGATGAACTCGAAGCACATGCTGGCCGACTTCAACTTCGCCTGGCCGACGGCCGAGGTCGCCGTTATGGGCCCGGAGGGCGCGGTCAACATCATCTACCGGCGCGACATCCAGCAATCGCCGACGCCCGACGAGCGCCGGGCAAAGCTGATCGAGGACTACAAGGCGCACTTCGCCAATCCGTACTCGGCGGCCGAGCGGGGCTACATCGACGACGTGATCGAGCCTCACCAGACCCGCCCCCGTCTGATCCGCGCGCTGCGCGTGCTTCAGTCCAAGCGGGTGGAGCAGCCGAAGCGAAAGCACGGCAACATCCCGCTGTAGCACCGCGGGCCGAGCGCGTGGCGCGCGAGTCCCGTCGGGTCAGTCACGCATTCGGCACACTCAGCGCGCCACGCGCGCATGGGCGCCCGGGAGCATCGATGCCCATGGCCGCACCGGGCGACGTTCGACACCCACTCGGTGGCGAACGTCGCCAAGCACGAGATACTCGCGGCCGGGCACTCGCAGAACTCGCCGCGCGGCAGCACGGGGTGGTGGCCAGACGTCAGGTGCTCGAGCTGGGCATCGGACGGCGTGCGATCGAGCGAGGGGTTGCCGCCGGTCGCCTTCATCCGATCCACCGCGGCGTCTACGCCGTTGGCCATCCGCTGCTGACCCAGGATGGGAGATGGAAGGCCGCGCTGCTCGCCGTTGGGCGCGGCGCCGCGCTCAGCCACCGCAGCGCGGCGGCTCTCTGGAAGATCGCCCCAGTTCCCCACTCCCCCATCGAGGTGATCGTTCGCACCGGCAGCCGCGGGCCACGGCGCGGCATCATCGTGCACCGCACCACTCGCCTCGATGACAGCGAGCTGACCATTCTCCGTCGGATCCCCGTGACTACCGTGGCGCGGACCTTGGTGGACCTGGCAACGAGAATCGGCCCACGTGCGCTTCGGGACGCGTTCGAGCGGGGGGTCACGCTGGGGCTGCTCGACCACTCCGAGCTCCACCGACTGAGTGCGCGGACGACTGGGCTGCGCGGGACCGGCACCCTTCGAGGCCTGCTGCGTGACCGCTCTCTCCCGTTCGGCGAAACCCGCTCGAACCTCGAGCGAGACTTCCTGCGGTTCTGCGCCGATCGGGTACTCCCGATTCCGGCGGTCAACGTGCCGCTCGCCGACTACCAGGTCGACTGCCTCTGGCCTGAGCAGCGCGTCGTGGTGGAGCTCGACAGCTGGAGCCACCACGGCGACCGCCGCTCGTTCGAAGCCGACCGTCGCCGCGATGCGCGAATTCAGCGCGCCGGCCATTGCGTGGTTCGCGTCACCCATCGCCGCATGTCTCTGGACGGCGACGAGCTCGAGGCCGAGCTTCGCGATCTGCTCGGGCTCACTCGGCGACGTTGACCACCTATTTGGTGTCAAACGTCGCCAGGCCGGAAGAAGACGAGCCGGGGCGAACGGCGGTGGCGGCGTCGTGGGCGAAGCGCGCCGCCGGAGTAGAACTTGGGGCGAGCGGGTAAGGAGCGGCGCATGCCGCAGCGTGTCAACGGGGGTCAGCTGCTGGTCGCGGTGGGCGCCGTCGCTCTGCTCGTCAGCCTGTCGCTCGACTGGTACCAGCCCGGCGTCGATGCATGGAGTGTGTTCGAGATCGTCGATCTGCTGCTGGCCGCGATCGCGGTCGGGGCGATCGTCGGGGTGATCAGCGTCGCGCTCCCCGGCCTCGGCCTCCCCCTGCCGCTGCCGAGCGTGCCCCTCGTCCTCAGCCTGGCCGCCTTCATCCTGGTAGCCGCGGCGTTGATCAACCAGCCCCCCGCCGTCGCGGACCGCGACCCCGACACCGGCGCCTGGATCGCGCTTGCCGCGTCGGGGCTGATGGCTCTCGGAGCGCTGCTCAGCGTCGCCCGGCTCTCGCTCGATATCACGGTGGCGCCCCGGGAGCGCCGTGCCGAACGCGCGGAGGCCTTCGTCGACGAGGAGCCGGCCTTCGAGGACGAACCCGGGTACGGCGAGCCCGAGCCGCCCGACGAGGGACTCGCGGTGGAGCCGACGCCCACTGAGTCGATCCCGACGGAGGAGCATCCCACGCTGCCCGAGGACGAGGAGCGCCGCTAACGGGGCACAAGGCGCGGCGTCCTCGGTGCTGCTACAGCGAGATCGTCGGAGCCTCGACCCGGCCGTCACTCCACGCCTGCTGAACGGCCGCGGCGATGCCGAGGTCCTGGATCGCAAGGCCGGTTGAGTCGAACAGGGAAATCTCCGCGTCGGACCCGCGTCCCTGGGCGAAGCCGGCGATCACGTCGCCGATCTGAGTCACGTCCGAGCGACTGACGGCGCCTGCTGCAACCGGCCCCGACAGCTCGCCCCCGCTGGAGGCCTGCTCCCACTCGTCGCAGAACAGGTGGCAGCGCTCGAGCGCGTCCACCTCGACCTCGGCCTTACCGTGGGCGTCGGCGCCGAGCGCTGCGAGGTGCTGACCGGGGCGCAGATCCGAAGCGAGGATCACCGCCTGCTCGCCCGGTGTCACCGTGACCACCAGATCCTGCTCGGCGGCTTTCGCGCGCGACCCGGTCCGCCAGCCGAGCTCGGCGGCGAGGGCGGCGGCCGCCTCGGGACGGGCGTCGGCGCAGACGCCGGGCCCGTAGCCGGCCACGACCAGGCAGCGTCCCGCCCAGGCGCCGTTGACGCCGCAACCGATCAGGCCGACCGAGCGCGCGTGGGCCCGGGCGAGAACCTGAGCCGAAACGGCGGCCGCGGCGCCGGTCCGAAGCGCCGTCACCGCGGGGCAATCCATGAGCGCCACCAGCTCGCCGGTGGCGGCGTCCGAGAGCAGCAACGCCCCGGCGACCACCGGGAGGCCGCGCTCAGGGTTGTGCGGAAACGAGGTCACCCACTTGAGCAGCGCCAGCCCGTCGCCCCGCGCGGGCATCGCCCTGAAGTCGCCATGCGGAGGGCTGTCGACGTAGACCTTCGGCGGCATTACCCAGTCGCCGCGGGCGTGCCGCTCGAACGCGAGTCGTGTGCGCCCGATGGCCTCCGCCGGCGGGACAGCGGCGTAGACCGCGTCGGCGTCCAGGACGGGGATCTCGCTCACGGGTCGAGTGATACGCGATGTCGGCGCATCCTGCGGAACGATCACCGCGCGCTCAGCACGCCATTCCAGACCCGGGTCATCGCGTCGAGCACGGCACCGCGCGAGACCCCAGACCCCTCGATCCACCAGAGCACGAGCGACGCCATTCCCATGCTCATCAGCTCGGCAAGCGGCTCGACCTCGCGGCGCGGGATCGGCCGCTCGCTGAGTGAGCGGATGACTCCAGCCAGGACCGTACGCGCCCGGGCATGAACCTCGCGTCGGAAGGCCTCGACCTCCGCCCCGCCGCCGGTGTCGCGAAAGAGCATCCGCCAGGCATAGGAATGCTCCTCGACGTAGTCGAGCCAGAGATCGAGCACCGAGCGCAACCTCTCCTCCATACCCCCCTCGGCCGGGATCAGCCCGGCGAACCGGGCGAGATCGTCGCGGTGACGCTCGAGCGGCGCCAGATACAGCGCCCGCTTGGAGTCGAAGTGACGATAGAGGACCGGCTTGGTGACGCCCGCCGCGGCGGCGACCTCGACGAGTCGGGTCCCGGCATAGCCGTGCTCGCCGAACAGCCGTCCCGCGGCATCGACGATCAGCGCCCGGCGCTGGGCGACCGGGAGCCGTCTTCGGCGATCGGTCGGAGCTGCAGTGTTTGCCATAGTTACCAGCGGGTAACTTAGCTGATAAAGTCGACGGAGCAAGTGTTGAGCGACCGACGACGAGACGGAGGTGGAAGATGGCCGAGACGATCACGGAGAGCAGGGTGGGCAGTGAGCGGATCCACGATCCGATCCATCGCGTTTCCTATGCGTTTCACCGGGAGGGCGACATCCTCTGGGTCGAGAGCTGGCTCGAGGACGGCGGGCACCTGCCGGAGCACTTCCACCCCTCGCTTGAGGAGCGGTGGGAGACGGTTGCGGGAAGCGCCCGTGTGAAGCTCGACGGCGTCTGGCGCGACCTGGTTCCGGAGGACGGTCCGGTCGTGGTCGCACCCAATGCTCGCCATGAGCTCAGGAACCAGAGCGGCCGCCAAGCGCACCTGCGGACCGAGGTGATCCCGGGCGGCCGACTTGACGAGTTCCTGGCCGAGTCGGCGCGCGCGGCCCGCGAGGGCCTCTACAACGCCCGGAACCTCCCGACGAGCTTCCGCGGCGCCGCCTGGCTCGCTGAATTCGCGCTCCGGTTCCGCGACGAGACCGTGATGTCCTCGCCGCCGCCGGCCGTGCAGCGGGTTGTGCTGCCGGTGATGGCGCGCTTCGCGCGCTAGGTCGCGGCCGGCGCTGGCGAGCCGTCGTCTACGGTTCCGGCCGTGGCCACCAACGGCAGACGTCGACCCCCGCGGCCGCGGATCGAGCTCGTGTCCCCGGCGGCCTCCGAGTCGGAGGCGGCGGCGATCGTCGCCGCCGTCGAGCAGTTTCTGGCCGACACGGCGCCGGCGTCCAACACCGCCAGGCCGCCCGCCGGCGAATGGCAGCGCGCGGCGCTTGAGGAGGGCATCGGCGCCCGCCGCCTGGGTCCCACGGGCTGGGGACAGGCGACCGGCTGGCGAATGACCGCCTGATCAGGTCGGCACCGCCCCGCCGCCGCTCCCGCTGAGGCGATAGAAACGCACCACCGATTCGTCCATTGAGAGGAGAGAGATGGCCGTTGTCAAGATCATCGAGCTCGTCGGCAGCTCGAAGACGTCCACCGACGATGCCGCCAAGCAGGCGCTCGAGCAGGCGAGGACCTCCTTGCGGAACATCCGCGCAGTCGACATTGTCTCGACCGGGATCCGAGGCGAGAACCTCGACGAGTACCGCGCGCACGTGCGTGTCGCGTTCATCGTCGAGGGCACCGATGTGAGCTGAGTGCGAGGCGCCGGGCTGGCCGCAACGCCCCCGGCCGGCCTCGGAGCTCACCGATGGGCGAGTTGTGCTCGCATTGTGGGCGTAACTCGACCATCGGTGGCTGAGGCTCGGCCAGGTCCTAAATACCTCAATCCCAATCAGCTTTTATGTAATACTGCTTCGCCATGGAGCCCACGGCCGCGCCAGAGCGGGCACCCGTTGCCGATCCCTCGGCCAAGGGGCGCGCCACGGGCGAGAACGGCGCCGGCGACGGCTCCTCGAGCGAAAACGTCGGCGCGACCGCAGCGGAGAGGATCGCAACCGAGCACAAGCTCGATGTCACCCACGAGAAGCGCCAGCACGGCAAGGGCAGGGTGGGCACGCTCGAGAACCCGGAGGTGTACGAGAACGTGCCCGGGCACGTGATCCCGATCCTCGAGCGGGAGTTCAACGACTTCGACACCGAGGCGGCCAAGTTCATGCGCGGCGAGACGGCCGAGGACCAGTTCATCGGCTTCCGCCTCAAGCAGGGCGTCTACGGGCAACGCCAGCCCGACGTGCAGATGGTCCGGGTCAAGCTGCCGATGGGCGGGGTCAACCCGGAGCAGATGGAGGCGTTCGCCAGCGTGGTCGAGAAATACGCGCCGCTTCGCAAGGGCCACATCACCACGCGGCAGAACATCCAGATCCATCACGTCCCCCTCCCCGACGCCGCGAAGCTGATCCGCGAGCTCTCCGACGCCGGCCTCTCCTCACGCGAGGGCTGCGGAAACACGATCCGCAACGTCACCGGCGATCCGTTCGCCGGCGTCACCGAGGGGGAGCTCTTCGACATCACTCCGTACGCCGGCGCCTACGTCCGCTACTTCGTCCGCCATCCGGTCACCCAGCTGATGCCGCGCAAGGTGAAGACGGCGTTCACGGCCACCGACGAGGACGTGGCGATCACGGGCATCCACGACATCGGCTTCATCCCGCGGCTTCGCGACGGGGTTCGCGGGGTCGAGATGCGGATCGGGGGCGGCACGTCGATCATGCCGCGGATCGCCCCGACCCTGTACGAGTTCGTCGAGCTCGACAACGGCGACTACCTGAAGGTCTCCGAGGCCTGCTGGCGGATCTTCGACCGCCAGGAGTGGCTGCGGAAGAACCGCGCCCGGGCGAGGATCAAGGTGCTGATCGACAAGATCGGCATCGACGCCTTCCGCGAGATGGTGGAGGAGGAGCTCGAGGGCGGTTGGGTCGCCGAGCGCGAGTTCGACGTCGAGCGGCTTCGCTTCGACTACGACGAGGAAGGGCAAGTCCCGCCCCTTCCGGCGAGCGCCGGGACCCCGAACGGCGATCGCTCCGAGTTCGACCGGTTCCGGGACGCGAACGTGAAGGCGCAGCGCCAGGACGGCTTCTCGACCGTGACCGTGAAGGTGACCCGAGGCGATCTCAGCCCGGAGCAGTTCCGCGGCCTGGCCGCGATCATGCGTGAGTCCACCGGGGGCTACGCCCGCACCGCGGTCCAGCAGAACCTGGTCCTTCGTTGGGTACGGAACGAGGCGGTCTACGACGTCTGGGAGCGCCTGGTCGACCTGGGCCTGGGCGATGCCGGCGCGGAGGAGATCACCGACGTCACCAGCTGCCCGGGGACCGACAGCTGCAAGCTCGGGATCACCAGCTCGATGGGCCTCAACCAGGCGATCCAGGAGCGGATCGAGTCGATGGGGATCACCGACCCGCTCACCCGCCGGATCCACATCAAGATGTCCGGCTGCCCCAACGGGTGCGGGCAGCACCACATCGGCAACATCGGCTTCTACGGCGCCTCGATCAAGGTCGGCGAACGCACGATGCCCGCCTACATCGCGCACGTCGGCGGCAACTTCGAGGGCGGCGAGGTCGTCTACGGCCACCGGCTCAAGGTGCGCCTGCCCGCCAAGCGGGTGCCCGAGGCGGTCGAGCGCTGGCTCCGCCACTACGAGGCCGAGCGCTCGGACAGCGAGGTCTTCAACGCGTTCGTCGAGCGGATCGGCACCGGGGCGTTCGAGGAGCTGGTGAAGGACCTGGCGATGCCGGCGGACTTCGGCCTGGACACGATGAACGAGTTCATCGACTGGCACCGCTCCGAGCCGTACAAGGTGGAGCGCGGCGAGGGCGAGTGCGCGGTCTGATGGCTCGCCCTCCGCTCGAGCTCGACGTGATCTCCGCCGCGCCGCGCCCGCGGCCGTTCCATGAGGAGGACGCCGGCTCGGCCGTGAACGGAGACGCTCACGGCGCCGCCAACGGCAACGGGCGCCCCGCCCGCCTCCCTACGATCCACGGCCGCGTGGTCGACCCCAGCGAGATCGGCGCAGAGGTGGAGCGGATGTCCGCCGAGGAGGCGCTCGCATGGGCGATCGAGACCTTTGACCCGGACCTTCGGTTCGCCGTCTCCTTCCAGAAGACGAGCTCGGTGATCGTCGACATCGTCCACCGGATCCGGCCTCAGGCGTCGTTCTTCTACCTCGACACCGATCTGCTCTTCCCGGAGACGTACGCGACCCGCGACGCGCTCGCCGATCGCTACGCGATCGAGTTCGAGCGGACCGCCGGGATCTCGCTCGAACAGCAGGAAGCGCTCCACGGCGCTAACCTCTGGCGCCGTCATCCGGACGCCTGTTGTGGGATTCGCAAGCTGGAGCCGATGCGTGAGGCGCTCGAAGGCGCCAAGTGCTGGGTCTCCGGAATCCGTCGCGTTGACTCTCAGACGCGGGCAGGAGCCACCAAGTTCGGCTGGGACAAGCGTTTCGGCCTCTGGAAGCTGAACCCGCTGGCGGACTGGACTGACGAACAAGTCTGGAACCACATCCGGGAGAACAACGTGCCTTACAACTCACTTCACGACGAGGGGTATCCGTCGATCGGATGCACCCACTGCACCATCAAGCCCGGGGAGGGCGAGGATGCGCGAGCCGGCCGCTGGGCCGGCTTCAGCCGCACGGAGTGCGGACTGAATGGCTAGCCCAGATACGGCCCTGGCGCTAACGCTCACCGCGCGCCAGGCCTCCGACTTCGAGCTGCTCGCAAACGGGGGCTTCGCCCCGCTGACGGGATTCATGGGGTCCGACGATTGGCGCTCCGTCTGCGAGGACATGCGCCTCGCGACCGCCGACGGGATCTGGTCGATCCCGATCACGCTGGCCACCGACCTCGACGCCGCCGTCGGCGACGTGGTCGAGCTCGCCGCGCCAAACGCCAAGCCGCTGGGACGCATGACGGTCGAGGAGGTGTTCGACCGCGACGTCGAGGTCGAGGCGGAGCGCGTCTACCGCACGACCGACGAGGAGCATCCGGGCGTCGCGGCGATCCGCCGCGAGGGGGCCCGATGCCTCGCCGGTCCGATCGAGGCCGACGCCCTACCGGACCATGACGACGCGTTCATGCGGCGCTATCTCACCCCTGAGGAATCGCGCAAGGCGTTCGCCGATCGGGGCTGGAAGCGGATCGTCGCGTTCCAGACCCGAAACCCGATCCACCGGGCGCACGAGTACCTGACCAAGGCGGCCCTGGAGGTCTCCGATGGGCTCTTCCTTCATCCCCTGATCGGGGAGACGAAGAAGGGTGACATCCCGGCCGAGGTCCGGATGCGCTGCTACGAGATCCTGATGGAGCGCTACTACCAACCGGAGCGGGTGATCCTCGGGGTCAACCCGGCGAAGATGCACTACGCCGGCCCGCGCGAGGCCATCCTGCACTCGATCATCCGGCGCAACTATGGCTGCACCCACTTCATCGTGGGCCGTGACCACGCGGGGGTGGGCGACTACTACGGCACCTACGACGCGCAGCAGATCTTCTACGAGGTCGACCTCGCCGAGCTTGGGATCGAGCCGCTGTTCTTCGAGCACACCTTCTGGTGCAACCAGTGCGAGGGCATGGCCTCGAACAAGACCTGTCCGCACCCCGAGGAGTCGCACCTGTTCCTGTCCGGCACCAAGGTGCGGGAGATGCTGTCCGCGGGCGAGTCTCCCCCGCGCGAGTTCACCCGGGAAGAGGTGGCCCAGATCCTGATCGACTCGTACAAGGCAGTCGACTGAATGGCTCGTGAGAAGGGCTTCGCGCTCTGGTTCACCGGGCTGTCGGGCTCGGGCAAGACCACGATCACGACCCTGCTGGTGAAGGAGCTGCGTGCCCGCGGCTCGCGGCTCGAGGTGCTGGACGGCGACATCGTCCGCGAGAACCTCTCCAAGGGCCTCGGGTTCTCGAAGGAGGACCGCGACACCAACATCCGCCGGATCGCGTTCGTCGCCAACCTGCTCTCGCGCAACGGCGTGCCGGTGATCACGGCGGCGATCTCGCCCTATCGCGCGATCCGCGACGAGGCCCGCGAGCTGATGGACGGCCGCATGATCGAGGCCTATGTCAAGGCCTCGGTCGAGGAGTGCGAGCGCCGCGACGTCAAGGGGCTATATGCGAAGGCCCGAGCCGGCGAGATCAAGGAGTTCACAGGCGTCTCCGACCCCTACGAGCCGCCCGAGAAGGCCGAGCTGGTGCTGGAGACCGAGAGCCAGACTCCGGAGGAGTCGGCCCGCCAGATCCTCGAGTATCTCGAGGAGCGCGAGCTGATCCCTCCGGCCACTTCCTGACCGCGGGACGCCGACTTACTCTCGCCGCCCAGAGGTGAGGCGGATCCTGGGGTCTATGCCGGCCCGATCCGCCACACCACCGGCGGCTTCACCGCCTACGCCGCGTTCAACTGGGTCATGTCGCAGCGACAGGTGACGATCGCTCCGGGTGAGTCGTTCACGCTCGACCGGCGGATCATGGCCCTGCGTGCGGCCGACGGCGACGACCCGTGGGCGGTCCTGGACTGAGGCGCGCTACCGCCGCGGGGGGACCTGCGGCTCCCCCAGGCCGTAGGTCTCGTATGCGCCGAAGGACGAGAACTGCTTGTGCGTCGGGCCGTGAAAGTCCGACGAGCCGGTTGGCACGAGGCCGAGCTCTTGGCACAGCTCGAGGCAATGCCGGGTCTGTTCCTCCGTATGCGGCGGGTAGAAGCTCTCGATTCCGTCGAGCCCGACGTCGCGCTTGAGGCTCTCGACCAGGTCGCGGACCTGACCCTGCTCCGACACGTCCCAGTAGGGATGGGCGACGACGGCCGCCCCGCCGGCGTCGTGGATCTGGCGCACGGCCTCCTCGGCGGTCGGCCAGCGACGGGCCACGAACGCCTTCGCCCCGGGAACCAGGTACTCCTCGAAGAACGGCCCCAGGTCGGGGCCGGCTCCGGCGGCCCTGGCGATGTGCGGCCGGCCGATCGAATCGGCCGCACCGGCCTCGGCGACCGCGTCCTCGAAGCGCACCTCCACCCCGTGCTGGTTCAGCCGGTCGATGATCTCCCTGGCGCGATCGACTCGCTCCTGCTGGGCCCGTGCGCAGGCGGGCGCGATCTCCTCCACGTCGATCCAGTAGCCCAGCATGTGCAGATCGTCCGAGTAGCGGTGGACGCACGACATCTCGACCGCGGGCACGCACTGGATCCCGGCCTCGGCGGCCGCCGCCAGGGCCTCACCGACCCCCGCGACCGCATCGTGGTCGGTCAGCGACATCACGGTGACCCCCGCCGCGGCCGCGGCGCGCGCAACCTCGGCGGGTGGGAGCTGCCCGTCGGAGACCGTGGAATGGGCCTGGAGGTCGATCAAGGAGGCGGGATCGTAGCCGCGGGGGCGCGTCGCTGGCGGCTTGTGGCCGGATAGCGGCTACAACGCGCCAGCGCGGAGGGTTGCTGGGAGAATGACATCGTGAGGATCAGCGCGAAAGCCGACTACGCGGTTCGTGCCGCGCTGGAGCTGGCCGCCGCCCCAGACGGAGAGCCGGTGAAGGGCGAGCGCCTGGCGGAGTCGCAGGAGATCCCGCTGCAGTTCCTCGAGCACATCCTGCTCGAGCTCAAGCACGCCGGGCTGGTCAAGGCAAGACGCGGGGCTCGCGGCGGCTACTGGCTGGCACGGCCGTCGGAGGACGTGACCGTTGCCGACGTGATTCGCGCCGTCGAGGGACCGCTGGCGAACATCCACGAGGCCGCTCCCGAGGACCTCCACTACGGGGGACCCGCGGAGCGCCTGCGCGACGTCTGGGTCGCGGTCCGGGCGAACCTCCGCGCGGTCCTGGAGAACGTCACCCTGGCCGACATTCGTGGGGGCCGGTTGCCATGGCAGATCGAGGCGCAACTCAACGATCCCGAGGCCTGGGTGAAGCGCTAACCCTTCGCCGGGGTGCGCTACCCTGTCGCGCCAGGTCTCTGACCTAGTCGGTCAACAAAGGCTGAAAGCGTCAAACCGGCGCTCGACGAACGAACCCGGAACCGCATGGACCCCGCAATCGCCTTGTTCGGCCTGGGCATCGGCGTGCTCGTGGGCATGACCGGCATGGGCGGCGCCTCGCTGATGACGCCGATGCTGATCCTCGTCTTCGGGATCTCGCCGGTGACCGCGATCGGAACCGACATCTTCTACGCAGCGATCACCAAGACGGTGGGCGGCTGGCAGCACCTGAAGCAGGGCACTGTCCACCGCGGGCTCGCCTTCTGGATGGCCGTCGGCAGCGTGCCCGCCGCGATCGGCGGCGTGTTCGTGATCGAGATCCTGCAGCGGGAGTACGGCGAGGACGAGGTGAAGCAGCTCGTGCTGGGGATGCTCGGGGCGGCGCTCTTGGTGGTCGGGTTCGCCACCCTGCTGCGCGGCTGGTTCCTCTCCGACGCGATCCCGGAGCGCTACGCGATGCACCTCTACCGCCGCCACATCATCGCCGCGATCGTCACCGGGCTGACCACGGGCTTCGTCATCGGCCTCACCTCGGCGGGCAGCGGCACCCTGATCGCGATCGTGCTGATCATGGTCTTCCGGCTGACCCCCCAGCGGGTGGTCGGGACCGACATCTTCCACGCGGCCGTGCTCCTGTGGGCTGCCGGCGTCGCGCACTGGATCGGCGGCAATATCGACTTCCCGCTGGCCGGGAACATCCTGATCGGGTCGATACCCGGGGTGGTCATCGGATCGCGGCTGGCGATCCGGGCGCCACAGAAGCTGTTGCGAAATGCGCTCGGCGTCGTCCTGATCGCCTCCGCCGTGACCCTGATCGTGAACGAGGGCAGCGCCGACGTCGTCATCCCGGCCGTCGGCGTGGCGGCCCTGCTGGTCGGGCTGCTGATCGCTGCCCAGCTCGCGATGCGCCGGCAGCCGCGGGCCGCCGCCCATTGAGCGCCGGGTTGCGAATTCCGTAGGCTGGGCGCATGGACTTCTCCGTGAGCCCCCGGGTCGAGGAGCTACGCGATCGCGTCCGCGCCTTTCTCGATGAGCACGTCTACCCGGTGGAGCCCGAGGGGATGCGAGCGCTCGACCGGGAGGTCGGGCCGGGCACGCCGTACCCCGAGATCCTGATCGAGATCCGGCAGCGGGCCCGCTCCGAAGGGCTGTGGAACCTGTTCATGCCGGATGAGCGCTATGGGGCGGGGCTCTCGAACTGGGAGTACGGGGTCCTGTGCGAGGAGATGGGACGCAGCCCGGCGCTGGCGCCGATGGCGTTCAACTGCGCGGCGCCGGACACCGGCAACATGGAGATCCTCGCCGAGCACGGCTCGGAGGACCAGAAGCAGCGCTGGCTCGAGCCGTTGCTCGAGGGCGAGATCCGCTCGTGCTTCTCGATGACCGAGCCCGAGGTCTCGGGATCGGACCCGACCACCCTGCGGAGCCGCGCCGAGCTCTCGGGCGACGAGTGGGTAATCAACGGGCACAAGTGGTTCACCTCGGGCGCCGTCGGCGCCGCGGTCGCGATCGCGATGGTGGTCACGGACCCGGATGCCCATCCCTACGCCCGCGCGTCGATGATCCTCGTCCCCACCGACGCCCCGGGTTTCAACCTCGTGCGGCCGGTTCCGGTGATGGGCCACGACGGCGGCCCCGGCCACTGTGAGATCCGCTACGAGGACTGCCGGGTACCCGCCACCAACCTTCTCGGCCCGCGCCAGGCCGGCTTCGTCATCGCCCAGGACCGGCTCGGCCCGGGCCGGATCCACCACTGCATGCGTGCGATCGGGACCTGCGAGCGGGCGATCGAGATGATGTGCCGCCGGGCGAACGAGCGGGAGACGCACGGCGGCAAGCTCGCCGAGAAGCAGTTCATCCAGGACTTCATCGCTCGCTCGCGGATGGAGACCGACCAGGCGCGCCTGCTCACGCTGCTCGCCGCCTGGAAGATGGACACGGCGGGCAAGCGCGCCGCCCGCCAGGAGATCTCGATGATCAAGGTGGTGGCCGCGAACGTGGTCATGGACGTGCTCGACCGCGCGATCCAGGTGCACGGCGCGCTCGGCATGTCCGACGACCTCCCGCTTGCCTCGATGTGGCGCTACAGCCGGATGCTTCGGGTGGCGGACGGCCCCGACGAGGTGCACAAGGTGGTGATTGCCCGCCGCGAGCTGGGTCGGTGGGCAACCGAGGATCAGAGTGAAGCGCCAGCCCAGCCGGCGGCGGCGAAGGCGTAGATCAGCCCTAGTCGTCCAGGCGGCGCTCCGCCTCGTCCGCGGCCTCGGCCAGCCGATCGACGGTTCGGGCAAACTCCTCGAAGGTCTCATCGGCATTCCCGTACTGACCGGCCGCGTAACGGGCGTACACGCCCTGGAGGATGATCGCGAGCTTCCAGCAGCCGAGCGCGACGTAGAAGTCGAGCTGCGAGAGGTCCCGTCCGGATCGCTCGGCGTAGCGGTCGCGGATCTCGTCTCGGGTCGGGAAGCCGGGCGCCGTGGTCGGGGCGTCGAACAGGGGCATCAGCTGATCCCCCTCCTCGGACCAGTAGACCATCAGCATGCCGACGTCGGCGAGCGGATCGCCGAGGGTGGCGAGCTCCCAGTCGACCACCGCCGCGATCTCGCCGGCGCCGGTGAGGATCAGGTTGTCGAGGCGGTAATCGCCATGGACGATCGTCGCCCGTCCCTGCTCCGGGATGCGGGCCTCCAGGCGACGGTGGACGTCCTCCACCAGCGGGAGCTCGCGGGTCTTCGACTTCTCCCACTGACCGCTCCAGCGATGGAGCTGGCGGGCGACGTAGTCCTGCTTGCGGCCGAGGTCCCCGAGGCCCGCAGCGTCCGGATCGACCCCGTGGATCGCGACCAGAGTGTCCACCAGGCGGCGTCCGATCACGCCCCGTTCGGCCTCGTCGAAGGCCCGCTCCGCCTCACCGCGGGTACGAAGGACCGGCCCGACGACGAAATCCATCACGTAGAAGGGGGCGCCGTTCACCGATTCGTCCTCGCAGATGCCGACCACGGGCGGCACCGGGACCGCGGTGCCCTGGAGCGCGGAGATGATCCGATGCTCGCGCCCCATGTCGTGGGCCGAGGCGAGACGCTTTCCCAGCGGGGGGCGTCGCAAGGCCCAGCGTCCTCCGGCGGAGTCGGCGACCCCGTACGTGAGGTTGGAGCGGCCGCCCGAGATCCGCTCGAAGGCCAGCGGGAGGCCCGCCCCGGGAACGTTCTCGGCAAACCACCCCTCGACCCCGGCGCGGTCGATGCCCTCTGGCGCGCCGAGCTCGGACGCCTGCTGGTCGGCCGACCCCCGGCCGCTAGCCTGCCCCGTCATAGTGCGGAAGGATATGGCCCTGTTCGTCGACTTCGGAGGCGTCCTCACCACCTCGGTCTGGGACAGCTTCGACGCCTTCTGTCGCGAGCACGGGCTCGAGCAGGGCGCCGTCAAGGCGCTGTTCCGCGATGACCCGGCGGCGCTCGCGGACCTGCGCGAGCTCGAGACGGGACGAATCGCGGAAGCCGAGTTCGAGCGGCGCTTCGCCGAACGGCTCGGCCTCGAGGAGGCGATCGATCTGATCGACAGCATGTTCCGGGGGATGCTGCCCGAGCCGATCATGGTCGAGGCGGTCAGGGCCGCTCGGCGGGCGGGCGTGCGCACCGGCCTGATCTCGAACTCTTGGAGCACCGACCACTACGACCGCGAGCTGCTCGCGGAGCTGTTCGACGACACCGTGATCTCCGGCGAAGTCGGCGTGTACAAGCCGGAGCCGGAGATCTACCTGCTCGCGTGCGAGCGGTTGAGCGTCAAGCCCTCCGCGTGCGTCTTCGTCGACGACCTGAGGGAGAATTGCGACGCGGCCGAGGCCGTCGGGATGATGGCGATCCTCCACCGGGACCCGGAGCGAACGGTGGCCGAGATCGAGCGACTGCTGGGCATGGGCAATGGGCACTGAGATTCTGGTCGGAACGGATGACGGGCTGCACGCCGTCGCCGGCGACGCTCCGGCCGAGCTGGGCGGGCGCCGCGTCGTCCACCTCGCCCCCGCCGGCGACGAGCTGTGGGCGGTCGTGGCGCCCGATCTGGTCTTGCGGCGGGTGCCGGGCGCCGGCTGGAGCGAAGTCACTCGGGTGCCGGAGCGGGACGCGACGTGCGTGCTCCCGATCGACGACGGCGCCCTTGTCGGCACCTTCGACGCGCACCTCTACGCGATCCGAAACGGTGCCCCGGAGCGAGTCGACGCGTTCGAGAAAGTCGAGGGCCGCGAGCAGTGGTTCACGCCCTGGGGCGGGCCACCGTCGACCCGCTCACTGGCCGCGGGCGCGAGCGCGGCGACCTACGCCAACGTCCACGTCGGCGGAATCCCGAAGTCCAGCGACGGCGGGGAGTCCTGGACCCCGACGGTCGACATCCGGTCGGATGTTCACGAGGTCCGCGTACACCCGCAGCGACCCGACGTGGTGCTCGCGGCCGCCGCGGTCGGGCTCGGCACGAGCGAGGACGCCGGGACGACCTGGCGCTTTGCGACCGAGGGCCTGGCAGGGACCTACGCAAGGGCGGTCGCGGCGGCCGGCGAGGTGGTCTTCCTGACGGCCTCGGACGGCCCGCGCGGAGGTCACGCCGCGGTCTACCGCGGCCGGCTCGGGGACGCGATGCCGCTCGAGCGCTGCCGTGGGGGCCTGCCGGAGTGGTTCGATCGCAACATCAACACGCACTGTCTCGATGCGGGCGGGGGCGTGGTCGCCTTCGGCACGGACGACGGCTCCGTGTACGCGTCCTCCGACGACGGCTCGAGCTGGGAGCTGGTCGCCGGCGACCTGCCCTCGGTGAATTGCCTGCTGGCCCGCTAGTGCAGGTGCGGACACGTGTACTCGGCGCTCGAGCTCACCCGGGACAGCTCTCGCCATCCCCGAACAGCCCGCTCGCGCTGAACTTCGCCTCCACCCGCACCGTTCCGAGCGAGTCCGCGTCGACGAGCGTCCAGTCACCTGGGGCGGCGGTGACGCACGCCTGGCCGGCGACCACTCGCCAGTACGGGGTCCAGCCCACGCGCACAGGGTGGGGTCCCAGTGAGGTGACGCGCAGCTCGAACCAGTCCTCGCCCATCCTCGTGAGCTCGGCCCCCGAGCTCCCGGCGAGCGGGAACGGGCGGCGCACGGCGTACAACTGCCAGTTCTCGTTCGACCAGATCTCGCGCAGGTAGGGCAGCCCCCGACCGATCAGCTCGGCCTCGTCCTGGGCCAGGTAGTCGAGCTCGGCATCGGGGACGGCGACGAAGGAGACCGCCCGCTGGTCGAGCCAGCGGTGATATGAGGCCGGAGTCAGCTCGTCGTCCTGGAACAGGTCGAAGTCCTCTGACTCCGACTGGCGCAGCCAGCCGCGGGCGAGCGGGAATCGTTCGGCGACGTAAACGGACTCCCAGCGGTTCCGGGTCGGCAGCGAGTGCACGCGCACGGGCTCGTCGCCGGCCGCCCGCTCGAGCTCCGCGACCATGGGCGCGTAGAAGGAAGCCTCGACCGAGGGGTCGCCGACCGCATCCTGCAGGTCGACCACCGGAGCCACCAGCTGCCAGTAGACCAACGGCACCGCCGCCACCGCCAGCGCAGCCGGCCGCCGCCCGGCCATCGCCAGCGCCAGTACCGGCCCGGCGAACAGGGCCCCGAGCCTGGTCGCGTTCCCACCCAGGGGGTTCGGGACCACGAACAGGGCCACCAGCAGGGCGGCGTAGAGCCACGTCCCCGCGCGAAGCTGACGCTCGGCCTGCGGCACCAGCGCCAGCATGAGGCCCAACCCCACGATCACCAGAACAAGGACGGACGGGACGAAGGGCTCCTGGCCTTCGATCGGGAAGACCAGCGCGGTCAGGCCGATCACACCGATCGCGGGCAGAACGATCGAGGCGCCGCCACGGCGGTCGCCGGTGAGCGCGACGGCAGCCCCGGCGAGCGCCAGGAACAGGCCGGCGACGGGGCTCGCAACCGTCGTCAGCGCGGCCAGCGCCCCCGCCCAGCCCCGGCGACCCCGCTGGAGGGCCAAGAGCGACCCGAGGCCGATGGCGACGCCGAGCACGAAGGTGAGGCGACCGGTGAACAGCGTCGCCCCGATGCCGACCCCGAACCAGAGCGACCCAAGCCACGCGCGCTGACCGAACTGGCGGCTCGCGATCAACGCGAACAGGCCAGCCGCCACCACCACCGCCAGCGCCCCGACCACGCGCGGGCCGAGGGCCGCGCCGAGCGGCGGGAACAGGAGGCTGTAGCCGGGGACGTGGAAGCCCGAATACCAGTCGTTCGACCAGACCACGAACCCGTGCTCCGCGAACAGATCCGCACGGAACGTCTGCGCCGCGAGATCGGCGCTTGGCGGCTGCCAGCCGAGGTAGACACCCGCCAATGCCGCCGCGCTGAGTATCGAAACCGCGATCGTGGCCGGCATCAGCCATCTAGCTTATGTGCATGGCCGGCTCCGCAGCGATCGACCTGGGGCGCCAGATCGACCGTTTCTGGAGCGCGCTGGAGCGGTTCGCCGACAGCCTCTCCTCGTTCGACTGGAAGTACATGGTGGCCGCCCTGGCGCTGTCGCTGGTGCTGAACGTCTGCCGCGGCCACGCCTGGGCGAACGCCCTGCGGGCCGCGTATGCGCCCGAGCGGGTCCCGGAGGTCCCGGTCGTCGCGTCGTTCCTGATCGGTACCGGCTTCAACGGCATCCTTCCGGCCCGCGGGGGCGACGCGATCAAGATCGTGCTCGCGAAGCAGGTGGTGCGGGACTCCTCCTACCCCGCGATCATCTCCTCGTTCGCGGTGCTGGCGCCGTTCGACACCACGATCGGGATCATCGTCCTCCTCTACGCCATCACCCAGGGACTGCTGCCGGAGGCGCCGCGCCTTCCCGACCTTCCAGCCTTCGACATCGCGTTCTGGGCGGCGAACCCAGGCGCGCTGCTGTTGACGCTGACGGCGCTCGGGATCGGGGCGATCGTGCTGTTCGCGGTGATCGCGCGGCGGGCCGAGGCGGTCTGGCGCCATCTCGTCCAGGGGGTGGCGATCTTCCGCAATCCGCCGCGCTACCTGCGCGAGGTGGCCGCCTGGCAGCTCGTCGGATGGCTTTGCCGGTTCGCCTCCTTCTGGCTCTTCCTCGACGCGTTCAACATCGGCGGCTCGTTCGAGAACGTGCTGTTGGTGATGAGCGTGCAGTCGATCTCCGGGGCCCTGCCGTTCACGCCCGGGGGCGTGGGGGCCCAGCAGGCGCTGTTGGCAGCCACGCTGGCCGGGCCCTCGTACGCGGCCGTGATCGCCTACTCCGTGGGCCAGCAGGCCGCGGTGACCGCGTGGTCGGTGGCGATCGCCTTCGTCTGCCTCGTGATCGTGTTCCGGACCGGCGATTTCCGCGGCCTGATCCGCGAGGGTCAGGCCGCCAGGGAGGCCGGCACTAGCCGCGCGCGTACTCGAGCCTGATCTGGCGGCCCTTGAGCTTGGTTCCGTCGAGGCGCTCGAGCGCCTGCTCGGCGTGCCCGGCATCCAGCTCGACGAAACTGAACCGCTCGAGCACCCGGATCGCGCCGATCGCGTCGGAGGGTACGACCGCGCCCTCGACCAGGGCCCAGCGGATGTCTTCCTCGCCGATCCCGCTGCGCTCGCCGCGGTTCAGGAACAGCTTCACCGGCGCCGCCTCCGCCACCGCCTCGGAGCCCGCGTGCTCGCGCCTGCGTGGCGGCGGCGCGTGCTCGATGCGCTCCTCCGGCGGCTCCCACTCGCCGATCGTCACCTTCGCCTCACGCTCGATCCGCGGGATCTCATCGCGCTGCTGGGTGGTGACGAAGGTGATCGCGCGGCCCGTACGACCGACGCGGCCGGTGCGCCCGATCCGGTGCACGTACCCGTCGGTCGTGCGGGGGACGTCGTAGTTGACAACGTGGGTGACGTGCTCGATGTCCAGCCCGCGCGCGGCGACGTCCGTCGCCACCAGCAGCGGGAGCTTGTGCTCCTTGAACGAGATCATCACACCGTCGCGCTGGCCCTGGGTCATGTCGCCGTGCAGCGCCTTGACCCGAAGGCCGCGGCCACGCAGGGCCTCGTCGAGCTTGGCCGCGCCGACCTTCGTCCGGCAGAAGATGATCGCCTGCTCGGGCTCCTCGGCCTCGAGCACCTCCACCAGCCGCTCGGTCTTGCGTCGCGCGGGCACCTCCACGAACGCCTGCTCGATCGCGTCGACGGTGAGCTGCTTCGGCGTCACCTTGATCGTCACCGGGTCGTACATGTAGTTCTCGGCGAGCCGGACGACCGGCGGCGGCATGGTCGCGGAGAACAGCGAGGTCTGACGGCCACTGGGGCAGAGGCGCAGGATCCGCTCGACGTCCTCGATGAACCCGAGGTCGAGCATCTCGTCCGCCTCGTCCAGGACCACGTAGCGAGCCGCCGTCAACACCAGCGAGCCCCGGCTCGCCAGGTCGATGGTCCGCCCCACCGTGGCCACGACGACCTGGGCACCGGCCCGCAGGCGCGCCTGCTGGGTGGCCACCGCCTGGCCCCCGAAGACGGCGACCACCTCGACCGGGAGGTGCTCGGCATACGCCCGCAGCGCCTGCGTCACCTGGATGCACAGCTCCCGGGTCGGCGTAAGCACGATCGCCTGCGTCTCCTGCGACTCCGGGTCGAGGTACTGGAGCAGCGGCAGCCCGAACGCGGCCGTCTTTCCGGTCCCGGTCTGGGCCTGGCCGATCACGTCCTGCCCCGAGAGGAGCTCCGGGATCGCCTGATCCTGGATCGGGGTCGGGTCCTCGTAGCCGAGCTCGTCGAGGGCCATCAGGAGCTCCTCCTTGAGCCCCAGGTCGCGGAAGCGCCTCACAGCGACCGCGCTCATATCCCTGGATCCAGGAGCAGCTTGCCGGACGTCCGCCGGGCGGCGATCTCCTCATGCGCTCGACGGGCGTCGGCGAGCGGATAGGTCCCGCCGATGACAACCTCGAGCTCGCCCGCAGCGACCGCCGCGTAGAGCTCGGCGATCATCGACGCGAGGAGGTTGCGCCGGGGCAGCAGGTGCACCACCCAGAAGCCGATCACCGCGCGGCTGTTTCGCATCAGGTGGCCCGTCGAAACGCGGTTCTGCTCCCGTGAGGCGATCCCGAACGTCACCAGGCGCCCGAATGGGGCCAGCGACCGCAGGCAGGCCTCGAAGGTCTCGCCTCCGCTCATCTCGAGCACGACGTCAACCGGCTGGCCGCCGTTCGCTTCGAGGATCGCGGAGCGCAGATCGTCGGAGCGCGAGTCGACCGCGACGTCCGCGCCGAGCCGTAGGGCGAGCTCCCGCTTCTCCTCGCTGGAGGCCATGGCGATCACGCGACCACCGGCGCGTTTGGCGAGCTGCACCGCGATGCTCCCCGTGCCCCCCGCGGCCGCCTGGACGACGATCGACTCGCCCCGCTGGAGCCGCGCGCTGAAATGGACCAGGGCATGGGCGGTCAGGCCCTGCAGGAGCAGCCCGGCCGCCTGATCGTCGGTGACCGCGTCGGGCACCGGGATGAGCCAGCGCTCGTCGATCGCGACGCGCTCCGCGTAGCCGCCGTGGGGAAGCATCGCGGCGACCCGCCGTCCGTCCGTAGTGCGGCCCGCGACCTCGCCGCCCGGGACCAGCGGGAGCCGCTGCTCGGCCAGATAGTCGTTGCGGGTGACATGTGTATCGGCGAAGTTCACCCCCGCCCGTGCAACCTCGACCACGACCTCCCCATCTCCCGGCTCGGGGTCGGGAACCTCCACCAGCTCCATCACCTCCGGTCCGCCGAACTCGTTGATCTGGATCGCTCTCACGTCAGCTCCTCTGTGATCGCGCTCGGCCCTGAGCAGCCCCTCCCCCGCCTCGCGCTCACGCGGCAGTCTGGCAGGATGCCCCGGCCATGTCGGTAACCGTGGTCGGCTCGATCGCCTTCGACGCAGTCCGCACGCCGTTTGGCGAGCGCGACCGGATGCTCGGTGGCTCCGCCGTTCACTTCGCGCTCGCCGCCCGGTTCTTCACCGACGTGCACGTGGTCGGGCCGGTCGGAGACGACTTCGAGGAGGAGCACCTCGAGGTGCTCCGCTCCCGCGGCATCGAGACCGCGGACATCGAGCGCGTCGACCGCGGCCGGACCTTTTTCTGGGCGGGCCACTACGGACACGATCTCAACATCGCCCACACCGACGACACGCAACTGGGCGTGTTCGCCGAATTCGAGCCGAAGCTGTCTGATGCCTCACGCAGGGCGGACGTCCTGTTCCTGGCGAACATCCAGCCCGAGCTCCAGCGCCAGGTTCGCGCCCAGTGCGAGGCGGCGAAGCTGGCGGCGCTCGATTCGATGAACCTCTGGATCGACACGGCGCGGGACTCGTTGGTGGCGGCGATCGGTGAGGTCGACTGCCTGATGCTGAACGACGCCGAGATCCGGATGCTGACCGGGGAGGCCAATCTGTCCAGGGGCGCCCGCGGGCTCATGGAGCTGGGCCCAACCGTGATCGTCGCCAAGCGCGGCGAGTACGGCGCCGCCCTGTTCACGGGGGAAGCCTCCTTCGCCCTGCCGGGATTCCTGCTCGAGGACGTGGTCGACCCGACCGGCGCGGGTGACAGCTTCGCCGGCGGGTTCCTCGGCTACCTCGACTCGGTCGAGGCCGAGCGGCCGGATCCGTCGGCGCTTCGCCGCGCGACGGCCTACGGGACCGTGCTCGCCAGCTTCAACGTGGAGGAGTTCGGAATCGAGCGGGTCGCGAGGCTCGACCGCGACGAGATCGACGAGCGCTACGGGCAGCTGCAGGAGATGACTCGCTTCGAGGGCTGACGCCCGCCCGTGCGAAAATGGGAAGGAACCCTGATCTGAAAAGGAGTGCCATGGCGACCGAGGAGCACACGCAGGACGCAGGGGGCGTGGCGACGGCCGAGGCTCGATCAAGCCTCAGCGTCACCGACAACCGCACCGGCCAGTCCTACGAGCTCGAGATCGCCGACGGGACCGTGCGCGCGATCGACCTGCGCCAGATGAAGGTCTCCGACGACGACTTCGGCCTGATGTCCTATGACCCGGCGTTCACCAACACCGCCTCGTGCCGGTCGGCGATCACCTACATCGACGGCGAGGCGGGGATCCTGCAGCACCGCGGCTATCCGATCGAGCAGCTCTGCGAGCACAGCAGCTATCTGGAGGTTGCCTACCTGCTGATCTTCGGCGAGCTGCCGACCCAACCGCAGCTCGAGCGCTGGGTCTACGACGTGACGCACCACACCTTCGTCCACGAGGACATCAAGAAGCTGAACGAGGGCTTCCGCCACGACGCCCACCCAATGGGGATGCTGCTGGCCTCGGTCGGGGCGCTCTCGACGTTTTACCCGGACGCGAAGCACACCGACGATCCCGAGGAGCGCTACATGGCGGGGATCCGCATGATCGCCAAGATCCCGACGCTCGCCGCCTTCGCCTACCGCCACAGCATGGGGCTGCCCTACGTCTATCCCGACAACGAGCTCGACTACTCCGGGAACTTCCTCTCGATGCTGTTCAAGATGGAGAACAGGTTCGAGCCCGACGAGCGTCTCGCCCGAGCCCTCGACACCCTGTTCATCCTCCACGCGGACCACGAGCAGAACTGCTCGACGAACGCGGTCCGATCGGTGGGGTCCTCCGGCGTCGACCCGTATTCGGCCGTCGCCGCCGGCGTCGCGGCGCTCTACGGACCGCTGCACGGCGGAGCCAACGAGGCGGTGCTGCGCATGCTCCGGCGAATCGAGACCACCGAGAACATCCCGGACTTCCTCGAGGGCGTGAAGAACCGCGAGGAGCGCCTGATGGGGTTCGGGCACCGGGTCTACAAGAACTACGACCCGCGGGCGCGGATCATCAAGACGAACGTCGACGAGGTCCTCGAGGCCACAGGCGCGAACCCGCTGCTGGATATCGCCATGGAGCTCGAGAAGCGGGCTCTCGACGACAAGTACTTCACCTCGCGCAAGCTCTACCCGAACGTCGACTTCTACTCGGGCCTGATCTATGAGGCGATGGGGATCCCGACCGACATGTTCACGGTGATCTTCGCGATCCCCCGAACCTCGGGCTGGATCGCCCAGTGGATGGAGATGAAGGACGATCCCGAGCAGAAGATCGCCCGCCCGCGCCAGATCTACACCGGCGAGCGCGACCGGGACTACGTTCCGGCCCCCGAACGCACGGGACCGGAGAAGATCGTCGGCCCGCCGGCCAAGCGCCCGAAGAAGCCTCGGCGAGGAGCTTGAGCTACACGCTCACCGTCCGCCATGGCTCGCGGGTCAAGCGCGAGGGCTTCGACGGGCTTGACGAGGCGCTGACGTCCCTCAAGCTGCACGCGGAGGAGGTTCGCGCCGAGGGGCGACTCGACGCGATCAACGCGTTTCGCGAGTACGGGGCGGACCGGCGGGTCGCGGCGCGGCTCCAGCTCTCGTCCGGCGGCTGGCTGAGAGGCCGAGAGGCGGGGGTCGACGTGATGGGCGATGGGACCCTGGTTCCCTACACAGGCGCGATCCGACGACGACAGCTCGAGCCCGACGCGGGCGAGTCTCCGCTCGACGCGATTCGCGAGGCGCTGCGGTGAGCGGTGAGATCTCGCTCGGGCGCGAGGAGGAGGGCGTCGAGGTCGGCCGCCGGGTGCGGCTGCCTCGGGGTGCCGAGCGACCGATCCGCGTCTACGTCAACGGGGTCGAGCAGCAGGAGGGCCGCGACTACCGGGTGGCGGCCGGCGAGATCGTCTTCTCGCGCCCGATCGTGAAGGAGGGAAAGGTCGGGGGGATGCGCTGGATGGCGATGTTCCTGGGGCTGTTCGGGACCTACCGCAAGCACGAGACGGTCGACGTCGAGCACAGGCTTCGAGGTGAGGTGAAGCTGGTCTCGGACGCGGAGGTGATGCCCTAAGCCAGGGGTCTTAAAGGAGGTCGCGGCCTTCGAGCGCGGCGTAATCGATCCTGACCGCGTCACTCCGGTCGTAGGCGGAGAACTGGACCCCGAACAGGGGCCCACTCGGCTGACTGGTCAC
Source organism: uncultured Actinomycetes bacterium (assembly GCA_963788115.1). Lineage (GTDB taxonomy): Bacteria > Actinomycetota > Thermoleophilia > Solirubrobacterales > 70-9 > CAWBFD01. The sequence goes on from CAWBFD010000002.1 coordinate 541,219, forward strand.
CGTCGGTGGGAAGTTCTCCTGAACGACGTACTGGCCATTGAGTACGTGGCTGGAGGCGCCAACCAGGTCGTCTTGGTCGATCCCGTCGCCGCTGATACCCGGGCCGGTCGCGCCTGCCGGCACAGTCGAGCTTGCCATCACCGCGACGATCGCCAGCGTCCCTGCGATTGTTCCGATGATCGTGCCCATTTTGTCTTCCTCCAAGTGGTCGTGGGACCCCGCCGCACCGCCGAGCGGCGCGCCCTGTTTCGGTTACGGGACCTATTCGCACCGGGCGGGCGATCGGTTCACCGGCGGGCTACTTAGCGCCCGGGCCGGCGGGCGGGGCCGGTCCTAACCCAGGCCGACCAGCTCGGCGACGCGGCCGCGATGCTGCGTCGCGGTGCCGAGGAGCTGGCTCATCACCTCGGCCCGCTTCAGCAGGAAGTGCAGGTCGTGCTCCCAGGTGAAGCCAATCCCGCCGAAGACCTGGAGGGCCGCGTTGGTGACCGACGTGGCGGTATCGGAGGCGCGCGCCTTCGCCATGTGCGCAGCGAGCATCAGCGACTCGGGCTCCGCGTCGGCGCACCACGCCGCGTAGTAGGTCAGCGAGCGGGCCTCCTCGACGTCGTAGAGCATGTTGGCGCAGCGGTGTGAGACGGCCTGGTAGGAGCCGATCGGCCGGCCGAATTGCTCCCGCTCCTTGGCGTACACGACGGCCATCTCGAGCGCCTTCTGCGAGAGGCCGACGAGCTCGCCGCAAGTCGCGACCATGCCGCGGTAGAGGCCGGTCTCGACCGCAATCGGCTCGGCCTGCGAAGCGCTGACTCGCGCATACGAGCGGGTAGCGTCGATCAGCTCCAGCGGTTCGATCCGCGCGTCCTTCGCCTCGAGAAGCCCGCCGCCGTCGCCGACGGGCACGACGAGCACGGCCGCGCCCTGCGCATCAGCGACCAAGGCCGGCTCGTTGGGATCGAGCGCGGCGGCGCCGAGCGCCTCACCGGAGGCGATGCCCGGCAGCCAGCGCGCGCGCTGCGCATCGGTGCCGCCCTCCGCGATCACGAGCCCGGCGATCGCGTTCGACAGGAAGGGCGACGGCGCGCATACGTACCCGAGCTCCTCGCAGAGGATCACCAGCTCGACCATCCCGAGGCCCTGCCCTCCGTATTCCTCGGGGATCGCGATCCCGGGCCATCCGAGCTCGCGGATCTCGCTCCAGATCGCGTCGTCGTAGCTACGGGACTCGGCCAGCTCGCGCAGCTTCGCCGGCGTGTAGCGGGCGGCGAGCAGCTCGCGCGCCGTCCGCTGAATCTCCTGCTGCTCGTCGCTGAACCCGAAGTCCACGCCTACCTCAGCTTCGGCAGGCCGAGCACCCGCTCGGCGATGATGTTGCGCAGCACATCGCTGGTGCCGCCCTCGATCGAGTTGGCACGTGAGCGCAGGTAGCGGTAGGCCCAGGGCGAGCCCGACTCCAGCGCCTCGACCCCGCCGAGCTCGACCGCGAGCTCGGTCAGGGCCTGGTGGGTGTCGGCCCATTGCAGCTTCGCGATCGAGCCCTCGGGCCCCGGAATCCCGACCTTCATCTGCTGGGTGAGCGAGCGCAGCGAGCCGAGCCGGAGGCCCTCGACGCCGATCTGCAGCCGGGCGATCCGGTCGCGAACGATCGGGTCATTCGCCGCGCCGCGCTCGTTCGCCAGCTCGATCAGCGCGTCGAGCGACTGGCGCACGCCGAGCGCGGCCGCGGCGCCGAGCCCGGCGCGCTCGTGCATCAGGGTGGTGATCGCGACGTTCCAGCCGTTTCCCACCCCGCCGACGATGTTCTGGGCCGGGACGAACGCGTCCTCGAAGAACAGCTCGTTGAACTCGGCCTCGCCGGTGATCTGCCGCAGCGGACGCACCTCGACGCCGTCCTGCTCCATGTCGCAGATGAAGTACGTGAGCCCCTTGTGCTTGGGGACCTCGGGGTCGGTCCGGGCCACCAGCATGCACCACTTCGCCTCATGCGCGAACGTGGTCCACACCTTCTGCCCGGTGACCGCGTAGCCGCCGTTCGCCTCGATCGCCCTCGTCTTCAGCGAGGCGAGGTCCGAGCCGGACTCGGGCTCGGAGAACCCCTGGCACCAGATCTCCTCGGCCGAGAGGATGGGCTCGAGGAACCGCTCCTTCTGCTCCTCGGTGCCGTGGGCGATGACCACCGGGCCGCCCATCACCAGGCCCAGCACGTTCGCCGGGCGCGGCGCCTTCGCCCGGGTCAGCTCCTCGCCGAAGATCGCCTGCTCGATCAGGGTGGCCCCGCGGCCCCCGTACTCCTTCGGCCACGTGATCCCCGCCCATCCGCCGGCATGAAGCCGGCGCTGCCACTCACGCTCGAACACGAACAGATCCTGGTCACCGGTGGTCGGCGAAGGGCCGGGGTGGTTCTGCTCGAGCCATGAGCGAACCTCGTCGCGGAACGCCTGCTCCTCTGGGGTCAGCGTCAGATCCATTGACTGATCAGTCGGTCAGCCTAATGTAGCGGCGCCGATAAGGCCGCGACCGCCCCTTCCGTCGTGCCGTCAGGGCGCAGCCGCCGCGGTCTGCTCCAGCGCCGGCTCGGGCATCGCCGCCGTCAGTTGAACAGGTAGAGCATCGCCACCGCCGTCGCCACCCAGGCGACCCCGGCGAGGATCATCCCCGGGTCCTCGGTGAGGATCGCGGCGGTGGAGCGGGTGTCGCGGCGGTCGTAGATCAGGTAGAGGTAGCGGAAGATCCCGTACAGCACGGGGGGCGCCGTCGCCAGCATCTCGCTGCCGATGCGGGGCGAGTTGACCGCGTAGATCACGTAGCTGAGGATCGCCGCGGCGGTGACCATCGACACCATCTGGTCCAGGAAGGGGATCGAGTAGTGCTCCAGCACCGGGCGGGTGACCGCCCGGGACCCCGCCGCGCCCGGAGCCGACGCCGAGGACGCGGCGGGCACTTGCTCCTCCTCCATCGCCTCCTGGCGGCGCTTGGTGAAGCCCAGGAAGAGGGCCAGCATCGCGGTGCAGACGAGGAGGTACTCCGACGCATGCGCCTCGACCGCTTCGGCGCCGGCGACAACACGGATGATGAACAGCGAGGCGATCGTCATCACGTCGATGATCACCACGCGCTTGAGCAGCAGCGAGTAGGCGGCGCTGATCACCCCATAGAGCGCCACCCACCCGGCGACCGCCGCCGAGACCGTTGCCAGCGGGAGCGCGATCGCCACCGCGACCAGGAGCACGGTCGTCACCGCCGCGGTCGACGGCGCCAGCTCACCCGCAGCGATCGGGCGATGGCGCTTCTCCGGGTGGCGGCGATCGAGCTCGACGTCGTGAAGGTCGTTGAACAGGTACCCGGCGCTGGCGATCGCGCAGAACGCGACGAAGGCAAGGCTCGCGTCGGTGACCTGCGCGAACTCGTCGAACTTGCCCGAGAACAGCAGCCCGGCGAACACCAGCAGGTTCTTGATCCACTCCGCTGGGCGCAGCGAGGCGATCAGTGCGGCCAGGGGTGGACGCTGCCTGACTCCCGCCGGCGCGGACGGCGCCGCGGCAGCGGCCTCGGGGGTGCTCGCGCGCTCGCGCGGCACGGTCTCCATCGGCCAGAGGTTAGGCGCCCGGAGGCTGTCCGAGCGGGTGGGCGCGCCCAGCCTCCTCGGCGGATTCCCTGCGGACGCCGGCTTCCTCCAACGACTCGAGCACCTGATCGATCTTGTTGAGGCCCTCCTGGATCCGGTCTGAGCCCATGGGATAAACGGCTACCCGTCCCGGTCGATCAGCACACCCGGGTTGAGCATGCCCGATGGGTCGAGCGCCCGTTTCGCGGCCCGCAGAGCCTCGGCGAACGGCTCGGGCCGCTGGCGGTCATACCACGGCCGGTGATCGCGGCCGACCGCGTGGTGGTGGGTGATCGTGCCGCCCGCGCCGAGCACGGCCTCGGACACGGCCGCCTTGACCTCATCCCACTGCTCGACCTCCCCCCCGCGCCTCGCCGGGCAGAGCACGGTGTAGTAAGGCGCCGGCCCGTCCGGATAGACGTGGGTGAAGCGGCAGCCGAGGACCGGGGAGCCCGGGCCGTTCGGCGGCGAGCCGCACACATCGGCGAGCGCGGCGCGCGCAGCCTCGCTCACGGTCGCATGAAACTCGGCGAACTGGTCCCAGGTGATCGCGGTCTCGAAGGTCTCGGTGAGGACGCCGAGGGAGACGAAGGTGTCCCGCAGATAGGGCGCCGCCAGGAACGCCCGGCGCCAGGCGTCGACCGCATCGCCATCCTCGCCGGTGGCCGCGCCCCTTCCGCCATCCCGGATCTCGCCTGGCTCGCCCCCGTGCTCCCTCGCCATCTCGACCCCCACCCGCATCGGCTCGTCCATCGGATGATGTGCGGACTCGAATCCGAGCACGAGCATCGCCCTGCCCGGCGGGGCCGCCTGGTTGAGCGCCGCCTCCGCCGGGTCGAGCAGCCGGCAGTTGGACGGGTGGAGGCCGGACTGCGCCAGCGCGCGGACCGCCCCGGCGCCGGCGAGGAAGTCGTCGAAGGCGACCCCGCACGAGAGCTTGAATCGCGGACGCTCCCGGACGCGCACCCAGGCCTCGGTGATCACCCCGAGGATCCCCTCGGAGCCGAGCAGCAGGCGGTCCGGGCTCGGCCCGGCGCCCGAGCCGGGCAGGCGTCGGCTCTCCCAGGCACCGGACGGCGTGATCGCCCGCACCGACTCGACCAGGTCGTCGATGTGCGTGTAGAGGGTGGCGAAGTGGCCCCCGGCCCGCGTCGCGATCCATCCGCCCAGGGTCGAGTACTCGAACGACTGCGGGAAATGGCGCAGGGTGAGGCCGTGCGGGCGCAGCTGGTCCTCGAGCGCCGGCCCGACCGCTCCGGCCTGGATCCGGGCCGCCTGCGAGGTCTCGTCGACCTCGAGCACACGGTCGAGCCTCCGCACGTCGATGGAGACAACCCCGGCGTAGCCGCCCCCGACGCGCGGCTCCACTCCCCCCACGACGCTGGTGCCGCCGCCATACGGGACCGCGGCCGCGTTCGCATCGGCGCACCAGGCGAGCACCGCCTCGAGCTCGTCCTCGTCGCCCGGGTGGGCGACCAGGTCCGGTGGGTGGTCGATGTGCCCCCGGAATCCCCTGACAACATCGCGGTAGGACTTACCGAGCGCGTGGGAGACGCGCTCGTAGCGATCGGAGCGAAGGACGCCGTCCAGCGAGGTGGGCGGCTCGACTCGCGGGGGCGGCAGCTCCACCGCGTGCAGCGGCAGCGGCTCCTCCACCTCCTCGCCGCCGAACCCCAGCCGCTCCCGGACCCGCTTGGCGGCCTCCGTCAGCGCTCCGGCCGTCGGCTGCTGGCTCTCTCGCCCCCAGCCCCAATGCTTGAGGCGATCGGCCGCCGCTACCAGTGGACTCCCCGCATGAGATAGGCGAACGCGACCTGCTCCCTCGAGGCCTCCTCATCGGCGCTCGGCGAGCCCGCTTCCTCCTCCTTGGGCTCCCCGCGCGCCGCCTGCGAATCGGGGAACAGGTGGTAGGCGCTGTTGAGGATGTAGTCGATCGACTTCGGATTCGCCGCGTACAGAAGCTGGCCGAGGGTCCCGAGCGGCGTTGCGATCCGCTTCGGCTTGTGAATGATCGACTCGCAGATCATGTCCGCCGCCTCGTCGGGAGTGATCGTCGGGAAGCGGTTGTACATCTTCGTCGGCGCGATCATCGGCGTGCGCACGAGCGGCATGTGGATGGTGGTGACGTTGACGCCGTCGTCGATGATCTCGGAGGCGATCGCGCGCGAGAACGCATCGAGGGCGGCCTTCGAGGCGATGTAGGCCGAGAACCGCGGCGTGTTCGTCTGCACCCCGATCGAGCTGATGTTGACGATGTGGCCGGAGCGGCGCTCGCGCATGACCGGCAGCAACCTCAGGATCAGCTTCACGGCCCCGAAGTAGTTGAGCTGCATCGTCCGCTCGAAGTCGTGGAAGCGGTCGTAGGAGAGCGCGATCGAGCGCCGGATCGAGCGCCCCGCGTTGTTGATGAGGACGTCGACGTGGCCGTGCTGGGCGAGGACCTCGTCGGCCATGCGGTCGATGTCATCCATGTCGGACAGATCGCAACGGTGGATGTACGCGGTGCCGCCACCTGCCTCGATCTCCTCCCTGGTGGTCTGGAGCTTCTCCGGCGTACGAGCGACGAGCAGGACGATGCCACCGGCATCGGCGAGCTTGAGAGCCGCCGACCGCCCGATGCCGGAGGAGGCACCGGTCACCATCAGAACCCGGCCGCGCACCGCCTTCTCCAACGACACCGAGCCCTTCACCCGACGCCCGAGACGGAGCAATTCATCCGGGACCTGCTGCTCGATCACCTGGGTCGCCCCGCCGACGAGCCCCGCCCTGCCGCGGGCGGCCCCCATCAGCGTGCGGTCGCGGAACAGATCCGGGTCGAGGTGGCGCTCCCAGTAGTCCCAGAGCCTGTCGGCATACGCCTCGAGCGGCGGCACCTTGATGTCGGTGCCGGCAAGGGCGGCCTGCGCCATGCGACTGTCGAACCGGGTCGGGTAGTTGATGTAGGAGAGCACGGTCTTGGGAATCCCGAGCTCGGCCAGCACTCCATCCGTGACCGTCTCCGCCAGCGGCACCGTGGAGACGCCGACGCGCAGCAACGGCTCGAGCACGTCGATGACGCCAGCCGGGACGCGAACCGACGACTGGGGAGCGTGCGCGGCGCTGGCGATGATGTCGATCACCTCGCCCGCGGTCGGAGGATCCGGGTCGGTGAGGTGGAAGGTCCGCCCGTCGAGTCCCTCCTGATGCGCGATGTGGTCCATCGCGCGGACGACGAAGTCGACCGGGACGAGGTTGATCTCGCGGCCCTCGATGCCGATCATCGGCATCCACTGCGGGACCGCGTTGCGGACCCGGCGGATCAGCTTGAAGAAGTAGTAGGGACCATCGACCTTGTCCATCTCGCCGGTCTCGGAGTGACCGACGACAATCCCGGGCCTGTAGACACGCCAGGGCCGCTCCAGCTCGTCGCGGACGACGCCCTCGGAGTCGTGCTTGGTACGAAAGTAGGGATGGACGTCGAGGTTCTCCGCCTCCTCGAACATGTCCTCACGCCAGGTGCCCTCGTAGAGTCCGGCGGCGGCGATCGAGCTCACCATGTGCACCTTGCCGGCCTCGACCGCGTGCGCGAGCTCGACCATGTGGCGGGTTCCCTCGACGTTCGCAACGCGCTGGCTCTCGGCGTCGGCGGTCATGTCGTAGACGGCGGCAAGGTGGAACAGGTGATCGACCTCACCGCGCAACCGCGCCACGTCCTCGTCGGACACACCGAGCCGCGCCTGTGAGAGGTCGCCGACGATGCCGACGATGCGCTCGGGGTCCGCGCCCCAGCGACTGCGGAGCTCCTCGAGACGACCCTTCGAGCCTTCGCGAATGAGCACGTAGATCGGGCCCTCGCGCTCGAGCAAGAGCTCGACCAGGTTTCGCCCGATGAACCCGGTTGCTCCGGTGACGAAATAGCTCATCCGCCCTCCTCTTCGCGGTCAGAGTCGCCGTGCGGACTTCCGCCGAGACCCTACATGCCGCCGGGAGTTCGGTCTCGGAGCTTCGGAATACTGGCAGTGGTTCAACGGTCCCAACGAACGCTCGAGGCGGCGGGCCCGGCCGACGCCTGACCCCAACGCGCGGGCGCCTACACTTCGGAACGTGCCCTTCGAGCTCACCCCCGATCCCGGCGACCCGGGCGAGCCGCAGGTCCGGCTCGGGCGGACCGGGGGATCGGCGGTCGGCGAGGATCGGCGTTTGGTCCGGGACGGTGTGGAGGTGCTGGCGTGGGGAGCGCTTGCCTGCCCGCACTGTGGGCTGCCGCTCTCGCCGCCACCGCGTGTACGGCCGCGGACGCTGCTCCACTGCGGCTTTTGCGATCACGGCGCGCCGGCGATCGAGTTCCTGCAAGAGCATGTGGTCGACGCCCCGGCGAGCGACGCGGTCCTGGTCGCGCGAGTCGCCTAGACCCGGCTCCGGGCCTGCAAATCGGCTTCCCTGAGCCCATACACTGGAATCAGGGAACACGACATGCCACTTTCGCCGCTAAAGCGGCTCACCTGAATTACTGGAACACCACATGCCACTTTCGCCGCTAAAGCGGCTCACCTGAATTACTGGAATGCCAGACAGCGGGATCGTTGAGATCCAGATGCCCCAAATGGGGGAATCGGTCACCGAGGGCACCATCCTCGAGTGGCACAAGCAGGAGGGCGAATTCGTCGAGGAGGGCGAGACCGTGGTCGAGGTCTCGACCGACAAGATCGACGCCGAGGTGCCTGCTCCTGCCAGCGGCGTGATCGCGAAGATCCTGGCCCAGCCCGACGACACCGTCGAAGTCGGTCAGGCGCTCGCCCAACTCGATCCGAACGGACAGCCCTCCGGCAACGGCGCGGGTGGTGCGGCCGCGGGTGCGGGAATCCCCGAGACCGGAGAGGTCGGGCCCGGGCTGCAGGCGGGAGGCACCGGCGAGGGCGATGCTGACCTGGGAGAAGAGCGGGAGGGGTCCGAGAGCCCGACCCCCGGCGAGCCCGTCGCCGCACCCGTGGCCCCCGGGGCCGCCACCGGAGCCGCGGCTGACGATGGTGGCGGAGTCGTCCAGCTGGTGATGCCCGAGATGGGCGAGTCGGTGACCGAGGGGACTGTGCTCGAGTGGCACGTCTCCGAAGGGGACACCGTCACCGAGGGGCAAACGGTGGTCGAAGTCTCGACCGACAAGATCGACGCCGAGGTTCCCGCGCCGGCCTCCGGAACGATCGCGAAGCTCTTGGTGGAGCCCGACGACGTCGTCGACGTCGGGCAGCCGCTGGCCGAGATCAGCGCCGGCGCGGCCGGGGCGAGCCTCGGGGGGGCGAGCGCCGCCACGGCGCCGGAGCCGGCGACCGAGGTGGGCGCCGCGGCCGAGGCGCCGGCGGCGGCTTCGGAGGCCCCGCCGGAGCCGAAGGGGGGCGACGGCAAGCGGATCTCCCCGGTTGCGAAGCGCCTGGCCGCCTCGAGCGGCGTGGATCTCGGCGCGGTGAGCGGCTCGGGGCCCGGCGGCAAGATCGTCAAGGCCGACGTGCTCGCCGCCGCCGACGGCCGGGGCGGCGGCGCGGCGGCCTCGCGGGCGACCGGCGAGGCGGAGGTGAAGCCGCTCCGAGGCCCCGCGGCGATGCTCGCCCGGGCGATGAACGAGAGTCGCTCGCTGCCCACCGCGACCTCGTTCCGGACCGTTCCAGTCGACACCCTCGACGCGAAGCGCAAGGCCCTGAACGATGCCCTGCGTGAGCGCGGGATGAAGCTCTCGTTCACCCATCTCGTCGCCTGGGCGATCGTGCAGGCGGCCAAGGAGTGGCCGGTGATGGCACGCGGTTACTCCGAGGACGATGGCACGCCCCAGGTGGTCGAGCCGCCGCGGCTGGGCCTCGGGATCGCCGTCGACGTCGAGCGCCGGGGTGGACGCAGCCTGCTGGTGCCCTGCATCAAGGGCGCCGACGAATTCGAGTTCAAGGACTTCCACGCCTACTACGAGGATCTGATCACCAAGACCCGGGAGAACAAGCTCAGTCCGGACGACTTCCAGGGCACGAACATCACCCTCACCAACCCTGGTGGACTCGGGACCGTCGCCTCGGTGCCCCGGCTGATGCCGGGCCAGGGGACGATCGTCGCCACCGGGGCGATCGCCTACCCCGTCGAGTGGGCACACGCTCCGGCGGAGAAGATCCGGGCCCTGGGGGTCTCGAAGGTGATGACGATGACGTCCACGTACGACCATCGCGTCATCCAGGGAGCCGAGTCCGGCTCGTTCCTGCGCCGAATCGACCAGCTGCTTCAGGGGGAGGATGGCTTCTACGAGACCGTCGCCGGATCGCTCGGTCTCGCGTCGAGCGTGGTCACGACGGCGTTCGCCGCCTCGGCCTCGGCGCCGCCCCTGGCCGGGGTGGAGGCCCTGCCCGCGGCTCCGGGCGCCGCGCCGCCAAGCGAGGAGCTCCTGCAGGCGGTCCAGGCCGCGACCTCATTGCTCAAGGCGTACCGGACGCACGGGCACCTGTCCGCTCGCCTGGATCCGCTGGGCTCGGAGCCGAAGGGCGATCCGGCGCTCGAGCCGGAGAACCTCAACCTGACGCCCGAGCTGATGCGCCAGATCCCCGCTTCGATCCTCAGGTGCGGGGTGGAAGGCGAGACGCTGCTCGATGCGCTGCCGCGGATCCGCGAGGCCTACTGCGGAACCATGGGCTACCAGATCGAGCATCTCTCGTCGCACCAGCAGCGGATGTGGCTGAGGGAGATGATCGAGACCGGCGCCCATCGCACGCCGCTCACGCCCGAGGAGAAACGCGCCCTGCTTTTCCGGCTGATCGAGGTCTTCCAGTTCGAGCGGTTCCTGCAGCGGGCCTACCTGGGTCAGAAGGTGTTCTCGATCGAGGGCCTCGACGCGGTCGTTCCGATGATCGACACACTGGTGAGCCTGGCCCAGCGGGGTGGGGCGGAGCAGGTCGCGATCGGGATGGCGCACCGGGGGCGCCTCAGCGTCCTCGCCCACAACCTGCAGCGCTCGACCGAGGTCGCTGATGGCCGAGTTCGAGGGGGCCAAGGCGCTGGAGCAGGTGAAGGCGATCGCCGCGGTGCCGCACCACGGTACCGGTGACGTCAAGTACCACCACGGCGCGGAGGGCGAGTTCGAGACTCCCGACGGCGGGCCGATCAAGGTCCGCCTTTATCCGAATCCGAGCCACCTCGAATTCGTCGATCCGGTGGTCACCGGCGGGGCGCGGGCGGCTCAGACCGAACGCTCGGACGCAGAGATCCACCACAACCCGAACGTCGCCGTCCCGCTTCTGCTTCACGGCGACGCCGCCTTCCCCGCCCAGGGCGTGGTCGCCGAGACGCTCAACCTCCAGGCGCTACGCGGCTACACCACCGGAGGCACCGTCCACCTGATCACCGACAACCAGGTCGGGTTCACGACCGATCCCGAGGAGGCGCGATCTACCCCGTATGCCTCGGACATGGCGAAGGGCTTCAACGTCCCGATCATTCACGTGAACGCCGACGACGTCGAGGCCTGCATCGCCGCCGTGCGCCTCGCGATGGCCTACCGGGAGCGCTGGGCCCGCGACCTTGTCATCGACCTGATCGGCTACCGCCGCTACGGCCACAACGAGACCGACGAGCCCGCGTACACCCAGCCGCAGCTGGCGGCGAAGATCAAGTCCCATCCACCGGTCTCGGAGATCTACGCACGGGAACTGGTGGAGCAGGGTGTGGTCGACGCGGATGAGACCCAGCGCACAGCCGAGGAACAACGCGACCGGCTGCAGGCGATCCAGAAGGAGCTCCGCCAGAAGATGGAGGCGGGCGACTACGAGGACCCGAGCTCGACCGCGATCGCCACCGGCGAGCTCGACCGCACCAAGAGCCCGGACGTGGACACCGGGGTCGACGAAGGGCTGCTGCGCTCCCTGAACGCGGAGCTGATCCGGGTGCCGGACAGCTTCACGATCCACCGCAAGCTTCGCAAGCCGCTCGAGCGCCGGCTCGAGATCCTCGAGCCAGGGCCGATCGAGTACGGCCACGCCGAGGCGCTCGCGTTCGCCTCGCTGCTCACCGAGGGCGTCCACATCAGGCTCACCGGGCAGGACACGGAGCGAGGCACCTTCTCCAATCGCCACCTCACCCTCCACGACGAGAAGACCGGGCTGCGGTACGTGCCGATCCAGAACCTCGGCGGCGCGCGGGCACCGTTCGAGCTCTACAACAGCCCCCTGTCGGAGGCCGCGTGTCTGGGCTTCGAGTACGGCTACGCGGCGGCCTCGCCCAAGAGCCTGATCCTCTGGGAGGCGCAATTCGGCGACTTCGCCAACGCGGCGCAGGTGATCATCGACAGCTTCGTCGCCTCGGGTGAGTCGAAGTGGGGCCAGGCGACCCGGCTGACGCTGCTCCTGCCGCATGGCTACGAGGGGGCTGGGCCGGAGCACTCGAATGCCCGGATCGAGCGCTTCATCCAGCTTGCCGCGGAGGGCAACCTGCGCCTGGCGAACCCGACGACCGGGGCGCAGTACTTCCATCTGCTTCGCCGTCAGGCACTCGTGGCGAAGGCTCGGCCGCTGGTCGTGTTCACCCCCAAGGGACTGCTCCGGCTGGCGGCCGCGGGCTCGAAGCTCTCTGACCTCACCTCCGGCAGATTCCGGCTCGTGCTCGACGATCCCAGGGCTCAGGAGCGCAGAGAGGAGGTGGAGCGGCTCGTCCTCTGCTCCGGGAAGCTCTACTACGACCTCGACTCGCACGAGCGCCGAGCCGACGCGGACACGGTGGCGATCGCTCGGGTGGAGCTCCTCTATCCGTTCGCACGGGACCAGATCGCCGAGCTGATCTCCTCGTACGCGAATCTGAAGGAGATCGTCTGGGCCCAGGAGGAGCCGAAGAACATGGGCGCATGGAGCGTGATGGCGCGGCGGCTGCCCGAGCTGGTGCCCGAGGGTTGCGAGCTCTGTTACGTGGGCCGACCGCAGCGGGCGTCTCCGTCGGAGGGATATCCCGCCGCCCACCGCTCAGAGCAGGAGCGAATCGTGCTCACCGCGCTCCGAGGCTGAGGCCCGGCGGCCCCGGCCGTTACTCGAAGGTGACGACGATCGAGCTGACCAGCTCGTCGCCGTCGACCCTGGCGCCGCCCACCAACCGCTTGAACGGGTCCAGATACGGCTCCGCCTCGCGGAAGCCGGGATCCGGGCCGGCGAACGTCCTCGCCAGGTCGAAGACCCTGTCCAGGTCCAGCAGCGCGTTCGGGTCGAAATCCACACCCAGCGTCGACTCCGCGTCCTCGAGCGCCCCGCTCGAGGCCAGGGTCTCGTCGGGGTCGATCGCCTGCTCGGCGGCGTTGTCGCCGAGCGCGACGATCAGCCGGTCGCCCGTGAGCGCGACGTGGATCGGGACGGGGAACTCGGGCGCCCTCACCGTGAACCCCGTCGGATCCCCGGGCAGCGGTGGCAGCTCCTGGATCGCGCCCCCCGGCTGGGCCGAGAGGATTCCCTGAGCAAGCAGGGTCAGCGATTCGAGGCCGTCGCTCACGGCCGCCTCGTCCTCGACCTCGATCACGACCGCGCCGTCGAGCTCGGCCGGCGTACGCCCGCCTGCGAAATAGGCCACGCCGCCGAGGGCGTCGCGAAGCGCCTCGAGGTCGAGGCCCGTCTGATCCTCGATCCTCCTCAGCGCCTCCTCCTCGGAGAGCCCGTCCTCCGCGGCCGCCTCTGCGATCCCGAGCTGGAAGATCTCGGCGACGGAGTTGACGCACGCCACGCAAGTCCCGGCGAGCAAGGCGTCGGCGGGCAGCGAGCCGAGCAGCTCCGTGGACCCGGATTCGGGGTAGCTGCCGGCGACGATCGGGACGGTGGCGTCGAGCCGGGCCGTGTCCGGGGTGGCCGCGAGCGCCAGCGTGATCGCTCGTTCGAAGTCGAGTCCGATGCTTCCCGCGATCTCGTTGACCTGGTCGGTGGTCACCTCGGGTGCGGGATCGGCGGCAACGGCGAAGTCGACCAGCTCTCGTGGATCGAGCCTGGCGAAGCCGATCGCCTCATCGCCGGCGAGATCACCCGCCTCGTACGCGAAGCCCTCCGAGCCCGCGAGCGAATCGGCCTCCCCGGTGGCGACGCCGATCAGCTCCCGCATCCGCTCCTCGCTGGGCGCCGCCACCAGGAATCCCTCGAACACGCCGAGTGCCGACTCATCTGATCCCACGATGAAGGACACACCCGCATGCTCGGCTTGGCGCTCGGGCTCATCGGAGGCTTCGAAACCGCTGTCGATGAACTCCCGGGCGGCGTCTTCGTCGGTGACCTCGACGGCGACCGGCACCGAGGTGCCCTCCTCGAGATCGACCGGATCGGTGATGAACACGCCGGCACGCTCGCCCAGCCACGGCTCGACGTCCTCCTCGTAGGTGAGCTCCCCGCCGGTCTCCTCGGCGAAACTGTCGTTGATGACGGTGATGATCGCGTCCCCGAGCTCCTCATCGTCCCCCAGGAACCGGGCGGCGATCGCCTCGATCGCCTCGGCGTCCTCCTCCTCGGGCCGCACCGCCGCCTCGACGTAGATGGCGGTGTCGGCGGGCGCTACCGCCGCCGGGCCCTCGCCACCGGCTGAGTCGTCATCGCCGCCGCAAGCGGCAACGCCGAAACCTGCCACCAGGAGCACGATCGCGGCGCGCGTCGTCCGGGTCCTGAGCGCCTGCCACATCCCCTGCATGCACTCGGCACGATAGCCCGCGCTGGGTTGCTGATCACCCCCAAGTAATCGATGCTTGTCGGATGCGCGCGTACGAGCGCCCGCGCGGCCCGAGAACGCTCGGGGGCGTTCTCGGGGCGCGCGGGGTTCATCACGGTGGTTACCCCATGGATCGCGACAGAGCACGACCCGCGCGGATCAGCTCACTCCCGATGGTCCACCTCGCTCCCGGGCTGCGCGTGTACGAGGCATGCTCGCCCCGAACGCGGGCGCTCGGGCTCGCGTTCCTCGATCGGATCCCGCCGGGTGACGCGCTGCATATCTGCCCGTGCCGCGGGGTCCACACCTTCGGGATGCGGTTCGAGCTCGACCTGATCTGGCTCGACCCCGGCGGCGATGTGGTGGCGTTCGATCGTCGCGTCGCGCGCCGACGGATGCGCTCGTGCGCGTCTGCGAGATCGGTGCTGGAGACCCGAGCAGGGGAAGCCGACCGCTTCCTCGCGGCGCTCGCCCAGAGATGTGGTGATCAGCGCACCCGAGCCCTGTGGCCCGTCCCGCCCTGATGGACCGAGCCGGGATCGGCGAGGTCCTCCTTGCCGCCTCCCTCGGCGGGCTGCTGGCCGCGACCACGGTTGCCGATCTGAACCGCCGGCTCATACCGAACGAGTATCTGGGGATCGGGTCGCTGTTCTGCCTGGCGATAGTCCTCGCGACCGACGCCGGATCGCTGGGGGAGCGGGCCGCGGCTGCGCTCGGCGCCGCCTGCATCCTGCTCGTTCCGGCAGCGATCAACCCGGACGGCATGGGCATGGGCGATGTCAAGCTGGCCGCCGTCATGGGCCTCTACCTGGGCCGCGCGGCGGTCGTGGCGCTTCTGGCGGGCTTCGCCGCCGGGGGGCTGGTCGCGATCGCCCTGCTCGTCCGCCACGGGTCGAGCGCGCGCAAGCGCCCGATCCCGTTCGGGCCGTTCCTGGCGCTCGGCGGCATCATCGGGCTCCTGGTGGGCGACAAAGCCGTGGACTGGTACGGGGACCAGTTCCTGTGACCGCGCTCACCAGAACCAATCGTCGAACCGCCGAACGCGACCGCGGCGGAGCCGGCGGCTGCCCCGCTGGAACCAGGCCAGCTCCTCGCCCCGTTCGGCCGTGGACTGAGCAGCGCTTCGACACGCGATTCCGGGGTGCCCGAGCCCCCAGGCCTCCAATCCGATCGGCTGGCAGCGGCTCCACGAGATAGGACGACGCCGGGAGTCCAGCGGATAGGTCGCCGGCAGGCCCGCCGAGGCGAGGCCACGGCCGGTGACCAGGTCGGCGAACCGATCCTCGCGGACGCGGGTCGCCACCAGGACGGGCGCCGCTCGGGGATCCAGGTCCTCGGGGCCGTACGGCTGACCTTCGAGCTTCCGGTAGACGTTCGCGCGCGCGACCTCGACCGAGCCGCACATGTAGACGACCGGGAACGAGTCGGGCGGGTTCCAGCGGCCGCCGTGAAGCTGGGCGTGGCGAGGGTCGAGGGGGTCGAGCCAGTCGGGATCCGCGACGCGCAGGTACTCGCCCCCGCGCCGAATCGTCCTCAAGCGCCGGCTGCCCAGTCGAATGAGCGCCGAACGCTCTCGAGCAGCTCGAGGTGGCCGTCGCGCTCGATCATCTCCAGCATCGTCCGGCCTCGGTAGGCGGCGGCTGGGCGCCGGGCTACACCGGGAATGCGCTCGCGCTTGAGCCGGTGGCTCAGCAGGTCGCCGACGGCGGCGATCGCCGCCGCTTTCTCCTGACGAGCGCCGGGCAGCCCGCGCTGACGCCACTGCTCCACGGCCTGTCGGCTGACGCCGAACAGCCGTCCGAGCTCCGTTGAGCTGAGCGCGAAGGTGTCTGCGACCTCGTCGAGCAGGGTGCTTGTCGGGACTGGGGCGACCGCCATGGAACCAGCGTATCGCAAGCTTTACGCAAGCGCAAGTGATTCGCAAGCAACGACCAGCGCTGGTCCGCGAAGGGCGCGTCGCGGGCGCCGACGATGGCGCGGCGGGCCGGGAGTGGAATCCCGGCCCGCCGCTGTTGGCAGGGGGGAGGAGAGGCTCGGGCGGGGAGGAGAGTCCCCCGTTATCTGCCGGCGGATGCGAGCGCGGCCCGGCGAATCACCGCCACCTCGAAGCGCCGATCACAGTCGGGGCACGATCGCAACCGCGACCAGGAGCAGTAGTCGTGGCCGCACCCCCCACAGTGATAGTGACGCTCGAGCCGGATCAGCCGCTGTGCCTCACGCACGAGGGCCACCCGGCGAACCCGTTCCACACTCATCATGGCGCTACCTCTCATGGCTGGCAGTCTCGCGCCTGCGGAGGGCCACGCCTATGTACGGCTGGCCAATTCTGGGGCCCGTCGGTTGTACGCCGGGTTGGGCGCGGCGACCACGTCCGCTATCACTCAGCGGGTGAGACGCGCTCGCTCACTTCCGACCAAGCAGGTGCGACTGGCGCCTTTTGGGTCTCATACACCCCACAAGGCGCCAGTCGCGGGGGGTGGCGCCGCCGATCCGGCCGAGCGCCCCACCGATGCGGGCGAGCGACCCGGCGATCCGGCCAAGCGCCCCTCCGATGCGCTGCGAAAGCCCACTCCGGGACCGCTCTACCCCTGGGTCAAGCGAGCCTCCTACATCGAGCTGGCCCTGTTCGCGGCCCTGCTCCTCTTCTGGCTGCTGCCGGGATTCGAGGGCGAGACCTTCGTCTTCGGCCTCAGCCACGGGATCGGCTTCATCGCCCTCTGCCTGCTCGTCTGGATCGCCGTCCTCCGCCGCGAGGCCCCCTACACCCTGCTTGCCGCCACCCTGACCCCCGCGGGCCCCGTTGGCAGCGTGATCGCGATCGAATGGATGGAACGCCGTCCACCCCGTGCGCAGGGCTCGAAAGCCGAGTAGGCCGCACGAACCTGGCTGTCCAGCCAGTACATCCCCCCATCCCGGTATTGACACGGCGGTCGTACATGCGTCACAATCGTGGTTCCCACGCAGGGACACTTCATAAGCTCGCCCCCGGCCAGTCCCGCCTCCGGGGGTGATCGCGTCGGCATCCCTCCCTGGCTACCGACGCGCAGGCGTGGCGCGGGCCGTGTGGACCCCCTGCCTCCCGCGGCCCCGCCCCGCCGACTCTTCGGGGCTTGCAAACCGTCGCATTTCGGCGTCCTCGGCTGGCTGTCTCGCTCACGTACGTCTCAAGTACGCTCGCTTCGCCAGCCAGCCTGCGTCCACCGAACTGCTCGGTTTTCACCCCCTCCGCGTTCGGCTGTTGACCTGCGTCACTCCAACTGCTCGCTTCTGGGCCCCGCCGCGCTCGGTTGGCGGGTCCGCCGCGCCGGTTAGCGCAGATCGCGCAGAACCCGGTGGAGGATGCCGCCGTTCTGGTAGTAGCGGACCTCGTTCGGGGTATCCAGGCGCACCCTGGCCTCGAACTCGATCGGCGCCTCCCCGTCGCGCGCGGCCTTCACGGCCACGCTCTTCGCCTCGCCGTTCTCAAGGTCGCCGAGATCGACCACCTCCTCCCCGGTGAGACTCAGCGATTCGGCCGTCTCCCCCTCCGGGAACTGGATCGGCAGGACGCCCATGCCGATCAGGTTCGAGCGATGGATGCGCTCGAAGCTCTCCGCGAGAACCGCGCGTACCCCCAGGAGGGCCGTGCCCTTTGCGGCCCAGTCCCGGGAGGACCCGGCGCCATACTCCCTGCCCGCGACCACCACGAGGGGTACGCCGTCGGCCGCGTAGCGCATCGCCGCCTCGTAGATCGTGGTTTCCTCGCCGTCCGGAAAGTGCTTGGTGAAGCCGCCCTCGCGGTCCACCAGCTTGTTCCGCAGGCGCACGTTCGCGAACGTGCCGCGGACCATCACCTCGTGGTTGCCGCGGCGTGAGCCGTAGGAGTTGAAATCGCGCGGCTCGACCCCGTTCTCGATCAGCCACCTTCCCGCCGGACTGTCGCGCTTGATCGCCCCGGCCGGCGAGATGTGGTCGGTCGTGACCGAGTCGCCCAGCATCGCCAGCACGCGTGTGCCCTCGACCGGCTCGACCGGCGGGGGCTCCGGGTCCATGCCCTCGAAGAACGCGGGCTTGCGAACGTAGGTGGAATCGGGCCAGCTGTAGCGGTCGCCCTCCGGGGTGTCGAGGCCGCGCCAGCGATCGTCACCGGTGAACACGTCCGCGTAGTTCCGCGTGAACATGTCCGAGCGAATCGCACTCGCGACCGTCTCCTTGATCTCCTCGGACGACGGCCAGAGCTCACGCAGGTAGACGGGCTCCCCGTCCGATCCCTCGCCGAGCGGCTCGTCGAGGATGTCGATGTCCATCCGCCCGGCGAGCGCGTAGGCGACGCACAGAGGGGGGGACGCCAGGTAGTTGTTGCGGACGTCGTGCTGGATCCGGCCCTCGAAGTTCCGGTTGCCCGACAGCACCGAGCACACGACCAGGTCGCGCTCGTTCACCGCCTCGGAGATGGCCTCGGGCAGCGGCCCGGAATTGCCGATGCAGGTCGTGCAGCCGTAACCCACGAGGTTGAACCCGAGCCGATCCAGGTACTCCGTCAGCCCCGCCTGCTCGAGGTAGTCCGTGACCACCGTGGAGCCCGGGGCCAGCGACGTCTTCACCCACGGCCTGCTGTCCAGCCCCCGTTCGACCGCCTTCTTCGCCAGCAGCCCCGCGCCCACCATCACCGAGGGGTTCGAGGTGTTCGTGCAGCTCGTGATCGCCGCGATCACGACGCGGCCATGGTCGACCTCGGTCTGAGTCCCATCCTCCAGCGTGACCGCGACCGGCTCGGCGACCCGCTCCTCGACGGCGGTCCGGCCCGCCTGCCGGGGCCTGCCGCGAACGTCGTTGTGCTCCTCGGCCGGCGGGTCCGAGGCGGGGAACGACTCCGCCACCGCCTCGTCGTATCCGTTGCCGAGGCTCTCGGCCGCCTGGGGGTCGAACTCCGACAGAGACTCGAGGAAGGCCGGCTTGGCGTTCGTGAGCGCGATCCGGTCCTGCGGGCGCTTCGGGCCGGCGATCGAGGGCTCGACCGCGGAGAGGTCGAGCTCGAGGGTGTCGGAGAAGGACGGCTCCTCGGACTCGGGCTCGTGAAACATCCCCAGCTCGCGTGCATAGGCGTCGACCAGCTCGATCAGCTCGGTCGGCCGCCCCGTGAACTCGAGATAGCGAAGCGTCTCGCGATCGACCGGGAAGATCGCGCAGGTCGACCCGAACTCGGGCGACATGTTCCCGATCGTCGCCCGATCGGCGAGGCCGAGCGTGTGTAGCCCCGGCCCGAAGAACTCGACGAACATGCCGACCACCCCGCGCTCACGCAGCATTTCGGTGACCGTGAGGACGAGGTCGGTCGCGGTCGCTCCCTCCTGGAGCTCGCCGGTGAGCTTGAACCCGAGCACCTGGGGCAGGAGCATCGAGATCGGCTGGCCGAGCATGGCCGCCTCGGCCTCGATCCCGCCGACGCCCCAGCCGAGCACCCCGAGGCCGTTGATCATCGTCGTGTGGGAGTCGGTGCCGACCAGCGTGTCCGGATATGCCTGCGCGACGCCGTCCCGCTCCCGGGTGAAGACGACTCTTCCCAGATACTCGAGGTTGACCTGATGGCAGATGCCGGTCGCGGGCGGGACCACCCGGAAGTCGTCGAACGCCTGCTGGCCCCACCGCAGGAACGCGTAGCGCTCCTCGTTTCGCTCGTAGTCGCGGTCGGTGTTGATGTCGAACGCGCGCGGGTTGCCGAAGGCGTCGACCTGGACCGAGTGGTCGATGATCAGGTCGACCGGCACCAGCGGATTGATCCTCCCGGGGTCCCCGCCCAGGTCCTCCATCGCGTCGCGCATCGCGGCGAGGTCCACGATCGCCGGCACCCCGGTGAAGTCCTGCATCAGCACCCGCGCGGGCTGGAACGGGATCTCGGCGCTTGGCTCGGCCTTCGCGTCCCAGGTGGCGATCGCCTCGATGTCGCCTGCGGAGACCGACTCGGAGTCCTCGAGCCGCAGGGCGTTCTCCAGCAGGATCTTGAGCGAGTAGGGAAGACGAGCTACGTCGTAGCGCTCCTGCAGCGCGTCCAGACGGAAGACCTCGTATTCGGTCCCGCCGACCTCGAGGGTCGACCGGGCGCCGAAGCTGTCGCTCATCCAACCACCTCCATTCCTAAGTATCCCTCCCCCATTCCGCGGCGGCCAAACCGGGGCGGCAAGCGCCGATGAAGGGCGGTCAGCGCTTGTCGGTCTGCCCGCCGGCGACCCTGTCGGCGGCCCGTCCGGCGACCCGCCGGCTCATCCTCGCGGCGAGCTCCGGGTTGTGATGGGCGAACCCGGCCGCCAGCCGCAGTCGCTTCGAGGCCACGTGGACCTCACCGCGGTTGCGCTCGATCGCCGCGACGACGCCTTCGGCGACCTGCTGGGGCGTGATGGTCCCGAGCCCGCCCGGGGCCCGGGCGCCAGAGTCGGCAAGCATCCCCGCGTCGCGGACGAAGCCGGGGAGCACAACCGAGACACCGATGCCGGTGTTCCACAGATCCTCGCGAAGCGCGAGCGCGAAGCCGCGCAATCCGAACTTCGTGGCGGCGTAGACCGACGTGCGGGGCGTCGCGGCCTTTCCGGAGAGCGAGGAGATGAACACCAGCTGGCCGGCCCCGCGCTCGCGCATGCCCGGGATCAGCGCGCGTGCGAGCCTCATCGGCGCCTCGAGGTTGACCCTGACCGCGCGGGAGAGCTCCTCCGGCGAGAAGCTCTCCACCCTCCCCGATGCGGGGAGGCCGGCGTTGGCCACGAGTACGTCGACGTCACCGGCCTCCGCGGCAAGGCGCTCGGCCGCGCCCTCCTCGTCGAGATCGGCGACGGCGCTTCGGTGCCCGTCACCGGGCAGCGAGCCGGCGAGCTCCTCCAGGGCATCGGCCTTGCGGGAGCTCAACACGAGCCGGGCGCCGCGCTCGGCCAGCGCCTGTGCCATCGCTCGACCGAGGCCGCCGGTGGCGCCGGTGAGCAGAACCGTCTTCCCGGCGAGCTCCACGGCGGGAACCTAGATGATCGGCACGAGATCGGCCAGCCCGAGGCGGTTCGGCAGCTCCGCAAAACAGCCGTTTTCTTGTGCCGAACCCCACCAAGTGTTAGCGCCTGCTTGCAAACGTCTCACGGATTGTGTAGCCTGCCGCAACTTTCGTAAACGGTAAAGCCGAGTTCCGGCCCTTCTTTGGGCCGGGAGCGGGGGAACCAGAACCTGGGGCGAACTCACCATTGGGGTGAGGGCGCGGCTCCTTTAGCGCCAGCCCGTCAGCTAACCCCGTAGGCCGACAAAGGAGACCGACCCAGGTGCCAACCCCATCCACTTTTCGCCGTAGCCTCGGGCAAGCAGGCGCGCTCGCGCTCCTGGCCGCGCTCGCCCTCGCACCGTCTGCGTTCGCCCAGTCGGGAGGAATCGGGCTGCCCGGGAGCAACAGCGCCACGGTCAAGGGCGCCGACGCGAAGCTCCGAGACGGGCGCGCGATCCCGCCGGAGTCAGCGCCCGCCAAGGTCAAGCGGGCGATCCGTGCCGCGAACGAGATCGCCAAGGGCCACCCCTACTGCTACGGGGGCGGACACGCGCGCTGGCGCAGCAGCTGCTACGACTGCTCGGGCTCGGTCAGCTACGCGCTCGGCAAGTACGGCGCCAGGATCCTCGATTCCCCGCTCCCGTCGAGCTCGTTCACCCACTGGGCCAAGCGCGGCAAGGGGAACTGGATCACGGTCTACGCATACAGCGGTCACGCCTACGCCGTCATCGCTGGCCTCCGCTTCGACACCTCGATGACGCCAGGGCAGGGACCGGGCTGGAGCGAGGAGATGCGCTCGAGTGCAGGCTTCGAAAAGCGCCACCGGGGCAGGCTCTAAAGCCCCGGCTGCGACAGATCACCCCCCGAGAGCGGCGCCATTCGGCGCCGCTCTCACTTTCATAAGGACGCCTGATCGGACCGAACAGCGATTCCGATCGCGGGCGGGTCAGCCCGTGGCCACAATGACCGGATGAGCGAGACCTCCGAGCGGCTGCGGGCGGGGCTCCGGGTGGGCCTCCCGTATTCGATCGCGGCCTTCCTGCTGGCGGTCTCGTTCGGCGTCCTCGCCGAGCCGGTGATCGGCGGCGCGGCCACGATCGTGATGTCGGCGGTGCTGTTCGCCGGCTCGGCCCAGTTCGCCTCGACCGCGGTGCTCGCCGGGGGCGGCGGCGCCGCGGCCGCAATCGCCGCCGGGGTCCTGCTCAACGCGCGATACCTGCCGATGGGCATCGCGCTCGCCCCCTGGGTTCGGGGGGGCCGGCTGCGGCGCGCGGCGACCGGCCAGGCGATGATCGACTTCTCGTGGGCCGCGTCGAGCAGGGGCGGTGGCCGCTTCGACCCGGCGTTCATGGTCGGCGCCACCCTCCCCTCCTACCCCGCATGGGTCGGCGGGACGGCCATCGGCGTCTTCGCCGGGGACGCGATCGGCGACCCGGCGGCGTTCGGGCTCGATGCGATCTTTCCCGCGTTCTTCCTCGCCCTCCTGTTCGAGGGCGAGCTTCGAAGCCGACCGAAGACCGGGGACGCCACGAGCCGCCTGACCTGGGGGAAGCCGGCCCTGGTCGCGGCGGTCGGGGCACTCATCGCCTTCGCGCTGATCCCGATCTCCCCGGCGGGCGTGCCGGTGATCGCCGCGGCCGCCGCGTCATTGATCGGACTCCGGGGACGGCGTCGCGATCGCGCGGTAGCCCCGCACGCCGCGGCCGCCCCGGCCGGCGGGGTGACCGGAGGCGATCGATGAGCGCCGCCTGGATCACGATCCTGGTGCTGGCCGTGCTGACCGTGGCGATTCGCGCCGCCGGGCCCCTGCTGCTGGGTGGGCGCGACCTGCCCCCGGCGGTTCAGGACGTGATCGCGCTGCTCGCGCCGGCCCTGCTGGCAGCCCTGGTGGTGGTCGAAACCGTGGGGGCCCCGGAGGGCGGGTCGCTCGACATCGACGAGCGGCTGGCGGGAGTGCTCGCGGCCGGTGGCGTGCTCTACGCCGGCGGCTCCACCCTGCCGGCGATCGCGGTCGCGGCCGTGGTGACTGCGGGGCTGCGGGCCGTGGCCTGAGCCCACCGCGGGCCTCCGATACGCAGGCGACCGGCTTCGCTACTACGGACCGTCCAAGACGCTCTTTCCTCCGGAATCCGAGTCCGTCTGGCCCCTTCGGCAAGGTCTATTTGCCAAGATTGTCTGGTCTAGGGTGGAGTTCGGGGGGTGAAGTTCGGTTAGCGTGCACGGCGCACGGATAGCGCTGCTTATACCAAGTGGAGCAGAGAACCCCACAGATCACGGCCGTCGACGGCGGCAAGGAAGCCGAGGTCCCCGCGACCGCGGGCGCCGTTCCGGATGTCCGGCTGGCCGGGCTGCGCAAGAGCTACGGCGAGGTCGTCGCGGTCGCCGGGATCGACCTCGAGATCGCCACCGGCGAGTTCTTCACGCTGCTCGGCCCTTCGGGCTCGGGCAAGACGACAACGCTCCGGATGATCGCCGGCTTCGAGCCGCCGGATGCCGGCCGGGTGGAGCTGGCCGGCCGCGATGTGACCGAGCTGCCGCCCTACGACCGCGAGGTCAACACGGTGTTCCAGGACTACGCCCTGTTCCCACACATGAGCGTCACCGACAACATCGCCTACGGGATGCGCGTGACGAAGGTCGACCGTGCCGAGCGGGAGCGGAGAGCGAGCGAGGCGCTGGAGATGGTGCGGCTCGCCGGCTACGGAGGGCGCAAGCCCAGCGAGCTGTCGGGCGGCCAGCGCCAGCGGGTTGCGCTGGCCCGCGCCATCGTCAACCGCCCCCGGGTACTGCTGCTCGACGAGCCGCTCGGGGCGCTGGACCTGAAGCTGCGCGAGCAGATGCAGGTCGAGCTCAAGGGAATCCAGTCGGACGTGGGGATCACGTTCATCTACGTGACCCACGATCAGGAGGAGGCGCTGACCATGTCAGACCGGGTCGCGGTCTTCAACGAGGGCCGAATCGAGCAGGTCGGGCGCCCCGCCGAGATCTACGAGCACCCGGCGAACCGTTTCGTCACCGGCTTCGTGGGCGTCTCGAACCTGCTCGAGCGCGACGGACGGCGATTCACCGTCAGGCCCGAGAAGGTGCGGCTCCTCTCGGCGGCGGACAGCGTGGACGGACTCCAGACCGAGCGGGGACGAATCCGCGACGTCGCCTATGCAGGGATGATCACCCGCTTCCTGGTCGAGCTCGATCGTGGCGGGGAGCTTCAAGTCGTACACCAGAACCTCGAGACGTCCTCGGCCGAGGCGCTCGAGCAACGAGGGCGGGAGGTGACTGTCGGGTGGCGGCCGCAGCACGCCGTCGCCGTAAGCGAGGAGCGCGGGGAGTGATGCTGACCCGGAGCAGAGGGGCGAAACCCCGATTGCGACGGGTGAGGCTGGTGCCGTTAGAGAGGAATGGAGGGAGGACCAAGTGAGTAGAACCAGAGGACCCAGGAGCGAAGCGACATGGGCCTGGCTGATGGTCGCCGGCCTCGTCCTGTTCATGGCCGCGTTCGCCGTCGGCTGCGGCGGTGACGACGATGACGACGACGGGGGCGGCGACGAGAGCGCCGCGCTCACCGAGATCGGTGGGCCCGAGGGCGAGGTCAACCTGATCTGCTGGGTGAGCTATTGCGAGGACGGCTCGAACGACCCGTCCGCGGACTGGATCACTGGCTTCGAGAAGGACACCGGCTGCCAGGTGAACGTCAAGATCGGCAATACGTCCGACGAGATGGTGCAACTGATGCGCACCGGCCAATACGACGCCGTCTCGGCCTCCGGTGACGCGACCCTCCGCCTGATCGAGGGCGGCGACGTCGATCCGGTCAACACCGACCTTGTGCCGAACTACGAGGACGTGTTCCCGGGGCTCAAGGAGCAGCCGTACAACTCTGTCGACGGCCAGATGTACGGCATTCCGCACGGCCGCGGCGGGAACCTGCTGATGTGGAACGCGGACGAGGTGAAGCCGGATCCAACCTCCTGGGATGTCGTCTTCGACCCGAGCAAGGCGAGTCAACAGGCGGGACACGTGACGGCCTACGACAGTCCGATCTACATCGCCGACGCGGCGGTCTACCTGATGGAGCACGAGCCCGACCTCGGGATCACCAACCCGTACGAGCTCGACGACGAGCAGTTCAACGCCGCGATCGACCTGCTCAAGCAGCAGAACGAGAACGTCGGCGAGTACTGGTCCGACTACTCGAAGCAGATTCAGGCGTTCGCCAACGGCGACACCACAGTGGGCACAACCTGGCCGTACCAGTACCTGGCGCTCAAGGCCGAGGGCGAGAACGTCAAGACCACGATCCCCGACGAGGGGTCGACGGGCTGGTCGGACACCTGGATGATCAGCTCCGAGGCCGAGAACCCGAACTGCACCTACTTGTGGTTCAACCACATTCTCGAGCCCCAGGTCCAGGCCGACGTCGCTGAGTGGTTCGGAGAGGCTCCTGCCAACAGCAAGGCGTGCCAGCCCAAGTACCTGAAGAAGGGTCCGTTCCCGGACGTCAAGCACTGCGAGAAGTACGACGCCGCCGGGGAGAAGTACCTGGACGACCTCTGGTACTGGACCACCCCGATCTCCGACTGCGGCGACGATCGCGGCGAGGTCTGCAAGACATACGACGAGTGGGTCCAAGGCTGGACCGAGGTCAAGGGCTGATCACCCGGCGCGGCGAGGTGCAACAACCGATGCTGCCGTGGAAGCCGCCGGCGTAGCGACGTCGGCGCCCAGGAGGTCGGCGGGCCGCAGGCTCGCCGACCTCTTCCATGGCCGCCCCCGCCTGCAGGCCGGGACGCTCCTGGCCGGGCCCGTCGGGTGGCTGGTCATCGGCTATCTCGGCTCGCTCGCGATTCTGCTGATCACCTCGTTCTGGACGCTCGGCGAATTGAGCGGCGAGATCGAGCGCAGCTTCACTCTCGACAACTTCAAGCAGATAGTCGAGGAGCCGGTCTACCGGTCGGTGGCTCTGCGTACGATCGGGATCGCGGCGCTGGTCACGGTCACGGATGCGCTGCTCGCCTTCCCGATCGCCTTCTACATGGCGAAGGTCGCGAGCCCGAGGATGAGGGGCTTCCTGGTGGTCGCCGTGCTCATGCCGCTGTGGTCGGGCTACCTGGTGAAGGTGTACACGTGGCGCACGATCATGAGCGGCGACGGGACGCTCGACTGGGCGCTCGGACCGCTCGGGCTGAGCGCCCCCAGCGGCGACATCTTCCGCATCTGGCTGGTCATGAGCTACCTGTGGCTGCCTTACATGATCATCCCGATCTACGCCGGCCTCGAGCGGATCTCGGACTCCGTCCTCAGCGCCTCCGAGGACCTCGGCGCCCATCCGACCCACACCTTCCGGCGGGTGATCCTGCCGCTCGTCCTGCCCGCGGTCATCGCCGGCTCGATCTTCACCTTCTCGCTCACCCTCGGCGATTTCATCACCCCGCTCCTGGTCTCGAAGACGCAGATGATCGGCACGGTCGTCTACGGCAACTTCTCGACCAATTTGCCGCTCGCGGCCGCGTTCGCAACGGTGCCGGTCCTGGTCATGGTGATCTACCTCATGGTCGCGCGCCGGTTGGGAGCGTTCGAGCATCTATGAGGCTCTCGCGGAGCACACGCAACCTGCTGCGCGTCGCCGTGGGTCTGACCCTGGCATTCATCTACGTGCCACTGACCGTGATCGGGATCTACGCGTTCAACTCCTCCACGATCCTCGAGTGGCCCCCGCCCGGGCTCACCTTCGACTGG
Organism: uncultured Actinomycetes bacterium; assembly: GCA_963788115.1. Lineage (GTDB taxonomy): Bacteria > Actinomycetota > Thermoleophilia > Solirubrobacterales > 70-9 > CAWBFD01. The sequence goes on from CAWBFD010000002.1 coordinate 568,212, forward strand.
ATCGGGAAGGCGCTCGACACCACCGGCGCGCGAGACGCCTTCATCACCTCGGTCGAGGTGGGAGCGGTCGCCACGGCGATCGCGCTGGTGCTGGGCACCCTCGCGTCGCTCGCGGTCGCCCGCCACCGCTTCTTCGGTCGCGAGACGATCTCCTTCCTGGTGATCCTCCCGATCGCCCTGCCCGGCATCGTCACGGGGATCGCCCTGAACTCGACCTTCTCCCAGGTGCTCGGCGTCGACCTGAGCCTGTTCACGGTCGTTGTCGGTCACGCGACCTTCTGCATCGTGGTCGTCTACAACAACGCCCTGGCTCGCCTGCGGAGGGCCTCCGCGTCTTACGAAGAGGCCTCCGCGGACCTCGGGGCGGACCCGTGGCAGACCTTCCGTCGGGTGACGCTTCCAAACATGCGGAGCGCCCTGGTCGCGGGCGCCCTGCTCGCGTTCGCGCTGTCGTTCGACGAGATCGTCGTCACGACCTTCACGATCGCCGCCGGTGAGGAGACCCTGCCGATCTGGTTCTTCAACAACTTCGCCAGGCCGAACAACCTGCCGATCGTGAACGTGGTCGCGCTCTTCGTGATCCTGATCTCGATCATCCCCGTCTACCTCGCCCACAGGCTGACCCGCGAGGAGGGCGGCGCTGCCGCCCGTGCCGGCGGCCGGGCCACGCTGGCGGAGACCACCGCGGTCCCCTAGGCGCGTCGCTCGAGCAGCTGGCTCGCCGCCCGCTGACCGCTTCGGAGCGCCCCCTCCATCAGGCCTGCGAACTCACCACCCGTGTGCTCGCCGGCGAAGGCCAGCGGGCCGAGTGGCGCCGAAAGCGCCTCGGTCAGCTCGGGCCCCGGCGAGACCGAGTAGGCCGCCCGGGCCCATGGATCTTCGCTCCAGGCCGACAGCACGGCTCCGTCCGGGTCCAAGGCGAGGTCCGATCGCAGCCGGGCGAGCGAATCGAGCCACCTCGAGGGACCCTCGGACACTCCAAGCCGCTCCAGTGCCGGGGCCGATCCGGCGAAGGCACTCACCACCGGCTGCGGCCGATCGCCGTCACCGGTCGCGGTCCACGCCCAGTAGCGCTCGGGCACCGACAGCACCGCGCTGGGCGGGGCCGGCTCGCGCAGCGGCACGAACAGCTTCGCCGCCTGACCGTAGCGAACGGCCGTGAGGGCGTTCGCCCTGCGATGGGGCAGCGGCGGATCGAACCGGATCCCGCCGATCGCGCTCGCGGGCACCGCGATCACGCACGCATCCGCGTCGAGCTCGACCAGCTGCGGATCGGGTAATCGATAGAGCTCCACCCGCACGCCGCCGACACGCCAGGCGATCCGCCGCACCGGGGTGCTCAGCATCATTGAGTCGCCGAGCCCGGCGGCGAGGGCGAGCGCCAGCCGCTGATTGCCCCCGGCGATGCTCGGCGCCGGGTCCGGGCCGATGTGAGCGATGTGGGCGAGATCGACCGCGGGAAGCTCGGCCGCGCTCGAGGCAGACGAGACCTCGGCGCGAGCGAGGATCGCCTCCCGCGCCCCCGCGTCCAGCTGGATCCGCTCCAGGAACTTCCGCGCCGGCAACCGTTGCTCGTCGGGCCCCGCTCTGGCAAGCGCTCGGTCGACCTCCGCCACCGCGGCCGCGAGCCCCTCCTCGTCGATCCCGATCCCACCGCGCGGCTCGCGCTCGCCATAGCGCATCGCCTTCTCCCACAGCCCCAGGCCGAAGCGGGCCGTGAGCTCGCGGGTGAGCGTGGACCCAGGCAGGATGAACTCCGCGCCCATCTCGACCACGGCGCCGTTGGAGAGTCGCTGTGAGAAGACCCGTCCACCGACCCGGTCGCGGGCCTCGACCACGACCACTTCGGCCCCGCCGCGGCGGAGCTCGTCGGCGGCCGCGAGTCCCGCGAGCCCCGCGCCAACCACGACAACGCGCATCCCTGCCTTCCCTAGCATCCCTGCCTTCCCTGGTCTGTCTCTTTGAGCTGCGCGTCAGCGCAGAATCAGGCAGTGCTCGGGGCGCCACCCGAGCCTGACCTTCATCCCCGGTTCCCAGCGATCGTCCGCACGCGCGCGGTGTGTCGCCTGCTCCAGCGCCACCAGCCGCGCGCCGTCGCCGAGCGAGACCGTGACCTGCGTCGTGACCCCGAGGTAGACCCGGGCCTCGACCGTTCCCTCGAGGTCGACCATGCCGCTCTCGACCTCCTCGTCGAGCGCGATCTTCTCGGGGCGAACCGAGAGGTTCACCCGCTCACCGGGGCGGCAGTCGTCGGGTAACGGCGCGGGCAGCCGGTGGCCATTTGCGATCCGCACCATGCCGCCCTCCTCGGCGACCCCCTCGAGCAGGTTGGAGATCCCGATGAAGCCTGCGACGAACTCCTCGCGGGGGCGCTCGTATACGTCCTCCGGGGCGCCGCACTGGATCACTCGGCCATAGTTCATGACCGCGATCCGGTCCGACATCGAGAGCGCCTCCTCCTGGTCGTGGGTGACGTAGAGGAAGGTGATCCCGACTTCACGTTGGATCTGCTTCAGCTCGACCTGCATCTGTTTGCGCAGCTGCAGGTCGAGCGCGCCGAGTGGCTCGTCGAGCAGCAGCACCGACGGGCGGTTGACGAGTGCACGGGCGAGCGCCACGCGCTGCATCTGTCCGCCCGAGAGCTGTCGCGGCTTGGCGTGTTCCCGGCCGGTGAGCTGGACGAGCTCGAGCGCCTCCGCCACGCGGCTCGCGATCTCGCCCCGTGGCACCTTGCGTCGCTTCAGGCCGAAGGCAACGTTCCCAACGACGTCGAGGTGCTCGAACAGGGCATAGCTCTGGAATACGGTGTTGACGTTGCGCTCGTAGGGAGGGACTTCCTCCACCGGGTCGCCCTCCAGGTACACGCTCCCCTCGGTCGGCTGCTCGAAGCCGGCGATCATGCGCAGAGTGGTCGTCTTTCCGCATCCGGAGGGCCCGAGCAGCGAGAAGAACTCGCCGCGCCGCACCGACAAGCTCAGGTCATCGACCGCGACCACTGGGCCGAAGCGCTTGGTCACGCCTTCGAAGCGAATCGCTTCCTCGCCGGCGACGTCCCCGCGGGTCGCGCCGGGGGCGGTCGCGTCGGTAACTGCGTCGTTTGCGGTCATGCGGCCTCCCTTCCAATTAGCACGCTCTCCTCACGTCGCCCTAGCAGCCGCGGCAGCGCGACGGCCAGGCCAACGATCAGGAACGAGATCACCAGCATCAAGGTCCCGATCGCGTTGATCGTGGGCTGCACACCAAAGCGAATCGAGGAGTAGATCTGGACCGGCAGCGGTGTCGGGGACTCGCCGGTGGTGAAGAAGGCAATCACGAAGTCGTCGAAGCTGAGCGCGAAGATCAGGAGCGCCGAGGCGATGATCGCGGGCCACAGCGCAGGCAGCACGACCAGGCGGAGCGTCTGCAAGCGGGTCGCCCCGAGATCCAGCGCCGCCTCCTCCACCTCGCGGTTCAACGCCGACAGCCGCGCTCGCACGATCACGGTCACGAACGAGATCGAGAAGGTGATCTCGGCGATCATGATCGTGAGCAGCGAGAGGTCCGTGCCGATCTGGGTGAACAGCACCAGCGCGGAGACGCCGGCGACAATCTCCGGAGTGACGAGCGGAACCAGCATCAGCACGTTGCTCGTCTGCGCGACCCGCGACCGGGCGCGGACGAGTGCGAAGGCGAGGGTGGTGCCGAGCACGGTCCCGACGACCATCGTCACCAGCCCGATCTCGATGCTGGCGATGAGGGACTCGCGCAAGGTCACGTTGCCGAAGAACTCGTCGTACCACTGCAGGCTGAAGCCGGAGAAGTTCTGCAGCGAGGGAGTGGAGTTGAACGAGAACAGCGCCACGATTACCAGTGGCGCGAAGGTAAAGAACAGGAATACGAGGAAGAACACCCGCAGGAGGCGGGGCCGGTCGAAGTCGCGTGGACGCTGGCGCCCGACGCGTCGCCGCACCAGCGGCAGCCTCGCCGCCCACCCTCACGCGCTCATGCCGTCGCCTCCCGGGAGGCCCTCGCAGCCGAGCGAGCGTAGACCAGCATCCAGATCAACAGGAAGCCCATCATCACGATCGTGAGGGCGGCTCCGAAGGGCCAGTTCTGGGCCTCCAGGAACTGCTGCTGGATCAGATTCCCGACCATGTACGTGTCGGGGCCGCCCAGCAGCTGGGCGGAGATGAAGTCACCGACCGCAGGGAGGAAGACCAGAACGCAACCGGCGGCTACCCCCTGGAAGGCCGCCGGCCAGGTGACGTGCCAGAAGGTCTGCCAGCGGGTCCCGTAGAGGTCCTTGCCAGCCTCGATCAGGGACGGGTCCATACGGTCGAGCGCCGCATACAGCGGCAGAATCATGAACGCCAGGTAGCCGTAGACCAGGCCGCCGATCACGGCCCACGAGGTGTTGACCATGCGGACCCCGTTCTCGGAGATCCCGGTGTCGGTGAGGATCCCGTTCACGAGGCCCTCGTCGGAGAGGATCGCCACCCAGGCGTAGGTGCGAACAAGGTAGTTGACCAAGAACGGCAGGACCACGAGCGCGATCAACAGCGTCTTCCAGCGACCGCCGAAGCGGGCGATGTAGTAGGCGATCGGGTAGCCGATCAGGAGGCAGAGCGCCACAGTGGCGAGCGCGTAGCCGACCGAGCGCAGCAGCACGGGGCCGAACAACGGGTCGAACACGTCGGCGAAGTTCTCCGGGTGCCAGCCGTAGACCGCCTGGTACACGGGGTCCGTCGTTCCGAGAGAGACCGCGAGGACGATCCCTAGTGGGACTGCGAAAAGCAGCAGCAGCCACAGTCCGCCCGGGGCCAGCATAAAGTGGGCGAAGCGGTTCTCGCTCACGGACAATTACCTCGCGCTTCGCCCAACATCCCCCTCCTTTGGAGTGGGTCCGCGCTCACGACGCCTTGACCTCGAGAAACGTGTTGGTCCAGAGCTCCCGGTCCTCCTGGGGGAGGTTGGCGAACTGGTCACCGGTTTCGAGATCTTCGACGGTGACGACGATGTTCGGGTCGCCTTTGGCCAGCTCCTCGAACGTCTCGTCCTGGCCTTGGTTGGGCATCGGATAGCCGTTCCACGAGACGTTCTTCGCGGCGTTCTTGGGATCGAGCATGAAGTCGATGAACAGCAGCGCCGTACCCGGGTGCTCCGAGTTGACCGGGATCACGAACGTGTCGTTGCCGACGGGAAACCCGTCCTGCACGACCTTCTGGAACTGGTAGGCGTCAGGGTCGTCGACCCGGTAGCGGATGTTGACGATGTCGCCGTTCCACAGGTGCTGGACCCAGGCGTTGCCGCTCGACATGTTCGTGATCGTGTCCACCGAGAAGCCGCGCAGCAGGGGCTTCAGGCCCACCAGCCAGTCCCTGGTCTCCTCCAGCTCCGACTCCACGACCGTATTCATGTCGAAGCCGTTGCGAAGGTTGCCCGCGGCAAGCGCCTCCTGATAGTCGTCCAGCACGTAGATTCGCCCCGCCGCCTCCTCGTTGCCGAGGTCGTCCCAGGAACCCGTCATGTTGTCCAGGATGTCCGCCCGGTAGCCGATCCCTGTGATGTAGAGCGAGTAGGGGACCGAGTGCCCGGAGTCGGGGTCGTACCAGGGATCGTCGAAATAGGAGTAGATGTTGTCGATGTTCTCGAGCTTGTCGCGCGGAATCCGCACCAGCTGCTCCTCCTGGACCAGCCTCTGCACGTACTCGGCGGTGGGGAACATCACGTCGTAGGCGTTGCCCGCCCTGAGCTTTGCGAGCATCCCCTCCATGGAGTCGAAATAGGACTGGATCACGCGGACGTCGTAGCGCTCCTCGAACTCCTTCACCAGCGCCGGGTTGATGTACTGGGAGTAGTTGAAGTAGTAGAGGTCGCCGTCTACCTTCGGCTCGATCACACGGTTGACGTCCCCCTGGATGCCGCGGCCGATCCCGCAGCCCGCGAGCCCGCCGAGGCCGTAGAGGCCGAGCGCGCCGGCGGCGCCGGCTTGAAGCACGTCGCGCCGACTGAACCGCCCGCCGGCGCTCATCCCGCGACCTCCGCGACCGGGCGGCCGTCCCCGTCGAGCTCGCAACCGAGCAGAACCGTCGCCGCGCGCAGCGCCAGCGCCCGCATCCGGGCCTCGTCGACGGCGGGATCGCCCAGGGTCACCTGGACCGCAAGGCCGTCGAGCAGCGAGGCGAGGATGGTGGCGGTCTCGTCGGCATCGTCGTCATCGAACTCGCCGGCCTCCTGACCGGCACGGACGATCTCGGCGATCTGCTCGCGCCAGCGATCGTCCAAGCGCTGGCGGGCGCCGGTCGCGCCGCGATCGCGGAGCGCCCGCGTCCACAGCTCGATCCAGAGCCTCGACTCCGAGTCCGCCGCCGTGGCGTCGATCAACGCCCGAAGGCGGTCCCGCGGATGGTCGAGTTCGGCCACGCGGGCGGTCATCGCCTCGTTGAAGCGATCTTCCTCGACCGTGAGCGCCTCGGCCAGCAGATCGTCCTTGGAGCCGAACCAGTAGAGAACCGTGGATGGGCTCGCGCTCACCCGCTCGGCGACGTCGGCGATTCGGGTCGACGCGAGGCCGCGCTCGGCGATGACCTCGGCGGCCGCGGCCAGGATCTGAGGCTTGCGGATGTGATCGATCTGCGGACGTGGGCTCACGACCAGGTTGTCCTCCTGCCCCGGAAGGCTCAGCACCTTCCCTGGAAAGCTGAACAATCGTTCAGGTTACCACCGTCAGTGACACGCTCAATTCGCGCGGCCTCGCCGACGGCCAGGACGTCTCCGATCATGGCCCGAGGCGATCTGCTTCCACCCCGAGCTCACGCCCCAGGAGCTCTGCGATCAGCCGGTGCGCTCGCTCGACGTCCATCGCCGGGTCACGCATCAGCGCCCGCACTCCCAGGCCGTCGATCAGGGCCATCGTCTGGTCGGCGAGGCCGTCGGGATCGACCGGACGGAAGTCGCCGCTCTCGACACCGGCGCGGATCGCGTCGGCGACCCACTCGCGATAGCGGGCGTAGAGGCGCGCGGCGACCGGGCGCAGGCCGGGGTCGCGGGCCGTCCGGAGCCACAGCTCCACCCACAGCACCCAATCGCGCTCCTGCGGTCCGGGAATCGGCATGCACTCGCGGATCACCCGGGCGAGGCCCTCGACCGGAGAGGAATCCCGTTCGGCCTCCTCGGCGAAGCGCTCCACGCCCAGGACCTCGAACGAATGCAGGAGCGCCTGCTCCAGTAGCTCCTCGCGAGTGGAGAAGTAGTGGTGGACGAGCGCGGTCGAGGCCCCGGCGAGCATCGCCACGCGCGCGATCCGGACCGCGTCCAGCCCCTCCTCCGCGATCAGGTAGCAGGTGGCCTCGAGGATGCGCTCCCGGGTCGCGCGGGCCGACGGCGACGGTTCCGCGCTGCGCGCGGCCGAGGGCGAGCCGGCGGTGTGAGTGGGAGCCGCCATCTACGCAACCTTGAGCGCCGCGCCCGCGTCGGCGAGCACCGCGCCGGCGGCGTTGCGCCCGTTGAGCGCGATCACGCTGCCGGCCGGGTGGGTCGCCGCCCCGCACAGGTAGAGGCCGGGAACCGGAGTCCGCGCCGGGAGCCGGCCCTCCCACATCTGGTCCGGCGTCACCTCGCCCTGGAAGATGTTGCCACCTGTGAGCCCGATCCGCGACTCGATGTCCGGGGGGCCGAGCACCTCGTGCTCGGCGAGGCAGTCCTCGAGGTCGGGAGCGAACCGCGAGATCAGATCGATGAACCGGCGCGCGACCTCGTCGCGCCGGGAGTCCCAGTCGCCGGCGTCGAGGTCGTACGGGGCGTACTGGCCGAAGACGCTCATCAGGTGCTTCCCCCCCGGGGCCGGGCTCGGGTCATACCCGGTCTGGATGTAGATCTCCCCGAACTCGACCGCGGGCTCGCCGCGCTCGCATGCCTCGAACGCGCGCTGGGCCTCGTCGATGGTCCCGGTGACGTCGATCGTCGCCCGCGCCGGCCAGGACTCACCCGGGGCGGCGGTCCAGCTCGGCAGCCGATCGAGGGCGGCGTTGAACTTGACCACGGGGCTTCGCACCTTCCACCGCTCGAGGCGCTCGCGGTAGCCGGCGTCGATCTCCTGGCCCTCGAGCAGCCCCAGGAGCCGCTTCGGGTCCGCGTTGCAGATCACGGTCCGGGCTCGGAGGCGGGTGCCGTCCTCGAGGGTCACCCCCTCGCCTGGAAGGATCTCGGCCACCGGGACGCCGCAGGCGAGCACGGCGCCGGCCTCCCGGGCGGCGTCGGCGATCGCGAAGCTGACCATCCCCATGCCGCCCTCGACGTAGCCCCAGAGCGGGCCCCCGCCGTCCATGTCGCCCTGGAAGTGCATCAGCTTGATCGAGGCGGTCCCGGGGTCCTTCGGCCCGCCCCAGGTGCCGATGATCCCCTGGCCGAAGAGGGCGGTCTGAAGGCGCTCATCGGAGAGGTGGGCATCGAGGACGTCGGCGATGGAGACCTCGAACGCGAGGTCGATCATCTCCCGGTTGCCGTCGAGCAGCTCCTCGATCTCCTCCCGGGAAGGCGCGTCGCCGACCCAGGTGTCCCGCTCGCCCGCGCGAAGCTTGCGCCGGACCTCGTCGAACAGCTCCTCGTAGGCCCAGTAACCATGGATGTCGCGTCGCGAGACGCCGAGCGCCTCCAGGTTGGCCTGGGTCTTCGAGTCGTCGAGCCACTGGCCGAAGGCGGTCCCGTCGTCGAACGGCACCCAAAGGTTGGGGTCGGCCATCCAGTAGCGCAACCCGCGCCGGCGGAGGTCGAGCTCGCGGATCACGCGGTCGTCGAGCAGGCCGACGACGTACGCGCACGGGCTGACCACGTAGCGCTCGTCGGCGAACGGCCGCTCCAGGGTGGCGGCGCCCCCGAGCCGTTCGCGCCGCTCGAGCACGATCACCCGGCGGCCCGCGCGCGCGAGGTAGGCGGCGGCGGTGAGGCCGTTGTGGCCGCCGCCGACGACGATCGCGTCCCACTCGCGCCCGGCGAGCTCGCCGATCGGCTCCGGCAACCCCACCTCGCCGAGCTTGGCGGCGATCTCGTTCACGTCAGTCGCCATCTAGAGCGCCTCCATGTAGCGCTGGGCGACCATGACGTCGAAGGCGTGGACGTCGCTCTCCTGATTCGAGTAGCGCCCCGCCGTGTACCCGCGGGAGCGCACCCCCTTCTGGGCGAGCTCGCAGACATGCCAGTCCTCGCGGTTGACCTGGTCCCAGAAGTCGATCGCGTCGTTCGGGTCGAAGCCGGGGGCCGCGACCGTCTCCGGCTCGAAGAACCATTCGCAGGTCACCTCGGTGCGGCCGGTGTCGCGCGGCCAGAGCGTGTGGAGCATGACGTAGTCGGGGTGAAGGGAAATGAGGGCGTTCGGGAACAGGACGAAGTAGAGGACGACATTCCGGTCGGCGTCCGACAGCCCGCTGATCGCCGGGCGCCCGCCCCCGCTCCCGCCCTCGCGGCCCATCGTCTCGGCGCCTTCCGTAAGGATCATCGAGCCGCCGCACCACAGCCCCTCCCCCGCGATCTCCTCGCCGCTCGCGTAGTGGCTGAGCGCGTTCAGCTCGGGGTGAACCCCGGGGCAGTGGAGGCACTCGCTGTAGTTCTCGGCGATCGCCTTCCAGTTGGCCTCGACCTCGTACACGCGGGCACCCGCCCGTTCGAGCTCCGCGTTCCGGTAGCGGTCGAGCAGGGCCCCCAGCTCGCCGACGTGATCGACGATGGGGGGTGCGGCTCCGCCCAGGTCGACCAGGACCAGTCCCCCGACCACAGCGACGTCAACCGGTCGCAGTCCGTAGCAGCCCGGGTCGAAGTCCTCCAGTCCCTCCATGTGGCGGGTCCCGACGAGGCCGCCGTCGAAGCCGTAGGACCAGGCGTGGTACGGGCAGGTGATCCGGGCCCGGAAACGCCCCTCGGTCTCCTCGGCGATCCTCGCGCCGCGGTGGCGGCAGACGTTGAAGAAGGCGTGCGGCCGGCCGTCCTTGCCCCCGACGACCAGCACGCTCTCGCTTCCCACCTCCCGCGTCAGGTAGGCGCCGGGCTCCGCCACGGAGGAGAGGTGGCCGACACAGATCCACCCACGGGTGAAGAGGTGCTCGAGCTCCCAGGCGAACACGGACGAATCCGTGAACGCCGGCGGCGGGAGCATCGAGGCGCGCTCGAGGGGCACGAGCGTGGCCTCGACCTGCGCCCGGTCCAGACCCAGCTCGGCGACTCCCGAAGTCGAGGCGCCGTCGACCCGGGCGGCCGTGTCGCTCACGGCTGGGCCTCCGCGAGGTCGGCCCGGATGCGGTCGGCGAACCAGCCCACCGCGCGCTCGGCGGCCGCCAGCGGTCCCGGCGAGTATCCGCGAGTGCGGATCCCGCGCTGAACCCCCGCGACCAGATCGATGTCCTCGTCGAGCACCCGGCCGTTCAGGTGGTGGTTCAGGCGCTGGGCCACCCGAGTCATCGGGGATCGCCGGCGAGCTCCGAAGATTCCCCAAACGTCACGCGTCTCACCCACGCCGGCCGGCACCATCTGCCACACGTTGACCTGGTCCGGGTGGAGATCGATGGTCGTATTGGGATAGACGAACGCGTAGCGCCAGACCCGGCGATCCGCCGGCTCGAGCCCCGGCATCGGCCGCACCAGGCGCTGGTAGAGGCGCTCGACCCGGTTGGAGGACGGCGACTCGCGCAGCGGGGCCTCGAACCACGCCCAGCCATCGTGAAGGTCGAGCGAGTAGCGCTTGTAGTCGAGCAGGCGCATCAACCCCGGGTGCGCGATCGGCACGTGGTAGCCCTCGAGGTAATTCTCGGCCACGATCTTCCAGTTTGCCGGTTGGCGCGTCTCGCCGAAGTCGTGGATGCGAACGAGGTCGGGAACGCCATAGCGCTCGAGGCGGGCGCCGAGATCGCCGGTCTGCGCCTCCAGGGACGGGGCCTCCGCGTCCAGGTTCACGAACAGGAGCCCCCCGAGTGAGGAGACGCGGGCCGGGATCAGCCCGAGGGTGGACTTGTCGAGGTCGGTGAAGGTGCGGTGCTCCGGGACTCCCAGCAGGCGCCCGTCGGTGGCGTCATAGGTCCAGCCGTGATAGCGGCAGCGAATCGCCTTCTTGCACCGGCCACCGCCGGTGAGCAGCTGGGAGCCGCGATGGCGGCAGACGTTGCGGAACGCCCTGATCTCACCGTCCCCGCCTCGGAGCACCAGTACCGGCTGATCGCCGGCGACGGCGGTCAGGTAGCTGCCGGCCTCCGGCAGGTCGGCGACGTGGCCGGCGTACTGCCAGCTGCGGGCGAAGATCGTCCGAAGCTCGCGCTCGAGCGCCGCCGGGTCGAGGTAGTGGCGGGGGTCGAGGGCGGAGGGGATCGGCGCTGGGGCCGAGGACACGCCGGCCTTGCCCGCATCCGGCTGCGCGGTGCGGTCCGTCGATGTCGCCGTCGCGCTCACGTTGGTCATCACCTCTCCACCTGCCGTCGCTCGCCGCCCGCACCTTCTCGGGGACTGACTTTGTAGTCAAGAGCATGATATCTTAGCGCGGATGTGGGATGATCGCAAAGCGTGGCTGTCGCTCACGCCCGAGCCCGAGCGTGAGCTCCCGGAGGCGATCGCGACCCTGCGCGCCGGCGGCACGCCGAGCGCGGGTGCCGTCGATCACGAGCGCCGGCGGGCGGAGCGGCTGGTCCTCCGCGCCAGCAGCCGAGGGTGGATACGGTGGTTGCGCGAGACGCGGCAGCTGGTGGCGGAGAACGCCGACGCCGCCGGGTCGCAGGACGCCCGCGGGGTCGCCCTGGATGTGATCGAGAACCATCACTCGCTGGTGCTCGGACTCCCGGGGAGCCCGTTCGGCGACATCGAGGCCGAGCTGACCGAGCTGAGCAAGAGCCGCGGCCGCGGAGGCCGCGGGGGAAGAGGAGGACGATGACGATCACCGCGGAGACGCCGACGGCCGACCCCACCCCGCTGACGCCGGAGCTGCGCGAGCTTCAGGATCGGGCGCGGCGCTTCGTCGACGAGGTGCTGATCCCGCGTGAGGAGGAGGCGGAGGCCGCGCACGGGCGGCTGCCCGCCGGCGCGATCGAGGAGATCAAGCGCGCGGCGATCGAGGCGCGTCTCGCCGGTGGCCTGCACTCGCCCGAGTACGGCGGCCAGGGGTGGTCGCGGCTCGAGTGGGCGCTGGTGGAGGAGCAGTTCGGCCGCAGCACCAACGGGGTCTACTGGCACGTCCCGAACGCGTACAACGTCTGGGACCACGCCTCGCCCGAGCAGCGGGAGCAGTACCTGCGCCCGGCCCTCCGCGGCGAGATCAAGGACGCCTACGCGGTGACCGAGCGCGAGGCGGGCTCCGATCCGTCGCGGATCGAGGCCACCGCCGAGCGGACCGACGCCGGCTACCGCCTGAACGGCGAAAAGTGGTTCGTCACCTCCGGCGACGTCGCGTCCGTCTACGTGGTGATGGCGAACGTCGTCGACGGCAGCACCCGCCTGCCGACGCTGTTCGCGGTCGATCAGGGCATCCCGGGGATCGACGTCATCGACGATCCCGGCTTCACGCACAGCTATCCCGAGGGACACCCGACGATCCTGTTCAGGGACGTGGAGATCCCGGAGGAGTCCGTGATCGGCGGCGTCGGCGAGGGCGACGAGCTCCAGCGCTCGTGGTTCACCGAGGAACGGCTCGCGATCGCCGCCCGCGGGGTCGGGGCGATGTGGCGCTTGCTCGAGGAGACCGTGGACTGGGCGACGGCGCGCGAGCAGGGAGGCTCCCGGATCTACGACTATCAAGGCGTCTCCTTCCCCCTCGCCGACTCCGCCGCCGATGCCGCAGCCGGGCGCCTGCTGGCGCTGAACGTCGCCATGCTCGCCGACTCCGACGTCGACCGCAAGCTCGTCCACCACAAGGCGTCGATGGCGAAGCTGTTCGTCAGCGAGGCCGCGTGGCGGTGTGCGGACCGCTGCGTTCAGGCGTTCGGCGGCCGCGGCTACATGCGCTCGAACGTGGCCGAGCGCTTCCTGCGCGAGCTTCGGGTCGACCGGATCTGGGAGGGCACGAGCGAGATCCAGCGGTTGATCGTCGCCCGCGGCCTCGAGCGCCGCGGGGTGGAGCGGATCCTTCACTGACCAAAGAGGGCGAGCGGTCCTGGCGGCGCTAACGATGGATCCGGCTCCGCTGCTCGAGCCACGTTCGATCGCGGTCGTCGGCGCCAGCGACCGTCCCGGGACCTACTCCGACACGGTCCTCACCAACCTGGCCCGTTCCGGGTTCGAAGGTCCCGTCTGGGGAGTCAACCCGCGGCGCGACCGAGTCCACGGGCGCTCGTGCGTACCCTCGGTGGCCGACCTGCCCGAGGCGGTCGACGCCGTGGTCGTGGCGATTCCGGCGCCGGGGGTGCCCGAGGTGATCCGCGAGGTGGCCGCCCGCGGGTGCGGCGGCGCGGTCGTGCTCGCGGCGGGCTTCGGAGAGGTCGAGTCCGGCCGCGCGCTGGAGCGCGAGCTGCGTGACGCCGCCGTCGCCTCCGGCCTCCCCGTGTGCGGTCCGAACGGGAACGGGATCGTCGCCGCCAGAGTCCGGGCGCCGATGTGGGGTGACTCGGTCGCCCCCCTGGTGCCGGGCGGGGTCGCGATGGTCTCCCAGAGCGGGAACCTGGCCGTCAACGCGCTCGGGTCGCGGCGCGGCATCCGCTACCACACGGTGGTCTCAACCGGGAACCAGGCCGTGCTCGACGCGAGCGATTGGCTCGCAGCGCTGAGCGAGCGGGAAGGGGTGCGGTCGGTGGCGCTCTTCCTGGAGGCCGACGGCGAGGGTGAGCGGCTGGCGCTGGCGCTGGCGCGCTGCGCCGAGCGCGGGGTGGGGGTCGCGGTGCTCAAGGTCGGAGGCTCGGAGGCCGGGGTGCGCGCGGCCGCGGCCCACACCGGGGCCGTCGCCGGCGATCAGCGGGTGTTCCGCGCCCTGGTCGAGGAGGCCGGCGGCGCCTGGGCCCGCGACCCCCACGAGCTGCTCGAGCTGGCCCGGGCCCTGGCCGAGCCGCGTGCCCGCCCACGCGGCGACGGCGGGCTGGCGATCCTCACCTGCTCGGGCGGGGACTCCGGCATGGCCGCGGACGAGGCCGCCCGCGTCGGCGCCGAGCTGCCGGAACTCGCTGCGGACACTCGGGAGCGCCTGGGAGAGCTCCTCCCCGCAGCCGCGACCGTCGGCAACCCGCTCGACTACACGGCCCTGATCTGGGGCGAGACCGACCTCCTGCGCCGGATCGTCGGCGTCGTCGGCGCGGACCCCGGGGTCGATCAGCTGCTGTGCCTTTACGACCATCCCCAGGGGCTGGCGCAGGCGTCCGAGGCGAGCTGGGCTGCGGTCCGCGCCGGGATTGTCGCCGGCGCCGCCGAGGCCGACGCGGCGACGCTGGTCGCCTCGACCCTGCCCGACCTGATCGACGACCGGGCGAGCGGCGAGCTGGCGGAGCGCGGCGTCCCGGCGATCGCCGGTCTGCGTACTGCGCTCGCCTGCGCCCAGGCGCTGCGGGCCGCGCCCGGTGACCCGGAGCGGCTGCGAGGGATCGCGGCAGCCGCGGCCGCGGCCCGTGCCCTTCGCGCCGCCGGCGCGAGCCCCGGCGGCGATGGCCGCTGGCTCGACGAGATCGAGACGAAGGAGCTCGTGGGCTCGGCGGGGATCCCGGTGCCGGCCGGACGGGAGGTCGCAGGCGAGGACGAGAGCGTGACCGTGGGCGCGGAGCTCGGGTGGCCTGTCGCGCTGAAGCTGGCGAACCCCGAGCTCCGTCACAAGAGCGAGGCGGGCGCGCTGGCGCTCGACCTCGGCGACGAGGGCGCGCTGCGGGACGCGTACCGGCGCCTCGTCTCCTCCCCGGCGGCCGCCGGCTCACGGGTGCTGGTGGAGCGGATGGCCCCGTCCGGGGCCGAGCTGCTCGTCGCCGTTCGCACCGATGCGGTCGTGCCGGCCCTTGCGATCGGGCTGGGAGGGATCTGGACCGAGGCGCTGGACGAGGTCGCGATCCTGCCGCTGCCGGCCGATCCGCCGCGGGTCGAGCGCGCGTTGCGCTCGCTTCGCGGCGCGCCCCTGATCACCGGCGGCCGCGGGCATCAGCCACTCGATCTCCCGGCCGCGGCTCGGCTGGCCGCCGCCGCCGGCACGCTGGCGCTCGACGCCGGCCTCGACCTGCTCGAGCTCAACCCCGTGGTCGTCCACCGGGACGGCTGCCTCGCGCTCGATGCCGTGGCCCATCGAGCTAGATGAGTGATTCCATATCCCCACCCACCCGGATGACGCGCCTGGAATCAATCATCTGATGAGTGCCGTGGAGCGGATCGGGATCGTCGGCGCCGGGTTCATGGGCACGGGAATCGCGGAGACGGTTGCCCGCTTTGGCCTCGACGTGGTCGTGCACGAGCCGGACGAGGTCCCGCTCGAGCGCTCCCGCGGGCGCCTGCGCGAATCGGTCGCCCACGCGGTCGAGCGCAGCAAGCTCGACTCCGCCGAAGCCGAGGCGCTAGCGGCGCGAATCACCTGGAGCACCGACCCGGAGGCGCTGGCCCGCAGCGAGCTGGCGATCGAGGCGGTGACCGAGGACCCCGACGTAAAGGCGGGAGTGTTCCGGAGCCTCGACGCGCTCCTCGGCCCGGGCGCGATGATCGCCTCCAACACCTCGTCGATTCCGATCGCCCAGCTCGCCTCGCAGACGGACCGTCGCGATCAGGTGCTCGGCCTGCACTTCTTCAGCCCGGCGCCGGTGATGAGGCTGGTCGAGGTGGTGGTCGGGATCGACACCTCCGAGGAGACGGTGCGACGGGCCGAGGCGTTCATCGAGGCGATCGGGAAGCGGCCGATCCGGACCAAGGACCGCTCGGGGTTCATCGTCAACATGCTCCTGGTCCCCTACCTGATGGCCGGCGTCCGCATGTACGAGGAGGGCTTCGCCGCCCGCGAGGCAATCGACGAGGGCATGCGCCTCGGCTGCGGCCACCCGATGGGCCCGCTCGAGCTCGCCGACTTCATCGGCCTCGACGTGCTCTACGCCGTCTGCGACTCGCTGTACGAGGAGTTCAAGCGGCCCGAGTACGCGCCGCCGCCGCTGCTCAAGCGCATGGTGGTCTCCGGCCATCACGGCCGCAAGACCGGCCGCGGCTTCTACGAGTACGACTAGCCAGGCCCCACGCCTGTTGACCTTGTAGTCAATCGAACTAGATCTGGTAGACTGCGCCGATCGACGCCGCCACGCACGCCCCTCCCTCCGCCGCCGAAACCGGACCCCGCGCTCCGGGGACGGGCGCGAGCTCATATGGCGCGATCGTGGTCGGGGGCGGCCACAACGGGCTGACCACCGCGGCCTACCTGGCGCGAGCCGGGCTGAGGGTCTGCGTGCTCGAGCGCCGGGACGTGCTCGGCGGCGCCTGCGTGACCGAGGAGCTCTGGCCCGGCGCCCGCGTCTCCCGGGCCAGCTACGTGGTCTCGATGCTGGCGCCGAAGGTCGTCTCGGACCTGCGTCTCGAGGACTTCGGCTACCGGGCGATCCCGCTCGATCCCGCCTACGTCTCGCTGACCGAGCGGGGACCGATCTTCTTCCACAACGAGGTCGAGCGCACCGCCGCCTCGATCGCCAAGCACTCCGCCCGGGACGCCGCAGCCTACCCTGCCTTTGAGGACCTGATCCATCGGGCCGCGGCGTTCGTGAAGCCGATGATGCTCCGCGAGCCGCCGGCCCTGGGATCGAGGCACCCGATGGACGTGGCGGGACTGCTGCGCGAGGCCGGCCGCATCGCTCGGCTCTCGCGGCGCGAGACCCACGAGCTGGTCCGGGTGTTCACGATGTCGGTCGGCGACCTGCTCGACGATCACTTCGAGCTGGACGGGCTCAAGGGCTCGACCGCCTCGAGCGGGGTGGTCGGCGTCTGGGCGGGCCCGCGGACGCCCGGCACCGCTTACAACCTCCTGCACCACGCGCTCGGCGAATGCGGCGGCATCGAGGGAGCATGGGGGCAGGTGATTGGCGGCATGGGGGCGATCAGCTTGGCGATCGCGCGCTCGGCCGAGGCCGCCGGCGCCGTGATCCGCACCGGTGCCCAGGTCGCGTCGGTCGACGTCCGCGAAGGGCGCACCGTCGGGGTGACGTTGGCCGACGGCGAGGAGCTTCGCGCCCCGATCGTGGCCTCCAACGCACACCCGAAGACGACCGTGCTCGATCTGGTGGGGGCGGACGAGTTCCCCGAGGAGGTGGCAGAGGACATGCGGCGCTACCGGACGCGCGGGGGCTCGGTGAAGGTCAACATGGTGCTGTCCGAGCCGCCCCGCTACGAGGGCGTCTCCGAGGAGGAGCAGCGGATGATGATGCACGCCGGCGTCAACGTCTGCCCCTCGATCGACTACCTGGAGCGCGCCTGGCAGGACGCCACCCTCGGCCGGCCGGCCGAGCACCCATACGTGGAGGCCGAATTGCCGTCGGCGATCGACTCGACCCTGACCGACGACGGGCGCTGGGTGATGACGATGTTCACCCAGTACGGACCGCCCGGCGAGGAGGCCTGGGCCGACGGAGCGCGCGAGCGCTACGCGGACGCCTGCATCGAGCAGCTCGCGCAGTTCGCGCCCAACCTCCCCGGCGCCATCCTCGAGCGAGAGGTGCTCGCCCCGCCGGACCTCGAGCGGATCTTCGGCCTCATTGACGGATCGATCTTCCAGGGGGAGCAGGGCCTCGATCAGATGGCCTTCATGCGGCCCTCGCCGCTGCTCGCCCAGTACCGGACTCCGGTCGAAGGGCTTTACCTGTGCGGCGCCGGAACCCACCCCGGCGGTGGAGTGACCGCGTGCTCGGGGCACAACGCGGCGCAGCGGATCCTCCGCGATCGCCGCCGAGCCGGCCGGCGGCGGCGCCGGCGTGCGGCCGCCTGACGCCCGCTCGAGCTCAGCCCGCCAGCTCCGCCGCGGCCTCGGCGAAGGCGGCCGTATGGCGATCCACATCGGCCTCGGTCGTCGCCGGGGACATCAGCGCCATCATGTGGAACGGGGTCAGGAGGATCCCGCGGTTCAGCATGTAGAGGTGGAGCAGGGCGTCGAGGTCGGAGTCGTGCGCCGCGGCAGCCTCGGTTCCCGTCCGGGGCGGCGTCGGCGCGAACATGTACTCGACCCGGCAGCCGAGCCGGATCACCGACCAGGGGAGCGCCTTCGCCTCGATCGTCTCGGTGACGCCTCGCTCGAACCGCTCGCCGAGGGCGATCATCCGCTCGAACGCCTCGTCGGTCAGTACATCGGACAGGGTCGCCCTGGCCGCGGCAAGGGATAACGCGTTGGCGGCAAGCGTCCCGCCGACACCGCCGACGTCGGTGGCCTCGGGGATCGTGTGCGCGCGGATCCGCTCAGCGACCTCGGCGGTGAACCCGTAGGCGCCGATCGGGATCCCGCCGCCGATCGGCTTGCCGATCGTGAGGAAGTCGGACTCGAGCCCGTGCTCGGCGGTGTAGCCACCCGGCCCGCAGCAGAGAGTGTGGGTCTCGTCGATCGCCAGCAGGGTGCCGGCCGCGCGCGTCAACTCCCTGAGCCGGTCGTGGTAGCCCGGCTCGGGCAGGACGATGCCGATGTTGGTCAACGCGGGCTCGGCCAAGAGCACGGCCACGTCACCCTCGGACAGCTCGCGCTCGAGCGCCGCGACGTCGTTGAACTCGACCACGCGCGTTGTGAGCGCGGCATCGACCGGAGGCCCGACGCTGCCGATCCGTGCTCGCACCTCACCGTCGACGACGGTCGCCACGGTCTCGTCGACGCTCCCGTGGTAGCAGAAGTCGTGCACCAGGATCCTCGGCCGGCCGGTGATCTCACGGGCCAGCCGGATCATGAACCGGTTCGCATCGGTGGCAGACAACGTGAACTGCCAGTGGGGCAACCCGAAGCGCCGCCGCATCTCCTCCCCCACGATCGCCGCGTCCTCCGTTGGGAGCATGGTCGTGATCCCGTTCGCGAGCTGCTCGCTGACCGCGGCCACGGTCGGCGCCGGCGAGTGACCGGTCATCGCGCCGGTGTCCCCGAGACAGAGATCGACGTAGACGTGCCCGTCGACGTCGGTGACCTCGCTGCCGCTCGCCGACGAGACGAACACCGGAAAGGCGCCGGGCCACCGGGTCATCCAGTTCATCGGGACCCCGTCGAGGAGCGAGCCCTGGGCCCGCTCGTGCAGCGCTCGCGAGCGCGGATGCTCGGCCGCGAAGCGCTCCCGCTCGCGCTCCAGGAGCGTCCCGATCCTCGTCCGCTCGACCTCGACGGTCGTCATCGATCTCGCTCGACCTCAGCGGTTGACGGACGGTTAGGCGCCGATGTTGATCATCACGTGCTTGATCTCGGTGTAGTCCTCGACCGAGTAGATCGAGAGGTCCTTGCCGTAGCCCGACTGCTTGAAACCGCCGTGCGGCATCTCTGAGACCAGCGGGATGTGGTCGTTGATCCAGACGCAGCCGAACCGCAGGGCGTTCGCCACCCGGTGAGCGCGGCCGAGGTCGCGGGTCCAGACCGAGGACGCGAGACCGTACTTGGTCCCGTTCGCCCACTCGATCGCCTTCGCCTCGTCATCGAACGGCTGGACCGTGATCACCGGGCCGAAGATCTCGTCCTGGACCATCTCGTCGTCCTGCTCGAGGTTGGCGACCACTGTCGGCTCGAGGAAGAAGCCCGGCAGGTCGGGCTCCTTGCCGCCTGTGACGATCTCGACCCTTTCCGGCTTGCGCTCGAGGAAGCCCTCGACGCGCTCGCGCTGGCGCGCCGAGTTCAGCGGCCCGAGCGTCGTGTCGTCCGATGCGGTGTCTCCCATCACGTAGCCTTTGGCCTCCTCGACGAGCCCGCCGACCACGTCGTCGTAGACCGCATTCGAGGCGAGCACGCGGGTGGCCGCGGTGCAGTCCTGGCCCGCGTTGTAATAGCCGGTGCCCGCGATCGTCTCCATTGCCGTCTCCATGTCGACGTCGTCGAAGACGACCACCGGGGCCTTCCCCCCCAGCTCGAGGTGGACCCGCTTGAGCGTGTCAGCCGCCGCCTTCGCGATCCACTTGCCGGTCGCGGGCGAGCCCGTGAGCGAGACCATGTCCACGTCCGTGTGGGTGACCAGCGAGGCGCCCGCGGGCTCGCCGCGGCCGGCGACGACGTTCAGCACGCCCGGTGGCAGGATCTCGGACGCGTACTCGGCGAACTTGATCGTCGTCACCGGGGTCGTCTCGGCCGGCTTGAGCACGGTGGTGCACCCCGCCGCCAGCGCCGGCCCGATCTTCCACACCGCCATCATCAGCGGGTAGTTCCACGGCGTGATCTGGCCGACGACGCCGACCGCCTCGCGACGGATCAGCGAGGTGTGGTCCTCCATGTACTCGCCGGCCGCGCGGCCCTCGAGGTTGCGTGCTGCGCCGGCGAAGAACCGGAAGTGATCGGCCATCACCGGGATCTCGTCCTCGAACATCGCCTTGCGTGGCTTGCCGGCATTGGCGGACTCGAGGTCGGCGATCTCGTCGGCGTGCTCCTCGATCGCGCCGGCGAGCGCCAGCAGCGCCTCGGAGCGCTCCTTCGGCGTCCTGGTCGACCAACTCTCGAACGCCTTCCTGGCGGCGGCGACGGCTCGGTCCACGTCCTCCGCGGTCGACAGCGGCGCCTCCGCGATCGCCTCACCCGTCGCGGGGTTGACGACCTCCTCGGTCCCCCCTTCCGCCGGGTCAACGAACTCGCCGTCGATGAAGTTCTTGAGCTTGGTCACGGTTGCGGTTGCCATTTCTCCTCCGATTTCCTCGCTCCTCGTGGTTGCTGGTCTTCGCTCCGGGTCAGTGGGCGCCCGGCGTTGCCTGGGTCGCGGTGGCGCCGGCCCCATCGACCGGAGCCGCGCCGTCGGCCGCGGGCTCGATCCCGAGGGCGTCTTCGGGGCTCACGTACTCGATCCCGACGCCCTCGGCCACCGCTGGATGAGTCACCTTGCCGCCGGCGACGTTGACCCCGAGACGCAGGCCGCGGTCGCGCCGGGCCGCCTCGGCGACCCCGTGGTCGGCCAGCGCTAGCACGTACGGCAGGGTTGCGTTGGTGAGGGCGTAGGTCGAGGTGATCGGGACC
The DNA here is from genome assembly GCA_963788115.1 of uncultured Actinomycetes bacterium. GTDB lineage: Bacteria > Actinomycetota > Thermoleophilia > Solirubrobacterales > 70-9 > CAWBFD01. The sequence goes on from CAWBFD010000002.1 coordinate 589,252, forward strand.
GCACCGGGCATGTTGGTGACGCAGTAGTGGATGATCCCGTCGACCTCATACGTGGGCTCGGTGTGGGTGGTCGGACGCGAGGTCTCGAAGCACCCGCCCTGGTCGATGGCGACGTCGACCAGGACCGCGTGGCGCTTCATCAGCCCCAGCTGGGAGCGCTTGATCACGCGCGGCGCGCGGGCCCCGTGGACCAGCACCCCGCCGACCACCAGATCCATATCGGGCAGGCGCTCCTCGATCGAGAGCGTCGACGAGTAGACGGTCGAGGCTCGCCCCCCGAAGGCGATGTCGAGCTCCCTGAGGCGGTCGATCGAGACGTCGTAGACGAACACGTCGGCCTCCATCCCGATCGCGATGTAGGCGGCATGCATGCCGACGGCGCCGCCGCCGATGATCATCACGTTGGCGGAGGCGACCCCGGGGACGCCGCCGAGCAGGATCCCGCGGCCGCCGAGCGGCTTCTCGAGCATGAACGCGCCGGCTTGGGTCGCGATCTTGCCGGCGATCTCCGACATCGGCGCCAACAGCGGCAGGCGGCCCTCGGCATCCTCGACCGTCTCGTAGGCGACGCAGGTCGCCCCGCTCTCGCAGAGGCCCTTGGTCAACTCGGGTGCAGGCGCCAGATGTAGGTAGGTGAACAGGGTCGTCTCGGCCCGAAGCAGCGCGACCTCGGCGGGTTGGGGCTCCTTGACCTTCAGTACCAACTCGGCCTCGCCCCAGACGTCCTCGGCCGTGGGGACGATCGTCGCCCCCTGGGCCTCGAAGTCGGCATCGGAGATCGCGGAGCCCTCGCCGGCCGCGGCCTGGATCAGGAGCTCATGACCCCGCTCGTCGAGCTCTCGGGCCCCGATCGGGGTGAGTGCCACCCGGTACTCGTCGGCCTTGGTCTCGGTGGGCACCCCAACCTTCATCTCAAGACCACCTCGCCTGGGCTAGGGACGATGAATAACTCCGCCGACATCCTCCGCTTCGCGTCCGGTGTCGGCGGGCTCTGGCTCCAACGCCCTGGCGTCCTGATCCGCCTGCACCGGGACTTCGTCCCTAGCCCCAGCGGGCGCCATATCGGCGCGGGCGACCGCGTTCATCGGACCAGCTCCCTCGCACGAAGCGCCAGCCACAGTTCGATCCGGTCCGTAGCTCGGGATAGGTCGCGGCCGGTGAGCTCCTCGATCTTGCGGACCCGGTAGCGCAGCGTGTGCCGATGGCAGTAGAGCTGGCGAGCGGCACGCTCCCAGTTTCCGTTGTTCTCGATGTAGGCCTCGAGCGAGCGCAGGAGCTCTCCCGCATACTCGCCCTCGGTCCGCTCGATCGGCTCCAGCAGCCCGTCGCTGTAGGCGCGCAGGGCCTCGTCGTCCTGCAGCGCAAGCAGCAGGGTGAACGCCCCGAGGTCGCGGTGGGAGGCCACGTCGGAGCCGCCGCCGTTGGCGAGCGAAGTCGCCTCGAGGGCGCACCGCGCCTCGTGGAATGCGCGCCTGAGCGAGCCGACCGGGACCGGGCGCGAGGCGGCCGCACGCACCGAGCCGTGCGACGCCGCAAGGCTCTCTCGCGCCGGCCGCGCGATCTCGACCGGATCGAGTCCGTTGGGATCGACAACCGCGCACAGCAGCGTTCGCCCCGCGGCCACGGTAGTCGCGACCAGGGCGGGGGTGCCCGATTCCGAGAGCGCGCGCTCCAGCGACGCCTCCGCCGCCCCGGGGTCGTCGAGGTCGAACACCAAGACCCCCGCCTCGTCGCGGACGCCGAACGGGCGCAGGCGGCTGCGCAGGTCGTCGGAGTCGAGACGCCCGCTGAGCGCCTCGGACAGCAGATCCCCGGCCAGCCGCCGCTCGGTCTCGCGAACGACCCGCTCACGCATCAGCTCGAGCCCGACGACCATGGCCGCCTGGCGGGCGATCAGCTGCTCGAACTCGCCCAGGGACGCCTGCTCGGCGACCACCAGAAGCCAGGCCACCGCCGGGGCGCCGCGCCGGCCGGAGACGGGCACGACGAGCGCGCGCTCGGCGAGCGAGTCGGCGGCTGGGGCGAAGGGAGCGACCGAGGCGCTGTGCTCGCGCTCGGTGAGCTCCGCAGCGATCGCCCGCAGCGCCGTCGCGCTCGGATCGCCCTTCGCGGGATGCCGGGCGAGCTGGCGGCCGGAGGCCTCGAGCACGACGGCGGCGCCGCCGATCGTCTCCGCGATCGAGGCCAGCACCTCACCCAGGCCGCCTGCCTCGAGCACGAGGCGCTCGAGCCGCTCGTGCACCTGCGAGGCGCGATCGAGCACGTCGTACTGCTCGTTGATGAGCCGGGTGAACGCCCGCTCCGTGATCGCGATGAACGGCTGCTCGTACGGCACCTCGAACACCGGCATCCCGTGGCCCTCGGCCTCCCCGAGCAGCGCTTCGGGGAGCTGCTTGTGCCCGAAGCCGGTGCCGAAGCCGAGCCCCGCGACCCCCCGCTCGGCCAGCAGGGTGACGAACCGCCGTTGCTTCTCGGCGCTCGTGAGCTGGATCCCGGTGGTCAGCAGGAGCTCGCCGCCCGAGAGCCATGGAGTCGGGTCCTCGAGCTCGGAGATGTGCACCCAGCGGATCGGGCGGTCGGCGCCGTCCGCCCCCACCGCAAGCTCGAGGCCGCAATCGGAGGCGAGCGACCCGACCGTGAGCACTACATCCGCTCCGAGGCCTCGGTCAGCACGGGCCGCAGCACCGCCTCGATCTCCTCGAACTGCTCGGTGTCAGCGACGAGGGGCGGCGATAGCTGAAGCACGGGATCGCCGCGGTCATCGGCACGGCAGATCAGCCCGCGACGGTAGAGCTCCCCCGAGAGGTAGCCGCGGAGCAGGTCCTCGGACTCCTGGTCAGAGAACCCCTCCTTGGTCTTCTGATCCTTGACCAGCTCGATCGCGTGGAAGAAGCCGTCGCCGCGAACGTCGCCGACGATCGGGATGTCGCGGAGGCGGTCGAGCATCCCCCGCAGCTCGCCCTCCTTGCGCAGGACGTGTCCGCAGAGGTCCTCGCGCTCCATGATGTCGAGGTTGGCCAGGGCCACCGCGGCTGCGATCGGGTGACCGCCGAAGGTGAATCCGTGGGTGAACATCTCCTTGCCGCTTCCGAATGGCTCGTACACACGGTCGGAGGCGATCAACGCGCCCATGGGCGCGTAGGCCGAGGTCAGGGCCTTGGCCACGGTCATCATGTCCGGCTGGAAGCCGTAGCGCTGGCAGCCGAACCAGTAGCCGAGCCGGCCCCATGCGCAGATCACCTCGTCGGCGATCAGCAGCACGTCGTACCGGTCACAGATCTCACGCACCCGCTCGAAGTACCCCTCCTGGGGAGGGATGCAGCCGCCCGCGTTCTGGAGCGGCTCGAGGATCACCGCCGCCACCGTCTCCGGCCCCTCGAAGATGATCGCCTCCTCGATCTTGTCGGCCGCCCACAGCGGGTCTCGATCCGGAGGCCAGTGGTAGCTGTTGGTGTTGGGGACCTTGATCCCGCCGGGTACCAGGGGCTCGAAATCGGTCCGGAGCTCGGGGATCCCGGTCACCTGAAGCGCCCCCAGCGTCGTTCCGTGGTACGCGACCTCGCGCGAGACGAACTTGGTCTTACGCGGGTTGCCGGTGCGCTGGTGGTACGCACGCGCGAGCTTGATCGCCGATTCGACCGCCTCGGATCCGCCCGACGTGAAGAAGACCCGGTTCAGATCTCCGGGCGTGAGCGAGGCGATCCGGGTCGCGAGCTCGATCGCGCGGGGATGGGCGTAGCTCCAGATGATGTAGAAGTCCAGCTCCGCCGCCTGGCGAGCGGCGGCCTCGCCGAGCTCGGCGCGCCCGTGCCCCGCGTTGGAGCAGAACAGCCCTGACAGGCCGTCCAGGTAGCGGTTGCCGTGCTCGTCCCAGACGTAGGGCCCTTCGCCGCGGACGATGATCGGGACCTCGCCGTCCGCGTAGGCGCCCATCCGGGTGAAATGCATCCAGAGATGGCGCTTGGCCAGGTCCTGCAAGCCGCCGGCGGCGGCCGTCGTCCTCTCGGCGGTGGCGGTCGTGCTGGCCATCTACCCTCCTCTTTCTGCCCTCGTGTCCAGCCTCCCTCTACATACCGTACAACCGTGGATCTGCCGGAGGCGGCACATAACGGAGACTTAAGTCAAGATACCATCGGGGTCTTGTACGATGCGCACAAGGGTTCCCGGAGGTTAGGAAGGGCGAGAGTTGGAAGGAGAGAGCGCGGGCGCCGCTACCGCCACGGCCGAAAGGATGGCGACGAGCACCGAGCCCTGCGTGCGGCTCGATCGCGTCAGCAAGTACTTCGACGAGCTCGCCGCCGTGCACGAGCTCAGCCTCGACATCGACCAGGGGGAGTTCTTCACCCTCCTGGGCCCGTCGGGCTGCGGCAAGACGACCACGCTGCGCGTCGTCGCCGGGTTCGAGGAGCCGACCTCGGGTCAGGTGCTGATCGACGGCGAGGACGTCGCCGGGCTCCCTCCCTATCGCCGCCCGACCAACACCGTGTTTCAGAGCTACGCGCTCTTCCCGCACCTGAGCGTCGGCGACAACGTCGCCTTCGGGCTCCAGCGCAAGCGGGTCCCCCGGGAGTCCCGATCGGGACTTGGATCCCGCAGAAGCCGACGCCGCGAGATCAAGCGGCGCGTGGAGGAGGAGCTCGAGCGAGTCGGGCTCGGGGCGGACATCAACCGCCGGCCCAACCAGCTCTCCGGCGGGATGCAGCAGCGCGTGGCGCTGGCGCGGGCGCTGGTCAACCTGCCGAAGGTGCTGCTGCTCGATGAGCCACTCGGCGCCCTCGATCTGAAGCTGCGAAAGGGCCTCCAGATCGAGCTCAAACGGATCCAGCGTGAGGTCGGGATCACGTTCGTCTACGTCACCCACGACCAGGAGGAGGCGCTGACGATGTCCGACCGGATCGCGGTGATGAACCGCGGCCGGGTCGAGCAGGTGGACGCCCCGGAGCAGGTCTACGAGCGGCCCGCAACGACCTTCGTCGCCGGCTTCATCGGCGTCTCCAACCTGATGCCCGGGACCGTCGAGGCAGCGGGCGCGGGGGGCAGGATCGAGCTCGACAGCGGCGTGGGAATCGACGCCGACGTCAACGGATTCGTGCCCGGCGAGCGCTGCCACGCCGTCGTCCGGCCCGAGAAGCTGCGCATCACACGGCTCGACGAGGCGCCCTCCGACAACTGGCCCAGCGTGGAGGGCCAGGTCGAGAGCTCGGTCTATCTGGGGACGTCGACGCAGATCGTCGTGCGCCTGCCCGACGAGGTGAGGATGACGGTTCTGGTGCCCAACGCCGACGAGGCCGAGCGCGGCCGGCTGCCCGGCGGCGGCGCCTCCGTGCGCCTGAGCTGGGCGCCGGAGCACATCCATCTAGTCAAGGAGTCGGCGAACACGCCGAGCCAAGGAGGCGACTGAACATGCTCAAGAAGCTCATGATCGCGAGCGCGACGCTGCTGGCGACGGTTGGAATCGCGGCGTGCGGCAGCGACGAAACGGTCGGGGGCGCCAGCGAAGAGGAGGTGATCGTCGCCGAATCCGGGCCGGTCGAGGGCGAGCTCACGATCTCCAACTGGCCCGGCTACATCGATCCCGGCAAGGACGGATCCGTTGCCGAGTTCGAGGAGAAGACCGGCGTCACCGTCGATTACATCGAGGACATCAACAGCAACATCCAGTTTTTCGGCAAGATGCAGCCACTCCTCGATCAGGGCCAATCGGGCGGGCGCGACATCATCGTCGTCACCGACTGGATGGCCAGGCGGATGTACGACCTGGGCTACCTCGAGGAGATCAACCCCGACGACATCCCGACGGCCCTCGATAATCTGGCGCCGCAGTTCGAATCCGAGGGCGCCTATGACCCCGACCACAAGTTCTCGATCCCGTGGCAGGGCGGGATGACCGGAATCTGGGTCATCAAGGGCGAGGCCGATGACGTCACCTCGGTCAACGACCTCTTTGATCCCAAGTACGAGGGGCGCGTGACCGTCCTGGACGAGATGCGCGACACCGTTCCGCTGGTGATGAGGGCGGATGGCGTCGACATGGCCGAAGCGACCAAGCAGGACTGGCTTGCGGCCATCGACAAGATCGGCGAGGCCGTGGACTCGGGCCAGATCCGCAAGGTCACCGGCAACGAGTACACCGAGGACCTGACGAGCGGGAACGTCGTCGCCTCCGTGGGCTGGTCCGGGGACGGGTATCTGATCGGCCGCGACGACGTCGAGTGGCGGCGCCCCGAAGAGGGCTGCAACCTCTGGTTCGACATGATGGCGATCCCGGCCGGCGCGCCCAACACGGCCGCGGCGCTCGAGTTCATGAACTTCGCCTACGAGCCTCAGGTCCAGGCCGACATCGCGGCGTGGGTGAACTACGTGACGCCGGTGGCCGGCGTCAAGGAGATCCTCGCGAAGCGGGATCCGAAGCTCGCCGAGGACCCGCACATCTTCCCCGACGAGAAATACGTCGCGAATTGCTATCCGTACCAAGAGCCGCCGGGCGACGCGGAGGACGTGCAGGAGGTCGAGGAGGCCTGGAGCGACGCGATCTCCGGCTGATCCCGGGATCGGCGGCGCCACGGGGCCACGACGGATGCCCAGCTCGCACCGATGAACCGCTGGCGCCGCCGCGTCGTCCCGTACGGGCTCCTCGCGCCCGGGGCCATCTGGCTGGTCCTCTTTTTCGTCCTGCCCATGTACTTCATGGGCGAGCTTGCGCTGCGCTCCGGCACGTTCACCGAGGGGTTCACGTTCAACTGGGAGTGGTCGAACTTCCCTGACTCGCTCGACGGCCGCGGCGAGCAGATCTTCCGGACCTTCCTCTACTCGGGAGCGGCGACTGTCCTGGCACTGCTGATCGCCTACCCGCTCGCTTATGCGATCGCGGTGAAGGCGAGCCCCCGTTGGCGGCTGCTCCTCCTCTTCGCCGTGATCGCGCCTTTCTTCACCACGTACCTGATCCGGACGATCGCCTGGAAGACGATCCTCGCCGACTCCAGCCCGGTCGTCGATGTCCTCCAGTTCCTGGCGGTCATCCCCGACGACGGGCGGATCCTGGCGACCTCCGGGGCCGTGATCGCGGGGCTCACCTACAACTTCCTGCCGTTCATGATCCTGCCGATCTACGCCAGCCTCGAGCGGATCGACCTGAGCCTGATCGAGGCGGCGAAGGACCTCTACGCCTCGGCCCGCCAGGCGTTCCTGAGAGTCACCCTGCCGCTGACCGCGCCCGGGATCGTGGCCGGGGTCTTGCTCACGTTCATCCCGGCCTTCGGGGACTACGTCAACGCCCAGCTACTCGGGAGCCCGAACCAATTCATGATCGGCAACAGGATCCAGTCGCTCTACCTGAGCGACCGAAACTACCCGGAAGCTGCGGCGCTCTCGTTCTTGATGATGGCGGCGGTCCTGATCGTGGTCCTCCTCTACATCCGCGCGGCGGGCACGGAGGCGTTCATGGGCGAGGAGGAGGAGGCCCGCTAGCCCATGGCCTGGCTGCGACGAAACGCGCTCATGATCTATGCCGGGATCGCGGTGGCCTACATGCTCGTCCCGATCGCCGTGATCGCCGTCTTCTCGTTCGGTGAGACGCCTCGGGATCGGCTCAACTTCTCGCTCGACGGCGGCTTCACGCTCGAGTACTGGGAAAACGCCTTCGCCATCACCGAGCTGAACGACGCGATGATCCTCTCGCTCAAGCTCGCGGCGCTGACGACCCTGATCGCGACCGTGATCGGAACGCTGATGGCGCTCGCGCTGGTGCGCCACAGGTTCTTCGGCCGTCGCGGAGCGAACCTGCTGATCGTGCTGCCGATGGCGACCCCGGAGGTCGTGATCGGCGCGGCGCTGCTCTCGATGTTCGTCATCTACGGGCTCGTGCTCGGGTTCACGACGCTCCTGATCGCGCACGTGATGTTCTCGATCAGCTTCGTCGTCATCGTCGTCCGCTCGCGGCTGATCGGATTCGACCGCTCGATCGAGGAGGCTGCGGCCGACCTCGGTGCGACGCCGCGTGCAGACCTTCCGTTATGTGACGCTGCCGCTGCTTGCGCCAGGCGTACTGGCGGCCGGCCTGCTCGCGTTCGCGCTTTCGATCGACGACTTCGTGATCTCCAACTTCAACTCCGGCACGACGGTCACGTTCCCGCTCTACGTCTACGGCGCGGCCTTGCGCGGGATCCCGATTCAGGTCAACGTGCTGGCGACGATGCTCTTCGTCGTCACCGTGGCAGCGATCGCGCTCGTCATCTGGCAGCAGCGGCGGGCGGAGCGGATGGCGGCCGTGCGTCCGGAGCAGGAGACCGAGCCCTTCGCGAGAGCCCCCGCGCCGGGTGTGGCCGGCAGCTAGATCCGTCATCTCGCTGGACGCGAGCGCGGCGCGGTGGTATAAGGGATGTACGGGCCCTAGACACCACCACCCGTGGGGTTGAGGCTCGCCGGAGGCTGAGAAAGACCGTGCCGGTCGTGTCTGGCCGAGGCTCGGGATTCCTCACCATGACCAACAACTGGGAGGAATCCATTCCCGGCCCCGGGCTTGTCCTAAACGTTGTGCCCGTCGAGAACGGGTCCGTCCTCGCGGTCAGCGGCGAGCTCGATCTCGCCGTGGCTTCGCGACTCGAGCGCGAGCTTTCGCGCGCGATCTCGCTGGACGGCGAAGGGACGGTCCTGGACCTGACCGATTGTGACTTCGTCGACTCGACCGCCCTCGAGGTGATCCTGCACGCCGGGGAGCGGATCAGCCGCCTCCCACGCGCGACCAAGATGAGGGTCGTCTCTCCGAATGCGCAGGTCCGGCGGGTGATGGAGCTCACCGGGAGCGATCGCCTGCTGGCGCGCTTCGACACCCGCCGTCAGGCACTCGCTTCGCTGCCTCGGAACCCACAGCAGGGCTGAACGCAACCGTCTCCAGTCGCTGCGTGTGGGAGCGGCTCGTTTCGGCGGTTTATAACCAGACACACATGGATATATAAGCAGGCGTTAATACGCCGTGGCCCGGTGGCGCGGCGAGCGATCCAGGCTTGAATCCCAGACGGGGACGCGTGCAGGGAGCTCGCCACCGGAGCGAGGCTGGGAAACGGCTTCTGTGACGGCAGGGACGAGGCGTCAGCGTAGGCGCTCCGCCACTGCTACCGGAACGACCCGACCCTAGGAGCCGTAGTGATGAATCGTCTGATGACCGCAGCGGTGGCAGCGGCCGCAGCTGCTGCATTGATCTGGCCTCTCGCATCGAGCGGCGCGAACTCATACGACGTCCAGATCACGGACCCGGCCACCGGTCAGGTCTTCAGCTTCGAGGGGATCCAGGCTGATTCGCCGGATGCAGCCGCTGACGAGGCATGGCTGCGCCTGCGGGAGCGCGCGAGCACGGAGGTCAGTCCCGCGACCCCCGCTCCCGTCTGCAGCTGGGGTAGCTTCTATTGGCCAAACCTCGCGGGCGCGTGTTGGCGTCCCTACTCCGACGCGAGTCCGTTCAACATGCCGCTTCCTGAGAACCCGCGGCTGGTGTCGAACTCGGCCGCGATCGTCAGCCGGACGGTCGGGTTCGGTAACGGTTTGAGCTGGAACAGCGGCGATGCCGGCACGACGAATGACTGGGATCATCCGCTGTACTTCAACCGCTCCACCGATCCGCTCTACACAATCCACTGCGTTCGCTACGCCTGCCCGGCCATGGAGGGCAAGCAGGTCCGGATCCCGGCGCAGGCGAAGGCCGCCGGCGTCTGCGTCTCGGTCTCCAACTGTGTCGATGGGCACATGGCCGTGTTCGATCAGGCGACCGGCCTCGAGTGGGACTTCTGGCAGGTCTACTCGAAGTCCGCCAGCGGCGGGACGCTCAACGTCGGCTCGGGTGGGGTCTTCAACGCCCTCGGGGACGGGCGAGGAGCCTCCTACGCGCCCCGTCAGCCGACGGGCACCGCGGGCCATTACGGGCTCGCGGCAGGGATCATTCGACCCGCGGAGCTGGAGGCGGGCTTGATCGACCATGCATTGTTCTTGGTCGTCAGGTGCGTCCGCTCTGGATGGGTGTACCCGGCCGAGCAGGACTCCGCATCCAAGTGCTCCGATCAGACGGACGCGCCGATCCTCGGGGCCCGCTTCTACCTCGACATGAGCGACGCCGAGATCAATGCGCTCGGCATCGCGGAATGGAAGAGGGTCGTCCTCCGGGCGATCGCCGACTACGGCATGTACGTCGGAGACACTGGAGGGCCGGGGTTCGAGATCCAGCCCGAGTCTGGATCCAGCTTCACGAGCTTCGGCGGTGAGGATCCGTGGAAGGTGCTCGGTCAGCAGCTCGGGGTCCCGAGCTACACCAGCGACGGCACCACGAAGTACAGCTTCAACATCAAGGGAGCGGTCAACTGGGCCGCGAGGCTAGAGGTGGTGGATCCGTGCGTTTCACAACGCACTTGCTGAGCGTGCAGCGAATCGATGACAAAGCTCTGCGCGGGCACCGGGCGGCCGCGAGGCGGCGGCGTTGATGCCGGCGCGGCTCAGAGGTCGGCTTGCCCGAGATCCCCCCGGGGTATATCCTCGAATGGCTTGAGTGCCCGGGCGGCGCGGCGAGCGATCCAGGCTCGACTTCCCGAGGGGGAGGAGCGCACGGAGAATCGCCACCGAGCGAAGCCGGGGCAAACGGCTCCTTAACGGCAAGGGACGAGGGATCCTGCGGGTCCGTCGGTACTGCCGCTCCAACGACATGACGTCAGGAGCCGTAATGGAATCAATCGAACCGCCGCCGCGCCCCGAGGCTGGGCCGATCGCGTCTGAGATCTCGCGGGAGATCGTCCGGCTCCACGCGAGGCTCTACGGACGCGGTCCGACCAAGGCCAAGACATTTCTCGCGGACGGCTACGCGCTCTGCATCCTGGAGGACGTGTTCACGCCGGCCGAGCGCACCCTGATCCGCGCGGGGCGTTCCGACAATGTCCACGCGAACCGGCAGGCGTTCCAGGAGGCGGTGGAGGGGGACCTGGTGGCGATCGTCGAGCGCGCGACCGGGCTAAAGGTGCGCGCTTCACTGAGCCAGGTTCACATCTCCGCCGAGGTCGCAATGGAGCTGTTCCTGCTGGAACCAAAGCATGGCGCCGACCACCCGACGGATCCGAACAGCCCGGACCAGGGCAGAGGTCGCGAGCCGGGACCGGTCGATGATGGCTGAGGGCGAGCTCGATCTCGCCGCAGCGCGCGAGGAGATCGCGCGCGAGATCCTCCGCGTGCACGCGGAGGCCTACGGGACCGGAGCGGAGCAGATCGAGGTTCACCTCGTCGGCGACGTCGTCCTCGTCATGATCGACGTCGAGCTGTCGACGGCCGAGCGGACGTTGATCAGCGCGGATCGCGGTGACGCCGTGAAGGCGACCAGGGAGACCTTTCAGGCCGCCGTCGCCCCGACCTTCAAGGCGATCGCCGAACGAGCCACCGGCCGGACCGTCGTCGGCTTCATCAGTCACATGAACCTCGATCCGCCCTTTGAGATCGAGCTGTTTCGCCTCAAGCCGCGGAATTAGCGCGCTCAGGAGCGGCACTCGACCGCGGGTCGAGCATAAAGAGCTCGACAAGTTCGGCCGGGACCTGGCCGCGGTCGGTCGCGAGCTCGACCGCCTCTGAGCTGCGGCGACAACGCGGCGGGGCTTGGGGGGCTGACATCGTTAGGCGATGAGCGACGGTCACCTGATTCTGATCGCGGGAGCGCTGATGGCCGCCGGCCTCGCGGCCTCCATGCTCGCGACCCGGGTGCGAGTCCCAGGGCTGGTGCTGTTCCTGGCCGTGGGCATGCTCGTCGGCTCGGACGGGCTCGGGTGGATCGACTTCGCCGACTACGAGCTGGCCAGAGACATCGGGGTCATCGCCCTGATCCTGATCCTGTTCGAGGGCGGGCTGACCGCCGGCTTCCCTGAGATCCGACCGGTGCTGGGGGCGTCGGTGAGCCTGGCGATCGTCGGGACGGTGGTCACCGCGGTGATCGCGGGGCTTGCGGCCTCCTGGTTGTTCGACCTCTCGACCCTGGAGGGCATGCTGCTCGGCGCGATCCTCGCCCCCACGGACGCGGCCGCGATCTTCGCCGTTCTGCGGGCCTCCACACTGCGCCGGAAGCTCGCCCGGACGCTGGAGGGCGAGGCCGGCCTGAACGACCCGGTCGCGGTGCTGCTCGTGCTCGGCTTCATCGACTGGATCGAGCAACCCGACTACGGGCTCGGCGACATGGTGGGCGCATTCGTGATCGAACTCGGCGTCGGCCTCGTGGTCGGCGTGGCGCTGGGGTGGGCGGCGATTCACGCGTTCCGGCGCCTCCGGCTGGAGACTGGCGGGCTCTACCCGGTCGCCTCTCTGACCGTGGCGGCCCTCGCGTTCGGCGCCGCCGAGGCGATCCACGGCTCGGGCTTCCTCGCCGTCTACCTGGCCGGGCTTGCGCTCGGGTCGGCGCAGATCACGGCCAAGCGCACCATCACCGCCTTTCACGAGGGCATGGCCTGGGTCGCGCAGCTGACGATGTTCCTCGCCCTCGGCCTGCTGGTGTTCCCGAGCGAGTTCGGCGGCATCGCCCTGGAGGGGACGGCGCTCGGCCTGATCCTCGCACTGGTCGCGCGCCCGGTGGCCGCGGCGCTCGCGACCCTGCCGTTCGACTACGAAGGGAACGAGCGGCTCGCGCTCGGATGGGCCGGCCTGCACGGCGCGGTGCCGGTGGTCCTCGCCACGTTCGCAGTGATCGAGGCCGTGCCCGGAAGCTTCGAGCTCTTCAACATCGTCTTCTTCGCAATCCTGATCTCGACCCTGTTGCAGGGTTTCAGCTTCGAGCCGGTCGCTCGATGGCTGCAGGTGACCACCACCCAGCCGGCGGTGCCGAGGCCGCTCGCCGAGACCGGAACGATCCGCCGCCTGGGGGCTGAGGTCCTGGAGTACCCGGTCGGCGCCGACGACGCCATCGTCGGCGCCCGGGTTCGCGATCTGGGTCTGCCCCGGGAGGCCCTCGTGAACGTGATCGTGCGGGGGGACAACGCGCTCCCCCCGCGCGGGTCGACGCGGCTTGAGGCCGGAGACCGCCTCCATGTCCTGCTTCGCCAAGAGGTCGCTCGGGAGCTTCCCCGCCTGCTCGAACGCTGGCAAAACGGCCCTGTGGGGGCGCGGCCCCGGCCGCGGGCGGTGCCCGCCGGACACTCGCCGATCTTCACCGTGCGTCCCTGGTCGGATGGGGACGGCGATCCCGCGCACCCGGAGACGGTTGCGGGACGGGAGGTGGTGGAGCTCATGCGCAACCGCCACGATCGCCCCGGCGCGCTGGTCGCCCTCGAGGACGGGCGCTACGCCGTCACCGGCTCGCTGCTCGTGGTCGGCAGCGCAACGCAGGTGCAGCGCCAGGCTCGCCGGCGGCTGCGCCGCGTCGACGACGACGCCGAGCGCGCCTGGTGGCAGGAGGTGATCGGAGCCTTGGCGGCCTGAGCGCTGGGGGATCCGCGTGCTGGACTGCCCGGCTCCCAGCGGCGGGATCGGTACGGTTTCCCCATGGACGACGTCGGTCGCGTGGTCGAGATCAACATCAGCCCGAAATACGAGCGGCTGCCGGAGGCCGTCGAGCGGATCTCGGCCGTCGCCGGCCGCGGGCTCGAGGGCGATCGCTACTTCCTCGCCGGGGGTGAGCCGAAGCCACGCCGCGACCGCGATCTCACCCTGATCGCGACGGAGGTACTGCAGGCGCTGGAGGCCGAGCACGGGATCGTGCTGTCGGCGGCCGAGTCCCGCCGCAACGTCGCCACCCGTGGAATCGACCTCAACGCGCTCGAGGGCAAGCGCTTCGCTGTCGGCGAGGTCGAGTGTGAGGGACTCGAGCTGTGTGAGCCGTGCAGCCATCTGCAGGGACTGACGCAGCCGGGCATCCTGCGAGGCCTCGTCCACCGCGGCGGCCTGCGGGCCGCGATCGTCAGCGGCGGCGAGATCGCCGTGGGCGACGAGGTAAGAGCGCTCTAGACGTCAGTCGATAAACGGCAGGGCCCGGTCCAGCCCGGTGAGCGCGATCACTCGCTGCACCTGTTGCGGTGCTCTGATCAGGGCGAAGCGCTCGGTGCCGTAGTGGGACTCGATCCTGCCCAGGGTCGCCATCCCGATCGAATCGATGAACTGGAGTCCGGAGAGGTCCACGACGATCCTCTCGACGCGGGTTTCGGTAGCCCGCTTCAACTCGAGGTCGAGCGCCTGGGCGTTCGACATGTCGAGGTCGCCCATGGCTTCGATCAGCAGGACGCTTCCGCCGTCCTCCGAGATCCGGAGCGTCAGTGGCCCGCGCTCCACGAGTTTGCCCCCACCCTCCATAGTGATCGACTCTCCTTTTCGCGACCGCACGGCGAGCCTACACCCACGGGGACGATACGGTGCTCTCGTGACGGCTCCCTTGCTTGCCGTGGACGCACCATCGATGCTCTTCCGGGCGTTCTACGCGCTGCCGGGCTCGATCAAGGGCACCGACGGGGCGCCGGTGAATGCCCTGCTCGGGACCGCAAACCTGATCGTGCGGGAGGTCGAGCGCCACGATCCCCGGGCGGTGGTGCTCTGCTTCGGCCCGGATGCGGCCTCCTATCGCCTCGAGCTCTATCCCGAATACCACGCCGAACGGCCCGAGGTGCCCGCCGACCTCGTCCCGCAATTCGCCGACAGCGAGGCGTTCTTCGGAGCCTTCGCCTGGGACGTGGCGATTCACGACTCGCTGGAGGCCGACGATCTGCTGGGCTCCTATGCTCGCCTCGAGACCGAGGCCGGAGGTCGCGCGCTGCTGCTCACCGGCGATCGCGACATGTTCCAGTGCGCGAGCGTGCAGGTCAGCGTCCTCTATGTCCGCACGGGGGGCAGGGGTGCCGAGGAGGTGACGCCGGAGGAGGTGCGCCGCCGCTACGGAGTCCCGCCGGAGCTTGTCCCCGATTTCATCGCGCTGCGCGGCGATCCGTCAGACGGGATCCCGGGGGCGAAGGGCGTTGGCGAGAAGACCGCCGCCGAACTGCTGCGGCGGCACGGCTCGCTCGAGTCGGTCTTAGACGCCGCCGTGGGCGAGAGCCGGCCGCGGCTGCGGACGGCGCTGGTCGGCTCGCGCGACGAGCTACTCGCGTTCAAGCAGATCGCAACCCTGCGTGACGCCGGCGTCGAGCGCCCGCCCGATCGGCCGACGGACTGGGCCGGCGCCGGTGCGGCCGCACGCGAGCGCGGCATGGCGCGGCTCGCCGAGCGGCTGGAGAAGATCGGGGGCTGATCGATGTTTGACCGCGGACGCCCCGGGTAATCGAGGGTCGAGATGGAACTCGAGTCCACCGAGGAGGAACTCGACCCAGCTGCCGATGAGCTGGCGCTCATCGCCGCCCCGGTTTCCGATCCGGGTGGCGATGGGCGGGGACGCTGTCCGCCCGAGAACCCGGCGGTCGACCCGATCACCGAGGAGCTCTTGATCGACCCGCATCCGGATGAGCCCGGTGTGCTGCCCGACGGCACCGCGACGCCGCTCGAGAACCCCGGTCGCTACCTGCGCCGGCCGGCGGCCAACGGGCCGCGGGCCTGACTCTCGGCAGCCCACCGGCCCCACCCCCGCGGCAGCCGAGCTGCGCGGCACGGTAGCCTGACGTCCGTGGCAGCCAGAGAGCCCCTTTACGACGGCCACGGCCGGCGGATCGCCGACCTCAGGGTTTCGGTCACGGACCGCTGCAACTTCCGCTGCCAGTACTGCATGCCCGCCGAGGGCCTGCCGTGGCTCAATCGCGAGGAGATCCTCACCTTCGAGGAGATCGAGCGGCTGGTCGGGCTGCTGGTGCCGATGGGCGTCCGCGACGTGCGCCTCACCGGAGGTGAGCCCCTGGTCAGGCGAGAGTTCCCGCGGCTCGTCTCGATGCTGGCCGCCATCGATGGGATCGACGATCTCTCGCTGACCACCAATGGCTACCTGCTCGAGCGCGATGCCGAGGCGCTGGTCGCGGCCGGGATCGGCCGGGTCAACGTCTCGATCGACTCGCTCCAGCGGGATCACTTCTTCCAGATCACCCGCCGGGACGCCCTGCCGCGCGTGCTCAAGGGCCTTGAGGCGATCGCCCGCTACCCAAGCGTGCGGCCGATCAAGGTCAACGCGCTGGCGATCCGAGGCTTCACGGAGCACGAGGTCGAGCCGTTCGTCGAGTTCGCCCGCTCGACCGCATTCCAGGTTCGCTTCATCGAGTTCATGCCGCTCGACGCGGACCATGCCTGGGAGCCCGACAAGGTCCTCACGGGCAAGGAGCTGCGGCGGATGATCGACGCCATCCACCCGATCGAGGAACTGCCGCGCGAGCCATCGGCGACAGCCCGCGTCTTCCGGTTCCGCGACGGTCAGGGGGAGATCGGCTTCGTCGACCCGGTCTCGCAGCCGTTCTGCGCCGACTGCAATCGCATCCGCCTCACCGCCGAGGGCAAGCTCCGCACGTGCCTGTTCTCGCTGCGCGAGACGGACCTGCGCGGCCCCATGCGCGCCGGCGCGGGTGACGACGAGCTCGAGAGGATCATCCGCGACGCCGTCTGGCGCAAGGAGCTGAAGCACCGGGTGAACGAGCCCGGCTTCGTCCAGCCCGCGCGGACGATGAGCGCGATCGGGGGCTAGAGGCCGGTAGCCGGCTGCCGCTAGTGCGGCACCAGCCGCGTGGCGGTCGCCTTCCACGTGGCGGTCACCCGCGAGCCGGCGGCAAGCCCGAGCCGAGCGACCGAAGCGCTCGTAACCTCGGCGGCAAATGGCTGCGAGGCGTGTAGGCCGACCCGCGCTCGGTTCCCGATCTCGGTGATCGAGGTGACCCGTGCATCGACGTGGTTCAGCGCCGAGCCGGGGTTGGCCGAGCCGGACGGCTCCAGTGCGACCTCCCACGGAAAGATCGCGGCGGCAACGGGGCCCTCGACCGCATCCGTGCTGGCGATCGTCCCGCCGCCGTCGAGCTCGACCATCGTGAGCCCGTCCTGCGCCGCGTGAGCCCGGCCGGTGAGCATCGCGGCGCCGGCGAAGTCGGCGACGAAGGCCGAGGCGGGTTGCGCGCTGAGCTCACCGGCGGTCCCCCGTTGGACCACGTGCCCGCGGTCGATCACCGCGACCGCGTCGGCCAGCAGCGCCGCCTCGGCGAAGTTGTGGGTGACGAGAACCGTGGGCACGCCGACCTCGGCGATGGCCGCCGACAGCTCTCGCTCCGCCGTGGCCGCCGTCCGTGCGTCGAGCGCCGATAGGGGCTCATCGAGCAGCAGCAGCTCCGGCTCGCGGGCCAGCGCCCGAGCGAGGGCGAGACGCTGTCGCTCGCCACCGGAGAGGTTCCCCGGCCGCTCGTCGGCGAGCCGGCGAATCCCGAACCGATCGAGCATCCGCTCGGCCCGCTCGCGCCGCTCGGCCCGCGGGATGTGGTCGAGGCCGAAGGCGACGTTGCTCCAGGCCCTGAGATGAGGGAAGAGAGCGTACTCCTGGAAGAGGTAGCCGACGCTCCGCTGCTCCGGCGGCAGGTCGATTCCAGCATCGGCGTCGAACCACCTTTCGCCATCGAGCTCGATGCGGCCGCGATCGGGCCGATGGAGCCCGGCGATCGCGCGCAGCACGGTGGACTTTCCAGCGCCGGAGGGCCCGACGAGCGCCACGCACGAGCCGCGCTTGACCTCGAGCTCGACGTCGAGCTCGAACTCACGCAACGTGGACGTGACGCTCGCCCGCAGCATGGTCGCCCGCTCATCCCTGCGGATAGGACCCGCCGAGCAGGGGCGAGCGACCGAGCAGCTTGACCGAGAGGAGCAGGGCGGCCGAGACGGCGACCAGCACCGCGGACAGAGCCAGGGCCGCCGGGAAGTCCCGGTTGAACTCCGAGAAGATCGCGAGCGGCACGGTCTGGGTGATCCCGGCGAACGACCCGGCGAACATCAGCGTCGCCCCGAACTCGCCGAGCGCCCGGCCCCAGGCGAGCGCCAACCCGGCGCTGATCCCGGGACCGGCGTTGGGGATCGCGACCCGGACGAACGCCCGCGCCTCGCTGGCCCCGAGGGTGCGGGCGGCGTCGATCAGGGCCGGGTCCACCGCGGCGAACGCCGCCTGCGCTTGGCGCAGGTAGAACGGTGCGGCGACGAAGGTCAGAGCAACCACCACCGCGGTCGTCGTCAGCGCGATCTGGATCCCGGCGTCGGCGAGCGCCTCACCCAGGATCCCCTGAGGCCCGAACGCCGCCAGCAGCGCGATCCCGGCGGCCGCCGGGGGCAGGACAAGCGGCAGCTCGATCAGCGTCGTGACCAGCTCGCGGCCCCGGAAGCTGCGGGTCGCGAGCAGATAGGCCGCCGGGGTGCCGAAGAGGACGATGATCGCGAGCGCGGTGAGGCTGGTCCGCAGGCTGAGCCACAGGGCCTCGCGCGACTCCGGCTTGCCCAGGCTCGACACGAGGTCGGCCGGGCTCGTATCGACAAAGATCGCGACGATCGGCAGGGTCAGGAACGAGAGCGCCGCGGCGAGGGCGACCACGAGCAGGATCCGGAAGGCGAGTGGGCGGCGCGCTCTCCCGGTCCCCGCGTCGCGGTCGGCGGCGAGTGACGTGCTCCTCATGGAGGAGGCTCGAAGCCGGCGTCCAGGAGCGCCTGCGCGCCCGCTCCCTCGAGCAGCCCGTCGATGAAGCGCTGCGCCTCCTCGGGATTCTCGGAATCCTCGACCACCGCGGCTCCGTAGGCGACTTCGGGCTGCAGCATGGGCGGCAGCTCGATCGCGTCGAGCGCACCGTCGGTCGCGACGACGTCCGTGACGTAGACGAACCCGGCATCCACGGCGCCCTGGGTGAGCTTGCCGACGATGCCGGCGACGTCGGGCTCCTCCGAGCGGACGTTGGCGAGGATGGCCTCCCTCTCCGCAGGACCCAGCCGGGCCAGCACCTCGTGGGTGTAGTCGCCGACCGGCACCCCCTCCTCGCCGATCGCGAGGGCGAGGCCCTCGGCCGAGAGATCGTCGAGCGAGCGGACCTGATCGGACTCGGCCGGCACGGCGAGCACCAGGCGATTGCTGGCGAACACAACCGGGGTTTCCACGAGGCCGTCAGCGTGCAGCTCCTCGGGCAGGCTGGTGTTGGCCGCCGCGTACACGTCCGGTCGCACCCCCTGGCGGATCTGCGCCGCAAGCTCGTCGGACCCGGCGAACGACTGCTTCGCGTCGAAGCCCTCTTCCTCCGCATAGACGGTGAACGCCGGCTCGAGGGATGAGGCGGCGGAGACGATCAGCTCGCCGCCGTTCGCGGTGGCCTCCGCATCGTCGTCATCGCCGCCGCAGCCGGCGAGCGCGGCGGCGAGCGACGAGCGAGGGCGAGCGCCCGCCTCGCCCTCGCCGTCCCGATCGACCATCACCGAGGTGGCCTTTACCGTGGCCGTGGCGGGGACCCCTGGCGCGAGCCCCAGCTCCTCGACCGCGTCGCGGGTGATCGCTGCCGTCACCAGGTGCGGCCCCGCCTCGATCTCGACCAGGGCCATGACCCCCTCGACCTCGACTGAGCGCACCACCCCCGGAAACCGGTTGCGGGCCGAGAACGTGTCGCCCGCCTGGTGACGGCGAGGATGACTGGAGAGCCTCTCGACCTCGGCGGCTGTGACCCTGCGCCGGTTCGCCGAGTCCCGGACCGTTCGCAGCTTTCCCTCGCGCTCCCAGCGCCGCAGCGTGTCCTGACTGACCCCGATTGCCCGGGCGGCCTCCCCGAGCAGCAGTCCCTCTCCGGTCGACATTTGCCTAAGTATTACCTATGCAAGCGCATTCGGCCTGCCCGGAACCGGGTGTCCGCGATGATCACGCTCGAACGGCACTATGAGCGAGGGCCACGAACAAGCGGAAAGCCATGTATGCCATGCAGAACCCCCAGTTCGTCCGACGGGCCCTTGCTGTTGAGGGCGTGGGGGCGTCGCGGGGCCACGATGTGGAGGGAGCGGTAGCGTTCCGCCATGCCCGACGAACCCGACATGTCCGCCGAGGAGTTCATCGAGGCGTTCGCGGCTCAGATCGGCACCGAGCCGCCGGACCGAGAGCGGTTCGGCGCGATCCTGAAGCTGGCGGCGACCGCCGCTCATGGCTCGGAGCGCACCGCGGCTCCGGTCGCGTGCTACCTGGCGGGCCTCACCGGACGCCCGCTGGCCGAGCTCGACGAGATCGCGCAGAGAATCGGGGCCGAGGAGCCGCGCTAACTGGCGGCGAGCAGCCTCTCTGCCCTGGCGAGATCGTCGGGTGTGTTGACGTTCGCGAGCAGCCGGCCGGGGTCGCCGAAGCGCAGCAGTTCCTCCTCCCCCACATAGCGCGCGCCGATCGCCTCGACCGCCGCGACCAGGGACCGTTCGGCTGCGAGCGCGGCAGCGAGCGAGCTCCCTGAGCTCCGGGGAGTACCGCGCGAACATCGGGTGAACGCGGCCGCCGGCCCGCGGCACCGCGAGCGGCTCGGCGAGGGACGCCAACCAGCCGGCAAGCTCGGCCGTGACGAATGGCAGGTCGCAGCCGCACGCCAGAACCGGACCTCCGGCGCGGTGGAGTGCCTCGAGGATCCCCGCCAGCGGATGTCGTGGCTCAGCGGCCTCCAGCCACGGCTCGCGGTCGAGCGGGGGTAGCTCGGTGTCCGGCTTGGCGATCACCACGGGCCGAAGCCCCGCCGCCTCCAGCGCCGCCAGCGGATATGTGATCAGTGGCCGGCCCGCGAGCGGTGCGGTGGCCTTGGCCCCTCCGAGTCGCGAGCCCGCGCCGCCGGCGAGCACGCAGGCGCGGGCGGTCGGGGATGATTCGGGGGCCATGGAGCAGCTTCCTGGATTGCTAGTGGTCGACTAGGGCGAAGGCGACCCTAACCGTGCCGCAGCGAAAGCCGCCTCTGGCGGTCGACCGAGCCGTCGACATCGTCCGCGCTGAGGCTCGGCGGCTGGGTACCGAAACCGTGCCGTTGAACGAGGGTTTGGCACGGGTGCTCGGCGAGCCGGCGCGAAGCGCCGATGACGTTCCGCCGTTCGACAACTCGGCCATGGACGGCTTCGCGGTCAGGGCCGCCGACACCGCCGGAGCCAGCTCCGAGACCCCGATCGAGCTGCGCCTGGTGGGCGAGTCGCGAGCCGGCGTCCCGGCCGATCGGCCGGTCGGCCCCGGCGAGGCGATACGGATCTCGACCGGGGCGATGCTCCCGGGGGAAGCCGACGCCGTGGTCCGGATGGAGGAGGCGGACGTTGCGGGCGACGCCGTCGCCGTGCGGACCGCGGTCGATTCCGGCCACGACGCCCGGCGTGCCGGCGAGGATGTCCGCGCCGGCGAGGAGGTGGTCGCCGCCGGCACTCGTCTCGGCCCCGCCGAGCTGGGGGTGCTGGCGTCGGTCGGGATCGATGAGGTGCCCGCGGTGCGCCGCCCCGCGGTGATCGTGCTGACCACGGGAGATGAGCTCGTGCTCGCCCGGGCCGGGCCCTGCCGCCCGGGAGGGATCCGCAACACCAACGCCTACACCGTTCCCGCGCAGGCGCGGATGGCCGGCTGCCGTGTGAGCTGGACCTCGACCGTGCCCGACGACGCCGCGGCGACCGAGCACGCGGTGCGCCTCGGGCTTGCCGCCGATCTCCTCGTGATCTGTGGAGGCGTCTCGGTCGGGCCCCATGACCACGTGAAGCAGGTGCTCGCCAAGCTCGGGGTGGTTGAGCGCTTCTGGGGGATCGCGCTGCGCCCCGGGCGGCCGACCTGGTTCGGCGTCGCCGAGCGCGACGGTCATCGCACCCTGGTATTCGGCCTGCCCGGCAACCCGGTGTCCGCGATGATCACCTTCCACCTCCTCGCCCGACCCGCGATCGAGGCCATGTTGGGGCGCACGACGGCGCCTCGCGAGCGGATTCGCGCGACGCTAGCCGAGCGCTACGAGAAGCCGCCCGGCCGGCTCCACGCCGTCCGCTGCACGCTCGAGCTCCGCGACGACGGCTGGCATGCACGGCCAACCGGTCCTCAGGGCTCACACGTACTGACCTCGATGCTGGGGGCGGAGGCCCTGGCGATGATCGAGGCCGAGCGCGGGGACGTCGAGGCGGGCGAGACGGTGGAGGTCGAGCTCCTCAGCTACTCGTAGACGGGGCGTCCGGAGAGCTCGCGCCGCCGGGAGGGGCTGCGCCCTCGACCCAGGCGGCGTGTTCGCCGTCATCCTCCGCGGTCACCTCACGCTTCCAGATCGGGGCCTCCGCCTTGATCCGGTCGATCGCCTCACGCGCCCCGGCGAACGCCTCGGCGCGGTGCGCCGCTGAGACCGCGATGATCACGCTGGGCTCGCCCAGCGGGACCTCGCCCACCCGGTGCTCGGCTGCGGCAGCCTCCAGCCCGTGCCGCTCGACCGCCTCGGACAGGATCAGCCGCATCCGTTGCTCCGCCATCGCCGCGTATGCCTCGTACTCGAGGCGCGGCACCTCGCGGGTGGTGCCGGCAAACGTGACGGTCGCCCCGGCCGCAGGACTCCGCACAACCGCCGCCAGCCGCTCGAGCTGGAGCGGCGCGTCGGTGACCCGGGCGTGGACGGCCGCCCCGCCGCTCACCGGGGGGATCAAGGCCACCTCATCGCCATCCGCCAAGGCGGCGTCGTCACGCACGTACTCACGGTTCAGGGCGATCCCGACCGGCATGCGCTCGAGCACGTCCGCGAGCCCGGCTCGCTCGGCCGTGGCTGCGATGGCATCACCGGCGGTCGCGCCGTCGGCGAGGTCGAGGTCGAGGGAATCGCGCCCCGCTCGCTCGCGGAGCATCGCGAACAGCAACACCCGGACACGCATGCGGACCTATGCTAGATCGGCATGAGCGCGGACCGCCTCAGCCATCTCGACCACACGGGTCGAGCCCGGATGGTCGATGTGGGCGACAAGTCGACGAGCGACCGCCGCGCCCGGGCCCGGGCTGTGGTCCGGATGGCCCCGGAGACGGCGGCGGCCGTGGCGAGCGGCGACGCTCCCAAAGGGGACGTGCTCGGAACCGCCCGGATCGCGGGAATCCAAGCCGCCAAGCGCACCGCCGAGCTGATCCCGCTGGCGCATCCGCTGCCGCTCTCGTTCGTCGACATCCAAGCCGACGTCGATCCCGCCGCCGGCACGGTTGAGCTGGTGGCCGAGGCGCGCACCGTGGACCGCACCGGGGTGGAGATGGAGGCGATGGTCGCCTGCTCGGTCGCCGCGCTCACGGTGTACGACATGGTCAAGGGGCTCGAGCGCGGGGTCGCCGTGGATCGAGTCGAGCTGCTGGAGAAGTCCGGAGGGAAGAGCGACTGGCGGCGTTGAGGGCGGCGGTGATCACCGTGAGCACGTCGAAGGCGGCCGGGACTGGCGAGGATGAGAGCGGCGCACTCCTGCGCAAGTGGGTCGAGGGCCTTGGGCTGGAGCTGGCGGGCAGCGAGGTGATCCCTGACGACGAGGAGAGGATCCGGGACCGGCTCCGGTACTGGGCCGACGATCATCGCTGCACGCTGATCGCAACCACCGGCGGCACCGGGTTCACCCCGTCCGACCGCACGCCCGAGGCGACCCGCTCCTTGATCGAGCGCGAGGCCCCGGGCATCGGCGAGGCGATGCGCGCCGCGTCCCGCGAACACACGCCGCATTGGATGCTCTCGCGCGCGTTGGCCGGAATCCGCGGCGCCACCCTGATCGTCAACTTCCCGGGGAACCCCAAGGCGATCGCCGAGACCGCCGACGCCCTGGCCGAGGCCCTCCCGCACGGGCTGCGCCTGCTCGCCGGGGAGCACGACCCGCACCGCTAGGGCTGGCTCGCCGCCAGCCCCGCGCGCAAGCGGGCCGCCGACGACGGCCGAAGAAGGGCACTTAACCGATAGGTGACGACGGTTTGGTTCTGATCGCCTAGGGTATGCGTACGCAGTGCTTCACCCGGACCCACCGCGGAGGGCACGTGCGCCGCTCGATCTCGGCGAGGGGCAGCGGCTTGCCTGGATCATGGGCTCCTCCCGCAGCGGCAGCACCTGGCTCCTGAGAATGCTCGCCGACACGGACCGCGTCGCACCGGTCGACGACCCCCACATCGGGCACCATCTCGGCGTCTGGAGGCCGATCCCGCTGGCCTGGGCGGCAGCGAGCGTGGTGCCTGATCTGACGACGCTCACCGAGGTCAAGCGGGACAAGCCCGATTACTTCTTCTCCGATCGGTATCGCGACGCCTGGATGCCGGCGCTGCGCGATCTGATCGCCGCCCGGTTCGGGGTCCAGGCCGCCGAGCTCGCCGCGGAGCGATCGATCGCTGAGCCGACCGTCGTGGTCAAGGAACCGGGGTCCCACGCGGCGGATCTCCTGCTCGACCTGTTCCCGAAGTCGCACCTGATCTTCCTGTTGCGGGATGGTCGCGACGTCGTCGACTCCTGGGTGGACGCCTACCAGAGCGGTTCGTGGGCGCAGGAGGAGGGGGCGTTCCCTGTTGCCTCGCACGGCCGCCTCGCGTTGGTTCGGTGGCTGGCGAGCGTCTGGCTCTTCCGGACGCAGGCGGTGCAGCGGGCGTTCGCGCGCCATCACCCGTTCCGGCGCGTGCTGATCCGGTACGAGGATCTGCTCGCCGACCCCGCGAGCGAGCTGGGGCGCGTCGCGAAGGTGCTCGGGCTCGAGATGGAGGTGGATCGGCTGCGGGAGATCGGCGCGAGGCGCGAGTTCGACCAGGTCTCGACGAGCGAGCGGGGCGGGGGCAAGGCCGTCAGGGCCGCCAACCCGGGGAGCTGGCGTCGAAACCTGTCCGCGGTCGAGCGAGGCGAGATGATGAGCATCATCGGGGACAAGGTCGCCGAGCTGGGATATCTCGACGGGAGCGCTCGAACCGCGCGGCGGCGGGCGGAGCGCGCCGCCGCGCTCGCGGCCTGAGCCACAGCGGCGGTAGGTATCATCCCTGGCGGCCCCCAGGGAAGGGTCCACGTGTGGGGGCTACATGCCTCGCTTGTCAACTGCCCCGCCAGAGGAGTCGATGATCGCCGAATTCAGAGTTGAAGTCCAAAGGCTGGACGACGGCATCCATGCCTTCACGGTGGCCGGCGAGCTCGATCAGGCGACCGCGCCCGGGCTGAGCGGGCCGCTGATGGAAGCGGCCGAGTCCGACGGGGACTCGGTGTTGATTGACTTCAAGGAGTGCGAGTTCATCGACTCAACCGGACTGGCCGTCCTGGTGGAGGCGCGCGAGCGCATCCGGGATGGCGATGGGCGGTTGTTCAGCATCTGCTGCGCGAACACGCAGGTCCGACGTCTCCTGGAGATCACCGGTATCGACCGCACGATGGCTCTCCACGAGAGCCGCGAAGAGGCGCTGGCCGCGCTGCGTGGCTGATCGCTCCAGGCCTAGCCGCGCTCTCGCTCGAGTCGCTCGCGTTCCTGTTCCGCCTCCTCGAGCTGACGCTCAGCCCGCCTGAGCTCGTCGCCTCGCCGCTCCAGCTCGGCGCGATGCCCTTCGAGTGCCTCGGCGGCCTCGTCGACCCTTCGGTTCGCCCTCTGGCGGGCCTTGGCGGCCTTGTCGAGCTCGCGTTTCGCCGCCGCCACCAGCCGGCGCTGCTTCCCGAGCTCGCTCCGGAGCCTCGTCGCCTGGCGCCCGCCGCTTCGCTTGGGGGCAGGCGCCGGCGTTTCGGAGGGCAAGGGAGCGCCCACGCCCGACGTGCGCTCGGCCCGGCCCAGGCGGCCACGCCGTAAGAGCTCTCCAACGTCCTCGTCGAAGGTCGCCGCCTGCAGGGTATCCGCCGCCTGGCTCATCGCCGAGGTGGAGGAGGTCCCATGGTCCTCGAGCACTCGTGAGGTCCGATCGAGCAGCGCTTCGCGCGCGTCCCGCTCCGCCGCCGCCGCCTCGCGAAGCCCAGCCGGGTCGATTTCCGGCCCGGCGAGCTCGCCGTGGCGCCGACGGAGCTCCTCGGCGGCGTCGAGCAGGCGCGAGACATCGGCGGCATGCCGGCGGGCGACCTGGTTCAGTGCCCAGGCGGCAAGCGTCGGGCGTCCCAGCTTCGCGACCGCTCCCGCGTCATCACGGCGCCCCGCGGAGCGCAGCTCCCTCGCGAGTTGGTTGCGGGCGGCGGTGAACTCGTTCGGGGCGAGCGCATACAGCTCGTCGATCCGGGCTTCGAGATCCACCTCGGGCATCGCGGCGTCCCCCCTCAGGCCTCCTCGATCTGGCGGCGAAACGGCTCGGCCGGTTCCACCGAAGCGTTGAGAAACCGTGCCTGATCGGCCAACGCGTGATCGGAGGTGACGACACGGACACCCGCAGGATCCGGATCGTCGCGGAGCCGCCGCACGATCTCGTCGTCGGCCGCGTTACGCCCGGGCCGTGGCGCGTGCCCGATCTCGACCAGCGGCGAGGAGATCGGCGGCGACGGGGGCCGCTCGAACACAACGGTCACGTCCTCGCCGGTTGCGGCGACCCAGCGCTCCAGCTGATCGACCAGGCGGACCATAGCCGCGTGTCGATCCTGCCACCAGCGGTCGGGACGGGTCCCGATCACGTTCATTGCGTCGACGAGCCAGCGCGTCATAGCTATGCCGGAAGCGTAGGAGCTAGCACAAGCGTGTACTGGGTTGACGGTTGAGGTGCCTGCCCCCACACCTATGAAGACCCTGCGGGGGTCGCCTCCGGCGAGCGCCTCGCTAGTAGCGCAAGAGGCCCGCCACGCCCTCCGCCTCGGCCAGTGCCTCGGCGGCCTCGCCCTCGACGGGGGTGACGCGGGCGCCGGTGGCGAGCGCGAGCTCGATCAGACGCTCGCCGAGCCCTACCCCACCGTCCTCACCGGTGATCTCGCCGGGCCCGCCGCCGTCCTCGAGGGAGGCGTCGAACACCAGGTGGGCGACCCTTCCCTGCTCGAGCGCCTCGAGGGTCTCCTGGAGCCCGACCGCCCCGCGCGTACCGCCGTGGGCCTCGTCCTTGACGCGCTGGACTAGGTCGAGCTCGCGCGACCGATTGAGCTCCTCGAGCAGTTCTTCGAGCCGCTCCGCGATCTCGTGGGGGCGTGCCGAGATCACGTTGTGGCCGTCGATCTGGCGGACCTCGACGCCATCCCCGGCGCCGTCGGCAAACTCACGCACATGCTCGGCGTCGCCGAGGACGAGCAGCTCGTCGCAGTCGAGCGTCCGCACCCGCTGCGTCGCCAAGCGACCGGCCTGACGCAGGAAATGCTCTCGGTTCGCCTCCAGGCGCTGGTCGAACTGGTCTCGGCCCGAGGCCTTAGCTCCCTGTACGCGCGCCGGATCGCCGGTTCGCTGGGCCTTGCGCTCGCGCCAGTCGAGGCTGAAGACCTCGAGCCCCCAGTCCTCGAGCTCCTCGATCGTGCCGAGCGCCCATCGCAGCAGCCGTACCCGCTCCGCCGACACCGCAGCAACCCCCCGCGGCGCGCCGTCGTCGAGCATCGTCACCAGCGGCCGGACCACAGGGCGGGCGTCGTGGACCACCCGGACGGGGGATGACCGCATCTGCACGGCGAACCACTCCTCCCGCCCCGGCTTGGAAGCGACCTCGACGAACCCGATCTGGGTGCGTCCCTCGGGATGCCCCGCCTCAGGCGGAAAGCGGTCGAGGATGCGCTTCGCGGTCGCTTCGAGCTCGCGGCGCGCCTTCCGACCGTCCCGCTCGCGCACGCGCTCGAGGGCGGCGCCAAGCCCGTTTCGAAGCTCGATCCGCCAGCCCTCACCGCGATCCGCCGGCTGCAGATCGACGTAGACGGACACGACCCCGTGCGGGGGCTCCCAACGAAGCAACTGGGAGAGCGCCTCTTGGCTCGGCGCGCGCACCCTGGTCAGTGTACGAGCAGACTGATCGCGATCGCAGCCGGAGTACCCCAGAGGGAGAGGTGAGCAAACGTCCGCGCCCCCAGCCCGCGGTAGCCGACGCTCTCGAACAGCATCAGCCCGACGACGTGGGCGACGTTGATCAAGGCCGCGCCGCCGGCGAGGATGTAGCGGACAACGCAGCCCCAATCGGGCGACCCCCCGCTGACCTCGGACCCCTCACAGCTCGCCGCGAGGATGATCAGCAGGACGGTGCCGAGCGTCGCGACGAGGATTCCGGCGAGGTCGCGTACCGAGAGCCGGGGGAGGTTGGCCCAGGGGCGCGGACCCTCCGGCTCGCCACCGGCCTCAAGGCCCGGCCCGGCGCGCTCCTCATCAACGACCCGTTCAGGGTGCCCCCCGCCGTGCTCGACGGACAGGTGCATGATCGGTGGCTCGAATCGCTGGCGGGCGCGCTTGAACAGATCCCGTTCCGGCCCGGTGGCTTCCCGCTCGGGGTGGGTGACGATCAGGATCTCATCCGCCGGGAACGTCGCCAGCGCGTCTTCGATCGCGATCACCGGATCGGACTCGCCCACCGAGCCGGAGGCCTCGATCCCGACCCGCCTCAGCTCTCGCAGCGAGGATTCCAGGCGTTCCTTGGCCGCGATGATCGCATCGTCGACGTCGCCGAACGCCCGCTTGACCGGCGATCCGCTGATCGCGGGCGAGACCACGTGAACAGCGTTCCGGCGATGGTCGAAGCGTTGCGCCACCTGGGCCTCGATCGCTGCGCTGGGCACGGTCTCGGCCACCACGACCAGCAGCCTCAAGACGCCGCCAGGCGCGGGTTCCGAGCGCGGCCGCGGGCGCCGCTGTTGAGCGGTACTGAAAACAGACACGGATTCCGGCTACCCGCCGGATGTGGGCGGAAACCGACACAATCTGCGCTCGCGGTTACGGCTGACGCTGGTCGGGTATCCGATGAAGCGAGATGGCCACGGAGACCCGTCTCCCCGAAGAGATCCGCGACCTGATCGACGGCGCGGCCGAGAGCAGGTGCATCGAGCTGTCCGACCTCGAGCGCGCCCTTGGTGAGCTCGATCTCGACCAGCAGGCCGTGATGGCCATCCACGGCGCAATCGAGGCGCGTGGCATCTCCCTGCGCGATGATTGCGGCCGGAACGACGTCGACGGGGCCACCTACCGCCCGCACGAGCTGGTCGACGCGACCACCGACTCGCTGCAGCTCTTCTTCAACGAGCTCGCCCAGTATCCGTTGCTTACGGCCGAGGAGGAGGTCGAGCTGAAGCGCCGCGTGGAGCGAGGCGACTTCGAGGCGAAGGAGCGCATGATCAACTCCAATCTGCGGCTCGTGGTCGCGAACGCGCGGCGTTATCAAAACCAGGGCCTGCCGATGCTCGACCTGATCCAAGAGGGGACCCTGGGCCTGATCCGGGCGGTCGAGAAGTTCGACTGGCGGCGGGGGTTCAAGTTTTCGACGTATGCGACCTACTGGATCCGCCAGGCGATGCAGCGAGCGATCGAGTCACGCGCGCGAACGATCAAGCTGCCCACCACCCTCGCACAGCAGGAGCGGCGCATCGCGCGAGCGGAGCGCGAGCTCACGTCGCGCCTGGGGCGGGACCCGACGATCGCCGAGGTCGCTGCCGAGGCCGGCCTCGAGCCGGAGCAGGTTGCCTTCATCCGGGACGCACCCCGCGCGGTGACCAGCCTCGACCGTCCGGTCGGCGAGGGAGGCGAGACGACTTTGGGCGAGCTCCTCCCAGGCGAGTCCCTCGGTCCCGAACAGGAGGCGATCGTGACCCTCGGCGAGCAGGCGCTTCACCGCGCGATCCGCGGCCTCCCGGAGGAGGAGCGGGTGGTGGTGAAGCTCCGCTACGGGATCAACGGCGACCTGCCGCCGCATCCGCTGGAGCGGATCGGCCGCAAGCTGGGACGCTCCCCCCGTGATGTGCGCGAGATCGAGCGGCGGGCGCTGGCACGCTTGGCAGAGAATCGCGAGCTCGAGGCTCTGCGCGAGGCTGCGTAGTCGGTCCGGCGTGGCGCTCCACCAGCGAGTGCAGGCACACGAACGGCCGGCCTCCGCAGCTGCGCCGCGAATCCCGGGCCCAGGCCGCGCGGTCCTGTTCTACGACGGCCAGTGTGGGTTCTGCCGGTGCGTCGCCGGACTGTTGCTCGCTTGGGACCGCGGGAGCGCGCTCCTCCCGGTCGCGATCCAGGAGCCAGCCGGCGACGAGCTTCTTGCGGAGCTCACCCCCGAGCAGCGGCTCGCGAGCTGGCACCTGATCTCGGCCGACGGCAGCCGCTACACGGGCGGCCCGGCATTCGAGCCGCTCCTGGCATTGCTGCCAGGCGGACGGCCGTTGTCCCGCCTGGTCGGTCGCTTCGACGAGCAGACCGCGCGTGTCTACGACCTCGTCTCCGAGCACCGGGATCGGATCGTGCGGGTCATCCCACGCCGACTTCGCGAGTGGGCAGAGCGCACGCTCGAGAAACGAAGGGCTCAAGCGCTGGCCCGAGGAACCCAGGACAACGCCTCCGCTTAGAGCACGATGATGAGGATGATGATGATCAGGAGCAGCGTCCCGAGCCCGATGTACATCCGATTCCTCCTCTCCAGTCCGTTCAGGTTTGAGCCGCGTTACCCGGGGCGAGATGCCGCAAACGGCCGGGCCTCAATCCAGCAGACGGATCACCGCCCGCTCCAGCGAGCGCTGCGCCTTCGGCCATGGGATCCGACTACTCGGCGGGCTCCTGAACTTCATCGACGAGCTTGCGCAGGGCGCCGCGCATGATCCGCGAGACCTGCATCTGTGACACGCCGATCATCCGGCCGATCTCGTACTGGGTGAGGTCGCGGCCGAAGCGCATCCGCAGCACCAGCTGCTCGCGCTCGTCCAGGTCGGCATTCGCGGCGCAGAGCTGCGACTCGACTGCCTCGTAGCCCGGCTCGACCTTGCCCACGGTCTCGACCGCCGGCACCGACTCGGCATCCTCGTGGCTCCGCGGGGCGTCGAGCGAGAGGGTGCGCCTGGCCTCGGCGGCCTCGAGCGCGTCCAACACGTCCTCCTCTGAGACATCGAGCTTGACCGCGATCTGGGCCACCGTCGGCGAGCGGCCGAACTCGTCGCTCAGCCTCTGAACCGCGTCGCCGACCGCCATCGTGCGCTCCTGCAGGCCTCGGGGCAGATGGAGGTTCCAGACCCGGTCACGGAAGTGCCGGCGAAGCTCGCCGAGGATGGTGGGAACCGCGTAGGCCGTGAACGAGCCGCCGCGCTCGGGATCGAAGCCGTCCAGGGCCTTCACCAGGCCTAGACTGGCGACCTGGATGAGGTCGTCCAGTGGCTCCGTCCCGCCGCGGTAGCGCATCGCAAGCGAGCGGGCGAGCGGCATGAAGCGCTCGATGAGCTGCTCCTTCAGCCCCTCATCCCTCGTCTGCGCGTAGCGGCGCAGGAGCAATGTCTCCTGAGGCCCGGCACCGCTGGCGGTCCCGAGTCCGTTGGGGAGCTTCCCGTTTGCATGAGGCGGCTTGCCGTTGGTGGACGGGTTGCCGTTGGGCCGCCGTAGCCGCGTCCCGTCGATGGTTGCGACCTTGCGAGGTCTTGAGCGAACATGCGTCTGCACGGTTCCTCCTTCCGATGATGGAAACGGAAGCGACGAACCGATCGCAGGTCAGTGCCCGCAGCGGCTTGATCGCACACTCAGAAGTCGCGTGAGCCCTAAAGGCCGCACGACCTGCCTAACACGGTATCCGTTCGGCCGCGCTCTAAACGTCCGGCCGCGCTCTAAACCACCGATTCGGGGGCCTGGGCCTCGAGCGGCTCGAGCACGAAGGCCTCGATCGCGACGTCCTCGTCGACGTTGTGGTCGGAGAGGAAGGCGACCACCTTCCGCCCGGTGAGTCTCTCGATGATCTCGTTGGCCTCATCGCCGAACTTCCCCTGGAACACGCGCCGCACGCCCCGCACCAGGTCCTCCTCCCCCTCCTCGGCGAGCGTCTTCTCGGCCTTGATCATGGTGTCCTGGAGCACGACCACGATGAGGCCGTCAAGGATGAAAGCGCGTGCGTGCGTGGGGCCGCGGCCGACGTACTCCTTGAATAGCGCGACCATCGCGCGCGCCACGTCCCGGCTGAGGTTGGTCTCCGTGGCCGTCGCCGGACTCGCCTCCATGCAACGGAAGTTACTCCATTTCGCATGGCGGCAACAGGGGCATCCCGCGTATACACGCGGAAGCGGAGAGGACGACCCGCTTAGGAGCCGTCCTCCCAGGCCCGAGTCAAGCGACCGACGCGTCGACCGATCGACTCAAGCTCCGCGCCAGGCCATCGGCGAGGGGCGATGCGCTCAGCGGTTCGCCGGGGCGAGCTCCTCGGCCTCGATGGGCGCCGCTCTCGTCGGCAGCCGCGCTTCGCCGCCTCGGCCTGGATCAGCTGCCGGTTCACGTGGTCCCAGTCGATGTTCTCGAAGAACGCGTCCACGTACTGCTTGCGCCCGTCAGGGGTCGCGCCGAAGTCGCGGACGTAGGCGTGCTCGTAGACGTCCAGGGCGAGCACCGGGACCATGCTGTGGACGGCCCACAGGTTCTGCGTGTCCAGGATGTAGTTGAACAGCGAGCCGTCGTTCAGGTCGTAGCCGACCATGGCCCAGCCGCGAGCCGAGCTCGCCGCCTTCCTCACCGAGTCGAACCACTTGCCCAAGCCGTTGAACTCCTCCTCGGCGAGCTCGGCGAAGCGGCCGTTGGGCTCGCCGCCCTCGCCGCCGAGGTGGCCGAAGTAGAGATCGTGGTTCTTGTATCCGAGCAGGGCGAAGGTGTAGTCGACCGACACCGCTCGTAGCTCCGAATAGACCTGATTTCCCTCGATCTTCGAGTAGTCGAGCTCGTTCAGGATCTTCCGGCACTCGTTCGCCTTCTTCGCATACCCCTCGTACAGCTTGTAGTGGTCCTCCATGGTCTGCTTGGAGATCCCTTGCAGTTCCTTCTCGAACGCCGGGAACTGGCGGGGCTTGAGCTCGTCCCAGGGCATGTGTGGCTCCTTTCGTCGATATCCGCTTTCAGTCCCCGACTGTCCGATCCCCGCCCTGGGAAACATCGGATCGCGCACGACGTTTGCGAAGGCCTCGTCCGGGTTAGCATCCGCATGGCGGATCCGATACCGGGTAGTGGGATCCGGCTGGAACGCTCGAGGAGAGGAGCCAATTAAGTGAGCACGATCGCAATCATCGCCATCATCGTCGGCGTGATCATCGTCCTGGCGCTGATCTGGGCAGCGGTGTCCGGTCGCGAGAAGCGGACCGAGCAACGCCGGGCGAAGGCGCGAGACCTTGACCAAAGGGCCGGCGAGCGCCGAGCCAGGGGCGAGCGTCAGCACGCCGAGGCGGCCGAGCAGGAGGCCCGCGCCCGCCGGGACTCGATCGAGGCCGAGGAGCGGCGGCGGGATGCCGACCGCGAGCTCGACACCGCACGCAGGGAATCGGAGCAGGCCGGCAAGCTCGACCCCGATCGCGAGCGCCGACGGGAACCCGATCGCGAGCGCCGCCAGGACCCCGATCGCGAGCGCCGTTCGAGCTAGCACGGCTGCCGCGCTCGCCGGGGGCCAGCCGTCGCGAGCCGGCTACCCGATCCCATGGCGCCGGCGACCACCAAGGCGGTGCACGTCGGCTGCTCGGGCTGGGTCTATCGGGACTGGCGCGGGCTCCTCTATCCCGAGGATCTGCCGCAGCGCCGCTGGCTCGAGCGCTACGCGGAGGAGTTCGAGACCGTCGAGCTGAACAACACCTTCTACCGCTTGCCCACGCTCGCGGCCGCTTCGAGGTGGGCGGAGGAGACCCCTCGCCGCTTCCGTTTCACGGTCAAGGCCAGCCGCTACCTCACGCACATCAAACGGCTCGCGGATGTGGGCAGAGGGGCTGAGCGCTTCTTCGAGCGAGTCGAGCCGTTGGCGAATGCGGGCAAGCTCGGCCCGGTCCTGTGGCAGCTTCCGGAGAGCTTCCACCGTGACGACGAGCGGCTCGCGTCCGCGCTCGAGGCGCTGCCTCGCGGCCGGCACGCCTTCGAGTTCCGCCACCCGAGCTGGTTCTGCGAGGAGGTCTACGCCCGGCTTCGCCGGCGCCGGGCGGCCCTGGTGATCGGCGACCACCCCGAGCGCCCCTTCCAGACACACGAGCTGACCACGAGCTGGACCCTGATCCGGTTCCACTACGGACGGCGAGGACGCGACGGCAACTACTCCGAGCGCGAGCTGGAGGAGTGGGCGCGGCGGATCGCCCAGTGGCGCCGGCGGGTCGAGGTCTACGCGTACTTCAACAACGACTGGCGCGGGTGCGCGGTGCGCAACGCGGGGCGGCTCCGCGACGCGCTCGCCTGAGACGCCCTAGGGCTCGAGATCGCGGCCGATCCTGGGCAGGTGCGCGCCGAGCGAGACGAAGGCCGGGTGCGGCAGCAGCGGCTCGACGGAGGCATCGGTGCCCTCGGGACCCTCCGAGCGGATTCGCTCGACGAGCTCGTTCGCATCCTCCTCGCTCGGCGCCTCCACCAGCAGATGCTTCCATCGGCGGCGCACATGGAGCCCCTCGTCGCGCAGCTGCCCAGCCAGCTCGAACGCCTGGCGCAGCGAGGGCAGGTTCACGCGAACCTCCCAGTCGTGCTCGCCCGAGGTCTCCTCGGCCTCGCGGTGGCGCTCCTGCTCGGCGGATCGCTCCTCGTCCGTGCGTGGGAGCGGGACCGCGGCGTCCTTCCACGCCTCCTCGTCCGGGTGCCAGCGGGTGAGGGACACCTCGCCCTCGAGGTCCTCAGCCTCGAGCAGTTCCCGGACGACCTTCTCGGCCTCCCGGGCCGCCGCCTCCGAGGCCGCGTAGAGGAACATGTTGCGCCCGTCGCGGGTGACGATCACACGCTCGCCAAGCCGCTTGCGAGCAGTGTCGTCGAGATCGACGGCGCGCAGCCGCTCGCCGAGGGTCGGCCCGTGGCCCTCCTCGCCGAGCTCGACCTCTACTCGCCACTCGTCGGTGTCCGGCATGACGCGCAGTCTGCCACGCCCCGATGCCGTGGGGTAGCGCGGCGTCAGCTCTTCTTCGCGTCGACGGCCCGCTGGAGCTGGCGCTTGTTCATGCGCGAGCGGCCCTCGATGTTGAGCTGCTTGGCCTCGTTGTAGAGCTGATCACGGGTGCGGCCCCGCGGGCCGGATCTGCCAGAGCGCTGGCCGCCACGGCGACCGGATGACATGTCACGGGTCGAGGTCCGCGAGCGCTGGCGAGACTCGCCCGAGCGGGCGCGTTCCTTCTGCACCGTGCGCGCCGCGATCTCCTCGGCACGCCGCTCCGAGCGACCCTGCCGCTTCTGGCTTCGCTTGATCTTCTCGTACTGACGGGCACGCTTCGTGCCCTTCTTGATGCCGCGAGGTGGCATTTTCGACCTCCTCTCGTCTACTCGGTTCGCCACTACCCCGGGGCAGGCGTTGAAAACCGTGGATCCACGGCCATCGTGCTCGGCCGGATAGCATCGGCAGACTCGTGGACGCGCCGGAGACACGCATGCTGGTCGGCGGCGAGCAGGTCGCGGGCGCGGGCGATTCGCTCGAGGTCGAGAACCCCTACACCGAGGAGACCGTGGCCGCCGTCGCTCTGCCCTCCCCCGAGCAGATCGACGCTGCGGTGGTGGCCGCCGAGGAGGCCCAGCGCGGCTGGGAGCGGACACCCGCGGTCGAGCGCGGCGAGCTGCTGCATGAGGTGGCGGGGCGCCTGCGGTCCCGGACCGACGAGCTCGCCGAGCTGATGACACTCGAGGGCGGCAAGCCGCTGATCGAGAACTCGGACGAGGTCAGCTGGACAGCGGCCGCGTTCGACTACTACGCGGAGATCGGGCGCGACTCCGCCGGTCGCGTGATCCCTTCGATCGAGGAGACACAGCTGTCGCTGGTGGTGAAGGAGCCGGTGGGCCCGGTGGCCTGCATCGTCCCCTGGAACTATCCCCTGCTGCTACTGGCCTGGAAGCTGGCGCCGGCGCTTGCCGCCGGGAACGCAACGGTGTGCAAGCCGTCCGAGCTGACGCCGCTCTCCACTCTGGCGCTGGCGCCTTGCTTCGACCACCTTCCTCCCGGCGTCGTCAACGTGCTCGCCGGCGGGGGCGAGGTCGGCGCGTCGATCGTGGGTGACGAGCGGATCGCATGCGTCGCCTTCACCGGGTCGGTCGAAACGGGGAAGCTGATCGCCGCGAAGTGCGCCGAGCGGGTCGCCCGGATCAACCTCGAGATGGGCGGGAAGGACCCGTTCATCGTCTGCGCGGACGTCGCCGACCGGGTCGATGTCGCGGCCCGTGGCGGGGCATGGGCGGCATTCCTCAACGCGGGCCAGGTCTGCACGTCGGCGGAGCGGTTTTACGTCCTGGATGACGTCTACGACGACTATCTGTCGGCGTTCGTCGAGCACACCAGCGGGTTGATGGTCGGCGACCCGATGCGGTCCGAGACCGATATCGGGCCGATGGTCTCAGCGGCCCAGCGCCAAAAGGTCCTCGACCAGGTGGACGCGGCGGTTGCGGCCGGCGCCGAGCTCGTCGTTGGCGGCGACGACGCCGGCCAGTCGCGGGGCCACTTCCTGGCGCCCGCGGTCGTCACCGGGGCCCCAGCGGAGACCGATCTCCTTCGCGAGGAGACCTTCGGGCCGGTGGCGCCGATCGTCCGCGTGCGCTCGCTCGACGAGGCGATCGAGCTGGCGAACTCAACCCGCTTCGGCCTCGGGGCGAACATCTACACCGCCGACCTCAAGACCATGGTGCGCTGCATGCGCGAGATCAAGGCGGGCACGGTCTGGTTCAACGACCCGCTCACCGACAACGACGCCGGCCCCTTCGGCGGCTTCAAGCAGTCCGGGCTGGGCCGAGAGCTCGGGCGCGAGGGACTCGAGGCGTTTCAGGAGACCAAGCACGTCCACATCGAGACCGAGATCGCGCCGAAGGAGTGGTGGTACCCGTACTCCGCGCAGGCGGGAGGCGCCGAGCGCCCGCGGGAAGGGGCGGGCGCATGAGCACCCCTCCGCGGCCTCTCCCTCGCGGTTGTCGGGTTAGTGACCTCATGGGTATCGAATCCGACAACCGCTGGGTTGGGGGTTGCGGGTGAGTCTCCGAGAGGCCGACGGGCCCGCCGGGGCGCCTTGGGAGCGCCCCATGGCGGGGACGCTCGACCGCCTCACGGTGGAGTCCGAGCTGCTCGCCGCCAACCCTCTCGGTGATCCATCGCGGCGGCCGCTCTACGTCTACCGGCCGCCCGGAGTGGAGCTCGACCACCCGCGGCCGCTGCCGGGCGTCTACGTGATCCAGGGCTACACCGGCCAGCTCGATTCCTGGTTCCGCCGCGAGCCCTTCGAGCCCACCATGTTCGAGCGGGTCGACGCGATGTTCGCGGCCGGCGAGTGTCCTGACGCGATTGTCGTGTTCGTCGACTGCTGGACCTCCTACGGCGGCTCCCAGTTCCTCAACTCGTCCGCCACCGGGCGCTACCAGGACTATCTCTGCGACGAGGTGGTCGCGTTCGTCGACGAGCGCTACCCCACGGCCGCCGACCGAGACCACCGCGGGATCACCGGGAAGTCCTCGGGCGGATACGGGGCGATGGTGGTGCCGATGATGCGCCCGGACGTCTTCGGGGCGCTCGCCTCCCATGCGGGAGACGCCCTGTTCGAGGTCTGCTATGCGGCCACGTTCCGCCAGTCGGCACGCAAGCTGCGCGACGAGTTCGACGGCTCCTACGAGGTCCTGTTCGAGCAGCTCGCGGAGGCCGAGCGCTTCGACTACGAGCGCTTCAAGCCGCTCGAGGACTACGGCTATGCCGCCTGTTACTCGCCCGACCCCGACAACCCTGGCAAGGCCCTCCTGCCGTTCGAGATCGAGACCGGCCGCCTCATCGACGACGTCTGGGACCTCTGGCTCGAGCTCGACCCGGTGCGGATGGCGCCCCACCGCGGGGACGAGCTGCGCTCGATGCGCCGCATCTACCTCGACGCCGGCAAGCAGGACGAGTACTTCCTGGACCTCGGGGCCCGGGCGTTCTCGCGCGAGCTCGAGCGGCTCGGGGTCGATCACACCCTCGAGCTGTTCGAGGGCAAGCACGGGGGGCTCACCTACCGTTATCCCCGCGCGATCCGGGAGCTGGTGCTGGCGCTCGTCGACTGACTCCGGAATGCCCTCAGTGGGGAAGCGGTAGCGCCTGGGCCTGGGGTCCCGGCGTACCGGCGTCCGCGAATGAGGCCGCCCTCACCCCGAGCAGCCGCACCGGCCGCGGCGGATCGTACGCCCGGATCAGTGCGCGGGCGGCGCCGGCGATCGTCGCCGGGTCGTCGGTGGCCTCGGCCAGGGTTCGGGCCCGGGTCACGGTGGTGAAGTCGTCGAGGCGGACCTTGATCGAGACCGTGCGCCCGCGGAGGCCGCGTGCGTGGAGCGAGCGGGCGAGCTCGGTCGCCTGCCCGTCGAGCACGTGCTCCATCGCCTCCAGACCCGAGAGGTCGCGATCGAAGGTGGCCTCGACCGAGCGCGACTTGGCCTCTCGCTCCGCGACCTCGGAGTGGTCACGGAAGTGCGCCCGGTCGTGCAGGTAGCGGCCCTGACGCTCCCCGAAGCTATCCCGCAGACGCTCGAGCGGAAGCCGTTGCAGCTCGCCAATCGACGAGATGCCCAGGCTCTGCAGCCGCCCGGCGGTCTTCGGGCCGATCCCGGGGATCAGCGTTGGCGGGTCCGCGGCGAAGCGCTCGGCCGCCTGCTCGCGGGTGAGGACGACGAATCCGCGCGGCTTCTCGGCCTCCGATGCGACCTTGGCGACGAGCTTGTTCGGCCCGATCCCGACCGAGGCGTCCAGCTCAAGCTCAGTCTTGATCCGGCGCACGAGCCGGCTCATCTCGTCGACCGGATAGGTGAGGCCCGAGAGGTCGAGATAGACCTCGTCGAGCGACACCGCCTCGGTGGGCGCGCCGAGGTCACCCACGAGCGCCATCACCTCGCGGGACTTGGCCCGGTAGTGGGCGAAGTCCGGCGGCAGGAAGATGCCGTCCGGGCACAGACGCCGCGCCCGCGCGGCCGGCACGGCCGAGCCGACCCCGAAGCCCCGCGCTTCGTAGGAGGCCGTTGTGACCACGGCACGCGGGCCGGAGCCGGCGACGATCACCGGCTTGCCACGGAGCTCGGGACGGCGCAGCAGCTCAACCGCGACGTAAAACGCGTCCATGTCGAGAAGCGCGATCACCCGCATCGATGCTACGCGCCGCCCCGGCGGCCGCGATACTAGCGGCGCGGATCATGAGCGGGTTCACGATCGCCGCGCAGGAGATCTCGGGCGCTCTGGGCGAGACCACCCAGGGCGACCTGTTTGCCGCTCGCCAGATGCAGGCGATGTCGTTCGTCTTCCATATCCCGCTGGTCTGCTTCGGGATCGCGTTCCCGGCGATCGTCCTGTTCATGGAGGGGCTGTGGCTGCGCACCGGCGACCCCGTCTACAAGGCGATCGCCAAGCGCTGGTCGAAGGTGATGCTGGTCCTGTTCGCCGTCGGTGTCGTCAGCGGCACCATCCTCTCGTTCGAGTTCGGACTGCTGTGGCCGGACTTCACGGCCACCTTCGGCGACGTCTTCGGGCTCGCGTTCGGGCTCGAGGGATTCTCGTTCTTCATCGAGGCGATCTTCATCGCGATCTACGTGTACGGCTGGGATCGGCTCTCACGCCGGGCCCACTTCCTGGTCGGGATCCCGATCGTGATCGCGGGGATCACCGGCTCGCTGATGGTGATCGCGGTCAACGGCTGGATGAACTCCCCCACGGGGTTCGAGATCTCGGGCGGCGAGGTCACCGACGTCGCTCCCTGGGCCGCCCTGTTCAACGACCGGCTCGCCTACCAGATGATCCACATGTACCTGGCGGGGTATCTGGTCGCGGGATTCCTGGTCGCCGGTGTCTACGCCTGGGCCTGGCTCAAGGGTCGCCGCGACCGCTACACCCGGACGGCACTGGTGGTGCCGCTGACATTCGCCGCGCTGGCCGCGCCGGTGCAGATCCTGGTCGGCGACTGGGCGGCGCGCCACGTCGCCGAGGACCAGCCGGTGAAGCTGGCGGCGTTCGAGGGTCTGGGCGAGACGACCCAGGGGGCTCCGTTCACCATCGGCGGCGTCTACGACGAGCCCGACAACGAGCTCGAGGGTGGGATCGAGATCCCGAAGCTGCTCTCGGTGCTCGCCTTCCACGACCCGAACGCAACCGTGGAGGGGCTCAACGCGGTGCCGGTCGATGACCGTCCGCCGGTCAACTGGGTCCACCTCTCGTTTCAGATCATGGTCGCGATCGGAACCGGGCTCGCGGTCCTCGCCGCCTGGTATCTCGCGCTGTGGTGGCGTCGGCGAAGCCTGCCGCGCTCGATCTGGTTCTATCGGGCGGTCGCGGCCGCGGGACCGCTCGCGCTGGTCGCCCTGATCGCGGGCTGGATCACGACGGAGGTCGGCCGGCAACCGTGGGTCGTCTACCAGGTGATGCGCACCGAGGAGGCGGTCACCGACGCCGACGGTCTGCTGGTCGCATACGTGTTCCTGGCACTGGTCTACCTCGCGTTGCTGGTGGCGGTGATCTGGTTGCTCCGCCGGCTCGCCCGGCGCCCACCGGAGACCGAGGTGGAGGGAACGGCGGAGGCGGCTAGCCTGATGGCCGAGATCTGCGTCGCGCTCATCATCGCCGGGATCACGGCCTACGCGGTTCTCGGCGGCGCCGACTTCGGCGCCGGCTTCTGGGACCTGACTGCCGGCGGCGCCTCACGCGGGGCCCGGGTGCGGGGCATGGTCCAGCACGCGATGGGCCCGGTGTGGGAGGCCAACCACGTCTGGCTGATCTTCGTCCTGGTGGTCCTGTGGACGGCGTTCCCGGTCGCCTTCGGCTCGGTCGTGTCGACCCTGTACGTGCCGCTGTTCCTCGCCGCCGCCGGGATCATCTTCCGTGGAACCGCATTCGCGCTGCGCGGACAGGCGGCCACGATCGGCGAGGCGCGGACGATCGGCGCGCTGTTCGCGCTCTCCTCGGTGCTGGTGCCGTTCTGCTTCGGCGCGGTCCTGGGAGCGATCGGGTCCGGCGGGGTGCCGGTGGGCAACGCCCTCGGCGATCCGTTCTCGTCATGGCTCAACCCGACCGGGATCATGATCGGGGTCCTCGCCGTGCTCACCGGCGCCTATCTCGCCGCCGTTTACATGGCGGCGGATTCGGTTCGAGCCGGGCTACCCGACCTGGTGCGCGCGTTTCGCGCGCGGGCGCTCATCGCCGGGATCGCCGCCGGAGGGGTTGCGATCGGCGGCCTCTTGGTGTTGCGCTCGGACGCCCGCGACCTCTTCGACGGCCTCACCTCGGGCGGCGGGCTGGCGTGCGTGATCGCCTCCGGTGCGGCCGGCGTGACCACGCTCTTCCTCGTTTGGACCAACAGGTTCGAGCTCGCCCGTTTCTCCGCCGCCGCGGCCGTCGCCACGATCACCGTCGGCTGGGCGTTCGCCCAGTCGCCGTACCTGCTGCCGGACGAGCTCACGCTCGACGAGGCCGCCGCCTCCGACGCCACCCTGATCGCGCTCCTGGCCAGCATCGCCGTCGGTCTCGTGTTCCTGGTGCCGTCCCTGTACTACCTCTATTCCCTGGTGCTCCGTGGCCGCCTCGACCAGGGCTATCAACCGCTCCACCACCAGTTCATCCCGCTGGCCGCGGGCGATGAGGGGCAGGACGCAAGTGGGCGGGCAACCACCGACGCCGCGGAGCCGGACCCGTGAGCCGCGCGATCTCGCTGCGAGCGATGCTGATCGCCACGTTCATCGGCGGGGTGGCGCTGATGATCCCGTTCGAGGCGACCGTGACCCGGATCCTGGGCATGTCCCTCCTGATCGCGTTCGTGATCATCGGCGTGCTCCTGATCGCTGAGCCGGAGTTCCTTGCCGGTGACGAGGAGGACTGACGGCTCGCGCGGTAGGCGGTCAGCGTCCGATGTGGATCCCAACCCGCTCGGGGATGCCGGCCACCATGCGGGTCAGCGGCCCCGGGCGTTCGCCCCTCTCCTCGGCCGACTCCTTCCGCAGGAGCGCCCGGCGGATGACCGTTCCGCCGAGGTAGCGGAACGGCTCCGGCGGCACCCGCACGGGCTCGGGATCGACGATCGCCAGGCGGGTGGGCTCGTCGCGGCGGTCGAGCGCGAGCGAGGCGAGGATGCGCCCGCACATGTGGGACGGGCCGACCCCGTTTCCGGTGAAGCCGAACGCGGCGTGGGCACGGGGGCCCGCCTGGGTGACCGTCGGCAGGTGAGTTGGCGACACGTCGATTGGCCCTCCCCAGGCGTGCTCGATCCGTCGTCCCGAGAGCGCCGGGAAGAATCGCAGGAGGTGCTGGCGCACGGTGTCCGCGAGCGCCGGGTCCACATCGACCCGCTCGCCCAGGCGCGTGTCGAAGACCACCCGTCCGCCGCCCCAGCCGAAGGCGATCCGCTCGTCCGGGGTGGTGCGGAAGTAGTTGAGCATCGCACGGCAGTCCGTGATGCACTCGCCGCCGGTCCAGCCGAGCTGCTCGAGCACGTCGGGCACCGGCTCGGTGATCAGCATGTGGCTCGAGGTCAGGGCCAACCGGCGGCTCAGAGGCCGCAGCCGGCCGAGCGCCGACCCGGACGCCAACACGGCCGACCCCGCCCGCACGCGGCCGCCCTGAGTCGAGGCCTCGAACCTCGCGCCCTGCTGGTCGAGGTCGACCATGGGGGAGCGCTCGAACAGCCGCACCCCCGCCCCGATCAGCCGCTGCCGCAGGCCCAGCGCCAGGCGGGCGGGATGCACCGTCGCGGCTCCCGGATAGAACGCGCCCCCGCGAAAGGTGGGTGAGCCGCAGCGCTCGGCCACCTCAGCCGCCGAGAGCTCGCGCGCGGCCTCGGCCTCGCCGAGCTCGGCCAGCATCCTGAGCGGCGCCATGTAGACCTCGTCGTGGATGGGCGTGGTCGAGACCTGCAGGTACCCGTTCCGGCGATACCACGCGTCGACCTCCTGCTCCTCGCACCAGCGACCGACCCCGGCCACGGCCGACCTGCGCGGCGCGCGCAACCGCGAGCGCTGCGTCGGCCCCGAACCGCCGCCGCATGGTCGGCACGCTGAACCACATCTGGTTCACGAACCCGCCGTTGCGGCCGCTCGGCCCGTGGCCGCAGACATCGGCCTCCAGCAACACGACGTCCGCCCCGGGCTCGAGCTGCTTCGCGAACCAGGCCGCCCACATCCCGGTGTAGCCGCCACCGACGACGAGCACGTCCGCGTCGAGCTCGCCCTCGAGCGCCGGGAGCGGCTCCACAGGCCCCGCCTCGCGAAGCCACCAGCCGTGGGCGTCGTGGACCATGCGGCGGAAGGGTACGGCGCCTCCCGGGGCGATGGACGAGTTAGCCCAACAATGGCGCAGTAAGTCGACCATCGGCTCGAGCACGCGGCTCGAGCGTGGTCGCGGAGTGCCCGGCCCTAAAGCGCCGCTTCGCTCACGCGCGCCTGGTGGCGCTCGATCTGCTCGCGCTGGAGGTTGCGCGGCTCCCCGTCCGGCGTGCGCCGCGCCCAGGTGCCGTCGGATCGAAGCTCCCAGGAGTTCGTGTTGTCGGCCATCGAGCGGTCGAGCACGTCCAGGAGCTCCGCACGGACGCTCGGGTCCTCCACGGGAGCCACGAGCTCGACCCGGTTGTAGAGGTTGCGCGGCATCAGGTCGGCGGAGCCGATGAAGACCCGCTCGTCCTCGCCGGGTCGCTCGAAGCTGTAGATCCGGGGGTGCTCCAGGAACCGGTCCACGATCGACACCACCGTGACGCTCTCGGAGATGTCGTCCACGCCCGGACGGAGTGCGCAGATGCCGCGCACGTTCAACTCCACCCGGACACCTGCCCGCGACGCGCGATAGAGGGCCCGGATCGAGGGTGGATCCAGGAGCGAGTTCATCTTCATCCGGATCCTCGCCGGCCGCTCGGGAGAATGGGCGGCGATCGTGCGCTCGATTTCCTCGAGGATGCCCGCCTGGAGGTTGAACGGCGCGACCAGCACCTTGCGATAGCGACGCGGACGGGCATAGCCCGTCAGATAGTTGAACATCTCGGCGATGTCTGAGCCGATCTCCGGGCTGGCGGTGAACAGGCCGACGTCGGCGTAGATCCGCGCCGTCTTCGGGTTGTAGTTGCCGGTCCCGATGTGCACGTAGTGGCGCACGCCCTCGCCCTCGCGGCGAGCCACCAGAATGCACTTGACGTGCGTCTTCAGCGCGGGGATCCCGTAGACGACGTGGACCCCTGCCTCCTCCAGCTTCTTCGCCCACTCGATGTTCGCGCGCTCGTCGAACCGCGCCTTCAGCTCGACCATGCAGACCGCCTGCTTGCCGCGCTCGGCGGCCTCGATCAGGCTCGGGACCAGCGGCGAGTCGGCGCTGGTGCGATAGACGGTCTGCTTGATCGCCAGCACGTCGGGGTCGGCGACCGCCTGGGCGACGA
Organism: uncultured Actinomycetes bacterium; assembly: GCA_963788115.1. Lineage (GTDB taxonomy): Bacteria > Actinomycetota > Thermoleophilia > Solirubrobacterales > 70-9 > CAWBFD01. Next base: position 633,444 of record CAWBFD010000002.1, read on the forward strand.
AGCGCTCGACCGAGGTCGTGAACGAGTCGTAGGGGTGGTGAACGAGCAGATCGCCCTCGCGCACGACCGCGAACACATCCGCATCGTGCCCGTCCTCGCCGATCAGGCGCGGCTGGGTGACACCGCTGAACGGCGGGTCTCGGAGCTCCGCAAAGCCTGGGAGACCGTGAACCTTCCAGAGGTCGGAGAGGTCGAGGAGCCCATCCACCTCGTAGACCTGGCGTTCCTCGATCCGCAGCGCCTCCACCAGGGGCTCCCGCAGGCGGGGACTCATGCCGCGCTCGACCTCGAGCCGAACGACCTCACCGAAACGGCGCCGTCGCAGCTCCTCCTCCACCGCCTGCAGCAGGTCGTCGGCCTCGTCGGATACGTCGTAGTCCGTATCGCGGGTGACCCGGAAGAGCGAATGCTCGAGCACCTCCATCCCCGGGAACAGCGCCCCGAGATTCGCGGCGATCACGTCCTCCAGCGGCACCAGCGTGGTGGGCTGGCCGTCGAGCTCCAGGAACCGTCCCAGCAGCTCCTTCGGCACCTTGACCCGTGCCAGCACCTGGGTGCCCTGGTCCGGGTCTCGGAGGAGCACCGCGAGGCTGAGCGAGAGGTTGGAGATGTAGGGGAACGGCCGGCCCAGGCCGATCACGAGCGGGGTGAGCGTGGGGAAGACCTGTCGCCGGAACAGCCGGTCGAGCTCGGCCCGCTCCTCGTCGTTGGCACGCTCGAAACCGAGGAGCCGGATCCCGTGCTCCTCCAGCGCCGGGCGAAGCTCCTCCTCGAAGCAGCGCGAGACTCGGTCGCGCTGGACGACGACGCGCTCGCCGATCGCATCGATCTGGGCGCTCGGGGTCATTCCGTCCGCGCCCCGGGCTCCGATGCCGGCCTCGACCTGATCGTGCAGATTGGCGACCCGCACCATGTAGAACTCGTCGAGGTTGTTCTCCCAGATCGCGCAGAACTTGACCCGCTCGAGCAGCGGCACCGTCGCGTCCTCCGCCAGCTGGAGCACCCTCTCGTTGAAGTCGAGCCAGGAGAGCTCGCGGTTGAAGTAGAGGGACGGGGCGGCGAGGTCGGGCTCGGCGCGATCGGGCGCCGCCTCGGGGGCGCGCGTCCCCACCGTGTGCGGCAGGGCTGACTCGGTCTCGATCGGTTCCATACGACTGGCCAGCACTCCATGCTAGACCCCACCCGCGTACCGGGGTCAAGCGACCGTGAAGCTGGGGCCAGGTATTCAAGGCCGGCACACAAAGTGTGCCGGCAGGGGCAGGTAAGGCGGCGCAGCCGCCGCAGGTGCTTCAGGCGGCCTGACGCTCTGGACGGGGCGCCGCCGGCACGGGGCCGACCGGAGTCGAGGGTGCGCGACGCCGACCGGCGCTAGCCAGCGCCAGATCCCAGCCGGTGGCGAGCTGGTCGAACGAGGACTCCCAGGTTCGTCCACGCACGGCGGCCAGCGCGTCGCGCGCGATCCGCTCGCGCAGGAAAGGCGAGGCGGCAAGCTGGGCGATCGCGGCCGCCAGCCCGTCGGGCTCGGGCGGGCACAGCCAGCCGGTCCGCCGATCGTCGATAAGCGCCACCGGACCACCCTCGGCGACCGCGACCACGGGCAGGCCGCTTGCCTGCGCCTCGGCGATCACCTGTCCGTAGGTGTCGGTGCGGGACGAAACGTGGCTATAGGTCGGCGCAGCCGTCTGGCTTCCCGGGCTGGCGCAGCCAGTCGTCGAAGAACCCGGAGAGCTCCTCGCCGGAGGCCGACTCGGCCGCCGCGATGAACTCGTCGGTGCTGACGTTGTCGAGCGGAGCCTGCGCGGTCCAGGTGGACAGCAGTGTGAAGAAGTCCGCGTCGCCGATTCGCTGGCGCAGCGCCTGGAGCGTCATCCCGCCGCGATCATAGATCGTTCCGTCGAAGAGCTTTGCGGGGCCGGGCACGGAAGCCGGGGGCGGATTCCAGAACGCGGTCTTCGACGTAGAGGTGTCACACAGCTCGGCGACCCTGTCGGCGACGCTGCGCCCCCCCTCGCCCTCGGCCCACCACCACTCCGCCCAGGTGGCGAAGCCCTCGTTGAGCCAGATCTCGGGCCACGCTTCGAGCGTGATGGCATCTCCGAACCACTGGTGGGCGAGCTCGTGGGCGACCAGGATCTCGCTCGGGGCCCCGGGATAGATCGGTCGGTTCTGGGTCTCGAGCGCGTAGCCGACCCGCGGCGCCGAGTCGACGATGCCGCCGGTCGAGGCAAATGGGTAAGGGGCGAAGTACCCCTCGAAGTAAGCGAGGATGTCCTCTCCCGTCCCGACCGCCCCGGCGCCGCCGTCGGCCTCGGGATCGACCGCGATCCAGGAGTCGAGCGTCCCGCTCGGGGCGTCGAAGCTCGATGCCGTCAGCCTGAACCTCCCGATCGTTGCGGTCGCCAGGTAGCTGGCCATCTGCTCCTCACCGGTGTCCCAGACGAAGGTCGTGTGTCCGCGGCGCTGGACCCGCTCTGAGAGCCGGCCGTTGGCGATCGCCTTGATCCCATTCGGGACGGTGATCTCGAACCGGTAGGTCGCCTTGTCGGTGGGGTGATCGTTGGCGGGGAACCAGGTCGGCGCTCCCCGGGGCTCCCCGACGACGAAGGCGCCGTCACCGGTGGGGACCCAGCCCTCGATCGAGCCATCCGGGTCGGTGATCGGCCTGGGCCTGCCGCGGTAGCGGACCCTGATCGTGAACCTGCCGCCGCCCCCGATCGGCTCGGCCGGGCGGACGATCAGCTCCTGGCCGCTGCGCTCGAATCGGGCCGGCTCGCCGTTCACCCGAAGCGACCGGATCCGGGGGCCGCGAAAGTCGAGGTGGAAGCTGGTCAGACCTGCCGGCTGCGTGACGGCCGCCCTCAGTCGCGCCGTCGCCCGGAGCAGCCGCGTTCGCGGCGTGTACCGGAGGTGGAGCTCGTAGTGCCCGACCCGATAGCCGCCGTTACCGGCCTTGGGAAAGAACGGATCGCCGAGTCCGGCCGAGCCGGTGGTGTCGCCGGCGCTCGCGCCGGCGGGCGGGAGCCCGAGCGCGATCGATACGGCAGCCGCCACGCCCGCCAGACCCAGCCCGGTACGCAATCCCTTGCTCACGGTTCAGAACACGGTAGCGGCCCCCGGCGAGCTGACGATCAGCCGGTGGGCGTGGTCCCGCCGGTGCTGCGTGGGCGCTCGGCTGCCTCCAGGCGCGCGGCCGCCTCGCGGGCGCGCTCGGCTGCCTCCAGGCGGGCGCGCTCGGCCTCGGCCAGCTCGCGCTCGGCCTCGGCCGCGCGCTTGGCGGCCCGGCGGCGTTCCTTCGCCTCGCGCAGGATTCGGTCGGCCGCGCGGTCGAGCGCGTCCCAGGTTCCGGCGGCCTCCTGCTCGGTCCAGAACTCGACGAAGCGGTCGAACAAGAGCTTCCTCCGGGCGCGCACGTAGACCGAGAGCACCTCGAGCCCGCGGTAGGCGGTTCGGGCGGGGGCGCGAGCGGCCACCTCCGGGTCGAGGTCGGGGGCGTCGCCGGCAAGTCGGCGGACCGCCTCCGCATCGCGATCACGGAGCTCGGCCAGATGGCCCTCCACCCGAGGGAGCATCACGTCGCAGTCATGGAGCTCGCCGAGCAGTCCCTGGAGGTCTCGCGCACGTCGCCGCGCGGTCCGCCCCGCCCGGCCGAAGCAGAACTCGGTCGCCTCGAGCACGTAGCGCAGCCGTTTCGCCGCGATTCGCATGTCGTGCTGCTGGCGCACGCGCTCCGGCTCGAGCGCCCTGGGGACGAACGAACGCACCTCGTCAAGGCGCACCCGGACGATCCGCGCCGCGTTCTCGGCGAGCGGCCTGCCGGGATCGAGCTTCTTCACCGGACGCGACTTCACTGGGAGGTCTCCTGCCCCGCGTCCTCGGGCCGCTCGCTCGCGGGGAGCCCGCTGCCGTTTGATTCCGATCCCGTGGCGAGAGCAGCGGCGTCGGACTCCTCCGCGGACGACGCGGCGTCCGACGCGCCGGCGCTCGCCGTAGCCGCCAGCTCGCCTAGCCGCTCGTAAAGGGCAGCGAGCCGCTCCTCGCCCACGTAGGGAACCAACGCCTCGTTCGTCGCGGCCTGCTCGTCGCGAAGCTTCATCGCCAGGCTCTCGACTCCGGGGCGGTCCGGCGTTGCCAGCTTCTCGGCGAAGGCGTGAAGCGAAGCGATCCCGACATCCCGATCCCGGCGCTCGCCGAGGGCATCGGCCAGCTCCTTCACGTCGGCCAGGACGGCCTGGAACTGCGCTCGCGGGAAGCATGGCTCGAACACCTCCAGCGCTGCCCGTAGCCGCCGGGTCGCGACGCGCATGTCGTGGACCCGCTCGATGTCGCCCAGGTCGAGCACCCCCTCGGCGCGATCCATGAGCTCCTGGGCCCGCACCCGGAGGATTCTCGCCGCCGCTTCGCCGTACACGAGGTCGGGCGTGAGCCCCGGAATTTCCTCGGCCTTTGCCACGGCTGGCAGGGTACAGGCGCCGGCCAGGCGTGGGGGGCAGGTCTACGCGGCCAGCGCGGCCGGCGGATCGCTGGCGGCGCCGTTCAGCAGGTCGAGGATCACGCCCTCGCGCAAGCCCCCCTTGCCGATCTGAAGCGGCTGCCCGAGCAGCTCGGACAGCTTCTCGAGCAGGAGCACGCCCGCCGGCAGAATCCGCACCCGCCGCGCGTCGAGCTCGAACCGTCGGGCGACCTCGATGATCGGGTCGCCGGCGAGCACGCGCACGGCCCGCTCGAGGGTCTCGTACTCGAGCACCGCGCCGACCAGCCGCCGCAGCGAGGTCGCGCTGCCGCCCACGGCCACCGCCTGGTCGGGCCGGTCGATCTCGACGTCCTCGAAGAAGTCCGTGAGGTGATCGCGCAACGCTCGAAGCTCCGCGGCCGACGGGGGATCGTTGTCGAGGAAGTCGTCCGCGAGCGACCCGGAGCCGATCTTGAACGAGTGGACGGCGTGGGCTCCACCGGGCACCTTTCCGAGCACGATCTCGGACGACCCACCACCGACGTCGACGACGGCGACCTCGCCCTCGAGCGGATGGCCCAGGGGCTTCGTGGCCCCGACGAACGCCAGGCGTCCTTCCTCGTCCTCGCTCAAGACCTCGACCGCCACTCCGGCGACGCGAGCGATCTCCGCCACCACCTCGTCGCGGTTGGTGGCATCCCGGATCGCGGCCGTGGCGACCGTGCGAATCGCCTCGGCGCCGACCTCCTCGGCGAGCCTCACCTGGGTGGCGACGACCTCGGCGACCTCGGCGATCTTGTCGGCGTCGATCCGCCCGTTGTGCTTCGAGGTCTTGCCGATCCGCGTATATGCCCGCTGCTCCATCACGGTCCGCAGCTGCCCCTCCCCGGGCTCGGCGACGAGGACCCGAGTGGTGTTCGAGCCGATATCGATCGCCGCACAGACCATCAGGTCACTCCCTACCGGCGATCTTGGCAGAACGCGCGGATGGGCTCCCCGATGCCGTCCTCCGCGATAACAGGGCGTTTACACCGTGTCCGACACGGCCGGGGCCTCGACCATGCTTTCCTCTGACGAGATGCCGAAGCGAAGCGCGGGGATCCTCCTCTACAGGCATACGGGCGAAGAACCGGAGGTCCTCCTCGTACATCCGGGCGGCCCGTTCTGGGCGCGCCGCGACGCCGGCGCCTGGTCGATCCCGAAGGGCGAGTACGAAGAGGGCGAGGATCCGCGCGCCTGTGCGCTGCGCGAGTTCGAGGAGGAGACCGGCACGGCCCTCGCGGCGACGCAGCTGACCGACCTCGGGAGCGTGAAGCAGAAGGGAGGCAAGGTGGTCACCGCCTGGGCGGCGGAGGGTAACCTCGACGCGGACGCAGTCCGCAGCAACACGTTCACGATGGAGTGGCCGCCGCGGTCCGGGCGAACGGACGAGTTCCCCGAGATCGACCGAGCCGAGTGGTTCTACCCCGAAACGGCGCGCCAGAAGCTCGTCAGCGCCCAGGCGGGGCTGCTCGATCGCCTGCTCGAGCGGCTTCGCTGAGCGTCGTCATCCCGCCGCCGGGCTCAGACCTCGATGCGGGTGGTCGGAGCGCCCTCGGGATACGACTCCTCGCGAACCCCCGCTCGGCTCGCGGCCGTCGCCTTGCGCCCGGCAGCAGGGACCAGGGTGGTCGCCATTCCGAGCCCGATCGCCGGCATGTTGTTGTAGACGCACTCGTAGCTCCCGGCGGCGACGAGGTAGGTCTCGTGCCAGATGCCGACGTCGCCGCTCGATCCGACGCGCTTGTTGAAGGCGACCCAGGCAGGCCAGTGGGCTGCGTCGCGACTGCGCGCATAGCTCTCCAGCTGCACGAAGGAGCGCCAGTACTGGACCAGCATCGGTCGCCGGGGGCTGCCGAAGTACTGGTTGGCGCCGAGGAACCCCGACTCGGGCCGTCCCTCGAGCTCGCGGAGCATCCGCGGCATCGCCACGAAAACCGGCAGCCACTTCCAGACCTTCCAAAGCTTGTTGATCCGCATCCCGATGAGGAAGACGACGAAGTCTCCCTCGATGTCCGCCGTCACGCGCTTGTCGATGATCTGTGCCACGGCTTCCCGGTCCCGCGGGACAGCTCATTATCCAGACTGCGGCGCGACCTCCGCGAGCAGATTGCGCACCCGCTCGCCGATCTCGTCCCGGATCCGCCGCACCCCGTCGAGGTCGGCCTCGGCCGGATCGTCGATCTCCCAGTCCTCGTAGCGCTTGCCCGGATAGATCGGACAGGCGTCGCCGCAGCCCATCGTGATCACGGCATCGGCGGCCCGCACGACCTCGTCGGTCATCGGCTTCGGAAACTCCTTGGAGATGTCCACCCCGACCTCCGTCATGGCCTCGACCACATTGGGGTTGATGCGCTCGCCCGGTTCGCTTCCGGCGGACCGGACATGAACTCGACCCTCGGCCATCTGATCCAGGAGCCCTGCCGCGATCTGGCTCCGGCCGGCGTTCTGGACGCAGACGAACAGGACCTCCGGAACCTCCTTGGTGATCGTCCCCTCCACCTGCCCGAGGGCACGCAGGCGCTCGCGGGCGAAGCGGTGAACGAACAACGGGACGAAGTCCCTGAGCCGCGAGGCCTTCAGTGCCTCCAGGGATTCGGCCATGAAGCGCTCGACCGTCTCGCTGGAGAAGATTCCCGCGAACTCGCCCTCCAGGGACTCGAGGCCCTTCTCGAGGTGGTTGCGCGTGATCACGTCGACCTCGAGCTCCTTGAGTTGGGTGGCCATGATCGCCTCCTCCTGCCCCTCTCGGTCGTATCCCGCCGTCGATCCTAATGCATTGACAGACGTGATTCCAATTGATATACGTAGATCGATGCCCGTCGATCTGGAGCTGGCCCCGAAGCAGAAGCGACCTGCCGGCGAGCCCTGCTGTGACCCGGTTGTCTATCCCGAGATCGAGCGCGAGCAGGCGGAGCGGATGGCGGTGGTGGCGAAGGCGATCGGTGACCCCATCCGGATGCAGCTGATCGACGTCCTCAGAAAGCACGCCGGGCAGGTTTGCGTGTGTGAGCTGGTGCCGCTGTTCGAACTCTCACAGCCGACCGTCTCGCACCACCTCAAGGTGCTTCGCGAGGCGGGGCTGGTCGGGTCCGAGCGGCGCGGGCTCTGGGCCTACTACTACGTGAACCCCGACGCCCTGGAGGAGCTCTCCACTTGGCTGAGCAACTGACCACCCCCGACGAGATCCGCGAACTGGTTCGCGAGCGGTACGCCGAGGCGGCGAAGACCGCGACCTCGGGGAGCGCGAGCTGCTGCGGCCCCACTGACTCGTCGTGCGGGTGCGGGACGAGCGCGGTTGCCGATGAGGAGACGGATGTCTTCGGAGCCGAGCTCTACTCGGGCGACGAGCGAGACGCTCTCCCAGATGCCGCCAAGCTCGCATCGCTGGGGTGCGGCAACCCGACCGCGGTGGCCGAGCTCCACGAGGGCGAGACCATTCTCGACCTCGGCTCCGGCGGCGGGATCGATGTGCTGCTCTCGGCCCGACGGGTCGGTCCTATCGGAAAGGCGTACGGCCTGGACATGACCGACGAGATGCTGGAGCTCGCTCGCCGCAACCAGCGCGAGGCCGGGGTCGAGAACGTCGAATTCCTCAAGGGCACGATCGAAGAGATCCCGCTGCCGGATGCCTCCGTCGACGTGATCATCTCCAATTGCGTGATCAACCTCTCGGGCGACAAGGCGCTGGTCTTCCGCGAGGCCGCCCGAGTCCTGCGGCCCGGCGGACGCTTCGCCGTAACCGACATCGTCGCCGACCCGGAGATGGACGATGAGACCCGCCGCGACATGCAGCGGTGGACCGGCTGCGTCGCCGGCGCGCTGACGGAGGAGCAGTTCCGCTGGGGGCTGGGGGCTGCCGGTTTCACTGACGTCGAGGTGCGCGAGACCCACCGCGTTCATGACCAGGCCGGCTCGGCGATCGTCAGAGCGACGAAGCCGGAATGACCGAGGACTGCCGCAGGCCCCCGACGCCGTAATACCGTCGGTCAGTCGCCCGCGGCGAGCTAGCCGTGCTTGACGACGATCCCCTGGAGGATGTCGGCAGCATGCCGGGAGCGGTCGATCGCCTCCTCGATCGCCCCGAGGACGTCCTTCCAGCGGATGATCACCATCGGATCCACGCCACCCTCGAACAGCGCCGCCAATCCATCGCGGTAAATGCGATCGCCCTCCTGCTCATGGCGGCGAACGCTCTGCAGATGGGAATCGATGTCGTCGTGGGCGGCGAGCCCGCCGAGCGCTTGCGCCAGGTCGCGTGAGGCATCGCGTAGGACCCTTGCAAGCGCCTGCGCCTGCTCAAGTGGCGCCTCGATTCGGTAGATGGCAGTCTCCTCGGCTGCCTCCTCGATGTCGTCGACGACGTCGTCGATCGCGCCGGCGAGCTTATAGATGTCATCCCGGTCGAATGGCGGGAGCTTGCTTCGATGAAGCCGATGCACGATCTTGCGCGTGAGCTCGTCCCCCTGCTGCTCACAGGCCGAGATCTCGGTGCGAACCTGCGTGCTGTCGTCGGGCCAGCTCGAGAAGAGATCGGCCGCGAGCTCGGCGGCGCGCTGTAGGTTGGCTCCGGCCCTCGCCAGGTCCTCCAGGATCTCTGGGCGCGCGAAGGCGCCACCAGCGGACACGCGCTCGTCGAAGTTGTTGAAGTCGGGATCTGCGGGCCACATGGCTTAGCGCGGAGAGGCTCGCCGCGCCTACGACGCGACCGTCTCGCTCGGGTGCGAGGCGTCCTCGAACTCCCGGAAGAGGCCGGTGACGATGAACGCCACCTGCTCGCCGATGTCGACGGCGTTGTCGCCGATCCGCTCGATCGCCCGCGCCACCAGGATCATGGTCATCGCCCACTCGCGGCGATCGTGGTCGTCGCCGATCTCGATTGCCCGTTGGAACACGCCGCGGTTGAGGTTGTCGACGAGGTCGTCCTGACGCACGAGGTCCCGGGCGAGGCCGACGTCGCGGTCGGCGAAGGCACGCTTCGCCTGACGTAGCTGCTCGCGAACGCCCTTCCCCATGCTGAGTATGTCCGCCAGCATCGCGTCGTCTGCCGGCGGGTCGTGACCCGTGACCGGGATCAGCTTTGCGATGTTCACGCACTGATCCCCCATGCGCTCCATGGACTTCATCACATGCAGCAGCGCTGCGATCAGGCGCAGGTCGGAGGCCACCGGGGCCTGAGTCGCGAGCAGGTTGAGGATCGACTGGTGGATCTCGAGATAGCGCCCGTCGATCATGTCGTCGTCGTCGATCACCAGCTCGGCCAGCTCCGTGTCCTGGTGCTGTACCGCCTCGACCGTGCGGTCGAGCGAGGCGACAACGAGGTCGAGACCGTCGAGAGCGCGGTGCTCGAGCTGCTCGAGCTCCTCGTGGTAATGAACGCGGACCTCCTCGGGCATCAGCCGACCTTGCCCGTCACGTAGTCCTCCGTTCGGGAGTCGGAGGGGTTGGTGAAGATCTTCTCGGTCTCGTCGTACTCGACCAGGCGGCCCTGGCGGTGCTTCTCGTCGGCGTCCAGCTTGACGATCAGGAACGCCGTCAGGTCGGACACCCGGGCCGCCTGCTGCATGTTGTGGGTGACGATCACGATCGAGTAGCGCTGCTTGAGGTCGAGCATCAGGTCCTCGATCTTCCCAGTGGAGATCGGATCGAGCGCCGAGCAGGGCTCGTCCATCAGGATCACGTCGGGCTCCACCGCCAGGCATCGAGCGATGCAGAGGCGCTGCTGCTGGCCGCCCGACATCCCGAACGCGTTCGCGTTGAGCCGGTCCTTGACCTCGTCCCAGACGCGGCGCCACGCAGCGCGTTCTCGACGATCTGGTCCATGCTCCCCTTCATCCCGAGGACCCGGGGGCCGAACGCGATGTTGTCGTAGATCGACTTCGGGAACGGGTTCGGCTTCTGGAAGACCATGCCGATTCGCTTGCGGACCTCGACGGGATCGATCCCTCGGCGTAGATGTCCTGGCCGTGGTAGAGCACGCGCCCGTCGACGGTCGCGGAGGGGATCAGATCGTTCATCCGGTTGAAGCAGCGGATCAGAGTCGACTTGCCGCACCCGGACGGGCCGATCAGCGCCGTGATGTGGTTCCGATAGATGTCCATCGAGACATCCGTGATCGCGGGGTTGCCGTCGTAGGCGACGCCGACGTCCTCGAGCTGGAACACGGGCTCGCGCTTGAGCGAGGACCTCGGGCCCTCCGCGTGCGCCTCGTGGACGGTCTCCTCCAGGTTGATCCCGGGGGCCGCTCGCTGGTGTTCGGCTCTCTCTGCGTCAGTCACCGTTCGCTCCAAGGCTATCCACCTACCACTTCGTCTCGTATCTATTCCGTAGCCAGATCGCGACCGCGTTCATCCCCAGGAGGATCACCATCAGCACGATGATGGCCGCCGCGGCGAGCGCCTTGTACTCGGGCCGCGGATCCGAGACCCAGTCGAAGATCACAATCGGCAGCGCCGTCGCCGCGTCGCCGGGGCCGCTTGGCGTGAATGTGAGGAAGCCGGCCGCACCGATCAGGATCAGCGGCGCCGTTTCACCGATCGCGCGCGAGAGCGCGAGGATCACGCCCGTCGCGATCCCCGGCAGCGCGGCCGGCAGCACCTGCTTCCAGATCGTCTGCCACTTGGTCGCCCCGAGCGCCAGCGAGCCCTCGCGGATCGAGGGCGGCACCGCCCGGATCGCCTCACGGCCGGCGACGATCACCACCGGGAGGACCAGTAGCGCAAGCGTGAGCCCACCCGCGAGCAGGACGCTGCCCATGTTGAACAGCCCCCGGACCAAGAAGGCGAGGCCGAGGATCCCGAAGACGATCGAGGGGACCGCGGCGAGGTTCTGGATGTTGACCTCGATGAAGCGGTTGAACCACCTCTCGCGGTTGGCGTACTCCTCGAGGTAGACGGCGGTTGCGACGCCGACAGGGATGATGAAGGCCGCGCAGACGATCATCAGCCAGAGCGTCCCGGCGAGCGCGGGACCGATGCCGGAGCTCTCGGGGATGACCCGCGATGGCGCCTCCCTCAGAAAGTCGATGCTGATGCTGCCGAGGCCGTCGACGAGGACGTCGACCATGAGCACGACCAGGGTGATCAGGCCGATCGCCAGGCAGGCGATCAGCGAGAGCTTGAAGCCGATCTCGAGCCCGCGTGAGCTGCGGCCGGTCGCGAGCTGGCCGCGGACCGTCGCCGCGACGGGATCGCTGGGCGGAGGCGGGCTCATTCGTAGACCTCCCGGTACTTGCGCACGAACCGGATCGCGATCATGTTCATCAGCAGGGTGAGGACGAACAGGGTCAGGCCGCAGGCGAAGATCGACTCGTACCCGATCGTTCCCGCCGGATTGTCGCCCTTCGCCGTCGCCCCCATGAAGGTCGTGATCGTCGCGAACCCCTCGGTGGGGTTGATGCCGAAGTTCGGATCGAGCCCGGCGGCGACCAGCACGATCATGGTCTCGCCCACCCCGCGCGAGACCCCGAGCACGATCGCGGCAACGATCCCCGAGATCGCCGCCGGGAACACGACCCGGGTGGCGACCTGCCGCTTGGTCGCGCCGAGGCCGTAGGCGCCCTCCCGCAGGCCGCCGGGGACCGCGGTCATCGCATCCTCGGAGATCGAGGCGATCGTCGGGACGATCATGATCCCCATCACCAGGCCCGCGGCGAGCGCGTTGAAGATCTGCACGTTCACGCCGAGGATGTCCTGGAGGATCGTCGGGGTGACGAAGGTCAGGGCGAAGTATCCGAAGACCACCGTCGGCACGCCGACGAGGACCTCGAGCGCCGGCTTGATCACCCTTCGCACGCGGGGATGGGCATACTCGGAGAGGTAGGTCGCCGAGCCGAGGCCGACCGGGATCGCGACCAGGATCGCGATCCCCGTGATCAGGAAGGTGCCGTTGAGGAGCTGCCAGATCCCGAACTGCGGGTCCGCGAACAGCGGATTCCACTCGGAGTCCGTGAAGAAGCGGGTGCCGACCTCATCGAAGAAGGAGACCGATTCCTCGATCAGCGCGGCCACGATCCCGACGGTGGTCAGGACCGAGATCGCTGCGGCGAGGAAGAGCAGGCCGCGGATCAGCTCCTCGCCCCAGTGACGGCGGGCGGCACCGAGGGGCTCGACCCCCGGTGCCGCCGCACCTACCGCTTGCGTTCCGGCTTCCACCGTGTCCCGTGCTCGATCAGGCCGAGCCCGACGGGGCTAGCCCATCGCGCTGTCGAGGGCGGAGGTCGCTTCGGACGCCTGCGCGTCGTCCATGGGGACGATCAGCGCAGCTTCCGCGATCGAGTCGTAGTTGTCGATGACGTACTGCATGAACGCCGCGACCTCGGGCTTCTGCATCGCCTCGGCCGAGGGGTACATGAAGAGCGGCCGCGACAGCGGCGAGTAGTCGCCGCTCTGGATCGTGTCGACGCCGGGCGCAATGCATCCGTTCCCGTCGTCGACGGAAACGAGGTTCAGCGTGTCCTGGTTCTGCTCGTAGTAGGAGAACCCGAAGTAGCCGAGCCCGTTCTCGTCCCCGCCCACACCCGTGACCAGGACGTTGTCGTCCTCGGACGGCTGGTACTCCTTGCGGCTCAGGTCCTCCTCACCGTTGATCACGTCGGTGAAGTAATCGAACGTGCCCGAGTCGGTGCCCGGACCGTAGAGGCTGACCTCCGCGTCGGGCAGCGGGTCGCCGGTGTCGGCGTCGTTGCCCAGCTCGCTGTAGTTGGTGACCTTGTCGTCGATCCAGAGCTGCTTGAGCTGGTCCACGCTGAGGCAGCTGATCTCGAGCGCCGGGTTGGTGGTCACCGCGATCCCGTCGTTTGCGACCTGGATCTCGGTGTATGCGACACCGCCGTCCTTGCAGAGCTTCTTCTCCTCGGCCTCGATCGGCCGGGACGCGTCGGAGATGTCGGTCTCCCCGGCGCAGAACTTCTCGAAGCCCCCGCCGGTGCCGGCCGCGCCGACGGTGATCTCGACGTCGGGGTTCTCCTCGGCGAACAGCTCGGCCGCGGCCTGGGCGAACGGCTGCACGGTGCTCGAGCCGTCCATGCGGATCGTCCCCGAGACGCTTTCGGACGAGCCGCTGCTCCCACTGTCGTCATCGTCATCGTCCCCGCCGCAGGCGGCGATACCAAGGGCGAGCACGACGGCGCTCCCCAGGACGAGCAAGTTTCGAGAAAGCACTGAGTCTCCTTCTGGTTCGGTTTCGGTCTTGGCTGGGCGACGGGGTTCGTCCGGTGTCGCGGCGAGGCATGCACACGCAGCCGGCACACGAGGCGCCCCACGCTGCGGCAGACTTCCAGCGGCCCCAGGTCGACTTGTTACGGCGAGGTGGCGGACTTGTGAAAAAGTTGTGAACGCTACCCCGGGTGGGTTAACGTAATTGGGGCAGCGGGCGGTTCAGCTCGACGAGGGACTCTCCACAGCGGCATCCGCGGTTTCGACCGCCTCGAAGCTGTCCGCCTCGGCCCCCGCACCGGCCACCTCGACCGTCTCCACGGCCGCTCCGCCCTCGGGCTCGAACCGATAGCCGACCCCGAAGTGGGTATGGATGTACTCCCACCCCGGCGAGTGCTTCTGCAGCTTTGCCCGTAGCTTGCGTACGAACACGTCCACCGAGCGGTCGCCGTGGGCCATCGCGTAGCCCCACACCCGCTGGTAGATGTCCTCGCGCTCGATCACCTTTCCGCGCGCCTCGGCGAGCACCTGGAGCAGCTCGAACTCGCGACGGGTGAGCCCGAGGCTCCGCCCCGCGACGAACGCCTGGAACTGATCCGGCCGGATCTCCACCTCGCCGGCGACCAGCGGGCCCGCGTCGGGCTTCGGCTGGCTGCGCTTGCGGCGCCGCACCACGGCCTCGATCCGCGCCATCGCCTCCTCGGGATGACAGGGCTTGGTGACCCAGTCGTCGGCGCCGAGCCTGAGCCCGCGAACGCGCTGAGCGACCGTGGACTGCTGCGTGCAGACGATCACGCCGAGGCCCGGGAGCATCCCGCAGACGCGTTCGAGGAAGTCCCACCCGGCGGGACCGAGGACGGAGAGGTCGACGAGCACCGCGTTGAGCTTCATCGCCACCAGCTCGTCGGCCGGGACGGTTCCGGAGAAGATCCGATACTCCCAGCCGGCCGCGTCGAAACGGCGCGCCAGCACGCGGAGGAAGCCGCTGTCCGAATCGATCACGGCTAGCCGGACTGTCCCTGGCTGTGTGTTCATCGCTCCTGCCCCAACGTTGGGCATCCGTATCGTAGAGCCCACGGGGGTGGCCGGACTCGCGCGTTCACAGAAGTTTCACAGGACAATTCTCGGGATCTTCACCGGGCGAGGACCAAGGGTGGCAAGACTGTCGCCAACGAGATCCTCTCTCGTGCAGCGCGCGACCTCAATCCCTGCCCCGGGTCGCGCGCTTCCCTTTTGGCAAGGCGATATGGCCTCTCGATCGTTGCCGAAGGGCGGTCCGCGCGGCTGATCGGCACGGCCGGCGCGAGATGACTGATTCCGTGTCGGCGCGTCATCCGGGTGGGTGGGGATATGGGATCAGTCATCTAGAAGGTCGCCTCGCGAACGCCCGTCGCGATCAGCGCGAGGACGACGAAGCCGGCGATTACGCGGTAGACGACGAAGCCGTCGTAGCTGTGAGTGCGCACGAGCCGGAGCAGGAAGGCGATCGCCGCGTAGCCGGAGATCGCAGCGGCGATCGTACCGACGACCATCGGCCCCGCAACGTCATCCGGCAGTCCCTCGGTGGTCGCCTCATAGCCCTTGACGACGGCCGCCCCGGCGGTCGCTGGGACCAGCAGCAGAAAGGAGAAGCGGGCTGCCGCATCGCGGGTGAGACGGAGCAGGCGGGCGGCGGAGATCGTCACGCCCGAGCGCGAGGTCCCGGGTGCAAGGGCCAGCGCCTGGGCGACACCGATGAACAGGCCGGCACCCATGCTCACGTCATTGATCCCGTGGCGCTGCGGGAGCCGGTCGCATGCGGCGAGGATGAGGCCGAAGACGATCAGCTGGATCCCGATCATCCACGGTTCGCCCACGTTGTCGTCGATCCAATCCTCTCCCAGACCGCCGACGATCACGGCTGGGACGGTGGCCACGATGAGCACCCACGCGAGCCGCTCGTCGCCCGGCCCGATCGCCCTGTTCGCAAGCGTGCGGCCAAAGCCCCGGACGAGCGCCCACAGCTCGATCCGGAAGTAGGCGATCACCGCGATCAGCGTGCCGATGTGGAGTGCCACGTCGAAGGTCTTGTTGAACTCGGGATGAGTCTCGAGGAAGGTGTAGTCCTGCAGCCATGGGACGAGAATCAGGTGGCCACTGGAGGAGATCGGCAGGAACTCCGTCAGCCCCTGCACGATCCCGAGGAGGAGAGCCTCGAGCTCCGACATCACACCTTGTCTATTCGCGCTCGGCCCAGAACAACATCTCCCCGCCTCACCCTCTTCTTATGCCGCCTCGCGCTCATGGTGCGGGAGAGTAGTTAGAGTGCGATGCGTGGAGCGTATGCGCCGTCTCTCCGTGCTCGTCAGCCTCTCCCTGATCGGCCTTCTCGCGACAGCGCCCACCGCCATGGCCGCCGACGGCGTCGGCCTCCTCGGCCGCACCGACGACAAGCTCGTCACCTACTTCTGCTTCGGCGTGATGATCTTCTTCACCGCGCTGGTGATCGCCCTCTCGCTGATCCAGATCCGCCTCGATGGCCGCAAGGAGCGGATGCGCGAGGAGCTCGAGCGCCTGCGCCGGCCCTAGCGCTCGGCTCGACGCCCGCCGGGGCCGCTCAGGGCTGAACGATCACCAAGGCGAGCGTGCCCACGGCCAGGACCAGGGCGAGCGCGGTCGCCCATTGAATGAACCATTCGCCGACGTGCACGTACGAGGCGGTCGCCACCGCCTGCTCGACCTCGCGCTGGCGACGGCTGCCGTAGGCGATCAGGACGATGCCGAGCACGGCGTAGCCGGCCCCGAGCGTGGCATACGGCCACGCGTCGCCGCCGGCCAGCTCCGGCACGATCCGACCGACGGCGAGCGCAACCGCCAGCGACGTAAGGCCGGTCCGCCACCACGCCAGGTACGTCCGCTCGTTGGCCAGGTGGGTGCGACGGGTCGCGTCGTCGGGCGGCTCGCTCCCTTCCACCGGCACAACCTACCGCCGCGCGTTCGCGCGCCATAGCATCACGGCGATGGCGAAGGTGACCTACGAGCGGCGTGGCGCGGCGGCGATCGTGACCATCACTCGCCCGGAGCGCCGCAACGCGGTCGACGCCGAGACCGCCGAGCTGCTGCTCGGCGCCTACCACCGCTTCGAGGCGGACCAGGAGGCGATCGCCATGGTGCTCACGGGCGAGGGCGAGCAGGCGTTCTGCGCGGGCGCCGACCTCAAGGCCCTGGCCGAGATCGGCCCTCAGACGGGCGCCGAACGGATCGACGAGATCGTCTCCCGGCCCGAGGGGCCGATGGGCTTCACCCGGATCATCCCGGCGAAGCCCGCGATCGCGGCCATCTCGGGCTGGTGCCTGGCCGGCGGCTTGGAACTGGCGCTGTGGTGCGACCTGCGGATCGCGGCCTCGGGCGCGAGGCTGGGATTCACGGAGCGCCGCTTCGGGGTGCCGTTGATCGACGGCGGCACCCAGCGCCTTCCGCGAGTGGTGGGGCTGGGGAGGGCGCTGGAGCTGATCCTCACGGGCCGCGTCGTGGACGCCGAGGAGGCGCTTCGGTGGGGGCTCGTCAACGAGGTGGTGGAAGCCGGGCGCCACGTGGACCGCGCGCTGGAGATCGCCGAGGGACTGGCCAGCTTCCCTCGAGCGACGATGCTGTCGGACCGGAGGGCCGCCCTCGACGGCATCGGCCTTCCGTTCGCCGAGGGCATGCGCCTCGAGGCGGAGCTAGGTCACTCATCGGTCGCGACCGGCATCGAGGGCGCCGCGCGGTTCGCCGCCGGCGAGGGCCGGGGCGCGGAGGGCGCGGGAGTCTAGGGAAGCCGGAACTCGCCGAGCAGCCGCTTCTCGGCCTCGCCCTCGATCGTGGCCACGACCTCGATCTGGTCGGACAGCGGCGTTCCGCGCAGCTTGGTCGCCAGCAGGTCGTCGACCTGGAAGATCCCGGCGGAGTTGTTCATTCGCACCTCCACTCGCACCGGCCGATCCTCGCCGGCGGAGATCCCGACGCCGTCGATCGCCGCCGCCGAGATCGAATGGATCCCGACCTGGCCCGCTTCGACCGGCAGTCGCGAGCGTCCCTGCGCCATGTCGAGCGCGTCGGCCACGCGCACCACCCCGGCCTCGACCGTGAACGGCTCCCCGCGCCGGCGGTGGCCGATGATCGCGTGCAGCGCCTCGGCGATGACGACGGTGCGGTCGGGCTCCGGGTAGACGTCGGCCAGCAGCTCGGCGAGCTTGCGCTCAGCGAGGAACAGGCTGAACGCCTCGTGGTCGGTGCGGTGGATCGACATGCCGACGTCGTGGAGCAGCGCCCCGGCGGCCACCACCACCTCCGCATCGCGGGCGCGCATCCCGTGGTCGGCGACCATCGCCGGCTCCACGCCCGCCCGGACCAGCAGACGGAGCACACGCAGAGCGATGTTCAACACGATCTGCACGTGCACCCAGGAGTGATCAGACATTCCCAGTCGCTCCGAATTCACCTGTGCCATGTGCCACCACGCCCGAACCTGCGGATCGGCGTTGACAGCCGTGAGCAGCGCCTCCAGCCGACGGTTCCCACGGGTAGGGGCGCGTACGGCGCGTGCGCTGGAGATGGCGTCCCCCGGCGACCGTCCCCGCTCGCCCGGCCCGGCGGCGTCCTCGATGCCCACCTCGGCAGCGGTTTCGACACTCGCACCGGCAGGAGCCTCCTCCGCCCCCGTGGGGGCTCCCGCCGGCGGTTCAGCGGACTCGGGGCGCTTGTCTGGCTCGGCCACGGAGGCAGTCTCGCACGACACCGACAGCTGGCCGCCTGACCAACTCAGACAGCCTTGCTCGCGGCTACGATTCCGCGCCGTGGCCGGACTGCTCTCGCTCGAGCGCCGCGACGATGTCGCGCTGGTCACCCTGCGCCGCCCCGAGAAGCGCAACGCCCTTTCGATCGACCTCCGAGTGGAGCTCGCCGACGCCTTCTCCCACCTCTCCGAGGACAAGGGGATCGGGTGCGTGGTGCTGACCGGTGCGGGGTCGAGCTTCTGCTCGGGCATGGACACCGATCAGTTCGGTGGCGACCGGGAGCACAAGCAGCGCCTGGTCGAGACCAGCACGGTCGCATTCGAGACCGTGGGCGGCTGCCGGCGGCCGGTGGTCGCCGCGGTCAACGGGCCAGCGCTCGCCGGTGGGTTCGCGCTGGCCCTCCTCTGCGACCTGCGGATCGCGGCCGAGCGCGCCACCTTCGGCTACCCGGAGCTTCCACGTGGGATCCCACCCAGCTACGCGGCTGCCCGCGCGGTGCTCCCCGCCACGGTCGCCCAGGAGCTCTGCCTCACGGGACGCATCGTCCGGGCCTCCGAGGCCCAGAAGCTCGGGATCGTGCGCGAGGTGGCGCATGGCGACGTGGTCGCTCGGGCGCTCCAGCTCGCCGAGCGGATCGCCGGCCTGCCGCGCCAGGCTGTGCTCGAGACGAAGCGGCGCACGCTGCTGGAGCGCCGGCACCTCTGGGGGTTCCTGTTCGAGGAGGAGCGTCGAGTCTTCCGCCGGGCGCTGCTCGGGGACGGCGAGGCCGGGGAGAACGGCGAGGCAGCCTGAGCGCCCCGGCCCCGCGCCGAGCAGCCTCTTACGGCTAGCCGCAGACCGGCCAGGGGCTCGATCCGGCCTGCGCGTAGAGCATCGCAGCCCGCATGTCCTGCTCGGCTTCCGGTGCGGCCGCCGGATCGCCGGAGCCACCGACCGACGCCCAGGTCGAGTAATCGAACTGGTACTTGCCCCGGTAGGTCCCGTCGGATGAGACGGCGGTTGGATCGCCGCCCGACTCGCAGGCCGCGATCGCCTCCAGGGTCGGGGTCGAGACGCCGAAGCTCTCGGGCGACGCGATCGCTGAGTCGCCCACGACGCTGCCGGATGACGGCTCGGCGGCACGCCGGCGCAGGCGACCGGCGGTCTCGCCCAGCCGATCGGCGGCCTCGCGAAGCTCGTCCGAGGTGACCCTGTGCTCAGCCAACAGGTTCCGCTCGAGCTCGGCACCGGCGTCGCGCGCCGCGTCGCGAGCCTCGCGATATGCCGTTCGCGCGCGGTGGACCTCAATGGCTCGCTCGAACCGCTCGCTCGGGCGCTCCAGGAGCTCGAGCCTTGCCCGGCGCTCTCCGTGGTCCCGCGGGGTCGAGTCCGGCGCGGCAGCCGCCTGTGCCGCAGCCAGGCCGAGCACAAACGCACACACACACGCGATCAGCTTCTCTTCTTGCAACACGGAATGCATCACCTCCGTTCCTCCGCCCGAGGGGTTGGATGCACCGGCAACGCGGCGCAGGACGCCGCTTGTGCGTGGCCCCTGCCGCTCGCGTCCCGGGTGCCCCGGGCGTGTTCACTCCCCGGGCGTCTGGCCTCTTGCCTTTAGCGCCGATCGGCGGCGCTGCCTCGGGGCTCCGTGCGAGCGCGTGAGGGTAGCCAAGAAATCCCGCAAACTTGTGTGATGTCGGTCACACAACTGGCGATTTCCTAACAATCGCTGGTTGGGCCCGCGTGACACGATCCCCGGGATGCGCGACACCCTCCGCCTGATCCGCGACTCGTTTCCCGATCGGCCGGCCTTCGGGACCGCGGTCTCCGAGGCGATCCTGATGCGGGTCGCAGCCGGCGAGCTGGGGGCCACCGTGAGGCTTCACCGCCCCGGCCCGGAGCTGGCGTTCTCGAAGCAGGACGCGGCGAGCCCGGGGTTCGCCGCGGCGGTCGCCGCCGCCCGGCGCGCCGGCTTCGACCCCGTGCTCCGCCTCGCGGGCGGACGGGCCGCGGTCTTCCACGAGGGGACGCTGGCGCTGGCGCGGGCGACGCCGGCCACCTACCCCGCCCGCACGACCCGGGAGCGGTTCGAGGAGGTGGCCGACACGATCACCGCCGCAATGCGGCGACTCGCCGTCGACGCCCGCATCGGCGAGGTGCCGGGCGAGTACTGCCCCGGCGGCTGGAGCGTCAACGCCCGCGGCGAGGTCAAGCTGGCTGGAATCGGGCAGCGCCTGATCGCTGGAGCCGCCCACGTCGGCTGCGTGATCGTGGCCTCGGGCACCGCCCGCCTGCGGGCCGCGCTCACGCCGGTCTACGAGGCACTCGAGCTCGTGTGGGACCCGAAGACCGCCGCCAGCATCGAGGATGAGGCCCCCGGCGTCGGGCTCGCCGAGGCCGAGGAGGCGATCCTGACGGAGATCGCTGAACGGTACGAGTTGGAGCCGGCCCAGCTCGACCCGTCCACCCTCGAGCTCGCCGAACAGCTCGAGGCCCGGCACGCGATCCCCGGCTGACATCATCGAAGCAATGCGAACGACGGAGGGGGCGCCCGAGGAGGCAACGGCGGCCGACCACCACGTCGAGGTCGAGCAGCGGGTGACCCCGCTCGAGCTGTTCTTCGACCTGGTCTTCGTCTTCGCCTTCACCCAGGTAACGGGCCTGATGTCCGACAACCCCACCTGGGAGGGCATGGCCCAGGGTCTGTTGGTGCTGGCGGTGGTCTGGTGGGCGTGGGGCGCCTACAGCTGGCTCACCAACGAGGTGGATCCGGACGAGGGCGCGGCGAGGTTGGTCGTGTTCACTGCGATGGCAGCGATGTTGCTCGCCGCGCTCGCCATCCCGCAGGCGTTCGGCGACGATGGCCTGCTCTTCGGCTGCGCCTACTTCGTCGTCAGGGTCCTGCACATCCTCCTGTTCGCCGCCGCGACCCCCGACGTGGGCGTGCGGATGGCCGTCCGGACCCTGTCGGAGACGGCGATCCCGGCCCCCGCCCTGCTGATCCTCGCGGGCGCCCTGGACGGGGTCGCGCAGGTCGCTATTTGGTGCCTGGCGCTCGCGATCGACTACGCGGGCCCCTGGGTCCGCGGGGTCGAGGGCTTTCGCATCTCCCCCGCCCACTTCGCCGAGCGCTTCGGGCTGGTCGTGATCATCGCCCTGGGCGAGTCGATCGTGGCGATCGGCATCGGCGCCGAGGGGGTGCCGCTGGAGCTCGGCGAGGTCATCACGGCGACCGCCGGCATCGCGATCGCCGGCGCCCTGTGGTGGGCCTACTTCGACGTGATCGCGCCGGTCGCCGCAAGCCGCCTGGCCCAGGCGCAGGGCGGCGCGAGGGCGAGGCTCGCCCGGGACGCCTACGCCTACCTGCACCTGCCGATGATCGCCGGCATCGTCCTGCTCGCCCTCGGGGTGAAGAAGGCCATCGCCGACGTCGATGCCCCTCTCGACACGGTTCCGGCGGTCGCGCTCTGTGGCGGCGTCGCGCTCTACCTACTCGCGCACATCGGCTTCCGCCTCCGCATCTTCCACTCGCTGAACCGCCAGCGGCTGGCGGTTGCCCTGCTCGCCCTGGCGCTGATCCCGGTCGCGACCTCGGTCGACGCGGTGGTCGCGGTCTCGCTGATCGCCCTGCTCCTCACCGCCCTCGTCGCCTACGAGGCGCTCCGCTTCAGCGAGACGCGGGCGCGGGTTCGCGCTGCGGCGTAAATCCCATCAGGAAGCACCTCGCAGGGCCTCCACGGGGGAGCGCCTCGTGCCTCCGCGTCGCGGGCGGTCCCGCACCAGCGCGGCGAGCGGGAGCGCGGCAGTCGCGACCAGGGCGACCGACGCCCCGGCGGCGACGTCGAGGTAGTAGCTCAAGTAGAGACCGGCGATCCCGGCGCCGGCGGCGAGGGCCGCCGCCGCCAGCAGCGAGGGCACCAGCCTGGAGGTGAGCTGTCCGGCGGCCAGGGCAGGAGCGATGATCAGGGCGATCGCGAGCAGGTTCCCGAGCGCCCGCGACGCCACCACCACCGCCAGAGCCACCAGCGCCAGCACGGCGATCTCGATCAGACCGGGGCGAACGCCGAGCACCTGCGCGGTGGACGGATCGAAGGCGGCGAGGGAAAGGCTGCGGTGGAGGGCGACCAGCGCCGCGATCACGACGGCCGCGGCGCCACCGGTGAGCGCGAGGTCGCCCGCGTCGATCGACAGCAGGTCGCCGAACAGAATCTCGCCGAGGCGGGCCGGCACCTCGGGCTCGAGCGCGAGCAGGGCACCGAGGCCGAACAGCGCGGTGACCGTCACCCCCACCGCGGCGTCGGTCCCGAGCACTCGCTGCCGCCCCGCAAGCCAGATGCACGCCACGGCAAGCAGCGCCCCCGCGCCGGCACCGCCCAGCAGGGGCGCCCCGGCGAGCGAGGCGACCACCAACCCCGGCAGCATCGCGTGCGCGATCGACTCGGCCGTATAGCTCTGGCGGTAGAGGACGACCCAGACGCCGAGCGGGCCGCAAGCGGCGGCGAGGAGGAGGACCTCGACCAGCGCCCGCTGGGTGATTCCCTGGGAGAACGGCTCGGTGAGGGCGTCGATCATGCGTGCCGGTGGTGCTGGACAACGACGGCCCGCTCGCCCTCGCCGAGCCGGATCAGCTCGCCGCCGTAGGTTTCGGCGAGGACGCTCGGCGTGAGCGTCAGCTCCGGCGGGCCGAAGGCGAGCTGGCGGCGGTTGAGGCACAGGACTCGGTCGAACGAACGGGCCTGCTCGATGTCGTGGGTGGCGACCAGCACCGCACGCCCGTCGCCGCGAAGGTCATCGAGGATGTCGAGGATGCGCTCGGCGCTCGGCCGGTCGACGCCGGTGAGCGGCTCGTCGAGCAGGAGCACATCGGCCCGCTGGCAGAGCGCGCGGGCGATCAGCAGCCGCTGGCGCTGGCCGCCGGAGAGCTCTCCATACGGCTTGGCCGCCAGGTCCCCGAGCCCGACCCGGCCGAGCGCGTCTAGTGCGACCCGTCGTTGGGGTCGGCCGAGCCGACGGTAGAAGGGCACCGAGGGATAGGTGCCCATCAAGGCGACGTCGACGGCGTTGACCGGAAAGTCGAGGCGTGGACGCTCCGTTTGCGGCACGTACGCGACCCGCCCACCGCGATCGATCAGTCCGGTGACGAGCGGCACCTGGCCGAGAATCGCGCGGAAGAGCGTCGTCTTGCCCCCGCCGTTCGGACCCAGCACCGCGATCAACTCACCGGCCGAGGCCCGGAACGCGACGTCTTCGATCGCCTTCTCGCCGGGCCGATAGGACGCGCTCAACGCCTCGGCCTCGAGGAGGATCGGCGCGGTCATCCTGCTCCTTCGCGACGGCGGGTTGCAGCGATCACGGCAACCACGGCGAAGATGCCTCCGCTGAGCACCGCGATCGCCGGCCCCGGGGGCACATCGAGCTCGTATGCGAGCCAGAGGCCGACGAGCCCCTCGGCCAGGGCGAGCGCGAACGCGCCGAGCTCAATCCCGCGCACCGTGCGCGAGAGCAGCCGAGCGGTCGCCGCGGGAACCACCAGGACCGCGCCGACCAGGAGGCTGCCGACGGCGTCCACCGCGGCGACCACTGCGAGCGCGATCGCCCCAAGGAGCAGCCAGTCGGCCGCGATCACCGGCAGGCCGCTCGACGCCGCCCCGGCCGAGTCGAACGCGGTCGCCACCCAGATCCGCCGCAGGCCGAGCCAGATCGCCGCTGCGGCGCCGGCGGCCAGCGCGGTCGCGAGGAGCTCGTCCTCCCCGATTCCGACGAGGGTGCCGAAGAGGAGCTGGTCGACACCCGCATCGGACGCGAACACGTCGCTCGCCAGCACCACACCCAGCGCCAGCGCCCCGACGAGAAGGAGCGCAGTGGCCGAGTCCGTGGCGACGCGCCCGGCCCTGGTGAGGCGCTCGAGCCCTCCCGCGAACAGCCCCCCGGTGCCCAGCGCTGCGAGCTGCGGCTGGATCCCCCACGCCGAGGCCAGGACCAGACCCGGAAAGGCGCCGGCTCCAACCGCATGCGAGAAGAAGGCGAGGCCCCGGAGCACGATCTGGGCGCCGAGCGTCCCCGCCAGGACCGACAGGAGCGCGACCTCGGCGGCCGCCAGCTGCATGAATCGGAGCGAGAAGGGATCGAGCGGGTTCACGAGGGAAGCGCGTTCGCCTGGCTCAAGGGAGCCGACTATAAGTGAGACTCACTTTCGATTGGGCGCCGGGAGTCGCTCATGAGAACGGCTATCGTTTGCGCTAGATGGGAGCGCAGCGAGCATCCAGCGACTCCGCCGTGTCTACGTGGGCCGAGCACGCCGAGTCGCGCGTCCACGACGCCGGCCACCGCGCCTCCCGAGCCCGTTCGCGCGTGATCGAGCTGCTGGGGGAGCAGGACTGCGTGCTCACCGCCCGCGACATCGCCGACCGCCTCCGCGACGAGGGGGTCGGGATCGCAACCGTCTATCGCGCGCTCGAGTTGCTCGAGGGCCTCGGAGTGGTCCAGCGGCTCGACGTCGGCGAGGGCACCGCCCGCTACGAGCCGGCGCTGCCGAGCGGCGACCATCACCACCACCTGGTCTGCGACACGTGCGGGCGTGTGAGCGCCTTCGCGGATCCCCAGCTCGAGCGAGCGATCGCGCGGCTCGCTGGCCGGCTCGACTACCGGGTCGGCGGGCATGACGTGATCCTCAGGGGCGAGTGCCCGTCGTGCAGCGCTTGAGCGGCGCGGGCTGAGTCGCGGACAGGGCCATCACGTCCTGACATCGATCTCGCATGCTGCGGATCCACCACTGAGGCCGCGGGCAAGGGTCTCGGCGTTGCTCGCCATGGCCTCGATGTAGGTCGCGCCCGACGACCCCTCCGGGCCGAGCGTGTCGGCCCAGAGCTCGCCCCCCACCTGGACCCCGGCCTCGTCGGCGAGCGCCTCCTCAAGCGCCGGGTTGAGGCCCGCCTCCGGGAAGATCGCGTTGACGCCCTCGTCTTCGATCTGGTCGACGAGCGCGGTCGTCTCCCCGGCGGAGGGCTGCGCCTGCGTCGTCAGCGCGGGGATCGCGGCGCCGATCACCTCGAGCCGGTAGCGGTCGGCGAAATAGCCGAGCGCGTCGTGAGTGGTGACCAGCTTTCGCTCGCCGGCCGAAAGCCGGCTGATGCAATCAGCGACCTGCCGATCGAGGTCTTGGAGCCGTGCGATGTAGCCGTCGGCGTTGCGCCCGTAGATCTGGGCGCCATCCGGATCCGCCTCCGCGAGCGCCCGCTGGATCTCGTGGACCGCGGCGATCGCGTTCTGCGGATCCTGCCACCAGTGAGGGTCGACCTCCCCGCCCTCCTGGCCGTCCCCTTCGATCGTTGCCACCGAGTCGATCAGGTCGATCACGGTCGGGTCCTCTCCCGTGGCGTCGATCACCTCCTCGGCCCAGAGATCGAGGTCGCCCCCCGACCTCAGCACGAGGTCCGACTCGGCCACGGCCTCGGCATCGCTCGGCCTCGGCTCGTAGTCGTGCGGGTCGCTGTTTGGCGCCAGCAACCCCACGACGTCCGCTCGGTCGCCGGCGACGTTGCGAGCCAGATCGGCGACGACCGTCGTGGTGGCGACGACCTGCGTCTGGCCGTCGTCCGCGGCGCTGTCGCCGCAGGCGCCGAGCGTGAGGGCGGCGGCCACAAGGACCGCGGCGATGGCCGGGATCACTCCACGCCTCCTCCTCGATTGCGCCCTCATTGGCGGAGATCATAATGAGAATCACTCTCGCTTGCAGTGCCGGGCGGGACCGCGAGGCGGGCTCGGCCACCTGCGGACCGCTTGATGCCACGTGACGGCAGGGCCACGGCTTCTGCGGACACGGGTGGAGGGTTTGCCACCTATACGGTGGTCAAGGCTCCACGCGTCGTCGCGCCAGCGGGTAGCGACGCCTGTCAGGTGCCGGTGCCGCTGAAGAGGAGGCCCGACCCCAGGACAGCGAACGCGAACAGCGTCACTGTCGCCGCCCTGAGCCCAGCCGGGCCGAGGCGCCCGCGAAAGCGCGCCGCGATCCACGAGCGCAGCCCACTCGCCGCTCCGACCGTGCTCATCGCCGCCACCATGCACTGCATGCACATGCGCAGGTCAGCGTAGCGCGGGTCATCTGGATGATGATTCCTAATCGGCGTGCCCGCGGGGGCGGCGCAGGCCGAGCTGGGCGCCGCCCGTGCCCGAGGCCAATAGCGGTGCCCTATTGGCGAGGGCACGGGTGGCGATCCAGCGACGGCATGCGCCGTCATCCGCGGGTGCGTGGATTGGGAATCAGTCATCTAGCATCGGCGACGTGAGGCTGCTCGCCTTCAGTGATGTTCATCGCGACCTCGACCAGTGCGCCCTGCTGGTTGATCGCGCCGCCGATGCCGACGTCGTGATCGCGGCGGGCGACTTCGCCTCGATCCACGAGGGCCTAGAGGAGGCGATCGGCGTGCTCAGCCAGATCGAACGGCCGACGCTGCTCGTTCCGGGGAACAACGAGACCGAGGAGGCGCTGCGCGAGGCGTGCGCGGGGTGGGACGCGGCGAGCGTGCTCCACGGGGAGGGCGCCATGATCGACGGAACGGAGTTCTTCGGCCTCGGCGCCGGGGTCCCGGTGACGCCATGGGACTGGAGCTTCGACCTCTCCGACGAGGAGGCCGCAACCATGCTGGAGCCGGCGCCCGAGGACGGCGTGTTCGTGCTGCACTCGCCGCCACGGGGCCATGCCGATCAGAGCGGCGCCGGTGACCATCTCGGGAGCGAGGCGATCCTGCACGCGATCGAGGCGAAGCGACCGCGGCTCGCGGTCTGCGGCCACATCCACGAGAGCTGGGGAACGGAGTCTCAGATCGGGCCCACGAGGGTGGTCAACCTCGGCCCCGCCGGGGTCGAGCTGGAGCTCTGATCTCCATGGCCCGCTGCTCCCACACCGACCAGATCAGGGTGGAGGCTCCCGACGAGGTGGAGGGCTGCGAGGACTGCCTTCGCGCGGGCGACCGCTGGTTCCACCTGCGCGTCTGCCTCAGCTGCGGTCACGTCGGTTGCTGCGACTCCTCGCCGAATCGCCACGCGTCCGCGCACGCCCGAGCCGAGGAGCACCCGATCGTGCAGTCGGCCGAGCCCGGCGAGGACTGGTGCTGGTGCTACGTCGACGAGGCCTCGTTCACGCTCGCGGACTGAGGGAGCGGCGGAGGGCGCCGAGCCGGTGGTCCCACTCTTCCCCGACCCGCTCGATCCAGCGGGCGGCGTCCTCGAGCGTCTCCCGCTCGAGCGCGTAGCGAGTCTCGCGCCCGACCCGGGATGGGTGCACGAGCCCGGCAGCGCGCAGGACCACCAGGTGCTTGGCGACCGCCTGGCGGCTGATCGGCAGCTGGGCGGCGAGCCCGGTCGCTGTCACCGAGGGCTCACGCGCGAGCAGCTCGACCACCTGGCGACGTGTGGGGTCGCCCAGGGCGGCGAAGACGGCGTCGGGCTGCATCGGATGGCCTAGGCGACGAGCACGAGGCGCACGATCCCTGCGAGCGTCGACAGCCTCCGCTCCCAGGCGGCGTCCCCGAGCCCGCACGCGACCGGCCCCCTGAAATCCGATCGGGCCCCGACCCGGGCCGACTCGGTGACGAACAGGCGCGTGCCCTCCGGGATCGCCTCGATCCGGAACTCGACCTGGCTCGGTGGCTCGCCTGGACGCGACCAGGTGAACGCAAGCCGGCTCTCCTCCTCGATCGCGTCGACGGTGCCGCGGCGCTCGCCGTCCGCGAAGCGGAAGGTCGCGTCGCCGCCCTCGACAAGCTCGAGCTCGACCTCATCGGCGAGCCACTCCTCCAGTCGCGACTCCTCGCTGATCGCCTCCCAGACCTCGCTCGGGGATGCGTCCAGCACGGCCTCGCGATCGACCCTCCGCTCGCCGTCCATCTCGGTGATCTCGGTCTCGCCCATCGGTGGCCTCCCGTCGTCGTCTCGATGTCCTTTGCGCAACCGCTGAGTTGCACATGCTACCGTGGTTCACAAAGCGCAACCGCAGGGTTGCATAATGAAGGAGGCGCGCAATGTCGCTGGTCCCCATGGTGGTCGAGCAGACGGCTCGCGGAGAGCGCTCGTTCGACATCTACTCCCGGCTCCTGGGCGAGCGGATCGTCTTCTGCGGCCAGCCGATCGACGAGGACATCGCCAACCTGATCGTCGCCCAGATCATCCACCTCGAGGCCGAGGACCCGGACAAGGACATCTCGCTTTACATCAACTCGCCGGGCGGCTCGATCTACGCCGGGCTGGCGATCTACGACGCGATGCAGTACGTGCGCCCCGATGTGCAGACGATCTGCTTCGGGGTGGCGATGTCGATGGGATCGGTCCTGCTCGCGGGCGGCGCCGAAGGCAAGCGCAGGGCGCTGCCCAACTCCCGGATCCTGATTCACCAGCCGACCGGCGGCTTCCAGGGTCAGTCGACGGACATCGAGATCCACGCGCGTGAGGTGCTCCGGCAGCGTCGGCGGATGGCGGAGATCTACGCCCGGCACAGCGGCCGAAGCGCCGACGAGGTGAGCCGCGACATGGAGCGCGACAACTACTTCACCCCGGAGGAGGCACTCGACTACGGGCTGATCGACAGCGTCGTCGACCGGCACGAGCTGGTGCGGGCGCCGACCGGGTTCACCGCGCGCTGACGACCCGGCACCGAGCCGAGCCCGATCGTTGGCGACCGCGTCTCGTAACCTCGATGCGATGGACCAGGTCATCCAGATCGCGGGGGCGCTCATGATCCTCGCCGGCTTCGCCGCGGCGCAGTTCGGCCTGCTCAGCGTCAGCTCCCGCTCGTATCTAGTCCTGAACCTCGTCGGCGCCGTGATCCTCACGGTGCTCGCCCTCGAGGAGGAGCAGTGGGGATTCGTCCTGCTCGAGAGCGTCTGGTCGCTGGTGTCCGCCTGGTCGCTGATGCAGGTGATGCGCGGCCGCCCCCCGGTGGCACCGGAGCACTGAGCGGCTAGGCGACGCGGTTCGGCGGTTCCTCGCCTCGCAGGACGACGACGACGTTCCTGGCTGCGGTCCGCGCCATCGCGTCGCGGGCCCGGGTGGTCGCCGAGCCGATGTGCGGGAGCAGCACGCATCGGGGCGCGTCCAGGAGCGCCTGGGGCACCTCGGGCTCGGTCTCGTAGACATCGAGGCCCGCCGCCCAAATCTGACCACGGTCGAGCGCCCCTGCCAGCGCATCGCTGTCGACGATCGAGCCCCGGGCGGTGTTCACCAGCACCGCCTGCTCGCCCATCGTGGCCAGCTCGTCCGCGCCGATCAGGTGCCTGGTGTCGGGCGTGGCCGGCAGGTGCAGGCTGATCACGTCCGCGCGCTCGAGCGCCTCCACCAGCTCGGCCCGAACCGCCCCCAGGTCGGACTCGGCATCTGGCTTGGGGCTCCGAGAGACGTAGAGGATCTCGCCTGCGAGCGGGCGCACGAGCTCGGCGTACCGCCGGCCGATCCGCCCGAGCCCAATCACGGCGAAGGTGGCGCCACTGAGCTCCAGGCCGAGAAGCGCCGCCGGGTCCCAGCCGTGCCAGCGCCCGGCGCGGAGCTCGGCTTCGGCCTCGGACAGGCGCCGGGCAGCGGCGAGCGTCAGCGTCAGGGCCAGCTCGGCGGTGGCGTTGGTGAGCACGTCCGGTGTGTTGGTGACCGCGATCCCACGGGCCCGGCAGGCGTCGACGTCGATGTTGTCGTAGCCGACGGCGAAGTTGGCGACAACCCGAAGCTCCGGGCCGGCGGCTTCCAGCAGGGGCTCGTCGACGCGGACTGTGGGATCGGCGATGATCGCGGCGACCCCGCGCGCCAATTCACGCAGCTGCTCGGGGGTCACGTCCAGGCCGCCCTCGCGCAGCTCGAGCCCGCCGAGCTCCTCGAGGCCGCCGCGGAGCAGCCGGCGGGCGATGAGGACGACCGCAGGGCCGGGATCAGCCGAGGTCATCGAGCACCGCCATCGCCGCGCCGCGGCCGTTGAGGCCGATCACGGAGCCAGCCGGATGAGTGGCCGCTCCGCACAGATAGAGACCCTTCACCGGCGTTCGCCACTCCAGTCGCCGGTCCCACATCTGGTCCGGCAGCGCTTGCCCCTGGAAGATGTGGCCGCCGGTGAGGCCGATCCGCTCCTCGATGTCCGGCGGCCCAAGCACCTGGACCTCCTCGACGCACTCGTGGACGTCGGGCGCGTAGGCAGCGATCGCGTCGAGCACGGATCGCCCGATCTCAGCGCGGCGAGCGGCCCAGTCTTCCTCGGCCAGCTCATACGGCGCGTACTGGGCGAAGACGCTCATCACCTGCTTGCCGGGAGGGACGACCGACTGGTCGTATGCCGACTGGAAGTAGAGGTCGGCATAGCCGACGCGGGGCTCTCCCCGCGAGCACGCCTCGAACGCCTCCTGCGCCGCGTCGAGCCCCGGGGTGATCGAGACCATCGCCCGATCGGCCTGGATCTCGCCGTTCGCCGCGGGGAACGTCGGGATACGGCTCAGCGCCGCGTTCACCTTCACCACCGGCGAGCTCACGTCCCAGCTCTCGAGCCGCTTCAGGTAGTCGTCGGGAAGGCCGTCGGACCCGAGCATTCGCAGCGTCCGCTTGGGGTCCGCGTTCGAGATCACGACCGGCGCGCGGATCAGCTCGCCGCTCTCGACCTCCACCCCCTCGCCGGGCAGGATGCGAGCCACGGGAACGCCGGCGGCGAGGGTCGCCCCGGCATCGAGCGCGGCCTGCGCGATCGCGAACGAGACCCGGCCGATGCCGCCGTGGACGTAGCCCCAGACCGAGCCCAGGCCGAGCAGATCGCCCTGGTGGTGCATGAGCTTGACCGAGGCGGTCCCGGGATCGCGCGGCCCGGCGTTGGCGCCGATCACGCCCTGTCCGAACAGCGCGTGTTTGAGGCGCTCGTCGGAGACGTACCGGTCGAGCGCGTCGGCGATCGACTCCTCGAACGTGAGCCGGACGAGCTCCTCGTCGCCGAGCAGCTCCTCGATCTCCGCACGGGTGGGCGAGGGGCCCTGCCAGGTGTCCCCGCGGGGGCCGGACCGGAGCAGCCGGCGGGCGCGATCGAAGGCCTCCTCATAGGCGAAGAGGCCGCGAATGTCGGCTTCGGAGAACCGGTTGTCGCGCAGGTAGGCGACGGTCCGCTCCCGGTCGAGAAACTCGGCGAAGGCGCTGCCGTCTGGCAGCGGGCACCATACGTTCGGGTCCGCCGCGGTCACCCGGTAGCCGTGGCGCTCGAGCTCGAGCTCGGCGATCACCACCGGGTCGAGCAGCCCGACGACGTAGGCGCACGGGCTGACCACGTATCGGGGGTCCTCGAACGGCTGCTCGAGCGTGCAGGCGCCGCCGAGCTGCTCCCGCCGCTCGAGCACCAGGACCGATCGGCCGGTACGGGCCAGGTAGGCGGCAGCGGCGAGCCCGTTGTGGCCTCCGCCGACGACGATCGCGTCCCAGTCGCGACTCGCCAGCTCACGCATCGAGGCCGGCAGTCCGACCTTGCCCATCGCCGCGTTGACGTCCATCCGCACTTCCTACCGCACCGGAGCCCGAGATGCCCCGTTCCGCTGGGGCGAATTCCCCTTCGCTGCTGCCTTAACCCGGTGATGGCCGGGAAACGGCATCAGCGGCCGCGGGGACGCCCCGCGATGGCCGTCGCTCGAGCGCGGATCTCGGGAAGCGTCGGTGCCTCCTTGACACCATCGAGCCCCAGCTCGTCCAGGCGATCCCGCGCGAGGTCGAGGCTGCCCACAATCGCCCAGCATTGAACCCCCTGCTCGCGGCAGCGACGCGCGATCTCGGCCACCACTTTCCCGGCCAGCGTTTGCCGATCGAGCCGTCCCTCTCCGGTGACCACCAGGTCGGCAGCGGGCAGGTGGGCGTCGAAACCGATCGCATCGAGCACGAACGAGGCGCCCGGGAGGAGGCGCGCGCCCCGGAACGCCCACAGCCCCCCGGAGAGCCCGCCGGCGCAACCGGTCCCTGGCACGCCACGCGGGTCACGTGGCGCTCGCTCCGCTAGCTCGTCGAGCCGTCGCTCCAGCCGAACGACCGTGGGCGGGTCGGCGCCCTTCTGCGGGCCGAAGACCGCGGGGGCGTCCTCCCAGGCGGTGGCGACGTCGCAGATGACGTCCATCCCGACCTCGGTGCCCGCCTCCTCAAGCGCGCGCAGCGCGCCGGCCCCGCCGTCGGTGGTCGCGCTGCCGCCGGCGGCGACGAGCACGCGCTCTGCCCCGGCCGTCGCCGCGGCGGCGATCAGCTCGCCGGTCCCGTAGGTGGACGCGGCCCAGGCGTCGCGCTCCTCCTCGGCGACCCGCCACAACCCGCTCGCCTCGGCAACCTCGACCGCCGCGCGGCCGTCGCCCAGCAGCGCCCAGCGCGCGTCGACGGCGCGTCCCAGGGGGTCGGACGCCTGGGCGGCCCGGTAGATCCCACCGAGCGCCGAGACCAGGGCTTCCATGGTCCCCTCGCCGCCGTCGGCCACCGACAGGGAGTTTGCGGTCCAGCCGGCGTCCTCGAAGGCCGCGCCGATCGCGACGTTGACCTCGGCGCTGCGGAACGTGCCCTTGAAGCTGTCGGCGGCGACGAGCACGCGCCGCGGTGACTCTCCCGATCGCATCGACGCGACGCTACCCTGGCGCGCTGATCGAGGTGATCCTGGAAGCGCTCGCTGACTTCGCCCCCCGGCCGCCGGTTGCCGCCGCATGACCGCCCGCCCTCGCGAGCAGGTCTCCGCCGCCCATGCTCGGAGGCTGGCGCTCGCGGCGCAGGGACTCGACCGGCCCCGGCCGGCCTCGGCGGCCGACGGCTGGGCCGTTCGCCGCGTCTTCGGGCGCGTTGGCCTCGTGCAGATCGACTCGGTCAACGTTCTCACCCGGGCCCACTACCTGCCGCTGTTCAGCCGGCTCGGCCCCTATCCGACCGAGCTTCTGGATCGCAGCGCCCACCGTGCGCCGCGGCGGCTGTTCGAGTACTGGGGGCATGAGGCCTCGCTGCTGCCGGTTGCCGCGTGGCCGCTGCTTCGCTGGCGTATGGAGCGCGCCGCGCACGACGCCTGGGGCGGGATGCGGCGGGTACAGCGCGACCAGCCCGACCTGGTCGAGCGAGTCCTGGGCGAGGTGCGCGATCGCGGGCCGATCGCCGCCTCCGACCTCTCCGAGGAGCGGCCCCGCCGCTCGGGCCCGTGGTGGGACTGGTCCGACGGGAAGCGTGCACTCGAGTGGCTGTTCTGGAGCGGCAGGATCACGAGCGCCCGCCGGCGCGGGTTTGAGCGGCTGTACGACCTCCCGGAACGGGTACTGCCGCGCGAGGTGATCGAGGCGCCGACTCCAAGCGAGACCGACGCCCAGCGCGAGCTGGTGCGGATCGCGGCCAGGGCGCTGGGCGTCGCCGCCGAGCGGGACCTTCGGGACTACTTCCGGCTCCCGACTGCGGAAGCCCGCGAGCGGGTGCGCGAGCTGGTCGAGTCGGGAGAGCTTCAGCCGGTCGAGGTCGAGGGGTGGGGCCGGACCCCGGCGTATCTGCATGCGGAGGCGAGGATTCCGCGACGGGTCGAGGCGCGCGCCCTGATCGGCCCGTTCGACTCGTTGATCTGGGAGCGCTCCAGGGTCGAGCGGCTGTTCGGGTTCAGGTACCGGCTCGAGATCTACGTGCCCGCCGCGAAGCGGCGGGACGGCTACTACGTGCTGCCCTTCCTGCTCGGCGACCGGCTGGTCGCGAGGGCCGATCTGAAGGCCGACCGCAGCACCGGCACTCTGCGCGTGCCCGCGGCCCGACTCGAGCCAGACGCGCCAGGCGAGACGATGGAGGCGCTCCGGGCGGAGCTCGAGACGATGGCGAGCTGGCTCGGGCTCGAGCGCGTCGAGCTCGCGCCCAAGCGGCGTTTGAGCGTTCGGGCCGAACCTAGCTGACCGTCACCGATGACGGCTGCGCGCGCCGGCGCTCCGCAGCGATCAGCACCGCGAGCGTGATCGCCGAGAGTGCGGCGACCGCCAGGAAGGGGATCGCGTCCGATCCGACCTCCGCGATCGCGCCGGAGCCGGAGCCCCCGATGACCTGACCCCCGGCCCAGGCGAGGTTGGTGAGCGCAAAGGCGAAGCCCTGGTCGAGTCCGGTCGCCTCGGCGGCGTCGGAGAGCATCGCCATCGCCGGCGCCCAGAAGAACGCCAGCGCAACCACCCCGGCGATCACCGCCAACGCCAGCGGGATCACGGTGTCAGGGAGGGGGAGGAGCAGCGCAGCGACCGTCGAGCCGGCCAGCCCGGCCTTGATCGGCATGATCCGCCCGGCGCGATCGGAGACCCGTCCAAGGGCCCGGGTGACGACGGCCTCGACCCCCGCGGCGACCAGGAACACGGCGCCGATCGCCACGCCGCTCGCCCCGGCCTCGTCGAGATGCAGCGGGGTCAGGACCGCGATCGTGCCCGAGAAGAGCGCCGGGAGCGCGACCAGCCAGAACCCGGCGAGGACCGCGGGGTTCGCGAGCGAGCGCGTGAGCGCTCGCCATTCCGGCGTGGGAACCGGCTCTGGTGCGGGCATGGTCCGCGCCCACGCGACCAGGCCGAGGCCCAGCACGCCGACGATCGAGAACACGGGCTCGGAGCCGATCACGGTCGCAGCACCGCCGAGCACCGGCCCGAGCAGGACCCCGGCGATCGCGGCCGCGAGTGCGGAGCCGATGAGCTCGCCGCGGCGCTCGCGCGGGGCGACCACGACCAGCCAGGCCATGCCCGCGGCCCATGAGCATGCCCCTCCAATGCCCTGGCAGAAGCGGGCGAGGTCGAGCACCACGACGTTGTCGCTGAACGCGAAGACCACGCTGGTCGCGGACATCAGGGTGAGCCCGAGCAGGATCGTCGGCCGGACCCCGGCCCGGGCCACGAGCCAACCGGCGGGGAGCGAGGCAGCCAGCGTCCCGGCGGCGTAGGAGGCGTTGAGGATCCCGGCGGCCGTCTTCGACAGCCCGAGGTCGTCCACGTACTCGGGCAGGAGCGGCGTGATCGCCGCGTAGAACATCGTGTCGACCAGGACGACGGCCGCTACCAGCAGGAACAGGCGCCTCATGCGGTCGATGCTAAGGGCGGCTGCGCCCGGGTGACAATGTTATGATCGCCGTCGATATGTCACATGGCGGCGATGGCAGCGAAAGGGGACGCGCTCGCCAAGACGACGGTTACTTCCCACGCGGCAGGTCCGTCCTTCGACGGGTGCACGGCGAGCGCGCGGTGGGCCTCCACTACGGCCAGCGCGGGCTCCTGGTGGGCGCGGCCAACCCGCTCACCTACACGGGGACGATGGCCTCGACCAGCGCCGCCACGTCACCATTCACACGCCTGGCCCGAACGGCGAAGGTCCACGAGACGATCTTCTTCGACACGCGGGTGGAGGCCGACCGCGCGCTCGCCATGGTCCACCGCCTCCACGAGCGGGTTCGCGGGACGCTTCCCGAGCCGGCCGGCCGCTGGCCGGCCGGCACCCCGTACTCGGCCACTGATCCACCGCTGATGCTGTGGACGCTGGCCTGCATCGCGGACTCGGCAGCGGTTCTCTACGAGACGCTGGTTAGGCCGCTCTCCGCCCGTGAGCGCGAGGCGCTCTGGCAGGACTACCTGCTCTTCGGGGAGCTGTTCGGGCTGCCTCGGGCCGACGCGCCGGGAAGCTGGGCCGAGTTCCGCTCCTACTGGCGGGCGCGGCTGGAGGGGGAGCTCTTCCTCACGGACGACGCCCGCGTGGTCGCCCCCCAAACCGCGTTTCGGATCCCCGTGCCACGCCATTGGTGGCCGAACATGCGGGTCTCGAACCTGATCCTGATGGGCAGCCTGCCGGAGCGGATCCGGGAGCTCTACGGCTTCTCCTGGGGGTCGGCCCAGGCAGCCGCCTACCAGGCGCTCGCCGCGAGCAGCAGGCGCTCGCGGAGGCTGGTCCCGCATCTGCTGCGACGCGGCGGCAACGATGTCATCTTCGACACGGTCGCACGCACCGAGGCACGGCGCCTGGCGGCCGGCAAGCCGACCCTGCGGCGCACGTGAACGCCCCGACGCCCTCGCTGGCCGCCCGGGCCCTCGCCGACGAAGGCGAGCCCGGCGACGCGACCACCGAGCGCATTCTCGACGCGGCTACGCGGCAGTTCGAGCTGCTCGGGCTTCGCCGCTCGAGCGTCGAGGACGTCGCCCGGCGCGCGGGGCTCAGCCGGATGACGATCTACCGCCGCTTCCCCCAAAAGGACCGGCTCGTCGAAGCGGCAATCCTGCGCGAATGCCAGCGGTTCTTCGCCGAGCTGCAAGCGGCCACCGCCGAGCTGCCGACACTGGAGGAGCGCCTGATCGAGAGCTTCGTCGTGGCGCTGCGGTTCGCCCGCTCCCACGCCCTGCTCCAGCGTCTGGCGGTGACCGAGCCGGAGACCCTGCTGCCGCTCCTGACCACCGAGGGAGGGCCGGTGCTGGGCGTCGTGCGCGAGTTCCTGGTCACGCAGATCCGAGCCTCGCAGGAGGAGGGCATCGTCGCCCGGTTCGATCCTGATCCGTTGGCCGAGATCCTCGCCAGGCTCGCCCTGTCGTTCGTGCTCACGCCGGAGAGCCGCCTGCCCCTGGCGCATCTGCGCGAGGGCCGCGCGCTCGCTCATCGCTACCTGGCGCCGATGATCGGCGCGGGCGTGGCCGGGGGATAGTCGCCCGGATCCGGCTACCCTCGTTCGCACCGGGACGCAGGGATTCGTTGGGGACATCCCCAATTGCATTCCCGGCTCGCGGTCGTCAGTCTGCGCGCAGCCCCCCAGGACCGGAAGGAAGGCCACCTTGACCGATTCGCTGACCGACGCCACCCCCAGCGACAACTCGCTCATCGTCTCAGCCGTCGACGTCCACCGCGTCTTCGGGGAGGGCGATGCCGCCGTGCGCGCGGTGGACGGGGCCACCGTCGGCTTTCCGGAGGGGAGATTCACGGCGATCATGGGCCCGTCGGGCTCGGGCAAGTCGACGCTGATGCACTGCCTTGCCGGCCTTGACCGGCCCACCTCAGGCTCGGTCGTGATCGACGGGGTCGAGCTTTCCGACCTCGACGACGCGGAGCTGACCAGGCTCCGCCGCGACAAGGTCGGGTTCGTGTTCCAGTTCTACAACCTGCTGCCGGTGCTGACCGCGGAGGAGAACATCCTCCTGCCGCTGAAGCTCGCGGGTCGCGATCCGGACCCCGAGCGGCTCGCGCAGCTCATCACCGCGGTCGGCCTCGGTGACCGGCTCGACCACCGTCCCTCTGAGCTCTCCGGAGGCCAGCAGCAGCGCGTCGCGATCGCGCGGGCGCTCGCCTCGAAGCCGGCGGTGGTGTTCGCCGACGAGCCCACTGGCAACCTCGACTCGAAGTCCAGCGATGAGGTCCTCAAGCTGCTGCGCCACGCGGTCGACGAGTTCGGGCAGACCGTCGTCATGGTCACCCACGACCCGACCGCCGCCTCCGTCGCCGATCGGGTCGTGGTGCTGGTGGACGGGCGCATCGTCCGCGACGAGGAGGCCGGCTCACCCGAGGAGGTCCTCGACCTGATGAAGCAAGTCGCATAGGCACGGCCGATGCGCGCGGTCGCCGTTCGCAACCTCTGGGAGCGCAAGCTCCGGACGATCCTGACCGCCCTGGCAGTCGTGCTCGGGGTGATGATGGTCGCCGGCACATACGTGCTCACCGACACCATCGACGCCTCGTTCGAGGAGATCTTCACCGAGTCCAACGAGGGGACGGACGCGGTGGTCACCTCGCGCGAGGTGGTCGAGACCGACGACGGCTCGGCGCCGCCGTTCGACGAGTCCATCCTCGACCGGGTCCGGGCGACCGAGGGCGTCCTCGCCGCCAGCGGCGCGATCGGTGACCAGGCGGTGGCCATCATCGGTTCCGACGGCGAGCCCGTGGGAACGGGGGGCGCCCCCAGCCTCGGCTTCTCCACGGAGCCGGGCGATCAGCGATTCGACCCGCTGACTTACGTCGAGGGTGGCAGGCCGGCTGCCGACGACGAGGTCGTGATCGACAAGGCGTCGGCTGAATCGGAGGGATACGAGATCGGCGACCGGATCACCCTCGCGGGCCGGGCCGGAACCGGCGAGTACACGCTCGTCGGCATCGCCACCCTCGGCGACGTCGACAACTTCGGCGGGGCGACAATCGCGGTGCTGACCCTGCCCGAGGCGCAGCGGATCACCGGGAAGCAGGGCCGGCTCGACCAGATCAACGTGGCCGCGATGCCCGGCACCTCGCCGGAGCAGCTCGCCGCCAACCTCTCGGCCGAGCTGCCGTCGAGCGTCGAGGTCGAGACCGGCGAGGAGAACGTCCAGTCCTCGCAGGACGACGTCGAGGAGTTCGTCGGCTTCCTGCAGACGGCGCTCTTGATCTTCGCCGGAGTCTCGCTGTTCGTCGCCGCCTTCCTCATCTTCAACACGTTCTCGATCACCGTCGCCCAGCGCACTCGCGAGTTCGCGATGCTGCGCACACTCGGCGCCAACCGCCGTCAGATCATCGGCTCGGTGGTGCTGGAGGCGTTCCTGATCGGCTTCGTCGCATCGGTCATCGGGGTGCTCGCCGGAATCGGCTTCGCCCGTGGGATCGACGCCCTCTTCAGCGGTCTCGGGATCGATCTCCCCAGCACCGAGATCGTGATCGCCACGCGGACCGTGATCATCGGGCTGGTGCTCGGCACCGGGCTGACCGTGCTCGCGGCACTGGTCCCGGCGGTGCGCGCGACCCGGGTTCCCCCGGTCACCGGCCTGCGCGAGGGGGCGGTGCTGGCGACCCCAGGCGAGCATCGCCTGCGCGCCGCGGGCGGCCTGGTGCTAGCCATTCTGGGAGCGGCGGCGATGGTGCTCGGCCTGTTCGGGGTGCTCGACCCGGGGGAGCTCTGGCTCGGCGTCGGCGCCGGCGCGATGTTCATCGGCGTCGCCATCCTCAGCCCGCAGCTCGTCCCCCCGCTGGCGTCGCTCGTCGGCCGCCCGCTCGAACGGCTCCGCGGCATCCCCGGCCGGCTGGCCCGCGAGAACGCGACCCGCAACCCCGGTCGCACGGCCGCCACCGCCGCCGCGCTCATGATCGGCCTCGCGCTGGTCTCGTTCGTCGCAGTGTTCGCCGCGGGTCTGCGCGGCTCGATCGACGACGCGATCGCGAAGACGATCTCCGGCGATTTGATCATCTCCCACACCGACGGCTTCTCCGACATCCCAGCCAGCACCACGCGAGCGGTCGAGTCGGTCGATGGAGTGGACGTCGCCTCGCCGCTTCGCTACACCCAGAACGAGGTCGAGGGCGCGAGCGGCGGCGGCTACCTCACCCTGGTCGATCCCCAGACCGCGAGCGAGGTGATGACGCTCGAGTGGGAGCAGGGCTCACAGGACATCCTCAACGGGCTCGGCCCCGACGACGCGGTGGTCGACGAGGGCTGGGCCGACGAGAACGGCTTCGCCGTCGGCGACAGCTTCCGTTCGACCACTCCATCCGGGCAGGAGATCACCTACACGATCCGGGGCACGTTCAAGGACAACACGGACTTCTTCGGCGACTACGTGGCGTCCGACGCCAACGCCGCCGCCTACAACGAGCGCGACAACGTCACCAACGTCTTCATCAAGCTCGACGAGGGAGTCGACGCCGCGACGGTCCAGCCGAGGATCGACGATGCGCTGGCGGCCGACTTCCCGACGGTCCAGGTGCAGGACCAGGAGCAGCTCAAGGACTCCATCGGAGAGGACCTGAACTCCCTGCTCGGAATCGTCTACGGGCTCCTCGCTCTGTCGGTGATCGTCTCGCTGTTCGGCATCGTCAACACCTTGGCGCTGTCGATCCACGAGCGCACGCGCGAGCTTGGGCTCCTGCGGGCCGTCGGCAGCTCGAGGAGCCAGGTGCGCCGCGTGGTCCGCTACGAGTCGGTGATCACCACCCTCATCGGCGCCGTGCTCGGCATCGTCCTCGGCGTGATCTTCGCCGTGCTGATCTCGCGGCCGCTGGCGGACGAGGGCTTCACGCTCTCGATCCCGGTGGGCACCCTGATCGTCCTGCTGGTGCTGGCGGTGCTCGCCGGCGTCGTGGCGGCGATCGGCCCGGCGCGCCGTGCGTCCCGCCTCGACGTGCTCGAGGCGTTGGCGTACGAGTAGCTGCTGAAGGCGCGCGGGTCAGCCTCCGGCCACGGCTGGCACCAGCTCCCGCCCGATCAGGGCGACCGCCTCGTGGTCTGTATGGAGGTTGTGCTGGAGCATCACCCGCTCCGCCCCCGCCCGCTCGAGCTCGCGGAGCTGCTCGATCGCCTCGGGCACCGTGCCGACGATCCACGCCTCGGGAAGGCCCGCGATGAAAGCCTCAGGATCTCCGGCGTCCTCGCCGCGCCAGGCCGCCAGGCGGCTCGCCCGATCGCGCAGCTCATCGCGATCTGCCCCGATCAGGAACCCGGTCATCAGCGAGAACGCCATCTCGCCGGGATCACGGCCGATCCGCTCGCAGGCGCTGGCCACGGCCGCGCGGCGCTCCCGGACCTGGTCCGCGGTCGGGCCGACCGTGTTGTACTCGTCCGCCCACCGCGCGGCCAGCGCGGCGCTGCGCGGTCCGGCCGACCCGCCGACGATGATCCGCGGCCGGCGCTCCGGTCGCGGCAGCGCGTCCAGGTCCTCAACTCGGTAGTGCTCTCCGCTGAACGAGAGCCCGGCCTCGGTCCACTCGCGGTGGACCAGCTCGAGCTGCTCCGAGAGCATCCCGATCCGCGTCCGGGTGTCCGGCATCTCGAATCCGTAGGCGCGGTGCTCGGGCTCGTACCAGCCCGCGCCGAGCCCCAGCTCGATCCGACTGCGACCCAAGTGTTTCTGACCCGGAGCAGAGGGGCGAAGCCCCGATTGCGACGGGTGAGGCTGGTGCTGTTTTTTGGATATCTGGTCCGCCGTCGCAACCAGCTTTGCCAGCACGGAGGGATGCCTGAACGTCACCGGCGAGACCAGCGTCCCGAGGCGCAGCCTCTTGGTGACGGCGGCCAGGGCGCAGATGGTCCCCCACGCATCGAGCGAGCCGCGCTCCCGCCGGCCTTCGACCGAGAGGTAGTGATCCGAACGGAAGAGGCCCTCAATGCCGGCGGACTCACACGCGGCCGCGATCTCCCGCCATTGGTCCCAGCTCACATCCTCCTGGCCCTCGATCATCAAGCAGATTCGCATTGCGTCTCCTCATCGCGCTTGTGGACTTCCGAGGCAAGTGTGTCGTGATCCCGCCAGCGCTGCGGGGTAGGATTTCCAGTCGCCACCGCCGAGCCGAGGTCCAGCGCCGTGTCCAGAGCTGCCGCCATCTCCCTTTCCCTGATCGCTGCCTTGCTGGTCGCCGCCGGCTGCGGTGGCGACGACGACGACTCCGAGGACGAGGGGAGTACCGCGGCCGCTGCCCAGTGCGAGCCGGGCGAGCTCGAGACCGTGACCGACGGACAGCTCACCGTCGGCACGGACAAGCCCGCGTTCCCGCCGTACTTCGTGAACGACGACCCGACCAACGGCAAGGGCTTCGAGAGCGCGGCGGCTTACGCGATCGCCGACCAGCTCGGGTTCTCTCCCGACCAGGTCGAGTGGACCGTGGTGCCGTTCAACGCCTCCTTCGCCCCGGGGCCCAAGGACTTCGACTTCGACGTCAACCAGATCTCGATCACGCCGCAGCGGGCCGAGCAGGTCGACTTCTCCTCGCCGTACTACACGGCCGACCAAGCGGTGGTCGCCGCCAAGGGCTCTCCCGCCGCGGAGGCGACCTCGCTAGCCGATCTCGCGGACGCCAACATCGGGGTCCAGATCGGCAGCACCAGTCTCGAGGCCGCGCAGGCCTCGATCCAGCCCACCGAGGAGCCGCAGGTGTTCGATACCTCCAATGACGTGGTCTCCGCGCTGAAGCAGGGGCAAGTCGACGCCATCGTCGTCGATGTGCCCACGGCTTTCTACGTGACGGCGGTCCAGGTCCCCGACGGGACCATCGTCGGACAGTTCCCGGCACCGGGGGGCGACGAGTGGGGCGCACTCCTGGAGAAGGACTCCCCGCTCACCGCCTGCGTCTCGCAGGCGATCGACGAGCTCAGCGACTCGGGCGAGTTGCAGCGGATCGAGGACCGCTGGATGAGCCAGGTGGCGGGCGCCCCGACGCTCGAGTAGGACGCGGGCGGTCGCCGCAGCCGCCGGTCCCGGCGTGATCATCGACGACAGCATCGAGCCAACCCCGAGTCCAAATGACCGCCGGGCCGAGCGTGAGGCTGCGCGGCGCCGGAATGCACGGCGCGGTCAAGCCATCGCGGCGACCTCGACGGTGGTCGTGCTGGGTGGCCTCGCCATCCTCGTCCTCACCAGCCCCGGCTGGCCGGACGTCCGTGACACGTTCTTCAACGTCGACGTGTTCAGGGACTCGTTCCCGGGCATCCTGGAGGCGTTCTGGCTCGACGTCCGGGTCTTCCTGGTGGCCGAGGTGGCGGTCCTCGGGCTGGGCCTGATCGTGGCGCTGCTTCGAACCCTGGACGCCCCGGCGATGTTCCCGCTGCGTCTCCTCGCGATCGTCTACACGGACGTCTTCCGCGGGATCCCGACGATCCTGCTCGTCTATCTGATCGGGTTCGGCGTCCCGGCGCTCGACCTCAGCGGCCTGCCGACAGAGCCGGTGGTGCTCGGCGGGATCGCGCTGACGCTCTCCTACGGCGCGTACGTGGCGGAGGTGTACCGGGCCGGGATCAGGTCGGTGCACCGCGGCCAGCGCGACGCCGCCCTTGCCATCGGGCTCACCGAGCCCCAGGCGCTGCGCCACGTGATCCTGCCTCAGGCCGTACGGAACGTCGGGCCACCGCTTCTGAACGACTTCATCGCCCTGCAGAAGGACGTCGCCCTGATCGCGATCATCGGGGTCACCGGGGAGGCCTTCCGCCAGGCTCAGATCGACGCCTCCACGATCTTCAACTACACGCCGCTGGTGGCCGCTGCGCTCCTGTACCTGACGATCACGATCCCGCTCGCGCGCCTCTTGGACCGCTGGGAGCGCGGGGCGCTGCGGCCGCGATGAGCCCCAGCCTCGTGCCCGACGGAGCAGCCCCCGCGGCGACCCTGGAGCTGCGCGGGGTGACCAAATCGTTCGGCGAGCTCGAGGTCCTACGCGGGATCGACCTCGCGATCCGGGAGCATCACGCGGTCGCCCTGATCGGCGCCTCGGGCTCGGGCAAGTCGACGCTGCTTCGCTGCGTCGACCTCCTGGAGGAGATCGACGACGGGGACATCTTCCTGGACGGCGAGGTGATCACGGACCCATCGGTGGACCCGGTCGCCGTCCGGCGGCGCCTCGGGCTCGTGTTCCAGGCGTACAACCTGTTCCCACACCTGAGCACGCTCGAGAACGTGGTGCTCGGGATCGTCCACGGCCAGGGGTCGGGGCGCGAGCAGGCCGAGGAGACCGCGCGCGCCCTGCTCAAGCGTTTCGGCCTGGCGGGCCGCGAGGACGAGCGCCCCGACAACCTCTCCGGCGGTCAGCAGCAGCGGGTGGCGATCGCCAGGGCGTTCGCCGCCCGGCCCCGTGCGATGCTCCTCGACGAGGTCACGAGCGCGCTCGACCCGGAGCTCGTCGGCGAGGTGCTGGCGGCGGTGCGCGACCTCAAGGACGAGGGGGTGACAATGCTCCTGGCCACCCACGAGATGGGCTTCGCCCGCGAGGTTGCCGACACGGTCGGCTTCCTGCACGAGGGAAGGCTGCTCGAGGTCGGACCGCCCGAGCAGGTGCTCGAGCACCCGCGCGAGCCCGAGACCCAGCGGTTCCTCAGGCGGCTGCTGGAGGCCGGGCGGGCATCGGCCGCCCGGCCTCCGCGAGCCTCAGGTTAGGCCGCCTCGCGCCAGCCGCTGAGCGAGCCGCTCGTCGCGAGGCGCTCCAGCGCCTTCGCCTCGAGCTGGCGGGCGCGCTCCTGCGTGATCCCGAGCTTGCGCCCGATGTCGCGCAGGGTGGCCTCACCCTCGCCGTTGGTACCGAAGCGCAGCTCCAGCACCTGCCGCTCGCGCTCGGGCAGGCCCTTCAGCGCATCCTCGACTGCCAGCTCG
This sequence comes from uncultured Actinomycetes bacterium, assembly GCA_963788115.1. Lineage (GTDB taxonomy): Bacteria > Actinomycetota > Thermoleophilia > Solirubrobacterales > 70-9 > CAWBFD01. The sequence continues at coordinate 677,836 of CAWBFD010000002.1, forward strand.
CGCTGGCGACCGATCACGTCCTCCTCGGGAGCCGGCGCCTGGTCGGCGTGAAACTCGCCGAGCGTCGTCTCGCTGTCGTCGGTGACGCTCGCGTCGAGGCTGGTCGTCACCCGGCTCAGGTCCCGCAGGGCCATCACCTCGTCGAGGGCGAACTTCGAGTTGTCGGCGATCTCCTCGTCGGTCGGCTCGTGATCGAGCTTCGCAGTGAGCTCGGACTCGACCCGATTCAGGGTGCGCAGCTGCTGGGCGACATTGGCGGGCAGCCGAATTGGCCGGCTCGTGTTGTCGAGCCCACGCTGGATCGACTGCCGGATCCACAGGGTCGCGTAGGTCGAGAACTTGTAGCCGCGGCGCCAGTCGAACTTCTCGGCAGCGCGAATCAGCCCGAACATCGCCTCCTGGATCAGGTCCTGAAGCGGGAGGCCGAAGCCCTGGTAACGCCGTGCGATCGAGACAACGAGCCGCAGGTTGGAATTGACCAGCGTCTCCTTCGCCTCGAGGTCGCCGCGCTCGATCCGCTTCGCCAGCTCGATCTCCTCCGGGGCGGTCAGCAGCTTGTGCCGGGTCGCCTGGTTCAGGAACAGCTGCAGGCTGTCGGTGGTCTCGTCAGCGAGATGATGCTCGTCGGCCCGATGGTCGACCCGCTTCGAGACCGAGCTCGCGCGCGCATGATCGCCGCGCGGGCGCGTCCTCTCTCGCTGGTTTGCATGAGTTCTGGTACTGGGCATCAATTTCCTTTCTCGGTGTCTCACAGGGCGCCCTCCGGGGTCACGTCGCCGCGGTGGCGGCTCCGACGCTGGCCCAGAATCGGGGACTCCTTCCCCGAGGGCTCCGCGCCGCTCGGTCGGCGTCTCGCATCAAGCGAAAAACAACGATCGGCACGCCGTGAACCCCATCGGTCCCGTTTAGACGCGCCCTGCTTTCGATGGCCAGGTGCCCGCTTCCAGAGGCACCAAACCACGAATAATTGTACCAGAATTACTTGATCAGTCAAGCACCGCTCGGAACGACGCGGAAATCCAGATTTTCGGCTCCAGGACTGGGTTTGCGGGTCGTTTCGGTGGCCCGCGGAGCCGCCGGTACAGGGGCCCGCTCAGGCGGCCCTGACGACCGCCTCCCGGCGGAAGATGCGCATGCCCCGGGCGCGGTAGTTGGCCAGGGCGTGGGGGCCGTCGAGCGTGCACGTATGGACCCAGGCGCGCTCGCCCAGCTCGAAGCAGCGACGGATCGCATGGGTCAGCAGGTGGCCTCCGATTCCGAGGCCGTGGAAGGGACGGAGCAGCCCGAAGTAGGCGATCTCGACCGACCCGTCAGCTGGCCGCAGCTCCGCGTAGCCGGCGCGCTCGCCGTCGACGGAGGCCACCCAGGTCTCCACCTCGCTCGCCCACGCCGCCCACTGTGCGTCGGACCAGCGGACGCGCTCGGTCCACGACCACTCGGAACCGATCGACTCGTAGAACCAGCGGCTGGCCTGGGGGTCATGGACTCGGCACAGCTCGAAGCCGCGCTGCGGCTCGCGCAAAGGGGGGCGAAGCCCACCAGGGTTCGCCAACTCGAGGTAGGTGACGACAACCGGCTCGGTCATCGGATCGGACATGGTACGGGGCGCGGGCGATCGGCCCGCGCCCCGCAGCGCGGGACCTCAGTCGTCCTCGCCCGATTCGCCCTCGTCCTCGCCCGACTCATCATCGTCGTCGGAGCCGGAATCGTCGTCATCGGCGGCCGTGCCGACGGGCTCGAACTGTCCGTTGAGGTGCACCTCCACCTCCGAGCCGTCGTCCCGCTGGACCTCGACCTCGTAGAGCCCGCCGCCGTCAGAGTCCTGATGCTCGACCTCGGTGGCCGATCCGCCACCCGCGGCCTCGACCGCAGCGGCCGCCGCCCGGTCAGCATCGGGGCCGGTTACCTGCTCCTCCGAATCGCCGCCGGAGACCGCGTACGCGATCCCGGCGCCGCTTACGACCAGGGCCACGACCGCCGCCCCGATCGCGAGCGTCTTGCGACTGATGTCCATCTGGGTCTCACCTCCGCATCGTCTGTTGAATCGATCTTCTTAGCGGCGGTGAATGAAATGACCGTGAAAATGCGAGCGCCCGCCCGGCACACGCCGGGCGAACGCTCCAGGGTTCGGCGGCTACTCCGAGCGGTCGCTCGCCGACTCCTCATCGGCCGACTGGCCGACGACATTGAAGCCACGGTCGAGCTGCACGTCGACCTGGCTGCCATCGTCGAGCGTGACCTCGACCTCGTAATAGCTCTCCTCGTCCCCCACCTCGGTGTCGGTGACGCTGCCGCCGCCGGTCGCCTCAAGCGCCGCGGCGCTCGCTCTGTCGAGCGATTGGCCGGAGATCGGCGCCTCCGAGTCGTCCCCGCCGCCGGTGGCGGCTGCGACGCCGGCGCCTCCCGCCCCGATGGCGAGTACCGACGCTCCGACGATCAGGATCTTGGATCGCTTTGTCATTTGGCTTACCTCCTGGGTAATGGTCATTTGGACGCTTCTGTTTTTACGGGGGTGCGGTGAAAGCGTCATGAAAGGCCCGAAAGGGCTTCGCGCAGCTGCCGCGTGGCGTCGACGACGTCCGAGAACTCGTCCGCCTCCGCCGCCGCCTCCAGGTGACGGAGCTCGTCATCGATCCGATTCGCATCGGCGCCCGCGATGGCGATTCGGTCCCGGATCCACTCGAGGGTCGTGACGTCGCCCCTCACCGCCGCAGCATGCTCCGCTCCGGCGTCCGTGACCAGCTGACGGGCCCAGAGGTCGAGCCGGGCGAGGTCGACCTCGGCCGGCGGCCGGTATCGCAGCTCGAGATCAAGGCTCGCCTGGGCAACGTCCAGGGCCGCGAGGGAGGCTTGGAGGCGGTTGCGAGCGCCAACCGCTCGATCGAGCGCGTCCAGGGCGTCGATCATCCGGGTAGCGAGCCGCTCGGGCATGCCGGCCTCGACCGCGTCCCAGCCGGTGGTCATGCCACCGGCCGCGCGGGACGCGGCCTTCCAGTTCTTCGATCGGGCCGCAGCGAACGCGTCGTCCGCGTTTCTCGACAGCGCTCTGAGCTCGGCCGGCTCGGGCCCCGAGGCCGCGTCCACCGGGACGGTCAGCGCGTTGGCCTCGAAGTCCCGTCGCGAGCCCGAGAAGAATTCGCCGTAGCCGGGGGCGAAGGTCTTGTCCTCGAGGGCTCGCTCATCGAGGTGGAGCTCCTGGCCGACCATCGCCCCGGCGACCGGACCGGTTGGCCCCTCCACGGTCTTGCCGACTGTCTTCACCGTGACCTCCTCGAAGGCGACGCCGGGGATGTTCTCGGTTCGGTAGACGTCCCCGACCTTCGGATCGGCCGGCATGATCATCGCGGGCGGGTACTGCGCGCCGGCGTGCCATGTGCCCTCGGTGTCGGCGACGACGCCGTGCTCGTAGTTGAACACGTACTCGCCGAAGTACCAGACGGCCCCGTCGTCGGCCTGGGCGTACAGGTCGAGGGCGACCTCGTGGATGCGCCCGTTGAGGTACGCGGCGAACTGGGACTGGAGGGTCTCGATCCGCTGGCCGCGCCACTCCACGATCCTGGTCTCGGGCAGGAGCGTGACCTCGACCTTGAGCGGGTCCCCCTCGACCTCGCCAAGCAGAACCGACGAGTGGAGCTCGCTGATCGGGAACAGCGGGTTGGTGACCGCGGTAGCAGCCGAGAAAGAAGGTATTGCCAGATCAACCCGGCTGCTCTTCGGCGCAAGCCTGCGGCGCGTGAGGCTGTTGAGCTTGCCCAGGCGCGGTTGCGGGATGGTCGCCGAGCTCGATGTCGCGACGCCGGAGGTGCCGTCGTTGGAGGTGCCGTCGCCGGAGCCCCCGTCGCAGGCGCCGATCGTGAGTGCCGCAGCTAGGGCGAGGCCGAGAATGGTCGTGGCGGAACGGCGCCACGGCGGGGGTGAGTCAGGGGCCGCTCGGCATTCGCACATCGTTTGCCCTCCTGCGTCCGACGATGGTCATGCCGTGGTACAGGGGCCGGGTGAAACCGCGATGAAATTGCCCACGGCGGCTCAAGACGAGGTCGCCGGGACCTCGATCCAGACGTCCGCTCCCCCGCCGGGATCGTTGGCCGCCCCGGCGCTTCCGCCGTGGGCGCGCGCGATCGTCTCCACGATCGCCAGGCCGAGCCCGGTGCCGCCGCGGGCGCGGGCCGCGTCGGCGCGGCTGAAGCGCTCGAACGCTCGGCCGATGAACTCGTCGGGGAAGCCGGGGCCGTGGTCGCTTACGTGCAGCTCCACGTGATCCCCGTTCCGCATGGCCCACAGCCGCACCGCGCCCCCTCCGTAGCGCAGTGCGTTGTCGACCATGCCCGTCAGCGCCTGCTCGAGGCGGAGTCGGTCGCCCTCCACCTGGAGGCCGGCCGCGCCGTCGACAACCAGGGTTCGGTTCGACTGCTCCGCCCGGGCGCGGAAGCGCTCTCCCACCCCGGCCAGCAGGTCGGCCACCGGGAGCGACTGCAAGCTCACGGCGAGCTTGCCCTTCTCCGCGCGCGCGACGATCAGCAGGTCCTCCCCGAGTTGGATCAGGCGGTCGACCTCCTCGATCGCGGAGGCGATCGCCGCTCGCAGCTCCTCCTCGCCCGCCCCGTATCTGAGGGCGAGCTCCAGCTCCGTCTTGTGGAGCGCTAGCGGGGTGCGGAGCTCATGACTCGCGTCGTCCACGAAGCGCCGCTCGCGCTCCAGCGCGACCTCCAGCCGGCCGAGCATCTCGTTCAGGGTCTCGCCGAGACGCCGCAGCTCGTCCTCAGCGAGGGGGACGGGCAGGCGCTGATCGGGCTCGCTGGCCGAGATCGCCGCCGCCCGGCGGCGCATCAGCTCGACTGGCCGGAGCGCGGTCGCCGTCGCCCCGTAGCCGGCCAGCGAGGCGAGCAGCAGCGCCACCGGACCGCCGATCAGCAGCAGGGTGGCGAGGCTCGCCAAGGCCTCGTCGCGGTCGTCGAGCGAGGAGCCGACCACCGTGATCAGCTCACCGTCCGGAGTGTCGACCGGTGCGGCCAGCAGCCGTACCGGTCCCTCGAGGCCGGAGACCTGGTCGCGCTCGAAGAAGTTCGGCTCGCTCGTCGCCTGCTCGAGCTCGGCGGGGCTGAGCACCGGTTGATCGCCCAGCTGCGGCGTCGAGTCCAGCACGCGCCCCTCGGGGGTCACAACCTGGGCGAAGCTCTCCTCCTGCTCGATCAGCGAACTCTCGGTGAACCCGCCCAGCCCGCCTTGGGAGGCCCGGACGAGAGCCGAGACCTCGCCGGCTCGGGAGCGAAGCCCCTGATCGATCGACTCGTTGAGGCGCGACTCCATCTGGGAGTAGAGGAAGAGGCCGACCGCCGCGAGGACGACGGCCATGACGACGGCGAACGCCAGGGTCACCCGGATCCTGATCGGGAGCCGCTTCATCTCCCAGTGTCCTCCCGCAGGCGGTAGCCCGCTCCGCGCACCGTCTCGATCGACTTGACCCCGAACGGCCGGTCGATCTTGCGCCGCAGCAGCCGCACGTAGGCGTCGACGACGTTCGAGCGGTTCTCGTACTCGTAGTCCCAGGCGTGCTCCAAGAGCTGGAAGCGGGAGAGGACCGCGCCGGGATGTCGCATGAACGTCTCGAGAACCGCGAACTCCTTGGCGGAGAGCTCGATCTCCGCCTGGCCGCGCCACGCGCGCCTGGTCGCCGGGTCGAGGCGCAGATCGCCGACCTGAAGCTCCACCGGCCGCTCGGCCTGACCGCGCCTGAACAGCGCCCGCAGCCGCGCGAGCAGCTCGGCGTAGGAGAACGGCTTCGTCAGATAGTCGTCGGCGCCGCGGTCGAGGCCGGCGACCCGATCGGGGACGGAGTCGCGCGCGGTGAGCATCAGCACGGGCGACCACACGCCCGCCGCCCTAAGCCGCTGGCAGACCTCGAAGCCATCGATGCCGGGGAGCATCACGTCGAGCACGATCGCGTCGTACTCGGTGGCCTCGGCCCTCCAGAGAGCGTCCTCGCCCTTATGGGCCACGTCGACGGCCATGCCCTCGCGGGTGAGCCCGCGCTTGATCAGCCCGGCCATCTTCGGCTCGTCCTCGACGATCAGCACGCGCATGGGAATCCACCCTGGAGAACCTTCATGAATGAGGAATGAAAGCGGTTGCGCGGCGGCGGGACGCATTTCACGCGGCTTTCATCCGTGCGCGGGATAACCGTGTCCAGCGAGGAAGGGAGCAGATCATGCAGTTCTGGAACGTGAGGATGAGAAACCCAGCGGCGATCGCGACCGTCTCGGCGTGCCTCTTGACGACGGCCCTCGTCGCGGCGTGCGGAGGCGACGATGACTCCGGCGAGCCGAGCACGAGCCTCCCGCAGGGAAGCGAGTCGGTCGACCTCGATCCGGCCGACTTCACGACCGGGATCGACAACCGCTGGTGGCCGATGGTGCCGGGGAGCCGCTGGGTCTACCGGGAAACCGACACCGAGGGCTCGGAGCAGCGCGTCGAGGTCACCGTCACCGACAGGACGAAGATGATCGCCAACGGGATCGAGGCCAGGGTCGTCCACGACGTGGTCACGGAGGACGGCGAGCCGGTGGAGGTCACCGACGACTGGTACGCGCAGGACTCGGAGGGCAACATCTGGTACATGGGCGAGGACACGACCGAATACGAGAACGGTAAGCCGGTCTCGACAGAGGGCTCGTTCGAGGCCGGAGTGGACGGCGCACAGCCCGGGATCATCATGCCCGCCGATCCGGAACCGGGCATGACCTACCGCCAGGAGTACTACGCCGGCGAGGCCGAGGACAAGGGCGAGATCGTCAGCGTCGGCGAGCAGGCCCAGGTGCCGTTCGGCCACTTCACCGACGTGCTCATGACCCAGGACACGAACCCGCTCGAGCCGAAGGTCCTCGAGTTCAAGTTCTACGCGCCGGACGTCGGCCCAGTGCTCGCCGTCTCCGTGTCGGGTGGGAGCGACCGCGAGGAGCTCCTCAGCTACTCGCGCGGGGGGTAGCCGTCAGCGGCCGGCCGCGACATCTTCCGGCCGGCCATGTGAGGCATGCACGGTCCGCGGGAGCACCGCTCGGCTAGATTCGGTCCAGCCAAGGCTGAAAGGGGGCAAGGCACGCATGAGTCACGGGGCGGCGTCTGACGCGACGCTGGTCGCCCGCTGCCGGGCCGACGACGACGACGCGTGGGAGGAGCTGGTCGAGCGGTTCTCACGCTACGTGTATGCGATCACCACCCGGGCGTACGGGGTCCCGGAGCGCGACGCCGAGGACGTCTTCCAGGAGGTGTTCGCCCGGACCTACGAGCACCTCGACACGCTCCGCGAGGACGCGGCGATCCGCCCATGGCTGGCTCAGCTCACCCGGCGTCTGGCGATCGACAGCCTTCGCCGCTTGGCCCGGGAGCAGCCGGCGAGCCAGGCGACGTTCGAGACCCCCGACCCGCGTGACGTGCTCGCGGAGATCGACGAGTCGGTGACGGTTCACGACGCCCTCGACCGGCTCCCCGACAACTGCCGCGAGCTCCTCGACCGCTTCTTCGCGCACGACCACAGCTACCGCATGCTTGGTGAGGCGCTCGGGCTGCCGCCCGGCACGATCGCGAGTCGCATCTCGCGCTGCCTTGACAAGCTTCACAAAGAGCTCCGGAAGATCGGACACCCAAAGTTCGTCTCGTGATTGAGTGAACGGTTCGATGTCCGACGAGGAGAAACTGGCGCGACTCCTTGCCGCGCTGCCGCCGGCCCCGCCCGCTTGGGTCGAGGCGGCGGCCGCCCTGCCGCAGACCCGCCGCGACGCCGACCGCATCGTCGCCCTGGCCGAGGCGAACCAGGAGTTCCAGCGGGGAGCGATCGCCGACCTTGCGGCGGCGCTCAGGAATGCCGGCTATGAGCCGAGCGAGGCCCTGCTCGCCGCGATCCGAGAGCGGCTGCGCCGTCACGCCTAGGTCCTGGGGGCGCCCGGGTGGTCAGGCGCTCGCGGCCAGCGCTCGCTCGCTCGCCTCGCGCGCGAGCTCGACGAGCTCCCGAGCCCGACTCACGCGCTGGTCGTGCGTCCGCATCGAGAGGTTGATCTCGACCAGATGCGCGGCGGCGGTGACCGCGCCGACACCGAGCACGGCGGCGCAGGCGGCATTGGCGCGGGCCTCGGGCGCGACCCGCTCGGCGACCAGCGCGGCAAGCGTGGTTGCATCCGTGGCCGTCTCGCAGATGGTGAGCGGGACCTCGGCCGCGCGGGTGAGCAGGGTCCCCAGCCTCGCATCGTCGAGCGCGTCCCCGGCCCCGTGCTCGCTGACCGCCGCCAGCGCCGTCCGCGCCGCCGCGAAGGCCTCCGCGTTCTCCCGCCCGAGCCGAATGCTCCGCTGCTGGAGCGCGCTCGCCTGCGCGATCGCCCCGCCCGCGTCGTCCCAGGCGTCGCTTGCGTCGCGCGCCATGGACACGAGCAGCTCCGCGACCAGCGCCGTGACCAGCGCGGCCAGCCCACCCGCCTCCGGCCATCCGCTCGTCCCCTCGAACTCGCCCACCAAGGAATGGAGCGATGCGTGGCGATCATTCTCTGGGGCAGTCATCTGTGGGCCGTGGCGCTCATGTCCCTGCGAAACCCAGGGCTATCATTGACTGCAGCGTAGACATAGGGGGCGAACCAGATTCGACGTGGAGCTGTTCGTCTCGGTGTTGCGAGTCGAGGACTCCGGGTTGGCCTCGTTAAAGACTCCCGGAAAACCAACAAGTGCGAACTCTCACGAGTTCAAGCTCGCCGCTTAGATAGGTGAGCTAGTCGCTCCGGATCGCCCGCGTCCGGGCCAGCGGCTTCATGAAGCGGGCTCACCCCGCAGGTAGGACCCTCGATCTGGGGGGGACAGCTCAGGAGGGTATGGCGCCGGGAACGTGCCCCGCGGATCGACCGACCCGGACGCCGAGATCGGACTCCGACGGGAACACTCGTAGACGCATCGGGACTTCCTCCGCGGACGCCGGGGCAGTACCGGCCGCCTCCACTGAACTTGGGCCCGGTCGCGGGATCGACTGTCGACTTTGTGGGTCGTAGGCGTACAAACTCGACATCGGCGGCGGTGGGCCCGTGACGATTGTCGGATAGCGATGAGCGATAGCGGAACCACAGGCTGGAGAGAACCCGTCCCCGCGCCGGGTGACTGGCCCGCGGATCGCGCGCCCGAGCCGACCGAGTACGAGCCGATCCACCCCGGGTCGGGGCGCGGGTCTGGCTGGCGTGAGCGGCTGCGAAAGGTCGGCGGCGCGATCCTCGCCGGGCTGGCGCTCTTGGCGACCAAGGGCAAGGCGATCCTGCTCCTGCTGCCGAAGCTGAAGATCTTCACGACCTCGGCCTCGATGCTGGTCTCGATCGCCGCGTACGCCTGGATCTGGGGCTGGTCGTTCGCGGTCGGGTTCGTGCTGCTGCTCCTGCTGCACGAGCTGGGGCACGTGTTCCAGCTCCGGCGCGAGGGAGTCGAGGCCTCGGCGCCGATGTTCATCCCGTTCCTCGGCGCGGTGATCGCGGCGAAGTCGATGGGTGACGACGCGGCCGCCGAGGCCCGCGTCGGCCTCGCGGGGCCGATTCTCGGCAGCATCGCAACCCTGGTGCCGCTCGGGATCTGGCTCGCGACCGGCGAGCCGTTCTGGCAGGCGCTCGCCTACTTCGGGTTCTTCATCAACCTGCTCAACCTGCTGCCGGTGCTTCCGCTCGACGGCGGACGCGCGATGGCCGCGCTCACCCCGTGGGTGTGGTTCGTCGGGTTCGCCGGGCTGGTCGTGCTCACGTTCTTCTTCCCGAACCCCATCCTGCTGCTGGTCCTGCTCTTCGGCGGGATCGAGACCTGGCGTCGCTGGAAGGGACGCAACACGCCGGAGGGCCGCGCCTACCACACGATCCCCACACGAACCCGGGTGCTGGTCGCCGTCACCTACCTCGGGCTCGCCGCGCTCCTTGCGGTGGGCGTCTCCGAGACCTTCCTCGAGCGGGACTTCTCAGACGTCTAGACCCGGGCCACCCGGGATGTGATCGGCTACGGCCGGAACCGTCACGTCGCGGAGGTGCAAATGAGTGAGCGAGAATTCGACGTCGTCGTCCTCGGCGCAGGCGCCCCGGGCGAGGTCTGTGCCGGCCGCATCGCCGAGGGTGGCCTCGGCGTGGCTATCGTCGAGCCGCACCTGGTCGGCGGCGAGTGCTCCTACTACGCCTGCATGCCGTCGAAGGCGCTGTTGCGCCCAGCCGAGGCCCTGACCGAGGTCCGGCGCGTGCCCGGCGCGGCCGAGGCGGTCACCGGGGAGCTCGACCCGCGATCGGCGCTCGCCCGGCGCGACGAGGTGATCCACGACCTCGACGACAGCTCACAGCTTCCATGGCTCGAGGAGCGGGGCATCGAGCTCTTTCGGGGCGAGGGCCGCCTCGACGGTGAAAGCCGCATCCGCGTGGGCGATGACGTGCTGACAGCGCGCCGGGCAGTGGTGGTGGCAACCGGCTCGAGTGCCGCGATCCCGCCGATCGACGGCCTGGACGAGGCGGAGCCGTGGACGAACCGCGAGGCGACGACTGCGAGGGCGGCCCCGGGGAGCCTGATCGTCCTGGGCGGCGGGTCGGTCGGCGTCGAGCTCGCTCAGGCGTGGGCGACGCTCGGCTCGCGCGTGACCCTGATCGAGGCGGCAGAGCGCGTGCTCCCGGACAAGGAGAGGTTCGCCGGCGAGCAGCTCGCCGCGGCGCTCGGGGAGATGGGGGTGGAGTTACGCCTGGGCGCCAAGGCCGAGCGCGTCAGCGCCAACGGCGACGTCTCGGTCGCGCTCGAGGGCGGCTGGGAGGTCTCCGGCGAGGAGTTGTTGGTGGCGATCGGCCGGCGCGCACGAACCGACGGGATCGGACTCGAGACGGTCGGTCTGGCGCCGGACGGCTTCCTCGAGGTCGACGACCTCCTCCGGGTCGAGGGCCGCGACTGGCTCTACGCGGTGGGGGACGTCAACGGCCGAGCGCTCCTCACCCATATGGGCAAGTACCAGGCGCGGGTGGCCGCCGACGTGATCCTCGGCAGGGAGACGACGCCGGTCGCCGACAGCCGTCCGCCCCAGGTGGTGTTCACCGAGCCCCAGGTGGCGTCGGTCGGCCATACGCTCGACTCGGCCCGGGAGGCGGGGATCGATGCGCGCGCCGTGGATGTAAAGACCTCCGCCACGGCCGGGGCCAGCTTTGTCGGGCGCAACGCCCCCGGGACCTCGCGGCTCGTGGTCGACGAGGGGCGCCGAGTGATCGTCGGAGCCACCTTCGTCGGCCCCGAGGTCGCGGAGTGGCTGCACGCGGCCACGGTCGCCGTCGTCGGCGAGGTGCCGCTGGACCGCGTTTGGCACTCCGTGGCCGCCTATCCGACCCGCAGCGAGGTGTGGCTGAAGCTGCTCGAGAAGTACGGGCTCTAGAGATCGTGAGCGGAACTCCTCGACGAGTCCTGGCAGCTGCAGCGATCCTGGGCCTCTTCGGCGGGCTGGCGACTCTGGCCCAGAGCGGCGCCGGGGTCGCCGGCGACTCGGCGGCGAAACTGCGGGCGAAGGGGGTGCGACTCAACGGCCTCGCCCGTTTCGACCAGCCGACCTTCGCCGCCGCGCCCCGCGGCGCCCGCGATCTCGTGTTCGTCACCGAGCGGGAGGGGAAGATCAAGCTCCTCGACGGTGAGCGCAAGCGGGGCACGTTCCTGGACATGAGGCGCTGGGTCGGCTGCTGCCGGGTCGAGACGGGCCTGTTCTCCGTCGCGTTCCCACCCGACCACGCACGGACCCGCCGCTTCTACGTCTACTTCACCAACAAGCAGGAAAACATCGAGATAGACGAGTTCAAGCGCTCCAGAGCGCACCCTCGCAGAGCGAGGCCGAGCTCCCGACGCAGGCTGATCGTCATCCGCCAACATGGCTCGGTCAACCACAACGGCGGCACCGTTGCGATTGGGCCCAACGGCCTGCTCTACGCGGCGACCGGCGACGGCGGCAGCTTCGACGACCCAAGCCGGGCGCCGCAGAGGAAGGGCTCGCTGCTCGGCAAGCTGCTGCGGATCGATCCCCGCAAGGGCAGGCACCGCCCCTACCGGATCCCGCGCACCAACCCGTACGTCGGGGAGCGCGGCCGCAACGAGATCTACGCCCGCGGGCTTCGGAACCCGTTCCGGTTCTCAATCGACCGGGGGCGGATCCTGATCGCCGACGTGGGGCAGGACCGCCGCGAGGAGGTGAACCTGAATCGCCTCCCCAGGGCCGGCCGTGCCAATTTCGGCTGGCCGATCTTCGAGGGCACCCTTCGCTTCCTTCCCGGGCGCGTCACCGACCACGACGGGCCGGCACACCAGTACTCGCATGCCGCCGGCGCCTGCGCGATCACCGGCGGCGTCGTGATCCGCGACCCGCGGCTGGGCGGGTTGCGCGGCCGTTACGTCTACGGGGACTACTGCTCGGGAGAGATCCGAAGCTTCGTCCCGAGAGGAGGGCGCTCGCACAGGGACCGCTCGCTGGGAGTGCGTCGCGCGAACGGTCCGGTCGCCTTCGGAGTCGACGGCCGCCGCCGCGTCTATCTGGTCGAGCTGGACAGCGGCCGGATCTCCCGGATCGACCCGTAACAGGCCCGACCTCGAGTCCGCGGCCGGCTCGGGCGCTACCTCAGCCGCTGGCGGTGCTCGCGCTCGACCTCCCGGCGGACGTCGCGGTCGCGGATCTCCCGGCGGCGGTCGCGCTGCTCCTTGCCGCGGGCGAGCGCCAGCTCGACCTTGGCGCGGCGCCCCTTGAAGTAGATCCGGGTCGGGATCAGGGTCAGCCCCTTGCGCTGCGCGCGGCCGGTGAGGCGCTCGATCTCGTGGCGGTGGAGCAGCAGCTTGCGGTCACGATCGGGGTCGTGATTCTCCCGGCTCGCCGGGTCGTACGGAGGAATGTGCGCGCCGCGAAGCCATACCTCCCCGTCCTCGATCACCGCGTAGGCGTCCCCGATCTGGGCGTTTCCCTGTCGCAGCGACTTGACCTCCGTCCCCCGGAGCTCGATCCCGCATTCGAACCGCTCGAGCAGCTCGTACCGATGGCGCGCCCGCCGGTTGCTGGCGACGTCACCGGGGTCGACCTTGCGCTTGCCCCTCGCCACTGCGTCAATCCTCCTGGCGCACGGGCTCCAGGTCGACCCGGCCACGCGGGGCCTCGATCCCGTCGACGCGGATGCTGACGGGATCGCCGAGGCGAACAGCGTGGCCGCTCCGTCGCCCGACGAGCGCTGTCTCGGTCTCGTTCAGGTCGAAGCGGTCGCGACCGAGGAGGCGCGCAGGCAGGAACCCCTCGTAGACGTCGCCGAGCTTGCCGGCGAAGCTGACGAACGCGCCGCCGCCGACGAGGCCCGAGACCTCGCCCTCGAACGCGCTGGCCCAGCCTGACTCGAACAGCTCGCGATCGAGCAGGAAGGCGGCGCACACCCGGTCGGCCCGGCGCTCGATGGACAGCGCCTCGCGCTCGCGCTCGGAGCTGCGCCATCCGGCCTCGCTGACATGGGCCCGCTCGGGCTCTGCCTCGCCGGCGCCCACCACCGACAGGAGCGCCCGATGGGCAATGAGGTCCGGGTAGCGGCGGATCGGGGAAGTGAAGTGGCAGTAGGAGGCGCTGCCGAGCCCCGCGTGGCCGATGTTGCGATGGCTGTAGTACGCCTGTTTCAGTGAGCGCAGCACGAGTGAGGTATACGCCGCCCGGCCGTGTCCACGCCGCGCGGCCTCGCGCACGACCATCCGGCTCGCGGCGGCGACCAGCTCTCCGGCCTCGCCGGGGGCGAGAGTCTGTGGCAGCGGAGGCGTGGGCACTCCGAGCGCGGCCAGCTGCTCGATCAACATGGCCACACGCTCGGGATCGGGCTGCTCGTGGACGCGATAGAGCGTCGGAACCCCACGCCGGTCACACACCTCGGCCACCCGCTCGTTGGTGAGGATCATCAGATGCTCGATCAGCCTGTGGGCCTCGGTCTGCTCGAGGCCATGAGCACGGCGCACGCGCCCGTCGGGGTCGAACTCGAACTCGGGCTCAAACGACTCGATCTCGAGCGAGGCGACCGAGCGCCGACCCGCCAGCGACGCGGCCGCCGCCCGCGCCAGCCGAAGCGGCTCGGCCACGACGGCGGGTGGCCCCGAGCGGCCGGCGAAGACCTCGTCGAGCTGGTCGTAGTCGAGGCGCGCATCGGAGCGGACCCTGCTGCGATGGAAGCTCGCCGACCGGGGCTCGCCCCCGGCCGAGAGCAGGATCTCCGCGGTGACCGCTAGCCGCTCGACCCCGGGGGCGAGGCTGCATGCCTCGTCCGAGAGCGCCGGCGGCAGCATCGGCTCGACTGTCCCCGGGACGTACACGCTGGTGCCGCGCCGGAAGGCCTCGGCCTCGAGCGCGCTGTGAGGCCTGACGTGAGCGGCGACGTCCGCGATGTGGATCCAGAGGCGAACGCCATCGCCCTCCGCGGAGGCGGAGACCGCGTCGTCGAAGTCGCGGGCTGTGGCCGGGTCGACCGTGAACGTGGCCAGCCCGGTCAGATCGCGCCGGTCGAGCGCCTCCTCGCGCGCTGCCGCCGCGGCCTCCCGTGCCTGATCCTCCAGCGCGGCGGCGAAGCCGCGCTCGATCCCGTTCTCCCAGAGCAGCGCCGCCACCACGTCGAGGGCACGCTCGGGAGAGCCGAGGGCCGCAACAGCCCGTGCTCCTCCCGGCCCCAGATCGGCCAGCACCATCTCCCCGGGGCCGGCGTCGATCGAGCCACGAGCCATGGGCGCGCGCGGGCCGGGCTCGAACAGCGGCTCCACGGTGGCGAAGCGCCCGCGCTTGGAGACGACCGCGACCATCCGCCGGGGCGCCTGCCGGCCGCGACTCACTGCTGTATCAGCATCCCGAGCTCGTCGAGGGCGGCCTCCAGCGCCTCGTCACGGGCCGTCCGCGGATCGTCGTCTGCTCGTACCTGCGGCCTGATCCCCTCGCCGGCGAGCGACTCCCCGTCGGCGGTGAAGTACTCGCCGACGGTGAGGTCCAGAGCGCCGCCTGCCGGGAGGCGCAGGACCTCCTGGAACACGCCCTTGCCGAACGAGGTGGTCCCGACGACCGTTGCCAGGTCATAGTCTTCCAGCGCCGCGGTCAGGATCTCCGCCGCCGAGGCGGTGTCGCCGTTGATCAAGACCACGGTCGGCCGCGGGGCCAAGGCGTCGCCCTCGGCCTCGAACTCGCGCTCGCCCTCCGTACGACTCTCGGTCGAGACGATCGTGCCGTCCTCGACGAAGACGCTGGCCGAGAGCACGGCCTCGTTGAGGAGTCCCCCGCCGTTGCCCCGCAGGTCGAGCACGAGCCCATCGGCTCCGCGCCGGTCGAGGTCCTCGATCACCTGACGGAGGTCACCGTGGGAGCCCGCGGTGAAGCCGGTGAACTGGACGTAAGCGACCTTCCGACCCCCGACTCGGCGGATCATCCCACTCGCCGCCGGTACGCGCACCTCGGCGCGCTCGACGGTGACCTCGCGCGTGGGCCCCGGGCGGGCCGGGTCCACGCGGAGCTCGACCTCGGTTCCCACCGGGCCCTTGATCCGACCCGTCGAGACGTCGGCCGACTGGCCGGCGATCGACTTGCCGTCAACTGCAACGATCACGTCCCCGACCTCGATTCCCGCCCGCTCGGCCGGCGTGTCCGGGAATACCGCGGCGACCCTCAAGCCTCGCTTGACCTCGCTCACGCTCAGTCCCACGCCCTGGAACCGCCCCGAGGTCGCGGACTCGAACTCGTCGAGCTGCTCCGGGGGGAAGTAGTGGGAGAAGCGATCGTCGAAGCGACGGCGCAGCTCCCGAACCATCCCGTCGACCGAGGACTGGTCGAGCTCGGACTCGTCCACCTGCTTCCAATAGTTCTGCTCGATCGCCGCCCGCGCCTGCTCGGTCAGGGTCGGCTCCTCCTCGAACGGATCGGCCAGGACCGCGAGTAGCGCTGCGACCGCCAGCCCAATCGCCAGGCCGGCGACGGCGCCCGACGCGAAGCCCGCACGGCGCTCGCTGCTCAAATTCGCAGGAACCTGCGCAGGGTGATTCCGCTGCCGAGAGCGGAGACGACGATCGCCGAGGCGATCAGCACGAGGACCAAGGGCAGGAAGCCGACGGTTGAGAAGTTGTCGACCAGGGCGAAGTTGTCGGCGAGCGGATCCACGATGGTCACCTTGCCGAGCCAGAGTATGCCGACCGCGATCGCTGCGCCGAGAAGGCCGACGAGGACCCCCTCGATCATGAACGGCCACCGGATGAACCAGTTCGTGGCGCCGACCAGGCGCATGACCTCGACCTCACGGCGACGGGCGTAGATCGAGAGGCGGATCGTGTTCGCGATCAGCATCAGCGATGCGACCAGCAGGAGCACCGCGATCACGCCGAGCACGATCTTGACCGCGTCGGTGACGCTTCGCAGGTCGCTCGCGAAGGCCCGGTTCTCGCTGACCTGGTCGATGATCGGGCTGATCGGCTTCGGCTGGCCCGCGTTGTTCGTGGGCTGGAGGGCCGTGCTCACCGCCTCGAGGTTCGAGGCATCGGCAAGGCTGACGTCGAACGAGCGCGGCAGCGGGTTCCCCTGGAGGCTCTCGGGAATGTCATTGCGACGCAGCTCGCTGAAGCTGCCGACGATCGCCGAATCCTTCTCCTCGCGCCGGAGCTCCTGGAGCGCCTCCTTCTTCGACACGAACTCGACCGCTTCTACGTGCGGGATCGCGACGATCTCCGACCTGAGCTCCTCGATCTCGGCCTTGGTGGCGTCGTCGAACAGGAACACCTCGAGACCGATCTGCTCGCGCACATCCTCGGTCTTCGACTCGCTCGCGCGCAACACCGGGACCAGCACTCCGAGCAGAAGCGTGGTCACGACGACGGTCACGATCGCGGCGATGCTCGGTGCGGCGCTTCGGCGGAGGGCGCGCAGGGCCTCGGAGATGAAGAACAAGATCCGGCTCACACCGTGTCCCCGTTGGTCTGGCCCTCGTCGCCGACGCCCATCTCGGCTCGCATCCGCACCGCGAACTCCGTCGTCGACTCGTCGGCGTAGCCGCCCGCCGACTCGTCGCGGACCAAGCGCCCCTCCTCGAGAGCGATTACACGCCGGCGCATCTTGTCGACCAGGTCACGGTTATGGGTAACCACGAGCACCGTGGTTCCGGTGCGGTTGATCCGGTACAGAAGCTGCATGATCCCGATCGAGGTTTCGGGGTCGAGGTTTCCGGTGGGTTCGTCGGCGAGCAGTAGCGGCGGATGGTTGACGAACGCGCGGGCGATCGAAACCCGCTGCTGCTCTCCACCTGAGAGCTGGTCGGGATAGTTGTGGACCTTCGCCTGGAGGCCGACGAGCCGGAGGATCTCGGGGACCTTGCGGCGGATCTCGGAGCGCGGCGCGCCGATCACCTGCAGCGCATAAGCGACGTTGTCGTAGACGGAGCGGTTGGGCAGCAGCTTGAAGTCCTGGAACACGGTGCCGATCCGCCGGCGAAGCAGCGGCACCTTGCTCTCGGGCAGGCGATCGACGTCGCGGCCGGCGATGAACACGTGGCCCGAGGCCGGCTCGACCTCACGGATGAGGGTCTTGATCAGCGTCGACTTGCCGCATCCCGTCGGGCCCACGACGAACACGAACTCGCCGCGCTCGATCTCCAGCGAGATCCGCTCGATACCGACGTGACCACCGGGGTAGACGACGGTCGCGTCGAGGAGCTCGACGATCGGTGGACGCCGAGGCGGACCGTCCGACGCCGACGGCGCGCGGTGCTGCGGCCGGCGTTGGGCGGCGTGGCGCCGCGGAAAACGAGTGTTGAGCAGAGCCATGCGGAGCTTGTCTTCTTCGACGCCCGTGCCGGTCCTGCGATCGGCTCCAGCAGGCGGCGTGCGGCCGTCGAGCGGTCGCAGAAGGGTAGCAACCGTCTTAACGGCTGCTAACACAAGCAGGCAGGGCGGGCGGGATCGCCCACAGAACTCCGCGCTGTCCGGGTGAGGCGGATCTGGGGCATATGGACCCCAGAATCCGCCTCACCGGCGGCGACCGGGAGGCTCGCTTGCGCGCAGCGGATCACGCGTCTGTGACCTGGCCGCCCGACCTTGAACCCTTAGGTCCACTCGGGGCCGAAGAGCGGGGGGCGCGAGACGATCGGCTTCAGCACCAGCGCCTCGCGGACCCGATCGGCGATCCCCCGGGCGGTCAGCCCGAAGTGCTCCATGCAGGCCTCACCGGTGCCGGATACGCCGAATTCGTCTCCCATACCGACCGCGAAGATCGGAACCGGGTGCTGCTCGGCGGCGACCTGGCGGATCGCGTCGGCGAGCCCTCCGACCACCCGGTGCTCCTCGGCGGTGACCGCCACCCCCGTCTTCGACAAGGACGACAGGACCGCCTCGGAGTCGAGCGGCTTGACGACCGCGACGTTCAGCACCTCGGCCTCCACGCCGTCCTCGCGCTCCAGCGACTCGGCCGCCTCGACCGCCCGCCAGACCATGTGGCCGGTGGCGATGATCGAGATGTCCTTGCCCTCCCGCAGGACGTCGACGCCTCCACCGAGGGTCTCGGGGATCCCGTCGTAGACGATCGGTGTCGCCGGCCGGCCGAAGCGCATGTACATCGGCTCGTCGCGCTCGTAGGAGGAGAGCGTCGCCCGGTACGCCTGGTTGTAGTCGGCGGGGACGATCACCTGCATCCGCGGCAGCGCCCGCATCAGCGCGAGGTCCTCGATCATCTGGTGGGAGGCGCCGTCCTCGCCGAGCGAGACGCCGCCGTGCGAGGCGCCGATCCGCACAGGCAGCTCGTTGTGAGCGATCCCGAGGCGGACCTGGTCGTAGGCGCGACCGGCCGCGAAGATCGCGAAGGTCGAGCAGTACGGCCGCTTGCCGGTGGCCGCGAGGCCGCAGGCCATCGACATCATGTTCGCCTCGGCGGCGCCGCAGTTGAAGAACCGGTCGGGGAAGCGCTTGCCGAACTTGATCGACTGCGTGGAGACGGCGAGGTCGGCGTCGAGCGCGACCACCTCCTCGTGCGCCTCCCCGAGCTCCACCAGGGCGTCGCCGTAAGCGTGGCGGGTCGCGATCGGCTCGGTCTTAGCCTCCATCGGCCCCGGTGGGTCGCGGTTCAGGCGAGCGAAAGCCGAGCCTGGCGAGGACGCTGGGAGCGAAGCGTGCTTCGTGCACGCGAGCGACCGAGGACGGAGCCAGGCAAAGGCTTGCAGCCGCCTGACTGTGGGCCACTGGGGTCGATGGAGGCTTAGCCTCCATCGGCCTCGTGGAGCGCCTTGGTCTGCGCCTCGAGCCGCGCGATCAGCTCCTCGAGCGCCGCGGCCGCCTGCTCCGGGCTCGGCGGCTTTCCGTGGAACCCGAAACGTCCCTCCATCGAGGCGACGCCACGGCCCTTCTTCGTCTGGGCGACGATCGCCGCCGGCCGGTCCAGGTCGCGGGCCCGCTCCAGCGCCTCCACGACCTGGACCATGTCGTGGCCGTCGATCTCGACCGCGTCCCAGCCGAATGATTCGAACTTGGCGCGGACGTCGCCGATGTCCATGACCTCCTCGGTGGTCCCGTCAGTCTGGAGGTGGTTGTAGTCGACGACCGCGGTCAGGTTGGTGATGCCGAAGTGGGTCGCAGCCGTCGCCGCCTCCCACGTCTGGCCTTCCTGGCAGTCGCCGTCGGAGAGGACGCCGAATACCTGAGCGGTCTGATCGAGGCGGTCGAGCCTCAGGGCAAGGCAGATCCCCACGCACATCGACAGCCCCTGGCCGAGTGAGCCGGTGGAGACCTCCACCCCCGGCGTGCGGTTCATGTCCGGATGCCCCTGAAGCGGGGACCCGATCTGCCTCAGGCCCATCAGGTCCTCGAGCGGGAAGTAGCCGTGGTGGGCGAGCGCCGCGTACTGGATCGGAGCGGCATGCCCCTTGCAGAGGACGAAGCGATCGCGCTCGGGCCAGTCGGGATTCTCCGGATCGTGGCGGAGCACGCGGTAGTAGAGGGCGGCGACGATGTCGGCGGCCGACAGCGACGAGTCGAGGTGGCCGGACTTGGCCACGGCCAGCATCCGCACGCAGTCCACACGCAGGAGCGTCGCCCAGCGCTCGAGCTCGGCGATCGAGGGCTTTGCATCGATCCGCTCCGCCAGCGTGGGCGGAGGCTTGTGATCCGGGACCGGGCTCAGGTGGGTCACGCGCGCGAGGGTACCGTCGATCGCCGCAGCCGGGGCGTCCCGTCCTGGCTTCGCGCGTTTGCTTGCGGCGGACCCCACCGGCCCCCGACCCTATGGGTGGGGACGGACGGAAGCCTCGATCGCGACGGGGACCCCATCGGGCGTGCTGGTCTCGACCCGGCCGTCGCTCCCGCTGACCGGGACCCCCGCCGCTTCGACGCGACCCCGGAGGCGCTCGAAGGCGCCCGGATCGTCGACCCCCACCACGACCTGGTCGAGCCCGGGGCCATCCGGCGGCTCCAGCTCGGCCCCCCGCGAGAACCAGGCGTTGACGCCCACGTGGTGGTGATAGCCGCCGTCGGCGAGGAAGGCGGCGTCGGCTCCGAACCGCGTCATCAGCTCGAGCCCGATCGCCTCGGTCCAGAACCGCACCGAGCGCTCGACGTCGGCGACCTTGAGATGGACGTGCCCGATCTCGATCCCGTCCGCCGGGACCGCCCGGGTCGGCGGCGGCCAGGATCGGGTCGAGGTCGAGCGGCAGGGTGTCCATCCGCACCCGCTCCCCCGGCGCGGGGGGCGGCCACTCGGACCGCGGGCGGTCGCGGTAGAGCTCGATGCCGAGACCATCCGGGTCGTCGAGGTAGAGCGCCTCGGAGACGAGGTGATCGGAGGCGCCGGTGATGGGCTGGCGCGCCTCGGCCAGCCGGCGCAGCGCGGCCCCCAGCCCGGGGCGCCCCGGGTAGCGGAACGCGGTGTGGAAGAGCCCCGCAGCCCGGCGCGGCGCGGTGCCGGGCCGCTTCGCCCGTCGCAGCTCAAGGCGCACCGGGCCGCCGTCGGGCGCGCCCAGTCGGACAGCGTCCTCGTCGTGCTCGCGAACGGCGAGCCCGGTGACGCGTGAGTAGAAGTCGGCGCTGCGCCCGGGGTCGGAGACCCGGAGCGCGACCCGTGCGATGTGCATCCTTGCGGCTCGCCTCAGCCGATCGCGACCATGCGCTCGATCGGAAGCCGGGCGCGCTCGGCGATCGGCGCCGGAACCCTGACCTCGAACCGCAGCTCGCGCACCGAATCGCGCACCTTGGGCAGCGTGATCATCTTCATGTACCTGCAGAACGCCATCCGGTTCGCCTCGATCAGGTTCGCCTGCGGGGCCGCCTGCTGGAGCGGATAGAGCATCCCGGTCTCGGTGGCGACGATGTAGCTGCCGTCCGGATTCGCCTCGACGTGCTTCAGCATCCCCGAGGTCGAGAGCATGTGAACCCCCTCGGCCTCGACGTCGCCGGAGGCGACGTACTCCATCGCCTGGGTCGAGCAGCCGCACTCGGGATGGATCAGGAACTCGGCCTCGGGGTGCTCCTCTCGGGTGCGCTCGATGTCCGTGGGACGGATGCCCGCATGCACGTGGCACTCGCCGTCCCAGACGTGGAAGCGGGAGTAGCGCTCGGGATCCTTGGTGAGGCCGGTCTCGCGCGCGACGAACGACCCCAGCCACATGTCGGGGCCGAACAGGATCTCGGTCTTCGCCCCGTGCTCGCGCCAGATGTGCTCGACGACCTGAACCGCGTTCGAGGAGGTGCAGCAGTAGTCGGTCTCCGCCTTGACCTCGGCGGAGGTGTTCACGTACATGACCACGACGGCGCCGGGGTGCTCGGCCTTCCAGGCGCGGAGCTGATCGGCGTCGATCGAGTCCGAGAGGGAGCACCCGGCGTCCGGGTCCGGGATCAGCACCGTCTTCTCCGGGGAGAGGATCGAGGCCGTCTCCGCCATGAAGTGGACCCCGCAGAAGACGATCACATCGGCGTCGGTGGCGGCGGCCCGGCGCGAGAGGCCGAGCGAGTCGCCCATGTGGTCGGCGACGTCCTGGACCTCCGGCAGCTGGTAGTTGTGGGCGAGGATGACCGCGTTGCGCTCGGCGGCGAGCGCCCGCACCTCGTCCGAGAGCTCCCGGATGGCCTCGTCCGAGAGCTCGGAAGTCTGGGTTGGCTCAACCGTCGGCAGCTCGAGCGCCATTCGACTTTCCTCTTCGATGTTCGCCGGCCCGTGCTGGTCCGTGCGACCAGACTCAAACCGAGCGAATGACTGGCGCACAGTCTAGTCAACTGCACCGGCCTCACCCGTCGCAATCGGGGGGCTTCGCCCCTCTGCTCCGGGTCAGATACCTGGTGACGCTGCCCGCCCGGCGCCTACGCTTAGTGCGTGCCCGAGCTGCCCGAGGTCGAGATCACGGCGCGCCGCCTCGGCTCGTCCCTGCGAGGGGTTGAGGTCGAATCGGCGCTCGCGCCCGGGATGGTGGCGCTGAAGAGCGTCGATCCGCCGCTCTCGGTGCTCGCCGGACGCCCGATCGACGGCGTGCGGCGGATCGGGAAGATGCCCGTGGTGGGGTTCGGCCCCGGCAGCGACGGCGACGGTTCGCGGCTCGACCTGCTGATCCACCTGATGTCCGCGGGCCGCCTCCAGGTCTACGACAAGCGCGCCTCGCTCCGCGACCGCCGCTCGCGGGTGCTGGTCCGCCTGACCGACGGGCGTGAGCTTCGCCTGCGCGAATTCGGGACCAAGCAGCGGGCCTGGGCAAAGCTCCTGCGCGACGGCGAGGTGCGGGGCGAGGAGATGGTGGCGACGCTCGGCCCCGAGGCCTGGCCCGCTCCGGACCTCGAGACGCTGGCAGGCCTCGTGGACCAGCCTCGCCATCTGCACCCGATGCTCCGCGACCAGCGCGTGATCGCCGGCATCGGGCGTTCCTGGGTGGACGAGATCCTCTGGGAGGCACGCCTGTCCCCGTTCAAGCAGGGCTCGGACCTGGAGGCCGATGAGGTGGAGCGCCTTCACGGCGCCCTGCACGTGCTCGGCGACGCGCTCGACCATTACGAGGAGGCGATCGGAGAGCGGCTCCCCGACAAGCTGCCGATGCCCCTGCGGGTCCACAAGCGCCAGGGCGAGCCATGCCCGCGTTGCGGCGTCACGCTGGCCGCCGTCCACTTCGCCGAGCACGTCACCACCTACTGCCCCGACGAGCAAACCGGCGGACGCATGCTCAAGGACCGGCGGCTGTCGCGGCTCCTGAAGTGAGCCGGTGGTGCCGGCGGTCCGCCTGCAGGCGACAGGGCTGCGCTTTCGCGACCTCAAGCCTGACAATGGATCGCTGATTGATTCTCTTGGCCATGGCCAAGACAAGGCATCAGCGAGCGGGAGCGAGGGGTCTGACGTCGAGCTCAACCGGGCTCGACCAGCATGCTCAGGTCGAGCGCCGGCGCCGAATGGGTGAGCGCGCCGACTGAGATGAAGTCGACGCCGGTCGCGGCCACCTCGGCGACGTTCTCGAGCGTAATCCCGCCGGAGGCCTCGAGCTCGGCCCGCTGGCCCTCGCCGGCCGCCGCGTCGCGCGCGGCGACCGCAGCGCGTAGCTCCGCCGCCGTCATGTTGTCGAGCAGGATCCACGCCGCCCCCGCGGCGAGCGCCTCGGCCACCTCCTCGGCATCGCGGCACTCGACCTGCACGGCGAGATCCGGACGCGCAAGGCGCGCGTGCCTCACGGCCTCGCCGACGCCCCCGGCGAGCATCGCGTGGTTCTCCTTGATCAGAATCGCGTCGTAGAGACCCATGCGGTGGTTGCGCCCGCCCCCGGCTGCAACCGCCGCCTTCTCCAGCGCGCGGAGCCCCGGGGTCGTCTTGCGTGTGTCGAGGATCGCGGCCCCGCTGCCGCCGACAGCGTCGACGAAGCGAGCCGTCAGTGTGGCCACCCCCGACAGGTGGCACAGCAGGTTGAGCGCCGTCCGCTCCCCGGCCAGGAGCGCCCGCGCCGGGCCGGCAAGCTCCGCGGCCACCACCGGGACGGTTTCGCGCCACTCCCCCTCGGCCACCAGGGCGTCGAACGACTCGGCCCCGGTCTGAGCAAACGTCGCGGCGGCGACCTCGAGGCCGAAGATCACGCCCGGCTGCTTCTGGACGATTCGCGCCCGGGCACGCGCCTCCGCCGGGACCACGGACTCGCCCGTCACGTCGCCGGGCCCGACGTCCTCGGCCAGCGCCCGGGCGACGAGCTCGGGAATGTCGTCCGTCCCGATCATGCGAGTTCACTCAGGGTAGGCCGATGTCCAGCACCGAATATACTTGTATGTGCAAATACATCGACACTATGAGCAGACACAAGACAACGAAAAGCACCGAGGGCCGGACACCGCGT
The DNA here is from genome assembly GCA_963788115.1 of uncultured Actinomycetes bacterium. Lineage (GTDB taxonomy): Bacteria > Actinomycetota > Thermoleophilia > Solirubrobacterales > 70-9 > CAWBFD01. The sequence goes on from CAWBFD010000002.1 coordinate 702,144, forward strand.
CGCGGCCGGATCTGGGTACTCGACACCGAGACGAAGGGCACCGGTGCCGAGATGGTTCCGCTCGAGCGGACGCTGAAGCGGGAGGCGCCGAGGACCGAGAGGATCAAGGTCATCCGGCGCAAGCCCAGGGGATCGTCAATCGACGCGCCCGAGCCGACCACCGAGACGCCCGAGACCGGTCCGCGGAGGTTCAAGGTCGTCGACGTGCTGAGTCGGGAGGTGCTTGCGGAGGATGCGAGCACCCAGGCGACCCTGGAGCTTCTGAAGGAGCGGCGCAGCATCGTCGACGTGCGTGTCTACGTGTGGGAGGACCAAGCCGAGGACTGGCGACCGCTGACCTTGAGCGAGCAGCAGGCGCTCCGGGACCTTCGCGGCCGCTAGTTCGTCGGCCGGCGGCCAGCGCGCGGGAACACCGCCATCGTCGCCGTGAACCCGTGCAGGAAGTTACGTCCGCCGACCGGCCCGATCTCGCCGGCGCAGAAGAACCCACCGGCGGGGATCCCCAGCGCGTCGTCGATCGCGGTCGCGTCGTGGTCGGGCACCTGGAACATGTGCGAGCCACGTCCGTTGCAGGTGAACAGGAGCGCCCCGGCGGCGCCGGAAGCACCCAGCGCCGCCACCTGCGAGCGGAGCGCTGCGCGCAGGTCCTCGTCGGCCGAGGCGCCGTCGCGGACGTGCATCCGCACCGTCTGGCCCACCCGCACGCGCTCGCCAGCCGCGATCGTCCCGGCGCTGGGATCGGCGCCGACGATGGGCCGCACGAGGAAGTCCCCGCGCTCGTACTCGGGCTGGTTCTCGTCGATCACGATCCCGAGCAGGAGGCCTCCGGAGGCCAGCTCCTGCTCGCGCGGATCGAGCGACGCGATCGCCTCGCGGAGGCGCTCGATCGCCGGCTGACTCGCCAGCTCCTCGATCACGTTGCCCTCGGCCGCGGTCACGGTCATCTCCGGACCCACCGGCGCCGCGCCCTGGGAGACGCAGGTGAGCACCTCGACCCCTGCGAGGGAGCAGGCGACGGCCCCGCCGTCGACCACGTCCCCATCGCGGAACAGCGAGGCCGAGCCGGCGGCGGCCGCGCTCGCGAGGCCGCCCAGCACCGGCATCCCGGGACGCACCTCGTTCAGGTGGGCGAGGAGCGCCTCGGTCGGAAAGGTGTACGGGTCGGCGAGCACCACCAGCGCCTCTCCCAGCGCGTCTGGATCCGGCAGACCGTGAAGCTCGGCGCCGTCCTCGACCCGCTCGACCTCGAGCTCGTGGGTGGAGAGCGTCGCCTCCGGGAGCGAGGCTGCCCAGACGACCGCCCCCGGGCCCTCCTCGATCTCCCGCCCTGCGCCGACCACGCCCCCGGCGCCGCAGCCGATCAGGCAGTCCGGCTCGAGCTCGTCGTGAACGGCCGACAGGATCCACTTGCCGCGCCCGAGGTGCGGGGCGCCGGCGAAGACGAAACAGAGATCGCAGGGGGCCCCGAGCCCTCGCCGCGCCTGCCTCGCGGCGTCGGAGAACGCCTCGACCGCATCGAACTCGTCCGACAGCCCCACGGCGATCCTGACGGGCATGGACTAGACGGTAGCCGGGGCTACCCGCTGCTTGTGTCGCCCGCCGAGCGCAGCAGGTACTCGCGCACGAAGCCGTCGATGTCGCCGTCGAGGACACGGTCGGCATCGCCGATCTCGAATCCGGTGCGGTGGTCCTTGACCCGCTGCGAGGGATGGAGGGTGTAGCTGCGGATCTGCGAGCCCCACTCCGCCGCCTTCTGCTCGCCGCGCTCGACCGCCAGCTCCTCGGCCCGCTTTCGCTCCTCCAGCTCCAGCAGGCGGGCCCGCAGGAGGCGCATCGCCGTCGCCTTGTTCTGCGCCTGGGAGCGCTCGTTCTGGCACTGGACCACGATCCCAGTCGGGAGGTGGGTGATCCGCACGGCCGAGTCGGTCTTGTTCACGTGCTGGCCGCCTGCGCCCGAGGCGCGGTAGGTGTCCACCCGAAGGTCCTCGTCGTCGATCTCGACCTCGACCTCGTCGTCCACCAGCGGCGCCACGTCGACCTGGGCGAAGGCGGTGTGCCGCCGCTTCTGCGCGTCGAACGGCGAGATTCGAACCAATCGGTGGACGCCCCGCTCGGCCGCGAACAGCCCGTAGGCGTTCTCGCCCTTGGCGATGAAGGTCGCCGACTTGATCCCCGCCTCCTCCCCCGCGGAGGCCTCCTTCATCTCGACCTCGAATCCGCGGCGCTCGGCCCACCGCAGGTACATCCGCAGCAGCATCTCGGCCCAGTCCTGGGAATCGGTGCCGCCGGCTCCGGAGCGCACCGTGACCACGGCGTCGCCGGCGTCGTAGCGGCCGGCGAACAGGCGCGCCTCCTCAAGGGTCGCCAGCCGCGCCTCGATCGAGTCGAGCTGGGCGGAGAGCTCCGTCGCGATCTCCGGGTCGTCCTCCGCGAGCTCGGCCAGCTCGTCCAGGTCGGCCACGTCGGACTCGAGCTCGCGGAAGGTCGCGAGCCGCTCCTGCGCCCGCTTGTGGGCGGGCGCAGTCCTCGAGGCCCGCTCCTGGTCGTCCCAGAATCCGGGACGCTGCATCTCGGCCTCGAGCCGCTCTACCTCGGATTCGAGGGCAGCGGGGTCAAAGGTAGTCCGCGAGCAGGGTGAGGCTCTCGCGCGCCTGCGCGATGCGGTTGCTCACGGCCTCATTCGAGACGGCTTCGGCCATGAAGGGAGCTTATTGGGGCGATAGCGACGAGAGCGCCCGCTGCCGTTCCCGCTCGACCTCCTCGCGAGCCCAGCAGCCGGCGAGGTGGTCGTTGACGATGCCGCATGCCTGCATCGACGCGTAGGCCGTGGTCGGTCCCACGAACTGAAATCCCCGGCGCTTGAGCTCCTTCGCCAGCGCCTTCGACTCGGGGGTGACGGACGCAACCTCGGCGAACGAGCCCGGGGCCGGGCGGTCCCCGTCGGGTCGAAACGACCAGACGAGGCCCGCGAACGACTCCCCCGCCTCGCGCATGTCGGCCGCGGCGCGGGCGTTGGTGATCGTCGCCTCGATCTTGGCCCGGTTGCGGACGATCCCGGCGTCGGCCAGGAGCCGGGCGACGTCGGCCTCGTCGAACGCTGCCACGCGCTCGATCTCGAACCGGGCGAAGGCTTCGCGGAAGGCGTCGCGCTTGCGCAGGATCGTGAGCCACGAGAGCCCCGACTGGAATGCCTCGAGCGAGAACCGCTCGAACAGCCCTTGATCGTCGGTCACCGGTCGGCCCCACTCACCGTCGTGGTAAGGGAGGTAATCGGGACCCGACGCGCCCCAGCCGCAGCGTGGGCGGCCGTCCGGACCCGGGGCCAGCGATCTCTCGCTCAACCTGCTTCCTGAACGATGCCCGCGGCGGCCATCGCCTCGCCCATGTCCTCGAACGGCTGCCAGCGAGCGATCAGCCCGTCGCGGATGGTGGCCACGATCACGAGCGCGGTCTCGTGGGCGACCCTGCCGTGATCGCGCCCACTCTGCGGATCGCGCCAGTACCACTGGCGACGCACGGCGGCGAGCACGTGCGCGCCGTGTTCCCGCAGCTCGTCGAGCACGAGACGCTGGCGCAGATAGCCGATGGGGTTGGGGGTCGCCCAGCGTCGGGCCTCGTCCCGGCCGATCACGAGCCCGCGGCTCGCCTGGATCTCGACCTCGGGATCGAGCACCGCGACGAGCACATCGACGTCCTCGTCATTGAACGCGTCGATGAAGGTGCGGACGGCGTCGGGGCCGGAGGTTTCCCTCATCGAATTACGAACGGTCGCGAAAACCAAGCAGGTCGCGGGACGCAGCCCGATCGGCGAAGCGAGCGCACTCGAGGCGTGCGTGAGCGAGACGATCGGGCGAGGACCGCGAGATGCGCCGGTTTGCAGCGACCGCACTCCTAGGCACCATGGCACTTCTTGTACTTCTTGCCCGAACCGCACCAGCAGGGATCGTTCCGGCCGATCTTGGCGTGCTCGTCCTTGACCACGGCGCCGGTGGTCACGTCCCGGTGGGTTCCGGCGGGGGCCGCCGCCCCGTTGCCGGCACCGTCGCCCGACGCTGCCGCCGCGCCGGCGGGGCCGGCGGCCGCGGCGACGCCGCCTGCCGACGCGCTCGCCTGCTCGAGCGCGGATGGCTGTTGCGGACCGCCGCCCGAGTAGGCGACGTCACCGGCCTCGGCGGTGGGCTCGAACATCTGCTGCGCCCGGGCGGGCTCGATGTTGACCTCGACGTGGAAGATGATCCGCGCGAACTCCTCCCAGATCGAGTCCATCAGCTCGCGGAACATCGAGAAGCCCTCGTTCTTGTAGGCGACCAGCGGATCGATCTGGGCGAAGCCCCGCAGGTGGATGCCCTCGCGCAGGTAGTCCATCTCGAACAGGTGCTCGCGCCAGCGGTTGTCGATGATCTGCAGCAGGATCTGGCGCTCGAGGTAGCGCATCAGCTCCGAGCCGAACTCCTGCTCGCGGTTGTCGTACGCGGTGAGGGCGTCCTCGCTCAGCAGACGGACGATCTCCTCGCGCTCGGAGGACTGCGCGTCCAGGGTCGAGAGGTCGACCTGGAGGGGCCAGAGCTGCGCCGCCCGTGATTGAAGTCCGCCCAGATCCCACTCCTCGAACACCTCTCCCTCGGTGTACTCCTCGACGATCTTGGCGACGACCTCGCCGACCTCGTCGCGGGCGACCTCGGACATGTCGCGTCCCTCGAGGATCTCGCGCCGGTACTTGTAGATCACCCGGCGCTGCTCGTTCATCACGTCGTCGTACTCGAGCACCCGCTTGCGGATCAGGAAGTTCTGCTGCTCGACCTTCTTCTGGGCGTTCTCGATCTGCTTGGTCAGCAGCTTCGCCTCGAGCGGATACTCCTCGCCCTCCTCGTCGACGGGCCCGAGGCGGTCGAGGATCTTGTAGATCCGCTCGCCCGCGAACAGGCGGATGAGATCGTCCTCGGCGGAGAGGAAGAAACGGGATTCGCCGGGATCGCCCTGGCGGCCCGACCGGCCGCGAAGCTGGTTGTCGATCCGCCGCGACTCGTGGCGCTCGGTGCCGCAGATGAACAGCCCGCCGAAGGCGATCACCTTCTCGCCCTCCTCCTCGCACTGGCGCTCGAGGTCGGGGAGGACGTCCTCCAACGCCTGCTCGTAGCCCTCCGCCCCAGGCTCGATTCCCGTCTTTCGCAGCACGAGGTGCGCCATCTGCTCGGGATTGCCGCCGAGCTTGATGTCGACCCCGCGGCCGGCCATGTTTGTCGCGATCGTGACCGCGCCGATCCGCCCGGCCTGGGCGATGATCTCGCCCTCGCGCTGGGCGTGCTCGGGCTTCGCGTTGAGGACGACGTGGTCGACCCCGTTGCGGCGGAGCTCCTCGGAGAGCATCTCCGAGACCTCGACCGAGATCGTCCCGACCAGCGTCGGCTGGCCCTTCTCGTGACGCTCTGAGATCTCGCGCGCGACCGCCTTCCACTTCCCCTGCTTGGTCTTGTAGATCTGGTCGTTGTCGTCCGCCCGGACCATGGGCATGTTGGTCGGGACCTCGACCACCGGCATCTCGTAGATCTTCATGAACTCCTGCGCCTCGGTCAGCGCCGTTCCGGTCATCCCGGCGAGCTTGTCGTAGAGGCGGAAGTAGTTCTGGAGGGTGATCGTGGCCAGGGTCTGGTTCTCCTCGCGGATCGCGACCCCCTCCTTCGCCTCGACCGCCTGGTGCAGCCCCTCGGACCAGCGCCGGCCCTCGAGGATGCGGCCGGTGAACTCGTCGATGATCTTGACCTCGCCGTCGATCACCGCGTAGTCCTTGTCGCGCTGGTAGAGCGACTCGGCCTTGAGCGACTGGACCAGGTGGTTGACGAGGCTGCCGTGCTCGGCGACGTAGAGGTTTTCGACGCCGAGGAATCGCTCCGCCTTGGCGACACCAGCCTCGGTCGGGGCCACCGCCTTGTGCTTCTCGTCGTATTCGTAGTCGTGCTCGGCCTCGGAGGTGTCGCGCGACTCGCCCAGCGACTTCAGCTTCGGCTTCATCTCGATCCCCTCCATTTGCTTGGCGAGGCGAGCGAAGGTGTAATAGGTATCGGCGGCCTGCTCCGGCTGTCCGGAGATGATCAGGGGGGTGCGCGCCTCGTCGATGAGGATGTTGTCGACCTCGTCGACGATTGCGAACACGTGCCCGGGCTGCACGCAGTGCTCCAGCGACGGCGCCATGTTGTCGCGCAGGTAGTCGAACCCGAACTCGGAGTTGGTGCCGTAGACGACGTCGCGCGAGTACTGCTCGCGGCGGGTGGCGGGGTCCATCTGCGACTGGATCACGCCGACGGTGACCCCGAGGGCGTCATAGATCGGGCCCATCCAGTCAGCGTCGCGGCGGGCGAGGTAGTCGTTGACGGTGACCAGGTGCACCGAGTCGTCGGCGAGCGTGTTGAGGAATACGGCCAGGGTCGCGGTCAGCGTCTTGCCCTCGCCGGTCTTCATCTCCGCGATCGAGCCGTCGTGGAGGACCATTCCCCCGATCAGCTGCACGTCGAAATGTCGCTGACCGATGCTGCGCCGGGCCGCCTCACGACAGATTGCGAACGCCTCTGGGAGCAGGTCGTCGAGCGACTCGCCCTCGCGGGCCCGCTCCCGAAGCTCGTCGGCGGCTGCTCGGAGCTCGGCGTCGTCGAGCAGCTCCATCTCGGGCTCGAAGCGATTGATCGCGTCGACCCGGGCCTCGAACTCCTTGAACTTACGCCCCTCGCCCAGCCGCAGAGCGCGATCGATCAGTCCCTTCGCCATGGACTTTGAGGGTACAGGCCAGTGGGCGGTGGACGGCCCGGACCTTGGGAGCGAGCGGGAAGCTCTCCAGGTGCCCTGTCCCGAGCAGGGACTTATTCATCACAGTGATGAAGAAGTCCCCGCTCACTGAGCTAGGAAGCCTCGGCCGCCCGCCGCTCCCGCTCGGCCTCTCGCAGCTCGATCCGGCGGATCTTGCCGGTCAGCGTCTTCGGCAACTCCTCGACGAACTCGATCCGGCGTGGGTAAGCGTAGGCGGAGAGGTGCTGGCGGACGAAGCCCTGGATCTCCTCCGCCAGCCCGTCGGAGGGCTCACGCTCGTCGGTCAGCACCACGAACGCCTTCACGACGTGGCCGCGGCGCTCGTCGGGTGAGGCAACCGCCGCGGCCTCCCGCACCGCCGGGTGCTCGATGCAGGCCGACTCGACCTCGAAGGGGCCGATCCGGTAGCCGGCCGAGATGATCACGTCGTCGGCACGGCCCGAGTACCAGTAGTACCCGTCCTCGTCGGCCTCGGCGGCGTCCTTGGTGTGGAACCACTCGCCGCCGAAGTCGGCCTCGGACGCCTCCGGGTTTCGCCAGTAGCCGAGCGGATAGTGCGGGTTCGATCGCGCCCGCAGGCAGATCTCGCCGCGCTCGCCCACCTCCACCGGTCGCTCGTCCTCGTCCAGGATCGCCACGTCCCAGCCCGGCATCGGCTTCCCCATGGATCCCTCACGGACCTCCATGAACGGGTAGTTGGCGACCAGCGGATAGGACTCGGAGAGCCCGTAGTAATCGAGCACGGTGACCCCGTACTGCTCGCGGAACCAGCGGATCGCCTCCGGGTTGAGCGGCTCGCCGGCTGAGCAGACCATGCGGAACTGCTGCGGGTAGCGGGTTCCCGCGTCCTCGATCGCCATCATCGACCGCATCGCGGTCGGGGTTGTGAATACGTTGGTGGCGCCGTGACGGGAGAGGACCTCGAGTTGCTTCTCGGGCTCGAAGCCGCCCTCGCGCTGGTAGACGAGTTGGGTTGCGCCGAGCCGCCAGGGGCCGAGCAGGGGCGCGATCCCGGCCGCCCACGCCCACTCCCCCATACCGTGGAAGAGCTCGCCGTCGCGGACGTCATGTGACCAGATGAACTCCTCGTGGGCCAGGATGTAGCGGTGGGCGTGGAGGATGCCCTTGGCCAGCCCGGTGGTGCCGGACGTGTAGTAGATCTGCGCCGGGTCGTCGGGTGAGGTTTCGGCGGTGTCGAAGTGGTCGTCGGCGCCGGCGAGCAGGCTCGGTTCGAGCACGAGGACCTCGTCGACGAGGTCCGAGGGCATCCGTTCCACGTTGGCGGCGTCCGTGACGATCAGCCGCGGATCGGAGTCCTTGATCCGGTGCCGAATTCCCTCGTCGCCGTAGAGGACCGAGAGCGAGAGCAGGATCGCCCCGGCCTTCCAGGTACCAAGGAACATCGCGGCGGTCTCCGGCGAGGCCGGAGCGCAGACGGCGACGCGGTCGCCGCGCTCGACCCCGTGCGAGGTGAGCACGTTCGCCGCCTGGTTCGCAAGCGCCCGCTGCTCACCCCACGTGACCTCGCGCTGGGTGCCGCGGAAGTCCTCGAGCACCATCGCCGGCTTCTCCGCCGGGTGCTTGTCGCAGACGTCGGCGGCGATGTTGTAGCCGTCGGGCACCCGCCAGACGTGGCTGGCGCACACCTCCTCGTAGCTCGTTGAAGCGCTCACCCCTAAGCCTCGCGGCCTCGGAGCCTCGCCGCGAACCGGCGGGCTTGAGAGCGCTTGCGGCGCTTGTCTCGGTGCCGCTTGACCTGACGGCCCATGTCCTCGCCCATCAGCTTGATCGAGCGCAGCATGTCCGGCGACGCCTCGCGCGCCTTCAAGGTGGCGCCCTTGAGCTGGAGCCTGGCCTCGGCTACCTGGTTGTCGGCAATCGATGGATTCCGCTCCTCGCTCAGCTCGACTTCGAGGATGGCCAGGTCGGATACCTGCCGGCCGATCCTGGCGAAGCGCTTCTCCACGTGCTGCCGGAGCTCGTCGGTCACCTGCGTGTTGCGTCCCCTGACCTCGATGCGCACGCTCGCTCCTTCCTTCGGCTTCCCCCAATCCTAGGTGGTCATGCCCACTCCCATGGATGCGGCTTCCGCTAGCGCGTGCGGGCGAAGGTGATCGCAACCACGTGCTCCGCGCCTGCGACTCGCAGGGCACGACCACACGCCGAGAGGGTCGCCCCGGTGGTGAGCACATCGTCGACCAGGACGCACTCCGGCGGAACCGGTCCGCGGGCGCGCACCCGTGGTGGATCGGCGAGCCGCTCGGCCCGCGGCCGGCCCACCTGGCGGGGACCGCCGGAGCGGCGCAGGCATGGGACCACCGGCGACCCCAGCTCGCTGGCAAGTGCTGTGGCGATCGCCTCGGCGGGATCGAATCCACGCCGCCTGTGGCGCGTCGGCGCCGCCGGAACCGGGATGAGCGCGCCGCCGAGGAGGTCCCGAGGAACCGCGGTGGCGATCGCCGCGGCGGCCACCTCGGCCAGCGCCAGCCGCCCGCCGAACTTGAGCGCGGCCACGAGCCGCTGCGCGGCGCCCTCGTACGCGGTGGCCGACCGGGTCGCGTCGAGCACGGGAAGGGCCGTCGCGCCCGCGGGCGACGCCGCGATCGCGGCGGAGCATTGGGCACAGACCGTGACGGGAACACCACATGCGCCGCCACACAGGGCACAGCGCGGCGGCACGACCAGGCTCGCCGCGAGGGCCAGCCCACGGTGTGCGATCCGCGCCGCCGATCGAGTGGGGGATTGCTCCCGCACATAGGGCACAACCCCGCATTCGAGCGGCGTGCCCCGGGCGGGCGCTCTCAGTCGAACACCGCGCGCTCGACCGCGGCGAGGTCGAGGTTGCAGCCGATCACCGACGGGGCCTTGCCGAGGGCGGTGTCGGGATCCTTGAGGCCATGTCCGGTGAGGACGCAGACCACGGTCTCGGGAGGGCGCTCGCCCTCGGCGACCGGAAGTCCGTGGGCGATGAGGCCCGCGACCGATGCGGCCGAGGCGGGCTCGCAGAACACCCCCTCCGCCGACGCCAGCAGCCTGTAGGCATCGAGGATCTGATCGTCTGTGACCGCCGCGATCCGTCCACGCGAAGCGGTGACGGCGTCCATCGCCTCCTCCCAGCGCGCCGGGTTCCCGATCCGGATCGCGGAGGCGATCGTCTCCGGATTCTCCACCGGCTTCCCCTCGACCAGCGGCGCGGCGCCCGCGGCCTGGAAGCCGTAGAGCAACGGGGCAGCTCCATATTCGCCGAACCCCCTCCACCAGGCCGTGATGTTGCCGGCGTTGCCAACCGGGATCGCCAGCGCGTCCGGCGCCTCCCCGAGCTCGTCGCAGACCTCGAAGGCGGCCGTCTTCTGGCCCTCGATCCGGAACGGGTTGACGGAGTTGACCAGCTCGATCGGGTGCTTGTCGCGCCAGCTCGCGCACGATGCGCAGCGCGTCGTCGAAGTTGCCGCGCAACGCGATCACCCGCGCACCGCAGATCAGCGCCTGGGCGAGCTTGCCGATCGCGATCTTGCCCTCGGGCACGATCACCGCGCCCCGCAGCCCCGCTCGGGCGGCGTACGCGGCGGCCGAGGCAGCCGTGTTGCCGGTCGAGGCGCAGATCACAGCCTCGGAGCCGGCGCCCTTCGCGCGCGAGACGGCAAGGGTCATCCCCCGGTCCTTGAAGCTGCCCGTCGGGTTGGCCCCCTCGAGCTTGAACAGCACGCGGACGCCAACACGCTCGGAGATCCTCGGGGCCTCGATCAGCGGGGTCGAGCCCTCGTTCAGGGTGACGACGGGGTCGCCCGGCTCGAGCGGTAGACGTTCTCGGTATCTCTCGATCAGGGGTACGGGCATGGCTCGAATGGCCCGGAGTGACCCGGGCGCGCGTTCAGACGAACTCCTCCTCGATCACCCTGATCGCGCGCGGCGTTGCCCGCACGAAGTCGAGCCTCGCGATCTCCTCGAGCGCCGCGTGGAAGCGAGCCTCGGGTCCCTCGTGCATGACCATGACCAGGCGCGCGTCCTCGCCGAGGCCACGCTGGACGACGCTCCGGACCGAGACCTCGTTGCGCCCGAGAACATCGGCGACCTGAGCGAGCACGCCGGGCCGGTCCGCCACCTCGAGGTGCAGGTAGAAGGAGGAGGACGCCTCGTGCACGACCTCGAGCCGGCGGCGGGTGGTGTGGACCGGGGCCTCTCCGGAGATCAGCGAGAACACGTCGCCGAGCACCGCGGTGGCCGTCTCCGGTCCGCCGGCGCCGGGGCCCGACATCGTGATCTCGGTGATCGTTGGCGCCTCGACCATGACCGCGTTGAACGGCCCCTCCACGGGCGCCAGCGGATGGCCCCGGTAGAGGAAGCAGGGGAAGACCCGCACCGTGATCCCGCCGTCGACGCGCTCGGCGACCCCGAGCAGCTTCAGGGACAGCCCCAGCTCCTTGGCGTAAGCGATGTCCTCGGGCCTGATCTCCTCGATCCCGTCGTAAGAGACGTCGTCGAGCCCGACCGGCGTGTGGAAGGCGAGCCGGGCCAGGATCGCCATCTTCGCCGCGGCGTCGGCGCCGTTCACGTCCTCGGTCGGGTCGGCCTCGGCATAGCCCAGCCCCTGGGCGCGGGCCAGCGCCTCTGCGTAGGTGGCGCCCGTGCTCGCCATCTCGGTGAGGATGAAGTTGGTGGTGCCGTTGACGATCCCGAACACCTTGGTGATCTCCGTGACGGCGAGGCTCTCCTGGATCACCCGGATCACGGGCACCACCCCGGCGACCGCCGCCTCGAACCGCAGCTGGACACCCCCCTCGCGCGCAGCGTCGAACAGCTCGTCCCCGTGCTGGGCGATCAGCTGCTTGTTGGCGCTGACCACGTGGCGGCCGGCGCGCATCGCGCGGAGGACGTAGTCGCGCGCCGGATCGGTCCCGCCGATCAACTCGACCACGATCTCCGACTCCTCGACGATCGCGTCGAAGTCGCCGTCGCTGCGGCGGAGCACTCCGCTGATCTCAGGCCGGCGCCCGGTCGCGGCGGCGATCTCGTCGGCGCGCTCACCGAGCAGATCGGCAAACGCGGAGCCGACGGTGCCGCGGCCGAGCAGGCCGATGCGCACGGGGTCGGTCACTCGAGATCCCGGCCCATCAGGTCCTCGTGGGTCTCGCGTCGCACCACCATGCGGGCGTCGCCGTCGCTGCAGAAGATCACCGGGGGCCGGGGGACGCCGTTGTAGTTGTTCGCCATCGCGTAGCCGTACGCCCCGGTCGCCGGGGTGACAAGGACGTCGCCGGTCCGCGGCGCCGCCAGCGGCGCCTCGCGCACGAGCACATCCCCCGACTCGCAGTGCATGCCCGCGATCGTCGCCACCGTGTCGGGCACATCGCCGGCGCGATTCGCGACGATTGCCTCGTAACGCGACCCGTAGAGCATCGGGCGCAGGTTGTCGGACATGCCGCCGTCGACGGCGATGTACGTGCGCACTCCGGGGATTTCCTTGACCGTGCCGAGGGTGTAGACGGTGATCCCGGCGTTGCCCACCAGCGAGCGCCCCGGCTCGATCACGATCCGCGGCATTGGGTCGAACACGCGGCGGACTCCCTCGACCTTGACCTCGACGTAGGTCTCGATCGGCGGCGGCTCATCCTCGGCGGTGTACGCGATTCCCAGGCCCCCGCCGACGTTCAGGACCCTGCAATCGCGGTCGGCGAGGCGGCCCAGCGCCTCGATCGCCTTCACGTACGGCTTGAGCTCGAAGATCTGCGAGCCGATGTGCGCGTGGAGGCCCACCAGGCGCAGGTGCGCGGTCGCCCTGACCGCGGCGATGGCCTCGGCCGCGAGCCCGTCCTCCAGCCCGAAGCCGAACTTCGAGTCGAGCTGCCCCGTCTGAACGTAGGAGTGAGTCGAGGGCTTGATCCCGGGTGTGACGCGGATCAGGACGTCCTGCGGGCGATCGAGGATCGCATCGAGCCGGGCGATCTCGCCGAACGAGTCGCAGATCACGTAGCCGACGCCGACGTCAACCGCCTGGCGGAGCTCGGCCTCGGACTTGTTGTTGCCGTGGACGTGAATGCGAACGGGGTCGAAGCCGGCCCGCAGCGCCATCGCCAGCTCGCCGCCGGACGCGACGTCGACGGACAGGCCCTCCTCGCACAACACCCTGTAGGCGGCCGTGAACGGCGCCGCCTTGCTCGCGAACAGGACCTCGAAGTCGACGTCATGGACACGGAAGGCGTCGAGGTAGGCCCGGGCGCGCGAGCGAATGTCGTCCTCGGCATAGATGTAGGCGGGGGTGCCGAACTCGTCGGCGAGGTCCACCACGTCGCAGCCTCCGACCTCGAGGTGGCCGCGCTCGTTGATGTGGCTGCCGAGCGGGTAGACCGCGGAGCCCTCGACCACGTTGGCATCGGTTGCAGCGTCCATGGAGAACCGGGATTATCGGCCAGATGAGCGAATCTACCCGCCCGCCCACTCGTGCCGGCGTCGACCACGGGCGGCCCTATTGGCTCTGGCTCCCCGATTCCGAGCCCCCATGGCCGGGGATGGTCATCGTCCACGGCGCGGGGTCGCGCAAGGAGAACCACGGCGACTTCGGCCGGGCCTGTGCCGCGGCCGGGTGGGCAGCGATCGCGTACGACCAGCGTGGCCACGGCTCATCCGAGGATGAGATGACGCCGGCGGCCCTCGAGGACGTCGGCCGCGTGGCGCGCAGGCTGATCGAGGTCGACGGCGTCGATCCTTCGCGCATCTGCGCCCGCGGCTCGAGCATGGGCGGCTGGATGGCGATCCATGCGGCGGCGAACGGCGACCCGATCCGGGGTGTGATCGCAATCTGTCCTGCCGGTGAGGAGCATCTGCAGCGAGGGCTTCGCCGCGGCGAGCTCGAGTTTCGGGCCGGGCCCGAGGCGATCCGCGCGCTCGAGGCGTGGCTCACGGAGCACGACTTGCCCGATGCCGTCGAGCGCATGGGAGCGAAGCCGTTGCTACTGATCCATGCGGAAGGCGATGATCAAATCCCGAGTGAATTCTCGCGAGAGCTCCACGCGCGAGCGGCCGAGCCGCGGAAGCTGATCGTGCTACCCGGCGGCCACCATCGCTCCGCCCAGCACGACCCCGAGGTGCACGGGGTCGCGCTGCGGTGGCTGGAGCGGGCGCTCGGACGCGACTGCTAACCGCCGAGCACGCTGCCGACCGCGTCACCGACCGGATCGGTGACTTCGGGCACGCCGACTGCCGCGCCGACGGCATCGACCGTCTCGGTCACCGGTTCGGGCGCGGGCGCCGGAGCCGGTTCGGGCGCGGGCGCCGGAGCCGGTTCGGGCGCCGGCGCGGGTGCAGGTTCAGGCGCTGGCGCCGGGGCGACGGCTGCGGCCGCATCCTCGACGACATCGACCGCGGAGCCGACCGGGTCAGGCGAGTCGACCGGGGCAGACGGAGCCGGCTCAGGCGCGAGGGACCCACCGTCGCCGGCAGGCAAAGCGGGCTCATCGGACGCGCCGCCGACCACCGAGCCGACCGGGCCGTCGTCGCCGAGCACCTGGTTGGTCACGTTCTCGACTGCGCCACCCACCTGGCCCCCCAGGTCGGAGCCGCCGACCACGCCGGTGACGTCGTTGACCGCGTCCGTCGCGTCATCACCGAGGGGTCCCGTGAGCGCTTCGGTGCTCTCCTCGAGCTCACCGGCCACAGAGCCGATAGCCGCGCCGCCCGCTTCGACCACGGCGCCCACGGCGCCGTCCTCAAGCGTGTCGCTGACGACATCACCCAGAGGTTCGGTGATCGGACCGATGCTCTGCTCAAGCTCACCGACCACGGCGCCGACCGCGCCGTCGTTGCCAAGCACTTGGTTGGCCGCGTTCTCGACCACGCCTCCGACCTGGTCACCGAGGTTCGGGTTCCCGACCGCGCCGCCGACATTGTTCAGCGTGCCGGTGACCGTGTCGTCTAGCGACTGGGTAACGGGCTCGGTAATCGGCGAGAGCGCCGGCAGGCCCAGCCCGCCGGTGGTCTCGTCGAGAGCGCCGACCGCGGAGGTGAGGGGCGCGCCCGATCCGTCGCCGTCCAGATCGCCGAGCACATTGCCCACGACACCCTCATTGCCGAGAACCCCGTTGCTGAGGTCCTCGACCGCGCCGCCGACCTGGTCACCGAGGTTGGGGTTCCCGACGGCGCCGCCGACGTTGTTGAGGGTGTCGTTGACCGCCTGCTCGACCGGCCTGGTGATCGGCTCGGTCGCAGGGGAGAGCGGCGGGAGGCCGAGATCGCCGGTCGTCTCATCGATGTCGCCGACCGGACCACTGACCGGGCCGGGCGATTCACCGGTGCCGTCCGTCGGGGGTGCGGGCTCGCTGGGAGGCGGGGCGGTGCTGGGCGCCTCTCCGGGGCCGCCCCTCGCGAGGGACGCCCCGGCGCCGCCTCCGGAGTCACTGGAGGGCCCCTGGCCGGGCGCGCCGTCTCGGGCGCCGTCGCGCGCGCCGTCTCGGTCGCCGCGGGCGGCTAGGCCGCCGGCCGTGCCGCCGCGAGAGCCGGCCAGGAACGCGTCAGGGCTCTGTGCGATGCCGCCTGGGCCAAGGCTGCTCGGCGCCGCGCGGTCCCCGATGTCGACGCTCCCTTGGGCGCCGAATCCCGGCAACGGAAGGTTGGTGAAGGCGATCAGCCCAGCCAAGGTGAGGAAGGCGATCAACGCACCTGTGATCAGTGCTCCGCCGGCGCCGGTCCCCGCCAGGTACGCGCGCCCGTGGGAAATCGGACTGAGCGAGACGTTCATCCTGCCCTCCTTGCGTTGCCCTCATTCATCCTGCCGTCCTTAGCCATACCAGAGCTCCAAGCCTGATGCGCCGGTTCCCGAGTCCCCCGTGTGTCAAACACAGGTGTCCCCCTCTACCTACTTTTAACGAGTCCGCCGACGCCTACAGGTAGCCCATCGGGTCCACCGCGGCGCCGTTCACCCGAACCTCGAAGTGGAGGTGATCGCCCGTGCAGCTCCCGGTGCAGCCGACGTAGCCGATCACCTGGCCCTGGCTGACGCTCGCCCCGGACGAGACCGCGTATGAGGACTGGTGCCCGTAGCAGGTGGACAGCCCGCTCCCGTGGTCGATGCAGGTGTAGTTGCCGTAACCGCTCGTGTAGGCGGCGAGAATCACGGTGCCGCTGGCCGCCGCTTGGATCGGGGTTCCGGCAGGCACGGCGATGTCGATGCCCTCGTGCATCCGGCCCCAGCGCCAGCCGAAGCCGGAGGTCACGGGACCGCTCACCGGCCAGATCAAGCCGCTCGAGGACTCTCCCGGGACGGGTCCGGCCGGAGCGGGGGCGGGAGCGGGAGCCGGAGCCGGGGCGCTGCTCTCCTCAGCCGCCTCAGCCGCCTCCGCGGCCTCCGCGGCCTCCGCGGCCTCCGCGGCGGCGGCCGCAGCAGCAGCCTCCTGGGCAGCCTGGATCTGAGCCTGGATCTCTGCTTGCAGCGCGGAGACGTCGCCCTCGAGGTCCGCCTCGGTCGACTGCACCGACGCGAGCGCGGCCCGCTTGTTGTCCAGCGCAGCCTCGAGCTCTGCCTGCCGGGCCTCGAGCTGAGCCCGCGTCCGAGCGAGCTCGGCCTTGCGCGCCGCAATCTCGTCGCGGGCGGCACGCACGCGCTCGACCGTCTCGTGAGTCTCGTCGCGCAGGTCGTGGACCTGGTCGACGATCGCCGAGTCCTGCTCCTGGATGCTGCTCAGGTACTCGTAGCGGTCGAGCATGTCGTTGAACCCCTCGGCGTCGAGGATCACGGTCAGCGCGTCGGGCTCGTCCGACTTGTAGATCGCAACCAGACGCTCGCGCAGGAGCTCGAGCGAGTCGGCGAGCTGCTCTCGCAACCTGTCCAGGCGTCGCTTCTCGAGCTCGAGACGCGCCTGGACCCGCTCCAGCCGCTCCTGGACGATCGCCTCGCGATTGCGGAGCACCGCGATCTCGCCCCTGAGCTGGTCGATGTCGGCGGTGTAGCCGGCGATCTCGCTCGACAGCACGCCCTCCTGCTGGCGAACCCCGTCGAGCTGCGCCTGCTTGGCGTCGAGCTGGGACTGAAGGTCTTGGCCGGGGGCCGTGGCGACGCAGAGGCCGAGAACGCCTGCGAGCGCGCCGGCTATGCAAACGACGGCGCGTCGAGAATTGGGGGCTGGTCGGTGGGCCTGATTTGACATCTGTCGCTTCGCCTACGGGGTTAGCTGACGGGCTCGCGCCTGACGGCGCTAGGCCCACGCGGCCTCGCGGCCCGGACCATTCGCCCCACGCGACCGGTTGTTGCCCCCGATCGCTACTGGTTCCCCCGCTCCGCCCGGCAGTCCGCGCGAACTCGGCGAGAAGGTTGCGCGGCACCCTAGCAACTTGTGCGGCTTTTGCAAGCACTTCTTAACAGTTGTTACGGGCGATGCAAGGGCGCTTGCACCTGCAGCAGGGCGTCGCCGGCCTGCTCCTCCATCTGGAGGGTGGTGTGCTCGATGCCGAAGCGATCCCGCAGCAGGAACTCAAG
Source organism: uncultured Actinomycetes bacterium (assembly GCA_963788115.1). Classification (GTDB taxonomy): domain Bacteria; phylum Actinomycetota; class Thermoleophilia; order Solirubrobacterales; family 70-9; genus CAWBFD01. The sequence goes on from CAWBFD010000002.1 coordinate 719,407, forward strand.
CTCGCGTCGTGCCCGATCCCGATCGCCGCCTCCGGCGACCACGATATGGGCGGCAAGCGCGTCGAAGCCCGAGGTCACGGTCCACACGTGCAACTCGTGCACCTCACGCACGTTCTCGACCGTCAGCATGGCCTGCCCGAGCCGCTCGACCTCGACGCCCGCAGGGGCGGCCTCCATCAGCACGTCCAGCGGCTCCCTGATCAGTCGCACCGAGGAGGCCAGCACCAGGGCGGCGATCCCGAGGCTGACCGCCGGATCGACCGCGGCCGAACCGCCGGCGAGCACCACCGCGCCGGAGACGACGACACCGAGCGAGCCCAGCGCGTCGGCCACGGAGTGCCGCAGCACGCCCTGGAGGTTGATGTCGCCGCGCTCGCCTCGAGCCAGGACCAAGGCCGCCAGCGCGTTTCCCGCGAGCCCGGCCAGCCCGAGCGCGAGTACGCCGCCGGCGGCGATCTCCGGTGGGTCGCTGAGGCGGCCGATGGCCGCGATCGCGATCAACACCGCGATCACCACCAGGGCGAGGCCGTTGACGAGCGCCGCGATCACCTCACCGCGCTGGAAGCCGAACGTCCGCCGCGGGCCCGCCGGGCGGGCGGCGAGCCCGGCTGCGGCCAGCCCAAGGAGGATCGCGCCGACGTCGGAGAGCACGTGGCCCGCATCCGCCAGCAGTGCCAACGACCCGGTGAGGATCCCGCCGACAACGCCCCCGGCGAGCATCACGACGTTGATCCCGAGCGCGATCAGCATCCGTCGCCGGTTCTCGGCTCGGCGCTCCGCGAGTGGGTCCGTGCCCGTTCGAGCTCCGCCGCGGCCCGCCGGTTGATGAGCGTGACCCGGGGTCATCGCCCCGAGCTTAAACGGGGATCGAGGTGCCCTTGCCTAGTCGGAACCTTGGTCTTGTTTAGGCAGTTGACCAGCGGGGTCCATTGGAGCGGGTCGCCCGAACCCCCGAGCGCATCTCCCAAGTTGGTGACCGCCACCCACCACTGCCGCGGTGTGTACTTGCCGAAATTTCCTTCCCGCCCGGGGTAAAGCGGCGCCGACTGGGATATGACCAGGTCGCGGAAGCCGGTCAGGGCGCCGCCCGAGATCGCGACGAAGCCCTGGGGACACGTAAGGCCGACGAAGTTCGAGGCGTTCGGTCGGGTCGTGATCGGGTCCTCCGAAATCCTCGCCTTTAACGTCAGCTTTCCCCCACTGGCCGTCGGCGTCGGACCCTTCAACTGAGCCGCGCGAACCTCTGCGGAGGTTGCCGGTCGTGTGGGCACCAGTTGGGGATGGGCCGGTTCCGAGGTAGCGGGCGCCAGATCGGCGGTGCCGCCGGTGGCGAGTGCGCCGAGGATCACGCCGCCAATGAGCAGCGCCACGCTAAGGATCAATGAACGGCGGGACGGCAACTGTTCCTCCTCCTCGAGTGGTTTCCCTGCCAGCCGATCCTACGACCCGCTTCCGACAGCCCGGTCAACCGGCTGGGACGGCTCGACCGGCTGGCTCGCCGGGGTCGACGTCTCCTCGGGCGGCACCGGCGGGCTCCTCCACCGGCACCGGGGGCTCCTCCACCGGCACCGGGGGCTCCTCCACCGGCACCGCGGGCTCCTCCACCGGCACCGCGGGCTCCTCCTCGGAGGTCTGATCGGGCTCGGTCGGTTCAGGCGCCTCGTCGGTCGGGTTCGACGGCGGGGTCTCAGTGCCGGGCTCGGAGGGTTCCGAGGCGGGCGGGGGCTCCTCGATGGGGTCAGCCGGCGGGTCAACCGGCGCCGGATCCGTGGGCGTTGGCGAGGGCGTCGGATCGGGATCGCCCCAGTCCGGGGGCTCCTCCGGGGGCTCCTCGATGGGGTCAACCGGCTCCGGATCCGTGGGCGTTGGCGTGCCGGGATCGCCCAAGGGCGGGGGCTCCTGGATGTCGCCGTCGTTCGTTCCCGGCCCTACTCCCGACCCTAGGTCGCCGTCGAGATCGTCGTTCGGCGGGTTGTTGGGCGGGTTGTTGGGCGGGTTGTTGGGCGGGTTGTTGGGCGGGTTGTTGGGCGGGTTGCCGGGGAGTCCCGTCGTTGCCGCGGGTTGTTGGGACCGCCCTGACCGCCGCCGTCACCACCGGGTGACGTCGCACCGGGTGACGTCGCGGCCCCGCTGGGCGCCGACGTGGCCGTGCCCGGGGCGACCACCGCGCCCTCCGAGAGCGCGGTCGCCGTCGGCGCCACGCCAAAGGTGAGCTCCGTGGCTGGCGCATTGCTCCCGGACGTGTTCTGAGACGTGTCGGGCGCAGGGTTGGGGAACTCCCCGATTTCAAGCGGCGAGGCGTTCGAGACACGCGAACCGAGATCGTCAAGCAGCTCCCCCTCGCCGCCTCGCGAGACCAGGGTCGCGATGGAAAGGAAGGCCACCAGCGCAGCCGCGAGCATGGCTGTCGCGGCGCCGCCACCCCACATATATTCCTGCCTAGGTCTCAAAGCTTGGTCGCCTCCCCGAGCGACTAGTTGCCCACATGTCTCATTTCCTTATCGGACGGATGCTGCTAAAGGTTTAGCCGGCCGCCGAACTATGTATCCGCCCGCCAGGCGGGCACTACCGTTCCCGCCGTGCTCCGCCGGATCGGATACGCCATATCGGACATCGCCTACTGGCTTCGGCGGCATCTGTGGGCGGCGATGATCGTACTGCTCTTGCTCGCGGGCGCCGGCGTCGGTGCCTATCTCGCGCTTGGAGGGGACGACGACGAGGAGGAGGCACCCCCGGCGGCATCAGCTCCCGCGCCGGCGCCGGTGAGCGTGATCGAGGAGGAGGAGCCCCCGGATGAGCCGACGGATCTCGGCTTTCCGGCTTTCGCCACGCGGAACACGACTCGCGTCGCGGGCATCGATTCGATCGCGAACGCCGCGGGCGTCGCACTCGCATCATTCCCTTCCGCCGGGGAGCTCGAGGGGCCGCCGGCCGTGGCGCTGGTCGACGCGGGCGACTGGCGCTCCGGGATCGCCGCCAGCTCCCTGGCTGCCCCGCCGGTGGGAGCGCCGATCCTGCTCACCGAGGATGGCGAGCTGCCCGAGCTGACCGATCAAGCGCTCGCCGCTCTGGGCCCCCCCGGCTCGCCGAGGACCGACGATCTTCAGGCGTTCGTGATCGGCGGCGCGGCCGATCCCACGGGGCTGCGCGCGGCGAACGCCGACGGGACCAACCCGGCGGAGATCGCCGAGGCCGTCGACCGCCTGCGCCAGGACCTGACCGGGGCGGAGCCCGCGCACATCCTCCTCGTCAGCTCCCGCGAGCCGGAGTACGCGATGCCCGCCGCGAGCTGGGCCGCGCGCTCGGGCGACGCGGTGCTCTTCGTCGGACCGGACTCCGTGCCGCAGCCCACGGTGGATGCGCTCGGCCGCCACGAGGACGTGCCCGTGTACGTGCTCGGGCCGGAGTCCGTGGTCTCCGAGCAGGCGTTCGAGCGAATCCGCGAGCTCGCGCCGAGCGCCGAGCGCATCGGTGAGGAGGGGCCGGTCGAGAACGCAATCGCGTTTGCGCGCTACGTCGACGGCAGCTTCGGCTGGAACATCAACGACCCCGGACACGGCCTCGTGATCGCAAACGTGGACCGCCCGCTCGACGCAGCCGCCGCCGCGCCCCTGTCAGCGGGTGGGACGTGGGGGCCCCTGCTCCTCACCGACGACGCCGCGGAGCTGCCGCCCGCGCTCCGCGGATATCTGCTCGACCTGAAACCGGGCTATGACGACGACCCCACCCGCGCGGTCTATAACCATGTCTGGCTGATCGGCGATTCGACCGCGATCTCGGTTCCCGTTCAGGCGCAGGTCGACCGGCTCGCGGAGGTGGCCGAGGTAAGGTCCGGGTCGGGCGGGTCCCTGCTCGCCCCCGCGCCCGGGACTCCGGAGCCCGAGGCACCCGACCAGCCGTAGGACGAAGATCAAGTCACCGATGAGCGAGCGTGAGCGAGCCGACCGCCTCTCCGGGCGACCGATCACGGTCGAGGACATCCGAGCACTGGCCGGCCCGGCGACGCCGCACTTCGCGCTCCAGATTCGCAACCGGATCGAGCGGCTGATCGAGGCGCTGCCGCCCGACGATCCCGCGCGGATCGAGGGCGAGCGCCAGGTCGCACCGCCTGACCGAGCTGGCCAACCACTCGGGCGAGCCCCGGGGTATCGGCCCGCTCTCGCGGAAGCATTGACCCGATCGAGCGGGGGTTGATGGCGGCGCCGGCGAAACCAGGCGACGCGATCGAGGGAGCGCGGAGGCTGTTGACGCCGGAGGCGGCCGCCGTCGCCGCCGCGCCCGAGGCGCTCGCCCTTGGCTACCTCGACCTCCTGGGGACGGATGAGCTCGAGTCGACCGGGACCACCCAGGACCTGATGCTGACCGAGCTCGTGCCGCGGATCTACGAGCGCTGGTGGCGCCCCGTGCTGGCCCGGGCCTTCAAGGGCGTCGCCGGGCCGAGCATGGCGGAGGAGTTGCGGATCGCCCGCCTGCTGATGGGCCTAGGCCCGGGTGACGCCGTCCTCGATGTCGCCTGCGGGCCGGGCAACTTCACGCGCGAGTTCGCCGCCGCCGTCGGCGATCAGGGCCTCGTCGTCGGAATCGACGCCTCGCGGACGATGCTGGCTCGGGGCGTCGCCGAGACCGAGGAAACGGGGATCCACAACCTGGCGCTGGTGCGCGGTGACGCCACCCGCCTCCCGTTCCGTGACGGGAGCTTCAACGCGGTCTCCTGCTTCGCCGCCCTTCACCTGTTCGCCGACCCGATGGCCGGGCTCGACGAGATGCGCCGCGTGCTCGCCGATTGCGGGCAGATCGCGATCATGACCTCGCTGCGGCGCGGCCCGGTGCCCTCGGCGGTGAAGCCGATCATCGAGCGCGCCAGCGGCATGCGCGTATTCGAGGGCGACGAGATCGTCGAGGCGCTCGAGCGCCGCGGGTTCACAGGGATCCAGCGGCGCGTCGCCGGACTGGTCCAGTTCGTCGGGGGGCGCCTCGGCTAGCCGCTCAGCGTCCGATCGCCTCGAGGACGCTTCGGGGGATCGCGGTGGCCGGCCGCGCCCTGCCCGCCGGCCGCCCATCCTTCCTCAGTCGCAGGTTGGGCGAGCGCGCCACGGTGCACAAGAGTGCGCCCCTGGTGCTCTCAGCCGCCTGGGCGTAATACGTCCCCGCGCGGGCCGATGCTCGGATCACGACCTGCCCGGCGGCGCTGGTTCGGTCGGTCCCGACCGGCTGGTCGGGCCCGGGGCGCTTCCGGAACACCCGCACGAGCTCGTTGACGGCGCAAGGAGGATGGGCCTCGGCGGCGAGCCGGCCCATGAACCTACGGGTCTTCGGCTTGTAGCGGAGGGTTAGCGTCCGCGCCGTCGGCGGGAACCCGTCCCCCTCGGTGAGGGACACGGTGTCGAGATCGGTTACCTCCGTTGGCCCCGCCTGCACGTCGGCGAGAATCGCCACCGTGTCGAGGTTGGGGAGCACCACGGCGAAGTCCTGCAAGGTCGCTGTCCTTCCCGCTTGGGTCGTCCAGGTGCCATCGGCTGTGATCGTGGCCGACATCGACGTCCAGACGCCCGCCTCAGGCGGGACGAAGCCGCGCGTGAGTGTCCGCGAGCCGGCGAAGAGCGTGAGCGCCGGCGGAAAGTCCGGCGCCGCGTTGGTCCTCAGGTTGAAGCTGATCGTGCCCCCGTAATTGGCCGAGGCATCGCCGAGGAAGGCCGCCGGGGCGATGAAGAATCCGATCGTCTCCTCTGGCCCCTGGTCCTGATCCTGGAACTCGATGAAGCCGCCCGGCGGATCCCCCCCGTCCGCCACCCATACAGGCGTGAACGGGGTGCCGGTGCCCCCGCCCTGAGGTCCGTTCAGACCGGTCCATCCCTCGGCATCCATGGTGAAGGTCGATGACGCCGTGATCGCCCACGCCGTGCCGGCCATGACGAGAGCAAGCGCCGACGCGGCGAGCAACGCCCCGATTCGTGTCCTGCTGGAAAGCCGTCCCAAGAAATCGCCTCCGCCCCGCGACGGGTCACGTTAGCGGACCATGGGACGCGCGCCGCCTCGCTCAGACCGACGGCGCGAAGCCCTCGACGATTCGCCGCTGGTACTCGCCGACCTCCTCGGGCGGGATGAAGTAGGTCGGTGGGCTGAGGAAGAGTCCGTCCGCCCGCTCGGCGACCTGCTCGACCCTGGCCCTCACCTTGTCCAGCGGCCCGGCGGCGGTGTAGGTGTCGATCATCTCGTCCGGGACGTGCGAGGGCATCGCCGCGAACTCACCCGCGCGGAACGCGTCGCCCACGGCAGCGGCGGCCTCCCCGAACCCGTGCATCTCCCAGAGCGGCATGTAGGTGCGAACGGTTGCGTAGAAGCAGATCGTGCGCCGCGCGGCCTCGCGGGCGGCCTGCTCGTCGTCGGAGATCGCGCAGCAGACGGTGGGGATGAAGTCGAGGTCCGAGCGGCCGCGCCCGGAGCGCTGGAGCCCGATCTCGAGGTTCGCGACCAGCACCTCGTCGAGCCAGCGCATCGAGCACATCGGGTGGCCGATGAGGCCGTCGGCGACGTCCCCCGCCATCCGGGCCATCCCCTCCTGCACGGCGGCGGTGTAGATCGGCACGGTCTCCCGCGCCGGCGCGTGTGGCCTCACCCAACCCCTGATGTCGAGGTCGTGGTAGGCGCCGCGGTAGCGGATCGGCTCCCCGCGGTGAGCCTTGGCCATGATCTCGCGGACCGCCTCGATCGTCTCCCTCAGGTGGGGCGCCGGCCGCCCGTACTCCAGCCCGTGCCAGGTCTCGTTGAGCCGCTTCACGCCGGCCCCGAGGCCGAGCCGGAAGCGACCGCCGGAGAGCTCGTCGATGTCGAGCGCCGAGACCGCGAGGATGAAGGGGCTGCGGGTGAAGGCCCAGGCGATCCCCGTGCCGACCCCGATCCGCTCGGTGCTAGCCGCGAGGAGCGTGGCCTGGGTGACCGAGCTGCGAAACAGCTCCGGCGCCCAGACGCAGTCGACGCCGGCGGCCTCGGCCGCGCGCGCCTGCTCCACCAGGTCGTCGGTCGTATCGCCGATTGCGGCGATCGAGATCCGGTCGAGTGCGCTCAACGGCGCCCGCCCACGATGAGTGGCCGCGGCACGAGAATCACTTGCGGGCGCCTTCGGCGCCCTTACATGCTGCATTCGGGGCTACGGCCCCTCACCCTCACACCCGCTGGATGAGCGTCCCGGTCCCGAGGCCGCCGCCGCAGCACATCGTCACCAGCCCGAGCTCCTTGTCGGACCGCTCCAGCTCGTGCAGCAGGGTGGTCGCGAGCCGCGCTCCGGTGGAGCCCAGGGGATGCCCGAGGGCGATCGCGCCGCCGTTGACGTTGACGCGGTCCATGTCGGGCTCGAGCTCCCGCCTCCAGGCGGCGACGACCGAGGCGAACGCCTCGTTGACCTCGATCAGGTCGAGATCGTCGATCGTCATCCCGTTTCGCTCGAGCAGGAGCTTGGTCGCCGGGATCGGACCTGTGAGCATCATCACCGGGTCGACCCCCACCGTCGTCTGGTCGACGACCCGCGCCCGCGGCCGCAGGCCCAGCTCGTCGGCCTTCTCCCGGGTCATCAGCAACACCGCAGCGGCGCCGTCGGAGACCTGTGAGGAGTTGCCGGCGGTGATCTTGCCGTCCTCCTTGAAGGCCGGCTTCAGCTCGGCAAGCTTCTCGAGCGACGTGTCGGGGCGGATCCCCTGGTCGGTGACGTAGGTATCGCCATTGACGGAGAATGGGACGATCTCGCGCTCGAAGCGCCCCTCGTCGGTCGCCCGCGCGGCGAGCTGGTGAGAGCGGAGGCCGATCTCGTCGAGCTCGGACCGGGGGATCTCCCACTTGTCGGCGATCATCTCGGCCGAGATCCCCTGCGGGACGAGGTTGTAGCGCTCCATCAGCTGGGGCGAGAACGCCATCCCGTGCTCCCCCATCACCGCGATGCTGTCGGCGAAGGAGATGTGGCCCATGTGCTCGACCCCACCGCCGATGGCGACGTCGTGCACGCCCGAGGCGACCAGCGCCGCCGCGAAGTTGATCGCCTGTTGCGCGGAGCCGCATTGGCGGTCGACGGTGGTGGCCGGGGTCTCGATCGGCAGGCCGGCCTCGAGCCAGGCGTTGCGAGCGATGTTGAGCCCCTGCTCCCCGAACTGCTGGACACAGCCGGCGACCACGTCCTCGACCTCGGACGCAGCGATCCCGGCTCGATCGATCAACTCGGTGTAGGTCTTGGCGAGCAGGTTCGAGGCGTGGACGTCCTTGTAGTAGCCCTTCTCCTCGTGGCCGCGTCCGATCGGGGTGCGGACCGCCTCGACGATGACCACCTCGCGGCCGCCGAACTTGCCGTTGCTCGCCATGCTTAGCCTCCGTGTGGTTGAGCGTTGAACGCGCCGGAAACGCGCGTGCCATGAACGATACCCGACTAGATTGACTGGTCAGTCAATCCGAGGAGATTGTCGGGTTACGGTCGCATACCGGGTACAACCCGACAATGACGGCGGAGAGCTCCGGAGAGGCCCTGGTCGAATACCGTCGCCGCGGCGGGATGGCCGGGCTTCATCAGCGACTGGTCGTCTACGCCGACGGGACGATCGAGCTCGACGACCGTCGTGCGCGAAGCGTGACGACGGCCGTGGCCTCGGAGGCCGAGCTGGAGCGCCTGCGGGACGCGCTGGCACAGGTCGGGGAGGAGCGCTGGTCGCGCTGGCCGCAGCCATCGCTGCGGTGGTTCACCAACGCCCCCCACGACCCACTGCGCGTCGAGGTCCGCCGCGGTGGTCGCCGGATCACCCACTCGTCCGACGAGCAGGACGAGTTGGCGCCGGTGCTCGCCGAGCTCGACGTGCTGCTCTCGCGGGCGGTGCGCGAACGCCGCGCCTGAGTCACCGGCCCGGGGCATCGGCGATCGGTCGATGCCGCCCGGCGCGCAGCGTGATAGAAGGGCGCCCGCATGACGAGCACGTCCGGATACGCTCGCCCGGCCGTCGTGGGCAGCGGCACGATCGCCTGCGGCCTCGCCGCCAGCGCGTCGGCGCTCGGCGACGTGCGCCTGCTTGCCCGCAGCGACGCCTCTGCATGGCGCGCCGAGGAGGCGGCCCAGTCCGCGGCTGCGAAGGTGGACCGCGGCGACCCGAGCCGGGTTCGCGTCACCACCGCGATCGCCGACCTTGCCGAGTGCGACCTCGCCGTCGAGGCGATCCTGGAGGAGACCGATGCCAAGGTCGAGAAGCTCGGCGAGCTCGCCGAGGCGGCCCCCGAAGCCGATCTCGGCTCGACCACATCCGCGCTCTCGATCGGCGAGCTCGCCGAGCGCAGCGGGTTGGCCGACCGCGTCTTCGGCCTGCACGTGTTCAATCCGGTGACGAAGATGGAGCTGGTCGAGCTGTGCCTCCCCGACGGGCTCCGCGAGGGAGTGCGCCAGCGCGCGACGGCATGGTGCCGGGCCCTGGGCAAGACGGCGGTCGAGGTGCCCGATCAGCCCGGGTTCGTCGTCAACCGCCTGCTCTTTCCCTATCTCTTCGACGCGGTCAGGCTGATCGAGCGCACCGGGATGGCCGCCGCGGACGTCGACGCCTGCATGCGCCTCGGTGCCGCCCACCCGATGGGCCCGCTGGGCCTGCTCGACTTCGTCGGCCTCGACGTCGCGAAGGCCATCGGAGAGAGCCTTCACGCCGACTCCGGGGACGCCGCCCACGAGGTGCCGGGGCTGGTGGTCGAGATGATCGGCGAGGGCAAGCTCGGCCGCAAGAGCGGCGCCGGCTTCTACGAGTATTAACCGATCAGGCCGCGGCCCGCTTGCGCTTTCCGGCGAGGTCCCAGATCACGTCGGCCTCCGAGATGCCCTGCCGACGTGCTGCATCGGCGACCTCCTCCCAGGGAAGCTGAGCATCGGGAAGCTCATCCCAGCGCGCCAGCTCCAGCGCCTCCAGCGCCCCTCGAAGGGCGGGGCCCAGATGCTCCTCCGACCGGAGCACCGCCCTCAGGACCTCGAGCTGCTTTTCCGTGAGCCGCACGACCCACATGACTGCCCCCTCGCTGTGCTGTGAGTGGATCACCTCGCAAGCTAGATGCGCATGCGGACGGAAGATGGATGCATTCCGTGCGGAAATTGCGCCCAAGTGGTCTCCGCGCCGAACGGGTCGCAATTGCGGCGGCGACCACCAAGGCACGCCGGGCGTGCTCAGGCTGACGTAGGCGACCCGCTCTGAGGACGTTCCCCGGGGGGAACGACCCGGTGCTCGGCGGTGATCGGGTGGATCCGTACGGCGACGATCCGGCTCTCACGCACCGATTCGACCCGCAGCTCATAGCCGTTGGCGACGATCTTGTCGCCCCGCTTGGGCAGCCGCCCGAGCTCGGAGAAGACATAGCCGCCGATCGAGTTGTAGGCGTCCGAGTCGACCGGCAACGCGATCCCGGCGTCCTCCAGGTCGCCGAGCGGCACGTGTCCGCGCACGTACCAGTCGCCGTCGGTGAGGCGCCGGAGGGAGGTCGCATGCGGGTCCGTCTCGTCCTCGATCTCGCCGACGACCTCCTCGAGGATGTCCTCGACGGTGACGATCCCGACGGTCCGCCCGTACTCGTCGGAGACGATCCCGATCGAGCTGCGCTGGCGCTGAAGCGCGGCCAAGAGGTCGTCGATCGGCTTCGTCTCGGGGAAGATCGCGGCGTCGCGCACCGCCGGCTCGATCGAGGCGTCGGCGCCGGCGTTCATGTAGAGCCGGACAAGGCTGTTGTTGTGGACGACGCCCCGGACCTTGTCGGGGTTGTCGTCCTCGACGACGACGAGACGGGTATGCCCGGACGAGACGCAGCGCCGCAGCGCCTCCTCGACCGTCTCGTCGAAGTTGACCGTGACCACCGCGGGGATCGGGGTCATCACCTCCCGCGCCTCCTGCTCGTGGAGGTGGAAGACGCCGCCGAGCATCCCGGCCTCGCCCTGATCAAGGGTGCCCCCGGACGCCGATTGTCGGATGATTCCCTTGACGTCCTCCGATGTATGGCTCTCCTCGAGCCGGCGCGGGTCGACGCCGAACAGGCGAACGATGGCGTTCGAGATGGCGGTCAGCGCGAGGGTGAACGGGGCGCTCGCGGCACGAAACCACTTCACGGGCCGTGCCAGCAGCCGGGCCATGGTCTCGGGCCGCGTGATCGCGATCATCTTCGGCACCTGCTCCCCGACCGTGATGTGGAGCGCGGTCGCGAGCGTGTAGGCGATCACGAAGGACAGGGTCACCGCAACCCCGTGCGAGAGGCCGCCGAAGATCGGCTCGACCAGGTCCGCCAGCGCCGGCTCGCCGAGGAAGCCGATCCCGATCGAGGCCATGGTGATGCCGACCTGGCAGGCGGAGAGGTACTCGTCGATGTGCTCGACCTGGTCGAGGACGTCGTCGATTCCGGCCTCTCCTTCCCTGGCCAGGGTCTCCAACCTGGTCCGCCGGCTGCGGACGAGCGCGAACTCGGCAGCCACGAACACCCCGTTGATGAGAACGAGGACGATCAGGGCCAACAGGAGCAGGGCAGTCATCGGGTCCCTGCTCCGCAGCTACTTCGAGGTCGGTCGTCGTCCATGGAGGACATTGAGACGGTACCAGTCGGGGTCAATAGATTCCGCGACGTGGCCGATCAGACCGAAGCCCCGTATCTCGACGCCCTCCTCGAGTACGCGAGCCGCGAGCCCGGCCGCTTCCACGTACCGGGCCACAAGGGTGGCCCCGGCGCCGATCCCGGGCTTCGCGAGGCGATTGGCGAGCCACCCTTGCGACTGGACGTTCCGGCCGGAATCGAGGGAATCGACGTCGGCGAGGACCTGGCGCGAAACCCGTTCCAGCGCGCGCAGCGGCTGGCGGCCGAGGCCTGGGGAGCGCGGCGGAGCTGGTTCCTGGTCAACGGAGGGTCAGGTGGCAATCACGCGATCTGCCTCGCACTCGCCCACCTCGGCGAGCGGGTGGTGGTCCAGCGCAACGTGCACTCGTCGACGATCGACGGCATGGTCCTGGCTGGCCTGCGCCCTCGGTTCGTCGCATCCGAGCTCGACCCCGAGCTCGGGATCGCCCACTGCCTCACCCCTGCGGCGCTCGACTCCGCCCTGGCCGCCGAGCCCGCGGCGGTGGCTGCGCTGACCGTCTCACCGACCTACTTCGGAGCAGTCGCCGACGTCGCGGCGCTCGCGGAGACCGCCCACGGCCGCGGGGTGCCACTGGTCGTCGACGAGGCCTGGGGTGCGCACCTTCGCTTCTCGCCGGAGCTCCCGACCTCGGCGCTCGAGTGCGGCGCCGACATCGTCCTCTCCTCGATCCACAAGGTGGTCGGCTCACTCACGCAATCGGCGATCCTGCACCTTGGGGAGAGCGACGGCCGCGTGGACGAGCCCGTTCTCGACCGCTCGGTGACGCTGGTCGAGTCGACCAGCCCGAACGCTCTTCTGACCGCCTCGCTCGATGCCGCCCGGCGCCAAGCCGCGACCCGAGGCGCCGAGCTTCTCGCCGAGACGGTCGGCTCGCTGCGCCGGATCCGCGAGGACGTGCGCGAGATCCCCGGGTTGGACGTCATCGACGAGTCGATCGCCGGGCGGCCGGGGGTCCACGCGTACGACCCATTGCGCCTGGTGGTGGACGTCCGGGGCACGGGGGTCACCGGCCACCGGATCGCGGAGCTGATGCGGCAGTCGGACGACATCAACCTCGAGCTGTTCGCCGAGAACGTGGTCGTCGCGGCGTTCGGCCTCGGCGAGAACGCCGGCGAGACCGGGCGCCGACTGGTTGAGGCGTTGCGCCGGGCGGTGCAGACGATCGGCGAATCGGGAGAGCGCACCCATGTCCCGTTCGCCGAGCCGCCGCCCTGGGGCCCACCCCACCTCTCGCCCCGCGAGGCCTTCCTGGCCCCTCAGGAGGTGGTGCCGTTCGACGCTGCCGAGGGCAGGATCGCGGCGGAGTCCCTCGCCGCCTACCCTCCCGGCGTGCCGAACGTCCTTCCCGGCGAGCGCCTCACCCGCCCGACGCTCGAGTACATAGCGGACAGCGTCGCGCACGGCGGGATGGTCAGGGGGGCAAGTGATCGCACCCTGCGGACGATCAGGGTGGTGGTCGAGTGAGCGACGCGGTCCCGTGGGGCGTCGACTCCGAGTACGGGCGCCTCAACGACGTGCTGCTCTGCCCGCCCGAGAACTTCCACTGGCTGCCGACGAGCGCGATCTCGCGGGCGACCCTCGAGAGCGGCCGCCCGTTCGACGCCGACGCGGCGCGCCGGCAGCACGCCGAGATGGTCTCGGCCTACGAGACAGCGGGGGTCAGCTGCCACTTCCTCGAGCCCGACCCCGCGCTCCCCTACCAGGTGTTCGCGCGCGACTCCAGCGTGATGACCCCGCAGGGCGCCGTGATCACCCAGCTCCGGCAGTGGTGGCGCCGCGGCGAGTACGCGCCGGTGATCCGCTTCTATGAGAGCTCCGACGTGCCGATCTGGAAGCTCGTGACGGCGGCCGCGCTCGAGGGCGGCGACGTGATCATCGTCGAGCCCGGGACGATGCTGATCGGGAACGGCGAGGAGCGCACCCAGGAACAGGCGGCCAACCAGCTCGCGGGCTGGATGCGCGAGGCCGGCTGGGAGGTCCGGGTGGAGCCGATCCCGGGCCGCTTCGTTCACATCGACGTGCTCGTTTCGATCCTGGCCGAGAAGCTCGCGGCCGTCTGCGTCGAGGTGGCCTCCAGCGGGCTGGTCGCGTGGCTGCGCGACAAGGGGCTCGAGCTGCTCCCGGTGCCGGTCGAGGAGGCCTTCGAGCTCGGAGTCAACGCGATCTCCCTCGGCGACGATCGCGTCCTCTCGGGCGCCGGCGCCGGGACCCTGAACGGGCAGCTTCGCGCCCGCGGGCTCGAGGTCTACGAGCCGGACCTGTCCTCGTTCACGCTGGGTGGCGGCGGCGCCCATTGCCTCGCCCAGGCGCTGCGTCGCGAGCGCGTCGCGGCCTGATGACCCAGGCGCCCGCGATCGACGCCGCTCATGTGGTCGCAGACCTGCGCGAGCTCGACCGGCGCACCGGCGGCCCGGACGGCGCCCGCCGCCTCTGCTGGGGCGAGGAGTGGCGCGAGGCGCGGGCATTCCTCGGCGAGCTCCTGGCCGAGCTGGGGCTCGAGCCCGAGCGCGACGAGGCCGGGAACCTGTGGGCGTACCTCGAGGGCGAGGGAGGCCCGGCGCTCGCCTGTGGCTCCCACGTCGACTCGGTCCCGAACGGCGGCTGGCTCGATGGGGCGCTTGGGGTGATGGCAGCCGTCGGGGTGCTGCGTGCGTGGGTCGAGTCCGGGCAGGCGGCCCCACGGGTCCTGGCCCTGGTCGACTGGGCGGACGAGGAGGGAGCGCGGTTCGGCCGGAGCCTGTTCGGCAGCTCGGCGTTCGCGGGCACCCTCGACCCGGCGGCGCTGTCCAGCCTCCGGGACCGCGATGGCCGAGGCGTCGCCGAGGTGCTGGCGGAAAACGACGTGGACCTTGCGCGGGCCGGCGAGGCCGGCTCGCGCAGGGAGCGCCTCGGCTCCTACCTCGAGCTCCACATCGAGCAGGGCCCCGTGCTCGAGGCCGAGGGCATCGCCGCCGCCGCGGTCGAGGGTTGCGCCGGGGTGGAGCGCCATCGCTTCGAGATCACGGGGCAGGCATCCCACGCCGGTACGACCCCGATGGACGTCCGCCGCGACGCCGGGCTCGCCGCCGCCGACGCGGCCCTTCGGATCGAGGCCCTCGGCCGCGACCACGGGGGCGTCGCCACCACTGGCGCGCTGACGCTCGAGCCCGGAATCCCGACGGCGGTCGCCGGGGTCGCGGACCTGACGGTCGACCTGCGCCATCCAGACGCCGAGCGGTTGGCGGCGATGCTGGAGGAGGCGCGCCGGGCGGTGGACGAGGCCGCGGGGGCGCGGGGCTGTGAGGCGCACTCGGAGGAGATCTGGCGGATCGAGCCCATCCCGTTCGACGGCGGGCTGGTGGCGGCCGCGCGCGATGCGTGCCGCGAGGTCACGGGGACCGAGCGCGCACTCACGAGCGGCGCCCTGCACGATGCCGCCGAGGTCGCACGGGTGTTGCCGGCGGCGATGGTCTTCTGCCCGTCGATCGGCGGCATCAGCCACGCCAAGGAGGAGGACACCGCCGAGGCCGACCTGATCGCGGGGATCGAGGCGCTCGGGCTTCTCGCGGAGCGGGTGATCGCCGGAACCTAGCCGCACGGCTACCCCCCGTGCACCGCGTCGCCTCCGTGCTCGTCGAGGGTGTTGCCGATCGGCGGAATCGGGCTGTCGCGCAGGATCCGCGCCATATGCAACAGGTTGTGCGCGCACCACGAGCTGGTCCTGAGCGTGTAGGGGTGGTCTTCGCCGCCGGCGTCCAGGTACGAAGGGCCCGGCCCGGCCGTTCCGACCCAGTAGGTGTCGGCGTTCGGCGGGACCGTGCAGCCGAGGTGGGTCAGGTTGAACAGCACCGACTCGGCGCAGCCGTGGGCGCCGTCCTCGTTCCCGGTCACGACCACCCCGGCGACCTTGTTGTAGAGCGGGTACTGGCCCTGCTCGTTCCGCTCTTCATAGGTGCCGTCGAGGCGCTCGATCACCATCTGCGCCACCGAGTTGCGGTGGCCGAACCAGATCGAGGTGCCCACGAGCAGGATGTCGGCGGCCTTCACCTTCTCGAGCACCTGGGGCCACTCGTCCCCCTCGCCCTCGTCCGACGTCACCCCGAGCTTGATCGCGTAGTCGACCGGGCGGATCCGCTCGGTCTCGACCCCGTGGTCTCGAAGGAATCCCAGTACGCGGTCCATCAGCGCCTCGGTGTGGGATCGCTCCGGCGATCTCTTCAGCGTGCAGTTCAGTCCGAGCGCCGTGATCCCGGCGCCTGCGTTCGCATCGAGCTCGGCCAACTTTCCTTCCTTTCGTCGCAGAACCCCTTGACCGGTTGTCCCGGGAGCAGCCCAATCGTTACCAGGATCCGCTCCAGGGCCCACGGGGTGAACGTGGGTTAGAGTCGCCGGGTCCAGCTCAGAGGGAGGAAGGGATGGAGAGCGCGAGCATCGCAGCGCCCGTAGCCGAAGCCGAGACCGGCGAGAAGGGCCTCAAGAAGGACGCGATCGGGTTTTTGGACGGGCTGGCGATCGGAGTCGATTCGACCGCGCCCGCCTACTCGCTCGCCGCCGTGATCGGGTCGATCGTGATCGCGGTCGGAGTGCAGGCACCGGGGGCGCTGCTGCTCGCCTTCGTCCCGATGTTCTTCATCGCCGGCGCCTTCTACTACATGAACCGGGCCGACCAGGACTGCGGCACCACGTTCTCGTGGGTCACGCGGGCGATGGGCCCGTGGCTTGGCTGGCTCGGCGGCTGGGCGATCTTCACCACCGGGGTGCTCGTGATCGGCTCGCTCGCCGATGTCTCGGCCTTCTATATCTATGACCTGCTCGAGCTGGACGATCTGCGCCGCTCGCGGACGGCCGTAGTGATCTTCGCCGTGGCGATCATCGCGGTGATGACCGCGATCTGCGTGATCGGCACCGAGCTGTCCGCGAAGGTCCAGCGCGTGATGGTGTTCGCGCAGGTCGGGATCCTGCTGCTGTTCGTCGTCGTGGGCGCGATCCGGCTGATCACGGGCGACGTGCCGGCCGCCTCGATCGACCCCTCGATCTCGTGGCTCTCGCCCTTCGCGATCGACGACTACTCGGCGCTGCTCTCCGCCCTGCTGCTGGGCGTCTTCATCTACTGGGGCTGGGAGAGCGCCGTGAACCTGACCGAGGAGACCCACGACTCGGCCACGGCGCCGGGCCTGGCCGGGATCGCGAGCACGCTGATCCTTCTGGTCACCTACATCGGCGTGACCATCGTCCTGATCGCGGTCGCGGGTCTGGGACTGGTCGAACGCTTCGACGACAACGCGGGCGTGCTCGGCAGGGTCGCCGATGACGTGCTGGGGCCGCTCTCGTTCCTGGTCGTGGTCGCCGTGATCACCTCGGGCATCGCCTCCACCCAGACCACGATCCTGCCGGCATCTCGGACCTCGCTGTCGATGGCGACCGCCGGGGCCTTCCCGCGGATCTTCGCCCGCATCCATCCTCGGTTCTTGACGCCGGACTTCAGCACGATCGTGATTGGGATCGTGGCCACCGTCTGGTACGTCGGCTCCAGCCTGGTCTCCGACAACTTCCTGTTCGACTCGCTCTCGGCGCTGTCACTGATGATCGCCCTGTACTACGGGCTCACCGGGATCGCCTGCGCGATCTATTGGCGGCACGAGCTGCTGCGGTCCGCCAAGAACTTCTTCTTGATCGGGGTCGCGCCGGTGCTCGGAGCGGCCATGCTCTTCTACCTGCTGTTCGAGTCCGCCCGCGACCTCGCCGACCCGAAGCTCTCTTACACCGGGACGGAGGTGTTCGGGGTGGGAGTTCCGCTGGCGATCGCGATCGTGTTCACTGCGCTCGGGCTTGTGCTGATGGTCGTATGGCGGTTCGCCGGCGGCGACGCGGGGCGGGCGTTCTTCAGCCGCCCGGCGTTCGAGTCGGTGCCCGACTACGTCGCCGAGCAGGGCGGCACCGTCGCCCCGGTCGGCGCTGCCGAGGAGGAGGTCTGAGGTACCGCTCCTCGGGCCGGTGGTCGCGGATCACTAGATTGCCGGACCCGTGAGTCTCTACGAGCGCGTCGCCGAGCTTCCGATCGCGGTCTCCTCCTATGAGCTCGAGGCGCGCGATCGCCAATTCGGCGACTTCACGCGGGGCTCGACCGTGATCCACCTTCGGGGCGACGGCCAGGAGGGGATCGGCGAGGACGTCGTCTACACGGTCCTGGACCACATCGCCCACCGCGACGCCGGACCGGTCCATGACTTCAGCGGCCCGAGCACCCTCGGCGAGCTCTGCGATCTCATCGGCGAGCTCGACCTGTTCCCCGGCGCGCCGCCCGAGTACGAGGCCTCGCGCCACTACCGCCGCTGGGCGTATGAGAGCGCCGCCCTCGACCTGGCGCTACGCCAGGGCGGTCTCACCCTGCACGAGGCGGTCGGGCGCGACCCGAGCCCGGTTCGGTTCGTCTGCTCGACGAGGCTCTCGGGCTTCGACGAAGACGACCCATCGACCACGGAGCCGATCCGCAAGCGGCTGGCAAAGCATCCGGATCTGCGGTTCAAGCTCGATCCCGAGAACGACTGGACCCCCGAGCTGATCGCGGAGATCAAGGAGCTGGCGGGAGTCGACGTGCTCGACCTCAAGGGCCTATACCGGGGAACGCCGGTCGACGTGGAAACCGATCCCGAGCTCTACCGCGCCGTCGCCGAGGCCTTCCCCGACGCCTATCTCGAGGACCCCGACCTGAACGACGAGACCCGGGAGGTGCTCGCGCCTCACGACGACCGGATCACCTGGGACGCCAACCTCCACTCTCTGGCCGACGTCGAGGCGAACGCGCGCCGGGCGATCAACTCGAAGCCGTCGCGGTTCGGATCCCTGCGCGAGCTGTTCGCGGTCTACGACTATTGCGAGCGCGAGGCAATCGCGATCTACGGCGGCGGCCAGGGGGAGCTCGCCTGCGGCCGCGGCCAGATCCAATACCTCGCCTCGCTCTTTCACCCCGACACCCCGAACGACACCGCGCCCTCCGGCTACAACGACCCCGCGGTCCCGGACGGCCTCCCCGACAGCCCGCTCGAGCCGCAGCCCTCAGAGACCGGCTTTCGCTGGGGCGAGTAGCCGCCGGCCGTCCCGGTTCCAAGGGCTCGGCGGTGAACGCGCGTCGGTTTACCCACCTCCTGTGTGGGCGAACCCACGCTCGTGGCGAGGTCCGGCCCTTAGGTAGCCCGAAATCCGGCTTAGGAAAGCCGAATTCGACGTTTCCGGTAGCGTCCGCGAAAACCCCTTCGAGGAGATCCGATGCCAGAGAAGTCCTTCCCCGACGCACTCAACGACCAGATTGCGAACGAGTTCGCCGCCGCCATGCAATACATCGGCGCCGCCGTCTACTACGACACCGAGACCCTTCCCCGACTGGCCCACTTCTTCTACCGCCAGGCCGCGGAGGAGCGCACTCACGCGATGATGATGGTCCAGTACCTGCTCGACGTCGACGAGGAGGTCCGCATCCCGGACATCTCCGCCAAGGAGACCCGCTTCGAGGATGGGGTGGCGCCGGTGCGGATGGCGCTCGAGCAGGAGGGGCGGGTCGGGGAGGAGATCTACGCCCTGTTCGCACTCGCGCGGGAGACCAAGGACTACCGGGCCGAGCAGTTCATGCAGTGGTTCGTCAAGGAGCAGGTCGAGGAGGTCGCGCTGATGCAGGACCTGCTGAACGTGGTCGAGCGGGCCAGCGACAACCTGCTCTTCGTGGAGGACTATCTGGCCAGAGAGAGCCTCGGCGACGAGGCCGACGACCCGACCGCCCCGCCGCCGGCGGGCGGCGAAGGTTAAGCGACACGGGTCAGCGAACGAGCCGCCCCAGGGCCTGCATCAGCTCGGCCGTCATCTCCTCCAGCCGCTCGGGCTCGGTGCCCTCGCTCATGCAGTGCTGGACGTGCCCTTCCGCCAAGCCGAGGGCGATCTTGTCGAGGGCGGCCTGCGCGGCCGCGATCTGTTGGAGGATGTCCGGGCACCAGCGATCGTCATCGACCATCCCCTGAATCCCCCGGATCTGGCCCTCGACCCGGCGCAGGCGGTTCTGCAGCTGATCCTTGGTCGCCGAATAGCCGCGAGTCGGAGCGCCGCGACTCGTCGCATCGGCTGGCCTCGTGGTTGAGCTCATCCCCCCGCAGTGTACCCCCCGGGGGTATGGCTCAGGGAGGGCGGCCTCAGGGTCGGAACTCCTCGGTCCGGTGTGGAGTGCCCGGCGGCGCGATGCGAGCCAGTACGCCGGGGCCGATGAAGGCGGTGATCCCCGCGATGAGCTCGCCCTCGAGCGTGAGGACCACCAACACGTCGAGCCGGTCGCGACCGCTCTCGCGATCGCGCCGGTAGCCGACCATTGCGGGCTGTGCGCCGGCAGTGGTCGCCTCGAACCGCCAGGTCGAGCGGAAGACGCGCCCGGTGATGAAGGCCGCGATGTCGTCCTTGCCCCGAAACCAGGTCGGCAGCGGCGGCATCGAGAAGCTCGCGTCCTCACTCAGCATCGCGACGATCCCAGCGACGTCGGCGCGGTTCCAGGCGTCGATGAAGCGGGCGACGAGCTTGCGGGAGCGCTCGTCGCCCAGCGCCCGCAGCGTCTCCTGCTGTGATCGGGCTGGGAGCTCCCGCTCGAGCTTCGCGCGGGCCCGCTGCAGGGCGCTGTTCACCGAGGCGACCGAGGTCTCGAGGATCTCGGCACTCTCCCGGGCGCTGAAGCCGAGCACCTCGCGCAGGATCAGCACGCCGCGCTGGTTGGGCGGCAGGAGCTGGAGGGCGGCTACGTAGGCCAGCTCGACGCCCTCCCGGTCCTCGTAGCGCAGAAGCTCGTCCGGATAGGGCTCGATCCAGACCGACTCGGCCAACGGCTGGGCGAGGGGGGCGCGTGGGTCGTCCCCACTGCCGGTGCCACCTGGCAGCTCGCGCCGCTTGCGCCTCTCGAGGATGCGCAGTGACGCATTGGTGGCGATGGTGTAGAGCCAAGAGCGGAGCGAGCTGCGCCCCTCGAACCCGGACCGTCCCTTCCACGCGCCCAACAGCGCTTCCTGGAGCGCATCGTCGGCGTCGTGAACCGAGCCCAGCATCCGGTAGCAGTGGGCGTGGAGCTCACGTCGGTACGGCTCGATCAGCTCGGCGAAGGAGTCCTCATCGGCGTCCCGAATCGCCTCCGTCATGCCAAGGAGCTTGGCACGTGCGCGGCGGCATGCCTGCTCCTGACGAGGGGGAGCTGAAACGGGAGCGACGGGACTCGAACCCGCGGCCTCCGGCGTGACCGGCCGCTCCACCGGTTCGTGCGCAAGGTGCCAGAAGTGGGCGATTCCGGTTCAGGAAGCGGATTCCAGGCCGCGCGACGGGCCGGGGCGAATCGCCACGCAGGGAGGCTCCGAGGACGTTTGGGCAACGGCCACGGAGGGTGCGGCCCCAGCTAGTCCTGCGAGCGCTCCGTCCCCTCGGCGGGTGGTTCGACACCGGGCTCGGCCGAACTCTTCGGCAGGATGCGGCCTTTTTCGGCCTCAAACTCGTCGTCTGACAGGGCCCCGGACTCGTGTAGCTCCCTGAGCTTCGCCAGTCGATCTAGGTCCGCGTCGCCAGCAGGGACACCGCTTGGCGGCGGTGCCTCGGGTTCGCCGGACCAAGCCTTGTTGAGTTGGTACTGCGTGAAGACAAACCCGCCGAGTCCGAGCGTGAAGATCCAGACGATGCCGCGAGCCAGCCGTTAAGCACCGGCTGGTTGGTTACCGCCTGTGCTCTGGCGACGCGGATGGTGGTGGTGACGATTGTCCAGATCAGCGGGATGAGGAAGAACCCGCCGAGGATCCAGGCGGCGCAGGAGAGACCGGGGCTGTCCCCAAGCCCCGACACGCCACGGGCGCGGCCGAGGTCGCGCATTTCGCGGTTGATGTAGTACCACCAGAACCACGTATAGACCCCCAGGGTGACCAATGCCAACCCGAGGACCCCCCACGGATTGCGAATCTTGGCCCGGTCGTTGCTACCCGAGATCAAGACAGTCGTGGCCATACTCTCCCCTCCTCAGCGTCGGCCCCCAGCCAGGCGACCCGTCGTTTTCGGTTCGGACCCTATAACGCCCCTTCATGCCGAAAGGCGGACGCCCCGGTCATTCCGGCCGGGGCGCCCGCCTTTTCATGAGCGGTCCGCCTAAAGCGAGGTAGGCGCGACCGTCGTGATCAGACCTGGCAATCCGCAGGCGCGTCCACAGGGATCGTCAGCGGCCCCTGCTCGGGCGCTGCGAAGAACGTGGCCACCACGACCGTCGGACTGTCCGTGCGGTTGACGGCGGTGTGGACGTGGTGCCCACCAGCGTCGATGAACGCGGTGCCCGCCGGGTATTCACGCTCCACGCAGTCGTCGGCGCCGACGTACGCCAGCTCACCCTGGGCGACGTTGACGACCACGGGGCCGGGGTGGGTGTGCCAGGGAAACCGTGCTCCGGGCTGCACGGTGATCCTCGCCACCACGGTGCGCGAGGCGTTCTTGGCATTCGCGACTTCGGTCGCCCGGCCATCCGGCGTGTTCTTGAGCTTGAGGCCGACGTCGGCGGTGAACACGGCGCGCCCCGTCAACAGCTCTGTGGAGATCGGGGGCGGCGGCGGCTCCTGCGCCGCCGACGGCAGCGCGTTTGCGCCGATCAGAAGGACAGCGATCAGCGCCGCAGCTGCCAACGCAGCTCCTGGCTTGCTCTTCCCTTTTTTCATGTGAGCCCTCATTTCGGGCCTCCTTTGTGTCGTGGCCTCGGGCCTTGCCTCCCGATGAGGCGAGGCTCGGTGCCGGTTGACTGCCAGGAGGCTCCAACACGGCGGTATACATCCGGCACACACGCCCGTCTTACGCGGCACCGACGCGGCGCGCCGTGGTCGCGCTCGTCAGCCCGAGGGGCAGGCCGAGACGTAGTCGTGCTCGGGGACGAGCTCAGCCCACTGCTCGGGGGTGAGGCCGCCGCCGGCGAGCGTGCACGCCCGTTGCAGCCAGAGGTCGGGATCGACCTCCCAGCGGATACCGCGCCCGAGGTTTGAAGCCCTGCCCTCCCCCGGGTCGTCGGGGTCGGATAGCACGAACAGGTGGGCGCCGTCCGGGGTGAATCGCGCCGTCACCGAGATTTCGCCCTCGTCGGTCGCCGCGGGGTCGGGCAGGATGGGCCCGATCGGCTCCTGCGAGGCGACGTCCCAGAGCGCCACCGAGTGGTCCGAGTGCGACGTCGCAAGTGTGTGCCCGTCCGGGGAGAACTCCACTGCGAGAGTGGACGCGTTCCGGCCAGCGAGCGGACGTCCCACCGGCAGCCAGCCGTCGGTCGCCCAGAGGAGCGCGCCGCCGTCGACCCTGCCACCCGCGAGCAGGCCGCCGTCGGGGGAGAAAGCAACCGATTGGAGCTCGCCGTCGGGGGAAAGCCTGGCGACCCGCTCGCCGCTTCCCACGTCGAGTATCTCGACTCCGTTGGGACCTTGGTCGGAGAAAGCACCGAACGGAATCGCCAGCAGCGAGCCGTCCGGGCTGAACGCCAGCCCGTACACGGAGGGAGGCAGGCGCAGCGGCGGTCGAAGCAGCTCGCGCCGGCCGACGTCCCAGATCCGCACCGCGCCCCCCACCTCCGCCGCGGCGAGCAGATCGCCCTGGCCGAAGGCGAGCGCCTGGACGGTTCGCGGGTTGCCCGTCCGAGGGCCCCGGGGAGCGCGAAGGAGCGCGCCGACCTGCTCGTTCGACTCGACGTCCCAGACCCCGACGCCGCCACCCTCTCCCGCGACCGCCAGCCGACGCCCATCCGCTGAGTAATCGATCGCCAGCGCCGACCTGCCGGGGAAGGCCTCGAAGCTCGCCGTCCTGCGCAGGGTCTCGGCGTCGATCAGCTCCACCCGGCCGTCGAGCCTCGCGACGGCCAGGGCGCGTCCGTCGGGGCTGAGCGCGAACGCAGGCGGATAATCGTGCCCGGGCTCCCAGCCGCCCAATCCCCTCGGGAACGGGCGCCCGAGCCGGCGGTCCCCGGCCACGTCCCAGACGATCACGCGGCCGTCGTTGCCGGCCGTGTACAGGGTGCGTCCGTCAGGGCTGAAGGCGTGCACGTCGGCGAAGCCCGCGTGGCCCTCGAGGGTTTCGATCGGGACCCCCTCCTCGACGTCCCACAGGATCACGCTCCCATCGTCCTCGGCGGTCGAGAGGGTACGCCCGTCGGGGCTGAAGGCTATGGGCTCGGGCGCCCTGGCCCGACAGCGTCCGCACCCTTCCGGAGGCGAGGTCGAGCAGGCGAAGGTCCCCGTCGGCGGCCTGGATCGCAGCGGTGCGCCCGTCGGGGCTGAGGGCGGCCGCCGCGCCGACGGGGTAGCGGCGGATGACGCGAAGCGTTTCCGCGTCGATCGCCTTGACGCCCCGGTCGGTGGAGACCAGGAGGCGCCCGTCCGGGGTCATGAGCGGCAGCGATCGGTGTAGGGGCAACGCGTACGGGCTTTCCGAGCGGCGTGCCCCGGCGGGCGTCGTACCGACGCAGGAAGAAGGAGCCACCGCGGGAGTAGGGGACGAACAAGCTTCGTCCGTCCGGAGCGTAGATGACGATGCCGAAGTTCGCGAACCCGCGGCCGGCGGCAAGCGAGGTCGAGCTGCGCACCCGCCCAGTAGCCGCGTCGAGAATCTCCAGCGTTCGGTTTGCCGAGGAGTCCTCCGCGACGGCGAGCGAGTCGCCCTGCGGATCGAAGGCGATCTGGTAGGCGGTTCCGGGCGCCTGATGATCGCCGACTACCTCGTAGGTCTCGGTGTCGAACAGGGTCACGGTACCGTCTCCGTCGCTGACCGCGAGGGTTTTCCCGTCGGGGCTCAGTGCGAGCGCGAGGAGCGCCTCCTCGCCGTCGGTGCGGAGGACGCCGATCGCCTCGGGGCTGCGAAGCAGCGTCGATAGGAGGCTGGAGCGGGTCGCGACCGAGTCGTCGAGGGCGATGCCGGCGCTCGCGAGCCGCAGCGCTTGATCGAGGCGCTCCTCGGTGAGGGCCTGGGCGCCGAGGCGCTCGGCGTCGGCGACGGTGGCGGCATCGAGCGCGCCCTGGCGCTCCGACAGTGCGATCACCCCGGCGACGACGGCGGCGGCGAGCAACACGCCGACCCCGGCGAGCAGCGTACGCAGGCGGCGGTTGGTCCGACGCTGGCGCTCGGCCTCGCGCTCGCTCGCGGCGCGGCTCTCGTCGAGGAAGCCGCGCTCCAGCTCGTTGAGCTGTTGATCGTTGGTCGCTGCCCAATCGAGCGCCGAGGCGAGCCTTGCGCCGCGGTAGAGCTCGGCGGGATCGCGCCCCGAGCCCTCCCACTCCGAGGCGGCATGGATCAGGTGCTGGTGAAGCCGGCGGCCCTC
This sequence comes from uncultured Actinomycetes bacterium, assembly GCA_963788115.1. GTDB lineage: Bacteria > Actinomycetota > Thermoleophilia > Solirubrobacterales > 70-9 > CAWBFD01. The sequence continues at coordinate 744,336 of CAWBFD010000002.1, forward strand.
GGCGTCGTCGGCGAGCCAGGCGCGCAACCGCGGCCACTCGCGAAGCAGCGCCTCGTGGGCGACCTCGACCGTGCCCTCGTCCACGGTCACGAGCCGGCTCTCGGTCAGGACCGCGAGCGCGGCGGCCGCCTCCTCGTCGCGCTCGACCTCGAGCTCGGAGAGCGGGACCCGCCTTCTGCACCGGCGCCGGCTCCTCGGCGTCGACGAGGCGCAGCAGGATCGCCCGGGCGCGCTCGCGCTGGCGCTCGCTCAGGCGCCGGTAGGCGCGCTCGGCGAGGCGCGCGACCGCCCCGTTGACGCCGCCGCTCGCCGCGTAGCTCGCCTCGCGCAGGGTGCGACCGCTGCGCTCCTCCCACAGCTCCACCAGGGTGGTCGAGAGCAGTGGCAGCCCGCCGGGCTCCTCGGCGACGTCGCCGACGAGCGTCGAAATCAGCTGCGGCTCGACCCGCAGCCCTGCCCGCTTCGCGGGGAGCTCGATCGCGCGGCGCAGCTCGTCGCGTCGCATCCGCCCGACGAACATCGTGTTGGCGCTCATCTGCTCGGAAAGCCCTGGGTACTCGGCGCAGCGGCCGGAATAGTCACCCCGAATACCAAGTACCACTACCACCCGCCGATTCGCGTCTTCGGGGAGGGCCGCGAGCGCGTCGGCGAAGTCGGCGCGCTCTGCCTCGTCGCGGCAGGCGGTGAAGATCTCCTCGAGCTGATCGACGACGAGGACCAACCGCTCGTCCGGTCCGAGCGAGTCCAGCGATGTGGCGAGCGGGTCGTCGCCGTCCGGTTCGGCCTCGCCTGAGGCGACGCGGGCAAGGGCGCGCCCCAGCTCCGCGAGCGGGTGCTCGCCCGGCCTCATCACCACCTGGCGCCAGCGCTCCGAGCCCGGAAGCACCCCGTCGGCCAGCGCTGGCAGAAGGCCGGCACGGAGCACCGAGGACTTGCCGCTCCCTGACGACCCCACCACCGCGATCAGGGTGGAGCCGACCAGGCGCGCTACGAGGTCGGCGACGAGCCGCTCGCGGCCGAAGAAGTACTCGGCGTGGGCTGCATCGAACGAAGCGAGCCCGCGGAATGGGCATACCTCGGGTTCCGAGGGATCCGGCGGCTCAGCCACCACGTAGAGGCTGGTTCGCTCGCGGGCGACCTGCAGTTCCTCGACGCTTCCCGCCACCTCGGTTTCGGCCGCCCGCAGGCCGCCGCGCTCGGTGGCCGTTCTTACCGCGGTCGCCTCGAGCCGCTGCGCGGCCTGCGCCTGCGCCCAGCCACTCGCCGCCCAGTGCACCCGCAGCGGCACCCCCTCGCTCTCGGCCATCAGCGTCTCGAGCGGCATCGCCACCCCCTCGACCGGCGCGTAGAGCTCGGCGATCTCGGCGGCGGCCTCGACCCGCAGCGGGCGGAGGAGAAGCCTCTGGGCCGCGTCTGCGAACGCCGGCGGGCCCTCGTCGTCTCGGTGCAGCACGAGCACGAGAACGGGCGATTCGCGGGGTTTGGCCGCGAGCGCGGCCGCGGCCTCGAGCACGGCGGGCGAGGCGTCGTCGGCGTCGTCGAACACGAGCAGGGTCGGGAGCTCGCTGTCCTTGGCGCCACGCATCGCGTCGAGCGCGGCGTCGGGGGCGCCCGAGCCAGCGGCGTAGAGCACCGTCGCCTCGGGTTTGACCGCGGCGGCGAGCGCGGCGGCGAGCCGGGTCTTACCGATCCCCGGAGAACCGGAGACGAGCGCCACCCGGGTCCGACCCTCCTCGGCCTCGGCCCAGCGCTTTCGCAGCCACCGCAGCTCGCGGTCTCTACCGGCGAGAAGCGGCGATCCGCCCTCGAGCTGGCGCGGGAGCTCGGGCGCCGGGCGGGCGTCGAGGGCGGGATCGTGGGCGAGGATCTGCTCCTGGAGGCGGCGCAGCTCGGACCCGGGCTCGACCCCGATCTCAGCGGCCAGGGTGCGGTGGGCGGCGCGGTAGGCCTCGACGGCCTCGGACTGGCGCCCGGCGCGGTAAAGCGCGAGCATGCGCTGGGCGTGAAAGCGCTCGTGGGCGCGGTGCTCTCCGATCAGCGTCTCGAGCCGACCGATCGCGTCGTCGTGGCGTCCCGCCGCGAGCTGGGCGTCGATCGCGAGCTCGAGCGCGCGCAGGTGAAGCTCCTCGAGGCGGCGGATCTCGGCGCCCGCGAACGGCTCTGAGGCGACGTCGGCGAGCGGGGCGCCAGCCCACAGCTCGAGCGCGCCCTGTGCCGACCCGCCGACGATCCCCCGGTCGGCCTCGCTCCGCGCCCGCTCGACGAGGTGCTCGAAGCGTGCCGCATCCACCGCGTCGTCGGGCAGCTTCAGCTCGTAGCCCCGACCGCGGGTGACGATCCGCGCCGCGGAGTCGTCGGAGGCCAATCCCTTGCGCAGCTGCGAGACGTAGGACTGGACGTTCTTGGCGGCGCTCTGCGGCGGGCGATCACCCCACAGGCCGTCGATCAGCTTGTCGGTGGCGACCGTTCGGTTGGCGCGCAGCGCGAGCATCGCCAGCACCGCTCGCTGCTTGCGTCGCCTGAGTGGGAGCGAGCGGCCGTCGACCATCGCATCGACGCGGCCGAGCACGCGAATCTCTATAGGTCGCTGCCGCGTTTGTGGATGTAGCGCAGCCTGCGCCCGTAGACGTCTCGGTTGTCGCCGCGGGGATCGCGTCACAACCTGAAGCGGTCGCCTGGTTTGAGCCGCCGCTGAAGGAAGCGCTCAATGGCATGGCGGGTGAGTCGGATGCTCGGCTTCGCCATCAGCCTGCCTCCACCTTGGACTCGCTCGCGGGCTTGTCCGGACCGTCCACGACGTGGTCGATCCGCGCGGCGTCGGCCTGCGCCGCTGGGACGGCGAGGCCCGCTGCGGCTAGCGCTGCCACGCAGATGGCCAGCTTCCAGCCTCGAAGCACTCAAGTGACCTCCCAGCCCTTGCGCCTGAGCTGGGCCCTGATGCCCCGCCACAGCTCCTGCTCGTTGTCGTGAGGCCCGCGCAGGGCGATCAGGTCGCCCTGGGATAGGTCGAGGACGATGTTCATCCAGCCGAGGCCCCGAGCCCACACCCTGATCTGCAGAGCCCAGGCGTAGCCGCCGCCGCCGTCGTTCTCGATGATCTCCGCGGCGCTGACCTGCAGGTCGCGCTCCTCGCTTCGCAGTCGGCTCGTGCGCCGAGCGCCTTCCTCGGGTCCGCGCAGCAACGTGCGCTTGATCACGCTCAGGTGTCCCCCTCGTTTGGACTGGAGCCCCCTCGCCGGGGCTCCGGTTAGCTGTTCTCGCTTATCGGCACGAGAGCGGTCGGACTTGAGCCCGCGACGGGTTAGAGCGCAGTGGTCCCTGCGTGTAATCCGACATCCGCGTCCTCTACGCTGGCATCACCCCTTGACCCCTCGCCCTGGGTCCGGGATTTGCGAGACCCGCCCTCCCACCGAGTCTTGCCACTTCTCAGGACGGTGAGCGCTGCGACGTTTGTGCCACTAGCGTGCCAGGGCCCGCCTTCTGCATGCGCGTGGCCCCTGCTGCGATCTACGTGATTTGCAGGGGCTTTGAGTGACGGGAGCGACGGGACTCGAACCCGCGGCCTCCGGCGTGACAGGCCGCGTAGAGCGCCCCGACGACCGACGACGAGAGACGCCGCAGGGCGCGTTATCCCGCATGGCTACTGGGATTCCGGCGCGCTGGACCGCACAGGCAAGCGGAGTCCGTAAACGCCGAAGCGCCGGCGTAGTGGCGTTGTAGTGGCGTCGGGCGCGCCCGCGCCGCGGGCGGTGTGCCGGCCCGATTGCGCAGCCGACCAGGTCGTCTCAGCGATCAGCCTCGATCGAAAAGAGGTTCCCGTCGGGATCCTTGAACCAGGCGACCTTGCCGCCGCCGGCACGGGCTGAGATCCCCTTCTCGTCGGTGCCGTAGTCGAAGCCGCTCTCGAGCTCACCCTCGTATTGCTCGAAGGTCACGCCGTTCGCGGTCAGCTCATCCACCACCCGCTCGATGTCGTCGACGTACCAGGCCGCCAGGGTTGCGGTCGACCGGCCGGCGTGGTCCGGGGACGGATAGACGACAAGCGACTCGACGCCGCCTGACGCGTACACCTTGCTTCCGTCAGCGTCGGTCCGTTCCGCCACGAGACCGAGCTTCCCCTCGTAGAACTCCTCCGCCCGCGTCATGTCGGCGACCGCGATGAACGCATTCAGCTTGTAGCTGTTCAAGCCCATCGATCCTCCTCAATCGGAGCCCGCACCATTCCATACCCGGCGAAGCCGAATGCTGCACTTTGGACGAATAGCGGCACTTTCTTTAGGGCTGCCATCCCGGTCACCGTTGCTCCGCGACCCCAATGGGATCAGCCGGGGGCCGGTTAAGAGCGGGCCCCGCTGCCTGGCATAGACTCGCCCGGCCCAATAACCGACCCCGCGCCGAGCGACCGGCCGGGGCCACGACACCGGAGGCCAAGGGCTCCGATGCAGGATCAAGCTAGCCGGCTTTCCAGCCCCAGGCTGAGACGGCAGATCCCGGGCCTGCTTGCGGCGAGTGCGGTGCTTCTCGGGGCCTGCGGCGGCGATGACGATCCCCCGTCCGGGTACTACGGGCCTGCGACCGAGACCGAGGAGGAGTCCACAGGCGGCTACACCGGCGTACTTGCGAACACCTACGAAGCGGCGCGGTCGACCTGCGCCGACTCCGGGGTTAGTGAGACGGCGAGGCAACTTGGGCTGCCTCCCTCATCGGACCCGCTCACCGTCGCCGAGGAGTACGGCACTCAGCTCTCCACCGGCGAGCACATCCAAGCGAGCGCCGACGGCTGCCTCGCCGGTCTGGAAGGGAGCCCCTGATTTGAGGCGATCAGCCTGGGAGCGGAGGCGAGATCATGCGTCGTGGTGTTCGGTCGTCTCGTGCAGCAGGTCTGCGAGTTCCGCAACGTCCATCGTCAGCCCTCCCACACCCGGCCCGGGAGCCGCTCCGTGACCTCCTGCAGGAGGAACCCGTTGCCATCCGGATCGCTGAACGTCGCATAGCTGTTGTAGGAGGTGCGCTCCGGGTCCAGGCCCGGCTCGAAACCGGATTCGCCGCGATGGAAGGGCTCGCTGACGTCGACGCCGCGGCTGAGGAGGTCCTCACGTGCCGCCTCGATGTCGGAGACGACGAGCTCCAAGCGCTCGACGGAGCCGGGTTCGCCTTTGATGAAACCCTGCCCGAATGCGATCGAGCACTCCGAGTGAGTGGGCGTGAACTGGACGACCCGGACCTCGCCGAGCTCGAAGTCGGCATCGAGGCGCCATCCGAGGCTTTGGTAGAAGCTCTTCGCCCGATCGACGTCCGAAACCGGAATCGGTACGACCTCGAGCTTCATGTCTATCGTGCCGACCTCCGGAGTCGCCGCCGAGGCTCCGGGGCTCACTTCACTGCTGCTCATTGTCGACCTCCGTTGGTTGCTTGCGGATTCGCCGGGAACAGGCGGCGCCGAGCTCCGCGAGGGCGCCTCCTCTTTGAGTTGAGCTGTCGACAGGGGTGTGCTCCCGACAGTGGCGAGCAGACCCGATCGTCGCCAGGGCAAAACTCAGCGTTCGCGCTCGTGCCATCTGGCGACCCTACACCGGGCAGGTGGGTTGTCCCAATCCCCCGGCCACGGGGCCACTGACACCCCTGTCCGGCTAGCCGGAACCGCCTGGCAAGCCGGGTGTTTTTGGAAGCTCGCTCCGGGACACAGGCCCAACGGTCTCTTCTCGAGCCGGCTCGACCGTGAACCCGTCGCCCACGGCTGCCCTGACGCGCTCGCGAGCGAGTTCGGCGCTCTCGGCAGATAGGCGCGCCGCCATCAATCGCAGGGACGCACGCTGCGCGGGATCGCGATCGCCGGCGAACCGGCCGACTGACTCGATCCCGGCCTTCGCCAGGAGTCCGGCGGCGCGATCGGGATCGCCCGTGATCGGCACGAGGAAATACGGCATGGCAGGAAAATGACCGTGAGACGAAGAGCCGCGCCTCAAGCGCCGGATCAGCATCCGGCGCCGTAAGCGTCGCCGCCCGACGTCGAGCTCCAGCGTGCCTATGACGCCGAGCGCGAGAGGGATACCTGCAATCGGGTAATTGACCCGCGACGCCGCCGACAAGAATCCGGCGGGCGCGTTGTAACTAAAGAGCACGGCCGCCTCCCCTGCAAGTACCCCCGGCGGCCGTGCTCTTCGGCCGTCGGCCGAGGTCATTCACCCGTGCCCGAAGCTGGCGAGGCCGGCACGGAAGCCAGCCTGATCAGGAGCGACTTCAGGATAGTCGTCCACAGCAGGCGTCATAGCAACTGGCCGGCACCGCCGCTGTGCATGGAAACCAGCACTCGTCGCGAGATACCCGCGTGGGCGATGTCGGTGGAGAACGTCGAGCTTGTGCGCGGAGGCTAGTCGCCTAGCCGGGGCTAGACGCCTGGCACTCTTCTTCCGTCGTCCCCGGCGCACGCGCCGCGCCGCTCATAATCTCACCGGGCGGGAAGTCCCGAGTGGTGAACTCACGGGCCGTGTCGTCCCGGAATTGGATGTGATGCATCCGGCGAGGTCAAGATCGCCTCGCAGCTCGCGTGGTCGCCGTTGGGAGCCGCGAGGGCGGTAGCAGAGGCGGCGCAAATGCACACCACCGTCACCAGCATCACGATCAGCTTGCGCCTCATGTTCCCTCTCCCTCCAGTAGTTCGGACGACTGAGCGAGCCTCCTCTTTGAGAACTGGCTTCCTCTCCCCTCTAAACGCGGGGAGCGCCCGATGTCAGGTAGTTCCCTGGCGGCGCGACGCGCATCTACAGCGCTCGTCCAGGACAGGCGGCTCCACCCACGCCCGCGGATCGGCAGGGCGATCGCGGTCAGTCGCACCGAGCTCGACCAGCTACGGGATTAGCGGGTTTCGCGATGACCGTTTCGGGCAGACGGGGTACCAAGCGTGCGGATGCGAGTACGAAGGAGGTTAAGGATGACCGAGGGAGCGGGGACCAAGTTCGCCGGAAAGGCCGTCGAGCTGCACGAGCCCGACCTGCACATCAACGAGCTGGACGAGCTCGACCTGCACATCAACGAGCTGGCGCTGATGCTTCACGACGCCCAGAGACGGACGCAGGTGCTCGAAACGGCGCTGCGACAGATCGCGGAGCAGCCATCTGACGATCCGGGGGCGCTTCAACAGTTTGCCGCGACTGCGCTGGAGATGGCAAGTGAGCGCGGTCGGCAGTCTGATCGGGCTACTAACGGCGCTAACGCTCCCGTCGCCGGGCGGTGAACTCGTCGGCGTAGAGGTCGTCGAAGCCGGTCGGCTCCTCCTCGGGCTCGGCGTGGCGCCACTCCCAAAGGGTCCGGATCGCCGTCACCCTCGCCGACGCGTATGCGTTCTGGTCCAAGGCGATCTCCTCGAGGATCGCGATCATCTCCTCGTCGGTCATTTTTGGCAGCGCTGCCCCCGTTGTTTGAGGCGGTTTTTTTCACGCTGAGCTGCGCGGGGGTATCCAAGTGAAGCGCTCCGAGACTCGCGACCCTCCCCCCTGCGGCGAGATACTGGACGGGCGATGTCGCAGGAGAACGTTGAGTTGGTCCGACGGTGCGTCGATGCGTTCAACAAGCGAGACCTCGACGGCTACATCGCCACACTCGCGGACGACCTCGTGATTCATTCGCAATTCGCCGGCGTCGAGGCCCGCACGTACCAAGGCCATGAGGACGTCCCGCGCTACTTCCAGGATCTTGCTGATGCGTGGCACCGCTACCGCGCCGAACCTGTGGACCTGGTGGAGGGCAAGGATGGGAGGGTCGCCTGTGAGCTGGTGACTCGCGCGGAGGCCGAGCGCAGCGGCATCGAGGTAACGAAGCGCATCGGAGCGGTCTTCAGTGTGCGAGCCGGCAAGATCGTCGCGATCGACGTGTATCCGAATCGCGCCGACGCCCTCGAAGCCGCCGGGCTGTCGGAGTAGGCGATGTCGGAGAAGAACGTGGATCGAATGCGGGAGGCCATCGAGGCGACGAATCGCGGCGACTTTGCGGCCGTTTTTCGGCTCATGGATCCCGAAGTCCGGTTCGAGCACCGGCTTGCGGCATTGGAGGGAAGCTTCGTCGGTCTCGACGCTGTGAGGGGCTGGTTCGCGGATCTCGTTGAGCACTTCGACGCCTGGCGGATCGACTGCTCGGACATCCGTGATCTGGGCGACCGGGTGCTCGCATTGGGCACCATCCACACCACTGGGAAGGGAAGTCGAGTCGAGACCGAGCTGTCCATGGCGATCGTGGCGGAGTTCAGGGACGGACTGGTGATCGATTACATCGACTACGGGGACAGGACGCTGGCCCTCGAAGCCGCCGGGCTGCGGGAGTAGGCGCGGGGGGCCGGCGGGCGATCCTCCGCGACGAGCTCGACCAGCTGCGCTAGACGCTGCGCCCCTTCGGCTTCATCGCCGCCAGCGGATCGTCCCCGGGGGCGGCAAGAGCGGCACGTCCCCGCATTCCCGGGTTTTGAGCGGCCGCAGGTCGTGCTCAACCGCCGTCTAGCGGGCTGCGCAAAAACGCCGGGGGTCCTGTCCGGCGGGATGCCCCACATCCGCAGGTGAGATCGGTGAGAAGGTCGAGCGCGACGAAGCCCCTGATCGCCTACTGGATTCCGGGTATGCGACTGAGTTCAGGTATTGCCCAGCCCCCGGCCCCCGAGTAGCCTCGTCCTAAGCATTCCGAACTCGATGGGGGTAATAAGTGAAGAAGCGGCTATTGGTTTGCGCCCGTGTCCGGGTGCCGCGCAACGAGGTCCATGGGGAGGGTGTCGTGCATGCTCGCGGTCGCCGCGCTCGCCACGACCGCCCTCGTGGTGGCCACCTCGCAGGCGCACGGCAGCGGGCAGACGGTCAAGAGCACGATCACGATCAATCCTTACCATTGGAATTCCGGCCACACGTGGGGGGATGTGTTCGCGGGCAAGATCGCCTGCGAGAAGAATCGGGAGGTAAAGCTGTACACCCGAAGGCCCGACGCAGATAGGAGGTTGGCGGCGACGACGACTACCGGGCCGCGCAGCCAAGTGCCCCATTTCGTCCCCGCTGGTCAGTACGAAAAGTGGATCCGCGCTCCCAGCCGCCCGTTCAAGTACTTCGCGGTCGTCACGAGGGAGCGGAAGCACGGGTACGTCTGCACGCAGGACAAGTCGCGCGTGAAGAGAATCGTGACCGGCGAATGACGTCGCTGAGCAGCGTAGGCGCTCGGCCCTATCTCCAGCGGTCCTCGGGCAACGGCTCGGGGTCGTTCCGGCTCCGCCCTGGTACCGAGCTCGACCAGCCTGCGAGCTAGCGGCGCTTCGTGCGCTCCCGCCGCCGAGCGCGAGAGGGATACCTGCAGTCAGGTAATTGACGCGCGAAACATCCCGACAAGAACCCCGGCGGGCGCGTTGCAACCAATGCATGGCCAACCCGGCCGATCGGCCGGGAGCACTGGGGGGGATGCAAGGACCCAGAACTCCGGTCCGACTCGGCCAACCTAAGGAGGTTCTAGGTTCTATGAAGCGGTATCTACTACTGCTGCTTGGCGTAGGCGCGGTAGCGGCGTTCGCGTTCCCGGCCGCCGCGTCCGCTCAGAGCGGGCACTTCGTGACCGGTGGTGCCAACGCCCCGAGCTGCACGGACATCGGAACGCGGGTGCTGTGTACGGGCAAGGTCGCCGGTCTCGGGGGCACGACGTTCAGGATCACGGTCGAGGCCCCGGGGATCGCCTCGGTCGAGTGCGAGAATCCGGGCGGAAACATCGCCCCGGGTCAGGATACGGAGGTCAATGCGGCCGGAAGCAGTGGGCCGCTGCCGACGCCGAGGAACGGCCGGTACGTGTTCAGCATCATGACTCAACCCCTCACCGTTCCGAACTTCCCAACGTGTCCGAACCGGCGGTGGAGCGCACACGTCGTTGACGTGGCCTTCGGCGACGCGACGCTCTCCCTGTTCGAGGACGGCGCGCTCTCCGACAGGATCACGGTACCCGTCAACTAGCGCGGCAAAGCGAACCCACCGGGAAGGCCAAGCCCCGCCACCGGCGGGGCTTGGCCCTTCATGGTTCGTGGGCGGCCGTGCCCTTGGCCCCCGTCGGCCGGCCGGCGGCTGGAGGTAGGACAGCCGGACGGGCGGCCCCTGCCGGGTTACGGGGGACAGGGCGGCCCCCTAGCGGCGCCGGCCGAGCTCGACCAGGAGATCGAGCGCGACGAAGTTCGAGGAGCCCGCCGCCAGGACACCCCAGCGGCGGGCTTTCTGGTGCGCTCGTGAGGCCCTCTAACGGAGTACCACTCGAACTCGGGCTCGGCTCTTGCTGCGGCCGACCGCCGTGAGCGTGCAGTCCGGCCGGTTGAGCCGGAGCGGGATCACGAACGCCTCGCCGCGGTGGAGCTCGACCGGAATCGGCGAACTGGTGGCTTCCCTTGGTGCAGAGGATTGCGAAGGAACCACGCGTCAGCACGCCCATCTTCACCCGGGCGAAGCTGACCCTGTCCCCCGAGGTGTTGGCCGTGCATGACACGCCATCGCCCCTGACGAAACAGCTATCGGCGCTCGCCTGGGCCGCCGTCGGGATGATCACCGCGGCCGCCAGGGCCGCGAGTCCCGCGATCAGCATCTTCTTCACTCGTACCTCCCTTGTACGTTTTCGTTGTCTTATCGGCTGCTTGGCTCGGCCTGGTTGGCCATGCGTTAGCTACAACGCGCCCGCCGGGTTCTTTCCAGGACGTTTCGCGTCAATTACCTGATTGCAGGTATCCCTCTCGCGACCAGCTGCGGGGCTAGCGGCGCCCGCCGACGTCGAGCTGCAGCGAGCCTACGACGTGGAGCGCGGCGGCCAGCAGGCGGCACTGGTTCTCCAGCGCAGTCGCGGCAAACTGTTGGAGCGTCCCCGGATCGTCAGATGGCTGCTCCGCGATCTGTCGCAGCGCCGTTTCGAGCACCTGCGTCCGTATCTGAGCGTCGTGAGGCATCAGCGCCGGCTCGGCCTCTCCGGCGAACTTTGTCCCCGCTACCTCGGTCATCCTTTACCTCTTCGTATCCGCATCCGTACGCTTGGTACGCCTCTGCCCAAAACGATCATCGCGAAACCCGCTTCGCCGGGGAAGCGCCAAGCGACTACCGCCCTCATCCGCGCCAATGGCAGGTGAAGCGCGGTCGACAGTCTGATCGGGCTGGCGGCGCTAACGCTCCCGCCGGCGGGCGGTGAACTCGTCGGCGTAGAGCTCGTCGAAGGCGCTCGGCTCCTCCTCGGGCTCGGCGTGGCGCCACTCCCACAGGGTCCGGATCGCCGTCACCCTCGCCGATGCCGGCGCGGCCTCGTCCCGGACGATCTCCTCGAGGACCTCAATCAGCTCGTCGTCAGACATCGTGTGGGGGGCGGTTTTTTTCACGCTGAGCTGGTCGGGGGTATCCGAGAGGAGCGCTCCGAGACTCGCGACCCTCCCCTTCCCGCGAGATACTGGGCGGGCGATGTCGCAGGAGAACGTGGAGGTCGTGCGGAGCCTGTTTGAGGCGTTCAATCGAGGCGACATCGAGGCGGGTGCCCAGCTGATCGACCAATACGTCGTGTTCGACGTCCGGGGCATGGAGTTGGAGAACGAGGATTTCGCTCACGTCTACTTCGGTCCCGACGCGGTTCGCGACTTCTGGAGGGCATGGCTCCCCGCATGGACCGATATGAGGGTCGAGGTACAGTGGATCAGAGGAGTCGGCGACCGGGTCATCGTGTGGCTTCACCAGTTTCAGGTCGGTCGGCGGAGCGGTCTCCCAGTCGAGTTCTATGTCGCCTGGGACTTCCTGTTCCGCGACGGCAAGATTGTTCGAATGGCGTTCTTCCGGGAGGAGGGAAAGGCCCTCGAAGCCGCCGGGCTGCGGGAGTAGGCCCTCGCTCATCTGACGCCCCGTCCGTGGAGCTGCTCGGCTCGGCTGATCTGTGCGTGGTGCCGATGGCAGAGCGACTGAAGGTTCACGAGCGACCAAACCTCGCCGCCGTCTCGGATCGCATGGCGGTGGTGGACGTAGCTCGCGATCCGATCGCAGCCCTCGATCTCGCACAGCGGCTCGAGGAAGAGCTGCTTGCGCCTCGTGTAGCGCCAGCGCCTGCTGCTGTAGATCGGCTTGTTCCGGCTCGTGTAGCGACGGTTGCGTTCGCGGGCATGCTCGGCGCAGCGGCCGCGACTGATCGCGGCGGCGCGGCATCTCGGTTCGCCGCACAACCTCACCAACTCGCCCGCGCGATCGCGAACGTGGCCACCGATGTCGTCTTGCGAATCACTTGCCTCTACCTCCCACATTGTCCATCGCTGCTCCGACGTCATTCGTCATCCGCTCGGGGCCGAGCGGTCGCGAAGCCGGAGGTGCCTGGGATTCAGCCGTCGGGGAGTTCGTCAAGGACGACCCTTCTCTTGAACCGCCTTGTTCAGATCGGGCATTATCAGCTCCTGGGGGGAGAGGAGAACAGGCGGGCGGAAACCGGGCTGAGGCCGGCTTAACGGTGCTCCCGCTTTTACTCGAACGCGACATCGCGGCCTGCTGCCGCGAACAGTGCTGCTTTGCATGGGAAGCGGATCTTTCGCGGACGGCGCTGGGGTTCACGCTCATCGTCCGAGGGGAGCGCCCTCGACTTGGCCAAGAAGGCGCCCCGTCGCCGGACCGCCCTTCCGCGGTTAGGCTGTGCCCGTGGCCGATCGGCGTCTTGTGTTCTTCAGGTCTGCCCTGCTCTCGCTTGTCGCGTTCGGGCTCATGGGCGCCGTCGGAGCCGGATGCGGGGGGGATGAAGGCGGTGACGAGCCCGCGCCGGAGAGTCTGGCGACCCAGCTCCCGCCGCCGTCCCAACTCGGTCCGCTCCGCGAGGAGCGCTCATTCAACTGGGACAACGCGACCGACTTCGTCGTCGAGGGAACGGTCCTCCCAGAGGCCACCGCCCCTTCGTCCGCGATTGAGCAGATCGATGATGCGGGCTTCGCCGCAGGAGCGGGCCAGATCCTGGTCCCGAAGGGACCCGGGGGCGGCGCGCCGGTCAATGTGGCAGTCGCGGCCTTCGACTCGTCCGACGGCGCCACTCAGGCTCAGGATTACCTGCACGATCAGGATCTCCAACAGCCCTGCTTTGCCGCCTGCGCGGTCAATCGACGAGAGCTGACGATCGAGGAGATTCCCGGCGCGACGGCCGTGCACCACGTGCCGATCAAAGGGGAGCTGCCGCCGGGCTTGCACCCGTTCGAGGGCTTCGCGGTGGAGTTCACGATCGGATCGAACCTGTACTACGCGAGCGCCAGCAGCGATCCGGGCGACATCCCTGTGGCGGAGTTCGAGAAGGGCGCCCTCCGCTTCTACGAGCACGCTCAGCAGCACTCTGAGTGATTCGCTGAGCCATCGCTCCGGTTCGGAACCGAATCGACGAGGCTGGCTGGGCTGACGTTGCCCCTCCGTGTGTGAGCGATCGTCTCGATCGCCGGAACAAGGTGCCCGCTATGGACGACTCGCGGGAGCGACGCCGCGGCTGGGCGAGACGCCTGCACGTCGTCCAAGGGGGGAGCCAGCGCTCGGTCGGCTCGGTTGCTCGCATTCAGCCCGGAAGGAAAAGCCTCGCTCAGGTCAAGGCGGAGTTCGGCTTCGATCCCGCCGACGACTTCGAGCCGGGTTTCGGAATGCAGGGGTTGAAGTGGGGCCACTGGCTCGAACCCGACGATGAGAAGCGGTACGTGACCTTCCGGTTCTTCTGCCCGCCGGAGCATCTACAGGCCCTCCACCTCTCCGGGCGCTTCCCGGTTGGTTCGTAGTGGCGTTGTAGTGGCGTCGAGACGCGCAGCTGGCGACTCGGCGACGAGACCCCGGATCCCGCACGGCGGTGCGGGGACCGGGGGACGGGAGCGACGGGACTCGAACCCGCGGCCTCCGGCGTGACAGGCCGGCGCTCTAAACCAGCTGAGCTACGCCCCCTCCTGACCCGGACCGGCGGGTCCGGGGCGCTTCATTCTACGGCGCCGGCGGAGTCTCCACCGTCACGGTGGTTCCGGCGCATCTGTGACGACGATCAGCCGCTGGGCCGCGAACGCCGCCACCAGATAGGGCGGCAGGAACCAGACGACGTAGAAGTAGAACCAGTGGGCGGCGCCCAGCTGGACCGCGACGATCACCGCCGCGGCCAGCGCCGCCAGCTGCACCGCGGTCTTGCGCCGCGGCCACAGGGCGACCGCGATAGCCAGAACGACGGCGGCGGCCCTGACGACCGGCTCGAGCCAGTCCAGCGAGGGCGCCAGCCCCCAGACGCTGAAGGGCGATCCGCGGGCCGCCTGGTAGCCCAGGGTTCTGTCGTACATCTCCTGCAGTCCGCCCTCCGGCACGAACGGGGCCACGAGCACCACGGCCACGACCGCGAACGCGAGGCCGAACAGCAGCGCCGAGCGCCAGCGCCGCTCCCCGGTCCCGGTTGCGAACAACGGTGCCAGCGCCGCCGGGCCGAACTTGGCCCCCGAGGCCAGAGCGATCAGCGCTCCTCGCGCCGGCGCCGAGCTCAGCGCCAGCATCGCCCCAACCACGAGGGCGGCGATCAGCGAGTCGTTGGCGTTCGCGTTCATCGTGTAGAGCGTGAACGGGCAGGCGAGCCAGGCGAACGCGAGCGCGATCCCGAGTGCGGACCCCTCGCCGCGGCTCCTGAGGCGGCCGCCCAGGAAAAACAGGCCGAGCGCGGTCACCAGGTCGAAGGCGATCGCCGCGGCGTGGGCGGCGGGTACCGAGCCCCATTCCCCGTCCCAGGGGAACACCAGCTCGAACGGCACGTAGGCGAGGTAGTTGGCCGGGCCATACACGTCCCCCCGGAGATCCAGACCCGGCGAGAATCCCCCTTCATAGAGCGGCTCGTCGTGAGCGATCCGATCGGCGCCGATGACGCCGGCGACGCCGACGTCGATGACGCGCGAGTCGACCACGTTGAGCGCGATCCGAACCAGCGCCAGGGCGATCGCGCCCACCGCGAGCCAGCGGACCGGCGCCCACGGGATCAACGGGCCGGCCTCGGCGCGCGGCCGTGATCCGGCCCAGAGCATCCGTCCGAGTACGTAGGCGAGCACCGGATAGGTGAGCGGCACCGAGGCCGTGATCTGGCCGCGGTTGAAGAAGAAGAGCGACACCCCGAGGGCGAGCACAACCACCAGGTCGAGATGCACCAGCCGCAGCGGCCGGCGTGGATCGAAGAACGGCACGAGGAAGAGCACGCAAAGCGGCAGCCACACGTATGGCGCGTTCACCTTCTGCGCGATCGCGTCCTCGTAGCCTCGGGCGAGCTCCGAGCCGACCTGGTGGTCGCGGAAGGCCTCGAGCACAGTCCCGGTGCGATCGTCGATCGCCACCCGAGCCACCTCCCGCTCGTCGGCAAAGTAGCCGACCTGCCAGCGGCATCGGCCCTGGGTGAATGCGCGGGGGACGGCGTCGCCGTCCTCGGCGAGCTCGTCGCGGACCGTGCCGGTCCGGTCCGCGATCGCGATCGCCTCGCGCGACGTCAGCTCGAACCTCGGCGGCGCGCGGTCGAGCGTGCCGGCCGGCCGGAGCGGGGGCGGGCGCTCGCCCCCGAACGGGGACTGGCGCTCGGGGTGGTAGCTGGCGGCCGCGCACTCGGAGACCGGCCCCGACGCGGCGGGCGCTCGGCCGGCGGCGAGAAGCACGATGGCGGCGACGGCCAGCAGCGCGGCCAGCATCGGGCGCATGCCTCGCGAATCTAGTTGGTTGGTCCCTCCCGGGCGCTCAGCAGGTCAGGTGAAGCGCCGCTGCGGTCCGGGCCGGATCGAGCTCGCCGTAGCGCTCGACCGCAGCGTCGGTGGGGAGCGCCTCCATCTCCACCCCCCGGCGCCGAAGCGCCTCGACCACGGATGGATCGGGCTGCAGACGACCATGCGCCCCGCAGCCGACGATGAGCCGCTCCGGAAGCTCGTCCTGGACCTCCTCAAGATCCTCGAGCACTAGCGAGTGGCCGTCGCGACGCCACCAATCGGCCACGATTCGGTCTGGGAGCACGATCAGATCACGCGTGTGCTCCGCTCCGTCAACCTCGACGTGGCCGAAGCGATAGTCGCGGATCGTGGGCACACCTCACCTCGCATCCGCCGAGGAAAGCCTGGCCTCGTCGAGGAACGCGTCGGCCTCCGCCGCGTGGAGGGGCTCGGAGAGCAGGTGGCCCTGGCCGAGGACACAGCCGAGCTCGAGCAGCCGGTCGACCTCCTCCTCCCGCTCGATCCCCTCGGCCACGGGCGTCAGCTTGAAGATCTCGGCGAGCTCGACGATTGCCCGCAGCAGCGGCGGCGCCCGGTCGGCTCCGGCGCCGCGGGCGACGAAGTCCCGATCGATCTTGAGGTTGTCGAGCGGGAACCGCTGGAGGTGGGTCAGGGACGAGTAACCGGTGCCGAAGTCGTCAATCGCAAGCTCGACCCCCAGTGCCTTCAGCTCGTGCAGCCGGCGGACGGCGATCTCCGTGTCCTCCATCAGCGCCGACTCGGTGATCTCGAGCGTGAGCCGCTCCGGATCGAGCTCCGCCGCGGCAAGCGTTGTCGCAACCTCGTCGGCGAATCGCGGATCCCGCAACTGGACCGCCGAGATGTTGACGGCGATCTGAAACTCGGCGAGCGTCGGGTGGCGAGCCTGCCATAGAGCGGCCTGGTGGCAGGCCGTCCGCATCACCCAGCGACCCAGCGCCGCGATCTCACCGCTCTCCTCGGCGAGCGGCACGAATCTCGCCGGACGGAGCAGGCCCCGCCTAGGGTGGCGCCACCGGACCAGTGCCTCGAGCCCGGCGATCGATCCGCGCCGGAGGTCGAAGATCGGCTGGTAGTCCAGGATGAACTCCCCACGTCCAATCGCCCGCTTCAGGTCCAGCTCAAGCTCCAGCCGGTCGACGACGGCCGTGTGCATCTGCGGCTCGTAGGCCGCGTAACCCCCCTTTCCCTCCGCCTTGACCCGATACATGGCCAGGTCCGCGTCGCGAAGGAGCGTGTGGGGCTCGCCGGTGCCGGCGGCGATGCCGATGCTCGCGCCGGCATAGATCTCCCGGTCGGAGAGCTCGAACGGCTGCTCGAGGGCCCCGAGTATGGCTCGAGCGGCCCGCGCCGAGGCCTCAGGCTCGTCAACTTCCTCGAGCAGGACCGCGAACTCGTCGCCTCCCAATCGCGCCAGCGTGTCTTCCGGGCGCAGGGACTCTCGCAAGCGCTCCGCAACCAGCACCAGGAACCGGTCGCCCGCCTGATGCCCGAGAGAGTCATTCACCGTCTGAAACCCATCGAGGTCGCAGAACAGCACTGCGACCGGCGTCCCGGTGCGCTCGGCCCGCGCCAGCGCCACCCCCAGCCGGTCCAGGAACAGGGCGCGGTTGGGCAGTCCCGTGAGCGAGTCGCGGAAGGCCTCATCCATTGCCGCCTCGACGGCGCGGGAATGCCCGAGGGCCAGGCTGGCGTGCTCAGCGAGGGCCAGCAAGACCTGCTGATCGCGTCCAGTGAACTCGCGGGCAGGGTCGCGCGAGCCGACCACCAAGCTCCCAGCGATCGCCGGCCCCTCAGAGACGGGCGCCGCCATGGCCACCGTCAGGCCCGGTGTGGCCAACTCCGTGATGAGGTCGTCCGGCGCACGATGGTTCCCGCCTTTGCTCAGGGCGAGCTTGCGATCTTGCATCGCGCGGCCGCCCAGGCCCTCGCCGGCGTCGGCCCGGCGGCTCTCGTTCAGCAGCACCTCGCCGGCCCCGCGGTACGCGATCAGGACCGTGTGCTCGCGGTCGTCGGGGTCTCGCAGACGCAGCCCGGTGGCGTCGACGTCGAGCAGCTCGTGCGTGTTGTCAACCACGTCCTGGAGCACCCGGTGGAGGGGACGGTGCTCGACGATCGCCCGCTGCAGCTCCGAGATGCGCTCGAGCAGCTGCTTGCGCTCGTGCAGCTCGGAGACGAAGGAGGCGCGTTCCTCCCCGACTACTCCCTCACGCTCATATGCCAACGGCACTGTTCCTCGATCGTTCCCCCAAGGTGAGGGCGATGAGTCTACGCCTGTTGCCACGTGCAGGCGCCGGTCGCCCGGCTGGCCGCACAACCGGGACCAAACGGCGGGAGGCGAGCCGAACGGACGAGCGGTTACGGTTCAGCCATGAGGGCTCGCGACCGGGCCGCACGGGAGGCGATGCATCATCTGCTGAGCAGGATTCGGGGAGGTCGGATCGAGCTTGCGGACGCGCTCGGGCGACGCCGCTTCGGCGAGCCTGATGCGTCACTCGTCGCCAGCGTCGACGTTCGCGACCCGCGCGCGTACACGTGGACGCTGCGCGGGAGCACCGGCTGGGGCGAAGGCTATGTGGACGGTCTCTGGGAGTCCGACGACCTCGTCCCCTTGGCTCGGATCGGCTGCCGCAACCTGTCGGCGGCCGACCGCTGGCGTCGTCGCCTCCACCCGGTCCTCGGGCGATTGCAGCGCGCGATCGATCTCGTGCCGCGCAACACCCGCCCCGGGGCGCGGAGGAACATCTCGGCCCACTACGACCGCGGCAACCAGCTGTTCGAAGCGTTCCTCGACGAGCGCCTGATCTATTCGTGCGCCTACTTCCCCAGTCCGGAGGCGACTCTCGAGGAGGCACAGCTGGCGAAGCTCGACCGGATCTGCTCCCGCCTTCGCCTCGGCGCGGACGACCATCTGCTCGAGATCGGCACCGGGTGGGGCGGGCTCGCGATCCACGCCGCCTCCGAGTATGGCTGCCGGGTGACCACGACCACGATCTCGCGCGAACAGCTCGAGCACGCCCGCCGCCGAGTCGACGACGAGGGCCTCGCCGACCGCGTGACCGTGATCGACCGCGACTATCGCGAGCTGGAAGGGAAGTACGACAAGCTGGCCTCGATCGAGATGATCGAGGCGGTCGGCTGGCAGTACTTCGAGCGGTTCTTCACCAAGTGCGCGAGCCTGCTCCGCCCGAACGGGCTCATGTTCCTCCAGGCGATCGTGATCGGCGACGCCTCCTACGAGTTGGAGAAGGCCGCGCGAAGCTTCAGCAACAAGCACATCTTCCCCGGCGGCTGCCTGCCGTCCCTTGGACTGATCGCGAAGCTGGTGGCGACCGCGACCGATATGCGGACCGCCTGGTTCGAGGACATCAGCGCCCACTACGCCGAGACGTTGCGGATCTGGCGGGCGCGATTCAACGATGCCCGGGCCCGGCTCGAGCCGCTCGGCTACGACGAGCGCTTCGCACGCCTCTGGAACTTCTACCTCGCCACCTCCGAGGCGGGTTTCCGCGAGCGGCGGATCCGCGACCTGCAGATGCTGTTCGCGAAGCCGGAGGCGGGCGCGGACGCCCGGTCCTGGGCCGAGCTGACGCAGGCGGAGCCGAGGCCGCTGGAGCCGGTCCCCGCCTGAACCGGGTACCCGCGAGCAAATAGATGATTGATTCCTGATCGGCGTGCCCGCGGGGGCGGCGCAGGCCGAGCTGGGCGCCGCCCGTGCCCGAGGCCAATAGCGGTGCCCTATTGGCGAGGGCACGGGTGGCGATCCAGCGACGGCATGCGCCG
This sequence comes from uncultured Actinomycetes bacterium, assembly GCA_963788115.1. Taxonomy (GTDB): domain Bacteria; phylum Actinomycetota; class Thermoleophilia; order Solirubrobacterales; family 70-9; genus CAWBFD01. The sequence goes on from CAWBFD010000002.1 coordinate 763,831, forward strand.
TCATCCGCGGGTGCGTGGATTGGGAATCAGTCATCTAGAGTGGCGCCGACGATGAAGATCAGAGCAGCCGTCCTGGAGGAGTTCAGCCGCCCGCTCGAGGTGCGGGAGCTAGACCTCGCGGAGCCGAAGGCGGGGGAGGTGCTGGTGCGGCTCGTCGCCTGCGGCGTCTGCCACACCGACCTCTACACCGCATCGGGCGTCGACCCCTCGGGCTACGCCCCGACGGTTCTCGGGCACGAGGGCGCCGGCGTGGTCGAGCGTGTCGGGAGCGACGTCACCCTGCTCGAGCCGGGCGACCACGTCGTCACGCTGTTCTCTCCGCAGTGCGGCGAGTGCGTGCATTGCCGCGACCCTCGGACCAACCTCTGCCTGGCGATCCGTGAGCAGCAGAACAAGGGCTACCTGCCCGACGGGACCACGCGGCTCTCCATGGACGGCGAGGAGATCCGCCATTTCATGGGCACGTCGACCTTCGCCGAGTACACGGTGATGCCCGAGATCGCGCTTGCCAAGGTGAGCCCGGACGCGCCGCTCGATCGTGCGTGCCTGTTCGCCTGCGGCCTCTCCACCGGACTGGGTGCGGCGATCAACACGGCGCGGGTGCAGCCCGGGTCGACCTGCGTCGTCTTCGGCGCCGGCATGGTCGGGCTGGGCGCTGTCGCCGGATGCAGGCTGCAGGGCGCCGAGCGGATCATCTGCGTCGATCTCTCGGACGTACGGCTCGAGCTCGCGAAGGGTCAGGGCGCCACCGAGACGATGACCGGCTCGGATGACGTCGTCGAGCGGATCGTCGACGCCACGGACGGCTTTGGCGCCGACTACACATTCGAGGCCACCGGCAACGTGGCCGTGATGCGCCAGGCGGTCGAGGCTGCCCGAATGGGCTGGGGCCTGGCAACCGTCGCCGGTGTCGCCGGCAAGGGCGAGACCCTCGACATCGTCCCTCGCCTCCTGATCACCGGGCGCCGCGTGGCCGGGTCGTCGTTCGGTGGGGTGAAGGGGCGGGAGGGAGTGCCGCAGCTGGTCGACCGCTACCTCGCCGGCGAGATCGACGTGGACCCGTTCATCTCCCACCGGATCAGCCTGGACGAGGTCAACCGCGGCTTCGAGCTGATGGAGGCGCAGGACGGGATTCGCAGCGTGATCGAGTTCGGGGAGGCACGGTGATCATCCAGCGGGTCGAGAACGCGCAGTTCCTCTCAAACGCCTACCTGGTCGTGGACCGCCCCGGGGGGAGCGGCATCCTGATCGACTCCAATGAGGTCACCGACCCGCTGCTGGAGCGGGTGGAGCGAGAGGGGACCCGGATCACGCACATCCTGCTCACCCACCACCACTACGACCACGTGGTCGGCCTGGGCGAGATGCGCGAACGAGTCGGCGATCCTCCGGTGCTCGCACATCCGCTGCTGAAGGAGCTGATCGCCGACCCCATCGATGACGCGATCGAAGATGGCTCGGTCGTGCGCTCCGGCGAGCTCGAGGTGGAGGCGATCGCCACCCCCGGCCACTGCGCCGACCACCTGGCGCTCCTGATCGGCGGCACCGACGTCCTCACCGCCGACGTCCTGTTCAAGGGGACGGTGGGCGGCACCCGGGGCGGGGGCCCAACGGGGTTCGAGGACCTGAAGCGGTCGGTGATGGAGCGGCTGATGAAGCTGCCGCCGCAGACCAGGGTCCACCCTGGCCACCGCCAGCCCTCGACGATTGGGGACGAGTGGGAGTACAACCCGTTCGTGCGCGTCTGGCGCGGGCTGGACGAGGAAGGGGCCGAGCCGTGCACGGTCGGGCCGGCGGACGCCGCCGAGCGCGAGCCGGCGACCCTGGCGCTGTGGGCACCCGACTACGACGGGGGCCACAAGGCCTGGGTCAGGTTCCCCTCCGGCGAGGACGCGATCGTCGGCGGCTCGCAGGTGGAGCGCGGGTAGAGCTCAAGGCGTCCCGCCGGGGACCGGGGCTGGATGCGGACCCCGGTCCCCGGCGCGGACGCGCTGGCTCAGAACACGTCCGGGGTTGTGATGTGCTGCGAGAACGGCAGCCTGATCGCGTTCGCACCGGACGGCGAGGGAAGCCCGAGCAGCGTGTTGATCACTGAGGTCAGGGCGCCGCAGCCGCGCGCCTCGGGCACCTCGAACGCGTCGTCGACGAACGTCCCTCCACCGAAGAGCGCGGCGTCATCGGCAATTCCTCTCTCGGCCATCGCGCCGTCACCGGCGAGGAGCTGGATGCCGAGGTCCCCCTCGTCGTCGGGGACCGACCCCAGCTCCTGCACGATCGGGCCGATCACACAGCCGCCCTCCGGGTTACCCGGCTGGCTCACATAGAGGTCGATTGGGACCGTGACATCGAGCGGCAGCAGATTGTTGAGCAGCGGCGGGCCGGCGAGCCCGACCCGGGTAACCGCCTGCTGACCGCCGACCTCGACGTCGAGGGGTCGCGCCTCGAGCATCGGGCCGGACTTCGGCGGGACCAGGCCACCGCCACTCAGGTCGACTCCGGCCGTCAGCTTGAGCGTCTCCGGCGGCAGCACCTGGGTCAGCGCGGCTCCGATCTGGAACGTGCTGCCCGTGAGGTTCACCTGCTGCTGGCAGAGGGCCCCATCTGGGCAGCGACCGTCCTCGGCGACAGGCGGCCGAGAGGACCCGTCGCTCGGGTTCGGCGGGCCGACCGGGGCCTTCGCCGGGTCGAGCTGGCCGATCCTGCCGGTCCCGAGCTCGGTGAAGTAGATCTTCCCGTCGGGCCCCTCGACGATGTCGAACGGGATCGAGCCCTGGGTCTCGAGCGGGTACTCGGTGAAGGTGCCCGAGGCCGGGTCGTAGCGGCCGATGTTGTCGGCGTTCGCCTCGGTGAACCAGAGCGACCCGTCGTTGGCGAAATCGATCCCGAGCGGCTTGGAATCCTGGGTCGGGATCTGGAACTCGACCACCTGGCCCGAGCTCGGGTCGATCCGCCCGATCGTGTTCCCGTCCGGTGTCGTGAACCACAGGCGCCCGGCCCGGTCGGCGGTCATGTAGCCCAGCAGCTTGTCCGGGTCCGAGAGCGGGAACAGCTGCGTGTCGCCGGTCGTCGGGTCGAGCCGGCCGACCGCAGCCGGCGGGGTTGCAGCGTTCGGGTCGGGAGTCGTGAACCAGACGCCACCGTCGCCGCCCACGGCAAGCCCGTAGGGGAGCGGGGTGACACCGGGGAAGGCGGGATCGGCAAGCGGGAACTCGGTCACGACGCCGCCGGTCGTGACTCGGATCAGCTCGCCCTGCGACGGGCTGCTCACCCAGAGATCATCACCGCTGGGGTCGGCGGCGATCTTGCTCGAGACGTCAGCGCGGTCACCGATGTCGAACTCGGTCACCGCGCCGGTGGCCGGATCGATCCGGCGAACGAACGAAGGACCGCCGCTTCCGTTCTCGGGGCTCGCCCAGATTCCCCCGTCCGGGCCGGCGACCACGTCGTTGAGGACGTGGCCGAAGAAGTCGCTGGTATGGCCCGCGGGCACCGGGATCGGGAACATCGAGTACTCGCCGTCCGTGGTCATCCGACCCAGATTGTTGAGGCCCGCACCCATCTGCACGAACCACAGTGCATCGTCGGGCCCAGCATCGATCCCGGTCAGATAGGAGGCCGAGCTCTCGGTCTCGAACTCCGTCACCGGCTCCGCGCACACGGGGTCGTCCTCGGAGAGCATCGCTGAGGCCTTGGCCGACTTCTTCGGCTTGCCCTTGGCCTGAACCCGGACCCGGAGCGAGGCGCAGTCCTCCAAGGCGGCCTCGCCGGCGTTGGTCAGCGGCAGGCTGAGGGTGCCGTTGGCGGCGGACTTCTGCGCCTTCGAGGCGAAGTTCACCTGGGAGCCCCCCGAGGGGGTGGCCTTGGCCGTGGCCGAGACCTGGTCGAGGCCCTTGGACTTATAGGAGACCTTGAGCGCCCCCTGGTTCAGGGCCTGGGTCTGCGATCGGGTCTCGACCTTGACCTTGAGCTTCTTCTGCTGCGCGCTGGCGCCGCTTGGCACGAGCAGGAGCGCCAGCGCCCCCAACGCGGCCAGCGCGATCAGTCCGTTCCCCCGTGAACGCCGAGCGGTGTGCATCCTCATCCTCCTCCGGGCGCGCCGTCAGGCGCGCCTCTCTCCTCTTCCTCATGCCTCTAGGCACGCGGGCGTTCCTCGGCGGGAGACAATAAACGGTTATGTCTAGGACTGTCAAGGGCAAGATTGTTAAGCAAACGCCGGAGGCCCCACGGCGTCCATGGAACCATCGCGGGCCGCACGTGTCCACGACGCAGGCAGATCCACCGGGAAAGAGACCCTCGAGTCCTCTGATCGAGGCTCCTCCACCCCTGCCTCATGGGCCCCATGGCCTGCCCCGCCAGTTCGTCGCCCAGAACCAGCGTGAGCGCCTGCTGGTGGCGATGATCGCGGCCGTTGCGGCGAAGGGCTACCAGGCGGTGACGGTGGAGGACGTGGTTCGGAGGTCGGGGGTCTCACGCAAGACCTTCTACGAGCAGTTCCAGAACAAGGAGGAATGCTTCCTCGCTGCGTGGGACGCGGTCTTCACCCGCCTGCTGGAGCGGATCGCCGAGGCCTACGCGGCAGCCGAGTACTGGGGCGCGAAGGCCGTCGGGGCCCTCGGCGCGATCCTCGAGTTCGGCGCCAGTGAGCCCGAGACGGCACGGGTGGCGTTGATCGAGGTGATGGGCGCGGGCCCGACGGCGCGCGAGCGCTACCACCTGGCCTCGTACCGGCTCGCGGCCCTGGTGGGTCAGGCGATGGAGGACTCCCCGTTCCCACCGGCGCAGACACAGCGGGCGATGCTGGCCGCGATCACCGGGATCGCCGGGATCGCAACCGAGCTCGTACGCGAGGACAGGGCGCATGAGCTGCCGCAGATCCGCGACGAGGCGGCGGTGATCGGCCTCTCGATCTTCATCGGCCCTGAGGCGGCGCAGCGCGTGGTGCGGCGGGCGGCCGCCGAGCTGGATCGGAGCGCCGGCTCGGAAGCGGTCCCCGGCGGCTAGAGCTCGACCCGCCGACCGGCTCGAATCACCGACCGGACCAGCGGCACGCCCGGCCGGTACGCCAGGTGCGCGTGCGATGGCGCGTTGAGCTCCACAGCGTCGGCGCGGGCCCCGGGAGCGAGCCGGCCGAGGTCCTCGCGTCGGAGCGCCGCGGCGCCTCCGAGCGTCGCCGCCCCGAGCGCTTCGTCGGCGCTCATCCCCATCTCACGGACCGCCAGCGCGATGCAGAAGGCCATCGAGGTCGTGTAGCTCGAGCCCGGGTTGCAGTTGGTGGCGATCGCCACGGTCGCACCCGCGCGGATCGCTCGGCGCGCGTCCGGATAGGGCTGGCGGGTGGAGAAGTCGGTGGCCGGCAGAAAGGTGGCGACGGTCTCGCTCCCGGCGAGGGCCTCGATGTCTACATCGTCCAGATAGGTGCAGTGATCCACGGAGGCGGCGCCCAGCTCGACCGCGAGCCTGACTCCGGGACCCGGGCCGAGCTGGTTGCCGTGGACGCGGAGGCCGAGGCCGGCCGCGCGGCCGGCCTCGAGCACGGCCCGCGACTGGTCGGCGTCGAATGCGCCGCGCTCGCAGAAGACATCAACCCAGCGCGCGTGCGGGGCGCAGGCGCCGAGCATCTCGCCACAGACCAGCTCGACGTAGTCGTCGGACCGGTCCTCGAACTCGGGCGGGACCACATGCGCGCCGAGGAAGGTGACCTCGTCGGTGAGCTCCGCCGCGAGCGCGCAGAGCCGTTCCTCGCCCTCGACCTCGAGCGCGTAGCCGGACTTGATCTCGATCTCGGTGGTGCCGCTGCTGAGCGCCTCGTGACGGCGGTCGAGGGCAAGCTGGCGGAGCTCCGTCACCGGCGCCCAGCGCGTTGCCTGCACCGTCGCCCGGATGCCTCCGGCCTCGTAAGGGGCACCGGCCATCCTCGCCACGAACTCGTCGGCGCGATCACCGGCGAACACCAGGTGGGTGTGGCTATCGACGAATCCCGGGATCACGCAGCGCCCGCCGGCGTCGACGCGCTGGTCGCCGGCGGCGCCGGCTGGCGCGACAGCCGCGACCCGGTCGCCCTCGATCACCAGCGCGGCGTCCCGCACGATCCCGAGCGGCCCCTCGCCCAGCTCGGGCTCATTGGTGACGAGGCTGCCGATCTCGTCGATCACCAGCGTGGTCACGGGGCAGCGGCCTCCAGCGCCGCGCTCAGCTCGGCGGCCACGTCCAGCGAGGCGTGGGCTCCGTCGTGGACAACCCGTCGGCCGCCGACGATCACCTCGCGCACATCGTCCGCGGTCGCGCAGAAGACGAGCGACTCCAGCGCCGCGTCGGCGCGGGTACCGGCGAGCCGGACCGAGTCGAGCCCGACGGTGACCAGGTCGGCGAAGGCACCCGGCTCGATCCTCCCCGACTCCGGCCAGCCGATGCATACCTGGCCGTCATCGGTCGCGGCGCGCAGGAGCTCGGCGGCGGAGTGGTGGCCGCGCTCCCCGCTCTCGAGGCGCTGGTCGAGCTCGACCGCCCGGGCCTCCTCGAACTGATCGATGACCGTGTGTGAGTCGCTGCCCAGCGCCAGGCGAGCCCCTGCGTCGGCGATGTCACGAGCGGGTCCGATCCCATCGGCCAGGTCACGCTCGGTCGTCGGGCAGAGGCAGCAGCAGCCTCGGCGCGAGCCGAGGAGGGCGATGTCGTTCGGGCTGGCGTGGGTGAAGTGGACGGCCGTGAAGCGCTCGGACACGGCGCCCGCATCCTCGAGCACGGCGAGCGGGGTGCGCCCGTGGGCTGCGACGCAGGCCTCGTTCTCGGCGGGCTGCTCCGAGACATGGGCATGAAGCGGACGCCCGCGCTCGTTCGCCCAGGCGGCCACCGTCGCCGCCGCCCCGGGATCGACCGCGCGGACGCTGTGAATCGCGGCGCCGACCCGCGCGGTCGCCACGTCACCGTCGCCGAGCGCCTCAACCCGCTCGGCCCACGCCTCGGCGTCTCCGTCGGAGAATCGGCGCTGGACCTCGTTCGGAGCCTGGCCGATGCCGCCGTGCAGGTAACAGGCATCGAGCAGGGTGATTCGGATCCCGGCCTCCCCAGCCGCGGCCATGAGCGCCCGACCGATCTCGTTCGGATCGGCGTAGGGGCCACCCCCGGGGGCGTGGTGCAGGTAGTGGAACTCGCCGACCGCGGTGATCCCGGCCAGCGCCATCTCGGCGAACGTGGCGCGGGCGAGCGTGCGGTACGTCTGTGGATCGAGCGCATCGGCGAGCTCGTACATGCGCTCGCGCCAGGTCCAGAACGAGCCCCGGGTGGCACCGTCTCCGCGATTTCGCTCCGCCTGGGTCCGCCCCCTCAACGCGCGCTGAAAAGCGTGCGAGTGGGCGTTGGCGAGACCGGGGATGGTGAGCCCGTATAGCGGCTCGGCCCCTGGCGGCGCCAGGGCGAAGCCGTTCTCGACCGTCGCGATGCGATCCGCCTCGACCCCGACGACCACTCCCTCCTCGGCCAGCTCGCCCCCGAGCCAGACGAGCTCACACCAGTAGCTCCGCGCGCTCAAGAGCCCACCTGCTCAGCGAAGGCCGTGATCCGCTCGACGAACGCGTCGCGATGGAAGCGCTCGAACTGCTCCCAGGTCATCAGGGTTCTCGGGTCGGCTCGATCGACGATCAGGGTGCCCTCGAGGTGATCGACCTCGTGCTGAAAGGTGCCCGCAGTGAGCCCGCGCTTGACCTCCTCGTGCTCATGGCCGTCGCGATCGAGGTAGCGCAACCGGATCGCGACATGGCGTTCGACCACGCCGCGCAGACCCGGGACCGAGAGGCAGCCCTCGTTGATCTCGACGGTCTCCGGATCGAGCGCCTCGACCACCGGGTTCACGACCACGGTCAGCGGGATCGGGGGCTTGTAGGGATAGCGAGGGTTGGTGCCCTTGACCTCGGCGACGGCGATCCTCACCGCCTCCCCCACCTGGTTCGCGGCGATGCCGGCGCCGCCGGCGTCGCGCATGGTCTCGACCATGTCGTCGATCAGACGCTGGACGGTGGGCAAGCGAAGCTCGTCGAGGGTGAGCGGCCGCGCAGGCTGGCGAAGCACGGGGTGGCCGATGGTGGCGATCTCGCGGACGCTCACGGGCCGTCAGCCATCCAGCATCGGGATTTCAACTCCGCGCTCACGGGCCACCTCCAGCGCCGCCTCGTAACCCGCGTCCGCGTGGCGGGCGATGCCGGTGCCGGGATCTGTGGCCAGGACCCGGTCCAGCTTCTCAGCGGCCAGGTCCGAGCCGTCGGCCACGCAGACCATCCCGGCGTGGATGGAGCGCCCGATGCCGACCCCGCCGCCGTGGTGGATCGAGATCCAGGAGGCGCCGGCAGCCGTGTTGACAAGCGCGTTCAAGAGCGGCCAATCGGCGATCGCGTCGGAGCCGTCCTGCATGCCCTCGGTCTCGCGGTAGGGCGAGGCGACCGAGCCCGAGTCCAGGTGGTCGCGTCCAATCACGATCGGGGCCGCAAGCTCGCCGCTTCTGACCATCTCGTTGAAGCGCAGGCCGAGGCGCCGGCGCTCGCCGTAGCCGAGCCAGCAGATCCGGGCCGGGAGCCCCTGGAAGGCGATCCGCTCGCCGGCCAGCCGGATCCAGCGACCGAGCGGCTCGTCCTCAGGCAGCTCGTCGAGCACGGCGCGGTCGGTGGCGGCGATGTCGGCCGGATCGCCCGACAGCGCCACCCAGCGAAACGGCCCCTTGCCCTCGCAGAACAACGGCCGGATATACGCGGGGACAAAGCCGGGGTAGTCGAAGGCGCGCTCGAAGCCGCCCAGTTTCGCCTCGGCGCGCAGGCTGTTGCCGTAGTCGAAGACCTCGGCACCGGCGTCCTTGAACCCGACCATGGCGAAGCAGTGAGCCGCCATCGCAGCGCGGGCGCGACGGACGAACTCGTCCGGATCCGACGTTCGAAGTCGCTGGACCTCCTCGTGGGCAACGGTGTTCGGCACGTAGCCGTTGAGCGGGTCATGGGCTGACGTCTGATCGGTGACTATGTCCGCCTCGAACCCGCGTGCGAGCAGCGCCGGCAGGACGTCGGCGGCGTTGGCGCAAAGGCCGACGCTCAGCGGGCGCCGCTCCCGCTTCGCCAGCTCGCACCGGGCCGCGGCGTCGTCCAGGTCGTCGGCCCGCTGATCGAGGTAGCGAGTGGCGAGCCGACGCTCGATCCGCTCCGGATCGACCTCGACGCAGAGCGCCACGCCCTCGTTCATCGTCACCGCCAGCGGCTGGGCGCCGCCCATGCCGCCGAGGCCGGCCGTGAGCGTGATCGTCCCCGCCAACGAGCCGCCGAAGCGCCGGCGGGCGATCTCGGCGAAGCACTCGTAGGTCCCCTGGACGATTCCCTGGGTGCCGATGTAGATCCACGAGCCCGCGGTCATCTGCCCGTACATGGTCAGTCCCAGCGCCTCGAGCCGCCGGAACTCCTCCCAGGTGGCCCATTCCGGGACCAGGTTCGAGTTCGCGAGCAGGACCCGCGGTGCCCATTCATGGGTCCGGAAGACCCCAACCGGCTTCCCCGACTGGACCAGCAGGGTCTCGTCGCCTTCGAGGCGGCGCAGGCAGCGGACTATTGCGTCGAACGCCTCCCACGAACGGGCGGCCCGCCCGGTCCCGCCGTAGACGACGAGCCGGTCGGGATCCTCGGCCACCTCGGGGTCGAGATTGTTCATCAGCATCCGCAGCGCCGCCTCCTGCTGCCAGCCGCGACACGAGAGCTCGCCGCCCCGGGGAGCGTGCACCGTCCGGGGGCCGGAGCCCGCCGCCGTCATCGAAGCTCCCCGAGCTCCGCCTCCACCGCGTCGAGCAGAGCGCCCGTCTCGACCACGCGCTGGGCCTCTGCGAGCTCCGGCGCGAGCCAGCGGTCGGCCCCGGGCCCCTCGATCCGAGCACGAACCGCGCGCAGGGCGGCGGCGGTCCCCGGGCCGGGCTCGAGCGGCGCCCGCAGATCGAGGCCCCGGGCGGCGCACGTGAGCTCGACCGCGACGATCCGGGCGAGGTTGGCGACGGCGGCGCGCAGCTTCCGGGCCGCTCCCCAGCCCATCGAGACGTGGTCCTCCTGCATCGCGCTGGTCGGCAGCGAATCGACGCTCGCCGGCGCTGCCAATCGGCGGTTCTCGGCGACCATCGCCGCCTGGGTGTACTGGGCGAGCATCAGGCCGGAGTCGACCCCGGGGTCGTCAGCGAGGAACGGTGGCAGTCCGTGCGAGCGCTCGGCATCGAGCAGGCGATCGGTCCGTCGCTCGGCGATCGCGCCAACCTCGGCGGCCGCGATCGCCAGCAGATCGCAGGCGAGGCCCAGCGGGGCACCATGGAAGTTGCCGCACGACTCGACCCGGCCATCGGGCAGCACCATCGGGTTGTCGATCGCCGAGGCGAGTTCGGCGGTGGCCACGCCCTCGGCGTGGGCCAGGGCGTCCCGGGCCGCGCCGTTTACCTGCGGGGCGCACCGCAGGGAATAGGGGTCCTGCACCCGTGGGTCATCGTGGCGGTGGCTGGCAACGATCGCCGAGCCGGCCAGCAGCCGGCGGAGGTTGTCCGCGCTCACCGCCTGCCCCGGCTGGGGGCGCAACGCGATCAGGTCCTCGGCAAACGCGCGGTCGGTCCCAAGCAGCGCCTCCACCGACATGGCGGCGGCGACATCCGCGGCGCGAAGCAGGCCGCGCAGATCCCAGATCGCCAGCAGCAGCATGCCGAGGATTCCGTCGGTGCCGTTGATCAGCGCCAGCCCCTCCTTGGCGGTAAGGACGAGCGGCTCGATCCCCGCCGCGCCCAGAGCCTCCGTCGCCGGCAGCCGATCGCCGTCGGGAGCGAACGCCTCTCCCTCGCCGATCAGCGCCAATGCGCAGTGCGCGAGGGGCGCGAGGTCGCCACTGGCGCCGAGCGACCCGTGCTCGGGAACGGCCGGGGTGATCCCAGCGTTGAGCAGGGCCAGGATCGCCTCGGCCACCTCGGGCCGGGCGCCCGAGCGGCCCATCGCCAGGGTCCGGGCGCGCAGCAGCATCATCCCGCGCACCACCTCGCGCTCCACCGGCGGCCCCATCCCCGCGGCGTGAGATCGAAGCAGCGCCCGCTGCAGCTTCTCGCGCCGCGACGCGGGGATGGGCGTCGTGGCCAGCGAACCGAACCCGGTCGAGACCCCGTAGACCGGCTCGTCCGAGGAGATCAGCCTCTCGACCACGGCCGCGCTCGATTCCATTACCTCGCGAGCGCTCGCCGCCAGCGCCACCCGGGCGTCGTCGCGGGCGACCTGAATCACCTGCGGCGGCGTCAGCCCCTCACCTGTCAGCTCGATCGCGGTCATAGCGCGAGGCTACCCGGCGCGCCGACGCGGAACGCGCCCACGCGCACGCGACTCACCGACGGGGACACAAAGAGGGCACTCGATGACGCACCGGCAAACGGTGGTGGGTGGGTGACCTGGGCGATGGGCGGTGCCGGGCTCGAACCGGCGACCTCGTGCTTGTAAGGCACGCGCTCTCCCAACTGAGCTAACCGCCCGCGGTCGGCCCAGGGATTATGAGGGTGCGGAGCGCCGCTCGATCGAGACCGAGTAGGCACGCGGCCGCGCGTGGAGGATCGGGTCATCGGAGAGCTCGATCCCGTCGACGATTCGGATGGGGTCGAAGACCACGAGGTCGCCTCGGTCGGTCTCGGGATCGTCGACGATGCCGCGGACCTCGAGCCGGCCGGCGGTCGCCGTCTCGCGATCGCCCGGCCACTGCGCCGTGGGATCGTCGAGCGGGTCGGTCTCGCCGGCGAGCTCGAGCACGAGCTCGAACGCGGCCGGGCCGCCGCTGAGCCGGTCGGCCAGCTCCTCGCGCAGGTAGTCGCGGCCGCGCGCACGTGCCTCGTCGTCCGGGATGCGCTGGTCCCCCGTCTCCGGGTTCCACCGGTAGCGGACCCATGTGCCCTCTCCAGAGCCGGACACGAGCCTGAAGGCGTGCGGTGAGTAGTAGACGAGCGTGGCGTAGCTCGCGGGCGGCTCGGTCCCGAGCACCGCCTGGATCGACGGGACCGCCTCGGGATGGGCCTGGAGGTACTCGCCCAGCCCCTTCATGTCGGGTTCACCGGTCGCGGGATCGCGACGGCGCAGCCTGAGGAGCTCAAGGAAGTCCTCGGGCGTGCGGGCGACGAAGGTGGGCGTGATCGTGGCCAGGATGTCGGTCTCGCGGCCGTCCGGGAGGCGCAGCTTCACAGCAATGCCGCGGCCGTCACGATCGGCGTCGTCGGACTCGGGGTCCCCGCTGGCGTTGGAGAAGCGGATCAGGGCGGGAATGGGGTCGCCCTGGAAATGCGGTGCGCGCGAGAGTCGCCCTGCTTCCGGCGTGGCGGTGAAGGTGCCCTCGCACCAGGTGCCCTTGGCGTGGAGTGCGCGGTGACCGGGATGGGAGCCGAATACCGCGTTGGCTGCCTCGACGAGCCTGGTGTGAAGATCGCCGGCTTCCATCGGGGTGAACCTATCCGAGCGCACGGGTCGCGTCCCGCGGGTCTTGCCGCCCACCGCTAGGTTTGCAGACAGATGGACCTCGGGATCGACGGCCGGGTGGCGCTGGTGATGGGTGCGAGCAAGGGCATCGGGCGAGCGATTGCCGCGGCACTCGCCCGGGAGGGTGCCCGCGTCGCCATGGCGAGCCGCTCTCGCGAGCGGATCGAGGCGGCGGCGGCCGCAATCGACGGCGAGGCGACCCCCTTCGTTGCCGACACCGACGACCTGGAGCGAATGGAGGCGTTGCCCGCCGAGGTGGCCCACAGCCTCGGACCGGTCGAGATCCTGGTCACGAATACGGGCGGCCCCCCGCGGGGGCGGGCGCTCGAGAATCCACGACAGGAGTGGGAGGACGCATACCGATCCCTGGTGCTGGCGCCGCGAGCGCTGGTCGAGGCGGTGCTGCCGGGAATGCGCGAGCGGCATTGGGGCCGGATCGTCAACGTCGGCTCGAGCTCGACCCGCGAGCCGATCCCAAACCTGACCCTGTCCAACGCCCACCGGATGGCTCTGATCGGATTCTTGAAGACGCTGGGGGCCGAGGTCGCCGCGGACGGGGTCACCGTGAACACGGTCGCCACGGGCCGGTTCGCGACCGACCGGCTGGCCGCCACGTGGGGGTCGTGGGAGCGGATGACGGAGCTGGCGGCCGAGGGGGTTCCGGCCGGGCGGCTCGGCGATCCCGACGAGTTCGGCGACCTGGTCGCGTTCCTCGCCTCTGACCGAGCGGGGTTCCTGACCGGCGCGGTGATCCCGCTCGACGGCGGGATGCTTCGCTCAGCCTGAGGCGGGCTCCGCCGCCGGCTGGGCCGGAGCGTCCTCCCGCAGCAGGCTGCCGCGGCGGGCGACCAGGATGATCCAGACCACTCCCGCGGCGATCATGGCGACGCTGAAGAACTGCGCCTGGGTGAGGCCGAGGGCGATGTCCTCGTTGCGGCGGATGAACTCGATCAGGAAGCGCTCAAGGCCGGCGAGGATCAGATAGAGGGCGAACAGGATGCCGGGACGGAAGCGATCGCGCAGTCGCCAGAGCGCGTAGGCGACGAAGCCCATCGTCAGTGTCTCGTAGATCGGGGTCGGATGCACGGGAACGTCGGTCGGGACCGTGCCCTCCGGGTAGGACATCGCCCAGGGGCCGTCCCACGGTTGGCCATAGTCGCCGTCGCCGGAGACCTGGCAGCCGATGCGCCCGACCGCGTAGCCCAGGGCGAGCGGCGCCGCGCAGAGGTCGAGGAGGGCGAAGTTGAGCATGCCCCGGTACCACGCCCAGGCGACCACCGCGAGTGCGCCGCCGATCGCGCCGCCGTACCAGACCAGCCCGGTGCCGGAGAAGATGTTGCCGAGCAGGTCGTCCTTGACGTCGTCGTAGTTCTCGATCACGAAGTCGAGGCGGGCGCCGACGATGCCGCCGACGGCCGCGGCGAACAGCATCTCGTAGGCCCAGTCGCCCGGCTTGCCGATCTCTCGCAGCCGCCGGTAGACGAGCGCCCCGGCCGCGACAAACGCCAGCGCGAACATGATCCCGAAGGTCTGGAAGGGGCCAAGTTCAGGTTGCACGAAATAGCCCCGGCGGGAGTCGAACCCGTTATCTCCTCGGCCTTGAAAGGGCCGCGTGCTAGCCGTTACACCACGGGGCCTTCAGGATGCAAGTCTAGGGTTCGATCCATGCCCCGCGCTTGGCAGGGCTCCTTGCTCGCCAGCCCGCCGCCGGAGCGCCCTCTAGAGTCCCGCCAGCGGACCCATCGAGAAGGAGGTAACGGGGATGGAATCAGGGTCTCGTCCACCTGCCGGGGTGGAGCGTGAGCGTGCTCCGGGTGCCGGCGCGGGCTGGGTCGTGTTCGCGGCGACGCTGTTCATGATCCTCGGCGTGTTCAACATCATCGACGGGATCGTCGCGTTGGCGAAGGACGACAACTTCGTCGCCGACGAGCTGTTCTTCGGCGACCTGGCTTTCTGGGGCGTGGTGATGCTGCTCATCGGGATCCTGCAGCTGCTCACCGCCTACCTGCTCTACATGGGCAATGCGATGGGAGTCGTCATCGGCATCTTCCTGGCCAGCCTGAGCTTGATCGCGCAGCTCTTCTTCCTGCCCGCGTATCCCATCTGGTCGATCATCATCATGGTCGTCGACGTCCTGGTGATCTACGGCCTGACCGTCTATGGCGACGCTTTCGCCTAGCCGGTAGCGCCGCGTCCGGGGCCCGTCACCGGAGCAGCCGCTCGAGCAGCGCCTTCTGCGCGTGCAGGCGGTTCTCGGCCTGATCCCAGACGGCGGAGCGCTCGCCGTAGAGGACCTCCTCCGAGATCTCCTCACCCGGGTGAGCCGGCAGGCAATGGAGCGCGATCGCGCCCTCCCCCGCCGCCGCCAGCAGCTCGGAGTCGACGCGGTACGGCTCGAGCTCGCGGCGCCTCCTCTCCGTCTCGGCCTCGTCGCCCATGCTCACCCAGACGTCCGTGTAGACGGCATCGGCGCCCGCCACCGCCTCGCGGGGATCGGTCGTGTCGAGCGCCGCCAGCCCCGGCTCCAGCTGATAGCCCTCGGGCGCGGCGACCGCCACCTC
Organism: uncultured Actinomycetes bacterium; assembly: GCA_963788115.1. Taxonomy (GTDB): domain Bacteria; phylum Actinomycetota; class Thermoleophilia; order Solirubrobacterales; family 70-9; genus CAWBFD01. The sequence continues at coordinate 778,886 of CAWBFD010000002.1, forward strand.
GACCCCGGCCGTACGACCGAGGATCGCAAGCGAGCGGGCGACGTTGTTGCCGTCGCCGACGTAGGCGAGCTTCAGCCCCTCGAGCGAGCCGAAGCGCTCCCGCAGGGTGAGCAGGTCGGCGAGCGCCTGGCAGGGATGATGCCCCGGGGTGAGCCCGTTCACCACCGGAACCGCAGCCGCATCGGCGAGTGCGGACACGGTCTCGTCCGAGTCCGAGCGGATCACGATGCCGTGCAGGTAGCGCGACAGCACCCGCGCCGTGTCTCCAATCGACTCTCCCCGCCCCAGCTGTAGCTCGTCGGCCCGGAGTGCCACCGGGTGGCCGCTCAGCTCCGCGATCGCGACCTGGAACGAGATCCGCGTGCGCGTGGAGGGCCGCTCGAACAGCAGCGCGAGCGAGCGTCCGGCGAGCACCCCCTGCCCGGCCCCCACATCGCGACCGCGCTTCAGGTCAAGGCCTCGAGCGAGCAACGCGGCGAGCTCCTCCGGGGAGAGCTCGGCGCCGGTGAGGAAGTGCCGCGGCATGCGAAGGCGGGCATGGTACGGACTCGGCGTCGCGGAGCGCTGACCCCATGGCAGACTGCCGCGCGTGACGATCCGGGCGCTGACCTGGAATCTCTTCCACGGACGCGACTTCCCTCCCAACAGGGCGCTGTTCACGACCCGCTCGCGGCTGCTCCGGATGACCGAGCGGGACGCCACTCACGTGCAGGTGAACCGATCGCTCCGCGAGCACTTCATCTCGGTGATCGCCGCCGCTGACTGGGACGTGGCCCTGTTCCAGGAGTGCCCCCCGCGCTGGGCCGGGCCGATGGCGCGCGCCTGCGGTGCCGAGGCCCACCAGGCGCTGACCTCGCGAAACAGCCTCGCCCCGCTGCGCGCCCTGGCGACCTTCCTGAACACCGACCTCGTCGGCTCGAACGAGGGGGGTTCGAACCTGACGCTTGTGCGGGCCGACGGCCGTAACCGCGCGATCGTCGAGCGCCGCGAGCTCGTGCTCTGCCCGGGCCCGGAGCCGGAGCGTCGCACGATGTCCTTCGTCCGGACCGCCGGCGGCGTCTGCGTCGCCAACCTCCACGCGAGCACCGGGCCTCAGAACAAGGACATCGCCGTCGAGGAGCTCCGCCTGGGGGCGGAACGCAGCGTCGAGTGGGCGGCGGGAGCGCCGCTCATCTTCGGCGGGGACCTGAACGTGCGGCCGCGCGAGCGGCCGATCTTCGACGAGCTCGCCGAGCGCCACGATCTCCACGCGCCGACGGCCCCCGACGCGATCGATCACCTGCTCGCGCGCGGGCTTGAAATCGTCGAGCGCCCGACCGCGTGGCCGGAGGAGGCGCGGGAGCTGCCGTTCGCGGGCCTGCGTCTTCGCCTCTCGGATCACGCGCCGGTGTCCGCGACCTTCGCCACACCGGCTGGAGACCCTCCGGCCCGGCGACCGGAGTGAGATAGTGCGCTCGACACCAAGATGATTGATTCCGCATCCGCGCGTGCCAGGGGCGTCATCCGGGTGGGTGGGGATACGGAATCACTCATCCAAGGAGGTTTCTCAATGGCATCAGAGTCGAAGGGCTCGCAAGGGCGAGCGTCGCGTGAAAGCGCGGACACCGACAAAAGCGTGAAGGCGTTCCGCGACGCCCTCGAGCAGAGCGTCACCCTGTCCCGCGATCGGATCCAGGAGGTCGTGGACGATGCGGTCAAGCGCGGCCGCATGACCCGAGCAGACGCCAACGACCTGGTCTCGAGTCTGGTGACGCGCGGGCGCAAGCAATCCGACGCGCTGCTCAAGGACCTGGAGAAGCTGCTCGGCCAGGCGGCCCGAGCCGCACGGGACGTGGCGGACCGCCCCCTGGCCGAGGCCGACCGCATCCGGCGGCGCGCCGGCGGGCCCGGGTTTCCGATCTCCGCTTACGACCAGCTCACCGCGGTGCAGGTGAGGAAGCGTCTCGCCGATCTCTCGAAGCCCGAGCTTCGCAAGGTGCGCACCCGCGAGCAGCAGGGGAAGGCACGCAAGAGTGTGCTCTCCGAGATCGAGCGGCGGCTCGCGGCCTGATGGTCGCCGCCGCTCAGGCCGCCAACGCGGAATCGAACTCGCTCGCCATCACGCCGAAGTCGAGCTCCTCGCCGAGCGCGTCCGCAAGCAGCTCGTCGGGACCGAGTCGTTGACCCTGAGCCCACAGCCCGCGTAGCCACGCGCCAGCGTCGGCGCTCTCGAACCAGCGCTCGCCGAAGCGCTCTCGAAGCGCGCGTCGCCAGTGCGTCTCGAGCGCCCACGCCCGCAGGTAGCAGGCCACGTAGAAACCCTCGTCGACATCCGAGACCCAGCCGGCCTCGGGCCACTGCACCCGCGTCGCGGAGCCGATGAGCTCCGCGTAGCGCGCGGGCATCGCGCTCAGGTCCGGCTCGGGTCCTTGCAGCTCGAGCTCATAGGCGATCTTGGCCGCGTATCGGCGCAGGAAGTAGAGCTTGGTTGCCCGCGCGTGAGCCAGGGCGTCCGCGGGCTCGGCCACGTCCAACCTCGCCGCCAGCCAGGCCGCGTCCTCGGTCAGGTGCTCGAGCAGAAAGGCGAACGACTCGGTCACCGCATTGTCGCCGAGGTGTCGAAACTCGAACGGAAGCGCGGCGTCCGTGTTCGCGTAATGCTCGGTGTGGCCACCCTCGTGAAAGAGCGCGCCGAAGTCATCCCGCCCGCCCACCGGCGCGACCACCAGGTACACCTCGTCCGGAACTCGCACCGGCGAGCAGAAGGCCCGCGGTGACTTCGTCGGCCGTGGCTCGGTGTCGAGGTGGATGCTCCGCTGCCCGGCCAGGTCTAGCCCGAGCCCGGCCATCGTCTCGGCGAAGCTCGGGATCAGGCGCTCCTGCGGGTACAGGGAGTCGAGCTCCGGCGCTCGGAAGAAGCGAGGGAGGTCGGACCGGCGAAGCTGTCCCAGCTCCGGCAGGTCGACCAGCTCGAGCCGTGGGGCCGTGATCTCGGGGTAGATGGGATCCGTGTCGCGCAGGAAGCGCGCCGTCTGCCGCGCCAGCGCCTCGAGGTCGATCGCCTGGAGCTCGGCACACGCGGCCGCGTAGCTCGGCCAGCCGAGCCCGCGCGTCAGCTCGTGCGAGCGCTCGAGCGCGGTCACGTAGAGGGGGTTGAGCCGCTCGGCCAAGAGCTCGTCGCGAGCGGCCTCGAGCGTGGCGCGGCGTTCGCCGTCTGCCTCGTTCGCCTGCTCCACGTACACCTGGCGGTAGCCCACGGTCCCGTCGGCGTCGGGGACCTCGAGCGACGCCTCCAGCCGCGCGATCTCCTCCGCCTCGCGCCTGGTTGCAACGCCCAGGTAGCCCCCGAATGCGAGCTGCAACAGGTAGCGTCGGCGCCGGGCCTCGTCTCCGCCGTTCGCGGAGCCGGCGAGCTCGCGTAGCGAAAGCACCGCGTCGCGCTCGAAGAGCTCCGCGTGGCGATCGTAGATCGGCTCGATCTCGAGCTCCGGCTTGTGACCGGCCAGGTGCAGGTAGTACTCGCGGTCGATCTCCGAGACGAATCGCTGCGCTCGGTCGCGGTAGTGGTCGAGGTCAAGCGGCATCGGGCTGCAACGATAGGCCGATGGACCCGAGAGCCACCGAGAAGCGGGAGGGCGAGCAAGCTCGGCCCCGGCGGGGGGAGGAGCTCGAGCTGGAGATCGAATCACTGGCGCAGGGCGGTCGCGGGGTGGCCCGCGCCAACGGCTACGTGGTGTTCGTGGCCGGCGGGCTGCCGGGAGACCGCGTCAGGGCGCGCCTGGTGAAGGCGAAACGCCACTACGCGGAGGCGTCCGCGATCGATCTGGTGCGGCCCAGCGCCGAGCGGGTGCCCGACCGTTGCGAGCACGGGGGTGAGCCCTGCCCGGGGGCCCCGTGGCAGGGGCTGGCGTACGAGCGCCAGCTCGAGCACAAGTCCGCACAGGTCGACGAGGCGCTGCGGAGGCTGGGCGGGCTCGACCGGTTCGAGCTGGAGCCGATCGAGGCGGCGCCGGAGCGCTGGCGCTACCGCAACAAGCTCGAGTACTCCTTCGGCGCCGACGACGACCAGCTCATCCTCGGCTTCCATCGCCGCGGAAGCTGGCAGGAGGTGGTGGACATCGACGACTGCAAGCTCGCCTCGGAGGCGAACAACACCGCCCGCAACCGGGTGCGCGAGTGGGCGCGCGCCGAGGCGATCCCCGCCTACGATCGAACCGAGCGGGCCGGGGTGCTGCGCAACCTCGTGGTCCGCGACTCGGCCCGCACCGGCCAGGTGCAGACGCGGCTGGTGAGCTCGCCGGCACGGTTTCCGCGCCCGCCGGTCGATCTCCACACGGTGGTCGAAGGACCAGGCGGCGGGACCGACGGTCCGACCGGCGTGCTCGGGGCCGAGTACCTGACGGAGGAGCTCGGCGGGCTGCGCTTCCGGAGTCTCGCCGGCCGCGTTCTTCCAGACGAACACCTCCATGGCCGAGCGGCTGTACGCGATCGCCGCCGATTACGCTGCCCTCGGGGGCGCCGAGCGGGTCTTCGACCTCTACTGCGGCATCGGCACCATCGCCCTGATCCTGGCCCGGAGGGCCGGCGAGGTATGGGGGCTGGAGGCAATGCCGGAGGCGGTCGCCGACGCCGCGGAGAACGCCCGGCTGAACGGGATCGACAACGCCCGCTTCGTCACCGCCGAGGCGCGCCTCGGCGTCCGGCCGCTGATCGAGGAGGCGGGGCGACCTGACGTCGTCATCCTCGATCCTCCACGGGCCGGCCTGTCGAGCAAGGTGGTCCGGAGGGTGATCGAGTGCGCGGCGCGCCGGATCGTCTACGTCTCGTGCAACCCGACGACGCTGGCCCCCAACGCGGCTCAGCTCCAGGAGGCCGGATATACGCTGCGGCGCGTGAGACCAGTCGACATGTTCCCGCAGACGCCGCACGTCGAGTGCGTGGCGCTGCTGGAGCGATGAGCGCGGGCCGGGGCTTCGGGGTCGCGGCCGGCCTCGACCCGGCGGTGGCCGGTCCCCTGGCCCAGCGCTGCGAGGCGCTCGGCTATGGCTCGATCTGGTCCAACGACCATCCCGGCGCGAACGGCCTTGACACCCTTGCCGTGTTCGACGAAGCCGCGAAGAGGCTCGAGCTCGGGGTTGCCGTGCACGCTCTCGACCGACATGACCCGGACGACCTCCGGCGCAAGATCGACTCGCTGGAGCTCGACCGCGAGCGACTGTGGCTCGGCATCGGCACCGGGCACGACCGGCGTCCGCTGACGACGGTTCGCCGCGCGCTGCCCACGCTGCGCGAGCGGTTCGCCGGCATCCGCCTGGTGCTTGCAGCGATGGGCCCACGCATGTGCGCGCTCGGGGGTGCCGAGTTCGACGGCGTCTTCTTCAACTGGATGACTCCCGAGTTCGCGGCCCGCGCTCGCAAGCACGTGGAGCGCGGCGCGCGGGAGGCAGGGCGCACGCCTCCACCCATCCTCGGCTACGTCCGGACCGCAGTGGGGCCGGATGCCGCCGAGCGCCTCGCCAAGGAGGAGAGCTTCTACCGCGACCTCCACCATGGCTACCGCAGTCACTTCGACCGCCTGGAAGCGCCCGTCGGCACGGTCGGCGTCGCCGCCGCGAACGCGATGAGGCTCAGCGCCAGCTCGCCGCCTACGACGACGCCCTCGACGTCATCGTCGTCCGGGGTCTAGCCAGCGCCACGGTCGAGGCAATGACCGCCCTCGCCGAGGCCACGGCGCCGTAAGGCCCCCGGCGCGAGGGGTCAGTAGCTCGCGCCGACGTCGTCCTCGGCCTCGTCGACCACCGGCTCCTGCTCGACGGCGCAGGTTGTGCAGAGCGCCACCGTGGCGCCCTCGTCGAGAATGCGCTGCTTCTCGGCCGCCGTCAGCGTCGTGCCGCAGCTCTGGCACCGATCCGGCAGTTGCTCGATCGTGCGCTCCTCGAGCTCCATGCTTGGAGACTAGATGATTGATTTCGTATCAGCGCGTGCCCGGGGGCGCGCCTGGCCGAGCAGGTCGAGGACGCAGCGCACAATGTGTGCTTGCCTGCACACGAGTGCGCGAGGACGAAGAGATGCGAAGGCCAGGCGCGTCATCCGGGTGGGCGGGGATACGGAATCACTCATCTAGTACGGCGGTAGGTCCGCGTACCAGTCCCCGAGCACCCGGAACGCCGCCCAGAACTCGCGCTTGGCCTCCTCGGAGTCGAGCGAGTCGTCGATGTCCGGCACGTAGAGGGCGCTGCACGTCGGCGTCAGCTCCTGGATCTCCCCGCTGCGCGCCTCGAGCGGCTGGCCGAGCGGGATGCCCACCTCGTTGAGCGTCTCCAGCGCGCGCGCACCCATCACCACGACGATCCGAGGCGAGACGATCGCCAGCTCCTCCACGATCCGCTCGACGCACTCACCTCCGGCGAGCGATGGATCGGCCACCGGGCACTTGACGCAGAGGGTCCCGTACACGGCGAGTGGATCGATCCCAAGCCGCTTGAAGCTCTTCATGAGGGCGTTCCCGGCCCGCCCGTAGAAGGCGACCCCCTCCTCGATCTCCGCCGCGCTGGGCGAGTGCTTCAGCAGGAAGATGTCCGCCTGCGGATGCCCGGAGCCGAGGACGGGCATCAGATTGCCGCGCGGGCAATGCGAGCACTCCTGGAGGTTGCGGGTGAGGTGGTTGAGCTCGCGGATTGCGCGCTCCAGGTATTTCTCTTGGATCTCGTCGTCGGTGGTCGGCATGTTTGCGTCAGTCTCGGCGCTCGCGCCCCGCTCATCGCCGGCGCGACTCCTTTTTGACGGCGTCGCACGCCCTCCTGCCGACCGGCCCGCCTGCATCAGCGCTTGCCTCGCGCGGGCGCGCCGCCGAGCGCCGACCGACTCGGCCCGCGGCCACCGCGCCCGCCACTGGTCTGCAGGAACTTGAGTGCCTGCACGTACACCAGGTTCTTCTTCTTGCGGACGATGTCCGCGTCGCGCATGGCCTCGAGGAACTCCTCCGGCCCATCGAAGTCGTGGACGCGGATCATGACGCTGCCGAGGCCCTGGGCCACGTGGCTGTCCGAGCCCGCCCCGGGGACGATCCGGTACTTGGCGGCGAAGCGCTCGGCCTCCTCGTTGAAGGCGGTCAGAGCGACCCGCGGGTTGAACACCTCCAGGATGTCGATGTCCTCCACGATGTCGAGCAGGTGCTCGTAGTCGGGGACCGAGTGCAGGCGATCGAACGGGTGCGGCACGTAGACGAGGCCGCCCTGCCGGCGAATCTCGGCGATCGTCTCGCGCATCGTCATCCCCCTGGTGATCTTCTCCTCGAGGAACAGGCCGATCACCTCCCCCTGCTCCGCCGTCTTCACCTCCTCGCCGACGATCACCTCGATCCCGTTCATCCGCTCGGCTGCCTCGCGTGCGGCCAGCGCCCCCGAGATCTCGTTGTGGTCGGTGACCGCGATCGCGCCGAGGCCACGGGCGCGGGCCGTCTCCAGCAGGACCCCGACCGGCGTCGCGCAGTCGGGGGAGTGGTCGGTATGCATATGGAGGTCGACGTGGATCTGCCGGCGCTTGGCAAGCCGCCGACGGATCTGCGGTCGGCCATCCGGATCGTGGCGGCGCCCGACCAGGGCGCGGTAGGTCTCCTCGAGCTGGTCCGCGACCACCGACCAGGCCCGAGTGGCGTCGCGTGCCGCACGCTCGAGCTCCGCCCGCAGCGCGGAATCCGCGACCAGCCGCTCGAGCTGGCCGGCAAGGGTGATCGCGTCTCCCGGCGGAAACAGCAGGCCCAGCTCGCCGTCGCCGGTGAGCTCTTCGTACAGCGGCAGGTGGGAGACCACCGGCACCGCGCCGGCTGCCAGCCCGGCGCGAATCAAGCCGGGCGCGACGCGAGGGCCACCTGAGGCGGCGCAGACGATGTCCGCGGAAGCGATCAGCTCCTCCGGCGAGCAGTCGCGGGGACGCACCACCCGCACCCGCTCGCGCAGGCGGCGACCCAGTCGCAGCTCGAACGCGTCGTCGGTCCACACGGCTGCCTCCCACTCGAGGCTCGGGGGCAGCCGGCGGAGGGCCCGAAGGAAGAGCCGGAGGGCGCCGCGCTCCTCCTCAGCGCTGTACGCGATCCGCACAGGCTCGCCGTCAGCGCCCGGGCCCGGCCAATAGCCGTGCTCGGGCGCCTCGGCGCCCGGCTCCACCAGCTCGTAGGCGCCCGGGAAGAAGCGGCTCATCAGCTCCACCGTCTCGCGACAGCTGGCGGTGCGGGCATCGAGGCGGCCGAAGAAGATCTCGACGAGCGGTCGCGCGACCTGGGTCGAGAGGATGCGCTCGGTCGGCTCGTGAAACGTGGCCACGTTCAGCGAGCGTGAGTGGCGCAGCGCGGTGGAGGCCGTGCTGGGCGCGAATGGGTCGTGAACGTGGACGATGTCCAGCTCGACCGCCGCCAGGAGCCGCTCCAGCGTCCGGCTGACGTCGAGCGGGACGGGTGCCGCCCGCGGCCGGGGGCCTCGCGGAAGCGGGATCCCGGACCCGACCGCAAGCACGGGCGGCCCCCCGTCGTCGCCGGCCCGCCGGCCCTTCCAGGTCCCGTCGAACAGCATCGCCGGCCGCTGGCCCGCCCGCGAGATCAGCTGGCGCGAGTCACGCACCGCCGTGCGCGAATCGGACGGAGCCGCGATCACCACGCGATGGCCGCGTTCGGCGAGCTCGAGCGCGACCCGCTCCGCGAACTCGTTCACCTCGTGCCTCACGCCCCACGGATGAGGGCTCACGTGGGCGATCGAAAGGCGCTGAGACCGGGGCATCGGACTCAGCTTAGATCCGACGGCTAGGCCTGAGCTTGGCCCTCGGCCGCCAGCGTCTTCGCCCGCTCGCCCGCCTGCTTGCGAGCGTGCTCCGCGATGAACGCCTCGGTCAGCTCCCGCGCCTCGTCATCGGGCCGCTGCGTGTGCGGCGACTTCATCAGGTAGCTCGAGGGGCCGTCCAGCTGGCCGGCCACCCCGTGGTTGAGGGCGAGCTTGATGATCCGCACGGCGTCGATCACGATCCCGGCCGAGTTCGGCGAGTCCCAGACCTCGAGCTTCATCTCGATGTTCAGCGGCACGTCGCCGAACGAGCGGCCCTCGAGCCGGATATGGGCCCACTTGCGATCGGTGAGCCAGGCGACGTAGTCGGAGGGCCCGATGTAGACGTCGCCCTCGGGGAGCTCGTGGCCCATGATCGAGGTGACGGCGTTGGTCTTCGACTCCTTCTTCGACGCGAGCCGCTCTCGCTCGAGCATGTTGTAGAAGTCCATGTTGCCGCCGACGTTGAGCTGCGAGGTGCGCTCCAGGCGCACGCCGCGATCATGGAAAAGCCGTGCGAGCTGGCGGTGGACGATGGTGGCGCCGACCTGTGACTTGATGTCGTCGCCGATGATCGGCAGCCCGTTTCTGCGGAAGCGGTCGTCCCAGTAGTGCTCGCGGGCGATGAACACCGGCAGGCAGTTGACGAATCCGACCCCGGCCTTGATCGCCATCTCGACGTACCACTTGGTGGCCTGCTCCGAGCCGACCGGGAGGTAGCACACGAGCACGTCGGCCTTCGTCTCCTGGAGGATCCCGACGATGTCGGCGGTCTCGCCCGGCGCCTTCGTGATCTTCTCCTTGAGGTACTTGCCGAGGCCGTCGTGGGTCATGCCGCGGTGCACCTCGATACCCAGGTGGGGGACCTCGGCGAACTTGATCGTGTCGTTCTGGCCCGACCACATCGCCTCGGAGAGGTCCTTGCCGACCTTCTCGGAGTCGATGTCGAAGGCGGCGACGAACTCGACGTCGCGGACGTGGTAGCCGCCGAGGTCGACGTGCATCAGGCCCGGGACTTGCTCGGTCGGGTCCGCCTCGCGGTAGTACTGGACGCCCTGGATGAAGCTGTTGGCGCAGTTGCCGACGCCCACGATGGCAACTCTGACCTTGCCGTCGTCGACGCGGTGGCCGTTGGCGTGGGCAGCGTCATGCCCTCCGGTGGTCGTGCTCATGCGTACGAAGCCTCCTCGCGGGGGGTGGGGATCCTCAACTATGCCCTAATGCGGCCAGAGTTACACCCTCACGCCGTGGCGTCCTCCACTCGGCGCAGCTCCTGCCGGACGTGCCAGACGCGCTGGGCAACGGTGAACGCGGTGAGGACAGCGAGCGCATAGACGGCCGGCTCCAAGAGCTCGAAATCGCCGATCCCGGCGCCCTTCGCGAACACCAGGCCCACGGAGAGGACCACCACCCGGACCGGCCGGGTCGCGAGCCCGACCTTGCACTCGACTCCAAGGGCCTCGGCGCGCGCGCGGGTGTAGGAGACCATCAGCGAACCGAGGACCGTGATCACGCAGGCCGCGGCGGCGATCGCGTCGCCCTGATCGGCGAAGTACCAGGCCACCGCGGTAAGCACGATCCCCTCCTCGATCCGGTCGAGGGTCGAGTCGAGGAAGGCCCCGAACAGGGTCCCCTTGCCCGACATGCGCGAGTAGCGCCCGTCGAGGATGTCCATGATCGAGCCCACGATGAACGCGACCCCAGCGAGGAAGAACAGGCGCTGGGTGATCAGCACGGCAGCCGCCAGGTTCAGGATGAACCCGGTGATCGAGATCGCGTTCGGGGTCAGCCGGGACTCGATCAGGCGGTTGCGAGCGTAGGCGCGGAGCTCCTGCGCGTTGCGGATGCGAGCCGGTGGCGCCGGCGCTCCCTGGGCCATCGGCTTGGGAAGCTAGACGATTGATTCCCAATCAGCGTGCCCGCGCGTCGCGGGCGGGGCGCTAGGCGACCGCCTCTTCGGGCGCCTCCCGCCAGGACCAGGCTTCGGGTCGGACTCGCGCGAGCTGGCGGGCGCCGAGCGCTGCCAGGCAGGCGACCGCGGCCCCGGCTGCGGCGTCGAACCAGTAGTGGTTCGCGGTGGCAACGACGACGAACAGCACCATCAGCGGATAGGCCGACCAAAGCGCCCGGGCCGCCGCGGTGCGCGAGAGCGCAGCACCCGGGACGGCGATCATCAGCGCGAACGCGATGTGCATGCTTGGCACGGCGGCGAACGGGTTGACCAGCAGGCTCACGGCCTTCGAGTCCTGCTCGACCCCGGTGAAGAGGGCGACCGAGTCGGTGAAGCCCCACTCCGGGTAGAAGCGCGGTGGCGCCGTCGGGAACGCCGCGTATCCGATCAGCGCCAGGATCATGGAGACCATGAACATGTTGCGCACGAAGTAGAAGTGCTCGTTGCGGTACAGGTACAGCCAGGCGAGGAACGAGGCGGTGATCACGTAGTGGCTGTTGATGTACATGAAGTTGGCGAAGTCGACGAGCCAGCGCTGGTGATCGAGCAACGCCTGCTGAAAGCCGGGCTCGAAGAAAGCGCCGAGCGAGCGCTCGAGCTGGATCACGCTGTCGCCGTTCTGGAAGGCCACGGCAGCCCGTCCGTCGGCGATTCCGCGCACGAGCTGGTACGCCTGGTAGGCGACCAGGAACAGCACGACCTGGCGCACGAGATCCCCCCATCCCTGCGGGAGACGACTTCCGATGTAGGCGAACGGGCGGGACACGGCTGGCGGAATTGTAAATAGCCTGTTAGCGGGTTTTGCAATCCGCAGTGTGAGGGAGCGCACACTTCACACCGCCACGGGCCTCGGCCGTCATCCCGGGGCGAGTGGTGAGGGATCGACTGTCGAGTTAGGCACCGTATAGGTGCTCAAGCCGACAATCGATCACGACCGCCGCTTGCCGCGGAGCGGGCGCGGCCTGACCGAAGCGGATACGCGCTGCCTGCTCATATTCTCCACGGGTGATCCTGTGCCTCGGCGAGGCCATCGTGGACCTGGTCTGCGAACGCGAGCTCGACTCCATCGACGAGGCGGACGCCTTCGCGCCGCGGTTCGGCGGCGCGCTTGCCAACGTCGCTGTCGCCGCCTCCCGTGGCGGCGCGGACGCCGGCCTCGCGGGCGGGGTGGGCGACGACGCCTGGGGGCGATGGCTGCGCTCGCGCCTCGAGGCGGAGGGCATCGACCTGCGCTGGTTCTCGCTGTTCGCGGGGCTCGAGACGCCGATCGCCTTCGTCACCTTCGACCGCGCCCGCGAGCCTTCATTCCAGATCTACGGACAGGGGATCGAGGCGGCGGTCCGCGCCGTCGGCGGCCGCATCGACGAGGCGATCGAGGCGGCCTCGGCGCTCGTGCTCGGGTCGAACACGCTGGTGGGCGAGCCGGAGCGGGAGCTGACGATTCGGGCCCGGGCGCTCGCTCTCGAGCGGGGGGTGCCGGTGCTGTTCGACCCGAACATCCGCAAGCATCGCTGGTCCGATCCGGGGACGGCGGTTAGGCTCTGTCGCCTGGTCTGCGCCGACGCCTCGGTCGTGCGCGCCAACCGCGCCGAGGCGGCGGCGATCGCCGACCTTCCCACGGGGGCCGATCCGATCGAGGCTGCGGACGCGCTTCACGCCCTGGGCGCCCGGGTCGCGGTCGTCACCCTCGGTCCTGACGGTGCCGTCGTCCGCGGCGAAGCCACCGGGGAGGTCGGCGCGGCCCCCGTGGACGTCGTCTCTCCGCTGGGGGCCGGTGATGCGTTCATGGGCGCGCTCGCGGCGGGACTGGCGGCACTTGGCTGGGAGCTGGGGCGCGCGGCCGAGGCTCTGCCCGACGCCGTCGAGGCCGGGTCGCGGGCATGCGAGACCTGGGGGGCCGTCGCTTGAGGGCGCCCACCGAATGGCGCCGACCGCCGAGGCGTCGCGTGCGTGCGATCCGCGATCGCCTCCGCCAGCTCTACGGACGGCCGGTCAACGAGCCGCACGCGCATCCCATCGCCGAGCTCATCCGGACGGTCCTCTCCCAGAACACGAGCGACACCAACCGCGACGTCGCCTACGTGCGGCTCCGGGAGCGCTTCCCGACCTGGGAGGCGGTCCGCGACGCGCCGCCCGAGGAGGTCGAGGAGGCGATCCGCCCGGGTGGCCTTTCGCAGACCAAGGCGCCGCGAATTCAGGAGATCCTGCGCCGGATCTCCGGCGAGGGCGGAGAGCCCGATCTGGATTGGCTCGCCGAGGCGGACCGGGATCGGGCGCTCGACTACCTGATGGCGCTCCCCGGGGTCGGGCGCAAGACCGCGGCCTGCGTGATGATCTTCGCGCTCGGCCGACCCGAGTTGCCGGTCGATACACACGTCTACCGGGTGGGACAGAGGCTTGGGCTGATCCCACCGAGGGCGTCGTTCGAACGGGCCCACGACGAGATGCTGCGGATCACCGATCCCGAGGACGCCTACGAGCTCCACATGAACCTGATCGCCCACGGGCGAAGCGTCTGCCGCCCGCGACCCCGCTGCGACGAGTGCGGCCTGCGGCGGATGTGCCCCTATTGGCGACGACTGCGGGCGGCCAGGCCCCCCCGGCCCGCCGATGCCCCTCCGTAGTTTCCCGCAGCGGATGCGCGGACGGGGCGGGATGTACCAGGAAGGGACGAGACCCACACTGTTGCCCGCCATCGGTCGCTCCGACCAGCTCCGGTCGAGCGCCAAGTACGTGAGAGGAGGCCCCTTGACCAGCTCGCAGATCCCGGCCCACCGCCCGTTCCGTCGCACCGGCATGCTGCTCGGCGCGCTCGCGGCAATCGCGGCGGTCGCGATCCCCGCAACCGCGGCGGACGCGGCGCCGAAGCAGGCCAAGAAGGGTCAGGTCACGGTCATGACCCGCAACCTCTTCCTCGGCGCTGACCTCGGCCCCGGCCTCGCCGCCACCAACTTCCAGGAGCTGGCCAACGGCGCGGGCGTGATCCTCAACCAGGTCGACGCCAACCGGTTCCGCCTCCGGGCCAAGGGGCTGGCGGCGGAGATCCTGAGGAAGAAGCCCGACCTGGTCGGCCTCCAGGAGGTGTCCCACTGGCGCACCGACGAGTGCGGGGTCCCGCTTCCGGTGGACGCCCCCGAGACGCGTTACGACTACCTGAGGCTGCTGCTGGAGCAGCTGAACAAGGGCGAGAAGCGCTACGAGGTGGTCGTCAGCCAGCCGGAGTTCGACTTCGAGGTCCCGGTCAACGTCGACGGCGACGAGGGGACCGGCGTCCCCGTTCCGGCGCTCGGCATCCAGGGGTGTGAGCTGAACGGACGGCTGACGATGCGGGACGTGATCCTCGCCAAGCGCGAGGGCGTGAAGACGACCGCGGCCACCGGAGGCCATTTCGAGAACCTGCTCGCCGTCGAGCCGGGGAGCTTCCCGGTCGATGTCACGCGAGGCTGGACCCGGGCCAACGTGAAGATCGAGGGCGTGCCCAAGTTCCGCTTCGTCAACACCCACCTCGAGGCGTTCGACGACGAGACCGTGGTCCCCAGCATTCGCTCCCAGCAGGCGGGTGAGCTGATCGTTCCCGGCGGCCCGGCGACTGGCCCGCTCCCCGTGGTCCTCGTGGGCGATCTGAACTCGGACGTCCGGACTGAGGTGCAGGACGGCGACGCCCAGGCCTTTCAGGCGCTCCTCGACGCCGGATTCCGCCCCCGGAGCACGTGGGAGCCGCTCTCATGCTGCCTGAGCGCGGACGTGCTGAGCGAGGATGGCGGCGGCGAGGTCACGCAGTTCGACCACAAGGTCGATCACGTGATGACCGACACCCCTGACAGGGTGAGGCTCATCCGCTCGTCGGTCACGGGTCGCCAGCCGGTGAACGGCTTCTGGAGCTCCGACCACGCCGGCGTGGTCAGCACGCTCAAGGTCAGGTAGGTGAGCTGACCCGGAGCAGAGGGGCGAAGCCCCGATTGCGACGGGTGAGGCTGGTGTCGTTTCAGTAATTCCTTACGCCAGAAGGGATGCCGGCACCCCCCGCGAGGCCGCGGCCGCGGGGGGTGCCGACGCGCTCGCGGCGAACTCCGCACGAAGCTCACCAGGCCGGTCCGTGCAGACAGCGTCCGGCCCCAGCGGGATCACGCGCTCGAGCAGCGCGGCCTCGTTCACGGTGCCGGTGTTGACGCTGAGACCGGCGAGCCGCATCACCCGCACGACATGCGGCGTGAGCAGAAAGTGCTCGATCGAGACGCCGGAAACCCGGCGCCGGTGCGCCCAGGCCGCGAGCGCCTCCGGGGCGTAGTCGGACCAGATCACCAGGCGGGACCTGAGGCCGTGGGCCGCGGCGGTCGCGCAGGCGGTCGAGTGAAAGCTGATCAGCTCGATCCGGCGCCGCTGGGGCGAGCGGCGGTAGCGCTCGCAGATGGTGCGGGCGGTCAGCCGCGCCAGCTCGCGGTCCGCGTGGGCCTTCACCTCGACCTGGATGGGGAGGTCGGGCGGGGTTGCCGCCAGCAGCTCGTCGAGGGTGAGCGGCTGCTCTTCGGTGGCGTCGCCCCTGCGGTCGCGCAAACGCGCGCCGAGGATCACCCTCGCCGGGCGCTCGTGCGCCCAACCGTCCAGGGTCGTCCCGAGCGAGAGCAGGGGGTCGTGCAGGAGGACCAGCTCGCGATCGGCGGTGAGGCAGACGTCCGCCTCGAACCCGTCGGCACCCGCAGCCAGGGCACCGGCCAGCGCCGTCCGGGAGGAGTCAGGACCGTACGCTCGCCCGAGCCTGTGGGCGATCAGCGGCGGAATCCCCATCGAGCGTATTGGAGCCGCTCGCGGCCGCCGCCGGATTACGCGGCCGTTACCACGGTGTGATCGTTGTGTGAAACGCCTGCTCTCAGGCGTCAACGATGCGCGCGACGATGCGCGGATGGCCGTCGACGACCGGGGTGGCGAGCACGTGGCAGCCGCCGAAGCCGGCGTGGTGCGCGAGGCGCGCGAGGCTCTCGCCGGTGAAACCCCAGAAGACGAAGTCGTCGCGAGCGTAGACCTCACCGCGCTCGGCGACGTGAAGGGCCGCCTCGGATTCGAGCTCTCGATTCGCCACCCCGTAGGTCTCGATCAGGATCTCCCCGCCGTCGGAGAGCCGGCGGCGCAGCACCCGGAGCAGGCCCAGAGGGTTCTCCACGCGGTGGAGGATGCCGAAGCAGAGCACCAGGTCGAACCGTTCTCCGAGCTCGTCAAGGTCGAAGGCATCGAGGCGCCGGTAGACCACCCGTGATCCGAGCAACTCCGCCATCGCCCGAAAGCCCTCGCCGCCCTCGAGGTCCACCCCCCAGCGGGTGCGCACCCATTCGCGGTACTGCTCGTTGTCGACGGCCACCACCCGGTCGGCTCCTCTCGCCTCCGCCAGGAACGCATAGAAGCCGTCGAACGCACCGACGTCGAGCACGCTGCGGCCTCGCAGGTCGGCGGGAAGCACCGGGATTCGATAGCGGTGATCTCGCGCAACGCCATGCGTGTAAATCGAGCCGCCGTCCAGCGAGAACGTGTGAAACCACAGCGGCACCCGCTCGAGCACCGCGCGAGCCGCACTCTCCGACGCCCCGATCGGGAGCAGGTCGGCGACCTCTCGCTCGGCCGCGGTCAGCGGAGGCAAGCTCGTCCGGGTGATCGACGCGGGAGATACTGCCATCTGGTTGTGCTGGCGGACCGCGCCTGCGGTCCAACTGTTTCCCTAAGCCCCGAGTCCGCCGCGGGCGGCGGCGCACTCTCCTTACAGGTATATCGCACCGGGGCGTCGCGGCACCCCCCGCCTCAGTGGTCGCGGGGGTGCGGGGATCGGGAATCACTCGTAGTATCTCGGCGCCCGCGCCGCCCCGGGGCGATCCGGCCGGCGGCGCCGACGCCCGACCATGAGCAAGACGCCGCTGACCCTCTTCGGACTGTTCGTCGTGGTGGTCGCGATCGTGGTCTACCTCGCCTTCGTCAACGAGGGCTCGGAGAGCGCGGCGACGGTGCCCGTCGAGGCAGCCGACCGTGATGCCCAGGAGGTCTTCGCGACCAACTGCGGCGCCTGTCACACGCTCGCCGCCGGGGGGACCGACGGGCTCGTCGGGCCGAATCTCGACGACCTCCTGGGCCGGAGCTTCGCACCTCCCACCGGTGACGCGGAGGAGGCCAACCAGGCCACCTTCGAGGCGACCTACCTCCAGGTTCTGAACGCGGTCGTCTGCGGGATCGAGGGCCGGATGCCGAGGGGCATCCTCCAGGGCGAGGAGGCAAAGGAGGTCGCCGGCTTCGTCGCTGCCTATGCAGGCCAGCTCAGCCCCGATCAGGGTCCGCTGGTCCCGGCTGACGAGCGCAAGACCCCAGACCCGGAGCCGTGTCCGGGTGCTCCGCGGTCTTGAGCTTTAGCACGAATCTGCTACGCTCAGACTCAGATTTCTTCGATTTAGACCAGTTAACCCACGCCGGGCCGGACCCACGTGGGCGCGAGCGTGAAAAGGAGACGGCAAAGTGGCGAAGACCATTGGAATCGACCTCGGCACCACCAACTCGGCGATGGCGGTGCTCGAGGGAGGCGAATCGACGATCATCGAGAACGCCGAGGGCGGGCGCACGACCCCCTCGGTCGTCGCCTTCACTGACTCGGGCGAACGGCTGGTAGGCACCGTCGCCAAGCGCCAGGCCGTGATGAACCCCGAGAACACGATCTTCTCGATCAAGCGGTTCATGGGCCGCAAGGAGGCCGAGGTCAAGGAGGAGGAGACGATCGTCCCCTATAAGGTCGAGGCCGGCCCGAACGGCGACGTCCGCGTCCGGGTGCGAGACAAGCTCTACTCGCCGCCCGAGATCTCGGCGATGATCCTGCAGAAGCTCAAGTCCGACGCTGAGGCGAAGCTCGGCGACTCGGTCGACTCGGCGGTGATCACCGTTCCCGCCTACTTCAACGACGACCAGCGCCAGGCGACCAAGGACGCCGGCAAGATCGCCGGGCTCGAGGTCAAGCGGATCATCAACGAGCCGACCGCGGCCGCGCTCGCCTACGGCCTGGACAAGGAGGAATCCGAGCACACGATCCTCGTCTTCGACCTCGGTGGCGGCACCTTCGACGTCTCCGTCCTCGAGATCGGCGACGGCGTGTTCGAAGTCAAGTCCACGGCCGGCGACAACCACCTCGGCGGCGACAACTGGGACAAGGCGATCGTCGAGTGGATGGTGAGCGAGTACAAGCGCGACCAGGGAATCGACCTGTCCGCTGACAAGAACTCGCTCCAGCGGCTCTACGAGGCGGCCGAGAAGGCGAAGATCGAGCTCTCGACCACCCAGGAGACGAGCATCAACCTGCCGTTCATCACCGCCGATGCGTCCGGCCCGAAGCACCTCGAGATGAAGCTCACCCGGGCGAAGCTGAACGAGCTGACCTCCGACCTGCTCGACCGGGTGGTCTCGCCCGTGAAGCAGGCGCTGTCCGACGCCAGTGCCCCGAGCATCGGCCACGTGGTTCTGGTCGGGGGCATGACGCGGATGCCGGCGGTCCAGGAGAAGGTGAAGGAGCTGGTCGGCAAGGACCCGCACCAGGGCGTCAACCCGGACGAGGTGGTGGCGATCGGCGCCGCGATCCAGGCTGGCGTGCTCGCCGGCGACGTGAAGGACGTGCTGCTGCTCGATGTCACCCCGCTCACCCTCGGGATCGAGACCAAGGGCGGCGTGATGACGAAGCTGATCGAGCGCAACACCACGATCCCGACCCGCAAGTCGGAGATCTTCTCCACCGCCGACGACAACCAGCCGTCGGTTGAGATCCACGTGCTCCAGGGTGAGCGCGAGATGGCCGGCTACAACAAGTCGCTGGGCAAGTTCCAGCTCACGGGCATCCCCCCCGCCCCGCGCGGCATCCCGCAGATCGAGGTGACCTTCGACATCGATGCCAACGGCATCCTCAACGTCCAGGCCAAGGATCTCGGGACCAGCAAGGAGCAGAAGATCGAGATCAAGGGCGGCTCGGGTCTCTCCGAGGGCGAGGTCGACCAGATGATCAAGGACGCCGAGGCGCACGCCGACGAGGACCGGCGCCAGCGGGAGCTGGCCGAGGCCCGCAACGTGGCCGAGAACGCCGCCTACCAGGCGGAGAAGCAGGTGGCCGAGATGGGCGATCAGATCGACTCTGCCGCCAAGGAGGAGATCGATCAGGCGATCGCCGAGGTCAAGGGCGTGCTCACCTCGGAGAACACCGAGGAGATCAAGGCGAAGACCGACGCCCTCCAGGCGGCGTTCCACAAGGTCTCCGAGCAGATCTACCAGGCGGCCGCAGCTCAGCAGGCCGCGGGCTCCGGCGACGGCGCCGGCACCACCACCGACGGCGCCGGCGACGAGGCCGAGGAGGAGGTCGTGGACGCCGAGGTTGTCGATGACGAGCGCTCGTAAGCCCGGATCGAGGCCGGCCGGGACTCCGGAGGGCTGGGATCGCAAGCCGCCCGCCGGAACGCCCGAGGAGCCGGCCACCCGCCAGGAGGCGACCGCCGAGGCCCCCGTGAGCGAGGAGTCCAAGGCCACTGCGGACGAGGAGCGCGTCGAGGCGGATCTCGACGCGCTCCTTGGCGATGTCAAGCGCGAGCGCGACGAGTACCTGGAGCTGGCCCAGCGCGCCCGTGCCGACTTCGAGAACTACCGCAAGCGCGCCGCCCGCGAGGCCGCCGACGCGGAGCGCCGTGGCAAGACGAGCCTGGCGCGCGAGCTCCTGCCCGCGCTCGACAACCTCGAGCGCGCCCTGGCGGCGGGCGGCGACGGCGACACAGCGCCGGACGCCCTCGCCGAGGGGCTCTCGCTGGTCGCGAGGGAGCTTCGGGATGGGCTCTCGCGGGTCGGGGTCGAGGCGTACGAGCCGACCGGGGAGCGGTTCGATCCGAGCTGGCATGAGGCCCTGTCCACCCGCGCCGCCGAGGGTGTCGAGAGCGGAATCGTGCTCGAGACGTTGCAGAAGGGCTACCGTCTGGACGGGCTCGTCCTGCGCCCGGCCCGGGTAGTGGTCAGCGGGTAGGAGCGAGCGATGGCGGACTTCTACGAGGTCCTCGGGGTCACGAAGAAGGCCTCGGCCGAGGAGATCAAGAAGGCCTACCGCAAGCTCGCCCGCGAATATCACCCCGATCGCAATCCGGGGGACGAGCGGGCCGAGGAGCGCTTCAAGCAGATCCAGGAGGCCTACGACACCCTCTCCGACCCCGAGAAGCGCAAGCGCTACGACGCCGGCGGGTTCACGGGCTTTGGCGGCGCCGCGGACCGCGGCTTTGGCGGCGGAGGCTTCACCTCCGACCTCGGCGACATCTTCTCGACCTTCTTCGGCCGCCGCGGGACGGGCGCGCAGGCGCAGCCCATCCACGGCCGCGACATCGAGACCGAGGTGACGATCTCCTTCGATCAGGCGATCGAGGGCGCTCAGATCCCGGTCACCGTCCCCAAGCGCTCGGCCTGCACCACCTGCGGCGGCTCCGGGGCCGCACCCGGGACCACTCCCACAGTGTGCCCGCGCTGCGGCGGGCGCGGGATCGACTCCGAGAGCCAGGGGTTCTTCTCGATCAGCCAGCCATGCCCGCGCTGCGGCGGGCGTGGCGAGGTGATCGAGCATCCGTGCGAGACCTGCGGCGGGTCCGGCCTGACCCTGCAACAGAAGCGCTACCGCGTCAAGGTGCCCGCCGGCGTCCGTGACGCGAGCCGGATCCGCATCGCCGGCAAGGGGGAGGACGGGCCGCTCGGTGGCCCGCCCGGCGACCTCTACGTGGTGGTCCACGTGATCCCGTCCCCTGTCTTCGCTCAGCGAGCCGACGGCAGCCTCGAGGTGACGGTGCCCATCACGATCGCCGAGGCGGTCCAGGGAGCGACGATCGAGGTGCCCACGCTGAATGGGAGCAAGCGCATCCGGATTCCGGCGGGCACCCAGCACGGCGCCGTCCAGCGCCTCCGCGGGGAGGGGCCACCGCGGCCGGATGGCCGCGGGCGCGGCGACATCCGTTACCGGTTCGAGATCGACGTCCCCAGGGACCTCAACCGGAAGCAGAAGGAGGCGCTCGACGAGTTCGCCACCGCGATGAACGATCACGATCCTCGGGCGCGCCTGCTGCGCGATGCGTCCGCCCGGTCGGCGAAGGTGGATGACTGATGGCCCACCGTCAGAATCGCAAGCGGGACGCCGACGGCAAGGACCGCGGCCGTACGCGGATCACCGCCGAGTTCGACCAGAAGCGGGGCGTGTTCATGATCTCGGTCGCCGCCGAGCTCGCCGACATGCATCCGCAGACGCTGCGCATGTACGAGGCTCGTGGGCTGATCGTGCCGCAGCGCTCACCCAAGAACACCCGCCTGTACTCCTACGAGGACGTCGAACGGCTCCGCCGGATCCAGCGGATGACCGTCGATCAAGGGCTCAACCTGGCGGGGGTCGAGTCCGTGCTCGCGCTCGAGCGGGAGCTCGAGCGGGCCCGATCCGAGCTCGGGCGGATGCGCAAGCGGGCCGCCGAGCTCGAACGCGCGATGGAGGAGGAGATCGAGCGGGTGAAGCGCTCGTTCAGGGCCGAGATCGTGCCCTACGGCAAGTACGAGGCGACCGAGATCGGCCCGGCCGGCGGTGCGGCGCGGGTCAAGATCCCGATCGACCGTCCTACCCGCCGGGCTGCTGGGAGCGAGCGAGATCGTCAGGGGGATGGCTGAGCAGCCGCTCGGCGATCCCGCGGACCGTCTCGATCCCGTAGTCCATCGTCGGCTGCCCGTCGGTGAGAACCGCGAGCGCCAGGTGGCGCCGGCCGCGCTCCAGGCGGGCTATCTGGTGCACCAGCTGACCCAGCTCGGTGCCGCGCCACCCTCCCTTGAAGCGGATGCGCCAGCCCTCGGGGGTGGCCTCGGGGATCCCCCAGCGCTGCTCGGGGATGATCGCCGCGAGGAGCCCTGCGGCAAAGTCGGCGTGCGGTCCCGTGAGGACCTCGTTGAGCCGGTCCATGAACCTGGCCATGTCGCGGGCGCTGAGCTGCGCGTTCGCCCAGTACCCCGCGACCGTGAAGTCGCGCATCCCAGCCCGGCGCGCAACCTCGAACAATCCCTCGTCGCCGACCCGGTAGTAGATCGTGTCGGCGGCCACATTGTCGCTGTAGGTGATCATCGCGTGCAGGGTGTCGCGGGTTACGGAGTCGAGCGGCAGGCCCTCCGCGGCGAGTCGATCGAGCTCGGCGGCGAGCAGCATCGCCTTGACGACGCTGGCGGAGACATACGTGCGGGCGTCGTCGAACCCATGGGTGCCGCCCAGCGTGTCGACGACGGCGAACGAGACCAGTCCGTCGCGGCCGTTGGCATAGGCCCGGGCAGCCTCGATCGCGGCGCGCCGGGGGTAGGGACGCGGCTCCGCCGGCTCCTCCTGCTCGGTGGCGACGGAGTCGGACGACCCGCCCACCGGGAGCAGGTCGAGATCCCGATCCCCGGCGGTATCGATCAGCCAGGCGCCGGCCAGGATGGCGGCGGCCGCCACCGCGGCGATGCCCACGCCCGCGCCGAGGCCGAGGAGCCACCCGCCGCCTTGGCCACGACGGCCGGCAGGCGCACGCGCGCGATCGCGGCGCCGAAGTCGTCGGCGCGCCCGGGTGCGCCGCCGCGCCTGCCGCCGCGCACGGGATCGCCGGGCGCTCTCCTCGAAGCGTCGGCTCAACTCGCCGTCCTCGCGATCGTGGATTGGTGCCTCCTCGCCGGCCTGTGTCGTGCTCGGTTCGCCGCGTCCCACATCCTGCCGGGAGCGGCCGACGCTATGCGGATCTCGCGGAGCCGGCGCCAAGGCGGCGCGAACCCTATCCATCGGGGAACGCACGTCGCGTGGCCGTCCAGCAGTCCTTCGACGACCTCACCTATATGAGTCAAAGCGACTTAGATTTCTTGATCTCTCCCTATAAAGGGAGTAAACTCCCACCCTGATGCAGGCCGACCGATTCACGATCAAATCCCAAGAGGCCGTCACCGCAGCGCAGCGGCTCGCGGCGGCACACCGAAACCCTGAGGTGGCTCCCGCGCACCTCCTGCTCGCCCTGCTCGAGCAGGAGGACGGCATGGTCGTGCCGGTGCTCCAGAAGCTCGGGGCG
This sequence comes from uncultured Actinomycetes bacterium, assembly GCA_963788115.1. Classification (GTDB taxonomy): domain Bacteria; phylum Actinomycetota; class Thermoleophilia; order Solirubrobacterales; family 70-9; genus CAWBFD01. The sequence goes on from CAWBFD010000002.1 coordinate 801,712, forward strand.
GACGCCGCGGACCTGCGCGAGCGAGCACGCGGCGCGATCGGCGAGCTGGCCAGCCTCGGCGGGGACACCGAACCTGAGGTCCGCCCGTCCTCAGCGTTCGTCAAGGTCCTCCAGCGCGCCGAGAGCGAGAGCGCGGCGCTCGGCGACGAGTACATCTCCACCGAGCACATCCTGCTGGCCCTGGCCGGCAGGGAGTCGGGGGTCGGTGAGCTCCTGCCCCACCGGGCGGAGCTGGCCGAGGCGATCGCCGACGTCCGCGGGCCCCACCGGGTCATCACCCCCAACCCGGAGGACACGATCCAGGCGCTCGAGAAGTTTGGGCGGGATCTGACGGAGGAGGCGAGGCAGGGCAAGCTCGACCCGGTGATCGGGCGCGACGAGGAGATCCGCCGGGTGATCCAGGTCCTGTCGCGCCGGACCAAGAACAACCCTGTGCTCATCGGCGACCCCGGCGTCGGCAAGACCGCGATCGTCGAGGGCCTGGCGCAGCGGATCGTTTCCGGCGACGTCCCGGAGTCGCTGCGCGACCGCCGGGTGATCGCTCTCGACATCGGCTCGCTCCTCGCCGGGTCTAAGTATCGAGGCGAGTTCGAGGAGCGCCTGAAGGCCGTATTGAAGGAGATCCAGGCCTCCGAGGGCCAGATCGTCCTGTTCATGGACGAGCTGCACACGATCGTCGGCGCCGGCGCCGCCGAGGGCGCGGTCGACGCCGCCAACCTGCTGAAGCCGATGCTCGCCCGCGGAGAGCTGCGGGCGGTCGGGGCAACCACCCTCGACGAGTACCGGAAGCACATCGAGAAGGACGCCGCTCTTGAGCGTCGGTTCCAGCCCGTGCTGGTCGGCGAGCCCGACATCGGCGACACGATCGCGATCCTGCGCGGGCTCAAGGAGCGCTACGAGGTCCATCATGGGGTGCGGATCTCCGACGCGGCGATCGTCGCCGCCGCGACCCTGTCGGAGCGCTACATCGCCGACCGCTTCCTCCCCGACAAGGCCATCGACCTGATCGACGAGGCCGCCTCGCGGCTGAAGATCGAGATCGACTCGATGCCGGTGGAGATCGACGAGGTCGAGCGCCGGATCCAGCAGCTCGAGATCGAGCGGCAGGCGCTGCAGAAGGAGAGCGACGAGGTTTCGAGGTCGCGGCTCGAGGCGATCGAGTCCGAGCTTGCCGAGCTGCGCGAGCGTTCCGGCGAGATGAAGGCCCGCTGGCAGAACGAGAAGGGCGCGATCGAAGCGATCAAGGACGCCAAGTCCCGGCTCGAGGAGCTGCACCGTGAGGCCGAGCGGGCCGAGCGGGAAGCCAATCTCGAGCGGGCCGCGGAGCTGCGCTACGGCGAGATCCCGGAGCTGGAGAAGGTGGTGAGCGAGCAGGAGGCCCGCCTGGCCGAGCTCCATGCCGAGGGCGGCTCGATGCTCACCGAGGAGGTGACCGAGGAGGACGTCGCCCAGGTCGTCGCCAAGTGGACGGGGATCCCGGTCTCGCGCCTGATGGAGGGCGAGGTCGAGAAGCTGATTCACATGGAGGAGCGCCTCCACGAGCGCGTGGTCGGCCAGGACGAGGCGGTCGAGGCGGTCGCCAACGCGCTGCGCCGCTCGCGCGCCGGCCTCGCCGATCCGATGCGCCCGATCGGCGTGTTCCTCTTCCTCGGCCCCACGGGCGTCGGCAAGACCGAGCTGGCACGGGCGCTGGCCGAGTTCATGTTCGACTCCGAGCAGGCGATGGTGCGGATCGACATGTCCGAGTACATGGAGAGGCACGCGGTCGCCCGCCTCATCGGCGCTCCGCCGGGGTACGTCGGCTACGAGGAGGGCGGCCAGCTGACCGAGGCGGTCCGCCGCCGCCCGTACGCGGTGATCCTCCTCGACGAGATCGAGAAGGCACACCCCGATGCTTTCAACGTCCTGCTTCAGATCATGGACGACGGGCGCCTCACCGACGGCCAGGGCCGCACCGTCGACTTCACCAACTCGATCCTGATCATGACCTCGAACGTGGGCTCGGATCGGATCGCCGCGGAGGCGATCGACGAGCGGATCCGCGAGCGGATCGAGGAGGTCGTTCAGACGACGTTCAAGCCCGAGTTCCTGAACCGGATTGACGACATGGTGATCTTCCACCGGCTCAGCCGCGAGGACATCGGCCGGATCGTCGAGCTTCAGGTCGAGCAGCTGACGCGCCGTCTGGAGGAGCGGGGGATCGAGATCGAGCTCACCGACGATGCCCGCACACTGCTCGGCAACCTCGGCTACGACCCCACGTACGGCGCCCGCCCGCTGAAGCGGGTGATCCAGAAGCAGCTGGTCGACAAGCTCGCGCTGAGAATGCTCGAGGGCGAGTTCGCGGAGGGCGACGTCGTCGAGGTCGACGCCGAGGGCGGGGAGCTGGTCTTTCAGCGGGCCGGCGAGCGCGCCCAGACAGCGGCGTAACCCGCCTACTGGGCCTCAGCCGCGGCTGGAACGAGGACGGCGAGCGCCACGACCCCCCACGCGACCCCCGTGGACGCTCGACGCATCCACGCGGATCGCAGGCGCGGTCGCTCGTCGATCCTCATTCATCACGCCTCGGTCTGGGTCTCCTCGCCGCCTATTCCGGCCGGCAGGGGCGTCCGCGGCCGTTGAGCCCGATCCACTCCTGATCGCTGGGGTGAAGGCGCTCCCGCGTCAGGAACCCGAGCAGCTCCTCGCTTCCGTCGAATCGCTGCGTGCGCCCGGTTGCGCTGTGGGAGACAAAGCCGCGAAAGTCGGGCTCCGCGAGGGACTCGGGCTCGACCGGTACCCAGACTCGGACGACGAAGGTCTCCATGAGGCGCCAGCCTCGCTGATCGGGCTTCGGGCGACCTTAAAGTCGGCTTAGGGCGGACCGATCGGGCTCAGGGCGCGGCAGTGCCCGGATCCGGGAACGGCGCCGCCTCGACTCCGATCTCCGCCATCCGGGCCGTGTAGGCGCGATAGGCGCGACGGGCCTCGCCGTGACGACGGGCGATCGCCAGCGCCGAAACCAGCGCCAGGTGGGCCGCTTCATCGAACGGATCCTTCTCCAGGATTCGCAGCAGATAGCGGATCGCGGGGTCCGGGTTCCCCGCGGCGAGTGCGTCCTCGGCCAGGGCGCGAGCGACCTCCAGGTATGCGGCGCGCGCTTCCTCCCGCAATGGCACCGTCCAGTCCTCGTAGAGGTCCTCCTCGAGAAACTCCCCGGTATAGGCCACCTCCACGGCCTCGAGCAGGTCGGTCGCCTCGGGCTCGCCATGGCGGCGGAGAGCGAGCGCCGAGTCGGCATCCTCGAGGAACGCCTCGACGTCGACGGCGACGTGATCCAGGTTGAGAGCGACCATGCCATCCGTTGCCCGGACGAAGTGGTCCGCGTCGAAGCGTCTCTCGGGATCGAGCCCGGTCCGGATCGTGCTCAGGGCGACCGACAGCCGGTTGCCGAGTTTGGCCGGATCTCCCTCGGGCCACATTCCCTCCATCAGGTTCTCGCGCGCAACCGCGCGGCCCCGCCGCGCGACCAGCCGCTTCAGCAACTCGCGCGCCTTGCGTGACTGCCACTCCTCGGCCGCCACCGGAACCCCCGCACGCACCACGCGGAATGAGCCCAGGGCCTCGAGCCGTACGGGCGCGGGAAGCCGCGGCTCGAATGACGCCAGCACCTCACGCGCCCGCGCGATGTCCGCCCGCGCCCCCAGCTCCTGCAGGCGGCGGTGCGCGCGCATCGCGAGAGCCCGGCCCTGCGGCGGGCCGCTCAGCGAGGCCAGCGTGAGCTCCACCTGCGCCTGTCCCAGCGGGCTTCCCACCTCGCGCCACAGCTCGAGCGCCTCCGCGGCCAGGGCTCGGGCAGCGGCCGGAGGGTCCGGCTTGGCACGCGCGCCCAGGTGGAGCGCCTCGGCCAGCCCGGCCCGATCGCGGCGCGCGCGCGCCACCTCCGCCGCTTCGCTCGCCAGCTCGGCGGCGCGCACGTGATCCCCCCGGGCGAGCGCGACCTCGGCGGCCGCGAGCAGCGCCAGTACCCACGACATCCCGGGCCCGTAGGAAAGCGCGCGCTCCGCCAGCTCGGCCGCCTCCGCGGCGTCCTCGAACGCCAGCAGCCGGGCGAAGCCGGCGAGCGCGGGAACCAGCCCCTGAAGATCCTGTGCCGCCTCGGCGTGAATGATCGCCTCCTCGTAGGCCGCTCGCGCGAGCGCGGCGTTGCCGCGCTCGCGCTGAACGTCCCCGAGCAGGCCATACCCATAGGCGTCCGCGGCGCCCAACCGGCCATATAGGCCCCTGGCCGCCCGCAGATCGGCGACGGCCTCCTCGAACCGGCCGAGCCGGCGATTGACCTCGGCCCGGTTGTGCAGGGCGAGGGCCCGGAACAGGGCGAAGCCGGCGATGTTCGCAAGCTCGAGGGCGACCTCCAACTCGGACAGGGCGTCGTCGTAGGACCCCTCCTCGAGGTAGTGCGAGCCGAGGTTGGTGCGAACGCGAACGATCTGGAGGGTGTCACGCGCGCGCTCGGCGTACTCGAGCGCGCTTACGTAGTGGCGCTCGTTTGCGACCCGGTCCCCCTCGAGCGCGGCGACCAGGGCGAGCGCGGTGTGCGCGGCTGCGAGCGCCTGAGCGTCGTCGACGCTCGAGGCGATCTCGAACGCCCGGGCCGCTTTCGCCCGGCAGCCGTCGAGGTCCTGACGCAGCCAGTCGATGGTGGCGTGCCAGGCCAGGGTCAGCGCCTCGTCCGGGGCCGCGCCGAGGTCCGTGCGAGCACGGCCGAAGGCTTCCGTGGCCTCATCGAGATCCCCTCGCAGGTAGTGGATGAGACCCATGCGCCAGGCGACCTGAGCGTCCAGCTCCGCCTCGCCCGCGGTCGCATCGCGAAAGCAGGCGAGCGCGGCCTCCCATTGACCGTTCATCTGATACGCCTCGCCCGCCAGCGTGTCGATGCTTCGATCTCCGCCAGGCAGCGGCAACAGCTCAAGCGCACGGATCACCGGGGCCACCGCACCCGCCCGCAGGATCGCCGACCCCCGCTCGCGCAGGAGTCGGGCGAGCCCCTCGGTGTCCCCGGCCTCCTCGAGGCAGCGCACGGCCTCGTCTGGACGTCCGTGCGTCGCCAGCCAGTCGGCGGCCGCCGCGAGCACCCGCGAGCGCTGGTCGGGCGCGAGCGGCTGTCGCTCGACCACGAAGTCGCGAATCAGCGGGTGCAGCGAGAGCCACCCGGGCTCGGCACCGCTGGGCTGGACGAAGAGGCCACGGCGCTCCAGCTCGGCGAGCGTCGTGGCGGCGCCCGCGATCCCCAGGGCCTCACACAGCTCCGGGCTGAAACGCGGGAGCGGCGCCACTCGCTCGAGGAGCTCGCGGACGCCCGGCCCCTCCTGCTCGAGGACCTCCCGGGCCAGGTGGGCGAACGGCGCTTCCGCCGATCCGCGAAGGCGGGCCAGGTCGCGATCGCGCTCCTTGGCCGGCAGCCGGCGCAACGCCTCGAGCATGAGCCTCACGGCCGCCGGCCAGCCGCCGGTCGTCTCGCGGATGACCCCGGCCATCCCCGGATCGAGCTCGCCGAGCACCGCCGACGCGAAGCTGGCCACCTCGCCGTCGGAGAAGGCGAGCTCGCCGGCGGTGATCTCCATCGTCTCGCCCCGGGCGCGCATGCGGCCGAGAGCGAGCGGGAGCTCGACGCGGGAGAGAAGCACCAGGTGGAGACGGGGCGGGGCCTGCCGGCAGAGCTCCTCGATCAGCCGCAGCGCCGGCGCACGTGCGATCACCAGATGCGCGTCATCGACGATCAGCGCGAGGTCGTGGTCGAGTCTCGGCAGGAGCGCGGCACATAGCGACGAGGCGAGCGCCTCTGCGCGTTCGAGCCCGGTTCCCGGCGCATCGGGCCCTAGCGGCCCGGTGGCGGCGGTGGTGACGTCGTCGGGCAGGTCGGGCAGGCCGGCTCGCAGTGCTTCGACCAGGCCCGTCGCAAGCCCCTCCTCGGACTCCCCTTCCTGAACCGCATGGGAGACGGAGGCGCGGCCCCCCAGGCTCCAGGCCCTCAGGAGCGTCGACTTTCCGAACCCGGCTCCGGCGGTGACCAGCGTGACCCGCACGCTCAACGCTCGATCGAGCCGCCGCTCCAAGTCGGGGCGGGCGACGGTGTCCGGCGAGCTATAACCCGGCGTCATCACGCACTCCCGCCGACCTCATCCTGATGCTCGACGGCGCGGAATCTACCGGCGTTCGCCGGTCAATGATCCAGATGGCGCACGGGTCGGTCGAGTCGGCGGCGAACCTCGGTCAGCTCGTCGCCCCACTCGCCGGGATTGGTCACGAACACCAGCTCCTGGGCGGGGAAGCTGGCCAACGTGTCCTCGACTGCCTGCACCGGATCGGCGTCTCCGACCTGTCCGCGCGCCTCGAGGCCGGCCGCGGTCAGCGTGCCGATCGACAGCGCCAGGCGACGCTGCGCGTCGAACCGGGCCCGGTCGACGTCGGAGAGCCATTGGGCGACCGGCGTGTTGACGGCTGGCGCGAGCACCAGGACCTCCGGCTCCCCTCGCCCGGTCGCAGCCGCGCCCGTTCGCGTGACCTCGGCCACGGCCTCGGCAGCCGTGGGTGACTCGATCGCCGTCAGTGCGACCGCCAGCAGCCGGTAGCGGTCGCCGGGCGCGCCCGCGACCTCGATCGGCTCGTCGAAGCCGGCGCGGGCGGCGAGCACGATCACCGCAGCGGCCACGATCGCGCCCACCGCCAGACCCGGCCCAGGCCCCGCGAGCAAGAAGGCGACCGTCGGCGGAGCGATCAGCCCGAAGACGATCAAGGGAAGGGCCCAGGCCGGAAGCTGAAGGGGCTCCAGCTTCCTCATGGGATCGGGATACCCGCGCCGATGGGCTTGCACGCGGGCTCACAACATGAAAGAAAGGGGTCTGCGCCCCCACCGGGTCGAGCGGCCGGCCGGGCGGGGGGACGACAACCGGATGAGAGGAGAGGTCGAATGGCGACATACATCATGCTCACCAAGCTGACCTCGGACGGGGTCAAGTCGCTCAAGAACAACCCCGGCCGGGTTCACGAGGTGAACAAGGAGGTGGAGCAGATCGGCGTCAAGGTGGTCAACCAGTGGGCGACGCTCGGCGAGTACGACTTCGTCAGCGTGATCGAGGCCCCCGACGAGGCGACCATGGCGAAGCTCTCCGTCGAGATGGGCTCGCGGGGGACGGTCTCGAACGAAACCCTGGTCGCGATCCCGGCCGACGAGTTCACGAAGTCGCTCTGATAGCACGACGCCCGTGAGAGTCCTCGTCGTGGGCGGGGGCGGGCGGGAGCACGCGATCGTTCGCGGTCTGATCCGGTCCGCGCGTGCCCCCGAGGTCCTGTGCGCGCCCGGGAACGCGGGAATCGCCGCCGACGCCCGCTGCCTCGAGGTCGGCGCGGAGGACGTGCCGGGAATCGTCGACGCCGCGGTCGGCGAGGCCGTCGACCTCGTCCTCGTCGGCCCCGAGGTGCCGCTGGTGGCGGGGATCGTCGACGCCCTTGAGGCCGCCGGCGTGGCGGCGTTCGGGCCCAGCGCCGCTGCCGCCCGGATCGAGGGCTCGAAGGTTCACGCCAAGGCGCTGATGGCCGAGGCCCGAGTGCCGACCGGCTCGCACCTGGTTCTCCGCAGTCACGCCGAGGCGCTCGAGCACCTCTCGTGCGCGTCGTATCCGGCGGTGCTCAAGGCCGACGGCCTAGCCGCGGGCAAGGGAGTGATCATCGCCCCCACGGAGGCCGAGGCGCGGGCGGCCGCGGACGTTTTCTTCGTCGAGCAACGCTTCGGTGAGACCGAGGTGGTCCTGGAGGAGTACCTCGAGGGCGAGGAGCTGTCGCTGCTGGCGCTCTGCGACGGCGAGAGCGTCGTGCCGTTAGCCCCAGCCCAGGACTACAAGCGCATCTTCGACGGCGATCGGGGGCCGAACACCGGCGGCATGGGGAGCTACTCGCCCGTCCCGGACTTCGACCGCGACCGGGTCGAGGAGATCGCCGATGAGGTCCACCGGCCGGTGGTGGAGCTGATGCGCCGGCACGGCACCCCCTACCACGGGGTGCTCTACGCGGGCCTGATGATCTCCGCCGCCGGCCCGAAGGTGCTCGAGTTCAACTGCCGTTTCGGTGACCCCGAGACCCAGGCGGTGCTGCCCCGGTTGAGCTCCGACCTGCTCGAGCTCTGCCTGGCGGCGCGCGAGCCGGGCGGGCTGGCAGGGGTCGAGGCGGAGTTCGCGGACGACTGGGCCGTGACCGTGGTCCTGGCCTCGGCCGGATATCCGGCCACCTCCTCCAAGGGCGACTCGATCACCGGGCTCGACCGGGCGGCCGAGGTCGACGGGGTGGAGGTCACCCACGCGGGAACGGCCGCGCGCGACGGCGAGATCGTCACCGCTGGGGGGCGAGTCCTCAACGTGACCGGGCTCGGCCCCGACCCGGGGACCGCTCGCGACCGCGCCTACGAGGCGGCGGCACTGATCGAGTTCGAGGGCAAGCAGATGAGGAGCGACATCGCGGCGCGGGCGGTCGCGCGCGTCGCGGGCTGAGCACCCCACGCCGCCGCGCGGCGCGAGAGAATCGCCGGAAGCAGTCGAGCAAGGAGAGTCAATCGATGGAGACAGCGGAGCCCGGCACCGGGTCAGCAGCGACCGCCGAGGTCATGCCCGAGGTCGAGGCCGCGTTCGAGGAGATCGAGGTCGACGCGCCACTGGTCGGGATCATCATGGGATCGAAGAACGACAAGCCGAAGCTGCAGCCGGCCGGGACCGCGCTGCAGGACGCCGGTATCGCATACGAGGTTCGGGTGATGAGCGCCCATCGCGACCCCGAGAAGGTACGCGACTACTGTCACGCCGCTCGCATGCGAGGCCTGCGAGTGATCATCGCCGGAGCCGGGATGTCGGCGGCGCTGCCCGGCGTCGCTGCCGCACACACGGACCTGCCGGTAATCGGTGTCCCGATCTCGGGCAAGAACCTCGGCGGCCTCGACGCGCTGCTCTCGGCGGTGCAGATGCCACCCGGCGTGCCGGTGGGCTGCGTCGCGATCGACGGGGCGAAGAACGCGGGACTGCTGGCCGCGCGCATAATCAACAGCTGAAAGCCCCTGCCATCCAACAAGGCTCTGAGCCTTGATCTCCCGCTACACCCGCCCGGAGATCGGCGCCGTCTGGACGCCGGAGCGGCGCATGCAGGCCTGGCTCGAGGTCGAACTCGCCGCAACCGATGCCTGGGCAGCAGAGGGGGTGGTCCCGCCCGAGGCTGCCCGGGCGTGCCGCGAGCGTGCCGCGTTCACGGTCGAGGCGGTGAACGAACGCGAGCGCACCACTGGACACGACGTCGCGGCGTTCGTCGACGTGGTCGCGGCAGCGATCGGGGGGGAGGGACGCTGGATCCACTACGGCCTGACCTCCTCGGACGTGCTCGACACCGCGCTCGCGCTTCAGCTCCGCGATGCCGCAGCGATCGTGGTCGCCGGGGCCCGCGACTACCGTGACGCGCTGGTCGACCGCGCGCTGGAGCACCGCGACACCCTCACCGTCGGACGCACCCACGGTATCCACGCCGAGCCGACGACGTTCGGCCTGCGTCTCGCCGGGTTCGCGTTCGAGGCGGATCGCAACCTGGGCCGGCTCCACCGCGCGTTCGAGCAGGCCGCCGTCGGCAAGCTCTCGGGGGCCGTGGGCACCTATGCGTCGGTGCCTCCCCAGGTCGAGAAGCGGGTGATGAGCGCGCTTGGGCTCGCACCAGAGGACATCTCGACCCAGATCGTGCCCCGCGACCGCCACGCCGAGGTACTCGAGGCGATCGCGCTCGCCGGCGCCGGGCTCGAGCGGTTCGCGACCGAGGTCCGCAACCTGCAGCGCACGGAGGTGCGCGAGGTCGAGGAGCCGTTCGGGGCCGGGCAGAAGGGATCCTCGGCGATGCCACACAAGCGCAACCCGATCCTCTGCGAGCGGATCACCGGCCTCGCCCGGGTGCTTCGCGGATACGCGCAGGCGGGGCTGGAGAACGTTGCGCTATGGCACGAGCGGGACATCTCCCACTCAGGCGCCGAGCGCGTGATCCTGCCCGACGCCACGATCCTCCTCGACTACATGCAGGGCCTCGGCGCCCGGGTCGCCCGCGAGATGACCGTGCATGCGGACCGGATGCGCGAGAACCTCGAGCTGACCCACGGGGCGCTCCACAGCCAGCGGGCGCTCACGGCGCTGGTCGAATCCGGGATGGAGCGCGACGCCGCCTATCGCCTCGTCCAGGAGTCCGCCCAGCGCGCCTGGGGCGAGGGGACGAGCTTCCGCGACCTCTTGGCCGAGCGACCCGAAGCCGCCGATCTCAACCTTGACGAGGTCTTCGACGCGACCGCATACCTCGCGCACGTGCCCCAGCTCATGGCCAGGCTCGAGGAATTGCGGTCATAGCGAGGTCGTAGAACGACCCCGCCTACTCCAGGTTCCAGCCGAAATAGACCTCGGTTCGGGTAATCCTGTCCTCGTCGTCAAACGTGAAGATCTCGGTGTTCCGTCCCCTGCCGCCGCCGGATACGTCGCTCTCGTAGGTGACGACCACCTCGTCGCCCGACTCGATCAGCCGCACGAAATCAAAGCTCTGGCCCCGCCCCGCCCCGGGCCAGCATCGCTCGAAGTAGCCGTCACGGTCGAGCTTCGGGTCGGGAGGTGCGGAGAACAGGTAGTCATCGCCGAGGCGCTGTTCGAAGAAGCTCCGGTCTCCGGCCGCGAACGCGGCGTAGGAGTCGCGGACGATCTGCTTGCGGTCGCCGGGCATCCCGTCAGTCTCGGTCTCGCACTGCCCAGCTACCCCCGCGCGACCAGGACCGCCGGCGTTCCGTGCTTCGGAGCCAAGGTGACGTTGCGCCGGACGATCGGCTCCGGCTCGTCGCTCGCGGGCTGCAGCGCCGCCCCGGCGAGGATCGTCGGCAGCACCGTCCTCATCTCGAACTCGGCGAAGGCGGCGCCGAGGCAGCGGCGGGTGCCGCCCCCGAACGGGATCCAGCTGAAGGTCTCCGGATTGCCGTCGAGGAAGCGCTCGGGCCGGAACTCGTACGGGCGTGGGTAGACGTCCGGGCGCGTGTGCGCGAGGTAGATCGCGGCCATCGCGACCGTTCCGGGCGGCAGCTCGTACCCGCCGAGCTCGGCCGGCTCGGCCAGCTGGCGCCCTACGAACGGGATCACTGGCCGGATCCGCAGCGTCTCGGCGATCACCGCGTCGAGGTAGCTCTGACGGCCCCCGTCGATCTCGGCACGCAGGCGTTGGTGCGCCTCCGGGTGGCGGAAGAGCAGGTCGAACGCCCAGGAGAGTGCGGTGGCGGTGGTCTCGTGGCCGGCGATGAGCAGCGTCATCAGCTGGTCGCGGAGCTCCCGATCGTCCATCGCGGAGCCGTCGTCGAACCGGGCGCCAACCAGGATCGAGAGGATGTCCTCACGCTCGGAGAAAGAGGGATCGGCGCGACGCTCCGCGATCTCGGAGGCGAGGATCACATCGACCCGTTCGAGCGGGCGCTCGATCCGGCGATAGGCGCCGAGCCGTCTAACGGCGGGCAGGGTGAATGCGGCCGCCCTGGGCGAGCGCGTCTCCGAGAGGACCCCGATCAGCTCTCGGCGAAGCTGCTCGCGGCGGGCGTGATCCTCAACCCCGAAAACGGCGCCCATGATCACCTCGAGCGTGATCGATTGCATCGCGGGATGGAGCGGGAACGGCTTGCCCAGCGGCCAGCGCTCGATCTCTCGCATCGCCGCATCCCGCATCAGCTGCCCGTAGGCGCGCATCCGCTCGCCGTGAAACGGCGGCAGCATCAGCCGGCGGCGGCGGAGGTGCTCGGCCCCCTCGAGCAGGAGCACCGATCGCTCGCCGAGCACCGGCCGCAGCACTCCCGAGCGCCCGGGGGACATTCGGTTGGTCCGGTCGGCGCCGAAGAGTCGCTTGAGCGAGGGCGGATCCGAGAGGAAGACCATGTCCCCCGCCCCGATGACCCGGAGCGTGAACGGCTCCCCGTAGCGGCGCCGGCAGGACTCCATCAGCGGCACCGAGCGGGCGACGAGGCGCGCAGTCGTCAGCGCCCGTGGAGCCTGCGGCCCGGGCGGCAACCCGCGTCGCGCCGGGGGCGTCGCCGGCTGGGGGACCTCCGCACGCGTGGCCTCACTCACCTGGCGATCTTCGCACGGAGATCTGGCAGATGCGTGTACTAGCATCGCGCCGGATGAGTCCCGCCACGCTCTCCGAGCTGACGCTGCGCGCGAGCGGCAAGGTCCGCGAGATCTATGAGCTGGACGGCGATCTGCTGATGGTCGCCTCGGACCGGATCTCCGCCTACGACGTCGTCCTTCCCACCCCGATCCCCGACAAGGGCAGGGTGCTGACGCAGATGTCGGTGTTCTGGTTCGAGAGCACCGGCCGCATCTGCCCCAACCACTTCCTCTCGCAGGACGTTCCGGACGAGGTCTCGGGACGGGGGCTCCGGGTCAAGCGACTGGAGATGTATCCGGTCGAGTGCGTCGTCCGCGGCTACCTCTCCGGATCGGGCTGGCGCGAGTACCAGCGCGACGGCTCCGTCTGCGGGATCGAGCTTCCGGCCGGGCTGCGGGAGTCGGAGCGCCTCCCGGAGCCGATCTTCACCCCGGCGACGAAGGCGGAGCTCGGCGAGCACGACGAGAACATCGACTTCGAGCGCGCCGTCGAGGTGATCGGCGACCGAGCGCTGATGGAGGAGCTGCGCCGGATCTCGATCGAGCTCTACGAGCACGCTGCCGAGCACGCCGCGGGGCGCGGGATCATCATCGCCGACACCAAGTTCGAGTTCGGTGCTTCGCCCGGGGCGGAGGTCGTCCTCGGCGACGAGGTGCTCACCCCGGACTCCTCGCGCTTCTGGCCCGCCGACGCGTACGGGCCCGGGCGGCCGCAGCACTCCTACGACAAGCAGTACGTCCGCGACTGGCTCGACGCCTCCGGCTGGGACCACACGCCGCCGGGCCCGGAGCTGCCGCAGGACGTCATCGAGAGCACCCGCTCCCGGTATATCGAGGCATACGAGCGGATCACGGGCCGCTCGTTGTAGCTGACGACCCCCGGGCGCGACGCCTGTCGCGTCGGCCCGCGCGCGCCGCACCTCTCGCTAGATTGGCTTCGTGAAGGCTCGCGTTCTGATCCGGCCGAAGGAGGGCATCCTCGATCCGCAGGGGAAGGCGGTGGAACGTGCGTTGCCCGCGCTCGGGTTCGACGGCGTCACCCACGTCCGCGTCGGGCGGATGGTGGAGCTGGAGGCGGACGACGCCTCCGCGTTGCCCGAGCTCTGCGAGAAGCTGCTCGCGAACCCCCTGATCGAGGACTACGAGATCGAGACGGTCGAGGACGGCGCGTCGTGATGTTCGGGGTTCTTCAGTTCCCGGGCTCCTGCGACGAGCGCGATGCGCTCTCGGCCTGCGCGCGGGTCGCCGACGCGACCCTGATCTGGCACGGTGACACCGAGCTCGGCGGCGTAGATGCGGTGGTCGTCCCCGGCGGCTTCTCCTACGGCGACTACCTCCGCGCGGGCGCCATCGCCCGGTTCGCCCCCGCCATGGAGGCGGTCGCCGAGTTCGCCCGGGCGGGGGGTCCGGTGCTCGGGATCTGCAACGGCTTCCAGGTGCTGTGCGAGGCCGGGATGCTCCCGGGCGCGCTGCTGCCCAACGAGGGTCTGCGATTCGTCTGCCGCCAGGTCGAACTGGAGGTCGAGTCCGCGGCCACCGCGTTCACCGCCGGGATCGAGCCGGGTGCACGGCTCTCGATCCCGGTCAAGCACACGACAGGGAGATTCTTCGCCCCGGACGCGACGCTGGACCGCCTCGAGGCCTCGGGACAGGTGGTGTTTCGGTATGCACCGGGCCAGAATCCCAACGGCTCGATGCGGGACATCGCCGGGGTCTCGAATGAGGAGGGGAACGTCGTCGGCCTCATGCCCCACCCCGAGCACGCCGCCGACCCGTTGACCGGCTCGGCAGATGGGCTGCGGCTGTTCGAGGCGGTGGTCGCGCGCGTCGCGGCTCCGGCATGAGCCGGACCCCCACAGTGCTCCCCAGGCACCGCGAGCTCGGCCTCACCGACTTCGAGTTCGAGCGCATCGTCGAGCTCCTGGGGCGCGGCCCGAACGACGTCGAGCTGGCGATGTTCTCGCTCCTGTGGTCCGAGCACTGCGCGTACAAGCACTCGCGCAAGCTCCTCCGGCGGTTGCCGACCGCCGGCGAACGCGTGCTCATGGGGCCCGGTGAGAACGCGGGCGCGGTCTCCGTCGGCGACGGCTGGGCGGTCGCCTTCAAGGTCGAGTCCCACAATCATCCGAGCGCGGTCGAGCCGTTCCAGGGTGCGGCCACTGGCGTCGGCGGGATCCTGCGGGACGTGTTCGCGCTGGGCGCCCGGCCGATCGCGGTGCTCGACTCGCTGCGCTTCGGCGACCTCGACTCGGAGCGCTCCCGCTACCTGTTCGACCGGGTCGTCGCCGGGATCGGCCACTATGGCAATTCGATCGGGGTGCCGACCGTGGGCGGTGAGGTCTACTTCGAGCCGCCCTACGAGCAGAACTGCCTTGTGAACGCGATGTGCGTGGGCCTCGCGCGCGCCGACGAGATGGTTCGCTCGGCGGCGGCGGGGGTCGGCAACCTGGTCGTGCTGTTGGGCGCGTCGACGGGTCGTGACGGTATCGGCGGGGCCTCCGTGCTCGCGTCCACCGAGCTCGAGGAGGGCGACGAGAAGCGGCCCAGCGTGCAGATCGGGGACCCGTTCGAGGAGTCGAAGCTGCTCGAGTGTTGCCTCGAGCTGCTCCAGCGGGGACTCCTGGTCGCGCTCCAGGACCTCGGCGCGGCGGGCCTGACCTCGTCCTCAGCAGAGATGGCCTCGGCCGGTGGGGTGGGCCTCGACCTCGATCTGGCGCGGGTGCCCCTGCGCGAGGCCGAGATGGAGCCCTTCGAGATCATGATCTCGGAGTCGCAGGAGCGGATGCTCGCGATCGTCGAGCCCGAGCAGCTCGACCAGGTCCTGGCCGTCTGCGAGCGCTGGGAGACCGGGGCCGCAGCAATCGGTGAGGTCACCGACACCGGCCGGATCCGCGTGTCTCGGGATGCCGAGAGCGTCGCCGACCTGCCGGTGGCAACCCTGGTCGACGGGTGCCCGCTCTATGACCTGGGGCCGGCCGAGCCAGAGGGGTGGATCTACGGGAACCGCGCCGGCCCCGAAGGCGGCACCGAGCCGCGAGACATCCTGCTCGCGTTGCTCGCCTCACCCAGCATCGCCAGCAAGCACTGGGCGTTCGAGCAATACGACTCGATCGTCGGATCCCGCACCGTGCGGCGCCCGGGAGCGGCCGACGCGGCGGTCCTCGATCTGCCCGAGGCGGGCTCCGCGATCGCGGTGGCGATCGACGGCAACGGGCGCCGAGTCGCCTGCGACCCCTACCTGGGCGCGGTGGAGGCCGTGCTCGAATGCGCTCAGAACCTGGCGTGTGTGGGGGCGGAGCCGCTCGGGCTCACCAACTGCCTCAACTTCGGCAACCCCGAGAAGCCCCAGGTCGCGTGGCAGCTCGACCGCGCCACCCGGGGGCTCGCCGACGTCTGCGAGGCGCTCGAGGTGCCGGTGGTCGGCGGCAACGTCTCCCTCTACAACGAGACCGAGCAGGGCCCGATCTACCCCACGCCGGTCGTCGGCCTGGTGGGGGAGCTTCCCGATCCGGGAAGGGCCGGGCGGATCGCGTTCGCCCGCGACGACGCGATCGCCCTGGTCGGCCCGTTCGCGCCGTCGCTCGCGGGCTCGGAGCTCGCGAAGCTGCGGGGTGAGCTCGGCCCCGGCCTGCCCGGCGTCGACCTGGAAGCCGTGGGTCGGGCGATCGAGCTGGTCCGCGACACGGTCAGGTCAGGGGCGATCACCGCTGCCCACGACATCAGCGACGGGGGGCTCGGCTGCGCCCTGGCCGAGATGGCGATCGCGGCGGACGTGGGCGCCCGGGTGGACCTGGATCCCCTGGTCGAGCTTTGTGGTTGCTCGGGCGAGACGGCTCTGTTCGGCGAGGGTCCGGGGGGCTTTCTCGTCGCGGGCGACGCCGGCGCGATTGGCGAGCTCGCGACGGCGGGGGGGCCCGCCGGGGTCTGGGTGGCACACATCGGCACGGCGGGCGGAGCGCTCCTCGAGCTCTCGGCGGCGGAGGCCGAGCTGTCGGTATCGCTCGGCGACGCCGAGCGCGCCTGGCGCTCGGTGACCGTCGCATGAGCGAGGGCGCGCCGGCCTAGACGGCCGTCTGCGCGCCTCGCACGCGTCATTACTACCCTGTTGCGATCGGGACTGGACGAACAGTCGTCACGGCCGCCGCCGTGGTGGCCGCGACGGTCGGCGTGGCGCTGGCCGTGCACCCCTCGCCGCCGGCGGATGCCGCCGCGGCGCGAGGGGCCGAGCGCCCGAACATCATCCTGATCGTCACCGACGATCAGACGCTGGCGCAACTCAACGAGAAGACGATGCCGGCGACCGAGCGCCTGCTCGCCGGTCGCGGGAGCTCGTTCACCAACTACTACGCCAGCACAGCCCAATGCTGCCCGAGCCGCGCCGCGATGCTGACCGGGCAGTACGGCCACAACAACGGCGTTCTCTCCAACCAGGATGGGTACGCCGGGCTGATTGGCAAGGGCGACACGCTGCCAGTGTGGCTGCGGCGGGCCGGCTACAACACCGCTCACGTCGGCAAGTACCTGAACGGCTACGCGGACGTCGCGCCGCCGGAGGAGGTGGCACCCGGCTGGGAGGAGTGGCACACCGTTCCGAACCCCGCCTACTACGACTACCTGATCTCGGACAACGGCAGGCTCAAGCATCACGGCACGGGCGAGAGCGACTACATCACCTCGGTGCTCAATCGCCACTCCGTGCAGGTGATCGACCGACTTGCACCGGAGCGGCGGCCGTTCTACCTGCAGGTCGACCACCGCGCGCCGCACACCGACCAAGCGCCACGGGGCCCGGGCCGGTGCACCGAGTTCGCCGTGCCCGCGCCTGGCGATGCCGCGCTCTTCAGGCGCGCTGCGCTGCCCCGCCCGCCGTCCTTCAACGAGGCGGACATGAGCGACAAGCCCTCTTTCCTGCGAGGCCTCGAACCATTGAGCAAGGGCCGGGTCAAGCGGACTCGCACGAGGTGGGGCTGCGCGCTGGCCTCGCTGCGCGAGGTCGACCGCGGCGTTCAGCGAATGCTCTCTGCGCTCCATGACTTCGGAGAGGGGCGCGAGACCGCGATCCTCTTCACCTCCGACAACGGCCTCTTCTACGGCGAGCATCGGATCAAGGCGAGCAAGGTCCTGCCGTACGAGGAGGCGGAGCGGCTGCCCCTGATCTTGCGCGTGCCGCGGCCGTATCGCCGTCGCGAGCCTCGCGTCCCCGAGGTCGATCAGGTGGCCGCCAACATCGACATCGCACCCACGATCCTCGATCTCGCCAACGCCGCGCCCTGCTCTGACTGCCGGGTGATGGACGGGCGCTCGCTCCTGAACCTGGTCAATGGCCGTGCCTCGCGCTGGCCGGACGATCGCGGAATCCTGCTCGAGTACAGGGTGCTCCAGGCATCGCGTCATGCGACCTGCCACTACACGGCGATCCACACCGGCGAGCTGGAGTACATCGAGCACTCAAGCCTGATCAGCGCCGAGACCGGGGAGTGCGAGGACGTCGACGAGCGCGAGCTCTACGACCTCACTTTCGATCCGTTCCAGCTCGAGAACCTGTGCACCGAGGGCTGTCCGGGCGGGTCCGGGCAGGAACAGCTCGAGGAGCGCCTCGCGACCCTGCGCGGCTGCGAGGGCATCGCCGGCCGTGATCCGGCGCCACCGAGCGGCTATTGCGAGTGATCGGAGGGCTGTAGTCGCATACGCTGCCGCGGTCGGGGCTGGACGAACAGTCGTGACCGCCACCGCCGTGGTGGCCGCGACGGTCGGCTTCGCGTTGGCCGTTCAGTCCTCGCCGCCGGCGGATGCCGCCGCAGCGCGAGGTGGCGACCGTCCGAACATCATCCTGATCGTCACCGACGATCAGACGCTGGCGCAGCTCAATAGGAAGACGATGCCCGCGACTGACCGCCTGCTGGTCGATCGAGGCAGCTCCTTCAGCCGCTTTTACGCGAGCACAGCCCAATGCTGCCCGAGCCGCGCCGCGATGCTGACCGGCCAGTACGGTCACAACAACGGCGTTCTCTCAAACCAGGACGGGTACGCCGGGCTGATCCGCAAGCGCGACACGCTGCCCGCGTGGTTGCGGCGGGCGGGGTATCGCACCGCTCACGTCGGCAAGTACCTGAACGGCTACACCGACGTCGCCCCCCCGGGGAAGGTGGCACCCGGCTGGAGCGAGTGGCACACCATCCCCAATCCGGGCTACTACGACTACCTGATCTCGGACAACGGCAGGCTGAAGCATCACGGCACGGCGAAGAGTGACTACATCACCACAGTGCTGAATCGCCTCTCCGTGCGCGTGATCGGGCACCTCGCACCGCAACGACGCCCGTTCTACCTGCAACTCGACCACCGCGCGCCGCATACCGACAAAGCGCCGCGTGGCCCTGGCCGCTGCACCGGGTTCGCCCTACCAGCTCCCGGCGACGCCGGGCGCTTCAAGCGCGCGGCGCTGCCGCGCAAGCCGTCGTTCAACGAGGCGGGCATGAGCGACAAGCCCTCGTTCCTTCGGGGGCTCGACCGGTTGAGCAAGAGCCAGGTCAAACGGACGCGCAGGAAGTGGGGGTGCGCGCTGGCGTCGCTGCGGGGGATCGACCGCGGCGTTCGGCGCATCGTCTCGGCGCTCCAAGACCTCGGCGAAGCACGCCGGACCGCGATCCTGTTCACCTCGGACAACGGGCTGTTCTATGGCGAGCACCGGATCAAGGCGAGCAAGGTCCTGCCATACGAGGAGGCGGAGCGGCTGCCGCTGGTCATGCGCGTGCCGCGGCGCTATCGCGACTTTCAGCCGCGCGTTCCCCGGCTCGATCAGGTCGCGGCCAACGTCGACCTCGCGCCGACGATCCTCGACCTCGCCGACGCCGCTCCCTGCTCGACCTGCCGAGTGATGGACGGCCGGTCGCTCCTGGATCTGATCAATGGGAACGCCTCGAGCTGGCCGGACGATCGCGGGATCCTGCTGGAGTGGCGGGTCAGGCACGCGTCCCATCACGCGACCTGCCACTACACGGCGATCCACACCGGCGACAGGCTCTACGTCGAGCACACGCGCCTGGTCCGGCGCGGGCAGTGCGTGGACGTCGACGAGCGGGAGCTCTACGACCTCACCTTCGATCCGTTCCAGCTGGGGAACCTGTGTGCAGGCGGCTGTCCAAACGGTCCGGGGCAGGAACAGCTGGAGGAGCGCCTCGCGACCCTGCGCGGCTGCGAAGGAATCGCCGGCCGCGACCCGGTACCACCGAGCGGCTATTGCGAGTGATTGTCGCTTTGTGGTCGCATAGCGACTGGAAAGCGCCAGCGCCGTCGGGTCCCGGGAGAGGCCGACCCCGCTGCTAGCCTTCGGTTGCAGGCGGACCGCCTGCCTCGCCAGTCGATTCCCAACGACACGCGAAGCCCTCATGAGCCAAAGCCAGCGGCCCATCCCGGACCGCGATACCCGCGGCGTTCCCGCCAACGCGCGGGGCGCTGACGTGCCTGATCGCGACGGCCCGCGCGACGAGTGCGGGGTGTTCGGCGTGTACGCGCCCGGGCACGACGTTGCCCGGCTCGCGTTCTTCGCGCTCTACGCGCTCCAGCACCGCGGCCAGGAGTCGGCCGGGATCGCCACCTGCGAGGGCGGGCATATCACCACCCTGCGCGACACCGGCCTCGTCTCGCAGGTGTTCGACGAGCAGAAGCTTCAGGCGCTCGACGGGGACATGGCGATCGGCCACGTCCGCTACTCGACGACCGGGGGCGGGTCATGGGAGAACTCGCAGCCGGTCTGGCGCGACGACGGTCGCGAGGTCGCCCTCGCCCACAACGGCAACCTGACCAACGCCGTCGAGCTCTACGGCGAGCTGCGTGAGCGCGGCATCGAGTTCCGCGGGACCTCCGACTCGGAGATCATCGCCGCCCTGCTCTCGATCGAGGAGGAGCGGCCGATCGAGAATGCGGTGGCGGCGGTCATGCCGAGGCTCGAGGGCGCCTACTCGACCGTGGTGATGACCAAGCGGGCGGTGGTCGCCTTTCGGGACCCCTACGGCGTGCGGCCGCTCTCGCTGGGCAAGGTCTCAGACCGCTACTGCGTCGCCTCGGAGAGCTGCGCCTTCGACATCATCGGAGGCGAGCTGCTGCGCGAGGTGCAGCCCGGCGAGCTGATCTCGATCGGAGAGCGAGGGATCGAGACGCGCCAGGTGGTGCCCTCCGATCGCCCGGCTCACTGCGTCTTCGAGCACATCTACTTCTCCCGGCCGGACACGCGCCTCGAAGGCCGGGTGCTCCAGGAGGTGCGTGGACGGATGGGCGAGATCCTCGCTCGAGAGGCGCCGGCCGACGCCGATCTGGTGATCACCGTTCCCGACTCGGGCAACCCGGCCGCCAATGGCTTCGCACGGGCCTCCGGGCTGCCCCAGGACGACGGGCTGATCAAGAACCGCTACGTCGCCCGGACGTTCATCCAGCCGGGGCAGGAGCTTCGCAAGCATGGCCTCCGGATGAAGTTCAACCCGCTGCCGGAGATCGTCTCGGGCAAGAGGGTCGTGGTGGTCGACGACTCGATCGTCCGCGGCAACACCACCCGCCAGATCGTCGCAATGCTCCGCGACGCGGGCGCGAAGGAGGTGCACCTGCGGATCTCGGCGCCGCCGATCCGCCACCCCTGCCACTACGGGATCGACATGTCGACCCGCGAGGAGATGGTCGCCTACGACAGGACGGTCGAGGAGATCGCCGCTGAGCTGGACGCCGACTCGCTCGCCTACCTCTCGCTCGAGGGTGTGTACGAGGCGGTCGGCACGCCCCGTGAGCACCACTGCGATGCCTGCTTCACGGGGGAGTACCCGCTCGGTGACGAGGGCGAGGGCAACGGCAAGTTCGCGCTGGAGGAGCTGCCCGTGGTGCCCGCGACGAGCGGGCCGATTCGCTAACCGGCGTGAGCCACTTCCGCGTAGCGGTCCTCGCCTCGGGGACCGGGACCAACCTGCAGGCGATCCTCGACCGCGTCCATGGGCGCGACGGGATCGAGGTCGTCGGTGTCGGGTCGAACAAGCCGGAGGCGATGGCACTCGAGCGCGCCCGCGAGGCGGGCGTGGCGACCGCCAGCTTCCCGGCCGGGGACCATCCCGACCGGCGCGGGCGGGACGCCGCGATCGGCGACTGGCTCGAGGGGCTCGACGTCGACCTGGTCGTCCTCGCCGGGTACATGGAGCTGCTCTCGCCCGAGCTCGTGGCCCGCTTCGAGAACCGGATCATCAACGTGCACCCCGCGCTGCTGCCCTCGTTTCCGGGACTCGACGCGATCGGGCGGGCGCTCGAGCATGGGGTCATGGTCACGGGCGTCACCGTCCACTTCGTGGACGAGGGGGTGGACTCCGGGCCGATCCTGTTGCAGCGGCCCGTGGAGGTCCCATACACTCGCGATCGCCCCCAACTCGAGCAAGCGGTGCACCGCGTGGAGCACGAGCTGCTGCCGCGCGCGATCTGGCTGATCGCCGCCGGGGCGGTCCGAGTCGACCCCACCAACCCGCGGCTCGTTCACATCGATGAGAACGATTGAGACCGCAAGCGAGGTCCCTGCCGCGGGCGGGGGGAGCCAGCGGATCCGGCGCGCGCTGATCTCGGTCTCCGACAAGACGGGCGTCGCCGACTTCGCTCGTGGCCTGGCCAAGCTGGGCGTCGAGATCGTCTCCACCGGCGGGACCGCGGGCGTGCTGCGCGAGGCGGGGATCGAGGTGATCGATGTCGCCGACGTGACCGGGTCGCCGGAGATCCTCGACGGGCGCGTGAAGACCCTCCACCCCCATCTGCACGCTGCCCTGCTCGCGGTGCGGGATGACCCCGACCACCGGGCCACGCTCGAGGACGAGGGGATCAAGCCGATCGACCTCGTCTGCGTCAACCTCTATCCGTTCGAGCGTGTCGTTGCCGGCACCGACGTGTCCGAAGCCGAGGCGATCGAGAACATCGACATCGGCGGGCCGACGATGATCCGAGCGGCGGCCAAGAACCACCGGTACGTGGCGGTCGTGGTCACGCCCGAGAGCTACGACGCCGTGCTGGCCGAGCTCGAGGAGTCGGGCGGCAGCATCACGCTCGAGACCCGTCACTGGCTCGCGAACGAGGCGTTCGCGGTGACCGCCCGCTACGACGCTGCCATCAGCCGGTGGTTCGGCATGCGCTACGAGGAGTTCCCCAGCTACTGGGTGATGCCCCACGAGAAGTTCCTCGAGCTCTCCTACGGGGAGAACCCGCATCAGCGCGCCGCCCTCTACACCGAGGTCGGGGCGCGCTCGCACGTGCTCTCAGGGGTGGGGAAGCTCCACGGCCGGGCCCTCTCGTTCAACAACGTGCTCGACCTCGACGCAGCCCGGCGCCTCGTGGACGAGTTCGAGGGGCCCGCGGCGGCGATCGTCAAGCACAACAACCCGTGCGGCGCCGCAATCGGCGAGACGATCGCGGAGGCCTACGAGAAGGCGCTGGCCTGCGACCCGATCTCGGCTTTCGGCGGGGTGATCGTGCTCAACCGCGGCGTCGGCAAGGCGCTCGCAGAGCGGCTTCACGAGACCTTCGTGGAGGTGCTCCTGGCGCCCGGCTACGAGGAGGACGCCCTGGAGCGCCTGTGCCAGAAGGAGGCGGTGCGCATCCTCGAGGAGCCCGAGTGGCGCAGCTATGAGCCGCGGGAGCGCGACGTCAAGCGCGTCCACGGCGGTCTCCTGGTGCAGGATCCCGACCGGGTGCTCGAGGATCGGAGCTCGATGAGCGTGGTCACGAAGGTCGAACCGAGCGAGGATCAGTGGGCCGACCTGCTGTTCGCATGGAAGGTCTGCCGGCACGTGCGCTCCAACGCGATCGTGTTCGCCACGGACGGGGCGACGATCGGGATCGGCGCGGGCCAGATGAGCCGGGTCGACTCGGTCCGGATCGCGATCGACAAGGCCCGCGCGGCCCGCGACGAGGAGGCGGCGGGGCTGCTCTCCGGCTCGTCAGTGGCCTCCGACGCGTTCTTCCCCTTCCCCGACGGCCCCACGGCGGCGATCGAGGCCGGGGCGAGCGCGCTGATTCAGCCTGGCGGCTCGAGACGGGACGACGAGGTCGTCGCCGCCTGCGACGCTGCCGGGGCTGCGATGGTGTTCACGGGCCGGCGTCATTTCAGGCACTGACAGCCCCCACCACGAGCGATGTCAACGCCAAGGCAGCGGCTGATCGCGGCGAGCGCGCTTCTCTTCGACTCGCCCCTCGCGAACCGGGCGCTGCGGCGGCATCGCACACGGCTGCTCGACGAGGCGCTCGCCCGGGGGCTGCCGCCGACGCTCGAGGAGCCCCTGCGCTGGCTTGCAACCGGAGAGCTCGCGCCGGAGGATCGGGGCCAGGTCGAGCGAATCGAGGCGATCCGATCGGCCCTCGCGGCGCGGAAGGGCGCGAACGCTCCGACGCGCGGTGGAGGCCCGGTGCCGCTGCGCCGCGTCGCGCTTGCTGCCTCGGTCGACCGCCGGTTCGGCACCCTGCTCTACCTCTGCGCGAAGGCAACTGAGGCACGGACCGCCCTGGAGCTCGGGTCGGCCGTGGGCATCGGCACGGCGTACCTGGCCGCCGGCACCGCCCGAGTGATCAGCGTGGAGGCAAGCCCGGACCGTGCCGAAATGGCCCGCGAGACGGTCGCGAACGTTAGTGATGACGTCGAGATCATCGTCGGGCGGTTCCGCCGGATTCTGCCGAGCCTCGTCGATCGCCTAGAGCACGGGGTCGACATTGCCTGGATCGACGGTCACCACCGCAAGGGCCCGACGCTGCTGTACTTCAACACGGTCAGGCCGAAGCTGAACCAGGGAGCCGTGGTGGCCTTCGACGACATCCGGCAGTCGGCCGGGATGCGGGAGGCGTGGTCCATCCTCCAGCGAACCGACGGGTTCTCGGACACGCTCGATCTGGACGCGGTCGGAATCGGGGTCTGGGGGGGTGAGCACGCGAAGCCGCGGGTGCACGACCTCCGCGGCATCTACGGGCGGCCCAGGTGGCTTCATCGGGGGGCGGGTGAGTCAGGCCCTCGGTCCTGACGACCGCGTTCATTGGCCGCGCCGGGATGGGGGCGCTGGGAATCGAACCCAGACCAGCAGATTAAAAGTCTGCAGCCCGACCTTCGGGCCACGCCCCCGTCTCGTGAGAATGTACCTCTGGATGGCCCGCGACAAGCTGAGCGACTACCGGCGGAAGCGATCTCCCGGGGGAACGCCGGAGCCGGGCGTCGAGGCTCCCAAGGCACGCTCGCGCAAGCGGAAGCGGGCTGATGCCGGCACCGGCGGCCCCGCCGCCAGCGGCCGCTTCGTCGTCCAGGAGCACCACGCCCGCCGCCTTCACTGGGATCTCCGCCTCGAGCACGACGCGGTCGCCGCCTCCTGGGCGCTGCCGAAGGGAGTTCCCCAGCACCCGAAGGAGAACCGGCTCGCCGTCCACACGGAGGACCATCCGCTCGAGTACCTCGAGTTCGAGGGGGAGATCCCGAAGGGCGAGTACGGCGCTGGCACCATGGGCGTCTGGGATCGCGGCACTTACGAGGCGGAGAAGTACCGGGACGACGAGATCATCCTCACCTTCAACGGCGAGCGGGTCAAGGGCCGTTATGCCCTGTTCCAGACCGACGGCGACAACTGGATGATCCACCGCATGGACCCGCCCGCCGACTCCGGGCGGGAGCCGATGCCCAGTGAGCTGCGGCCGATGATGGCCACGCTGTCGAAGCTTCCCCGGGACGAGCAGGCGTGGGGGTTCGAGATCAAGTGGGACGGCGTCCGCGCAATCGCGTACTGCGACGCTGGGCACCTGCGGCTGGAGAGCCGCACGCTCCGCGAGATCACAGCGCAGTACCCCGAGCTGCGCCGCTTGGCCGAAGAGCTCGGCGCCCGCCAGGTCGTGCTCGACGGCGAGGTCGTCGCCTTCGACGAGGAGGGCCGGCCCGACTTCCAGCGGCTCCAGGGCCGCATGCACCTCGCCTCGGAGTCGGCGATCCGCCGCCGGATGACGGACACCCCGGTCACCTACGTGATCTTCGACCTGCTCTACGTCGATGGGCGCCTCCTCCTCGATCTCCCCTACGAGCAGCGCCGAGCCGAGCTCGAGGCTCTCGAGCTCGACGGCGAGCGCTGGCAGACGCCGCGCTACCACCCGGGCGACGGCAGCGCGCTGCTCGAGGCGACCCGCGAGCAGAACCTGGAGGGAATCGTCGCCAAGCGTCTCGACAGCCGCTACGTGCCCGGTCGCCGGACCCGGGCGTGGCTCAAGGTCAAGAACCTCGCTACCCAAGAGCTGGTCATCGGCGGCTGGCTGCCCGGCGAGGGCCGGCGCGAGGGCACGATCGGCGCCCTTGCTGTCGGCTACTACGAGACGGAGAACGGTGGCCTGCGCCTGCGTTACGCCGGACGCGTCGGCACCGGCTTCACCGAGAAGACCCTGCATGACCTGTCGAAGCGGCTCGAGCCGCTCGCACGCGAGTCGAGCCCCTTCGACGGCCGCCAGCCCCCGAAGCAGACCCGCTTCGTCGAGCCCCGCCTGGTGGCCGAGATCGAGTTCCGCGAGTGGACCCACGCCCGCACCCTCCGCGCGCCCTCCTACAAGGGCCTCCGCGACGACAAGGACCCGACCGAGGTGCGAATCGAGCTGCCGCAGACCCCACCCGAGGGCCAGGTCGAGCCGGCGGTCGCGAGCGCGGGCGTCGGCGGCCGGGTCGAGCTGCGCGAGGGTCCCACCGAGATCGAGGGCCGCGTGATCGAGCTGTCCGGCCTCGACGAGGTGCTCTATCCGAAGGCCGGCTTCCGCAAGCGCGACGTGATCTCCTACTACGCGGCGGTTGCCGGCGCCCTGCTGCCGCACCTGCGGGGGAGGCCGGTGGCCCTCGGGCGCGGTCGCGAGGGTCCCGCGTGGCGTCCCGATTGGATTCGCACCGCGACCGTCTCGAGCGAGGGCGGGCGAACCGAGATCGACTTCTGCCTCGTCGACGACCTCCCCACACTGGTCTGGCTCGCCAACCTGGGCCATCTCGAGCTCGAGGCCTCGCTGGCGCGGGTCGAGGACCTGGAGCGGCCGACGATGCTCGTGCTCGAGCTCGATCCGGGCGAGCGGGCGGCGGCGGGCGCCTGCGCGAAGGTGGCGCTCCGCGTTCGCGACATGCTCGGCGAGCTCGGGCTCACGTCGCTGGTGAAGTCATCGGGAGGTGCGGGACTCCACGTGCATGTCCCGCTCAACGGCAAGGTGGGCTTCGACGACACCGGCCCGTTCGCCCATGCGCTCGCCTCGCTCGTGGAGCAGCGCGAGCCGGGCCTGGTGGGAGCGGGCGAGGACGAGGTGGCGGTCGGCTGGAGCCGCAACGAGGCGCACCAGACGACGCCATGCGTGTTCTCGTTGCGCGCGAACGAGCGCCCGACCGTCGCCGCGCCTCTCGCCTGGGAAGAGGTGGAGCGGGCCGCAGCCGGTGACGCCCCGGACGGCCTCGGCCTCGAGGCGGACGAGCTGCTCGACCAACTCGATGAGCGAACCCGCCTGTTCGAGCCGCTGCTGAGCCTCAGGCAGCGACTGCCGAAGCTGGGCTGAGAGAATCGCCGGCATGAGGGTGTCGGCGAAGGCGGACTACGCGGTGCGGGCGATGATCGCGCTGGCCGCTGCCGACGCGCAGGAGCCGGTGAAGGGCGAGGAGATCGCCGATGGGCAGGGGATCCCGCTTCGGTTCCTCGAGAACATCCTGGCCGAGCTTCGCCACCAGGGGCTGGTGCAGAGCCGGCGCGGGGCCGAGGGCGGTTACTGGCTGACGCGCGCCCCGAGCGAGATCACGATCGCGGAGGTGATCCGCGCGGTCGACGGACCGCTCGCCAGCGTCCGCGGCGAGCGCCCCGAGGAGATGTCCTACGAGGGGGACGCGGCCCCGCTCCAGCGCGTCTGGGTCGCGCTGCGCTCGAACATCCGCTCCGTGCTCGAGAGGGTCACGCTCGCCGACGTGGTCGCCGACGAGCTCCCGCCTCAGGTGATCGAGCTGACCGAGCGCTCGGACGTCTGGGAGCCTCACTGACCTCGTCCCACAGCCGCCGCTTGCGACCCTGCAAGAGGCCGGCCCGACGCATGTCCTCCGAGGTCAGCTGGTAGGTGCACCAGAGCACGAAGCCAACCCAGCCGATCAGCAGCGCCAGCATCACCCAGGCGATCAGATCGGCGCCGCTCACCGTCAGGCCGCCACCAGCTCTTCCGTCGTCGGGTGGTCGGGAACCCCGTCGAACACCCGCGATCGGTGCGGCCGGACGTAGACGATCTGGTTCACCTCCAGCTCCAGCTCGTCCGCCTGCGTCCGGGTGACCTGCGCCCAGAGGCCTGACCCGTCGGCGAGCATCAGCTCGACCCGAACCTCGAAGCCGAAGTGGACGATGCGCTCGATCATGGCCTCCTCGGTGCCGTCGGCGGGCACGTGCAGGATCTCGATGTCGTGCGGGCGCACGAACAGGGAGCCGAGGCGGTTGACCGCGCCGACGAAGCTCATCACGAACTCGGTCTCGGGATGCTCGTAGAGCTGGCGCGGCGGCCCGGTCTGCTCGATCCGTCCCTCGTTCATGACCACGATCTGCTCGGCCACGTCCATCGCCTCCTCCTGGTCGTGGGTGACGAAGATCGTGGTCACGTGAACCTCGTCGTGGAGCCGCCGTAGCCAGACCCGCAGCTCCTGGCGCACCTTGGCGTCGAGGGCGCCGAACGGCTCGTCCAGCAGCAACACCCGGGGCTCGACCGCCAGCGCCCTGGCGAGCGCCATCCGCTGGCGCTGGCCTCCCGAGAGCTGTGACGGATAGCGATCCATGTACCCCTCGAGGTGCACCAGCTCGAGCAACTCTCGCACGCGGTCGGAGATCCTCTCCTTCGGCCACTTGCGGATCCGCAGGCCGAAGGCGACGTTGTCGCGCACGCTCATGTGCTTGAACGCCGCGTAGTGCTGGAAGACGAAGCCGACGTTGCGCTCCTGCACCCGGACCGCGGTGGTGTCCTCGCCGGCGATCCGGACCGTGCCGTCGTCGGGCTGTTCGAGCCCGGCGATGACGCGAAGCAGCGTGGACTTGCCGCTGCCGCTGGGTCCGAGCAGCGCCGTGAGGCCGCCATCCGGCACGTCGATGGAGACGTCATCCAGGGCGACGAAGTCCCCGAAGCGCTTGGTCACGTTCTCGACTGCGATCGCCATGGTTCCTCCTTGGTCTCAGGCACGACCCTCCGGCGCCGCGGATTGCTCCGTGCTGAGCTCCGCGCCGGGGACCACCATCGTCGGCACCGCTTCATCCGAGGAGCGACGCCGTCTGAACAGGTTCATGACCAGCAGCACGCTCAGCGCGAGGATCGCGAGCACGATCGCTGCCCCGTAGGCGCCGGCCAGGTTGAAGTTGTTGTACTGGTTCTCGACGAAGAGCGGCAGCGTCTCGGTCTCGCCGACGATCTTTCCGGAGACGACCGCGACCGCCCCGAACTCGCCGAGCGCGCGCGCCGTCGCCAGCACCACGCCGTAGGTGACGCCCCACCGGATGGACGGCAGGGTGATCCGCCAGAACGTCTGCCAACCCGACGCCCCCAGGGTCTCGGCCGCCTGCTCCTGCTCGGTGCCGATCTCCTGCAGGACCGGCATCACCTCACGGACCACGAACGGGAGCGAGACGAAGACGGTCGCGAGGATCAGCCCGGGGGTCGAGAACACGATTCGGATGCCGGACTCGAGCAGCGGCTGGCCGATGAAGCCGTTGGCCCCGTAGACGAGGAACAGCGAGAGCCCGATCACCACGGGGGAGATCGCGAACGGGAGGTCGATGACCGAGTTGATCAGCGACCGCCCCGGGAAGCGCTGGCGAACGAGCACCAGCGCGCAGAGCACGCCGAACACCGTGTTCAGGGGGACCGCGACGCCAACACAGAGCACCGTCATCCAGAAGGCGTGGATCCCCTCGGGGCTCGTGATCGCCTCCCAGGCGTTGCCGATCCCGTCCTCGAACGTGCGGACGAAGATCATCCCCAGCGGGATCACCAGCAGAGCGGTGAGATAGAGGAGCGCCACGCCGCGCATCCCGTAGCGGGCGAACGGGCTAGGCGGACTCATGGCGACTCCTCCAGCGGCCGAACAGGTGAAGCGCGAACAGGACCGCAACCGCGATCACCAGCAGCAGCACCGAGACGGCGGCGGCCGCCGTGGGGTTGTCCTGCTCGATCCGGGCGAAGATGTAGACGGAGGCGACCTGGGTGTCGAAGGGGATGTTGCCGGTGATCAGCACCAGCGAGCCGAACTCGCCGATCGCGCGAGCGAAGGCCAAGCCGCAGCCGGCGATGATCGCCGGCGTCAGGTTGGGCAGCACGATGCTGCGGAAGATCCGGGAGTTGCTCGCGCCCAGCGAGGCCGCCGCCTCCTCCATCTCCTGGTCGAGCTCGTGCAGCACCGGCTGCACCGCCCTGACGACGAACGGCAGGGTCACGAACAGGAGCGCGACCCCGACCGCGAGCTTGGTGTAGGTGATGTTCACGCCGACCGGACTGTCCTGGCCGTAGAGGGCGAGCAGCGTGAGGCCGGCGACGATCGTCGGCAGCGCGAACGGCAGGTCGATGATCGAGTTGACGATCCGCTTCCCGCGAAAGTCGTCGCGGACCAGCACCCAGGCGATCATCGTGCCGAAGGCGGCGTTGATCGCGACGATGACCAGCGACGTGAGCAGCGTGAGCCTGACCGCCGCCCACGCCTCCGGCTCCGAGATCGCGTCCCAGAAGGCTCCGATCCCCCCGTCCAGGGACTGGACGACGACCGCGCCCAGCGGGATCAGGACGATCACGCTGAGCCAGGTGATGACGATGCCCCGCTGCAGCGCCACGCCCCCGAGAGGAAGCCTCAGGCCTCCCCTCGGCGGGCTTGCGACGGCTGTGTCGGCGGATGTCACGTTCCGGGTTCCATCGCAGCGCTCCAGCGGCGGCTACTCGAGCGGCGCCCCCTGCGCGCGCAGGATCTCGGTCACCGAGCCGGACTCGTCGTCGAAGAACTCGGTGTCGACCGTCTCCCAGCCCCCGAACTCCTCGATCGTGAAGAGGCCCGGGGGCTCGGGGAACTTGTCGCGGTTCTGTTCAAGCACAGACTCGACCACCGGTCGGTAGCCGTAGTCCGCGAACACCTGCTGACCCTCCGGGGTCCAGATGTAGTCGAGGAGGGCCTGCGCCGCTTCGGGATCCTGGGCCTCGGTGGTGACCGCTGCCGGATTCTCGATCAGGATCGTGTCGTCGGGAATGATGTACTCGAGCTCGATCCCCTCGTCCTGGGCCTGGATCGCCTCGTTCTCATAGCCGATCAGGACGTCGCCCTTGCCGGTGGCGAACGTCTGCAACGAGTCACGCGCGCTGTCGTCGAGGACCGACGTGTTCTCGATGATCTGGGCGACGAAGTCGAGCGCCTCGTCCTCGGATGCGCCCTGCGCGATCTGCGAGCCGTAGGCGGCCATGATGTTCCACTTGGCGCCGCCCGAGGTCGCCGGGTTCGGCGTGATGATCTCGACGTCGCCGGTGACCAGGTCATCCCAGTCGTCGATCCCCTCGGGATTCCCCGGTCGAACCGAGAGCGTGACGACCGAGTCGGTGATCTTCCCCTCGTACTTGTCCTTGTTCCAGTCGGGGGCGACCTTGCCGGCCTCGACCAGGGCGGCCATGTCCGGCTCGAGCGAGAGGTCCACGAAGTCGGCCGGCAGCCCCTCCTCGACAGCGCGGCGCTGGTCGCCGGAGCTCCCGAACGAGGTCGAGAACTCGACCCCCTCACCCTTGGGAGTCTCGTCGAAGGCGGGGATGATCCCCTCCTCGAACGCCTGCTGGGGAGTCGAGTAGGCGACGAGGTCGATCGACCCCCCGCCATCACTGCTGCCGCTGGCGGAGCCGTCGTCGTCCCCACCGCAGGCGGCGACGCCCACCCCCAGCCCAAGTGCCAGCAGCGTCCCGGCGAAGATCCTGCCGCCCCGGGGCCGCGCGCCCGCGCCCTGCGCGTTCGCGGCCCCGCCGCGGCGAAGCTTCTCGGTCAAGTTCATCTGGGTTTCTTGCCTTTCTTGATTGATTTAGTTGGAAAGTATCGGCGGCAGGGTAGCAGAGCCATCTGGAGGCGCGGGGCTCGGACGGCTCTCACGGGAGGCGCAGACCAGCGCCGCCGCCCCTGGCACGGCGCTCGAGGACCGCCAGGAGATCGCGGGCCGCTCAGCCGCCGATTCGGGCGTTCCAGGTGTCGATCACGCGATCGACCTCGTGCTCGAACCCGAGCACGCTCAGGGTCGCCACGTCCAGCGCCAGCTTCGCGCCCGCTGCCGTTTCGAGGTCGACCCAGCGGGCGCCGAGGACGCGCAGGAAGTGTCCGTGGGAGAAGACGGCGACGTCACCCACAACCCCGCCGAGATCGGCGAGCACGCGGTCGGCCCGAGCCCCGACCTGGGCGGGCGACTCACCGCCCGGACAGCCGTCGCGCCACAGGAGCCAGTCGGGGCGGCGCTCGCGAATCTGCCGGGTGGTGATCCCGTCGTACTCGCCGTAGTCCCACTCCGCCAGGTCGTCCATCACCTCGACCCGGTCGCCGAGCCCGGCGAGCCTGCACGTGTCCAGCGACCGCTGGCGCGGGCTGGAGACCACCCGCTCGAATCGCCGCGACTGAAGCGCGTCCCGAAGCGAGGAGGCCTGGCGCCGGCCGACCTCGGTGAGCGGGATGTCGGAGTTGCCGGTGTGCCGTCCGTCCAGGCTCCACTCGGTCTCGCCGTGCCGGATCAGGACCAGCTCTCCCACGCCTAGAATCTATCCGCGCACTGAACCGATCGGCCGCCTGCTGCGAATAGAGACGCTGTCAATCCCAGGGATGGTGGGCATCTCGGCTCCGATCCGGCCGATGGCGACTTACTGCCGGTATGCGGCAATAAGTCGCCAATCGCGGGTGCATCCCGGTACGGGTTCGATAGCTGCCGGCGAGAGTCTCGATCCGAACCGACGAGGCGACGGGCGGCCTGCCGATCCATGGCCGACCGCTCTCGGCAACCGGCGCAGCGGTCCATCGACGAGCCCGGCGGGCTGGAGAGAGCCGACCCAGTAGGCCGAGCGCCCCCGCACGACGTCCGCCGGGCGCATTCGGACCCGGCGATCGCCAATCCAGATGCGCAACTCGCGGGCCGGCCCCAGGAGATGGACCCCCACCCTCACCTTGTCGCACTCGACGGAGTTCGACCGTGGGCACGAGACTCCGAGATAGATCTCGCGCACCAACCCAGCCCCGCAAACCGAGTTCATGCGCGCGGCGCGACCGGTCAACCACGGCCCGCCCGCAACCCGATGAGCGACCCTGTTGGGGGACCATGGCCCTCAATTCGGTCCTCAGGCCGTCCGCGGGCGGGCTGTCCTCGTCACACCCGGTGACTATTGAAAAGCAGACGAGGACAGCTGCGCACGTGGCAAAACCGGCCCGCATCGCATGATCAATACGGCCGCGAGTCCGCGGGAAGTCCTCGTCCTGCGACGGCCCGCCGATGCGCGTGTTCAGCGGCTTTGTGGTTTCCTCAGCGTTTCGCCCGCAGTGCCTCCTGATCGAACGCCGCCTGCGCCGCGCGGCGCTCGTCCTCGTCGCGCGCCCCGTGGAGCGCCCGCAGGAAGGTCCCGAAGCCGCAGCTCGGCGTATGCAGGTCGAGGAAGCGGACAGGGGTCTCGCCCGGGAAGGCGAGCGCGTGCGGCACACCCGGCGGGACCTCCACCCACGCACCGGCCTCCGCCAGGAACTCGCGGTCGCCGACGGTGAACGCGATCTCGCCCGCGAGCACGTAGAACGACTCGACGTGGCTGGGGTGAAGATGCGACTCCGGCGCTGAGCTGGTGAGATCGATCCACGTCTCCGAAATCCCGATCGCCTCGACGTCAGCGAGCAGCGCCACACGAAGGCCTGGCTGATCGGCCACCACCTCCGCGCCGCCGATGACCGCTTCCGTCGGCGGGCGTCCACCGTCGGGAGGCGGCGGGTGCTGGTCGTACGAGAGCGTGCGCCCGTCGCGCAGCGCCCGCATGTAGTCGGCGAACCCCTGGCCGGGCGCGTGGAGGTTGAGGTAGCGAACGTCGGCGTCACTCCCGTTCCGGAAGCCGTGAACGACCAGCGGCGGCACCCGGACGAGCGTTCCCGTCGGCATGGCGACGGGCGCATCCTCGGGGCCAAGCCTGATCGTCAGCTCGCCCTCGAGTACATAGAAGAGGTCGGTGTGGTGGCGGTGGACGTGCAGGTCGGCTCCCTCACGGTGCGGCCCGAACCGCGACCAGGTCGCGTGCAGCGCGTCGTCATCGGAGAGGATCTCGACGCGCCTGTCGGGCGAGTCGCCGACGATCTCGCCCGACCTGGCCGCCAAAACGATGGGCTGAGGTGCCTCGGACTCCACTCGCGCGCAGCCTATTCGTCCCCACAGAGGACGACGGGCGGCGTCAGTCGAGCTCCGGGACGCCCTCCTCCGGCGTCGATGCCTTCGCGTGCAGGCGCTGCGGGATCCGCCCGGCACGCGCGGCCTCATAGCCCGCCTCGACGGCGCGACGCATCGCAGCGGCCATCCGCACCGGGTCCTTCGCGCGCGAGACCGAGCTCGCGAGCAGCACTCCGTCGCACCCCAGCTCCATGGCCGCTGCGGCGTCGGAGGCGGTGCCGATGCCGGCGTCGAGGATCACCGGGACGCTTGCCTGCTCGACGATGATCCTGATGTTGTACGGGTTGCGGATGCCCGAGCCGGAGCCGATCGGCGAGCCCAGCGGCATCACCGCGGCGGCGCCGGCGTCCTCTAGACGGCGAGCCAGGATCGGATCGTCGTTCGTGTAGGGCAGCACCGTGAAGCCGTCGTCGACCAGGACCTCGGCCGCCTCCACCAGCTCCACCGCGTCGGGAAAGAGCGTGCGGTCGTCGCCGATCACCTCGAGCTTGATCCAATCGGTCTCGAACGCCTCGCGAGCGAGCCGGGCCGTGCGGACCGCATCGCGAGCCGTGTAGCACCCGGCCGTGTTCGGCAGCGGGAACCGATCCAGCCTCTCGATCACCTCGAGCACCGACCCCTGGGCCAGGGGGGTCACGCGACGCAGCGCGACCGTGACGATCTCC
This sequence comes from uncultured Actinomycetes bacterium, assembly GCA_963788115.1. Taxonomy (GTDB): domain Bacteria; phylum Actinomycetota; class Thermoleophilia; order Solirubrobacterales; family 70-9; genus CAWBFD01. The sequence goes on from CAWBFD010000002.1 coordinate 835,975, forward strand.
GTGCCCGAGGCCGCGATCGCCTCTTCCATCGTCGCCAGCGAACGGAAGCCCCCGGTGCCGACGATCAGGCGCGAGCCCCAGGTTCGACCGCCGAGCTCGAACCCCGGCGCCTCGGCCCTGGAGCGGCCGATCTCGGTCGATCGGGTGCCGCTCGCGCTCGGCAGGCTCTCAGCCACCCTGCACCGCCATCACGATCTCCACCTTCTGCCCGTCACGCAGGGGCGTCTCCGTCCACTCTCCTCGCCGGATGACCTCGCCGTTTACGGCGGCAGCCACGCCGCGACCGTTTGGGGTCGCGCCGGCGGCCTCGATCGCATCGACGACCGTGGCGCCCTCGGGGAGCTCGGCGGGTCGTCCGTTCAGCTCCACGGTCATCGCGGCACCGTGCCCAGGCTCGGGGCCGCCTCGGTCGCGAACCGTCCAGGGGCGGCCACCGCCGCCTCAGGCGGGGTATCCCCGCCGGTCACGATCGCTGTGATCGCCTCCGCCGTAATCGGCGCCAGGAGGATGCCGTTACGGAAGTGGCCGGTGGCGAGCAGCAGCCCCTCGAGGGCTCCTGGGCCGACCACCGGGGCGTTGTCGGGGGTGCCGGGCCGCAGCGCCGCTTCGGCGTCGACGAGCTCAAGCTCGGAGATCTCCGGCAGGGCGCGATAGGCCTCGCGCAACAGCTCGAGCACGCCGCCCGCGGTGACCTGAATGTCGAAGCCCCGCTCTTCGACGGTCGCGCCGACGACAAGCCGGCCATCGGCACGCGGGACCATGTAGACGCGCTCGGAGGCGACGATGCGCTCGCAGACGGGGTCGTGCGCCGCACCCCGGAGGGTCAGGATCTGGCCCTTGACCGGACGTACCGGCGGCCTCGCCTCGCGGGGCAGCCAGCCACTCGCGCCCGACCAAGAGCCAGCGGCAAGCACGGTGTGGCCGGCGCGATGCTCGGTGCCATCGGCGGTGAGCACACCTGCCAGGCGATCGCCGTCGATCAGGGCGGCGTTGACCTCCGCCGGCGCCACGACTTCGGCTCCGGCAAGCTCGGCGGCTCGGCGCAGCGCGGGCACCAAGGTACGCGGGTCCGCCGCGGCCTCATGCGGCGCGTGGACCCCGGCCGCACAACTCGGCGACAGCGCGGGCTCAAGCTCGCGGCAGGCGCGGGGTCGCAGCCATTCGGCCTCGAGGCCCAACTCGCGCATCAGCTCGTAGCGTCGGCGAAGCTGCTCAGCCTCGTCTCGATCCAGCGCCACGTGCAGGGCGCCGAGCGGCTGGAACCCGACATCGACGCCGGTGAGCTCGCCAAGTTCCCCGGCGAACCCGGGCCATGCGCGGTGCGAGGCCAGCGCCATCTCGAGCAGCCCCTCCTCGCCCCAGGTGGCTTCGCCCACCGGGGCCAGCATGCCGGCCGCCACTCGGGAGGCGCCGATGCCGGGCTGCTCGCGTTCGAGCACGCGAACGCGGAGGCCGCGCTGGGCCGCTCGCCATGCGCACGCGAGTCCGATTACCCCCGCGCCGACGATCAGCAGATCGACGGGGGCCGGCCCCTGCAGGCGTTGGACGCCGTTCTCGTTCGACTGACTCGGCACGCTCGGTTACTCCTCTCCGGCCGGGCGGTCCGCGCCACCATTCCTGCGCCGGCATTACCCGGATCAGGTTCAGACGGTCGGCGGCCACATGCCGCCCTCTCAGCCCACCGGTGGGGCTCCCGTTACATCCAGCATGGTACCGCTGGTAGATATTGACTCCATGATTCCCGAGCGGAGGCTGCAGCGGCTGGCGAGTGCGCGACTCTACTTCGTCTGCGACGCTCGCCCACGGGGCGACGACCCACGAGCAACGCTCGAGGCGGCCCTCCGAGGAGGCGCCGATCTGGTCCAGATGCGGGAGAAGGGGACGATCCGCGACGAGGCTCTCCTCGACGCCGCGAGGCCATACCGGGAGGCGGCAGCGGACCACGGCGCGCTGTTCATCATCAACGATCGCCCGGATCTGGTGGAGCGCGCCGGCGCCGACGGCGTCCACGTGGGGCAGGACGACCTGCCGGTTGAGGTGGCAAGAGGGATTGCGGGAGCTGGAACGCTGGTCGGCCTCTCGACGCACTCAGAGGACGAGCTCGACGCCGCCTGCGCGGCGGAGGGCGCCGCTCGACCCGACCAGATCAGCGTCGGCCCGGTATGGGAGACACCGACGAAGGAGGGCCGACCGTCCACCGGCCTCGGCCTGATCCGGTACGCGGCCCGCAACGCGAGCGTTCCGTGGTTCGCGATCGGCGGGATCGATCGGTCGAACATCGCGGAGGTCGTGGCGGCCGGGGCCGAGCGGGCGGTGGTCGTGCGCGCGATCCGCGATGCCGAGGATCCGGAGGCCGCCGCCCGGGCGCTGCGCGACGCGCTCGCCGCGGCGGCGAGGACATAGCTATGGCGAGCCGCGAGCGCAAGCGGGAGTCGCGCCAGAAGCGCAAGAGTCGCTCCCGTCAGCGCAGCGAGACGGTCGCCGCGAGACGGGAGCAGATGGCGGCTCGTTCGGAGGCTCGCAACCGAGCCGCCCGCGAGGCGCTCGAGCCGCTCGCCGAGGGCGAGCGGCCAACCGTCGTCACGGTCGGCGCCGTGATCGCAGCGCTGCTGGCCGTCGCGGTAATCGTCGCCTACGCCGCGGGCGCCGAGGTCGACCGGTTCTCGAGCGACGGGATCGAGCTGGGCTCGGAGCGCCCACCGCTCGTCTCCGTGATCATCCCGGTGGCGCTCATGGGGCTGATGGCCTGGGGCATGTGGCGCGCCCGCTACTGGGCCGTGCTCGGCTTTCAGACCCTGCTGCTGATCCTGATCGTGGCGACCGCCCTCGGGCTCGTTGGCGCCACCGAGTGGACCCAGGCGATCGGGAACACGCTCGTGCTCGCGATCGCGGGGACGCTCTTCTACCTGATGATCAAGGCCCTCGCACGGATCCAGATGCCGGAGCGCGTCCCTCGGGAATGAACCAAGGCCCGCCGGCTGCTCCGCTCCCGCCAGAGCATCCTGCCCTCGCCTACGGCTCGGGCTTCTCAATCTGCTCCCGCGTCCGCGCCGGCGGGGTGTCGCAGGGACGGGGTCAGCGCAGGCCCGGCAGTTGGATAAAGTCGCTCCCCAATGGCTGATCCCTACGACGTGATCGTGATCGGTGGGGGTCCTGGCGGGTACGTGGCAGCGATCCGCGCTGCTCAGCTCGGCCAGCGGACCGCCGTCGTCGAGCAGGACAAGCCCGGCGGGCGATGCCTGAACTACGCCTGCATTCCGGCGAAGACGATGCTCTACACGGCCGAGATCTACGACCGCGTCGCCAACGGCGCCGAGCTCGGGATCACGACGCAGGGGGCCGGCATCGACTGGGTGGCGCTGGGCGAGCGGCGAGCGAAGGTCTCGGAGTCGCTCTCCAACGGGGTGAAGTTCCTGTGGGACAAGAACAAGGTGGAGTGGATCGAGGCGGAGGGCAAGCTGACCGCGGAGGGCAACGTCCAGGTCGGCGACGCGACCCACGAAGCGAAGGCCGTCGTGCTGGCCACCGGCTCGGTCGCCCTGCCGATCCCGGGGGTCGAGTTCTCCGAGCGCGTCGTGGACACATGGGGCGCGTGGTCGCTCCCCGAGCTGCCCAAGAGGATCGCCGTCGTCGGCGCCGGGGCGTCCGGGGCCGAGATCGCCTCCGCCTACGGACGCTACGGCACCGAGGTGACCCTGATCGAGATGCTCGACCAGATCCTGCCGCTGGAGGACAAGGACATGGCCCGGGTGGTCGAGCGGGCGTTCAAGAAGCAGAACATCACGATCTCGACCGGGACCAAGGTCGAATCGGTGGACGCGGGATCGAAGTCGGTCAAGGTCGGATTCGGCGAGCAGGAGATCGAGGTCGACTACCTCTGCATCGCGGGTGGCCGAGCACCCGACACCGAGCCGCTCGGTCTCGCCGACGCCAAGGTCGAGGTCGAGGAAGGCGGGCGAATCAGGATCGACGAGTATCAGCGGACCTCGAACCCGAAGGTGTTCGCGATCGGCGATCTGGTCCGGGGCCCGGCGCTTGCCCACAAGGCGATGGAGGAGGGCGTGGTGGCGGTCGAGACGGCCGCCGGGGCCGAGACCCATCCGATCAACGTCGACCTCGTTCCGGGGGCGACCTTCTGCCATCCGCAGGTGGCGAGCGTCGGCATGACCGAGGCCGAGGCGAAGGAGGCGGGAAAGGACATCAAGATCGGGCGCTTCAAGCTCGGCGCCGTCGGTGCCGGGACGGTCTACGACGACCGTGACGGGTTGATCAAGATCGTCGCCGACTCCGAGTTTGGCGAGATCCTCGGGGCCCACGTCGTCGGCAACCGGGCGTGCGACATGATCTCCGAGCTGGTCGACACGATGGCGCTCGAGGGCGGGTATCAGGAGCTGGCGCGCATCGTCCATCCGCACCCGACGATCTCCGAGGCGGTGCTGGAGGCCGCGCGCGCCGTCGACGGCTGGGCGACCCACCAGTAGCGGTCGCTGATGGCCGGCGCGACCAAGCGCCCCCTGTTCTTCTACGACCTCGGCTCCCCGTACTCGTATCTCGCCGCGGAGCGCGTGAACGCGGTGTTCACCGAGGCGATCGGGGAGCCGCCGGAGTGGCAGCCGGTCCTGCTCGGAGCGCTATTCAAGCGCTTCGGCAGAGGCTCATGGGGAAACGGCCCTGGGCGCGAGGAGGGCATGCGCGAGTGTGAGCGCCGTGCCTCCGCGTACGGGCTCCCCCCGATCCAGTGGCCCGACCCGTGGCCGCCGAACACCCTGTATGCGATGCGGGCCGCCACCTTCGCCAAGGAGATCGGGCGTGCCGTCTCCTTCTCGCTCGCCGCCTTCCGCCAGGCGTTCGCCGCCGGCCGCGACCTCTCCCGGCCCGACAACGTGCTGTTGGCGGGAGCAGCGTCGGAGATGCATCCGCGCGCGATCGAGGCGGCCGTCGGCCGGGAACAGATCAAGGAGCGCCTGCGAGCCGCGACCGACGCGGCCGGGGACCGCGGAGTGCTAGGCGTGCCCTCAGTGCTGGTCGCCGGCGGGGTCTTCTGGGGGGACGATCGACTCGAGCTGGCGGCCGAGGCCGCGCACGGCGCGTGATCCACCACGCGGCCTCCGAGGGGTTCAGCGCCGACCCAGCCGCATACGACCGGGCCCGGCCCGACTATCCGCGCGAGGCCGTGCGCTGGCTGCTCGACCGGCTGGCTGTCGATCCCGACGACACCGTGGTCGATCTCGGCGCCGGCACCGGAAAGCTGACCGAGCACCTGCTTCCCAGCGGGGCGACGGTGATCGCCGTCGAGCCGGTACCCGAGATGCGCGCGGCGCTGGCTCGCAAGCTGCCCTCGGTGAAAGCCGTCGACGCCGTGGCCGAACGGCTTCCGTTCGCGCGGGGCTCGGCGGATGCGGTCGTGGCCGGGCAGGCCTTCCACTGGTTCGACCAGGCGGAGGCGCTGCCCGAGATCCATCGCATCCTGCGGAGCGGAGGACGCCTCGGCTTGATCTGGAACCGCCGCCGCCTGGACCAGCCCCTGCAGGCCGCGATCAGCGAGCTGGTCGAGCCCTACCGGGCAAGTGCCCCCGCCCACGGCTCAGGGGCCTGGCAGCGTGGCCTCGACGCCAGCCCGCTGTTCCGGCTCGAGGAGGCGGTGGAGCTCGGGCACGAGCAGCGCCTCGACCGGCGGGGGTTCGTCGATCGGGTAGGTTCGATCAGCTTCATCGCAGCGCTCCCGGATGCCGAGCGCCGGCGGGTCCTGGACGCGGCCCGCGAGCTCACGGGGTCGAGCGCGGAGGTGAGCCTCGCCTACGTCGCCGAGGTGTTCAGCTACGTTCGGAACGACGAGGAGTCACCCAACTCGGGCGGGAGTGCCTTGGGCCCATCCGGGTAGCGGAAGCGGACACGAGGTCGATCGCGTCGCGAGCGATCGTGGCCAGGGCGGCCTCCACCGGCTCCGACGCGAGCCACGCCAGCCGGCGGCCGTCGGAGCCCAGCCGGGGGCTGCGTCGTTGATCAGCTCGACAACCCGGTATCGAGCGTCGGCTTCGTGGGCCTGAGGCGGACAAACTCGACAATCGGCATGGGGGCGTCGAATCGACGCAACTCGCGGCCGCAACCGGTGATACCGAAGGACATGCTGCTCGAGGGCAAGCGCCTGCTCATCACCGGCGTCGTTACCGACCGCTCGATCGCGTTCGCGATCGCCGAGCGCGCGCAGCGCGAGGGCGCCGATGTCGTGCTCACCAGCTTCGGCCGGGCGATGCGGATCACCGAGAGGGTGGCGAAGCGTCTCCCCAAGACGCCCGACGTTCTCGAGCTGGATGTCAACCGCGACGACGACGTGGCCCGGATCGCCGAGGAGCTCGCCTCGCGCTGGGGCTCGCTCGACGGGCTCGTCCACGCCGTTGCCTTCGCGCCCGAGGACGCACTCGGCGGCCGCTTTCTCGACACCCCGGCGGAGTCGGCCGAGGAGGCGTTCCGCACCAGCGCCTATTCGCTGAAGCGGCTCGCGAGCGGCCTGCTGGAGCCGCTGGAGGCCGGCGGCGGCGGCTCGATCGTCGCGCTCGACTTCGACGCCACCGTCGCTTGGCCAGGCTATGACTGGATGGGCGTCGCCAAAGCCGCCCTCGAGTCGATCAGCCGCTACCTCGCCCGCGACCTCGGCCGGCGGGGCATCCGCTCGAACCTGATCTCGGCCGGCCCGCTGACCACGGTGGCGGCGCGAAGCATCGACGGGTTCGAGCGCCTCGCCGGCGCCTGGGAGCACCAAGCGCCGCTCGGCTGGGACCTGAGCGATCCCGGGCCCGTGGCCGATGCCTGCGCGTTCCTGCTCTCGGACCTATCGCGCGGCGTGACCGGCGAGATCCTGCACGTGGACGGCGGCCATCACGCGCTGGGGGCGCCGTTGGCGCCGTCCGAGCCGGCCTCGTCCGAGTAGGCGTCGGGCCGCGAGTACATCGCCCGCCACCACAGCTCGGCCAAGATCCAGATCGAGCTCGATGCGACCCCGCCGCCGCGGACGACATCGAGCGTTATGTGGCGTTCGACCATCGCGCACAGGGCCTCCGCGGAGAGCCGGGGCGGGACGTCGTCGAATGCCACACCGCGCTTCTGGTCGCGCTCGATCCGGCGCTCCGCCGCTGCGACGAGTCGCATGATGTAGGGCATCCACTCGTCGGGGAGGTGGTGATGGCGCTCCCCGGAGAGGCGGGCGACCAGTAGCAGCACGTTGGCGTCCCGGTTGACCACCGCGCAGACGCGCGCCAGCGCCTGGCGCAGCTCGCGGCGGGGTTCCCCCGCGCCGTCGAGGTAGGGGGCCGCCGCCGCGTACATGTCCGCGAACGTTCGCTGGATCAGCCGGTCGAGGATCGCCCCCTTGTTCGGGAAGTAGAAGTAGACGGCCGTCCGCGAGACGATCGCGCGGCGGGCGATCGCGTCGATCGTCGTCCGCTCATAGCCGCGCTCGGCGATCAGCTCGCGCGCCGCATCGATAATCGACCGCTCGGTCGCGTTCCGGGGACGGGGTGCGGTTGCGACGGCGCTCATCCGGCGCCTTCGAGCGCGTCGAGGATCCTCGCTCGCGTCTCAGACGGTTCCACGATCTCATCAACGTACCCGTTGGCGGCCGCGCGAGTAATGTCGAGGTGCTCCTCCTCGTAGCGGGCGGCGAGCTCGTCGGGGTCGGCGCCGGCCGCGATCGCCCTGCGCTCGATCACGCCCACCGCCTGACGCGGGCCCATCACGCCCAGGGCAGCCCCCGGCCAGGCGAGGGTGAGGTCGGCTCCGAGGTCGCGCGAGTTCATCACGATGTGTGCTCCTCCATACGCCTGACGCAGGGTCACGGTTACTCGCCGGACGGTTGCGCGCCCGAAGGCGTCGAGCAGGTACGCGCCGTAGCGGATCACGCCACGCCGCTCCTGCCCCACCCCGGGCAGGAACCCCGGCGTGTCGACCAGGACCACCAGCGGCAGGCCAAACCGGTCGCAGAGCGAGACGAACCAGGCACCCTTCTCGGCGCCGGCGGCGTCGATGGTGCCGCCGAGGTAGTGCGGCTGGTTGGCGATCACGCCGACCGGAAGCCCGTCCATGCGTGCCAGCCCCACGACCATGTTCCGCGCCCACCGCGGCGACAGCTCCAGGAGGCGCCCGCCGTCGACGATGCGGGCGGCCACGTCGCGGACGTCGTAGACGCGGCGGGTCTCTTCGGGGACCGGGTCCGAGGGATCGCCGGCGATGGGATCGGCCGGTGCGGCCAGCGGCAGGGTCCCGCGCGCGAAGTCGGGCAGATGCGAGATCAGCTCACAGGAGAGCGCCGCCGCCTCGTCGTCGCCGGCGGCGTGCAGCTGGGCGACCCCGTTGCGGGCGTGCACAGCCGCACCCCCGAGCTCGTCGGGGCTGACCTGCTCGCGAGTCACCTTCTCCACCACGCCGGGTCCCGTGAGGAAGAGCCGGGCGCCGTCGCCGACCATGAGCGTGAAGTCCCCGAGCGAGGTGGAGTACGCGGCGCCGCCCGCGCACGTGCCGACCACGAGGCTGAGCTGGGGCACGTCGGCCACCGCCTGGGCCCGGAAGATCTTCGCGTACGCATGCAGGGCGCCCGCCCCCTCCTGGAGGCGCGCTCCCCCCGAGGCGACCAGCCCCACAACCGGCACCCGCTCGGACTGCGCCCGGTCGATCGTCCGGGTGATCGTCTCGCCGCCCGCACGTCCCAGCGAGCCGCCGCGATGGGTCGGGTCCTGCGCCCAGATCATCACCCTCCGGCCGCCGAGGCGGCCTGAGCCGGCGGCGACCCCGTCGCCGACGGCCGACCGCCAGGGACGAAATGTCGCCGGGTCGAGCAGCGCCTCGATCCGCTCGACGGCGGGCGAGGGCTCGAGGGCTGCGGGCGCCGACGGGCGGGTTAGCGTTGCCGGCGGCTTCACGGCGCAGTGAACACCAGGGTCGCGTTCTGACCACCGAAGCCGAACGAGTTCGAGAGCGCCGCCTCGAGGCCCGGCGCCTCGCGGGGCCCATCGGGCACGCAATCGACGTCGCAATCGGGGTCCGGCTCCTCGAAGTTGAGCGTCGGCGGGAGCGAGTGGCGCATCGAGGGCGCCCAGGGTCGCCACACCCTCGACCGCCCCGGCGGCCCCCATCAGGTGCCCGATCGCCGACTTCGTCGACGACACCGGCGGCGCATCGCCGTTCCAGACGGCGTGAATCGCGCGTGCCTCCGTGCGGTCGTTGTGAGGCGTCGAGGTCCCGTGGGCGTTGATGTAGCCGATGTCCGCCGGTGAGAGGTCGGCGTCGGCCAGGGCCGCTCGCATCGACTCGGTCGCACCCCGTCCGTCGCGGTCGGGCTGGGTCATGTGGAAGGCGTCGTTGGACGCACCGTAGCCCGCGACCTCACCGAGCACCTTCGCCCCGCGGGCACGGGCATGCTCGGTGGACTCGAGCACGATCACTCCGGCGCCCTCCCCCATGATGAAGCCGTCACGCCGCGCATCAAACGGGCGCGAGATGCCCTCCTTGGAGAGCGCGCCCATCTGCCGGAAGGCCGCGATCGCCAGCTTCGTCATCGGCGCCTCGCTGCCGCCCGCGATGACCACGTCCGCTTCGCCGCGCTCGATCATCCGTTTCCCCTCGCCGATCGCGTGGGCGCCGGTCGCGCAGGCCGAGGCCAGCGACCAGCCCGGACCGTGGGCGCCGAGCCCGATCGCAACCGTCGCAGTGGCTGCATTCGGCATCATCGCCGGCACCATGTGCGGCGACACGGCCCGTTCGCCGCGCTCGTAGAGGAGGCGGGTCGCGTTCTCGATCGTCGCGATGCCGCCCACGCCGGTGCCGATCACCACCGCCACCCGGCCCGGCTCGAGCGAGTCGCCGACCGCGTCCTCGAGGCCAGCCTCGGCGATCGCCTGCGCGGCCGCCGCTGCCGCCAGGTGGGTGAACCGGTCGGAGCGCCGGATCACCCGAGCGTCGATCCAGTGCTCGGGATCGAACTCGGGGCATGGTGCGAGCCCGTCCTCGATCCCCGAGGCGCGGGCGTCGATCGCATCCAGGAAGGCGTCGGCGCCGTCCCCGATCGGGGTGACGACGCCGCGCCCGGTGACAGCGACCGCGCTCACCCCTGGACCTTCTCCGAGCGCAGGCGCAGGAGCATGTCGACCGCGTCGCCGACCGTCTCGACTCCGTCGAGCTCCGAGTCGTCGATCTGGATCGAATACTCGTCCTCGAGCGCTCGGACCAGCTCGACCAGGTCCAGCGAGTCGGCGTCGAGGTCCTCCCAGGTGCTCTCCGGGGTCGCCGCATCGGCGCCCGGGACCTTCTGCTCACCCAGAAGCCGCTTGATCTGCTCGAACGCCTCCTGCTGCTCGGCGCTCAGCGTCTTGGTGCCATCACTCATTGTTGTCTCCTTTCTGGTGTTCGCTGTTTTGATTCCGCTGCTCAAGATGCAAGTCCCCCGTCGACCGCCAGCGCCGCCCCGTTGACGTACCCCGCCTCCTGCGAACACAGGAACCCGATGCACACCGCGACCTCCTCCGGGGTGCCGGGACGGGCCGCCGGGATCGCGGGCAGAAGCCGTTCCTGCACGTCCTCGGTCATCTCGGTGTCGATCAGCCCGGGAACGACCGCGTTGCAGGTGATTCCCTTCCGCGCCATCTCCCTGGCCACGGTCCGCGTCAGCGCCAGCAGCCCTGCCTTCGCCGCCGCGTAGTTGGCCTGGCCGGGATTGGCGCGCTCGGCCACCACCGAGGAGACGTTGACGATCCGCCCCCAGCGGGCGGTCAACATCGACCCCAATACCCGGTGCGTGCAGTTGAATGCACCGGTCAGGTTGGTCGCCACGACGTCGTCCCACTGCTCACGGTCCATGCGGATCGCGAGGCCGTCACGGCGAACGCCCGCGTTGTTGACCAGCACCAGCACCGGTCCCAGATCGCCCTCGATCCGCTCGAACGCGGCCTCGACCTCCTCGGTTTCCGAGACATCGGCCCGGTAGCCGGCCCCGTTCCCGCCGCCGCTTCGCGACAGCCGCGCGACCGGCCATCCGTCGCGCTCGAGGCGCTCGGCCACCGCGGCGCCGATCCCTCGGGAGCCGCCCGTGACCACGGCGCAGCCGTCGGGTCGCTCAGCGGGGCGGTCAGGCGAAGACATGCGCCCGCTCCTTCCACGAGATCACACCCGCGGCCCAGACGAAACCGGCGCCGAACGCCGCCAGAGCCACCGTCGCCCCCGGCTGGAGCTGACCGGTCCGCTCGGCATCGTGAAGGGCGATCGGAATCGAGGCCGCCGAGGTGTTGGCAACCCGGTCGACGTTGACGAAGACGCGCTCAGGTGGGATCCCCAGCTGTAGGGCGGTGGCCTCGACGATGCGGATGTTCGCTTGATGCGCGACCAGCACGTCGATCTCGTCAGGGGTGATCCCGGCTCGCGCGAGCACGGCCCGTGAGGACTCCACCATGCGCCGGACGGCGTGGCGATAGACGTCCCGCCCTTGCATCCGGACCAGGCGCTCCTCCGCCTCGGCGTAGAGCAGGTCGGCCTGGGCCCCGTCGCATCCCTGCTCGAACGCCGACACCCCGAGGTCGAGATAGCCCCGCGCGACGACCACGGCCCCGGCGCCGTCCCCGAAGAGAACCGCGGTGGAGCGGTCGGTCATGTCCACGATCCGCGACATCGCCTCGGCCGCGCAGACCACGATCACATCGGCGCGCCCGGAGTCGACCAGCGCGACGGCCTGCTCGAGCGCGGCGAGAAAGCCGCAGCAGGCCGCGTTCACGTCCCAGGTGCCGGCGCGGGTGGCCCCGATCCGAGTGGCGACACCGGGCGCCAGCCCGGGCGTCAGCCGGTCGGGGGTGATCGTCGCGCAGATCACCCGATCGATCTCCTCCGGCTCCCGACCGGCGTCGGCGAGCGCCATGACACACGCCTCTGAGGCGATGTCGGTGAGCGTGGTCTGGCCATTGAGCCAGCGCCTCTCGCGGATCCCCGTGCGCTTCACGATCCACTCGTCGGTGGTGTCGAGGCTCTCCACCAGCTGGGCGTTTCGCACCGTGTCCTCCGGCAGCGCCGATCCCACTCCAAAGATCCCGGCCCTCATGCGCGCGCCTCCACGATTGCGTCCGCCTCGATCCGGCGGACCAGGCCGGTGAGCACGCGGCCGGGGCCCAGCTCGCGGAAGCGCTCGATCCCGCCGGCCAACGCGGCCTCCACCACCTGGCGCCACCGCACCGGGCGGACCATGTTGGCGGCCAGCTCCTCGGCGGGATCCGAGAATGGGGCGGCGGTGCCGCACGAGAAGACCGGAAATTGCGGGGAGCGGAAGTCGACCTTGGAGAGCGCCTCACGCAGCGCTCGGAGCGCCGGCTCCATCGCGGGAGAGTGGAAGGACCCGGCGACGTCGAGGACCCGCGCCTTGGCGCCCGCCTCGCGGGCACGCTCGGCGACTTGCTCGACCCGGTCGCGATCACCCGAGAGCACGACCTGCCCCGGGGCATTGTCGTTGGCCACGGTCAGCTCGACCTCGTTCGCGAGATCCTCGACCGCGTCCGAGCGCCCCCCCAGCAGCGCGATCATGCGACCAGGGCGCTCGGCAGCGGCCCGCGCCATCGCCTCGGCACGGCGATCGACCAGGCCCAGCGCCTGCTCGAACTCCAGCGCGCTCGCCGCAACCAGCGCGGCGTACTCGCCGAGGGAGTGGCCGAGGCCGGCGCCGGCCTCGGGGCGACCGGCGGCGTCCCAGGCGCAAACCGAGCACAGGAACACCGCGGGCTGCTGCCAGCGGGTTCCCTCGTCGAGCTTGGCGAAGGGATCCTCGTCGAGCAGCGCGAGCCCGCGCTCGAACAGGTCCGTCCCTCGATAGGGATCGTCCATGCCCGCGCCGTGGCTCCCCTGCCCGGGGAACATCAACGCGACCCCCGGGGTCTCGGCCCTCGGGGCATTGCTCTGCTGCACCGTCATCTTGCGACCCATAACCGTTATCTCCACTCGGTTTCCCCCATTCGACATCCGGGCCGTGAATGTCGACGGGCTCGACGAATGCGCCGAGAACGTCGAGGATGCGGCTGGGGCAGCGAAGTTCGGAAATACCGCCGCAACCGAATCGTCGACCCGGCCCAGGTGGTTGAAACGCCGCCCTTCGGGGCAATAGAATCGCTAGTGGCGATCCACGCATTCCGTGGATCCGAACATAGGGAAGGAGAGGCGGAACCCTCGGCTTCCCGCTTAGGTCCGTTGGCGCCGCGAGCGGAGATCCCGGAAGCGGCGAGAATCACCGGCACGGCTGGCGGAGATCCCAACAGCCGAGCCAGAGCCGAAAGGCGGACGAGATGGAGAACGGCGACGCTGCTGTTGCAAGCCCGCGGGTACGCGGTCGCGAGTCTGCGCGCGAACATACCGGCATGCACCTGAGCAGGGACGATCGCGCCCACCTGTTCCGGTTCATGGTGATGATGAGGTCCGCGGAGGAGCGCGCGATCACGCTCTACCGGCAGGGCAAGGTGCCCGGGTCCTTCTACGACGGACACGGCCAGGAGGCGATCTCGGTGGGCTCCGCCTACACCCTCGGCCCGCGCGACCGGATGTGCATCCTCCATCGCGACCTCGGCGCTCACTTCGTCCGGGGCGTCACGCCCGACCGCTACCTGGCGAACTACATGGGGCGGGCCCACGGCGTCACGGGAGGCAGGGACGGGAACATGCACTTCGGCGACCGCCGGCTGGGCGCGGTCGGAATGGTTTCGATGCTTCCCGACATGGCGCCGGTGGCGAACGGGATGGCGCTGGCGTTCAAGATGCGCGGCGAGGACCGGGTCGCGATGACCTACTTCGGGGAGGGCTCGACCGCCAACGGCCAGTGGCACGAGGCGATGAACTTCGCCGCCGTTCACGAGCTGCCGATCGTGTTCCTGCTCGAGAACAACCAGTTTGCCTATTCGACCCCGAATGAGCTCGAGTTCGTCGGCGACCCGGTCGGCCGCGCCCGGGCCTACGGCCTCGCCTCGGTCGGCGTGGACGGCAACGATGTCGAGGCCGTCTTCGAGGCCTCCCGAGTCGCGGTCGAGCGCGCCCGCGCGGGGGGCGGCCCCACGATGATCGGGTGCGAGACGATGCGGATGCACGGCCACGGCGCGCACGACGACATGAGCTACGTGCCGCCGGAGATGTTCGAGGCGTGGGAGAAGCGCGACCCGATCGAGCGCTACGCGAGCCGCCTCACTGACGACTTCGGGTTCGATCCCGACGAGGTCGAGGCGATCCGCGCCGAGGTCGGCGAGTACGTCGCCGAGTGCGCGGAGAAGGCGCTCGCCTCGCCGATGCCCGAACCAGAGAGCGCCACCGAAGGGGTGTACGCCGACGCCTGGGAGGCGCTCGGCGACGGTCAGGCGCCGTGGTCGTTCTGGCAGCAGGACGGATCGGGGGACGCCGCGGGCGGCGAACAGCCGGCGAGCGGCGATTCGAGGAGGGCGGCGTGAACGAAGTAACGCCACCCCAGCCGGCCGCGCACCCGGTCGAACCGGACGCGGAAGCACAAGACGAAGGCCCGAGGCCAAGCCGAGGGCAAGATGTTGGGGCGGGAGCGGAGGATTCGGCCGGTGTCGTTCTGACGTACCTCGAGGCGATCACCGACGCCCTGCGCTACGAGATGCGCCGGGACGAGACGGTGTTCTGCCTCGGGGAGGACATCGGCGCCTTCGGCGGCGCGTTCAAGGTCACCGACGGCTTCATGGAGGAGTTCGGTGCCCACCGGGTGCTCGACACTCCGCTGGCGGAGAACGCGATCATCGGCGCCGCCGTCGGCGCCGCCGTGGAGGGGCTCAAGCCCGTCTGCGAGATGCAGTTCGCCGACTTCATCTCCTGTGGCTTCGACCAGCTCGTCAACGTCGCCGCCAAGCTCCACTACCGCCAGGGCGTCGCGGTCCCGATGGTGGTCCGCCTGCCCTCGGGCGGCGGCTTCTCGGGCGGCCCCTTCCACTCGCAGAACCCGGAAGCCTGGTTCGTGCAGGCACCCGGCTTGAAGGTGGTGGCGCCGTCCACCGCCGCCGACGCGAAGGGTCTTCTGATCAGCGCCATCCGCGACCCGAATCCGGTCTGCTACCTCGAGCACAAGGGCCTCTACCGCCACGTCAAGGGCGAGGTTCCCGCAGGGGAGCATGTGGTGCCGATCGGCCAGGCGCGGATCGCCCGCGAGGGCTCGGAGATGAGCGTGATCGCCTACGGCTCGAGCGTGATCCTGGCGATGCAGGCTGCGGAGGAGCTCGGCGAGGAGATCGAGGTGCTCGACCTCCGCTCGCTGGCGCCGCTGGATCGAGAGGCGATCCTGACGACCGCTCGCAAGACGGGCAAGATCCTCGTCGCGCACGAGGCCACGCGCTCAGCGGGGATGGGCGCCGAGGTGGCCGCGCTGATCACCGAGGAAGCGTTCGAGGATCTCGACGCGCCGGTGCGCAGGCTGACGACACCCGACGTGCCGATCCCGTTCAGCCCTCCGCTGGAGCAGGCCGTGCTCCCTCAGCTCGAGGACATGAAGGAGGCGTGCCGTGAGCTCCTCAGGTACTGAGGGACTGGGAGCCCGGCCCGCCAGCAACCCGGCCGAACCGGACGCGGGAGCAGGTCAAGAAGGCCCGAGGCGAAGCCGAGGGCAAGAGATTCTTGCGGGAGCGGAGGATTCGGCCGGAATTGTTCCGGGAGGGACGACGTGACCGCTGAGACCAACGTCACCGAAGTCACGATGCCCCAGATGGGAATCTCGGTCTCCGAGGGCACCATTCTCGAGTGGCGCAAGCGACCCGGCGACTGGGTCGAGGCCGACGAGACCGTGGCCGATGTCACCACCGACAAGGTGGACGTCGAGATCCCCTCACCCGCGAGCGGGCGGCTGGAGCGGATCCTGGTCGAGCCCGGCGAGACCGTGCCCGTCGGCACGACGCTGGCCGAGATCGACGCCGAGGCGAAGCCGGGACAGGCCCACCCCGAGGAGTCGAAGCAGCGCGAGGCATCCGAGCATCAGGTCGCAATGGGGACGTCCCCCGAGCCGGCCGCGACGGCGCCCCAGCAGGCGCCGGCAGAGCCGGCCGGGGGGCGCGCCGAGGCGGCCGCCCCGGTTGCGAAACGGCCCGCCCCCGCGCCGGTGGGCGCTCCCGGCGGTGACGGCCAGCCGGATCGCTCCCGGTTCTACTCGCCGGTCGTCCGGAGGATCGCCGACAAGCACGGCGTCGACCTCGACCGCGTGGAGGGCACCGGGATCGGCGGGCGCGTGCGAAAGCAGGACGTGCTTGCGCACATCGAGTCCGGCGGGGCGGCCCCGGCGGGACGCCCGATGCACATCGAGTCTCCGTATCGGCCGGAGCCGGAGGCGACTCCCGCTGAGGCCCCGGCGACCGCCGAGCTGGTAGGCCGGCGCGAGCAGATGTCGCCGATGCGCCAGCTGATCGCCAAGCATATGGTCGAGAGCAGGCGCACGTCCGCCCACTGCACCACGATCGTCGAGGTCGACATGTCGCGGGTGGCCTCTAGCCGGGCTGAGCTGAAGGAGCCGATGAGGGAGCGCGGGGTGCCGCTCACCTACCTCGCCTTCGTTGCCCTCGCCACGGTCGAGACGCTCCAGGAGTATCCGATCCTTAACGCCTCCATCGAGGGCAACGAGATCGTCTACCACGACGACGTCAACCTCGGCATCGCGGTGGCGCTCGACGACGGGCTGATCGTTCCGGTGATCCCCAAGGCGCAGCGGCTCAGCCTCGAGGGGATGGCGGCGGCGATCGCGGATCTCGCCTCACGTGCGCGCTCCAAGGAGCTGCACCCGGACGAGGTGCATGACGGCACGTTCACGATCACCAACCCGGGGCAGTTCGGCGCCGTGCTGGCGACGCCGATCATCAATCAGCCCCAGGTGGCGATCCTCGATCTCGAGGCGATCGTCAAGCGCCCCGTGGTCGTCTCGGGGCCGGACGGCGACTCGATCGCGATCCGGCCGATGACCTTCCTGCCGATGTCATGGGATCACCGGGCGCTCGACGGCGCGGTTGCGGCCAAGTTCCTCGCGCGCATCAAGGAGCGACTCGAGGGGTGGGGCGCGGAGCGATGAGCGTTGCGGTCAAGCGGGGGAATGGGCGGCCGGCAACGACGACAGCCGAGGTCGAGGTGAAGCCCGACGACGGGATCGCGCCGGTGCCGTTCGAGCACGAGGAACTGGTGATCCGCCGCGGTGCACGCAGCGGGTGCTACGTGATCGTCGCAATCCACTCGACGGCGCTGGGGCCCGCGCTCGGCGGGGTCCGGCTCTGGCACTACCCGGCGACGATCGACGGCGCCCGCGATGCCCTGCGGCTCGCCAGCGGGATGACGATGAAGGCGGCGGCGGCCGGGCTCGACCTCGGTGGCGGCAAGGGAGTGATCTGTGCCCCGGAGGCGACCGTGCCCACGGGCGACGAGCGTCGGGGGATGCTCCTGGATTTCGGCGACCTGGTCGGGTCGCTCGACGGCCGTTACATCACCGCGGAGGACGTCGGCACCACCCCGCGTGACCTGCTGACGATCAGCGAGCGGACCAACCACGTGACCGGGCTCCCTCCCGAGCGGGGCGGCTCGGGAGACCCGAGCCCGTTCACAGCGGTCGGTGTCGAAGCGGCGATGCGGGCGTGCGCCCGCGACCGCTTCGACTCGGCCGCGCTCTCCGGCCGACGCGTTGTGGTGGTCGGCATGGGCCACGTCGGCAGCGAGCTGGCCCGGCGCCTGGCCGCCGCCGGCGCCGACCTCGCGGTCTCGGACATCGACCCCGAGAAGCAGACTCGGGCGGTCGCGCTCGGCGCGGAATGGCTCGATCCCGGCGAGGCGATGCTGGCCGAGTGCGACATCCTCGCGCCATGCGCGCTGGGCGGGGCGATCGACGAGGAGAACCTGCCACTCCTGCGCTGTCAGGCGATCTGCGGGTCCGCCAACAACCAACTCGCCGACGAGCGCCTCGCCGATGACCTCGCCGAACGGGGGATCCTGTTCGCGCCGGACTTCATCGCGAACGCCGGGGGCCTGATCCACGTCTACATGGAGATTCGCGGCTATAGCGAGGAGAAGGCGATCGAGCTGGCGCATGGGATCGAGGACACGATGAGCAGGGTCCTAGAGGCGGCGAGGGAGCGCTCGATCATCCCGCTCGAGGCGGCCTGTGAGCTGGCTCGGGAACGCCTGGACGCGGCCACCGCCGAGCCAGTGACCGTCGCCTGAGACACTAAGCCCATGCTCTCCAGCGAGCTCTGGGTGGTTCGAAGCGGGCTCGTTCCCTACGCGGACGCCCTCCGCGCCCAGCGCGCGCTTGCGGCCGCACGCCACGCCGGCCAGGTTCCCGACCTCGTGCTGCTGCTCGAGCACCCACCCGTCTACACGAGGGGCCGCCGCTCGACCAGCGACGAGCTGCCGATGGGCGAGGACTGGTATCGGGCGCAGGGGATCGAGGTCACCGACACTGACCGCGGGGGACGGGTCACCTACCACGGGCCTGGCCAGCTGGTGGGGTATCCGATCGTCTCGCTGCGGCCGTACGGCGACGACATCCACGACTACATCCGCCGGATGGAGCGGGTGATGATCGCCGCGCTGGGCGATTGGGGCGTCGAGGCCGGCATCCGCGAAGGGTTGACGGGCGTCTGGGTCACGGAGCGAAAGATCGGCTCGATCGGGATCCACGTGAGCAGGGCGATCACGACTCATGGGCTCGCGATCAACGTCAACAACGACCTCCAGCCGTTCGAGTGGATCGTTCCGTGCGGCATCGAGGCCTGTGGGATGACCTCGGTCTCGCGTGAGCTCGGTGAGGAGCAGGACATCGATGCTCTCGCGAGGGCTCTCGCCGAGCGGTTCGGCGAGGTCTACGAACGCTCGCTCAGCACCATCTCGCCAGCGAGGCTTGCGGAGCTGGTGGAGGAGGCGGCGCCGCTCGTGACCCCCGAGCCGACCCCGGTACCGTAGCTTCGATGGCCGCCACCGACATCACCCGCCCCTCCACCGGGTCCGACCCTGCCTCGCCGGGCGAGCGGCTCCATGTAACCCGCTCGCGGGCGAATCCGGGCGGGGCGCGGATCGAGGGCGGCCTTCCCTTCCGCGAGCGCAAGCCGCCGTGGCTCAAGGTGCCAGCGCCGGGCGGCCCGACATACCGCCGTCTCAAGCAGGCGATCCACGAGGACAACCTCCACACGGTCTGCGAGGAGGCGAACTGTCCCAACGTCGGCGAGTGCTGGGAGCGCGGGACCGCGACCTTCATGATCCTCGGCGACGTCTGCACGCGCCGCTGCGGGTTCTGCAACGTCAAGACGGGAAAGCCGACCTGGAACGATCCGCTCGAGCCGCTGCGGGTGGCGACCCAGGTCCGCAAGATGGGCCTGCGCCACGCGGTCGTCACCTCGGTCGACCGAGACGATCTGCCCGACTACGGCGCGGGAGCCTTCGTCGGCGTGATCCGCTCGATCCGGATGATGGCGCCCGGGTGCAAGGTCGAGGTGCTCACCCCGGACTTCCGCGGTCAGGAGATGCCGCTGGCGAAGGTGATCCACGAACGGCCGGACGTCTTCAACCACAACGTCGAGACGGTCCCGCGCCTGTATCCGCGGGCGCGGCGCGGCTCCGACTTCATGCGCTCCGCCCGGGTACTGCGACTGGCGAAGGAGATGGGTGGCGCCGAGATGGTCACCAAGTCGGGCCTGATGGTCGGCCTCGGGGAGGAGTTCGACGAGATGCTCGAGGCGTTCGCGATCCTGCGCGAGCACAGGGTCCAGGTGCTG
The DNA here is from genome assembly GCA_963788115.1 of uncultured Actinomycetes bacterium. Lineage (GTDB taxonomy): Bacteria > Actinomycetota > Thermoleophilia > Solirubrobacterales > 70-9 > CAWBFD01. Next base: position 855,720 of record CAWBFD010000002.1, read on the forward strand.
ACCGTCGGCCAGTACCTGCGCCCGACCCGCAAGCATCTGCCCGTCGTCCGCTACTGGCACCCTGAGGAGTTCGACCGGCTGCGCGATGCGGCCTACACGATGGGCTTCGAGTCGGTCGCGTCGGGGCCCCTGGTGCGCAGCTCCTACCACGCGGACGAGGCCGCCCGCGAGGTCGAGGAGCGGCGCGCGGCTGCTTGAGCCACCGCGTCGCTGGGCACTGCGGGCTACCGATCGAGCGGGCGTTTTTGCCCGCATAGCGGCCGAAATCGCTCACTCGCCGCAGGTGCCCCGGCCGAGGGGGCAGTTATCTTCAGACCTCGCCGGTGCAGCCCTCCCCCCTCACCCATCGCCGCCAGCTCCTGGCCACGTCCGTGGCCGTCGCGATCGCCGCGATCGGAGTCGGCTGGGCGGGCTGCGGCGCGGACGACGCCGACGACGCGCGGGATCAGGCCGAGGAGCTCCTCAACGAGGCGGAGGAGAAGCTGAACGAAGCGGAAGAGCGAGCCGAGGAAGCGGGCGAGGACGCGCGCAAGAAGGTCGAGGAGCTCCGGGACGAGGGGGAGGAGCAGCTCGACGAGGCCCAGAAGGCCGCCGAGGACGCTGGCATCGACCTCGAGTGAGACCCGCCGCGTCTAGCAGGCGTTGCCGGTATCTCCGGCCGACGTGAGGATGCAGGCGTTGTCGCCGTCGCCGCCCTCGTGGTGGTCCGAGCCGGGACCGCCGACCAGGAGGTCGTCGCCGGGACCGCCCGAGAGGACGTCCCAGCCGAAGCCTCCCAACAGGGCGTCGGCGTCGTCCCCACCATAGACCGTGTCGTCCCCGAAGCCGGCATGGACGATGTCCCGCCCGGCGTCGCTGAAGACGACATCGTCGCCGACGCTGGCGATCACCACGTCATCGCCGCCCAGGGCGCAGATCACGTCGTCCCGCAGGGTTCCGAGCAGCACCTCCGGGCCCTCCCGGCCGGTGATCGTGCAGCCGCGGGGATGGTTGTTGAACTCCTCGACCGCAACCACTGGGCGAAGCGCGCGCTCGATGTCGTCGGTCGCGAATGCCTCTCGCAGCATGTCGTCCTCCAGCGCGTTGGCGAGGGCCGCCATGATCATCCCCTGGTCGAGCGAGAGGTAGGAATCGGAGACCACGCCGCTATCGACGTTCACCGAATCGAGGAAGCCGAGGTCGGTGTACAGGCCGGGGAAGTCGTCCTCGAGTTTGGCGAGGTTCTCCAGCGCGGCGGCCGGCGCGTAACGCAAACCGAGAAATACAGCGTGCGGCGTGACGACCCCGTTGGTGTAGGCGCTCGGCGGCGGGTCCGGCTGCGGGTCGCGGTCGGGACATCCGGCGAACCCGTGGTCGACCAGCGTCCGATCGTTGTTTGACGGATAGCCGCCCGGATCACTCCCAATCGCGTCCACGCCCCATGTCGAGTAGCCGCCCTCTGGGATGTTCGCGGGCGAGAATCCCCAGTAGCCGTACCCGGCCTCGGTCATGCCGTGGTGGATCTGGCCCTGCACGGTCAGCGGGTGGTTCGAGCCCCAGCTTCCTGGCCCCCACTCCTCCTCAGGCAGGAAAAGTGCCGGCATCAGCGCTTCGAACATGCTCCCGCCCCAGGAGGGGGTCACCCTCGTATCGCGGCCGGAGGCGTCCTTGTACGGGTAGGCGCCGTCGAAGACGTCGGTGCCGTAGTAACTGCGATGGAAGCCGATGGGGCGGGTCTCCACCCAGCCCCAGTCGCAGGAGTCGGGAAAGCTGCGCCACGTGCCGAAGTAGTCCCGGGGCGGGATCTCACCCTTGGCGATGCCGATGTAGCTGGCGATCCGGCTCTCGCTGACGATCGTGTCGTAGCAGCAGGCCGCGTTGCCCGTGCCCGGCTCGTAATGGAACAGGATCCTGTTCTGGTCGGGCCGGTAGTAGAAGCCGAAGTCCATCGAGTCGTAGATGGCCCCGGCGCGCGCGGCGAGCTGGGGGACGCTTTGCCGGACGACTTCGAGCCCGGTCGCCAGCCAGCCGTTGTCCACGGAGGAGAGCCGGGGCTCGAGGGGGGCGCCGCTCGGCGGCCAGACCGTGAGCTTCTCGCCCGTGCGGTGGTCGTACCAGTTGAAGTACTGGCCGCTCTCGGGGTGGCGCTCCATCCCCTCGAGCGTCGTGATCGTGCGGTCAAGGCGGTCCAAAGCCTCCTGGCGGCCGATGATCCCGAGCTCCTTCGCGGCGACCGTGCTCCACAGATACGCGCCGATGTTCGTGGTCGAGGTCTGAACCGCGCGGGTTCCGTCGGTCGAGAGGATGTCCGTCGGCAGGCCGGACTGGGGATCGGTCATCGCCGCAAACGACTCCCAGGTGTCGGTCGCGTAACGCTCCAGCCTCTCCTCGCCGGGCGTTGCGGCGGCGGCGGGCGCCACCCCCAATGACACGGCGGCGAGCGCGACGATCCCGGCGATGATCCCGCTCTTCCTGCTCATGGCCCGCGCGAAGTGGATCCCCCTTTTCGCGCTCGGTCAAACATCTTTGGACGAATGTGCGGGCAAAGCCACGACCGGCGTGCCCGGCGGAACCGGGCTAGGACCCTGAATAGGCTGTTCGCCCGCTTGATCCCGCTCAAGGACAACCTGCCGACGCTGCGCTTCCCGATCGTCACCGTCCTGCTGATCGCGGCGAACGTGGCGGTGTTCGTCTGGCAGCTCACCGCCTCGTCGGATGAGTACTCGAGCCCGGAGCTGCGGCAGCTCGGGGTGCCCGAGAGCGATCAGCGGACGATCGAGTACGGGGCGATTCCGTACCGAATCACCCATCCGGGGGAAGACTGCGCGGTCGGGGCGGTGCCCAGCGCCGGCGAGGCGGCGCAGGCCGACGTCGTCTGCGAGGGAACCAGGGAGTACCGACAGGCCGAGGCCCTGGCGGCCCGGGGCGCACCGTTCGCGCCGCTCGACGAGCCGGCCTGGTGGGTGACGCTGCTGACGTCGATGTTCATGCACGCGGGGATCCTCCACATCGTCGGGAACATGCTGTTCCTGTGGGTGTTCGGAAACAACGTCGAGGACTCGATGGGACGCCTGCGCTTTCTGCTCTTCTACGTGCTTGCGGGGCTCGTGGCCGTCTACGCACAGGCGGTGATCGACCCGAGCGTCACCGGGCCGACCATCGGCGCCAGCGGGGCGGTCTCGGGGGTGCTCGGCGGCTACATCCTGCTGCACCCGCATGCTCGCGTGTTGACGCTCGTGTTCATCATCTTCTTCGTCACCTTCATCGAGATCCCGGCGATCGTCATGCTCGGGCTCTGGTTCCTGCTTCAGGCGATCCCGGCGGTCGGCCAGCTGGCGCCGGACGTGGCCGGTGAGGGAGGCGGCGTCGCGTACCTCGCCCACGTCGGCGGCTTCCTCTTCGGACTGGCCACGATCAAGCTGTTCGCAAGGCGCCGGGACACCGTTGAGCCCGGTCCGCCATACCCGGTGTATTAGTGCGCCCGGTGCACCGGTGAGCGCGGACGTTCGCACGGCGATCCTCACGGCCGGGCTCGTGTTCTGCGTGCTCTTCTTCGGCGCCACGGTCGCTGCCGTGATCGAGTCGGGATTCTCGGGACGCGGGATCTTCCTGGGCGCGGTCTCCCTGGCGATCATCGGGATGATCGGCCTGGGGCTCATGGGCGCCATCCGCAACCCTCCGAAGTGAGGCTGCAACCGCTGAAGCCCTCGTCCGGCCATCACCGGACAAAGGCTTCATCCATCGGCGGATGGCCCAGACGTCAGTCGATCCGAGACCGCCGAAAGTGTTGCCTGCACATGCTGCGGCTCGAACCCCACCTGGGCGTGGGTGAAGCGCAGGGGAGTGAGGCCGGCCGCGGTGTGGACCTGGTCTCGAATGCGGTCCCGGGCCTGCGCCGCCGGGGTCCGATGGGTGCGCAGGCCGTCCGTCTCGACCACCAAGCCCAGATCGGGCCAGTAGAAGTCGACCTTGAACCCGTTGACCCACTGTTGGGTCAGGGGCGGCGGCAATCCCGCCCTCCGGGCGATCGGCAGGAACCGTCTTTCGAGCCAGCTATCGGTGCGGGTGAAGGTCCGGCGATCGAGGATCTCACGCAGGGCCGCTACCCCCGGGCGCGGGATTGCGCTGTCAACGGCAGACCGGAGTCCCTCGGGACTAACGAGACCGAGCTTGTCCGCCTCGTTAATGGCAGTCTCGAGCTGATCGCGCCCAAGGCGGGCAGCGATATCGATAAGGGTTGCGACCGGCGTCGTGACCGGGATCCGGTGTCGCCGCGTGACTTCCCCTGCAGCCAGGGTCGACCGGCGGTGCAGGACGATGCCAGGGCTGCGGCGGGCGACGTGAGCGGGAGCAGAGACCTCGATCTTCCCGCGCCGCTCGGCGACGATCTCCCAGAGTGCAGCTGCACTCTCATGGCTGAGGACTGCGCCTGGTCCGCAGCGCAGGACCGCCGCCATCCAGCGCCCGTAGCGAGTGAGCTGCGGTCGACCGACCGCATAGACCCCGCGCATCACCCGGTGCAGCCGCCCCTTCGCAATCCGGTGGTAGATCGCGTGCCGGCTCATGCCGAGCTCGAGGAGCTGTGCTCGTGCGACGACGCCGTGCTGGCGCCTAGCGAGCTCCCAAAGCTGAGCGTTCGATGGTTGAAGCCCTCGTCCGGCCATCACCGGACAGAGGCTTCACCGCCCCAATTCTCGCCCCCGTCGGGACCAAGGTTTGCCGTACCAAGATGGCAGGGGGATGGAGCCAGCCGGATTCGAACCGGCGACCTCCGCCTTGCAAAGGCGGCGCTCTCCCAACTGAGCTATGGCCCCTCGGACCCGAATTGTAGGTCGGGGAACCGCGCGTTCACGCACTATTCCCTTGCGGTCGGAGCGCCGTGTGCGAGGATGAGACGACCGGGGCGAGGCGATCCCGAGGTGAAGGAGACGATGGCCGAGACGCAGACGCAGGACGCTGTGGGGGAGCGCGAGGACGTCGACAAATCGCCGCAGGCGGTCGAGGAGGCGAGGGCGACTGCCGCCGCGACCGGCGAGCGCAAGCCCGGCCAGCGCGCCGAGGTCTCGAACCTCGACATCGTCCGGCACTACTTCGACAAGGCCGCTGAGCGCCTCGGGCTCCCCGAGGACATCCGGGTCGTGTTCTGGACCCCCTACCGCGAGGTCACGGTGCAGATCCCGGTGAAGCTCTCGGACGGGAAGGTGCACGTCTTCTCCGGCTACCGCATCCAGCACAACGGCGCGCGCGGCCCCTACAAGGGCGGCGTCCGCTTCCATCCCGAGGTGGACATCGACGAGATTCGCGCGCTCGCCTCGCTGATGACCTGGAAGACGGCGATCGCCGGCGTCCCGTTCGGCGGCGCAAAGGGCGGCGTCAACGCGCCGGCCGGGCAGCTCGAGCGGTCCGAGGTCCAGACCATCACCCGCTCTTTCATGGACAAGATCGAGAAGGTGCTCGGCCCCACGCGTGACATCCCGGCGCCCGACGTCAACACCGACGCCCAGGTGATGGCCTGGATGATGGACGAGTACGGCAAGCTCCACGGCCACACTCCCGCGATCTGCACCGGGAAGCCGATCGCGCTCGAGGGCTCGTACGGACGGGAGGCGGCGACCGGGCGCGGCTGCGTTTACATGTTCCGCGAGGCCGCTCCCCACCTCGGCCTCAGCCCGGCCGACACGACATTCACCGTGCAGGGCTACGGCAACGTCGGCTCGTGGGCGGCGCGGATCATGCAGCAGCTGGGGGCGACGATGGTGGCCGCCTCCAACGCGAACGGGGCGATTCGAGCGGATGGCGGCATCGATGCGAACGCGCTCCACGAGCACATCGCCGCGGGCGGGCTGATCACCGAGTTTGACGGCGCCGAGGAGATCGATCCGGAGGACCTGGTCGCAGTGCCGTGCGACGTGTTCCTCCCAGCCGCGCTCGGCGGCATGATCCACGAGCACAACGCCGATCGGATGCAGTGCAAGGTGATCATCGAGGGCGCCAACAGCCCCACCACGCCGGCCGCCGACTCGATCCTCCGCGACAGCAACGTCTACATCATCCCTGACGTGATGGCCAATGCCGGCGGCGTCGTCGTCTCCTATTTCGAGTGGGTGCAGAACCTTCAGCACTTCCGGTGGGACGAGCGGGAGGTCAACGACAAGCTTGGAACGATCATGCGCCGGGCCTACCGCGAGGTCTCCGCACGCGCGCGGGAGGAGGGCATCGACCTGCGCGAGGCTGCCTTCCTGGTCGGGATCGAGCGGGTGGTCGAGGCGGCCAGGACGCGCGGCTACGTGTAGCGCACCGGTGGAGGGGGTTGCCTGAGAGGCGAACGGCCCCGAAAACCGAGCAGATCGGGGGAAGCAGCGCGAGCGGCGAAGCGAGCTTGCTAGAAGCGCAAGTGAGCGAGACGCGAGCGCGATGACCCCGAGATGCGACGGTTTGCAGGGGCCGCGCTCTTAGAAATCAAAATCCTTGGGTTCGCCCTGCTCGAACCAGAGCTCGTCATCCTCGGGCTGGTCGCGGAGGAACTCGGGCGTCTCCTCGAGCACGTCGCTCTCCTCGTCCCCTTCCTCGGCCTGCTCGTCCTCGAGCAACGCCTCCGGCTCGTCGCCCTCGACCGCGGGCTCGCCCGCGGGTGGCTCCTCCTCGAGCAGCTCGTCCATTCGATGCTCCTCGGTCTCGAGCGACTCGATCGGGGCCGGGGGAGCCTCCTCGATCCCGGCCTCCTCCTCGAGCTCGAGCTCCAGATCGCCGAGCTCCACCTCCGACTCGGCATCCTGATCGAAGAATGGTGCGACGGGCTCGCCCTCCGGTGGCTCGGCCTCGGCCTCGCCCACATCGGGCTCGAGCATCGGCTCTACCGCCTCGGTCGCTTCGATCTCGGCTGTCGGAGCACGCGGCGCGGTCTCCTCGGCGGGCATGAACGTAGTCTCGGCAGCGGCCGCGTCGAACGGCGCTTCGACCAAGCCCTCGGCGTCTTCCTCGGAGCGATCCGGAAAATCCGGCTCTCCTGGGCGCGTCGGGGGGCCAAAGGCCTCCTGCTCGAGCTGTTCAAGCTCGGATGCGCCCGCTCCACGGCGCCGCTTCAGGTCGAGGTGCTCACGAATCGCTTCGTCGAGGATTCCCATTGGCCTCAGCGTTGTAAGGGTACTCGCCTGGCTGGGCGATCACGGCCTTATGGCCGCGGGATTCCTGCCTATGTTCGCCGCGCCGGAGCCTTCCCCTGCGTCGCCTCCGCAGCCCCGGGCGGGGTCGCCCGCGAGTCCTCGACGGGGGTCGTTGCCGCGTTCCCGGGGGCGGCCTCGACCCGGTTCTTGCCCGCCCGCTTGGCCGCGTAGAGCGCCGCGTCGGCAGCCGCGATCAGGGTCTCCAGGTCACCGGCCGACCCGGGCATCGAGGCGACGCCGACGCTGGCCGTCACGCTCAGCGATGGATCGACTCCCGCGTCCTGCCGCCCGTCCCCCTCCACGAACGGGATCTCCTCGAGCTCGATCCGAGACCGAACGCGCTCGGCGAGCTCGACCGCCCCATCGGCGTCGGTCTCGGGCAGGGCCACCACGAATTCCTCGCCCCCGTAGCGCGCGGGCTCGTCGACGCCGCGCGATTCGGCCTCGAGCACGGCGGCCACCCTTCGCAGCACCTCGTCGCCCTGGAGATGGCCGTACGTGTCGTTCACCTGCTTGAAGTCGTCGATGTCGAGCATCAGCAGCGACAGGGGATGCCCGAAGCGCTCCGCCCGCGCCGCCTCCTTTGCGGCCTGGTCTCCGAACGCCCGCTTGTTGGCGAGGCCGGTGAGATCGTCGGTGACGGCCTGCTCGCTCACCTGCTCATGCAGGGCAACGTTCTCGATCGAGGCGGCCGCCTGCCCGATCAGATAGAGGAAGACATCGCGCTCCGCGGCGTTGAACGGCCTGCTGCTCCGGGCGACCGTGATCACGCCCAGGCGAACCGGCGGCTCGCCGAGCCTTCGCAGCGGACCCGCCAGCGCGAAGGCTCCGTCGGCTGACTCCTCCGAGAGCTCGCCGGACCGGTCGGCCTGGGCCTCGGCGGCAAGCACAGCGTCCTGGATCCTCTCGGATGCGAACGCCTGTCCGACCTCCGCTTCGGCACCCTCGCGCCCGCTGAGCGCGATCAGCCCGTACTCGGCGTCGCAGGCGCCGACGGCCGTCTCGGCGAGGATCTCCAGCAGCGCCTCGCGGTCGAGTCCGGCGGCCGACGCCTCGCCGATCCGCCGCACCGACCGATCGATCTGCACCTGCTGCCGGCGTAGCTGGTCCATTTGCTCCGCCAGGCGGTCGCTCATCTTGTTGAACTCGTCCGCGAGCCCCGCCATCTCATCCCTGCCGATGACCGGCACCTCTTGGCGGAAGTCGCCGCCACCGATCCGCCGCGCGGCCTCCAGCATCGTCTCCACCTGACCCTGCAGCGTCCGCAGCAGCAGCAGCACGAACAGCAGGGCAACGCCGAAGAACCCGACCAGCGCCACCCACACGAGCGGGCTGGACGACAGGACGCTGCCGGACTCGATCGGCCCGAACAGGGTCAGCTCGGGGGGGTTCGGCCCAGGCAGCCCGAGCGAGTACGAGCGCATTTCGTCGCCGGCGATGTCGACCGTCTCCGACTCGTTGGGGGGCGGCGGCGTGAAGTCCTGAGGTAGATCGATCGTCGTCGCCAGCCGGCCGGCGTCGCCGTAGAGGACTCCGTCCCGCCCGGTGAGCTCTCTCACCTCGTCGAGATACGAGGCCGCGTCCGTGGTCGAGACGAGCAGCTTGCCGACTTCCTGGCCGGCGGGATTGTTCAGGTCCCGCTGGACTCCGGCCACCGGGTCGCTGGAACCCCAGGCGGCGATGACGTCGCCCTCGGGCGACGTGAGTACGGCCGCTTCGACGTTCTGTTCGCGAGCCAACCGGCCGATCACGACGCCGAGCTGCTCCTGATCGTTCGCCATCAGCGCCTCGCCCAGCGCTGGGTCCTCACCGATCATGCGGGTCTCGGCCTTCGCCTCGTCCGCGTGCCTCTTGTAGATCTCGTTCGCTGTCTCGAGCCCGGCGACGAGCCGCGCGTCGGCCTTCCCGTCGCGGGCGTCGCTGGTCACGTCCACGGCCAGGACGCCGACCGCGATCATCGGGAGGATCACGATCAGCAAGAAGAACAGCGATAGGCGTCCGCGAAAGCTCACGCTCTACCTGCTTTGATCGGCGTCCTGCCTCCTAGTCCTGAGTTGCGGGAGCTATCAACCCTACGACACCGGGCGCGCTCTTGATCCGGTTCACGGCGGGTATCCTTGCGCGAGCGTCGCCCCCCAGGCGGCCGGAATCAGGGGCTATAGCTCAGTTGGGAGAGCGCCTGGATCGCACCCAGGAGGTCACGGGTTCGAGTCCCGTTAGCTCCATCCCATTAGCGAAGCGGGCTTCGGCGCTCCGCCGGGTCCCGCCTTTCGCGTCCGTGGTACTACGGGTGGTACTAACGACCGCTTCGTCCGGCGTTTGCGCGTCTGGCGCACCCGCGAAGGCTCGCGCAGGATCACCGGTATGGCAGCATTCCAAAGTCCGTGCTTCGAGCGGACGCTGTTGGGCTGCAGGCCCGCGGCGTAGGACACGCCGCCCAGCGCCAGGAAGACCGCGACGTAGCCGACGACGTTGGAGCGGATGTGACTGCTGATCGAGCTGGACATGGGTGCCTCCTCTGGCTTCGGTACTGCGCCTCGAAGGTCGTTCTAGATGCGGGGCGTCCGGAACCCGTTACGGGCGGGTTCCCCAATCGGAGGCGTGAGGCGGGTCTGGAACCGAGCCTGGTCATCGTGCCTCCTCGACGACATCAAGGATCGCGCGGGTCACCAGCTCCGGGTCGTCCTCCTCCACCGCGTGACTCGTGTTGGCCACGATCTGCTTCGCGCTCGGGCTGAGAACGAGCCAGCCCTTCTGGCGATCGACGTTCTCCCGCATCAGCTGCTGTTCCGACGCAAAGGGCGCTCCCGCGATCTCCGCCTTCGCGAACTGCACGCTGATCACGCGAATCGGAACATCACCGATCCGCTCGCGCGCGGCCCACGCGTCCTTCTCCACCTGGAGGTAGTCGCGCTTCTCGAGGTTGGCAGGGTGGTTCGGGTCCGTTTCCTTGACGATCGCCCGAGGCGGATCCTCGAACGGTGCCGCCGTGTCGACGAACACCATTCCGGCAACCTCATCGGGGTGATCTATCGCGTACCCCGCCGTGATGTAGCCGCCGCCTGAGGTCCCGACGAGGACATAGGGGCCGGGAATCTCCGCCGATTCGAGGAGCGCCTCGAGGTCGCCGACGAGCTCGTCGAGCCCTCGCGGTCCAGGCGCCGGATCGCTTTGGCCGAGGTTGGCGCGGTCATAGACGCAGGTCCGTGTCACTTGCGCGACCGCGTCCTCGGCGAAGAAGTACGAGTCGCTCGTATCCCCGTCACCGCCCTCCATGACGACGGTCGGAGACCCCGTCCCGATGCACCTGACGTAAAGCCCCCGCCCACCGTCGATGTTCACGACCCGATCAAGTCCGGCCTCGTCCTGGTCTGCCTTGCTCGAGGAGGCGTCATGTTCGCTCACTTCTGTTGGCGCCGCGGCCGGGGTCGACGTCTCCTCATCTCCTCCGCATGCCACCACGAAGAACGCGCCAGCGCAAACCGCCGCCAGTCCCGCGACAGTTGTCACCGGCCCGCGAAAGCGTGGAGTTTGAGTGGCGCTGATCCCCGTCATGACTGCTCCTTGGTTGACAGCGCCTAAGCTACGTGCGATCGCCGCGCCGGACCACGGGGCGCGCCCTGCAATCGCCTCAGGGCTGGCCCTGAAAACGGGCGCGAAGATCCAGTGCCTGGCCCGATGCGCGCGCCGGCCTACACGCCTAGCCTCGCTCGGTCGAACGAAAGAAGGGGCCATGAATCGCGCCTGGATCCTGGGAGCGCTTATCGCGGTTGCGACCGCGATCTCGGGCTGCATAGGTGATGACAACGCCGACAAGGCAGGCGGCGAAGGTGACTCGGACTCTGTCGTACTTACGCTCGCCAATCCCGACGATGGGGCCTTCAACCTGGACGAGTACGCGCGCGAGGTTGAGAGCCTGTCCGATGGGTCGGTGCAGATCGAGTTCCGGAACAGCTGGCGGCCCGGTGAGGTCGACAACGAGCAAGGGACCATCGAGGACGTACGCGAAGGGAAGGTCGACCTAGGAAGCGTGGGCGCGCGCGCCTTCGACCTGTTCGGGGTGGACACCCTCCAGCCACTCGTCGCCCCGTTCGCGATCGACAGCTATGCGCAGCAGGGCGAGGTTCTGAAGAGCGCTCTCGCCGAGCGGATGCTGAGCGGGGTCGAGGAACTGGATCTGATTGGCATAACCCTGCTACCAGGCGAGATGCGCAAGCCGCTTGGCGTTTCGCGGCCGCTCGTGACGGAGTCCGACTACGGCGGCGCGACCGTCGGCATCCGCCCTTCGGAGATCGGCGAAAACACGATTGATGCACTGGGCGCGACCCCGAAGGGCTACCACTTCAGCGACGACGTCTCGTCCTTCGACGGACTCGAGGTCTCAGTGAACTCGATCCCGTACGACGCCAGCTACCGGCAGGCCCGGGCACTCACAGCCAACGTCAACCTGTGGCCGCGTGTCTTGACGATCATCATGAACGAAGATGCCTACCACGCCCTGAGCGAAGATCAGCGCGCGGCTCTGAGCAATGCTGGGAGCGCGGCCCTCGACCCCTCGCTTGAGGAGATCAAGAACCGCGAGCAGGAGGCGCTGGGCATTCTCTGTACCCGCGGGGAGCCGGCGGTCCGCTCGGCGAGTCCCTCGCAGCTCGAGAGCCTCCGCCGCGCCACCGCTCCGATCGCCCGGGCGTTGGAGCGCGACCCGGACACGCGCGACGCTGCGCGAGAAATCGCGGCGATGCGCGCCGAGGTCGAGCCAGAGCCGGCGCCGAGCTGCGCGGAGGACGTGAGCGAACCCGCGGCCGGGAAGTCGACCCCCGTCGATGGTGTCTGGCGCATGGAGACGACAAGAGACGAAGCCGCCACGGTCGTGCAGCCATCGGATCTGGTCCCGGAGAATTTCGGCGAGTTCATCTTCGTCTTCCGCGATGGTCGCTTCGCGTTCACCACCGAGAGCGAAGACGCGTGCATCTGGGCGTACGGCAGCTACAGCGTCGAGGGGCACACGGTCGAATGGAGGATCGAGGACGGCGGCGGCGAGGCGCCTACCGACGCCGCGAATACGCCGGGCGAGGTCTACCTGTACGACTGGAGCCGCTACCGCGACCAGCTCGAGCTCGCACCGATCGAGGGAGAGGTATCGCCCGAGCCGTTCCGCGTCGAGCCCTGGCGGCAACTCGAGGGCGACGGCTCGCTCGAGCCGCTGAGCGACCACTGTCCGCCGCCGGCCGACGCGCTCGAGCCCTGACTCCCCGGGTCAGGGCCGCAGGTACGCCAGCACCGCGAGCACCCGCCGATGATCGTCGGGCGAGCCGTCGATGTCGAGCTTCATGAAGATCTGCCTAACGTGAGACTCGACCGTCTTCGGGCTGAGGAACAGCCGCTCGCAGATGCCCCCGTTCGAGCGGCCCTCGGCCATCAGCCCGAGCACCTCGCGCTCGCGGTCGGTGAGCTCGTCGAGAGGCCCGCTGGGACGCGGGCGGTCGACGAGTCGCGTGACGATCGTCGGGTCGAGCACGCACTCGCCCTCGGCGAGGCGGTGGAGGGCGTCGGTCAGCACCGCGACGTCGGAGACGCGCTCCTTTAGCAGGTAGCCGGATCGGGCCGGATGCTGCTCGAGCAGCCGCATGGCGTAGCTCGACTCGAGATAGTGCGAGAGAACGAGGACGCCAACGTCCGGGTGTGACTCTCTGATCTCCGCAGCGGCGACCAGGCCCTCGTCGGTGTGGGTCGGGGGCATCTTGATGTCGACGATCGCGACATCCGGGCTGGTGAGCGCCGCCTTGCGGACCGCCTCATCGCCGGTGCCGACCTTGCCGACGACCTTGAGACCGGCCTCGGTCAGCAGCCGCTCGAGCCCCTCTCGGAGGAGCACCTCGTCTTCCGCGATCAGGATTCGCATGGGATGTCCGCCCTCACCGTAAACGGCCCACCGGGCTCGCGAGTGAGCACCACGCTCCCGTCGAGCGCGCCCACCCGGTCTTCGACCTCGACCAGCTCGTCGAGGTCGCCGTCGCCTTCGATCTCCAGCTCGAGCAACCCTGCGGGCGTGGTCGTGGTGATCCGCAATCTGCTCGGGTTGCCGGCCCGAACCGTTTCCGAGACGACGAAGTAGGCGGCGGCCTCGAGGGCGGTTCCGAATCGCCCCTCGGGTAGATCCGAGAGCTCGACCGGGATCGCCGCGTCCTCGGCGAACGCCTCCAGCGCGGCCGCGAGACCCTCATCCGCAAGTACGGCCGGGAAGATCCCGTGCGCGACGTCACGCAACTCGGCGAGCGCGGTGCGGAGTTCCCGCTCGGCGTCGTCGAGCGGTGCGATGAGCGCGGGGTCGGGTCCGAGGCCGGAGCGGGCGAGTCGGAGCGATAGCGACAGGCCGACGAGCCGCTGCTGCGCGCCGTCGTGAAGGTCGCGTTCGAGCCGTCGTCGCTCGGCGTCGCCGGCGGCGATCACCCGCGCACGCGAGGCTCGCAGATCCTCGAGTTGCGCCCCGGCTTGAGCGCGAAGCCGCTCGTTCTCCAGCGCGAGACGGGCGGCGGCAGCCACCTCTTCCGCGAGCCCGGGGTCGTCGAGCAGGCCGGCTCGGTGCGAGAGCAGAGCGACCTCCTGTCCGTCGCGCACGAGTGCGGTCGCCTCGCCCTCCACCGTGACCGGGCGCCCGCGCACATCGACCAGCTTGCCATCCGCGAGCGGGTACGCAAGCTCGATCGTCGGGTCACCGAGCGTGTCGGCAAGGGCGTCGCGCAGTCCGCCCGGAGCCGGTGAATCGGCGAGCTCGACAACGAGCCGAGCGACTTCAACCCGTGTGGCGCGCGCGCGCACCCAGCCCCACGTCACCCCCAGCGAGAGCGCGAGGAGCGTTCCCGCCTCGGCGAGCCGCAGGTCGATCTCGGTTGCGTCGTTGCCGAGAAAACCGCGATCGAGGCTGTGCGCGAAGCCGACGGCTACGAGCCCCATGTACGCGGTTCCGGCGAGGATCACGGGCCAGATCAGCCGGCGGAACGCCGCCGTGGAGCGAATGAGTCGCAGCACGAGCAGGCCTGCCAGCCCCAGCGACCACGCGAGGCCCAGGTCGACTCCTGTCTGGCTGAGATCCTCGACGGTGCCGGCCGAGCCGTGGACGAGGAGCAGGTTCTCGGGGCACTGAGCGCAGCCCGCGGTGTCTGGGTCGAAGAAGACCGCAGGGAAGAGCCCGAGCACGACGGCTGCTCCCAGGTAGGCCACGCTCACGGCCAGCCGGTCGACAACCGACGAGAAGCGCCCGTCGGGATAGGTGAGCGCGGCGTGCGCGACTAGCGCCGGAGCGACGGCGTACAAGGCGAGGCCTATGGAGAACGCGGGCGACGCTCCGATCTCTGGGTTGTTCCACTCGGCGAGGAACCAGCCGAAGCCGGCAACGGCGAGGAGGGCGCCGAACGGGCTCTCCCGCCACCGGATCCACGACACGGTGCCAACTGCAATCAGCGCGTACCCAGCGACCAGTTCGGCGATGGCCCGCCCGAGCGAGTCATCGACCAGTGCGTATCCGGGCTGGTCGCGCACGAGGGCGAACGTAAACACGCCGAAGGCCACGCCGCCCACCAGGAGGACGATCAGCGGAGCCCTGGAGGTGGAGATCCATCCGCGCGTCATGGGAGTGGTACCTCGGCCGTCACGCGCGTGCCGCCCGCCGGTGGACTTTCGACCCGCAGGCGTCCCCCGAGCGCCTCGACGCGGTCCGTGAGGCCGCGAAGGCCCGACCCGGCGGGATCCGCGCCGCCGACGCCGTCGTCCAGCACCCGGATGGTCAGCTGATCCGCGCTCTCCTCGACGGCAACGGCCACTTGCGACGCCCGCGCGTACTTCGCCACGTTGGTCAGCGCCTCTGCACAGACGAAGTACGCGGCGGCCTCGACCGTCGGGGGCCAGCGTCCGGCCGGAACCGCGACCTTGGTTGGGACCGGCGATCGCTCGGACAGATCGTCCACTGCCGCCGCGAGGCCGGCCTCGGTGAGGATCGCGGGATGGATCCCGCGGGCGAACTCGCGCAGCTGCGCTCGAGCGCCGTCGAGATCACCCCGGACGCTGGCCAGCTGCGGACCGCAGCCGTCGAGAAGCTCGGCAATGTGCGCGAGCCTTCGCTCGGGCCCCTCCCGAATGTCGCGCTCGAGACGCCGCCGCTGTGCATCCGCGGCCTGCACGATCCGCAGGCGCGACGCCTCAACCTCGGTGACTCGAGCTCGGACCTCTGCCTGAAGACGGGCATTGGACACAGAGAGCCGGGCGGCAGATGCGACGGCGGACACCAGATCCGGGTCGTCGAGCACCGCCTCGTCGTGGACCAGCGCTGCCACGGGACCGCCGTCCTCTTCGATCGGGGTCACCGCTCGCCCGGCTCCTACCGCCGGGAGCTCCAGGGGCCTTCCCGCTTCGTCCACGTAGCCGCCCTGCTCAGGGAGGAAGTAGCCGACGGCGAGTGTCGCATCGCCAAGGGCTCGTGCCAGCCGATCGCGCAGCGTGCCGCCCGTGCCCGGGTCGCCGAGGTCCACGACGAGGCCCGTCACGGCGGCCTGCGCCCAGCGCCCCCAGAGCAGATCGGCGGCCAGGCCGAGCACCACGAGCAGCACAGCGGCGTCGTAGACCCACAGCACAGTCCGGTCGATGTCCGCGCTTGCAAGCTGGGTTGCCGCCCCCAAGGCCAGAGCCGACGCGAACGCCAACGCGGCGTAGACGGCGGAGCTCCGCGCGCGCCGCTCCGGGCCGCCGGCGACCGCGTGACGGCGCACCGCGACCACCACGATGCCCGCAGCGAATCCGATCGTGGCGTACTCGTTGTCGGCGATCGGGTAGATCGCGGCGTAGGCATACCCAGCGGCAATCGCCGCACGCTCGAGCTGCGATCGCACATGACCGCTGGGATAGGAGAGGATTAGATGGGCGAGGACCCCTCGGTGCAGATAAAGGGCCCAGCCGCCAAAGGTGCCGAGAAACCAGGCGAAGCCGGCCGTGGTTGCGATCGGTCCGAATCCGCTCTCGGCGCGACGTCCCCATGTCACGAGCCCAGCGGCGATCAGCGCGAAGCCGACGAGGCCGTCGGCCATGGTGAGCGCGGCGTCGCCGTCGTATGACGCCCACTCCGCCGCGACTCCGACCGCGAGACCGGCAGGCCAGAGCGCGTGCCTAAGCGTGCGCACCTCAGGCAACGAGGGCAGCGAGCCCCTCGCCCGAGAGCTCGCTCTTAGTCACGAATCCGCGCGCCGGGCTGTCAGCAAGGCGTCGCCGATAGGTGCTCACGCTGCGGCTGGACGTCAGGACGACCGCAGGCGGGTCGGCAGCTTCGGCGAGGCGCACGGCGACCTCGAAGCCATCGAGATCGGGGAGCTGGACGTCGAGCAGCACGAGGCTGGGGCGAAGGCGCGCGGCCACGGCCACGGCCGACTGGCCGTCGGCCGCCTCACCCACGACTTCGAACCCATCCGCCTCCAGCATCGCGCGCGCATCGCGACGGAAGCCGTCGTGGTCGTCGACGATCAGGACCGTCCTTGGCATGGTCGAATCCTCCCACCGAGCGCCCAAGTCCGCATCAGGGCCAGCCCTGACCGCAGGCACCGGGATTCCCGTGCGCGCCCGGATGTGCGGCGCGACGGACGCAACTAAGTTTCGACTCGTCGACCACCAAGAGAGAACACCGCGATGGGGAAACGGACGCTGACGATCCTCTTCACCGACATCGTCGGTTCGACTGAGCTGCTCGGTCGCCTGGAGGGGCGCGAGGCCGGGCGTGTTCGCGGCGACCACTTCGGGATTCTGCGCCGGCAGATACGCCGGCACGGGGGCCGTGAGGTGAAGAACCTGGGCGATGGGCTGATGGCCGTGTTCGGAGCGGCGCGCGAGGGGCTTGACTGCGCGGTTGCAATGCAGAAGGGATGCGCGGCGCAGGTCGGCGGGTCACCACCCGCGATATCGATCCGGATCGGTATCTCCGGTGGCGACGTGGATGAGCAGGAGGGCGACTTCTTCGGCGGGCCGGTAGTGGAGGCGAGCCGGCTTTGTGCACGAGCTGACGGCGGACAGGTACTGATGTCGGAGGCGAGCCGACTGATGGCCGGCGGCTATGAGGATCTCGGCGAGGTCGGTGACCTAACCCTGAAGGGGTTGGCACAGCCGCTCCGCGTTTGGGAAGTCCATTGGTCGGCACAGGCACTCCCCCATCTCCGGGTGGTGCTTGCCGACGACGCGGTCCTGGTCCGGGAGGGGATCGCGAAGGTTCTCGAGAACTCGGGATTGCAGGTCATGGCCCAGGCCGGCAACGCCGAGGAGCTGCTGCGGTTGACGGCGGAGCTGCGCCCCGACGTCGTGATCGTGGACGTGCGCATGCCCCCTACGCACACCGCCGAGGGCATCGAGGCGGCGGAGCGAATTCGGAGCGACCATCCAGACACAGCGGTGCTTGTCCTCTCCCAGGACATCCGGCCGCGGCACGCGAGGCGGCTCCGCGCGGCGAGCTCAACGAGCATCGGCTACATGCTCAAGGAGCGCGTGACCGACGTCCACGAGTTCATAGAGGCTACGCGCAGGGTGGCCGCGGGAGGCACGGCATTCGAGGCCGATCTGACGCCGCCGTGAGCTGATCGGCCTCTTCATTTCCCACACGAGTCAAGGCTCCAAGCGGGGCTCCAAACTGAGCGAAATTGTGGGCACCTCAGGTGACCTGATAAGGCTTGATCACGCGCAATCTGACCTGAGCTGACCGCTATCGCACGGGTTGTGGTCCAGGCGGTCTCGGGTTCGAGTCCCGTCGCTCACCCTCACAGAAACCCCTGCAGGGCGCCCAGTTCCTCGTTGGACCAGCTCCGTCCGCCGCCGCACCGTGGTCATGTCGTGGTCACAACACACCTGCTCCGACACTGGCACCCGGGAGCCTCCACCTGGAGTATCTTGCCTGAAACCAAAAAGGAGGGGTCAAAGCCCATGCGTCGTCTTTCCGTCTCGTTGGTCTCGGTCTTGGCGTTGGTCGTCTCACTGCTGGGTGCAGCGGCCGTCGCCGCGCCCCAGGCGCCCGATGACCACCTCGACGTCTACACCGGCACCATCTCGCCGGGGCAGATCGCCGACATCGTCGCGCTCGGCATCGACCGCCAAGAGCTCGAGGTCGCCAGCGTCCCCGGAGAGCGGGGCCAGAAGGCCCAGGTCCGGGTTGAGACCATCTTGAGCGGCACGCAGGCGGACCGGCTGCGCAGCCAGGGCGTCGACCTACAGCTGAAGACCATCGACGGTCAGACAGCCGCCGAGCGTGCGACCGCGGAAGCGGCCGACGGCTTCGAGGTCTTCCGGAGGTACAGCGGGCCAGGTGGGCTCAAGGCGGAGTACGAGCAGGCCGCCAGGGACAACCCCCGCATCGCCAAGCTGGTCAACTTCGGCAAGACCGTGAACGGCCAGGACATTGTCGCACTGAAGGTGAGCCAGAACGCCCGGTCACTCAAGGACGGCGCGAAGCCCGCCGTGCTCTACCTCAGCGCACAGCACGCCCGGGAATGGATCACGCCGGAGATGAACCGCCGGCTGATGCACTACGTGCTCGACAACTACGGCAGTGACCCGCGGATCACCAGTGTTCTCAACGAGAACGAGCTGTGGTTCGTACCAGTTGCCAACCCGGACGGCTATGACTTCACGTTCACGGAGGGCAACCGACTGTGGCGCAAGAACCTGCGCGACAACAATGGTGACGGCGAAATCACCCCTGGGGACGGCGTCGACCTGAACCGCAACTTCGCCACCAAGTGGGGCTACGACAACGAGGGTTCGTCGGACAACCCCGCCAGCGAGACCTACCGTGGCACGGGACCGAACTCGGAGCCGGAGACGCAGGCTTTGCAAGCGCTGTCGAACCGGGTCGGATTCGAGTTCCTCGTCAACTACCACTCGGCCGCAGAGCTCCTGCTGTACGGCACCGGCTGGCAGGTCTCGACTCCCACACCCGACGACGTGATCTACGAGGCGATGGCTGGCGACGACGCCGACCCGGCAGTGCCCGGCTACGACCCCGACATCTCCGCTGAGCTGTACACGACCAACGGCGACACCGACACGCACATGACGGAGCGCTTCGGCACGTTGGGCTTCACGCCGGAGATGGCGACTTGCGAGTCGGCTTCTCAGGTGGATCCCAATGACGAGTGGGTGGACACCGACTGTGACAGCGGATTCAACTTCCCCGACGACGAGGGGCTGGTCCAGGCCGAGTTCGAGAAGAACATCCCGTTCGCACTGTCGGTGGCCGAGTCCGCCTCCGACCCGGATGACCCGGTGTCGGTCGTGGGCCGCACAGCCGATGACTTCCGGGTGGACTCCTTCGACGTCTCCTACGGCGACCCGCAAACCGTCGCAGTGGTGGCCAAGCGTGCGCTCGAAGACCTCAGTCTCCACTACAGCATCAACGGCGGCGCGACACAGACCGCCGATGTATCTGAGTGGTCCGGCGGGGAGCGCTACGGCGACGAGAACGACGACTACTACGCCGAGTTCCGGGGGCAAGTTCAGGGGGCGAGTCCGGGTGACGACGTCGAGGTCTGGTTCAGCGGCGTCAAGTCCGGCACGGGGCTGGTGCAGAGTGACGCCTTCACCTACTCGTTGGCCTCGGACAGTGGCGACGATGTTCTCGTCGTGGCCAACGAGGACATCGAGGGCGTGGACCCACGCTACCCGGGAGGGATCAAAGGGCCGAAATACCTCACAACCCACGTGGCGGCAGTCGAAAGCGCCGGTTACACGACCGACGTCTGGGACGTCGATGCGCAGGGCGTGCCGCATGACCTCGGTGTGCTCGGCCACTACGACGCCGTGCTGTGGTACCTCGGCGACAACCGGTTGACGGCGGATCCGGAAGATCTGCTTACGCAGACGCCGCTCGGGAACCTGCCGGACATGGCGGTGGCCGAGCGCCAGCAGCACCTCACCATGGCAGTGCGCGACTACCTCAACGCCGGGGGCAAGCTGATCCATGCCGGCGAGAGCGCGCAGCACCAAGGTCTGGAGGGCTTCAGCACGGCGGTCGGTGGTCTCTACTATGGGTTGAACGGCGACGAGACGGCTGACTGCGTGATCCAGGCTCAGCCCAACAGCCAGACAGCCGGCTTCTTCGAGGACTGCCTGATCATGGCGGACGACTTCCGTCAGTACTACCTCGGTGGGTTCACGCGTACCGACAACGCCGACCCCGCTGGCGTGATCGGTGTCGCGGAGCCGCTCGACGGCTTTACCGGCGGTTTCGATCCCCCGCCCAGCACCAGGCTGGACGAGGCGGGCGTCTACCAGCCGACGAGCGACGTGCTCCCGGCCGACGAGTTCCCGCAGTTCACCAGCCAGGGAGTTGCGGAGTACGCGAGCCAGGGCGTCGACCCGTTCGCGCCGGTCGAGGGCACGAGGTATGCGGGCGCGGTGCACGCGGATGCGTCGTACATGCGGCTGCAGAAGACGATCGACCTGACGGGCGCCACCGCGGCGCGGCTGGAGTTCCAGATTTCCGTCGACACCGAGCCGCAGTACGACAACGTGATCGTCGAGGCACACACGGTCGGTCAGGACAACTGGACGACGCTGCCCGACCTGAACGGGGGCACGCAGACCGATCCGCCCGCGGAGTGCGCGGAAGGCGGGTTCCTGCTCAGCATGCACCCGTTCCTCGAGCACTACCTGGGCGGTGCGGACTGCACCGCACCCGGCACCTCCGGTACGTGGAACTCCTTCACCAGTGGCTTCACGCCCGGCGGGTGGCGCCAGGCGGCTGTCGACCTGTCCGGGTTCGCCGGTGAACAGGTCGAGGTGTCGATCTCCTACGTGACCGACCCGAACACGGGTGGAGTCGGTGCCTTCGTCGACGACACCCACGTGATCGTGGACGGCGTCGACTCGGCGGACGGGTTCGAGGGCGCGACCAGCACCTGGACGGTCCCCGGGCCTCCACCCGGGAGTGCCGCTAACGGTGGCGACTGGCAGATCACGGAGAAGCTGATCAACCCGTTCGCCGGGACGTCCACCGAGGACACGTTGCTGCTCGGCTTCGGGCTGGAGCAACTGTCCAGCGACGCCGAGCGCGCCGACCTGATGCAGCGCGCTTTGGACGGACTGCTGGAGTAACCGCAGCTGCGGGCAACCGGACCGCCACCCGAGACCGCACGGTTTCGGGTGGCGGTCCAGCGTTGGGTGCAAATTTGGTAACGAACCAGCGGGGCGGTCGGGCTCCGCCTGGTCGCCGACGGCAAGCTCTCTCTCGAGAGCACCATCGGCGGGGTACTGCCCGCGCTTCCCCCTGCCTGGGCGGCCGTGACCCTGCGTCAGCTGCTCAACTCGTAACAATTCGGATACGTTCGCGGTCCGGCTCCGTGCACGGACCTCGGCGCGGCCCGGCGGCCCTGATCAACCGCCCCGCGCGGTAGAATGTAGGTGTAGGAAATGGCTCTAGAAAGCCAGAAATGCCCCGGCAGCGCGTAGACGCCCCGGGGCTGGCACAGGAGGTACTAGCTCCCATGCAGCACCAATCATCCACCAAGCGCCCACGCGGCACCGGCTCCCTGTTCACCGTGCGCGACGTGGCCGGTCGCGAGGTCTACTACGGCAAGTGGTACATCGGCACCTCGCAGGTCAAGCGCAGGATCGGGCTGAAGCGCCCGCGCGGCACCCGCGACGGTCTGACGAAGACGATGGCCGAGAACCGCCTGCGCGAGCTGAGGGGCGAGGAGACCGAGGCGAGGCCGCAGACGCCGGCGACCATCGCCGAGGCCGGTGAGCGGCTGCTGGAGCGCCTAGAGGGCCGGGTGAAGCCCTCGACCCTGGAGGCCTACGAGAGCTATCTGCGGGTCCACCTCGGGCCGTTCTTCGGCCCTGCCGCGCTCGACTCGATCACCGTGCCGGTGGTCGAGGCGTTCGTCACCCGCAAGCGCCGCGACGGCAAGGCCGCGAAGTCGATCGAGAACTGGCTCGGCTTCCTCGGCTCGATCTTCGAGTTCGCGCTGGAACCCGAGGTGAGGCTGGCGACCGAGAACCCGGTGCCACGGGTGGCCAAACCGCGCGACCTGGCCAACCCGGACGACATCCACTTCCTGATCCCGGAGGAGGTCGAGGCGCTGGTCAGAGCGGCTCCCGACGATCCTCTGGGTCAGATGGAGCGGGTGCTCTATTACACCGCTGCTTGGACCGGGCTGCGCCAAGGTGAGCTGGTCGGGCTGCGCTGGCGCGACATCGACTGGAAGGCGCGGAAGATCCGCGTCCGCCAGGCCTACGTCAGAGGCGAGTACACGACGCCCAAGACCAAGGGTTCGAGCCGCACCGTGCCGCTCGGGGATGGGGTCGCAGGCGCGCTCGATCGCCACTACCAGGCGTCCGCCTACCAGGGCGACGACGACCTCGCCTTTGCCCACCCGCTCACTGGCCGACCCTTCGACCGCTCGAAGCTGCGCAAGCGGTTCAAGCGAACGCTCCTCAGAGCCGGGGTCCACGAGATCACCTTCCACGATCTGCGACACACCTTCGGCACCCAGATGGCTGCTGCAGGCGTTCCCCTCGGGACCGTGCAGGCCTGGATGGGCCACTCGAAGATCGAGACGACGATGATCTACGCTCACTATCAGGAGAGCGCCCATGAGGCCGACATGGTCGATCGGGCGATCGCAGGTACTAAGCAGGTACTAGAGCGAGAGAATCTCAGCGAACCGGAGGTGACCTCACCGGCCCTCACAGGCACGAGCGAGGCCTAGGTACCCTGGGTCTCGCGAGATCGCACCCAGGAGGTCACGGGTTCGAGTCCCGTTAGCTCCATCCCATTAGCGAAGCGGGATTCGGCATCTTCGCCGGGTCCCGCTTTTTCGCCGCGATACTGCGGGTGTTACTAAAGCCGTCCTGCTTCCCATGGCACCTGCGTCTCCGATCAGCGATGGAGCGGAGCTCGAACGCCGCACCCAGATTCGAGGAGGTATTAGACCTGTGCGCGAGTCACACCCAAAGCGCGTTGGCGCAAATCCTTCTGAGCGGTGACCGCCTCCACTACATCATGGAGCAAGCAGCCGCTTCACGTGACGGCCGTGCGCAAGCATTTCCCTGCGCTCGCCACGGGCGCCGCCTACCTCGACGGCCCCGGCGGATCCCAAGTGCCGCTCGACGTGATCGACGCCGTCGCCGCCTACCTGCGCAGCTCCAACGCCAACCTCGGCGGCGCGTTTCCGACCTCGGCGGCGACTGACGAGCTGATGGCCGGCACGCGAGCCGCGGCCGCCGACTTCACGGGGGCCGAGCCCGAGGGGATCGCCTTCGGGGCCAACATGACCACACTCAACTTCCAGCTCGCCCACGCGGTCGCGCGCACGCTCGAGCCGGGCGATGAGATCGTGGTCACGCGGCTCGACCACGACGCCAACATCTCGCCATGGCTCCTCGTGGCGCGCGATCACGAGCTAGTCGTGCGCACCGCGCCCGTCCGCACGGACGACGTGACGCTCGACGAGGACGCGCTCGAAGACCTGATCGGCGAGCGCACCCGAATCGTCGCCTTCACGCTCGCCTCGAACGCCGTGGGCTCGATCCCCGACGCCGCGCGCCTCGCAGCAGCGGCGCACCGATTCGGCGCGCTCGCCTGGGCGGACGGAGTGCACCTGGCCCCGCACCGGCGCCTGCGCGCGCGTGAGTGGGGGATCGACGTGCTGCTCTGCTCGCCCTACAAGTTCTTTGGCCCGCACCTGGGGATCGCCGCCATCCGGCCAGACCTCGCCGGGGCATGGCCCGCCGACCGCGTCCGCCCGGCGAGCGAGGAACCGCCCGGCCACCGGTTCGAGGCCGGCACGCAGTCGCACGAGGCGATCGCCGGCGCCGCGGCGGCGATCGGCTACCTGCGCTCCCTCGGCGATGGCGACCTGGACCTGGCGTTCGAGCGCATCGAGCGGCACGAGACGGCGCTCAGCGAGCGGTTCCTGGCCGGCCTGCCCGAGGACCTGAGGCTCTACGGGATCGCGGGCTCCGCGGGACGCACGCCGACGTTCTGCTTCAACCTCGCGGGACAGGAGCCGCGCGCCGTAGCCGCGCGGCTCGGCGAGCGCGGCATCTACGTCTGGGACGGCGACTACTACGCGTTCGAGCCGATCCGCGCGCTCGGCCTCGGCGAGGACGGCGCCGTGCGCGCCGGGTTTCTCCACTACACGACGGCGGACGAGGTCGATCGGCTGCTCGAGGCGCTGGCCGGCTGACCCCGCTACGTGCGACCACCGAGCGGACCGGCTGTCGCGTCTCGCGCAATGCGGAAGCGACTCACCCGCGGCGACGGCGCTCGCAGCTCGTCCCAATCAGCGACGACATTCGCCACGAGGCTGGCTGCTGCTCGCCAGGGAACGCGACACGGTGTTGCGGTCCATGTTCATCCGCCCTGGGGCCGCCCCATCGCGCAGACCGCGGGGACCGGGCGCAGGTCCTCGACCAGCACCCTGTCGACGGAGAATCCGCCCTCGCGTAGCCGGTCGGCCAGCTCGTTCCCCAGGTCCCGGGCTCGCTCCGGCGCGGAGTGGCGCGCGTCCCAGAAGATGTAGACGGCCCCATCCCGGGCGAGGTGCTCGCGGACGGCACCGAGCGCCGCCTCCGGCTGCTGCCAGAAGGGAGCGACGTTGAAGGCGAAGACCTTGTCGAAGCGCCGATCGCCGAGGTCCGCGTCCTCCAGCGCGATGGCCTCGAGCACAGCCCGGCCCGCGTCGACGTGCTCGCGGTTCCTCCGCGTGGCCATCTCGATCATCTTGGGCGAGCGGTCGATCGCGGTGATCGTTCCCGTCGTCAGCCTCTCGCAGACCAGGGAGACCGCGACGCCGTGGCCGCAGCCGACCTCGAGCAGGCGGTCGGCCGGGCGGACCTCCAGAGTGTCGACCGCCCAGACAAACCGCTCCGATGCCTTGCCCGCCATGCCCCAGCAATAGCATCATGCGCCCGTGAAGCCCATGCTGATCTACTCGATGAGCGTCTCTGCGGACGGCTTCATCGCCGAGCGCGAGGGCGCGTTCGGGTTGGACGGTCCCCAGCGACGAGCTGTTTCGCTTCCACACTTCGCCGTCCGAGCACGAGCGCGAGTGGGTCGAGTCCGCGTTTGCGGGTGCTACTACCGGTGCTACTAAACCGAGCGCAACTGAGCGAACTGAGATCGCCTGAGCGAACCAGGGCGAACCCAGGTAGCCTCGATTCAGCCCCCGAGCTAGAGATCGCACCCAGGAGGTCACGGGTTCGAGTCCCGTTAGCTCCATCGCCCGAGAACCGCGCCGGCCGCTGCTGTCCGGAAGGAGGCGCCACGCCGTCAGATCGCCCCGAACTCTCGAGCATGGCGGACGACTACGCGCGGCACGCGCTCTCGCAGCGCGCCGCGTTCGAGGCGACCCACCCCGCCGCGCTGGCCGCCGCTCGGATGTTTGCGGACGAGCCGGTCCTCCGCGTGGTCGATCTCGGGGCCGCCGACGGGGTCAACTCCCACGGCCTCATCCGCGATCTTGCGGAGGAGCGCGCCGGCCGCCCGCTGATCTACGCGCTCGTCGATCTCCCAACCAACGCGTGGGGGGTCGCCGCCGACCACCTGCGACGCGCCTTCGGTGGAACGGCGGAGGGGCCCGGGGTCGTCCTCATCCCTCCGCCGGGCGACGCCGGCGCCGGGGTCGCTGATGCCGGCACGGGGGCGTACTACGCCTCGCCGGAGGCCCACGGCGAGGCCTGCCGCCGAGCGGTCGAGCACAGCCCGCCCCCCGCCACGGTGATCAGCATGGCGGGCATCCCCCTCCAGGAGGCGCCCTGCCTGCCGCCGGGCAGCGTGCACGTCGCGGTCACCGGGACGGCGATGCACTGGATCGCCGACGCGGCGGGCCTGGCCTCGACGGGGTCGGTCTTCCCGGGCTACCCGGACCACATCGACGAGGCCGAGCGGCGAGCCTGGCGCGTGGCTGCGGTGCGGCAGTGGGAGCGGCTGCTCGAGATGCGCGCCCTGGAGCTCGCGCCGGGCGGCCGGTTCATCGCCGCGCTCCCGGCCTCCCCCGCTCCGTGCCCCGAGAGGACGGGGCTGTACGTGGAGATCATCGGGGACATGAACCAGGTGCTCGCCGACTGGTGCCGCGCGGGGCGCATCGCCGCCGCCACCGTCGCCGCGGTCGTCGTTCCGGTGTGGATGCGCACGCTCGACGAGATCCGGGACCCCTTCGAGGCGGGCGACGGGCGCGTCGCCGGCCTCGAGCTCGAGAGCGCCGAGCTCTTCCGTCTCGACAATCCCTACTGGCACGACGATCCCGCCGTGTTCGCGCGGGACTACGTGCGGAGCGTGACCGCGTGGGGCGGGCCGCTCCTCCTCCGCGCCTTCGCGCGCGAGGGCGAGGACCGCGCCGCCGGTCTCCTCGCTGACTTCCTCGGAGAGCTCGAGAGGCGCGTCGCGGATGCCCCCGACCGCTACCGCTCGGACTACATCGAGGCCCTCCTCATCGCCCGGAAGATGCGAGGCTCAAGCGGGTGAGCGTGTCGTCGCGCATACCCTGGCGATGAGTTTCGCCGGGGGTGAGGGTCATATCGACGACCATGGGGTAATGAATGGACCGGTCTTGATGGAATCCGCGACGCTCCGACCCAGGCCCGCGCTCCCGGGCGTGCTCCAGGCCGGACTGGTGGCCCTGCTGTTCGCGATCGCAGCGGCGAGCTGGGCCCTCACCGACGATCGGATGGGCGGCATGGACGCCGGCCCGGGCACCGACCTCGGCGGGTTCGGCTGGTTCGTCGGCGTCTGGGTGACGATGATGACCGCGATGATGTTCCCGTCGATCGCCCCCATGGTGCTCACCTACGCGCGCATCCAGCGGCAATCCGGGACCGCGGGGCCCGGTGCGGGAGCCGGACCGACCGCGATCTTCGTCGCCGGCTACCTGGTCGTATGGACCACGGTGGGTGTGCTCGGGTACGCCTTGATCGAGGGCGTGCGCTCGCTCGAGCTCGGGTTCCTCGGCTGGGATCGGGCCGGGCCCTACGTCGCGGGCGCGGTGATCCTGGGTGCGGGCGCCTACCAGCTGACCCGCCTCAAGGACAGCTGCCTGCGCCGCTGCCGCGATCCGCACGCGTTCCTGACCGAGCACTGGCGTCCCGGTCCGACGGGGGCGCTGCGAATGGGAATCGAGCACGGAAGCTTCTGCGTCGGCTGCTGCTGGGCGCTGATGGCGGCGCTGCTCGCCCTCGGGGTGATGAGCATCGCCTGGATGGTGCTGATCGCCGCCCTGATCGCGGCCGAGAAGCTGTTGCCCTGGGGCCCTCTGGTCAACCGGGGAATCGCGGTCCTCCTCGCCGTACTGGGGATCGCCCTCGCGGTCGCCCCCGAGGACGTTCCCGGCCTCACCCTTCCCGGATCCCCGGAGGCGGTCCGAGCCATGGAGGCGATGGGGATGGAGGCCGAGGGCGGCGCGATGGAGATGAAGGATCGGGGCGGCGCAATGGAGATGGAGAACCGGGGCGGCGCAATGGACGGCGAGTAGATCGTCTACCATCGCGTGACGAAAGTTAAGCGCGCGCTTGACTCTTCGTGTCGGTTGGGCTACACTTAAGTACATGCTTAACCAAGCCCCTTCGCTCGACCGGGTCTTCCAGGCGCTCGCGGACCCAAGTCGAAGGGTGATGGTGGAGCGGTTGAGCCGCGGGCCGGCATCGGTCAGCGAGCTCGCCGAGCCGCTCCCCATGTCGCTCCCGGCGGTTCTTCAGCATCTCAGGGTGCTCGAGGTGAGCGGCCTGGTCCGCTCCGAGAAGTCCGGACGGGTGCGCACCTGCGAGATCGAGCCGGCGGCGCTGAGGACCGCCGAGAGCTGGATCATCGAGAGGCGGGCGATCTGGGAGCGGCGCCTGGATCGGCTGGGTGAATACCTCGCCGAGCAGTCCGACGAGGAACCGAAAGGAAGTGACCGATGAGCGAACGATCCGTAGAGCACGCCACCTTCACCGTCAAGCGCACCTACGAGGCCGCGCCGGCGCGCGTCTTCGCCGCCTGGGCGGAGCCCGTGGCCAAGGCCCGCTGGTTCGGGAGCGGCGGGAACGACGAGCACGAGCTCGACTTCCGCATCGGCGGGCGGGAGTGGAGCCGCGGCAGCGCGCCCAACGGCGAGACCTACACCTTCGAGGCGCGGTACCAGGACATCGTCCCCGACGAGCGCATCGTCTACGCCTATGAGATGCAGCTCGAGGGAACCCGGATCTCGGTCTCGCTGGGCACGGTGCAGCTCAAGCCCGACGGCGGCGGCACGCAGCTCACATACACGGAGCAGGGCGCCTACCTCGATGGCCTCGACACGCCCGCACAGCGGGAGCAGGGCACCGGCGGGCTGTTCGATGCGCTCGCTGAGGAGCTGCGTCGCGAGCCCGCCAAGGCCTAGCGCCGCGCACGGGCCGATGAATTAGCAGCCGTCAGCCGGTCATAGCCGCGGAAAAGATCAACACGGAGGCGGGAACCGAACGCATGACCTCAACCACCGATCGAAATCGCTGGATCGCGCTCTACGTGCTCTGCGTGGGGATGCTCATGATCGTCCTCGACGTCACCGTCGTCAACGTGGCGCTGCCGTCGATTCAGAGCGATCTCGGCTTCTCGCAGTCGAGCCTGGCCTGGGTTGTCAACGCCTACCTGATCGCCTTCGGCGGCCTGCTCCTGCTCGCCGGGCGTTTCGGCGACATCCTCGGCCGCAAGAGCGTGTTCATGGCCGGCCTCGGCGTGTTCACGGTGGCCTCGCTCCTGTGCGGGTTGGCGCAGAGCCAGGAGGTGCTGGTCGGCGCCCGGTTCATCCAGGGCGTCGGCGGGGCGATGACCTCGGCCGTGATCCTCGGCATGATCGTGACCATGTTCCCCGAGCCGCGGGAGCAGGCGAAGGCGATCGGCGTCTACGGCTTCGTCGCCTCCGCCGGGGGATCGGTCGGGCTGCTGGCGGGCGGTGTGCTGACCCAGGCCATCAACTGGCACTGGATCTTCTTCATCAACATCCCGATCGCGATCGCCACCGGGATCCTGGCGATTCGGCTGATCGAGAGAGACGAAGGCATCGGCTTCGGCGACGGCACCGACGTCCCGGGGGCGGTCCTGATCACCAGCTCCCTGATGCTGGGCGTCTACACGATCGTCAAGCCGGCCGCCGAGTCCGGCTGGGGCTCGAGCGAAGCGCTCGGGCTCGGGGCCGCCGCGATCGCGCTGCTGGTCGCGTTCGTCGTCCGCGAGGCGCGGGCGCGAAACCCCCTGATCCCGCTCCGGATCTTCCGCTCCGCGAACGTCTCCGGGGCGAACGTGATCCAGGCCCTGACCGTGGCCGGGATGTTCGGGATGTTCTTCCTCGGCTCCCTATACCTCCAGCAGGTCCTTGGCTACGACGCGCTCGAGATCGGGCTCGCGTTCCTGCCCGCCACCCTGGTCATGGGAGTCCTGTCGTTCCGCTACACCGAGCCCCTGATCACCCGCTTCGGCGCCCGCCGGACGCTGCTCCCCGGCCTGATCCTGATCGTGGTCGGCCTGGCGCTGTTCGCCCTCGCGCCGGTCGATGGAACCTACGTGCGACACGTGCTGCCCGTGATGCTCGTGCTCGGCTTCGGCATCGGGGTCTCCTTCCCGGCGCTGATGACCCTGGCGATGTCGGGGGCCACGCAGGAGGACGCGGGCCTCGCCTCCGGCCTCGTCAACACCACCGCGCAGGTGGGTGGCGCGCTCGGGCTCGCGGTCCTCGCGACCCTCTCGACCACCCGCACCGACAGCCTGCTCGACGCCGGGGAGAGCACCGCCTCGGCATTGACCGGCGGCTACCACCTGGCGTTCCTGATCGGAGCGGCCCTCGTGGCCGCGGCGGTCGTCGTCGCGGCGACGGTGCTTGAGCCGGTCGAAAGGGCTGCGGCCGAGGCAGCGGAGGCCGCACCGGCCGGCGGGGAGCCGGCCCGCGCCGAGGCCTCCTAGACCCGCAGCGAGCGGGTGGCCCGGCTACGCCGCGTAGCGCAGGCGACTGCGAGCGCGGCGCTTCTCCGCCTCGACCTCACGGTCCTTCGGCTCGGCGGTGGTCACCAGCTCGCCCAGCAGGCGGGCCGAAGCGTCGGCGACCTCGTCGACGGCGCGCTCGAACGCCTCGGCGTTGGCGCGCGACGGCTTGGTGAAGCCGCTGATCTTCCGCACGTACTGAAGGGCCGCGTCCCGGACCTCCTCGTCGGTCGCCGGCGGCTCGAAGTTGTAGAGGGTTCGAATGTTGCGACACATGATCCGGAGGTTAGCCATCGGCCGCCGTGGCGTCGTCGCGGCCTTGAGCACGGGAGAATTGAGACGTGGAATCGGATAGATCGATGCTCGCCTACCTCTTCTGGCATCGGCCGGGCGGCAGGGAGGACCGCGGGCGCTACGAGCGGCGGCTGATCGAATTCCACGAGTCGCTCCGCGGAGCCGTGGCCGAGTCCGCCGCGTTCCGGCTCGAGCGGCTTCCGTTCGCGGCCGACGGCGGCTACGAGGACTGGTATCTGATCGACGACTGGCCGGACCTGGGTGAGCTGAACCGGGCCGCGGTCAGCGGCAAGCGCCGGGCACCACACGACGCCGCCGCGCGCCTCGCCGCCGAGGGTTGGGGCGGCGTCTACCGACTGGTGCGCGGGACCTCAGCGGTGCCGGACGGAGTGCGCTGGACCAGCAAGCGCCGAGGCGAGAGCTACGAGTCTTTCCTCGACCGAGAACGGGCGGACGTCGTCTGGCAGCGACAGCTCGTCCTTGGCCCGGCGCCCGAGTTCTGCCTCACGGGGGAGGGATCGCCCGACCGGCTGCGGCTCTGGCCGTAGCCTCACCCGCACGATGACCGAGCGCTCACGGCCCAAGAGATCGTTGAGGACGGAGTCGATTCTGGTGGCGTCCGGCCGTCCGGAGCGCTCGCCCGGCGAGCCGATCAACCCACCCGTGACGCTCTCGGCCACCTACCACGCCGAGGGGGAGCCGGAGTACGGCCGGGAGGGCAACCCGACCTGGGCGGCGTTGGAGGAGACGCTGGGGACGTTGGAGGGCGGTCGGTGCGCGTTGTTCGCCTCCGGCATGGCGGCCGCCTCGGCGCTGCTCGACGATCTCCCACTTGGCGCCGCGGTGGTCGCCCCCCAAAACGCCTACCAGGGCGTCCGCCAACTGTTGGCCGAGCGTGAGCGAACCGGGCGCCTCCGGGTTCGACTGGTGCCGATCGCGGATACCGAGGCGGCGGCTGCCGCCATCCCCGGCGCCGGCCTCGTGTGGATCGAGACGCCGACCAACCCCCACCTCGACATCGCCGACATCGAGGCGCTCGCCGCCGCGGCGAGCGGCAATGGGGCTCGCATCGTTGTCGACAACACCCTCGCCACGCCGCTTCGCCAGCGACCGCTCGAGCTCGGCGCCACGGCCTCCCTGCACAGCGCCACGAAGTTCATCTCCGGCCACGCCGACCTCGTGCTCGGCGCCGTGATCACCGACGACGAGGAGCTGGCCGCCTCGCTGCGCTCCCGGCGCACGCTCGAGGGCGCCATCCCCGGCCCAATGGACGCCTACCTGGCCCTGCGCGGGCTGCGCACGATGGCGCTCAGGGTCGACCGGGCGGAGGCATCGGCCGCGGACCTGGCCCAGCGCCTCGCCGACCACCCGGGAGTTGCCCGCGTCCGCTATCCAGGACTGGCGGACCATCCCGGCCACGAGCTGGCCCGGCGGCAGATGAGCGGCTTCGGCGCGCTGCTCTCCTTCGAGACCCATGGCGACACGCCCACCGCCGACCGCGTCTGCGCGGCCGTCCGGCTGATCACCCACGCGACCAGCCTCGGCGGGGTCGAGTCCTTGATCGAGCGTCGTGCGCGCTACCCGGCCGAGCGGGACGCCGGCGTCCCCGAGACCCTGCTGCGCCTCAGCGTGGGCATCGAGCACGTCGACGACTTATGGGAGGACCTCGAAGCGGCCCTTGCCACCGCCGGCGCGGCGTCGTCCTGAACTCTTACTGTCACCTTTACACCTACACCCTCGGTGAATGCAGGTGATCCGAACGTGTGGTGTCTCCGTAGTTACCGGTGTCGTCTGCACCCAAAAATAACCACGAACTCTTGCGGAGGTAACACCATGACTCACCTACGACGCATCGCGCTGACGCTGGTCGTCGCCACGCTCGTCTCGCTGCCGACCGCGAGCTCGGCGCTCGCCGGTCTCACCGCCACCGGGATCGATTGACGAACGCGGCACGCCGAAACCCCGGGCGTCGCCCTCGGCGATGCCCGGGGTGTTTGGCGTCTGGTCTACAGTCCGGGCGTGCTCGATCAGCTCCGCGTCGAGCCCGGTGAGTCCGCTCGCCTGGCGGAACGCGACCCCCGCGACACGCTCGGCCTCGACAAGGACGAGACCAAGGGACGGATCGGTGAGCTGAGAGGGCGGATCGACGAGCTCCAGTACCTCCTGTACGCGGAGGGACAGCGCGCCGTCCTCCTGCTCCTCCAGGGACTGGACGCGGCCGGAAAGGACGGCGTCATCCGCGAGGTCTTCACCGGTGTCAACCCGCAGGCGATTCGAATCGTCGCGTTCAAAGCCCCGGTCGGCGCCGAACTGCAGCACGACTACCTGTGGCGAATCCACGCGGCAATGCCGCCCCGGGGCACGATCGGGGTGTTCAATCGCTCGCACTACGAGGACATCGTCACGGTCGGGGTGCTCGGGCTGACGCCGGAGGAGGTATGGAAGCGCCGAGGGGGTCACATCCGCGAGTTCGAGCGCATGCTCGCCGACGAGGGGACGACACTCGTGAAGGTGTTCCTCAACGTGTCGAAGGACGAGCAGCGCGCGCGCCTTCAGGAGCGGATCGAGGATCCCCGGAAGCGATGGAAGTCCCGCCCCGAGGATCTCACCGTGAACGAGCGCTACGACGAGTTCGTCGCCCGCTACGAGGCGGCGATCACGGAGACCTCGACCGAGTGGGCGCCGTGGCACGTCGTTCCCGCCGACCGCAACTGGGTCAAGGCCCATGCGACCGCGGTGCTCCTCCGCGACACCCTGGAGTGCCTCGACCCGCGACTGCCGGCAGGGCCTCCCGGCTAGTACGGATTTAGCACTCTCCCGATCCCGCCCCGACTGGACGGCGCGCAATACTTTTCGACGATGCTGGCGATGGAGTTGATCCCCGCGATCCGCGAGCGGATGGCGCGGCTCGACGCCGGGGCAGGCGGAGCAGTGTCGAGCGGTTACCGCGCCGCCCTGTGGCGCGCGCAACAGCACTCGGCAAGGCTCGATCACACGGTCGAGGATCTGCGCCGCTACTGCCTCGAGTCGCTCACGCCACGCCGAGGCATCGAGGAGGGTGAGTACCTGCGGGGCTTCCGAGAGGGGTTTCAGGCCGTGCTCGAGGAGATTCGCCGGGTCGAGACCAGGTAGGGCCCGCGCGCCCTTCCCACGCGGTCGCCGACCCTCACTCGTAGAGCGCCGCGAGGCACTCGGCCTCCTCGGCCAACTCGTTGCGGACCGATCGGTCCAGGCGCCCGAACGGCTCCAGCCGCACGCGGCCCTTCTCGTATCTCCAGGCGCCGGCGACGGCGCCGTCGACCAGGAAGGTGTTGACCGACTGGGGCGTCTTCACGCCGAACACACGCCGGCGGTGCTCCTCGGGAAGGATCTGCGTGCGCCTCGCATGGACCAGCAGCGTGGCGTCCCAGACCGGGAGGAATCGGACGGGCGCCGGCGTGTCGGGGGGTGGCAGCGGCGCCCGAGGAAGGTCGATCAGCTCGCTCCCGTCCTCCGCGCGGAAGTGGCGGAGCTTGAGCGGCCCCGCGGCCCGCTCGATCGCCTTGGGAGGCAGGCCCGCCCAGTTCGCGACCTCCCCGGGGCTCGCCGGCCCGAACCCGGCGAGGTATCGGCGGATCAGCAGCTTGATCCCCTGCCCCTCGGTTGCGTCCTCGGCACCCAGCCAGTCCTCCGCGAGCGCATACAGATCGGCCGACCTTCGCTCCCAGGTGCCCGACGGCGGCACCCGGACGAGGTCAAGCCAGAGGCCGACCCCGTTCCGCCACACGCTCACCCGGGGCTTGCGCCCGCTGAGCGCCCGGTCGAGCTCCTTGCGGCTGAACTCTCGGCCGGCGAAGCGCCTGCGGATCCCGCGGGCGGCCGCCGCGAGCGCGCGGGGGGAGACCTCCCTTCGGTACGGGGTCCCGGCCCAGGACTCGCGGCGTGCCCGGCGGACGGCGACCGCGAACGGCCAGTAGTCGCGCGCCGACACGAGATGGATGGTCGCTCGGAGGAGCGTCCCCTGGACGACGGAGCGGCGCTCGAGCGCTCGAGTCAGATCGTCGCGCTCGAACCCGTCGAGGCGCGACCACAGCCCGATGTACATAGCGGGCGCGTACTGAGCCTGAAGCCCGCCGATCCGCTCGAGCGCCCGCGGAAGCGGCGTCCGCGCTCGCTCCAGCAGCAGCTGGCGCGCCAGGAGTGCTCGGTTCAGCTCGCGCTGCGTGAGGATGCCCTCGTCGGTGTCCGCCACGCGCCCAAGCTACCGCGATGGGCGAGGACCCAGGAGGGGGAGGGGGCTGGGCTAGCTGCAGCGTGATCCCGGGGTGTCGCTACAGCGCCCCGCTCCCACGAGTGCGCCCCGGACGCGCGGCCCGAGCAGGGCAGGACTGCGTCGGTGCCGGCGGCGCCGTCGCCGCGGGTCGGAAGTTAGACGCGGGGTCGGACGTCTTACCCGAACACAACCACAAAAAAAAAATAAAGCGACACGGGGGTAACCGTTCGCCTGCCCCGCGCGTAGCCTGCGCACGAAAGTAGCTTTCGGGTTACCTGTCGAGAATCGCCACCCACTTGGCTTTCGTGAGGGCTGATCTCTCCCGTATCGCGAGCGGCAACCTATCGCATAGCCGAGGGGCACGCAACATTCTCTTACCGTTCGGGTCCAACGGTTCCCGCTCTTTGCGAGGAAAATGCGGCGATCCTCAGTCGCGTCGCGAGGCTCCGGGTTCGCGGCGCCCGAGCTCGAGCAGGTTGCGTCCCGCCCGGCCGATCAGCAGGACCACCATCGTCGCCGCGATCGCGAGTCCGATCAGGTCGAGCACCGTCAGGTCGAGGTCGACGATGTTGAAGTCCAGGCCCAGACCCAGGGCCAGGGCGGTGTTGAGCGCGATCAGGATCACCCGTACC
Source organism: uncultured Actinomycetes bacterium (assembly GCA_963788115.1). GTDB lineage: Bacteria > Actinomycetota > Thermoleophilia > Solirubrobacterales > 70-9 > CAWBFD01. Next base: position 890,994 of record CAWBFD010000002.1, read on the forward strand.
TCGGTCGGCCCAACATAGCCGTAGCCGATGTTGAAGCGGCCGAAGGCATAGCTCTCGAGGTAGACGTTGATGGACAGGGTCAGGTAGGCGACGACGATCAGCGTCCCGATCGACAGCAGCATGTAGGGGGAGAGCCCCAGGCCGATCCCGATCGCCGCGGTCGAGATGGCGTCGACGAGGTGGTCGACGTAGTAGCCGTAGGTGGGCCGCTCGATCCCGCGGACCCGGGCCAGGGTCCCGTCCATCGAGTCGCCGAACCACTGCACCACCAGGAGCGCGCTCGCCACCCACAGCCAGGCCGTTCCCTGATTGGAGAGCTGGTAGGCGGCGCAGACCCCGAGCGACGCGAGGACGCCGAGAGCCGTGAGATCGTCGGGCAGGATCCAGCGCGGGACGCGCACCGCCATCCAGCGCAGCAGGCGGCGCTCGGGCACCGCCAGCAGGAACCCCGGCTCGCGCGTCGCCTCGACAGCCTGGCCGGCTGCCCGCTCGGCCATGCCCAAACTACCCGGGGACGGCACGGGGGTTTCCTGAGCCGTTTGGGCGCCGGGATGGAGGGGTAGCACCCGTGCAGTGGCTCGGGAGATCCCCGAGCCGCCACGGGGTACATGCCAGCCGGGCCAGAAGCCCGCATGGCCACACGAACAAGGAGGTAGGAGTGAAACGGCTCCTGATCGCGACGGTCGCGGCGATGCTCGCCGCCGGCCTGGTCGTGTCAAGCGCGTCGGCCATCGACAAGGTCGACACCAAGAAGCTTCGCAAGGCGGTGGACCTGGACAGCATCCTCGAGCATGAGCGAGCGTTCCAGGACATCGCCCTCGCCAACGATGGCACTCGCGCGGCGACGACGCTCGGATATGACGAATCGGCCACATACGTAGCCGAGCAACTCGAGGACGCGGGCTACGACGTGACGCTGGACGAGTTCGACTTCCCGGGATGGACGCAGAACGGGCCGGCCACGCTCGCCGAGATCTCGCCGACGGCCCGCTCGTTCGTCGACGGGACGGACTTCATCGTCTCGCAGTTCTCGAGCTCGACCCCCGCCGCCGGTCTCACGGCGGACGTGGTGCCGACGAACGACATCCAGATCCCGCCGCCTGGTGGACCGGGGACCGGCACCAGCGGCTGTGAGGTCAGCGACTTCCCGGCGAACACCGCGGGCAACATCGCGCTGATGCAGCGCGGCACCTGCCCGTTCGTCCAGAAGTATCAAATGGCCAAGGACGCCGGGGCGGTCGCGGCGCTGATCTTCAACGACGGCTTCGAGGGCCGCACCGCTCCGCTCTTCATCACATCGCCGGTGAACATCGGCATCCCGACGATCATGACCAGCTCGGCTGTCGGCCAGGCGCTCTACGCCGACGCCCAGACCGGTACGACGACCGCCCACATCGTCGTGGACGCGACCACGACGCCGAACACCGAGGTCAACGTGATCGCCGATACGGGTGGCGATCCCGACCGGACGATCGTTGTCGGCGCGCATCTCGACTCGGTCGAGGCCGGGCCTGGCATCAATGACAACGGCTCCGGCTCGTCGACGATCCTCGAGATCGCCGAGGAGATGGCGGATCTCAACAAGGACCCGCGCAACCGTGTGCGGTTTGCATTCTGGGGCGCCGAGGAGGCCGGGCTGGTCGGCTCGACCGCCTACGTGCAGGAGCTCGTCGACACTGGCGAGATTGACGAGATCGAGGCGAACCTGAACTTCGACATGGTCGGCTCGCCGAATTTCGCCCGCTTCGTCTACGACGGCGACAACTCGACGGGCGCGGGCGCGGTCGGCCCACCAGGTTCGGCCGAGATCGAGCAGACGTTCCTGCGCTACTTCGACTCCCAGCGGCTGGTGACCGACCCGACGCCGTTCGACGGCCGCTCGGACTACGGTCCGTTCATCGCGGCCGGAGTGGACGTCCCGGCCGGCGGCCTGTTCACGGGCGCTGAGGGGATGAAGACAGCCGAGCAGGAGGAGAGGTATGGCGGCGTTGCCGGTCTGGCCTTCGACCCGTGTTACCACCAGGCCTGTGACACCTTCTTCAACCTGAGCTACACGGCGCTGGACCAGATGTCCGACGCCGCGGCCCATGCGACCTGGACCCTGGCGCGCTCAGAGAGCCCGATCACGGCGCCGCAGGGCGGCAAGAAGCATGAGAACGTCATGAAGGCGACGAAGCGGGTGAAGTACAAGGGGCCTTTCCGGATCCGCTGAGCGAAGTCTCAGACGCAGGCGGTGAGAGAGGGGCGAAAGCCCCTCCCCGCCCCTGCGGCGTGGTGTCGGGGCCGCACGGTATCTACAGTTCCGCCATCGGCGAGAGCGGCGACAGGAGGCGGATTGCGGTCGTCACCGGCGCCTCGAGCGGGATCGGTGCCGCGACCGTCCGAGCGCTGGCGGCGGCGGGGTTCGACACGGTGGCCGCGGCCCGCCGGCTGGAGCGCTGCGAGGCACTCGCACGCGAGGTCGGCGGGCGCGCCGCCCGCCTGGACGTCGCCGATCCAGAGTCGGTGGCGGAACTCGCCGCCGCGGTCCCCGATGCCGCGATCGTCGTGCACAGCGCCGGCGGCGCCCTCGGGTTGGAGCCGGTGGCCGAGGCCGACGAGGAGCACTGGCGAGCCATGTACGAGGCCAACGTCGCCGGGGTGATGAGAGTGACCAAGGCGCTCCTGCCCGCGCTCGAGCGCAGCGGCGACGGGCACGTCGTCGTCCTGGGCTCGATTGCCGGAGTCGAGGTCTACCCGGGAGGCGGCGGGTACACGGCCGCCAAGCATGCGGTGCACGCCGTGGCCCGCACCCTGCGCCTCGAGCTCCTGGGCAAGCCGATCCGGGTGACGGAGGTGGCTCCCGGGATGGTCGAGACCGAGTTCGCGCTGGTGCGCTTCGAAGGCGACACCAAACGCGCGGCCGACGTCTACCGGGGGCTCACGCCGCTGACCGCCGAGGACGTCGCCGACGTGATCGCGTTCGTGGTGACCCGGCCGCCGCACGTCGACATCGATTACCTCTCGATCATGCCGACCGCTCAGGCGAGCGCGACCGTGGCCCACCGAGAGGAATAGCGGCCTGCCTCTACCATCCGCGCACGATGCGGATCAACGACCTGCTCGCGACCGACGGGCCCGTGTTCTCGATCGAGTTCTTCCCGCCGCGCACGCCCGAGGGCGTGACCCAGCTGTTCGAGACGCTGGAGGCGCTGAAGCCCCTCGAGCCCGACTACGTCTCGGTCACCTACGGCGCGGGGGGTTCGACCAGGGACGGGACGGTCGAGATCGCGACCCGGATCAAGCGGGAGCACGGCCTGGAGGTGATGGCGCACCTGAGCTGCGTCGGGGAGACCCGGGAGGGGCTGATCGCCATCCTCGATCGCTTCCGCGATGCCGGGATCGAGAACGTGCTCGCCCTCCGTGGCGACCCTCCCCGGGGCGAGGCCGAGTTCCACCGCCCGGAGGGAGGCCTCTCGAGCGCCGCCGAACTCGCCGGGTTCATCGACGAGCGCTACGAGTTCACGATCGGGGGCGCCTGCTTCCCCGAGGTCCATCCCGAGGCAAGGGACCTCGAGGCGGACCTGGACTACCTGAAGACCAAGGTCGACGCAGGGGCGCGGTTCCTGATCACCCAGCTCTTCTTCGACAACCGGGTCTACTTCGACTTCGTCTCCGCCGCACGCGCCCACGGGATCGACGTGCCGATCATCCCCGGCGTGATCCCGATCGCCAGCTACGGCCAGGTGGCCCGCATCTGCGACCTGTGCGACGCCACGATCCCTCCTGACCTCGCCGAGGCGATGGAGGGGCTCGGCGGGGAGATCGAGGCCGAGGCACTGCTCGGGGTCGCGTACGCCGCCCAGCAGTGCGAGGAGCTCCTGGCCGGCGGGGCGCCTGGGATTCACTTCTACGCCCTCAACCGCGCTCCCGGCACGCGCGCGGTCCTGAGCGCCCTCAAGGCCTCGCGTCCCTGGATCGGGCCTCAGCACCAGACCGTCCGCGCCGCAGCGGGGCCCACATGACCCCGCCCGAGGGTTCGTTCCGCCACCGGGGACACCGCATCGCCTACGAGGTCCACGGCGAGGGCGAGCGCACTCTGGTGCTCGTGCACGGGCTGCTGATGAACCGGCGCATGTACGAGAAGCTCGCGCCGGAGATTGCCGCCCGCGGCAACCGGGTGGTGACCGTGGACCTCCTCGGCCACGGCCGCTCGGACCGCCCCACCGACATGCGCCTCTACAACATGTCCACCTTCGCCGGACAGCTCGTGGGGCTGTTCGACCATCTCGAGGTCGAGGCGCCGGTCGTCGGTGGTACCTCGTTGGGGGCGAACGTATCGCTGGAGCTGGCCACGCACCACCCGGAGCGCGCGAGGGCGCTGGTGATCGAGATGCCGGTGCTCGACAACGCCCTGCTTCCCGCCGCGCTCGTCTTCACCCCGATCCTGCTCGCGCTGCGCTTCGGTCAGCCGGTGCTGAGGCCGCTCGCCGCCGCGTCGAGCCGCGTGCCCCGCTCGCACTACCTCGTGGACATGGGCCTCGACTGGGTTCGCCAGGACCCGGATCCGTCGCGGGCCGTGCTCGAGGGGCTGATGTTCGGCGGCACCGCCCCGGCGAGCGAGGTTCGCCGGCAGCTCCCGCATCCCGCCCTCGTCATCGGCCACCCCAACGACCCGGTGCACCCGTTCTCCGACTCGGGGATGCTCGCGGAGGAGATACCAAACGCCCGGCTGCTCGAGGCGAACTCGATCCTCGAGTGGCGCCTCAGCCCCGCCCGCCTCGACGACGAGCTGGCGTCGTTCCTGGACGAGGTCTACGGCGAGGCGAAGCCGGTAGGGGGCGCCAAGGGAGCCGCGAGCGCGGCTTAGTGGTCGGCCGCCGATGAGCACCGCGCGCTTAATTGCACGCAAAGGTTGATTCGCTAGCCTCACCGACCGGTGGCCACCCGCAGAGAGGAGAAGGAGCGCCGCCGCACAGAGCGGCTGGCGGCCGAACGTCGAGAGGCCGACGCCGAGCGCCGCCGGCTGATCCTCGGCTACGTGGTCGCCGGCGTGCTGACGCTGGCGGTTCTGGTCGGGCTGGTGCTGGTGCTCATGGGCGGGGACGATGATGGAAGCGCGCAGATCGGCGGCGAGGACATCCCGGATGCGGCACACATCCAGCCCCAGAGCGGCTTCCTCCACGGCGTCGCGCCGGACGACCGCGAGGGCACTCCGCCGCCGCCCCTGCAGCAGGGCGACCTCGAGGCGGCGGCGCGGGCCGCCAACTGCGATCTGAGGCTGAACCTCCCCGACGAGGGCAACACCCACGTGACCAGCGCAGAGGTGAACTACAAGACCAATCCCCCGACATCGGGCAACCACAACGCCGAGCAGCAGGCCGACGGCGCCTACAGCGAGATGCCCGAGCCGGTCAACTTCGTCCACTCGCTCGAGCACGGGCGAATCGAGATCCAGTACTCGCCCGATCTCCCCGAGGAGGACCAGCTGGCACTCAAGGGCGTGTTCGACGAGAGCCCGGACGGCATGCTGTTCTTCCCCAATCCGGAGATGCCGTACGAGGTGGCCGCCACCGCGTGGACGCAGCTGATCGGCTGCGACCGCTACGAGGGCGAGGCCACCCTCGACGCGATCCGGGACTTCCGCGACATCTATCGGGGGAACGGCCCGGAAAGCGGGATTCCGATCAGCCTCTGACGTCCGGACGGCAGCTGACCCGGCCGGGCGCGCGCTTGCAGCACCACCCGCGGCGCCCCATATGTGCCACCCTGAACGCGGGGTCGCTCGGGATTCTTCGTAGGTTGCGACAGATGGGGCTGCTTTGCGCTGCCGCCGTGTGCACATGGGCGGCGGCGCCTGCGCATGGCGCCGGCCCGCAAACCCCTCGCGCCGTTGACTTCGAGCAGGCCCTGCCGCCGCTGGAGCGGGTCCGCTTCACCGGCAGGGAGGTCGAGCGCCGCGGCGCGCACGAGGACCATCTCGGCGAGGGGCCGGTGAGCTTCCGCTCCGGCGCGCTCGAGGCGCCCCGGCGCTTCGACTTGGTCGGGATCGCGGGCGAGCTGCGACCGGTCGAGCTTCGCGCTCGCACGCGCCACGGTGAATGGAGCGACTGGGTCGAGGTCGCGGGCGGCGATCCCGTCTATACCGGAGGATCCGACGAGGTCCAGGTCCGGGCGCGCGGTTGGCGCCCCCGCGGACGCCTGCACTACGTCGAGGTCTCCGGCACGGCCAGCCTCCCCGCCAGCCCGCACCAAGGCGGCCGCTCGCAGACCCGACCTGGTCAGTCGGCGGGCCTGGGGCGCCAATCGCAGGCGTGGCGGCTGCCATCCGAGAACGACGCCCCTTCACGGGAAGGTGAAGGCGGCCGTGATCCATCACACGGTCACCACCAATCGGTACAGGCGACGGGAGGCGCCGGGGATCGTGCTCGGCATCTGCCGCTTTCACCGCAACGCCAACGGCTGGAACGACATCGGCTACAACGCGCTCGTGGACCGCTTCGGCAGGATCTACGCCGGGAGGTTCGGGGGCCTCGCCAAGCCCATCGTCGGCGCTCACGCCGAGGGCGTCAACGCCCAGACCACCGGGATCTCCGCGATCGGCACCCATACGCGCAAGCCGCTGGTGAAGCCGGGTCGTCGGGCAATCGCCCGGTTCCTGGCCTGGAAGTTCGACCAGCACGGCATCCGGCCGGGCGAGGTCAAGGGCACCACCCGCCTGATCTCCGCGGGGGGCCAGACGAATCGCTTCCGCCAGGGAACGCACGTGCGCGTGCGCCGAGTCTTCGGGCACCGCCGGACCAACTACACGGTGTGCCCGGGCCGGGCACTCCGCCGCCAGCTCGACGCGATCACGGGCGCCACGGTGCGGCGGATGCGACGTCAGTGAGGGCACGCCGCGGGCCTGCCCCCCAAGGCCAGACCACGCCGCGGGCCTGCCCTGGCGCTTTTGTCATGCATATCCGAACAAAGGCGCCAGGTGGCTGGGCTGACGGGCGCCAGTGGCCGGGGTCACGCCCCGGCTGGCTCGCTCATCCGTTCCCGGACGCCCTGTATGCGGGAAAGAAGTCGCCCGCATCCCGCCCGGCCGCCAGCCGTTCGTAGGCCTCCGGGTCGCAGACCAGCTCGTGGGTCCAGAACGGCAGCTCCGAGTTGGCGAAACCGCGCTTGAACCGCTCGAGCCCGTCTCCCGGGTGCACGCCTCCGCCGAGGTTCAGCGGCGCCTGCAGCTCGTCGGCGAGGTCGAGCATCGCGGCGGTGACGTTCTTGAACGGCGACGCGGCCAGGTGCTCGTCGGCGGTACCGCCCAGGTAATAGTGGAGGAGCCCATCCGACAGGGCTACGATCGCGCCCGCGCCGGGCTCGCCGGCGGGCGAGCGCGCCAGAAGCAGCCAGCTTCGGTCGAAGCCGAGGATCGCGTCGAAATACTCCCTCGGGAACAGGTAGCGCTCGGCCGCGCCCGCCCGGCGCATGGTCTCTGTGTAGGCACGGTGAAAGGCGCCGCGGTCTGACTCGGCCGTCTCCGGCCCGGCGCCCACGACCACCTCCCACCCCGCACGGGAGACCGCGCGGATCTGCTCCGCCAGGCGAGGTCGCAGCCGCCGAGGCCGTGACGGGTCGTGAACCTGGACCGTCGAGCGGGCGGTGGCGCCCGCGAGGGACGGCTCCGCGCCCACCCGATCGCGGATGAAGACGCTGAGGAGCCCGGACGCGGCCCACTCGATCCCGGCGGGGTCGACCGGGCTCCCGTTCCCACTGATCGTGGCGCCCGGGTACCCGTAGGGCGAGATCGCGTCGCGCAGCCCGCCGGCCAGATCGTCGCGGACGATCAGGGGGATCGCCGCCGGGCCCGCCCGCAGGGTGTGAGTCGTCCCCTCGGCCTCGAGGAACTCAGGAGAGCGGAAGAAATCCGGGGCGAGCGCCGCCGCTCCCCGGTCGGCGAGGAGCTCAGCGTCCGCGGTCACCGTCGCGCCCCTGCGACACCACCTACCCGTCGTCCTCCCGGCCGGTGAAGTCCTCCGGCAGCAGGCCCCAGACCTGGTTGTCGATGGCCTCGTCCCCCCGGCGGATCGCCGCTCGCATCACACCCTCCCGCTGGAAACCCAGGGCGGTGACCACCTTCTGGGCGGCCACGTTCGTCGCCGGGATCTCCGCGTGGATCCGGTGGGCCCCCAGTCGATCGAACGCGTGAATGCAGGCCTGGCGCTCGGCCTCGCGCGCCACTCCGCGTCCCCACGCGGCCGGATCGCCGATCAGCACCGCAAGCTCGGGTCCGAGATCGCGATCCAGGCCGAACAGGGCAACGAAGCCGACCGCGTCGTCGGAGTCGTCGATCGTGATCGCCCACTTGCGATCGCGCGATTTGTCCATCGCCCGCTCGACCCAGCCGCGGGCATCATTCTCGGTGAACGACTCGCGGCGGCCGACCAGATCGGCCGTGACCCGCTCGTCGTTGAACCAGCGGTGGACCGCCCGCGAGTCCTCCGGCCGGAAGTCGCGAAGCGCGACCGTCGCCTTCGCCATGGCGCCGGAATCTACCCGTAGAGGCCCTGGCCGGTGAGGAGCAGGCGCGCGGTGCGGCCGAGGATCCGGAGGTCGAGCGCCGGCGAGCGATGCTCGACGTACCACACGTCGAGCTCGATCCGCTCCTGCCACGGGATCCCGGCTCGGCCGTTCACCTGCGCCCATCCGGTCATCCCCGGCTTCACCTCGAGCCGGCGGCGCTGGCGCGGCGTGTAGAGCTCGACCTGCGCCTCCAGGGTCGGGCGTGGGCCCACGATCGCCATCTCGCCGCGCAGCACGTTGACCAGGTTGGGGAGCTCGTCGAGCGAGAGCCGTCGCAGGAAGCGGCCGACGCGGGTCACGCGCGGGTCGTTCTCGAGCACGGGGGTGCCCACCCCCACCGGGTCGGCGCCCTGGCGCATGGTGCGCAGCTTGCAGACCTCGAACGGCTCGCCGCGAAGGCCGGCGCGGCGCTGCCGGTAGAGGACCGGACCGCGAGAGTCGAGCTTGATCGCGATCGCGGCGACGAGCAGCAGCGGACTCGTCACCGCCAGCGCGATCCCCGCGATGAGAACGTCCGCCGCGCGTGGCAGGCCGGGCCTCACCTACCTCGTCCCCTCGGCCTTCCCCCAGGTGACCGGGACGCCGTGGCGCAGGTAGTCCCACAGGCCAACTGCGCTCGACGCGGTCACCGCGACGTAATAGCGGGCGATCCGCAGCGGCTTCACCGGCCATAGGGGCGCCAGAGCGGCCGCCGCGAGCAGCACGAGTTGCGCGACCAGCGTGACCACGTAGACGAGGCCCTCGCCGAGGAGCGCCACGTTGGCCCCCAGCGCGACCAGGTGCAGGATCGGCGAGGTGTAGCGAAGGAACCGGTGCGAGTACACCTCGAGCGCGTACAGCGGGCCGTAGCCCCGCGGCGAGAGCAGACCGGTCGAGAGCATCGTCCCCCAGGCCCCGGCCATCATCCGCCGCTTGCGCTTGAACTCCTCGGGGATCGTCGCTGCCATCCGCTCGGCCGCCCGCGCCTCGGGCTCGTACACGGGTCGCCAGCCTCGCTTGACCAGCTCGAACGGGAGCGAGATGTCCTGGCCGCGCGTGGGCTCGAGCGCGATGAAGGCCTCGCGGCGAACGGCGTTGATCGCTCCGTTGCCGGCGGTGATGCCGGCGAGCCGCGACTCGAGCTCCCGAAGGGCCATCTCGTAGCGCCAGTAGAGACCCTCCTCATTGTCGCCCCCGTCGGCCACGTAGCTGACCTGGCCGCAGACGTATCCGACCTCCGGCTCCGTCAGGCGCTCGACCAGCAGGCGCAGGGCCTCGGGCTCCCAGACGGCGTTGGCGTCGGAGAACGCAAGGATTTCGCCGGTCGCCCTCTCGACGGCCGCGTTGAGCGCCCTCACCTTGCCCCCATGGGGAAGCTCCAGCACGAGGTCGGCGCCGGCTTTCGCCGCCCACTCGGCGGTGCGGTCGGTGGAGCCGTCAGAGGCCACCACCAACTCCAGCCGCTCCCGTGGATAGTCGAAGTCGAGCGTGGAGCGCACCCAGCGCACGATCACGGCCTCCTCGTCCCGGGCGGCGACGATCAACGACACTCGCGGCAGCTCGGCGTCGCTCAGCGACCGCCGGGACGCGGGCCGGGAAGCGACCCGGGCCAGCAGCCACAGCAGCAGCGGATAGCCGACGTGCGTGTAGACGAGCAGGCCGACGGCCACCCAGAAGACGATCTCGAGCACCACCATCGGGGCAATTATCAGATGCCGCGGTCTGAAGCCGGCGCGCGGCCTCGGGGGACGGCGTCGCCCGAACGGGGGCTCTGCCCGGCATGGATGCCTGTTCGGGCAGGAGGGCGGGATGATCCGTCCCCCGGGTGGGCGATGCCGTCCCCGAGGCCGCGGGGTCACATTCAGGCCCCGAGCAGCTCGCGGTAGAGCGCGAGCGTCTGCGCCGCCACCGCATCCCACGAGTACGGGCCGGCCGCGGCCTCGCGCGCGGCCGCGGCGAGCCGCTCTCGCGCCGCCGCATCCCCCAGCAGCTCCGCGACCGCATCGGCCAGCGCCTCGGAGTCGCCCGGGGGGACCAGGCGCCCCGCGCCACGGGCAGCGACCTCCCCGAAGCCGCCGACATCGCTCATCAGGATCGCCTTGCCGAAGGCCAGCGCCGTGTACAGCACCCCCGACTGCTCGGCGTCGCGATGCGGGAGCACGACCAGATCGGCGCGGCGAAACAGAGCCGGAACCTCCTCGTCCTCGACGAAGCGCGGCACCAGGCGGACGGTTCCGCGGCAGGCCCTCGCCGCCTCCGCCAGGTCGGAGAGCTCGACGCCGAACGGCCGGCCGACGACCCACAGCTCGGCGCCCTCGATCGAGCGGAAGGCCTCGAGCAGCACGTCGACGCCCTTGTAGGGTCGGATCAGTCCGAAGAAGAGGACGACCGGGCCGTCGACGTTCGCCATCTCGGGCGGGAGCGGCCGCTCGCGAGGAAGCCGCGTGAGGTAGTCGAGTACCCCGTGTGGGATCACCCGGACCCGCCCGGGGGCGACCCCGTCGACCTCCCTGCGGATCACCCCGGCGCCGTACTCGGAGAGCGCCACCAGCGCGTCCATGCTCCCGAGCAGCCGCCGCACGGGCCGCGCCATCGGCCCGTTCCAGGCCTCGGATCGCAGGAGGCCGTGGGGCGTGTGGACAAGTGGGCGACCACGAGGCAGCATCCTGACGTCGACCGGCGGCGCCGTCAGCCACTGGAAGTGGACCACGTCCGCCTCCGCGGACCCGTGCCGGCGGTAGCGGAGCATGTCGCCGATGTGCTCGGCGGCGACCAACCCCCGCCGAGCGGCGGAGCCGGGCGGATGGGCGGCGGCGCGACGGTAGAAGGCCTCGTTCACCCGGTAGCCCTCGGGGTCGGGAACCGCCCCCCGGGGGAACCGGGTGGTGACGAGCTCCACCTCGGCCCCGGCCCGCGCGAGGGCCGCGCACAGCGAGCGGTCATAGGGCGGCGTGTACGCCGGGGGATCGACGATGTGCACTCGCATGGGCAGGGATTGATATCCGAGCCGATTGCGATCGGCGCGGCCGGTGCCGCTATATGTTCACGCGTGAAGCTCTCCTACTGCGTCGTCAACACCAACGGGCGCGTGCACCTGTCGACATGCCTCGGCGCGATCCAGCGCACCCATCCGCCGGGGATGGCGCACGAGGTGCTGATCCTGGACAACGCCTCTGACGACGGTTCCGTTGAAGCCGTCGAGGAGTGGATCGCGGCGGCCGGCGATTTCGGGCGCTCGGTCCGCGTGATCGCCCGCGATCGGCGCGCCGGCAAGGCCGAGAACGACAGCCTGCTGCTGAGGGAGGCGCAGGGTGAGTTCTGCCTGCTCCTCAACGAGGACTCGGAGCTGCGGGAAGGGGCGAGCGCGGCGCTCGCGCACGCCCTCACGGAGCGGCCGCAAGCGGCGGCCGCCGGTGCACAGCTCCTCGACCCCGACGGCCGGCCCCTCGCCTGCGCCTGGCGGCTGCCGGGCCTCGGCACGTCGGTGGCCCAGGCCCTGTTCCTGCACCGCCGCATGGTCACCCAGAGCGGCGGCGAGAACGTACGCGAGGTCGGCTGGGTCCAGTCGGCCGCGATGCTGGTCCGGCGATCGGCCGCCGTCGAGGTGGGCTTCCTCGACACGCACTTCTTCGTCTACTCGGACGAAACGGACTTCTGCAAGCGCCTCCATGATGGGGGCTGGTCGATCCTCCACGTCCCGCAGGCGCTCGCCGTACACCACGAGCAGCTCGCGACGGACCGTGCGGGTGGCACCAGGCGAATCGTCGAGTTTCACCGCGGACGGGAGCTCTACATGCGCAAGCATCACTCCGCCCCGGTCGCTGCCCTGGCGCGCCTGCTCGCCGCTTGGAGCTACGTCCCGCGCGCGGCCGCGGCGCTGGTGGTGCCGGGGCACTCCCCGCGCCGCTACTGGCTCCACGCTCGCCAGGCCCTGCGCCCCGATCGCGGTGAGGGCCTCCGAGAGGCCGCGGCCTCCTACAACCACCGGCTGGCGAGGGGAGGAGGTGCCCCGGCGGCTCGCTGATGCCTTTTCCTGCCCATGGGCAAGACAATCCACCAGCGAACGAGGAAGAAGAGGGGCGGGGTGGAGACTCTGCGGCGCGTCGGCCCTAGGCCCCGCCGCGATCCTCGTCGCGGGTCGCCTGCTCGTAGACCTCCGGCGTGAGATGCGGGGCGAGGCCCGCCCCGGCCGGATTCGGGGCCTCCGCGGCGGCTCCCTCCTCGGCCGGTTGAGCGGACGCCACCCGAAGGGCCCGCAGGCGTTCGATTACCGCGGCCGGGCGCAGCCATTCCCCCAAGCGCGCACGCTCGTCGGCGGTCAGGAATCCCGCCGCGTGCAGCATTAGCGGATACGCGAGCCAGAGTGCCACGCGGCCGGCCAGCCCGGCGAAGCCCTCGGTCGGCATCACCGCCTCGCCGAGCCCGACGAGCCCGGCGGCGACCAGGACCACCAATGCGAGCCGCCGCCATTCGTAGGGAACGGGGAACAGCCGCTGCGTGAGCACGTACATCAGCGCCAGGACGATTACGTAGGACGCGACCAGGGCCAGGGCCGCCCCCACGATGCCCAGCGGCGGCACCAGGGCCAGGTTCAGGCCGACGTTGGCGGCCGTGGCCGCGGCCGTCGCCGGGAAGTTGAGCTCGGTGCGCTGCGTGCGGCCGAGGATCACCACGAGGGTGAGGTAGATCGCGTACAGGGCGACGCCCGTCGCCAACAGACCGACCGCCTCGTGGGCGGCGAAGAAGTCCCCGGCGGCGAGCAGGCGGACGATCCATCGCGCCAGGAGCCACAGCCCGGTGACCGCGAAGGCGAGCACCGCGGCGAACCAGGTGACGACCAGGGCGTAGGCGCGTCGTGCCTCGTCATCGTCGGAGATCGAGTAGGCGAGCGGCGGAAAGGCGAGCTGGAAGCCGCGGGCCAGGACCTGCATCCCGTTCGCGAACTTGATCGCGAGGGCGTACAGCCCGGCCTCGGCCAGGCCGGCGAGGCGGACGATGATGATCCGGTCGATGAAGTTGAGCGAGTACAGGGTGAGCTCAGCCGGCATCGTCGGCAGGCCGAAGCGGAGCATGCGCCGCAGCAACGGCAGGTCCGGAACGAAGGACAGCCGGCGCCGCTCCTGCCAGAGTAGGTAGAGCAGGAAGAAGACCCCGGTGCCGAAGGTCCCCAGCAGGATCCCGTCGGCGCCCATGTCCTCGACCACCACCAGGTAGACGGTGGTCGGGATCGTCACCAGGACGTTGACCACGGTGATCGTGAAGTAGGCCCGCGCGCGCTCGTCCAGCCGCAGCAGGGTGAGCGCGTATTCCCACATCGTCAGCGTCCAGAGCCCGAGAATCGCCAGCCGGGCGAGACCGGCGTCGGGCTGGTCGAGCAACGCCACGGAGATCGGGCTGGCGAAGGCGAGGGCGATGAGGGAGCCGGCGGTGGCCGTCCAGAGGAGCGACGAGAACCCGGTCGAGACAACCCGCTCCGGGCGCTCACCGGCGAGGTAGTAGAAGCGCAGGATCGCTTCGATCACGCCGAAGCGGATGACGATGCTCGCGGCGACGACCGAGGCCAGCATCACCTCGGCCGCGCCGTAGTCCGCCGGGGTCAGATACTCCGTGTAGATCGGGAGCAGGAAGACCGCGATCAGCTTCGAGGCGATGCTCGATGCCGTGTACGCCGCCCCGGTCGTCGCCAGACGGCGAAGGTACTCGAGCAACTACTGAGCCTCCGCCTCCGCCGGCGCCTCCGGTGCTGCGACCGGAGGCGCCCTCCGCACCGGCCTCACCGTCTCGGCGGCCGGGCGGACGGCGAGGCCGATACCGAGCGCAAGCAACGCCCATGTGGCCGGATCCGTGAGGAAGCCGGCGTAGCCGAGGCTGTGCACCACCATCGCCACGTAGCAGGCGGCGACCGCGGTGCGCCCGGGGTCTCGGGGGAGACCGCCCGAGCCGACCCCGAACACGAGCGCCAATGACGTTCCAATGATCGCCAGGTAGACGATCAGGCCGATCGCCCCCTGCTCGGCCCCGACAGTGATCGGCTCCGAATGCGACGCGGTCGTCTCCGCCTGCTCGATCTCTGAGTAGAAGGCGGCCCCGAACGCCCCGGAACCCCAGCCGGCCACCGGCCGCTCGCCAGCCAGCTCGATCCCGCCCGAGATCAGGTCGGTCCGGCCGCTGGTCTCGTCCGTCAAGGTGCGATCGGGGCCGACGTCGCTGCGCTCGGCGCCGCCCAGGGCGAGGAACACCCCGCCGGCGAGGAGCGCGGCGGCCGCGCCGACCACCGCCCAGCGCACGCCGAAGCGGAGCAGCGCGCAGACTATGAGGCCGGCGATCAGGGCGAGCAGGCTGGTGATCGAGAAGCTCAGCCCGAGCGCGGTCAGGATCGGAACGACGGCGGCTGCGGCCAGCCAGGCATGGACGCGGTTGGGCGTCCAGGCGATGAACGCCGCCAGGGCGACCAGGATCAGCGCCATGTAGCGCCCGAAGATGTTGGGGTCATAAAAGAGCGAGTTGACCCGGAAGTAGAGGTGGATCTCGTTGGAGCGGAGCAGGTCGTCGTTGAGCAGCAGATCGCGGGCCGCGAACTGCCAGAACGCCACCGCGGCGAGGACCACCCCGGAAACCGCCACCGCGGCGATGAGGACGCCGAGCAGCCATCGATCCCAGCGCACCTCGAGGAGCAGGGCGAGCAGCACCGCGAACGGGACCAGGAAGAAGCACGCGTTCTCGATCGCATTCGAGACGTCCTCCGAGTAGGCACTCTGGATCGCGTAGAGGACGAGGGCGCCCGCGAGCAGCCAGCGCAGCCAGCGGGCCGCCGCAGGCCCGTCGCGTGCGGCCGTCCTCGCTCCGTCGTCCCGAGCCCGGCTCCTCCCACTCGCCGGCGCCCCGCCGGCGAGATCGTCCCAGGTCGCCGCCGCCCAGCCGGCCGCGATCACCAGGTAGAGCGGCACGAGCAGATTCGCGGTCTGGCCGGTCACCTCCACCGGCACTCGAAGGGGCAGGGCGATGAATGTCGCCAGGGGAAATGCCCATCGGACGCGCCGGAACACCGCCGCGGCGGCGATCACGGCGGCGGCCCCGGCGACGAGCGCGACGGCCACGGTCGCCGGCCGGTCACGCAGGTTGACCACCCGCTGGTCGTCCCAGACGTCGCCGATCACCAGCACAGGGGCAAGCACCAGGGCCGCCAGCATGGCCAGGTGTCGAACGCGAGGGTCGGCGTGGACCAGCGCTACCGCGGCGGCCCCGCAGACGGCGAGCATTCCGATCACCTCGAGGGGGTCGGCGGTGATCACAGCCGAAGCTCGATTCGGCGCGGGAAGACGACGTCGCGGTCGTGGCTCGGAAGGATGACCCGGAGCTGGTATCGACCGAACGGGGCGGCGCCACCGAGGTCCGTCCGTCCGTTCCATCGGTAGGTGACCGCGCGGTCCTCGATCAACTCGACATCGGGATCGAGCGTGCGAACGGTCTCGCCGTTCGCGTCGACGATCTCCACCCGGGCGTGTGACTCGCTCTCCCGAACGAAGAAGCTGATCCGCGCAAGCTCGTGCTCGCCGTCGCCATTCGGCGAGAAGGCCAGGGGCAGCCCCCGAGCCTCCAGCACCAGATCCGGGGTCTTCGCGTTGATCACGACCCCGGTGACAGCCAGGGAGGCGACGAAGAGCGCGACGAAGAGAGCGGCGCCGAGGACCGACGCGGATCCTCGGTCTCGGGGGTTGAGCACGCCGGAAAGCCTAATTCTCGGTGGTTGTGAAGGGCGCGGCTACGGTTGTGCGCGGTCCTCGCCGGCGATCACGAGCACGTCAGCGCCGCCCGAGAGCCCCTCGGTCCGTTGATCCAGCGGCTGGACCGCCGGCACGCCCAGGTCGCGGGCGACCGCATTCGCCTCGCGCTGGTGACCCCGGCTGAACATCACCACCGTCTGGTCGTACGGGGTGCCACTGGTCGTGCTCAGCGGACGCTGAAGCTCGAAGCCGGCCGCCTCGACGTCGTCCCCAACACGGGCCGCCAGACCGGGGATCGATGCCACGCCGTTCAGGACGGTGACCGAGATCTCGGCCGGATCCACGGCGCCGGCTCGGGCAGGTGCCTCCTCGTCGTCCGACTCGAGCAGCTTCTCGGTGACGAAGATCGCGCCGGCGCCGAGCACGACTGCGGCGATCGCGATCCCGATCAGCAGCTTGGGCTGGTTGATCCTGGCCACGAAGCTCCGCCAACGCGGATGCGGCTCCAGCGCCGCGCGCTCCATCGTGATCCGCTCGAGCGCCGGGCGCTCGCTCGTCACCCGCTGGGCGGCCGGGACCGGCGTGGTGCCACCGGCGGGCATCGGAGCCACCTCACCGGCGGGCGTCGGCGGCGCGACCGGTGCGGCGGCGGCCGGCGAGGGCTCGCCGAGCAACTCCTCGAGCTCGGCCTCGGCCCGGTCGAGCACCGCCTCGCTCCTGGCCATGTCGACCCCGGGATGGCCGGGGTCCGCATCCATCCAGTCGTGCAGCCGCTTCAGGTCGCGGCGCTGTGAGAGATAGAGCGGGATCAGCAGCAGGATGCCGAGGGTGGCGATTGCGGCGACGACACCGCCCACGACATCAATTACCTCGTTCACCTCCATGCCTACGGGGAGAAGGTCGAGTTGTCGACGCCGATCAGGAGGGCCACATCGGCCGCCCTCGATGCCTGCTCCACCTCCTGGGTCATCGGGGCAATCTCAGCATCACCGAGGTCCCCGCGGACCTGGTTTGCGAGCTGACGTGCGCTCGCCCGTTGGCCCGGGGCAAACATCACGGTCGTGCGCTCGCTCCCGGACGGCGCGTTGGCCTCGATCACGACGTTGTAGTCGAGCGGCTCGACCAGCGCGTCCGAGACCGTCGCGGCCAGCCCGGGTACCGCGAGGACGTCCGTCGCCTGGGTGGCGTTCAGCACGGCCACGTCCACATTGCGGGGCTTGGGCGGGGGCGGACGGCGAGCCTCCTCGGCGCCGTCGTCACCCACGAGACCGAAGCCGCTGGTGAGCACGCCGGCGGCGACCACGGCCACGACCAGCACGCCGGCGACGATTCGAAGGTCGATCGGAAGCGCACGATCCGCCGCCGCCCAGGCAGCGGAGATGCGGTCGCGCCCGTCGCGCAGGACCCCCCGCAGCCCGGCCAGCCCCCCACCGGGCTCGACCTCGCCCTCGTACTGGGGCACGTCGCCGCGAGCCTCGCTTGCCGCGAGCGTGGCCTCGGTGGCGTCCCTCGCCCGCTCGGGGGCGCGCCCCGCCCACTCACGCAGACGGCGCAGGTCGCGGGACTGCTGGAACAGGAGGAAGGCAAGGATCGAGAGCCCGAGGAACGCAACGATGCCCAGGACGGGCCCGATCTGCTCGATCAGGTCCATATGACCGGGGGCATGTTAGGGGTGGGCTCGGCCTGTGCTAGGGCGTGGAGCTTCTCGCGGTGCCTGCGCCTTGAGCCGGCCGACCCAGGGCAGGTGGAAGTGGTGATGCGCCTGATGCTCGGGGGCGACAGCGCCGTCATCGGTCGCGCGCACGAACGCCCACGTTAGAACCGTGCCGACGGCGCACAGGCCCACGAGCAGCCACATCGAGTCCGACAGGGCGGAGGCGAACGCCGCCGACTCGACCCGCCCCGCGTGCAGGTCGTCGTCGAGCACGGCCTGAAAGACAGCGCCGGCCGCCGCGAGCGTGATCGCGCCCGCCAAGACGCGGTTCATCGCCAGCACGCCGGCCGCGATGCCCGCCTTCGCCTGCGGCATGGCTGTCATCGCCGCCGTCGACATCGGCGCATAGACGCAGCCGAGCGAGATTCCGAACAGCAGGTAGCCCGGGAAGAGCAGCCCGTAGCCGCTCGAAGTGTCGACCTGCGCAAGCACTACCAGGCCAGCGGTGCCAAGCGCCATGCCGACGGTCATGAGGGGACGGACGCCGAACAGCGCGATGAGGCGTCCGCCCAGCGGCGAGATCGCGATCATCGGCGCCGTCACAGGCAGGATCAGTACGCCGGCCTCCAGCGCGCCGTGGCCGAGGTCGGTCTGCAGGTACTGCGGCTGCAGGAACATCAGCGCCCAATAACAGCCGACCAGGCAGAACCCAGCGGCGCTGGCTCCGAAGTAAGGCCCGTTGCGGAACAGGTCGAACTCGACGATCGGCCACCGGACGTGGTGCTCGATGAACCAGAACGCCACCAGGAGCCCAAGGCCGATCGCGAAGACTCCGACGGTGGCGACCGAAGTCCACCCCCACACCTTGCCTTCGACGAGGGCGACCACGATCGCCGCCAGCCCCAGGCCCAAGGTGATCACGCCGGGAATGTCGATCCGGCCCGCCGCGGCCTCGTCGCGCTGCTCGGCGGTCGATGCGAGCAGGAGCACCACGCCGAGCAGGCAAAAGGGCAGATTCAGCCAGAACAGCCAGCGCCAGCTGACCGCTTCGACCAGGGCGCCGCCGACCAGGGGTCCCAGGCCCAAAGCGAGCGCCGACACACCTGCCCAGATACCCAGCGCCCGGGCGCGCTCGCCGGCCGGGAAGACGGTCGAGACGATCGCCAGCGACAGCCCCAGCAGGGCCGCGCCGCCCACTCCCTGCAGGACGCGTCCGGCGACCAACACCTCCTCCGAGTCCGACATCGCCGCCACGACCGAGCCGCCCGCGAACGTCGCCATGCCGATCACGAACACCCGCCGGCGCCCGAGGATGTCGCCCAGGCGGCCCGCGCTGACCACCAACGACGCCAGCACCAACAGATAAGCGTTCATGACCCACTGCAGCCCGGCGGTGGTGGCGTCCAAATCGCGCGCAATGTCCGGGAGAGCGACGTTGATCACGGTCGAGTCAAGCATCAGCACGAACAGGCCCATGCAGGTCCCGGCCAGGGTCCACCAGCGGCGGTTCGCATCGGTCAGGCCGGGAAGCGCGCCGATGCGCGCAGCGGGAACGGCCATCACGCAATCATCGCGGTTGCCACCCGCTCGAGGAGGAGGCGGAGTTACTCCCGGAGCGCGAAGGAGTCGCGGTCCCTCACCAGCTCCACCACCTGCTTCGCGAGGTTGGTCTCATCCCCCGACGCGACCATCGTCTCGAGCCGTTCCACGCTGCGCTCGACCCACCCTGGATCGAGCGGATTGACCCGAACCGCACGCACGATCCGGTTGGCGGTGGTGGGCTGTGAGCGCTCGTCGGCGTTGAACAGCTCCTCGTGGATCTTCTCTCCGGGGCGGGGGCCGATGAACTCGATCGCGATATCCGCTTCGGGCTCGTACCCGGCGAGGCGGATCATGTTGCGGGCAAGGTCCAGGATGCGCACCGGCTGTCCCATCTCGAGCACGAACACCTCGCCCGACGCCCCCCCGAGATCGCCCGACTGGATCACCAGCTGAACGGCCTCAGGAATGGTCATGAAGTAGCGGGTCATATCCGGGTGGGTGACGGTGACCGGACCGCCACGCTCGATCTGACCCCTGAAGATCGGGACCACGCTCCCCGACGAGGCGAGCACGTTGCCGAAGCGGACGATGATGAATCGGGTCGCGGTATGGCGCTGACCCGCGGCCTCGACCACCCATTCGGCCATCGCCTTCGACGCGCCCATCACCGTCACGGGATTGACGGCCTTGTCGGTGGAGACGAGCACGAACCGCTCGGCCCCCGCCACGGCCGCGGTCTCGGTGACCACGCGGGTCGCGATCGCGTTGTTGCGCACCGCCTCCAGCGGGTTCTCCTCCATCAGCGGCACGTGCTTGTAGGCGGCCGCGTGGAAGACGACGTTCGGATGGAAACGCTGCATCACCTCCAGTATCCGGTCGCCCTCCTTGCAGTCGGCGAGCACCGCCTCCGTCCGGGTGAAGTGCCACTGCTGGTCGAGCTCGCGGTGGACCTCGAACAGCGGCCCCTCGCCGTGGTCGAGGAGGATCAGGAGCTTCGGCCCGACCCGCGCGATCTGGCGGGACAGCTCGGCCCCGATCGAACCGCCGGCTCCGGTCACCAGCACGATCTTGTCCTCGAGATAGGCGCCGACCCGGTCGAGCTCCATGACAACCGGCTCCCGGCCGAGCACGTCCTCCACCTGGACCTCGCGGAGCTGACGGGTGAGCTGCACGCCGCCGCGGATCAGCTCGAACACGGTCGGCAGCGTGCTCACCGGGATGTCGCGCTCCCGGCAGGCGGCGACCACCTTGGCTCGCAGCACGCCCGGGGCCGACGGGATCGCGATGATCACCTCGTCCGGAGTGACGCGATCGAGGATGGCGCCGATCTGGTCCGTGGTCCCGAGCACCTTGAGGCCGAGGTTGCGCATCCCCCGCTTCGCCGGGTCATCGTCGACGAACCCGATGGCGCGTGTCCCCAGGTTGGGGTTGAGCTGCATCTCACGCACGACCATCTGGCCGCCCGAGCCGGCGCCGACGATGAGCGTCGTGCGCGCCCTGCGCCGCAGGGCCGCCCGCTCCGGCCGCTCCGCGAGCGTTCGGCGGGCCAGTCGCGCGCCGCCGGTGAACATCGTCAGCAGCACGAAGTCGAAGATCACCACCGATCGCGGCAGGCTGTCCGGGTACGGCTGGACCACGGTGAACACGATCACCAGCAACCCAACGGCCAAGGCGGCTGCGCGCACAAGCGGCCAGAGGTCCGGCAGGCGGAAGTAGCGCCACCACTTCTGGTGCTGGCCGAGCACTTCCAGCACGAACGCTTGACCAAGCGCTACGAACGCGATCGAGCCAAGCAGCATGTCCTCGTAGCGCTCCGGGATCCCCCCGGAGACGTCCAGGAAGCGCAGCTTGAACGCAGCCGCATAGGCACCCGCGGCGAGCGCCGCGTCCGCCATGAATTGCAGCGCGCGGCGACGATAGACGGGATCACGCAGCCGCGACATGACCGGGCCGAGTCTAGAGCCCGCCACAGCCACCCTCCTAAACTCGCGCCCCGATGACGGATTTGATTCTCGATCCGCTCGTCAACGCGGCGACCGACGTGATCGACGCGCTCGGCCTCGCCGGCGTGTTCGGTCTGATGCTGCTCGAGAGCGCGTGCATCCCGGTGCCCAGCGAGGCGATCATGCTGTTCGCCGGGTTCAATGTCCACGAGGGGGACATGACCCTGTTCGGGATCGTCGCGGCGGGAGTTCTCGGCAACGTGGTCGGATCGTGGGCTGCCTACGCGGCCGGGTACTACGGGCGGCTCGAGCTGCTCGACCGCAACCGCCTCATCCACGTCAACCGCAAGCATCTCGAGTGGGCGGACCGCTGGTTCCAGCGGCACGGCGATGCGACCGTGTTCTTCGCCCGGATGCTGCCCATAATCCGGACCTTCATCTCGCTGCCGGCCGGGGTCGCGAGGATGCCGTTCTGGCGGTTCACGCTGTTTACCCTGGCCGGTTGCATCCCGTGGGTGCTGATGCTCGGACTGATCGGGCGCGAGGTTGGAGAGCGATGGGAGGAATGGCGAGACCACCTGCATTACCTCGACTACGCCGTGCTGGCGGCGATCGCGGTCGGGATCGTCTACCTGCTGATCCGGCGCCGCCGGGAGCGGGCGAGCGCCGCCGAGGCCGGGCCATAGCCCACCTCGGCAGGGCGGCGGCGCTGGGCGCCGTCCAGGGCCCCGCCGAGCTCCTTCCAGTGTCGAGCTCCGCGCACCTCTCGCTCGTCCCCTGGCTCGCGGGCTGGTCCTGGGACGAGCTCGACGCGGAGGCGCGCAAGAGCTTCGAGGTCGCGCTCCACGCCGCCGCCGCGGCGGCGCTGCTGATCGGCCAGCGCTCGTTGATCGCCGGCGAGCTGCGCGCCTGCGATCTTCGCCGGGGTGCGGTGGTCGCGCTGTCGATCGTGCCGCCCGCGATTGCGGGCTACCGCTATGAGCGCCAGATCGAGGGCCGCCTCGGCGGCCCGGCGGCCACCGCCGCCGCCCTGCTCGCGGGGTCGGCGGCCATGGTGGTGGCCGACCGCCGGCCGCAGGCGCGCGGGCCTGGAGATGCCGGCCCGGCCGACGGGCTCGCGCTCGGCGTCGCCCAGGCGGCGGCACTGGTCCCGGGCGTCTCGCGTACCGGCGCCACCCTGACCGCCGCGCGCTGGCGGGAGTTCACGCGGGAGCAGTCGAACCTGCTCTCGCGCACGGTGGCCCTGCCGGTGATCGTGGGGGCGGCTGCGTTGAAGACGGTGCGCCTCCGCCGCCGCGGGATCGAGCCCGGGCTGGCGCGCACGATCGCCGCGGGCACGGCCGCGTCGTTCGCATCCACGATCATTGCGCAGAGGCTCCTGCGGTTTGTGGACGGCGACCGAGCGTTGTGGCCCTACGCTGCCTACCGTGCCGCGCTGGCCACGGTCGTGCTCGTGCGATTGAATCGAGGGCGATGAACGACGCGTACGCCAGGGCGGGCGTCAGCCAGCGCAGGGCGGATGAGGCCGTCGCCGCTCTGGTCGCGGAGCTTGGCCGGACCGAGGCCGGCCGGCCCTCGCGCACCGTCCCGCTCCCCGGCCACTACGCGAGCGTGATCCGGCTCGACGAGACGACCGGGATCGCGCTCTCGACCGACGGGGTCGGCACCAAGCTGCTCGTCGCCGAACGAGTGGGACGCTGGGACACCATCGGGGTCGACTGTGTGGCGATGAACGTCAACGACCTGATCTGCGTCGGCGCCGAGCCGCTGGCGATGGTCGACTACATCGCCGTCCCCGAGGCCGACCCCGAGGTGATGCGCGAGGTCGGCCGCGGCCTTTGGAGAGGCGCGGAGCTGGCCGGGATCGAGATTCCCGGAGGTGAGCTTGCACAGCTCGGGGAGATGGTCGGCTCGCTGGACCTGTCGGGAACGTGCATCGGGGTCCTCGCCCTTGACGAGATCGTCACCGGCGAGCGGATCGAGCCCGGCGACGCCCTGATCGGCCTCCCGTCGTCCGGCCTTCACTCCAACGGCTACACGCTCGCCCGCGCCGCGCTCGATGGGATTCCGCTCGACGACGAGCGCCTCGGCCGCCCACTCGGGGAGGTCCTGCTCGAGCCGACCGAGATCTACGTCCGCGCAGTGCTCGACCTGTTGCGCTCCCCGGTCGACGTGCGCGGCCTCGCCCACGTCACCGGCGACGGGATCAAGAACCTGCTGCGACTCTCGCGCGCGGTCGGGTTCGAGATCGATGCTCCCCTGCCGGTGCCGCCGGTCTTCGACCTGATCCAGGAGCTCGGCGGCATCTCCGACGAGGAGATGAACGAGGTGTTCAACATGGGCTGCGGGTTCGTCTGCGTCGTCCCCGCACCGGAGGAGCACGCGGCGCTCGAGGTGCTTCGCGGCCATCATCCGAGCGCGAAGAGGATCGGACGGGTGACCGGTGCCGCCGGCGAGGTGACGCGGGCCTGACCACCGGGCCAGGGCCGCGATCCAGCGGCCCACCGCTTGCTAGCGTCAGCGCAGTGAAGGTCGCGATCCTGATCTTCGATCGGCTGACCGCGCTCGACGCCGTCGGCCCGTACGAGGTGCTCTCCCGGCTCCCCGGAGCCGAGCTCACCTTCGTCGCCAAGGAACCTGGGCCGAAGCGGACCGACACCGGGAGGCTGGCGCTGACCGCGGACCTCGCGATCGCCGACATCCCGGATCCGGACATCGTGCTCGTTCCCGGCGGCGAGGGTAACCGCCCCCTGATGCAGGACACCGACGTGCTCGATTGGCTTCACACCGCACATCGGGGGAGCACCTGGACGACCTCGGTCTGTACCGGCGCCTTGCTGCTCGGCGCCGCCGGAATCCTCGACGGCCTCAGAGCCACCACTCACTGGGCGTTCCGCGACCTGCTGAGCGAGTTCGGCGCCCACCCGGTCGCCGAGAGGGTTGTCGTCGACGGCAAGGTGATCACCGCCGCGGGCGTCTCGGCCGGGATCGACATGGCGCTGCGGCTCGCGGCCCTCGACGTCGGCGAGGAGTTCGCGCAGGGCGTCCAGCTGGCGATCGAGTACGACCCGGACCCGCCGTTCGACACGGGCTCGCCCGAGAAGGCGCCCGCGGACCTGGTCGAGCGCGTCCGGGCGGTCGAGAGGGCCGTCGAGGCGCCCACGCGGGGTGGCGGGTGACCGTCTTGCGCAACGGCGCACGTCTGATCCTAGGGATCGCCCTGGTGGCGCTTCTCGGGGCGGGGATCCCACTCTTCTGGGTCTGGGTCGGCTCCCAGGTGCAGGGAGGGACCAGCCCGGACGGCACCGCGATCGTCACCGTGATCTGCGGCCTGATCGTCTCCTATGGCCTGGTGGCGGTCATCATCGCCTCGATCAAGGGGCGCTCGTCGAAGACCGCGCAGCCCCCGGCGCGCTATGCATGGAACCGCAGCCTGCGCGGGGAGCGCTACCAGCCGGCAGCGACCACCTTCCTCGAGAACGTGCTGGTGATCGCGACGATCGTGGTCGTGATCGTGGTGGCCGTCTGGTTCTTCTTCTTCGGCAACCCGGGCGTCCCCGGGGGGTAGATCACCGGGGCGCCTCCCACAGCGTCCCGGTGAGCGCCGGGACCGCCCTCACCCGCCAGTCGCGCGCGGCGACCCATAGTTCCGCCTCCACCAGCGGACGGGGGCGGCCGCTGAGCTCCTCGAGCTCGCGGGTGGCGCAGCGGCCGAAGCGCTCGATCGCGTCCAGCGGCTCGAGCGGGCCGGCGTTGAGCGACTCGGCCCCGGCGGCGATCGCGGCCTCGCGGTGGTCCCGGTAGGGCCGCCGTCCCCAGACCCCGTACCGCGACCCGTCCTCGCCCACGAACACGGCCGAGGGCATGCTGACCCGTTCGCCGTGCCCACTGTCGGCGACCTCGCCGGCGGCGCGAGCCTTGTCCGGCACGTCGCGCACCTCATCGAGGTCCGCGCCGAAGGCCTCCGTGATCGCGTGCGAGTCGAGGTCGATCCGGAACCGCTCCACGTCGAGCCCCGCGGAGGCGGCCTCGCCGACCAGGGGCTCGGCGTGGTCGAGCTTTCGCCCCTCCAGCATGAGGGCCTCGCGGATGCGGCGCAGGTATGCGTAAGCGGCCAGCTCGCCCTGCTCCGCCGCCGCCTTCACCGCCTGGCACGCCGGATACGTCGAGGAGATCGGAGCCCGGCGCCAGATCCGGGGGTCAATGGGCATCCCCGTCTCGGTCGCGGCATCCAGCCACCGTAGGATCTGCCGCCCGTGATCGTCGGGACCGTAGCTGCGGGCGAGGCCGCCCATCACCCAGGAGAACCGCAACCCAGCGCCGAACTCCCACATGAGGTGGCGTACCGTGGGTTCTGCACCCCATGACCACTCGCACGCCGGATCGGTGTAGTAGCGAACTTCTACGGTCATATGCACCTGAGATTGGGAAGGCTTGGAACCGCTCGTCGAGACGAATATCCAAAATAGGGACCCAGTGACCGACGGAGCGAAATCTGGGCTCGCGAGCGGGCTGATCGGGGCGGTGCTCTCGGGCCGCTACCGGCTCGAGTCGAAGCTCGGCAGCGGCGGAATGTCGACCGTGTATCTGGCACGGGACGAAACCCTTGAGCGTTTCGTCGCGGTCAAGGTCCTGCACGGCGAGATCTCCGACCAGGCCGACCAGCTCGAGCGCTTCCGTCGCGAGGCCACGACGGTGGCGCAGCTGTCCCACCCCAACGTGGTCGCGGTGATCGACGCCGGCGAGGACGGCGGCCACCCGTACATCGTCTTCGAGCACGTCGAGGGGGAGACGCTGAAGCACCGGATCGACCGGCTCGGACGGCTTCCGGTCGACGAGGCCGTCGCCTATGCGATCGAGATCGGCCGTGGGCTGGCCGCCGCCCATGGACGCCGGCTCGTGCATCGCGATGTCAAGCCGCAGAACGTGCTGATCGACGCCGACGGGCGCGGCAAGGTGACCGACTTCGGCATCGCCCGCTCGCTCGAGTCCGACGGACTGACCAAGACCGGCCGCGTGCTCGGGACCACCGACTACGTCTCGCCGGAGCAGGCCATGGGCCACCAGGTCGACGCCCGCTCCGACATCTACGCGCTCGGCGTACTGCTCTTCGAGATGCTCACGGGAAAGGTCCCGTTCGAGGCGGAGACGCTGGTCGGGGTGGCGATGAAGCACGTGAACGAGCCGATGCCGAACGTGCAGAAGCTCCGGCCGGATGTTTCATCGGCGCTGGCCGCGGTGATCGAGCGGGCGACGGCCAAGGACCCGAAGCGGCGCTACCGGGACATGGCCTCGATGCTCGCCGACCTCGAGACCGCGCTGGAGGTGGAGGTGGCGCGGGCCGGGGGATCCACCGGCGAGGCGACCACCGTGATCGAGTCGGTGCCGACTCGCCGCCGGTTGCTACCGGGCCGGAAGGTCTCGGTCGCCGGGATCGCGATCGTCGCGCTGGCGGCGATCGCGGCGATCGTGATCGCCCTGGTCACGAATGAGGACGAGCCCGCCCCCGCTGGGGGCGGGGGGGCGCCGACGAGCGGCGGGGCGATCGAGCTCGCTGGGGCGGGGACTTTCGACCCGCTCCCGGGTGATGGGACCGAGGTCGACGACGTCGTCGACCTCGCAATCGATGGCGATCCCACCGGGACCACCTGGGTCAGCGAGCACTACGACACCGAGGACTTCGGGAATCTCAAGGATGGCGTTGGGATCTATGTCGAGACCGACGAAGGGGCCTCGCCGCGGGTGATGACGGTTCGCTCGGCCGAGGGCGGGTGGGACGCTCAGGTGTACGCGGCGCAGGGGGGCCCGCCGTCCGAGCTCGGCGACTGGGAGGGGCCGATCGGGCAGATCACGGACGCGTCCACGGAGGCCGAGATCCAGCTCAACTCCACCGGCGAGAACCGCTTCTTCCTGCTGTGGTTCACGAGCCTGCCGACGTCGACCGAGGACTCTTCGCGGTACCGGGCGGAGATCGCCGACATCGAGTTGACGAGCTGAGGCGGGATGGGGGTGACGGTGCGGCCGGGGGTAGGCGCCGGCCGGCGCGGGGGCGTGGCCACCGCGAGGTGTCACCCTCCACGCCGCCGCCGTCTCCACCGTCCCGTGCCGTCACACGCTGGACGCGCTAGGCGGGGTGGGCGCGCTAGGAGTATCATTCGTCACAAGAGGCTCCCCGGATCCCAGCAGCTTTCACCGCAAGGTTCCTGCTCGGGTCTAAAGGACCAACCGCGAGGGCGGCGAGGCTTCCAGGGGAGCCTCTGCTATTGCCGCCCGCACCCGAGCGCGCGTGTCGCCTTCGTTCGCGTATACCGAACGAAAGCGCCATCATGGAGGTGCTCAGAACCGGTATGAGCGCTCCGTACGGTGGCGCTCGACCGCCAGGCGAACGAGGCGATCGCAGACCTCCGGGTAGGTCATGCCGGTTTCCTCGAACAGCTTCGCGAACACGCTGGTCGCGGTGAAGCCCGGGATCGTGTTGATCTCGTTCACGAGGACCTCGTCCCCCTCGTGCACGAAGAAGTCGCAGCGAGCGAGACCGGTGCCGCCGATCACCGTGAACACCCGCGCCGCCAGCTCCCGCACCCGCTCGATCGCCGCCTCGTCGATCCGGGGGGGAACGATCAGCTCCATCCCGCCCTCCGAGTACTTGGCCTCGTAGTCGTACCAGTCGGCGTGGGCGACGATCTCGCCGGGGAGCGACGTCTCCGGGGTCTCGTTCCCCATCACCGAGCATTCGACCTCGCGGCCGCCGCCGTCGGCCTCCACGATCACCCGCGGGTCATGCCGGGCGGCAAGCTCGATCGCGTCGTCAAGCTCCTGCTCCGGGCTCGAGACCTTCGAGATCCCGACGCTGGACCCGAGCCGCGAGGGCTTCACCCACAGGGGACGGCCCATCGTCGCGGCCTCCTCCCGCCAGCCGGGGCTCCCGGCCTCGCAGAACGCGACCTGGGGGATCCCGTGAAACGCGAGCAGCCGCTTGAAGATCAGCTTGTCCATCGCCACCGCCGCGGCGAGCACGGTCGGCCCCGCGTAGGCGACATCGAGGCATTCGAGCAGGCCCTGAACGGTGCCGTCCTCACCGAACGGCCCGTGCAGGACCGGGAAGGCCACGTCGACGTCGAGCAGGCCCGCAGCCGGACGCAGCTCCAACTCCTCCCCGCCAAGCATCCAGCGCCCGTCGCGCTCGATCTTGATCTGCACCACCTCGTGACCCGCCTCGGCCAGGCCGGCAGCGACCGACGCGCCCGAGTTGAGCGACACCTCGTGCTCGCTCGAGCGCCCTCCGGAGATCACCGCAACCTTCATCGCGGCAATCCTCCCTTTTCGGGCGGGGTGTCGCCGTCCGCCGGCGGAGGGGTGCCCAGCTCATCCTGCTCGAGCGGTGGCTCCGGAGGCGGCTCGAACACGCCGACGAAGATCGTGACCTGTTCCGAGCTCAGGATCCGGCTGCCGGGGCTCGGCGCCTGGTCGAGGACCAGGCCGTCATCCGACTCCTCGTCGGTCGACCGCTCGACGATGCGGATGTTGGTGGCGCCGCGCGCGATCAGCGTGCTTCGCGCCGTGTCCTCGGGCTGGCCGACGACGTTGGGCATGACCACCGACCCGGCTCCGGTGGAGACGACGATGGTCACGCGGCTGCCCTCCTCGATCCTGCTGCCCTCCCCCGGGCTCTGGTCGATCACCTGGCCCTCGGGCTCATCGGCGTTCCGGGTGTCGACGTCGACGACGAAGTTGCGCGCCTCGAGCCGGGATTGAGCGGCGCTCTGCTGGAGGCCGATGACGCCCGGGACCACCGCCAGGTTCGCGCCTCGGGACACGAGCAGGGTCACGCTGGATTGACACGGGACCTCGGTGCCGGCAGGCGGATCCGTGCCGATCGCCCGGCCGGCTCGGACCGTGTCGCTGAATCGGGGGCTCTGCACGATCAGGAGATCCTCGCCGCGCAATCGTTCCCGGCCCCTGGCGGCGGAGAGATTCCGTACCGGCGGCACCGTCACCTGCTGTCCGGTGCTGACCGTGATCGTCACGGTCGACCCGTCGTCCGCCTGCTCGCCGGCGGCCGGGTCCTGCTCGATCACTTCCCCGGCCTCGGCGCACGCCGGGCGGGGTAGAGCGTTCACCTCGAATCCCCTTCCCTCCAGCAGCGCCCGCGCACTGGCCTCGCTCTCCCCGACCACCGTGGGCACGTTGACCTGCTCGGACCGGGTCAGCGCGAACACGGCGACCGCCGCGAACGCCAGCAGCAGGACGCCCGCGATGAGCATTGCCAGGCGCCAGCCGTGGAGCCAGCGGCGCCAGCCGCGCTCCTCCTCTTCCTCGGGGGTGACCGGGGCCTCGGCGGCCGGAGCGGGGACGGGCGCCACCGCCGGGGGAATGACGGCGGTCGCCCCGAGGGGGTCGCCCTGTGGGTCGGCCTCGGCAGCGTCGAGGGCGCGGCGGAACTCGCCCGCCGACGAGTATCGGTTCGCCGGATCCTTCGCCAGCGCCCGCAGCACCACGGCATCAAGGGCCGGCGACACCTCGGGGTTGAGCTCGCGTGGCGGACGGGGCCGCTCGGAGATCTGCTTCAGCGCCACCGCCACGGGCGTTTCGGCCTCGAACGGAAGCCGGCCCGTGAGCGCCTCATAGAGGACGACCCCAATCGAGTAGAGATCGGAGGCCGGAGTCACCTCCCGACCCTGTGCCTGCTCCGGCGAGAGGTACTGGGCGGTGCCCAGGACCGAGCCCGCCTGGGTGATCTCGGAGGCGCCCGCGCGGGCAATGCCGAAATCCGCGACGCGCGCGCGGCCGTCACGATCCACGAGCACGTTGTGCGGCTTCAGGTCCCGGTGCACGATCCCGTGGTCGTGCGCAAAACCCACTCCGGCGAGGACCTGACGCACGATCTCGACCGCCTCGGGCACCGTCAGCCCGCGGGCGATCAGGTCCTTCAGCGAGGCTCCCTCCACATACTCCATCGCGATGTAGTGGAGGCCCTCCCACTCGCCACGGTCGTAGATCCCGACCACGTTCGGATGCTGGAGCCCGGCCGCGGCGGTGGCCTCGCGGCGGAAGCGCTCCACGAACGAGCGGTCCTGGGCGAAGCGCTCGAGCAGGAACTTGAGCGCGACCTGCCGGCGGAGCTCCTGGTCCTCGGCGAGCCAGACGTCGGCCATGCCGCCGGAGCCGAGCCTGCTGATCAGGCGATACCGGTCGGCCACGGTCACTCCCGGCTGGAGGATCACCAGCGACCTCCGGTCGATTGTCGGGTTTGGTACCGCATAGGTGGCTAGTCCGACAATCGCTGTAGTGGGGAGGGGGAGCTCACTGCGCGAGCAGCGTCTCCATCACCTGCGTCGCGACGGGGCCGGCGACCTCGCCGCCGAAGCACCCGGTGCAGCTCTCGATCGTCGCCGCGACCGCGATCTGCGGATCGTCCGACGGAGCGAAGCCGATGAACCAGGGCTGGTTGAGGCGCTCGGCGATGTCCTTCTCCGCGGTGCCCGTCTTGCCGGCGAAGGAGACGCCGTCCACCGAGAGCGCGGACGCCGTCCCCTCCTCGGTGACGCTGGTCATCATGTCGGTCACCTGGGCAGCGGTCTCCTCGCTCACGACCCGTTCCTGCTCGTTGGGATCGAGCTCCTCGATCGTGCGCCCGTCGGGGTCGGTCGCCTCCTGCAGGAAGGTCGGCTGCATCAGGACGCCGCCGTTGGCGATCGTCGCCGCCACCTCCGCCATCTGGGTCGCCGAGGCGAGATCCTGCCCCTCCTCGCCGCCCTGCCCGATCGCCACGCGACCGACGTCGAAGCCGTCGCGGACCAGATCGCCGTCGGCGTTGTACACGCCGCTCGCCCTCATCTGGATGTCCGGGTAGTCGAGCTGCGGATCGGAATAGAAGCCGAACCGCTCCATGTACTCGACCATCGTGTCCGTGCCCAGCTGCTCGCCGACCTGGGCCCAGTAGGTGTTGACCGAGTTGGTGAGGGCAGTGGTCATGTCGATGTCGCCGAAGCTGGTCCCGCCGGAGTTCTCCAGCGGCACCCCGCTGATCTCCTTCGGGGAGTCGGCGTTCAGCACGGTGTCCGGCGTGAACTCGCCGGAGTCGAGCGCGGCGGCCGCGGTAACCACCTTCATCGTCGACCCCGGCGGGTAGGTGCTCTGGGTCGGGCGATTTACCAGGGGAGCGCCGGCATCCTGGGTCAGGCGAGAGAACTCGTTCTCGTTCTGGACCACGTTCGGGTCGAATCCAGGCGAAGAAACCATCGCCCTCACGGCCCCGGTAGAGGGCTCGATCGCGACCACGGCGCCGCCGGTGCCCGGCAGGCCGTTGCTGGCGATCGCCGAGCTCAGCGCGTCGGTCGCAACCCGCTGGGCGTCCGCGTCGATGGTCAGGGTGACGTCGGCGCCCTCCTGGGTGCGATTGAGGATGTCGTCGATGATTGTCTCGAACTCGTCCTCCTCGCCGATCAGGAGGTCGTTCTCGGCCAGCTCGATCTCGGTGCGGCCGACCTCGACGAAGCTGTAGCCGACGGGATGGCCGTAGAGCGACCCCTGCGGGTACCGGCGGACGAACACCGGCCGGTTGCCCCCTCCCTCCGGCAGGCTCTCGGCGACGAGCTCACCGTCGACCGTGGTGATGTCTCCGCGCGGGATCTGCTGCTCCTCGATCAGCGGTCGCCGGTTGGCGTTGTTCTCCTCGAGCGCGTCGGCCTCGAACACCGCCCACCTCGAGGTGAAGTAGACGAGCGTCCCGAGCAGCAGGAGGAGGATCGCGAAGACACGGACGATCGGGGCGTTCACGTGAGCGCCTCTCGAACCACGGGATCACGGCCGACGGGGTCCGCCGGCTCGCTCGGCGGACGGCGGGCCCGATCCGAGATCAGGAGCAGGAGAGCGACCAGGATCATGTTGGCCACGATCGAGCTGCCGCCGAAGGAGACGAACGGCAGGGTGACGCCGGTCAGCGGGATCGTCTTGGTGACGCCGCCGATGATCACGAACGCCTGGAGGGTGAAGACGGCGGTGAGACCCGCCGCGAGCAGCTTCGAGAACCCGTCGGGCGCCATCACCGCGGTCTTGAAGCCCCGCGCAGCAATCAGCGCGTAGATCACGATCAGCGCGCAGGCTCCGAAGGTCCCGAGCTCGGAGACGATCACCGCGTAGATGAAGTCCGTGTGTGGGGCCGGCAGGATGCTTCCGCACTCGGGGAAGCCTGAGGTGCATGAGTCGGGGAAGAAGGGACCCGGCAGTCGTAAGAGCGACTCGCCGAGGCCGGTGCCGAAAAGGCCGCCGTCGGCCTGGGCAAACAGCGACTGCTGCACCTGGCCGGCGCCCGCCGGCACGTTCGGCCCGAACGGGTCGAGCCAGATCTCGAACCGATCGTGCACGTGGGGGATGGTCTCTGCGAAGAAGAACGCCCCGACCACGAACAGGGCCACCCCCACCACGACGTACGAGAGGCGAGCCGTGGCCACGTAGACCAGCACCAGGAACGCCCCGAAGAACATCACCGAGCTGCCGAGGTCGCGGATGAACACAAGCAGCACCATCGCGGCGCCCCACACGGCCAGCAGCGGGCCGAAGTGCTTCAGCGGCGGAATCGTCAACCCGGCGACGCGGCGCGCGGCGACCGACAGCAGCTCCCGGCGCTCGGCCAGATAGCTGGCGAGGAAGATGACGATCCCGATCTTCGCGACCTCGGCCGGCTGGAACGAGATCGGGCCGAGCTCGATCCCGAGGTACGCGCCGTTCGCCTGGGCGCCGATCCCGGGGAGCCGGGGCGCCAGCAGGAGCAGGATGCTCACGGTGGCGATCACGTAGCGATAGCGCTCGAGCACGTGGTAGTCGCGCAGGAACACGATCGTCGCCATGAACAGCACGAGCCCGAGCACGAACACGGTCGCCTGGTTGAGTGCGTAGCCCTCGTCGATCCGGTAGATCACCACCAGCCCGAACGCGGCGAGCAGGGCGCAGAGCGGGAACAGGTACGGATCCGCGTTGGGGAGCCGGAACCGCAGGAACAAGTGGGCCGCCAGGCAGAGGGCGAAGAAGTAGACCCCGTAGGTGAGGCTCAGGTCGTTGACCTCATCCGAGCGGACGATGAACACCTGGGCGAACCCGGCGGTGAGCAACACGGCGACCGGGATCAGGGCCAGGAGCTCGCGGTTGCGGGCCTTCATCGGGAGGGTCGGGGCATCTCCGGGTGCTCAGCCTCCGGGCTGCCGATCTCCTCCGTCACCCGGCCGAGCCTGGTTCCCGGCGCCGGGCTGCTCGGACCCACCGCCGCCGCCGCCTCCGGGCGACGTGGGTGGCCCGGCCTTCGCCTCGAGGTCGGCCAGCAACGACTCGGCGTCGTCCTGGGAGCGCAGCTCGTGCTCGGTGGCCGTCTCCTGGTCGGAGACGGAGAGCGATGCGACCTGCACCGGGGTCGAGCGGACCTCGCTGTACAGCTTGACGTCGAGCGGAAGGTCATACGGAAGCCCGCGGTAGAGCGCCAGCCGCCCGCCCTCGTCGGTGCCGAGGAAGTAGATCTGCCGGGCGCCCCAGACGGCCAGGGCGACGATTCCGGCGATCACCAGGAGCCCGACGAGCACCTTGAGCGCGGTCCGGCCGCGACCGCCCGGCCGTTCCTCACCGGCCGCGGGGGGCCTGTCCTCCGCCGCCCGCAGGCTCCGCACGCGCTCGCGCTCCGCCACCCGCACCCCGCCCACGGTCTCCTCCGCCGCGGGCCCCACCAGGGTCGCCCCCTCCTCCGGCGTGGGCTCCGCCGCAACTCCCACCGGCGCCTCGGCCTGCTCGAGGCGAAACGCGACCACTGTGATGTTGTCGCGGCCGCCCGCCACGTTCGCCTCCGCCACGAGGCGCTCGGCCGCCTCACCCAGGCCGGCCGAGGAGGCGAGCAGGTCCCTGATCCGTTCGTCGGGCACCATCGTCGTCAGCCCGTCGGAGCAGAGCAGGTAGACATCGCCCGGCTGCGCCCGATAGGTCATCGTGTCGATCTCGACCCGCGGCTCGGGGCCCAGCGCGCGGGTGATGATCGAGCGCTGCGGGTGGTCCTCCGCCTGCTCGTCGGTGAGCCGGCCCTGGCGGCGAAGCTCCTCGACCAGGGAGTGATCCGAGGTGAGCATGCGAAGCTCGCCGTCGCGGAAGACATAGGCCCGGCTGTCGCCGACGTGGGCGAAGCTCACCTCCTCCCCTTCGACCAGGGCCGCGGTGAACGTGGTTCCCATCCCGGAGTGGGCCGAGTCGCGCTCGGCGAGCGCATGGATGCGCTCGTTCGCGTCCTCGGCGATCCCGCGCAGGTAAGCCTCGGGGGCGGTGTCGCCGCGGTCGGCCGCCGCGGCCGCCTCGGCAGCGAGCCGGGACGCGACCTCGCCGGCCTGCGCGCCGCCCATGCCGTCGGCGACCGCGAACACCGGGGGACGCGCGAGGAACGAGTCCTCGTTCGCGTCGCGCTGACGGCCGGTGTCCGTGACGTAAGCCTGCTCGGCTACGCGCAGCGCCATCAGGCCTCCGGGACCTCGAGCTCGAACCGGAGCTCGGTGTCACCGATCGTGATCGAGTCGAGATCGGACAGGCCGGCCTCGCCCTCGAGCTGCCGGCCGTTGAGGTAGGTGCCGTTGGTCGAGCCCATGTCTTCCACGTAGTAACCGGAACCGCGCGAATAGATGCGTGCGTGGACTCCGGACGCATAGCGATCCTCGATCCGCACGTCCGCATCGGTGGAGCGGCCGATCGAAAGCCCGCCGAAGAGGTCGAAGCGCTCGCCGGGGTCGAGGCCCCCGCCCCGGACCGCGACCAGCCAGGCTTCAGTGCGAGGCTCGCGGCCGCCGGGGCCGATCGGGTGGAACCCGGTTGCCTCCGGCGCGGGGACTGTGGTCCCGCGCAGCTCGCGCAGAGCGCTCCGCGCCACCCAGAAGAGGAACAGGTAGAGCGCGATCAGAAACCCGAACTTGAGCGCGACGGCTACGGGATCAGCTTCCAACTTCGACCCCGTGGCTTCTCCCCCGCCATCCCGGCCTCCCTTCCCTCATTGCTCGATGTCGAACGTGAAGTGGGTGGTCCCGAGCGTGACCTCGTCACCGGGAGACAGGCGGGAGCTCTCGACCTGCCTGCCGTTGACCTTGACGCCGTTGGTGGAACCGAGATCGGCGATCTGCCAGTCGCCGGTGGAGCCGCGGCGCAGCTCGGCGTGGCGACGCGAGACGTTGGGGTCGGCGATCACGCAATCGGCTTCCCGCGAGCGCCCCAGCACCGCCACCGGCCCGTCGAGGACATAGCGCCGGTCATCGAGCGACACGATCGCCTTGGTGGCGACCAGGCGCCCCGCCGGCTGCCGGCGCTCTGAGCGGGTCTGCTTCTGAGGCACCGAGTAGACCATCGTGTGCCCCGGCTCGCCCTGCGACGGTGGCTCGCCCTGGCGCGCCGGCGGCTTCACCAGGCGCGTCTGGATCCCGAACTCGCCGAGCCTGAGGCGATCGTCGGTCTCGAGCTCCACCGCCGGCCGGGTCAGAAGCGCATAGTCATGGCGGCGCGCGTGCTCGAGAAGGTGGGCCGAAAGCTCCTGGGCCAGCGAGCTCTCGTACCCCTCGAACCGGGAGCGGTCCTCCGGGGAGAGCCAGACCGTGTACTGGTTCGGCACATACACCCTCGAGATCGACGCCGTGCGGTGCGCGTCCATCTCCTTCGCCAGCTTGCGCGCGATCTCCACCGGCTGGACCTGCGACGAGAAGGCACGGCTGAAGACGCCCTCCACGAGGCTCTCGATGCGTTGCTCAAGGTTGCGTAGGACGCTGATCTGTGTCTCCTTCGGAGGGCGAGGATGGTCCGGCGCGGGGGTTCTCTACCGGGCATCGACGAGCGGGCGCAAGGGGAAAATCCTAGTGATACTGCCGCGAAGTTCAGCGGCGGTCAGGCGGCGCGGCGCGCCGGCTGGGCGGCACCCGGGAGGTTGCCATGGCCGAGCGCGGATGCGGGTCCTGGCAGCGTCCGTGGCCCTTGCCGCTCCGTCCGCCCGCGAAGCCCGATGGCGACGGCCGCGAGGGCGCTGAGCGAGATCACGAGCGGCTCGCCGAGCGACCCACCCGCGATCACCCCCAGGGCTGCGGTCAGTGCCCCCGCCCACAGGAGCGCTCCCAGCAGCGCCAGGGCGACGTGCGGGGCGCGCACGATCCAGCCGAGGACCAGCGCGCCCAGGCCGAACGCTGCCGCACCGAGTAGGAGATCCAGGTCGGCCACCGGCCAGAGCAGGGTGAATGCGTACGCGAACCAGCCTGCGAGTCCGAGGACGACGCGGGCCGGCCAGCGCGGCTCCAGCGCCGCAACGGCCGCGGGGAACGCGGCCCCGGCGGAGGCCAGGCCCAGGAGCGGCGCAAGGCAGGCCAGGAGCGCCCGGCGGGCGAACCCCCCCGGTCGATGGTTCCCCGGGTCGCGATCCTCCTCGGCTCCCGGCGACGGCACCGCCCGCTGGCTTGAGAGGCGATCCATGTCTCGCTCCAGCGCCTCGGCGAATTGGCCCGGCGACGGGCGAAGCTCCGGCTCCGGGTGAAGGCAGGCGTCAACGGCGTCGGCGAGCGCAGCCGGAAGGTCGGGGCGAAACCGTCGAAGCGGCGGCACGGGGGCGCCGATCTCGCGTGCAGTCAGGGCGGGCGTCTCCCGCCGGACCGGGTTCTCCCCGGCCCAGCACTCGTACAGCGTCAGCGCCAGGGAGTAGACGTCGGCCTCGGGGCCGGCGCCGCTGCCGTCAGCCTGCTCAGGCGCCATGTAGGCGAGTGTCCCGACCACCTCGCCCGGGGCGGTGAGCGTGGGCGACCCCGCGACCGAGGCGATCCCGAAATCCATCAGCTTGGCCCTGACCCCGGCGCCGTCCTCGGCACGCACGATCACGTTCTGCGGCTTCAGGTCGCGGTGCACGACCCCGCGGGCGTGGGCGTGCAGCAGGGCGTCGGCGACGTCGGCACCGACCTCGGCGACGTCGCGGTCGGTGAGCTCCCCCGATCGCGCCAGTTCGGTGACGGTGGCGCCGGCAACCAGCTCGCTCACCAGCAGCGCGTGCCCACCCGCGGTGCCGAACTCATAGAGCGTGACGATCCCGGGGTGGTTGAGCCGTGCGGCTGCCTGCGCCTCGCGGAGAACCCGGCGGGAGTCGATGGTGTCGATCTCCTTCACCGCGACGTAGCGCTGAAGGCGCTCGTCAAAGCCGCGATAGACGGTTCCCACGCCGCCTGCGCCGATGCGCTCCAACAGCCTGAACCGGTCCATCACCAGATCGCCCACCATGGCCGCTTCCCGTTCGGCGCCCGGGGGTTCGTTCCTGCCTGGGCACCGGTGCGAGAGTGACCTCCGCACCACGTTTCATACTTCCGGCGAGAGATTTCGGGCGCCGAGCGCTCCCGAAGGCCATCTCCTCCCCCGTTAAGGTGCCGATCTTGGCTTTCGTCGACGACGACGAGGCACTCGCGCCCGAAGAACGCCCATCCTCGCGGCGGTACGAAGGCTCCGGCGGCAGCCCCTACCTGGCCCGCCGCATCGTCGGCGTCGGCCTGCTGATCCTGATCCTGGTCCTGCTGCTGCTCGGGATCAGGGGCTGTCTCAACGCCCGCGCCGAGCGCGGGCTCGAGAACTACGTCTCCGACGCGGGGGCGATCGTGCAGGACTCCGCGCAGCTCTCCGATCGCTTCTTCGAGCGTCTCGAAAACCCGGAGAACCTCGACGCGATGGCCTTCGAGCAGCAGGTCGCAGCCGACCGCGGGACGGCGGAGACCCTGGTCGACCGCGTCGAGGGGCTCGACGTGCCCGGGGACCTGGAGGGGGAGCACGGCCAGATGCTGCAGGCGTTCCAGCTGCGGGCGGAGGCGATGACCGGAATCTCGAACCAGATCGGGACCGCGCTGGGCGAGAACACGGGACAGACGCAGGCCGAGGACGCGATCAACGCGATCGCCGGCTACATGCGCTGGTTCCTGGCCAGCGACGTGCTCTACGGGATCTCCAAGGACGAGACCAACGAGGTGCTCGCCGACGAGGACATCGAGGGGCATCTTCCCGACGATCGGTTCCTGCCCGACCCGCCCACACCCTGGATCGACCCGGAGGAGCTCCGGTCCACGTTGACCGGCGTCGCCACCGGCACCGGCCAGGCCCGGCCGGGCGTGCACGGGACCGCCATGGTCGGCGCGAGCATCAACGGCATCCCGCTCGTCGACGGAGGCGCCGTCACCGTCTCCGGCGGCGCCCCGTACACACTCACCGCGGAGGTCCAGAACCAGGGAGAATCGGCCGAGTCGGGCCTGCCCGTCACCTACCGGATGAGCGGCGGCCTCTCGGGGGAGGGGGAGGGGCAGATCGACCAGATCGCGGTCGGCGACACGGTGCAGGTCGACATCGAGATCGAGCCCGCCCCGCAATCCGGCGACACGGGCGAGATCGAGGTCACGGTCGAACCCGTGATCGAGGAGCAGCTCACCGACAACAACACCATCACCTCGACGGTCACGTTCGAGTAGCGTCGCGCCGATGCGAGTCGCCTACCTGGGCCCGGCCGGGACCTTCAGCGAGGACGCCCTTCGGGCCGCCGCCGGTGATGCCGAGATCGAGCCGCTTCCCCGGCCGACGGTCTACGCCGCGATCCGCGCGGTGGCCGAGGGCGAGGCCGACCGGGCGCTGGTCCCGTTCGAGAACTCGATCGAGGGGTCGGTGCGCGCAACCCTGGACACGCTCGCCTTGGACGCTCCCTCGGTGACGATCGCCGGCGAGCATGACCAGCCGATCTCGAACAGTCTGATCGCGCGCACGGACCTGCCGCTCGAACGGATCGCGCTCGTCCTCTCCCACCCGCAGGCGAGCGCCCAGTGCGCGCGGTTCCTGCGCGAGCGCCTGCCGGACGCCCAGGTGCGGGCCGCCCCCTCGACCGCCGAGGCGGTTCGCGCCGTCAGCGAGTCGAACCAGCCGTGGGCGGCCCTGGGCGCCGCCTCGGCCGCCCGCATCTACGGGTGCGTCGTCCTTCAGGACGGGATCGAGGACAGCGCCGACAACGTCACCCGGTTCGTCTGGATCGCCCCGGAGGGCACCGCGGCCACCGGCGATCCGGCCGCCGGCGAGTGGCGGACGACCCTCGTCTTCTCCGAGCTCGGCGAAGACCATCCGGGGGCGCTGGTCGATGCGCTGACCGAGTTCTCCAGGCGCTCGGTCAACCTGACTCGGATCGAGTCACGACCACTGCGGCGCGGGCTTGGGCGCTACA
This sequence comes from uncultured Actinomycetes bacterium, assembly GCA_963788115.1. Lineage (GTDB taxonomy): Bacteria > Actinomycetota > Thermoleophilia > Solirubrobacterales > 70-9 > CAWBFD01. The sequence goes on from CAWBFD010000002.1 coordinate 930,600, forward strand.
TGTTCTTCCTGGATCTGGAGGGAGCCGCCGCCGATTCGGTGGTGGGGGAGGCGATCGCGGCCCTTCGAGGCAAGGCCGAGTCGGTGCGAGTCCTGGGTAGTTATCCGGTTAACGCTCCGGGAGTCCCGGGGAGCTAGGTCTACAATCGAGGCCCGATGGACACGGCGGACGAAGCTCAAGCAGCCGACCCCCATGTAGCCGGCCGGGACGGGATGGTCCCGGAGGCGCCCAGCGCCGTGCCCACCGCCGCCGTGAACGGCACCGCCCCGTTGAACGGCCACGGCTCGCTGAACGGCCACGGCGCGGTTCACGGGGTAAAGAGCCACGGCATGATCCGCGGCTCCAGCGGCCGGGTGCTGGTGCTCAACGCCAGCTACGAGCCGATCAATGTCTGCACCCTGCGTCGCGCGACGGTGCTGGTGCTGAAGCAGCGGGCGGAGATGATCGAGCGCGCCGCCGGCGAGCTTCACTCGGAGCGGCTGACGCTCGAGCGCCCGTGCGTGATCCGCCTGGTGCGCTACGTGCGTGTTCCCCGCGACGTGCATCGCCGCAAGATCACCCGCAAGGCCGTGCTCGCGCGCGACGCGTGGACCTGCCAGTACTGCGGCCGCCAGGCCGCAGGCCTGACGGTGGACCACGTGATCCCGCGAAGCCGCGGAGGCGAGTCCGTCTGGGAGAACATCGTCGCCTCATGCGCTCCATGCAACCGGAAGAAGGGGAACCGCACCCCGCACGAGGCGCGCATGCATCCGAGCACCGCCCCGCGGCCGCCGGGCCCGACCGTGTTCATCAGCATCGCCAGCCCGCGGATCCCGGTCGCGTGGGAGCCGTACCTGGTGGTCGGTTAGCGGCGAGCGCTCTCGCCCGTCGTGGACTGACGGCCCGGTGGGCCGGTGCGGTCACCGAGCGTCGAGTTTGTTTGCCTATGCCCCACTAACTCGACACTCGCGGGGTGATCGCGTTGCCTGGACCGCCCAACGAGGTGCGAGGGGGGCCGAGCTAGAGCCGCCCGCGGACCCGGGCGGCCTCGCGGGCGGACTCCATCACTCGCTCCGACCCGAGCGCCCTCGCCACGGTGCCGGGCGCTGTGGCGGCAAGCGCCGCCAGCGGTCGCGCCGGGACGCTGTTGACGAGCACCTCCGCCCGGTTGCTCCGGATCGCCTTCACGACGGCAGCCCCTACAGCCTCGGGCGGCACCGGCCGAAGGCCCCGCGGCTGGCTCGTGACCTTGTCCTCGTACCGCCCGTACATCCCAACCCGGCCGACAAACCCCGGACAGATCGCGGTGAAGCCGACCGGGTCGGATCCGTGCTCAGCCCGAAGCGAGTGGGTGAGGCCGACAACCGCGTGCTTGGTGGCGCAATAGGCAGCCAGGTATGGAAAGTGGGTCTTGCCGGCCATCGAGGCCATGTTCAGCACGTGGCCTCGCCCGCGCTCGAGCATCCCTGGCAGCGCCAGCCGGGTCAGCTCCATCACCGCGAGCAGGTTGACCGAAAGAATCGCCTCGAGCTCCTCGCGCGTCTGGCCCTCGAACGGGCCGACGAACTCGAGCCCGGCGTTGTTGACCAGGATGTCGATCGGCCCGATCGCCCCCTCGGCGTCGTGCAGGAGCGACACGAGCCGGGCGGTGTCGGTGAGGTCGAAGGGGACGGCCTCGGCGCCGACGCCGAGCGCCCGGGTGGCCTCGAGCCTGTCTTCAACGGAGGCCGAGGGCAGGTCGGACAGCACCAGGTTGACGCCCTCCCGCGCGAGCGCCGGCGCAATGTAGCCGCCGAGGCCCCCGGCCGCGCCGGTTAGCAGGGCGTTGCGGCCGCGAAGCTGCTCCATGGGCGCCGGACTGTATCTGCGCCAGCGATGCCGCGCGCCCGCGCGGTCTCCCTGCCGATTCAGCCCCGCCGGTCCTGGGGTGGGCGGGATGGCGCTTTATCGGTGCATAGGACCCCGTTTCGCCCCAGTCGCAGCCAGTAGACGCCGCGGGGCCGCCCGAGGCGGCCCCGCGACAAGTGCGATTCGGGAACGGGCTGGAGGTTCGCGACCGGGTGGGACTCGTCCCAGTCCCTCCAGCTCGCCGGTGCCCGGGTGGGATTCCGCCCGGTGGCTCGCACGATGCTCGGCGCTGGTCCGCGATCGCTCGCGGTACGCCACAGCGGCCTCCTAGCGGCCCTGCACCTCCGGTGTCCCGAGAAGCATGTGACTCAAGTTAGGACCACCTCCTTTCTCCGGTGATCCGATTGAAGCAGACTCGGCGGTCGGGGTGCGTCTCAGCCTGGGCCGGCGCCGTCGGACGCGCCGTCCGATGACGCCGCCGGCGCGGGCTCGTCGGCCTCCGCCACGGCCGCGCTCGACTCGACGACCAAGGCGACGGCGCTCACCCTGTCGTCCTCCTTCATGTTCATCACCCGCACGCCCTGCGTGGCCCTGCCCATCTGCGAGATCCCCCCGGCCGGGGTGCGCTGGACCATGCCGTACTCGGAGATGAACAAGAGGTCCTGGTGCTCGCGGACGATCAGCGCCCCGGCGAGCCCGCCCTTCTTCTCGGTCAGCTTCACGGTCAGCACGCCCCTGGTGCCGCGACCCTTCACCGGGTACTCGGCCACCGAGGTGCGCTTCCCGTAGCCGTTCTCGGTGACGACGAACAGCTCGGCGTCGTCGCGGGCCACGTCCATCGCCAGCACCCGGTTGGCGCCGCCGCCTGGGATCTTGGCGCGCACATTCATGCCCTTGACCCCGGAGGTGTCGCGCCCCATCGGCCGCACCGCCTTCTCGGAGAAGCGCGACGCGTGACCGGACTTCGAGACGAGCAGCAGGTCGTCATCGCCCGAGGTCAGGCGCACCTGGACCAGCTCGTCGCCATCGCGAATCTTGATCGCGATGATCCCGTCGGCGCGGATCGGGGTGTCGTACGCGGTGAACTCGGTCTTCTTCACCAGCCCCTGGGCGGTGGCGAACGCCAGGTAGCGGCCCTCGGAGAAGTCGCGGGTGGGCTTCACCGCCATCACCCGCTCTCCGTCGCGAAGCGGCAGCACATTGACCAGCGCCTTCCCCTTCGACGTCCGGGCTCCCTCCGGCAGCTCGTACACCTTGAGCCGGTAGACCTTGCCGCGATTGGTGAAGAACAGCATCCAGTCGTGGGTCGAGCAGATGTGCAGGTGCTCGATGTAGTCACCCTCCTTCAGGTCCATGCCCATGACCCCGATGCCGCCGCGGCGCTGCTGGCGGTAGGTGGCGAGCGGGAGCCGCTTGACGTAGCCGGAGTGGGTGATCGAGATCACCATCTGCTGCTCGGCGATCATGTCCTCGATGTCCACGTCACCCTCGAACGGGGTGATCGCGGTGCGCCGCTCGTCGCCGTAGCGCTGCTCGACCGCGCCCAGCTCGTCGACGATCAGGCCATCGATCCGCGCTGGGTCACCGAGGATCGCACGCAGCTCCCCGATCCGCTCGACCAGCTCGGCGTGCTCGGAGCGCACCTTGCCGGACTCGAGCGCGGTGAGGCGCGCCAGGCGCATGTCGAGGATCGCCTGTGCCTGATCCTCGGACAGCTCGAACCGCTCGATCAGCCCGGTGCGGGCGGCGTCGGTGTCGGACGAGCCGCGGATCAGCTCGATCACCGCGTCGAGGTTGTCGAGCGCGACCAGGAGCCCCTCGAGGATGTGGGCGCGAGCCTCAGCACGGCGCAGCTCGTGCTGTGTGCGGCGGGTGACCACCTCGCGCTGATGGACGACGTAGTGGTGGACGAGCTCCTTCAGCGAGAGCGTCCGCGGGACGCCGTCGACCAGTGCGACCATGTTGAGGCCAAACGCCTGCTGGAGCGACGTGCGCTTGTAGAGGTTGTTGGTGACGATGTTGGGGTCGGCTCCGCGCTTGAGCTCGATCACCACCCGCATGCCCGAGCGATCGGACTCGTCACGCAGGTCGGCGATCCCCTCGAGCTTCTTCTCGCGGACGAGATCCGCGATCTTCGCGATCAGCCCCCCGTCGCCGCCCTTCTTCACCATGAACGGGAGCTCGGAGATGATCAGCGCGTCCTTCCCACCCTTGAGCGGCTCGCTGTGGACGCGGCCGCGCACCCTGACGCTGCCTCGGCCCGACGCGTAGGCGTCGCGGATGCCTTCCGTGCTCATGATCCCCCCGCCCGGGAAGTCGGGTCCCTTGACGTGCTCCATCAGCCCGGCGAGGTCGATCTCGGGATTGTCGATGTAGGCGCGCACCGCGCCGGCCACCTCGCGCAGATTGTGGGGCGGGATGTTCGTCGCCATGCCGACGGCGATCCCGGCTGCCCCGTTGACCAACAGGTTGGGGAAGCGCGACGGCAGCGCCAACGGCTCCTGGGTCGACTCGTCGTAGTTGGGCCCGAAGTCGACCGTGTCCGCATCGATGTCGCGCAGCATCTCGGTCGCCAGGCGAGCCAGGCGGACCTCGCTGTAGCGCATCGCCGCGGCTGGGTCGTCGTCGATCGAGCCGAAGTTGCCCTGGCCGTCGACCAGCGGGTAGCGCAGGGAGAAGTCCTGCGCCATCCGTACGACCGTGTCGTAGATCGCCTGGTCGCCGTGGGGGTGGTAGTTCCCCATGACGTCACCCACGACGCGGGCGGACTTGCGATATGGCCGGTTCGGCTGCAGGCCCGCCTCGTGCATCGCATAGAGCACCCGGCGGTGGACCGGCTTGAGGCCGTCACGCACGTCGGGCAGCGCCCGGCCCACGATCACGCTCATCGCGTAATCGAGGTAGGAGGAGCGCATCTCCTGGGTGAGGTCGCGCTCCTCGATGTTGCCCGTCAGGGCCGCGAGTCCGCCGGCTTCCATCTCAGACATCGAGGAACCGGACGTCCTTGGCGTGCTTCTCGATGAAGACCTTCCGCGGCTCGACCTTGTCGCCCATCAGGTCGGCGAAGATCCGCTCGGCCAGCGAGGCGTCATCGATGGTCACCCGCTGCAGGGTGCGGCTCTCCGGGTCCATCGTCGTCTCGCGGAGCTGGTCGGCGTTCATCTCGCCAAGGCCCTTGAAGCGCTGCAGGGTGACCCCCTGCCGGGCGAGCTCGAGGATCGCTCGGCGCAGGCCGTCGAACGACTCGGCGTCGCGATTCTTCTCCCCCAGCGTCACCTTGAACGGGGGACGCCCAACCTGCTTCAGCAGCTCGCCGTGGACCTCGACCAGGCGGCGATAGTCGTTCGACTTGAACAGCTCGGAGGAGAGATGGTGGGTGCGAGCGAGGCCGCTGGCCCGATGGACCGCCTTGACCACGAGCTCGTCCGCGGTCGACGAGACCAGCTCGGTCTCAAACGGCTCCTCGGCCGGGTCCTCGGCCTCGATCAGCTTCCTGACGCCGGCGATCGTCGCCGCCCCCTGGTCGAGGATCTGCGACTCGGCGAGGAAGGCGACGGTCTCATGGCCGAACTCCGCCTGCACCGAGTCGGCCCATCCCTCGTACTCGCGGAACCGGCGATTGAACCGCTGCCAGCGCGCCGCGGTCAGCTTCCGGGACCTGCCCTCGGCATCGAGAAGGTGGAACTGCTCGATCTTGTCGCGCAGCAGCAGCTCCTCGAGCTCGGATTCCTTCTCGATGTAGGTCTCCTGCTTGCCGTTCATGACTCGGTAGAGCGGCGGCTTGGCGATGAACACGTAGCCGGCCTCGATCAGCTCCGGCATGTGGCGATAGAGGAAGGTCAGCGCCAGGGTGCGGATGTGAGCGCCGTCCACGTCGGCGTCGGTGGCCAGGATCAACTTGTGATACCGGGCGTCGTCGAGCTTGAACTCCTCGGCCCCAACGCCGGTGCCGATCGCGGTGATCAGCGCCTGGATCTCGTTGTTCTGCAGAACCTTGTCGATCCGGCTCTTCTCGACGTTGATGATCTTCCCGCGCAGGGGCAGCACCGCCTGGGTGTTGCGATCGCGCGCCTGTTTCGCCGAGCCCCCGGCCGAGTCGCCCTCGACGATGAACAGCTCCGCGAGCGCCGGATCGCGCACCGTGCAGTCGGCGAGCTTGCCGGGCAGGGTCGAGTTCTCGAGCGCGGACTTGCGGCGGGTCAGGTCGCGAGCCTTGCGGGCGGCCTCACGCGCCCGGGCCGCGTCCACGGCCTTCGACAGGATCCGCCTCGCCTCCCCCGGGTTCTCCTCGAGGAACTCGCCGAGCTTGCGGTTGACGGTCTCCTTGACCAGGCCCTCGACCGGCGGGTTGCCGAGCTTGGTCTTGGTCTGTCCCTCGAACTGGGGGTCCTGCAGCTTCACCGAGATGACCGCGGTGAGCCCCTCGCGAACGTCGTCGCCGGTGAGGTTCTCGTCCTTCTCCTTCAGCAGCCCCTTCTGGCGCGCGTAGGCATTCAGGGTGCGGGTCAACGCCGAGCGGAAGCCGGACAGGTGCGCGCCGCCCTCGTGCGTGTTGATGTTGTTGGCGAACGAGAACACGGACTCCTGGTAGGAGGAGTTCCACTGCATCGCGACCTCGACCTGGCCGTCCTCGGTCTCGTTCTCGAAGTAGACGGTCTTGCGATGGAGGGCGTCCTTGTTCTCGTTCAGGTGCTTGACGAAGTCGACGATGCCGCCCTTGTACTGGAAGGTCTCGCGCTGGCCGGCGCCGCGCTCGTCGACCAGGTCGATCCGGAGGCTCCGGGTGAGGAAGGCGGTCTCCCGCATCCGATCCGAGAGCGTCTGGTAGTCGAACTCGAGCGTCTCGAAGACCTCGTCGTCGGGGAGGAAGGTGATGATCGTGCCCGTGCCCTTGACCTTCTCCCCGCGCTTCAGGTCGGCCTTCGGCTCGCCACGCTCGAAGTCCTGGGTCCACTTGTAGCCGTCGCGGCGGACCTCGAGGTGAAGCCGCTCGGAGAGCGCGTTGACCACCGACACCCCGACCCCGTGGAGACCTCCGGAGACCTTGTATCCGCCGCCGTCGCCGAACTTGCCGCCGGCGTGGAGGGTGGTCAGCACCACCTCGGCCGCCGGGCGCTTCTCCTCGGGATGCTCGTCGACCGGGATCCCCCGGCCGTTATCGGCGACCGTGACGCTGTTGTCGGGATGCAGGTTGACGGCGATGTGGCCGCAGTGGCCCGCGATCGCCTCGTCGACGGAGTTGTCGACGACCTCGTAGACCAGGTGGTGGAGGCCTCGGGGGCCGGTCGAGCCGATGTACATGCCGGGGCGCTTGCGGACCGGATCGAGGCCGCGGAGGACCGTGATCTCACCCGACGTGTAGCCGTCGCCCCCCGCCTCGCGCCGCGCACGGCTGCTGGGCGCCTTCGCCTGCCCCTTGGCGGCTTTGGTCGCGCTTCTCGTGCTCTTGGCGGCCGCCTTTCGGCCGCCGGTGCTCGTGCTCTTTGCCACTAAATTCCTTCGGTCAGAGGGGCCCGCGCGACCCCGGTGGGCAGCCGCTTGCTGACCCGCATTCGATCAACGAAACCCCGACCGGCTGGTCCGGCTCGGACCCGGTTCCAGACGGTGCGAGGCCTCCGTCCAAGTTCACATAAGGATACCAGCCACGGCCCTCGGAAACTGTCCCAAATTCCGCGAAAATCCCTGCAAATCGTGCACAAAGTGGATAAAGGTGCAGTCACCGTTCGTGGCGGGCGGCATCGGCGGTGAAGCGCAGCCGCTCGACCCGCCAGGACGCGCCTGCGCGCTCGCGCTCCGAGCCCGCGAGCGCCGCGTTCAGCCGCGGGAGCAGCTCGTCCTGGAGCAGGTCCAGCTCGTGGGCCCAGGTCGCGCTTCGACAGGCCACGGTGATCACCCCGTCGCGCTCGGCGACCGGCTCGCCCTCGGCCGCGACGGCCGGTCCCGCAACCTCTGCCCACACCCCCTGAACCGCCGCCAGCAGGGTCCGCGGCGCGACCTCCGCCCTCGCGGCGCGCAGGGCCTTGCCAAACCGCTGCGGGCCCCGGCTCACGCGGCCGCGCTCGAGTCGCGAGCGCTAGCGATCACGCTTCCCCCGCGGACCGCCAACTCGGCCAGCGCGCATGCGGCCGGAAGCTGGCTCGGTTCGGTGGCGGTGATCACCGCCTGACCGCCACCGCGCTCGAGTCGCTCGCAGAGCAGGCGTCGTCGTCCGGGGTCGAGCTCGCTGGCGACGTCATCCAGGAGCATCAAGGGCGGCGGGCGACCTTCCGAGATCAGCACCTCGCGCTCGGCGAAGAGCAGCGCCAGGAGCGCGGTCCGCTGCTGACCCTGGGACGCGTAGCGGCGCACCGAGCGCCCCCCGAGCAAGAGCGCCAGCTCGTCCAGGTGGGGGCCGTGGGTGGTGAACCCGCGGACCACGTCACTGTCGTGCCGCTCGGCCAGCTCGGCCTCGAGCCGGTCCGGACCGGCCGCGTCGCTGCGCGGCCGGTAGCGGAGCTCGGCCTCGCCGGGAAACCCCAGCTCGGCGGCCGCGCGCGCGAACGGTGCGCGAGCGCGCTCGGCCGCCCCTGCTCGCACCTCCATCAACTCGATCCCGGCGCTGGCCAACTCACGATCCCACGCATCGAGCGAGCCTCGATCGCCGTCGCCGGCCCGGATCCGCCCGAGCAGCGCGTTTCGCTGGGCCAGCGCCCGCGCGTAGCGGCGCCGAACCTCAGCCCGCACCGGCCACAGGGCCGCCCAGAACCGGTCCAGATGGGCGCGGCGCGGCGCCGGCGGCCCCTTGACCAGGACCAGGCGGTCGGGCATGAACATCGCGATCGGAGGACGCAGCTCGGCGTGCTCCGGGCCCGCCGGCGCGCCATCGATCAGATACCGGCGCTCGCCGTCGCGCGAGATCGCGAACAGGAAGGTCCGAGGCCGGGCCGGGCCGGGCGAGCGGGGGCTGGTCGCATCCACGTCCTCGACCTCCACCTCGACCCGGGCCAGTGGCTCGCCGAACGCGATCGTCTCGCGCTCCGAGCGGGTCCTCGGGGAGCGCCCCGCGAGGCCGGTGTAGAGGGCCTCGAGCAGGTTCGTCTTGCCCGCGCCGTTCTCGCCCCAGACCAGGGTGATCCCGTCGCTCAGCTCGGCCCCTCCGGCGGCGAGGTTGCGAAACCCGAGCGTTCGCACGTCGCGGATGAGCATCGCTCGCGGCCTCGGACCCGGGCCCGCCATAGGCAGCTAGACGTTGAGCCGAATCGGCATCACGAGGTACGAGAAGTCTTCGCGGCCGACCGGCCGCAACAGCCCGGGGCGGAGCGGGGAGCTGAGTTGCAGCGCGAGCTCGTCGCCGTCGACGCTGTCGATGCCCTCGATCAGGAACTGGGGATTGAACGCGATCTCCATGGGCTCTGCCGAGTAGGGAGCCGGCATGGCCTCGCTGGCGTCACCGACGTCTGGCGTCTCGGCAGCGACCGTCAGCTCGCCCTCCGACAGCGCGAGGCGCAATGGAGCGTTCCGCTGGGCGAGTTGGCTCACCCGCCGGGCGACCTCGAGCAGCTCCGCCCGCGGGAGGCGCACCTCGTGCTCGAACGACTCCGGGATCAGCTGGCGCCAGCTCGGGAACTGTCCCTCGATCAGGCGCGAGCTCAGGGTCACGCTCCCGGCGCCGAAGATTGCCTGGTTGCCCGGCATCGCGATCTCGACTTCCTCCGCACCCTCTGATGCAACCACCCGCGCAAGCTCACGCAGGGCGCGCGCGGGCACGATCGCCTCCAAGGGCTGAGCAAGCTCGCCTTCGAGCTCGGTTCGCTTCACGCTGAGCCGGTACGAGTCGGTTGCGACCATGGTCAGGATGTTGCCCTCGGCCTGCAGGAGAACACCCGTGAGGATCGGACGCACCTCGTCGCGTGAGGCGGCACGCGCGACTCGGTCGATCGTCTCCACGAGCGGGCCCGCGGGCAGCTTCACGGTGTCCCCCTCGAGACCGGGAAGCCGCGGGAAATCCTCGGCCGGGAGAGTGCGCAGGTGAAAGCGACCCTCGCCGGCGGCGAGCTCGATGTCTCGCTGCTCGGGCCGCTGTGCCAGGGTCAGCTCACCGTCGGGAAGGCTGCGAACAACATCGACCAATAGCCGTCCTGGAACGAGCGCGGTGCCCTCGCTGTCGATGCTGGCGCTGTTGACCCCGAGGGTGATTCCAAGCTCCATGTCGGTCGCGCGAAGCGTCACCGCATCCGTGCCGACATCTACCAGGATCCCGCTCAGCGATGGCAACGTGCTACGAGCCGACACGGCACGGCTGACGAGTTGAAGCGCGCCGAAGAGATTGTCCTTGTTGATCGTGAGCTTCATCTATCGAGCTTGTGCCTTCCCTCTCTCATTCATTCAGAGATATAAGAGTCGTGGACGGCGGTGGGAAACGCTGTTTGTGGCTTGTCGGTGGGTTTCAGGGTGTGGACTGCGTTGGTGGATTGCCGGGATGGTGGTGGTTTGGCCTCTGGTCGATCGCTCGGTCGGGGTGCGTCACCCCCAGGTTCCTACGAACCCTATGGATTGCGTCGGCGGTTTCCGAGCCTGGCTCCAGTCGTTGAGATACCGACCGAATCGCATGAAGAACCGTCGAGTGGTCGCGGTCGAACTCGCGGGCGATCTGGGCCAGCGAAAGGGGAGTGAGCTCGCGGGTGAGATACATGGCTAGTTGCCGGGCTCGCGCCACCCGCGGCGTTCGTTTGGTGGAGAGGAGCTCCTCTCGCGGAATCTCAAGAGTTCCCGAGACGGCCTCCTGGATTGCCGCGATGCTCGGCACCCCTGCCGCGGCAGGGCTCTCGGGAGCCTCTGGGGAGAGCTCCAGCGCGCGTCTCACGAGCCGCTCCGAAATCGGCTCCGAGAACACTGAGGCGATCGCCACGACACGAGTCATGGCGCCCTTCAGCAAGCGCACGTTGCCTGAGGCTCTCGCGGCGATCTCGCGGAGCACGCCGGGGTCGTCGAGCTCCGGTGAGGCATCCGCAGCGATCCGCCACAGAAGCGTTACGCGAGTGCGCAGATCCGGCGGCTCTATGCCAACCGTGAGCCCCCAGTCGAAGCGGTCTCGCAGGCGCTGCTCGAGCCGCGAGAGGGCCCCCGGCGGACGATCGCTCGATAGCACGATTTGCTTGCCCGCCCCGTGCAGGGCGTTGAAGGTGTGGACGAACTCCTCCTCGGTGCGCTGCTTCCCTTCGAGCACCTGAACGTCGTCGATCAGCAGGGCGTCCAGCTCCCGGTAACGGTGCTTGAACAGCCCGGGCCCGTCGTGCCTGAGCGCGCTGACGAACTCGCTGGTGAAGCGCTCGGCGGTCGTGTAGTGGACGTTGAGCCCCGGGTGGTTGCGCGCCAGATAGTCCGCGATCGCGCCGAGCAGGTGGGTCTTGCCGAGGCCAGGCGGGCCATGCAGGAACAGGGGGTTATAGGCCTCACCAGGGAGCTCGGCGACGGCGAGCGCCGCCGCCTGGGCGAGGCGGTTGCCCGGGCCGATCACGAACTGCTCGAACGTGTTCGTGGGATCGAGCGGCTCAGGCGTCGGGTCGGATGAGGAGACGTCGGCCGCCTGCCCCTGCTCCGGGCGCTCGATCACGATCGCGTGCGTGAGCACGTTCGCCTGGCGCCGAAGCTCGGCCTCGACCTGGGGGAGATACCTGCGCTCCACCCACCGCTTGACGGTCGGAGGAGCGCTCAGGTAGACGGTTTCGCCGCGGGCTGAAACCGGGCGCAGGGGCTCCAGCCAGAGCCTCAGGGTGGTGGCAGGGAGCGCCGCCTCCAGCCCTTCCATGACGCGTTCCCAGACCGCGTCGAGATCGTCGTCGGCGGACTCGGGTGGGGCGGGGGGCACGACGATCGACTATAGGTCGGCACCTTTCGAGGGGCCTCGGGCGACCCCGCAATTCGCGGTGAAAAGCTCGACCGGGATTCCAGATCCCCCGCCGGCCGATCGAGTGCCTTGACCGGCCCGAGGATCGGCCCGGTGCTCGCCCCTATACTGACGCGGCCCGCGATCCCGCCGCCGTCCGGCGGGCGGCGGTCGTGATTTCCCCATGAAGAGGACCTGGCAGCCGAAGAAGCGCAAGCGCGCCCGAACGCACGGGTTTCGTGCTCGCATGCGCACGCGCGGCGGCCGGGCGATAATCAAGCGCCGCCGCCGCAAGGGCCGCACGCGCCTGACCCCCTGATCGACGGGTGATGGAGTCCTCCGGCGAGGAGCGCAAGCGCGGCCGCCTGTCGCGCAGCGGGGACTTCGAGCGCGTCTACCGCGAGGGCACCTCGCATGGCAACCGCTTCCTCGTGCTCTACGCGTTCCCGCGCCGCGGAGAGCCGGAGGCGGCCGGCGACGAGCTCCGGCTGGGAATCTCGGTGGGACGCAAGGTGGGCGGCGCGGTCGACCGGAACGCGGTCAAGCGGGCGATCAAGGAGGCGTTCTGGGCCGCCAGCCATGAGCTTCCGGCCGGACACGACTTCGTGTTGGTAGCCCGGCCGGATCTTGCCGGGCTGGTCGAGCGAGACGGGACGGGCGGCGTCGCCGGCGCGCTCCGCGAGCTGCTCGAGGCGGCCGGACTCACGGGAGGCTCGGCGGGAAGGGCGTCCGGAGCGTAAAACGTGAAACGCCTCGCACCCGCGATTCTGCTCGCTCCGCTCCGCTTCTACACGCGGTTCATCTCCCCGAACCTGCCGCGGCGCTGCAAGTACCACCCAACGTGCTCGGCATACGCCGAGCAGGCCATCCGCGAGCTCGGGGTCGTGCGCGGCACGATCGTCGCCGGCTGGCGGCTCCTGCGCTGTAACCCGTTCAGCCACGGCGGCTACGACCCGCTCGAGGCGCGCACGCTGTTCAACCCCCGCGGACCTGAGATTCAAGCCTGATGCTGGTCCTCGCCACCATCCTGCAGCCGCTCGAGGACCTGGCCGAGGGGATCATCAAGTTCTTCCAGGAGGATTTCGGCTGGTCGTGGGGACTCGCGATCGTCGGCATGACCTTCGTCGTCCGGCTGGCGCTGCTGCCGCTGTCGCTGCGCGGGATCAAGTCGATGCGCCGGATGCAGCTGGTGGCGCCGCAGCTCAAGGAGATCCAGGAGAGGTACAAGGACGACCGCGAGCGCCAGCAGCGGGCGATGATGGACCTCTATAAGGAGGAGGGGGTGAACCCGTTCTCCTCGTGCCTGCCGTTCATCCTGCAGATCCCGTTCTTCATCGCGATCTATCAGCTGCTGCGCGGCGATGCCTTTAAGGCGGACGTGATCGACAGCGGCGTCGATCCCGGGTTTCTGTTCGTCCCCTCGGTGATCGAGAAGCCCGAGGGCGCCGAGATGGTGGTGCTGATCGTGCTCTTCATCGCGACCACCGTGTTGACCTTTCTTTACACGACCACCACGACTCAGACCGCAACCGGCGCCCAGAAGTACATCTTCCTGGCGCTGCCGGTGTTCTTTGCTCCGTTCATCGCCACACAGCCGGCCGGCCTCGCCGTCTACTGGATCGCGACCAACATCTGGAGCCTGCTCCAGCAGGTGGTGGTACAGCAGTTCATGCCCGCTCCCACCCCGCCCTCGCGGGAGGAGGTCAAGGCCGCGAGGCCGCCCCCGCCCCCGCCCCGCAAGCGCAAGCGGCGACGGTAGCGCGGGGTCGATCCCCGGCGGGGCTGCGGCGAGACCGACCCTGCGGCGGCACAGGGCGCATCCCACCTGATTCCACCTGGGTTCGACCCGCCTGCCACGACTCCTGCGGAATAGACTCGGCCCGTGGTCACCCCGGGAGCAGACCCGATCGAGTTCCCGGTCGAGCCGGCCGAGCGCGTACGGGCGATCCTCGAGCGGGTGGTCGCGGCGCTCGGGGTGGACGCGACCGTGGAGGTCAGCGAGAGCGAGGGCGAGATCTCCGGCCGCATCGAGGGCGAGGAGGTGGGTCTGCTGATCGGGCGCCGGGGCCAGACGATCGACGCGGTCCAGTTGCTCTGCTACCGGGCGGCGTTTCGGGGACACCCGGACCGCAAACGGGTGGTGGTCGATGCCGCCGGCTACCGTGAGCGCCGGCGTGAAACCATCGAGCGCCAGGCCGACCGCGCCGCGGAGCGGGCGCTCGAGACCGGGAAGGAGATCGAGCTCGAGCCGATGAGCTCAACCGAGCGCAAGATCGTCCACGACCGCCTCAAGGACCGGCAGGGGGTCGAGACCTTCAGCGAGGGCGAGGAACCGGCGCGCTGCGTGATCGTCGCTCCGCTGGTCGGCGATTGAGCGGTCCCCCCGGCGGGCCCGCGCCCGAGTACGCCGAGCTCACAATCGAAGCGGCGGCCAGCCTCCGTGAGCTGATCGAACTGCTCGCGACCGACCCGCGCGCGCCGAGCTCGGTTCGCGACCCGGAGGAGGGTTGGCGGGTCCATATCGCCGATTCGCTCAGCGGCCTCGGTGTGGCGGAACTGTCGAATGCCAAGCGGATCGCGGACCTCGGCGCCGGCGCCGGGTTTCCCGGACTGGTGCTCGCCGCCGCGCGGCCCGCCGCGCGGGTCGATCTGATCGAGTCGATCTCGCGGAAGTGCGAGTTCATGCGCGGGGCGATCGATCACACCCGGATCGACAACGCACATGTGCTCTGCGAGCGGGCGGAGACCTGGGCAGCGGCCCGCCAGCCCGCCGGCGGGCGCGAGTCCTACGACGCGGTGTGTGCCCGGGCGGTGGGACGACTGTCGACCTTGGCGGAGCTGGCGTCGCCGATGCTCCGCGCGGACGGGGTGCTGGTCGCCTGGAAGGGCCGGCGCGATTCCGACGAGGAGGGCGAGGCCGCGCGAGCGGCGGAACGGCTCGCGATGGAGCCGGTCGAGGTGCGCTGGGTCGGTCCCTATGCGGGCTCGAAGCATCGCCACCTCCACGTGTGGCGAAAGGCCGGCCCCACCCCGTCGACGTTGCCACGTCGCACGGGGATGGCGAAGAAGCGCCCGCTCGGCTCGGACTGAGCCGCAGGTAGCCGCCTGAGCGGCCAGTAAGGTCGCCGCGTGAGCGCGAGGCCCGAGAGCGCCGAGCTCAAGAAAGGAGCATTGATGTTGTGCGAGGCGCGAACAAGAGGTGACAAGGGGAGGGCGTGGCGGGGAGCAGGTATTCGGGGCCGAGCGCGAACACACGAGGTGTGATGGGCACCGTTTACGCGATCGCGAACCAGAAGGGCGGGGTGGGGAAGACCACCACCGCGGTCAACATCGCCGCCTCGGTCGCCGCGGGGGGCCAGCAGGTGCTGCTCGTCGATCTCGACCAGCAGTGCAACGCCACGGTTGCGCTCGGCGGCGACCGCGAGGCATCGCCATCCGCGTACACGTGCCTGATCGGGGAACGCTCGGTGGCCGAGGCCGCTCGCCCGGCCGGCCCGGACAACCTCTGGATCGTTCCCGCCAGCCGCGACCTTGCCGGCGCCTCGGTCGAGCTTCCGCGAATCGACGGATATGAGCGCCGCCTGCGCGAGATGCTCGGTCCCGTGCGGGAACGCTTCGTCGTCACCCTGCTCGACTGTCCACCCTCGCTCGGACCGGTCACCGTGAACGCTCTGGTTGCCGCCGACCGGGTGATCGTGCCGGTACAGGCCGAATATCTGGCGCTCGAGGGCCTGGTCCAGTTCCTCGACACCCTCAAGGCGGTCCGCCGCCGGCTCAATCCGAGCCTCGTTCTGACCGGTGTGGTGATCACCATGCATGACGAGCGGACGCGGCTCGCCCAGGACGTCGAGCGCGAGCTCCGCGAGCACTTTCCCGAGCTGATCTTCGACACAGTGATCCCGCGCAGCATCCGCGTCGCCGAGGCCCCCGGCTTCGGCCTGCCCGTGACGGAGCACGCGCCGGACTCGCGCGGGTCCCGCGCGTACGGCGAGCTGGCCAGGGAGCTGGCCGAGCGCGAGCAGAGCGGGCCGGTGACCGTGGAACGCCTCGCTGACCCTCAAGCCGAGGTCGAGACCTTTGAGTGATCGAGCGGTGAGCTAAGGCGGACCGGCAGGAGCCGAGGCCCCGGGGAAGTAGGAGAGGACATGACTACACGAGGAATCGGACGAGGGTTGGCGGCGATCCTGCCGGAGGAGGGCGCGGAGGCCTCGGAGGCTGAGCTTCGCCGGGTCTCGGTGGACCTGATCCGTCAGAGCCCGAACCAGCCGCGCAAGCGGTTCGATCCGGAGTCGATCTCCGCCCTGGCCCGCTCGATGGCGGACGCCGGCGTGATCCAGCCGCTGATCGTGCGCCCGCTCGCCGACGGGCGCTATGAGCTGATCGCGGGCGAGCGGCGCTGGCGAGCGGCCCGCGAGGCCAAGCTCGAGACGGTCCCCGTGCTGATCCGCGATGAGGACGAGACGCGGCGCCTGCAGACGGCGCTGATCGAGAACATGGCGCGGGAGCAGCTCAACCCGGTCGACGAGGCGCGTGCATGCGCCGCGCTGGTCGACGATCTCGGCTTGTCCAAGGAGGAGCTGGGCCGCCGGCTCGGGCGCAGCCGGGTCGCGATCTCGAACCTGATCCGCCTGCTCGACCTGCCCGACGAGGCGCTCGAGCTGCTGTCCACGGCCGGCCTGACCGAGGGCCACGGCCGGGCGATCCTTCGGGCACGGGGGCAGGATGCGCGCCGTCGGCTGGCGCAGGAGGCGGCACGGAACGGCTGGTCGGTGCGCGAGACCGAGCGCCGAGCCAAGGTGGCCGGGGAGGCCCCCCGCCCGAAGCTGGTGCAGCATCCCGATCAGGAGGCGGCGCTCCACGACGCCGAGGAGGAGCTCGAGCGCGTCCTCGGCACCGGGGTCAGCGTCAGGGCTGCGCGCAACGGGATCCGGGCCGAGCTCCACTTCGACGGCCTCGACGCGCTCCGCGCCTGGGCCCGCGCCCGAGCCTAGGGGCGTCCCGCGGCCCGGGCCTGCAGTTCATTCCGGCGACCCGCCGAGCGCGATGGCCGAGTTACTACGACAATGTCGTGTTAAGTCGACCATCGGTGTCGCTACGGGGCCAGCCGCTCGATCCGCCACCCCCCGCCCTCGCGCGTGTAGAGGAAGCGGTCGTGGAGGCGGCCCACCTGCCCCTGCCAGAACTCGATCGATTCCGGACGCAGCAGGTAGCCACCCCAGAACTCGGGGCGGGGAATCTCCGCGCCCTCGAAGCGCTGCTCGAGCTCGCGCACGTGCGCGTCGAGCTCCTCGCGCGAGCCGATCACCTCGCTCTGGGGCGATGCCCATCCGCCGAGCTGGGAGTCACGCGGGCGGGTGGCGAAGTAGCGGTCGGAGTCGACCCCGCTGAGTGGATCGACAGGCCCACGGATGCGGACCTGGCGGTCGAGCTCGCGCCAATACGCCACCAGGGCCGCGTGGCCGGCCTGCTCGAGCTGACGTGCCTTCGCCGAGCCGTAGTTGGTGAAGAACCGGAAGCCGTCCGGCCCGAAGCCCTTGAGCAGGACCATGCGGGCGTCCGGCCGCCCCGCGGCGTCGACTGTGGCAAGCGTGGCCGCGTGGGCAAGCGGCACCTCGTGCTCCGCCTGCGAATACCAGTCACGGAACTGCTCCACCGGATTGGCGTGAAGCTCCGAGCGTCGCAGGGGGGGCATGTCGGGACGGCGCGGCATGCGTTGGCAGGGTATGCGGACTCCAGGCGGACGCTGCCGGCCCCACGCACGCCTTTCTATGATTCGCCGTTCGGGCGATTAGCTCAGTCGGTCAGAGCGCCTCTCTGATAAGGAGGAGGTCCCTGGTTCGAGTCCAGGATCGCCCATCATCGAAAGCCCTGACCAGGTCCTCGGGCATCGCGTCGGCCTGGGCCGCGCGCCGGCGGCCGGACCCCCCGCCCGGTCGCCCTAGATCTAGAATCTTCCGGTTCAACGCCAGCCAGGAGGACCTGAGATGACCGTTCGGCTGAACCCGTACCTGAGCTTCGAAGACGACGCGCGCGAGGCAATGAGCTTCTACCACTCGGTCCTTGGCGGCGAGCTCACCGTTTCGACGTTCGCTGACTTCCACGCCAGCGACGATCCCACCGAGCAGGAAAAGATCATGCACTCCCAGCTGGAGACCCCCGACGGTCTCGTGCTCATGGGCGCAGACACACCCAGCGGCATGGAGTACCGGCCGCAGGCCGGTGTCTCGGTATCGCTCAGCGGCGACGACGAGGCCACATTACGCGGCTACTGGGAGCGCCTGAGCGATGGCGGCACCGTCACGATGCCGTTCGAGGAGGCTCCCTGGGGCGCCACGTTTGGCATGTGCGTCGACCGGTTCGGCACCAGCTGGATGGTCAACGTCGCGGCCGAGTCCACCTGAGCCATGGGCCCGCCAAGGTGGCGGGCCCGCTGGCGCACGCTCGGCCCGGTCGTCCGACCCTCGCTACGCGCGCCACGAGGGGTTGGCCGAGGAAGCCGTCGAGGTCAAAGCCATCCTCGACGGTCCACGTGGTGCTAGCCCCGCCCTCGGCCATGCAGCGATATTGCCAGGCGCGATTCGTCGCTGGCCACGCGGTCGGATTTGCGCCGCCCGAGACGGGGTCCGCCTACCGGAGTGGCCGGGGGCGTCCGAGAATTCCTGGACGTTGAGCCATCCATGGCTGGGCGATCCTCGCCTCTCACACCGTTCGCCCTCCAGTTCGGCCGGGTTTGCCGCGGCCCGTGATCCCTCCGGGTCGCCCGTGACCCGTACCTATAATGGCCCGAAGGGCCTTCCGCCGGGCCGTCCATTGACGCCAAGCAGAAGCAATCGAGCCGGAGAGCGACAAGCCAGTGCAGCAGATGCAGATCTACGGCGTCAGCTTCGACATGGTCGGAAAGCAGCCGATCGTCCTGTTGAAGACCGTCGACGGCAACCGCTTCCTGCCGATCTGGATCGGACACCCCGAGGCCGCGGCCATCCTGATGAAGCTCCAGGGCGCCTCGACGCCGCGCCCAATGACGCACGACCTGCTCTCGGACCTGCTGGAGCAGCTCGACGCCAAGTGCGAGCGGGTCGCGGTCACCGAGCTGCGCGACAACACCTTCTTCGCCACGATCACGATCTCGGTCAACGGCTCCGAGATGGAGATCGACTCCCGCCCGTCCGACGCGATCGCGCTCGCGGTTCGCACCCAGGCCCCGATCTTCGCCGCCGAGGACGTGATCGAGGAGTCCTCGATCGAGTTCGAGCACGAGGTCGAGGACCAGGAAGAGGTCGTGGAGAAGTTCAAGGACTTCCTCGACCAGGTCACGCCCGAGGACTTCGCCAAGGGCGAGGAGTAGGCCGCCATCGCCGCGCAGGGGGAAGCGGGTCTGCTTCCAGGCTCGGCACCCGTTTCCTGATCACGGGTGGAGACCGGCGGGGCGCTTCGGGTTGGGCGTCAGGCGACGACGAGGCGCGCCTCCTGGTCACGCTCCGATCGAGATCAGGACCGAGAACGGCAGCCTGATCTCGTTCTGCCCCGAGGGCGAGGGAAGGCCAAGGACCGTATTGATCACCGTGGTCAGCGCACCGCAGCCCCGGGCCTCGGGAACCTCGAATGCGTCATCGACGAACAGCCCCGTCTGAACTCTCGTGGACGGCTCGCCGGTGCCCCGTTCGGAGAGAGCCGCATCGCCGGCGAGGAGGGGTCCGAGATCGCCCTCGTCGTCGGGCACCTGCGCGAGCTCCTGGATCACCGGCCCGATGACGCAGCCACCCTCGGTGCTGCCAGCCGGTGTCACATACAGGTCGATGGGAACGGTGACGTCGAGCGGGATCAGGCTGTTCAACACGGGGGGACCGGCGAGTCCGACCCGGGTCACCGCCTGCTGGCCGCCGACCTCGGTGTCGAGCGGTCGTGCCTCGAGCATTGGACCGAACACCGGCGGGGTCATGGGCCCGAGGTCCGAGATGCCGGCGGTCAGCTTCAGGGTCTCGGGCGGCAGGATCTGGGTCAGGGCGTCCCCGATCTGGAAGGTGCTGCCGGTGAGGTTCACCTGCTGCTGGCAGATGAACGCACCGGCCGGGCAGCGCCCCTGCTGTCCGAACGGCGGTAGCGACTCTCCGTCGCTGGCATTCGGGTCCCCCGTGGGCGCCTTGTCCGGATCGAGTTGGCCGATCCGTCCGGTGCCCACCTCGGTGAAATAGATCTTCCCGTCATCTCCCTGGACGATGTCGAACGGCATCGACCCGAGCGTCCCCAGCGGATACTCGGTGAACTGCCCGGAGGCCGGGTCGTAGCGACCGATGTTGTCCGCGTTCGCCTCCGTGAACCACAGCGAGCCGTCGTCGGCGAAGGTGATCCCAATCGGCTTCGAGTCGGGCGTCGGTATCTCGAACTCGACGATCTGGCCCGAGCTCGGGTCGATCCGGCCGATCGTGTTGCCGTCCGGAGTTGTGAACCACAGCCTGCCGGCCCGGTCGGCGACCATGTAGCCCAGCAGCTTGTCTGGGTCGGACAACGGGAAGAGCTGGGTCTGGCCGCTGGTCGGGTCGAGCCGGCCGACCGCGGCCGGTGTGCTGGCCTTGTTCGGTTCCGGCGTCGTGAACCAGACGCCCCCGTCACCGCCGGCGGCGACCCCATAAGGGGTGATCCCCGCCTCGGGGAAATCCGGATCGCTCAGCGGGAACGTGGTCACGACCCCGGCCGTGGTCAGGCGGATCAACTGGCTCGATTGCGCGTTCGTTATCCACAGCGCGTCGTCCGGCCCGACCGCGATTTTCATGCCGAAGTCCGAGGGCTGGCCGATGTCGAACTCGGTCACGTTCCCGGTTGCCGGGTCGATGCGGCGGACGAAGGGAGGGCCACCGAAGCCCATGGGCGCCACCCAGATCCCGCCTTCGCCGTCCGGGCCCGCAGCTATGTCGTTCACCGTGTGCCCATAGATGCTGCCAGCAGGTGTGCCCGCGGGCACCGGGATGTCGTACATGGAGTACTCACCCGAAGTCGTCATGCGCCCGACGCTGTTCGGGCTGGCGCCCATCTGCCCGAACCACAGCGCGCCGTCGGGCCCCACATCGATCCCCGTCGGGTGTGCGGCCGAGGTCTCGAGCTCGAACTCTGTCACCGGCTCCGCGCACACCGGGTCGTCCTCGGCGAGCAGCGCGGAGGCCTTGGCGTCCTTCTTCGGCTTGCCCTTGGCCTGAACCCGGACCCGGAGCGAGGTGCAGTCCTCGAGCGCCGCACTGCCTGCGGAGGTCAACGGCAGGTGCAGGGTGCCCTGCCGCGGGTTCTGCTTGGTCGCCTTCTGGGCGAAGTTGATCTGGCCGCCGCCCCGGGGGGTGGCCTTCGCCGTGGCCGAGAGCTTCGAGAGGCCCTTGGACTTGAACGAGACCTTGAGCTCTCCCTGGTTCAGTGCCTGGGTCTGCGATGAGGTCTCGACCTTGACCTTGAGCTTCGCTGCGCTCGCGCCGCTTGGGCCGACGAGTGCCAGCACCCCCACCGCCGCCAACACGATGAGCCCGCGCCTCCGTGAATGGCGAACCTTGTACATCCTCGACCTCCTCCAAGGCGCCCGACGCGCCTCACTCCTCTGGTTCGTTGAGACACAGGCATGTGCCTCAACGCACGAGCATCGTAAACCGAGATCCTTGCTTGTCAAGTCACGGATTCGAGCCGGAGCTCGGCGTCGCGACCCCGCCGGAGACCGAGGCTGGATGCGGACCCCGGTCTCCGGCGGAGAAGCGCTGCGGCTAGCCTCCGGCTGCCGGTCCGTAGAGGATCAGCAGCGAGAACGGCAGCCTGGTGGCGTTCTCGCCCGAGGGCGAGGGCAGACCGAGCAGGGTGTTGATGACCGTGGTCAACGCCCCACACCCCCGAGCTTCCGGGACCTCGAAGGCAGTGTCCTCGAGCGTGCCGGTCCAGACCGCGGTCACGTGGCCGACCTCGAAGCCGGCGACCATCAAGGGGTCGTAGGCCAGGGCGGTGCCGAAGTCTCCCTCGTCATCGGCGACGCCCGCCAGCTCCTGGATCACCGGCCCGATCACGCAGCCGCCCTCGGGGTTGCCGGGCTGGCTCACGTAGAGGTCGATCGGGACATCGGTCGCGACCGGGAACAGCCCCCTGAGCACCGGTGGACCGGAGAGCCCGATCCTGGTCACCGCCTGCTGACCGCCGACCTCGACGTCGAGGGGCGTCGACTCGAGCATCGGGCCGAACGCCGGTGGCGCCAGGATGTTCGCGGAAGCCAGGTCGACGCCCGCGGTCAGCTTCAGCGTCTCCGGCGGCAGCTCCTGGGTCAGGGCGTCCCCGATCTGGAAGGTGCTGCCGGTGAGATTCACCTGCTGCTGGCAGAGGAAGAACGTCGGGACGTTGCAGCGACCGGTATCACCGAACGGGGGGTTCGAGGAATCGTCGCTTACGTTCGGCGGACCGGTCGGCGCCTTGTCCGGATCGAGCTGTCCGATCCTTCCAGTGCCGGCCTGGGTGAAGTAGATCAGCCCGTCGTCCCCCTGGACGATGTCGAACGGCATCGATCCCTGGGTCTCCAGCGGATACTCCGTGAAGAGCCCGGATGCCGGGTCGTAACGGCCGATGTTGTCCGGGTTCTGCTCCGTGAACCACAGCGATCCATCGTCGGCGAAGGTGATCCCCGCCGGGCGCGAGTCCTCGGTTGGGATCGCGAACTCGACGATCTGAGGGTTGGGTGCGTCGGGGTCGATGCGCCCGATCGAGTTGCCGGTCGCGTTGACGAACCAGAGCCGCCCGGCGACGTCGGCGGTCATGAGACCGAGCCTGTCGGTCGGTTCGTCGAGCGGGAACAGGTTCGTCTCCTCCGTGCTCGGATCGAAGCGGCCGATCGCCGCGTCCCCGTCGAAGTACGGGCTGGTCGTGAACCAGATCGCACCGTCGCTGCCGGCAGCGACGGAGTAGGGATTGATCGCGATCCCCGGGAAGTCCGGGTCGGCGAGCGGGAACGACGTGACGTCACCGTCCGTGGTCACGCGAACCAACGCATCGACGGCGCTCACCCACAGGGCCCCGTCCCCGCCGACCGTGATCTTGGCGCCGGCGCTGTTGTTGTAGGCGACACCGCCAAGATCGATCTCCGCCGTGACCTCGCCCGTCGCCGGGTCGATCTGGCGGACCCTCGTGAGGTCTCCCCCGAACCCCAACTCCCCCTTCATGGGCGTGACCCAGAGCTGGTTGTCGGGGCCAGTGACCACGTCGTTGATCCCGTGTCCATGGGACTGATCCGGAGGCGTGCCCTCTGGGACCGGAATGTGGAAGTTCGAGTACTCGCCGTCGGTGGTCATCCGTCCGAGCGAATTCGCGCCCGCGCCGCTATGGGCAAACCAGAGCGCCCCGTCGGGGCCAACGTCGATCCCGGTCGGGTAGGAGGCCGAGGTCTCTGTTGCGAACTCCTTCACCGGCTCCGCGCACACGGGGTCGTCCTCGGAGAGCATCGCTGAGGCCTTGGCCGACTTCTTCGGCTTGCCCTTGGCCTGAACCCGGACCCGGAGCGAGGCGCAGTCCTCCAAGGCGGCCTCACCGGCGTTGGTCAGCGGCAGGCTGAGGGTGCCGTTGGCGGCGGACTTCTGCGCCTTCGAGGCGAAGTTCACCTGGGAGCCCCCCGAGGGGGTGGCCTTGGCCGTGGCCGAGACCTGGTCGAGGCCCTTGGACTTATAGGAGACCTTGAGCGCCCCCTGGTTCAGGGCCTGGGTCTGCGATTTGGTCTCGACCTTGACCGTGAGCTTCTTCTGCTGCGCGCTGGCGCCGCTTGGGACCACGAGCAGAGCAAGTGCCCCGACGGCCGCGAGCGCGATCAGTGCGTTCCCCCGTGAACGCCGAACGGTGTGCATCCTCATCCTCCTCCCGGGGCGCGCCACCGCGCCCCTTCCTCACAGTGGCGTCAGACACATGCCTGTGCCTAAACGCATCCGCGAATATAAACGAGACGATTCACGGTTGTCAAGGGCCCGCATGCACCAGGGGTCGTATCGGGGACGATGGGGGCAATCCCCAATGGACGACGGGCCACTTCGCTGGCACCCTGGGGTCATCCAACCTGAACTCGATGGAGGACCTCGGTGAACGACCAAGACCGGACTCACGACACGCCCGACGAGGGCCGGCAGCCCGACGAGGCGCCGACCGAGCGGCTCCCGGAGCGCACCGGAGAGACCCCTGGCGGGGAGGAGTCGGACGGCTGCCGCCGGCCAGACGGACGACGGCCCCCGCCGGCTGTTGCGCTCGCGATCGGACCGCATGATCGCCGGCGTCGCCGGCGGCCTCGGACGCTACTTCGGCATCGACCCGGTGATCTTCCGGATCGGCTTCGCCGTGTCCGTCTTCTTCGGCGGCCTCGGCCTGCTGGCCTACATCGCCCTCGCCATCTTCGTTCCGACGGGCGAGGGCGAGGAGGTCGAGCAGGCGCCGTATGAGCGTTCGCGCCTGCTGGGTGTGATCGTCGGAGTGGCGCTGGTCCTGGCGTTGATCCCCGCGATCGGCTTCGGCTTCTGGTGGGGCGGCGACTGGGGCTGGGGTCCGTGGGGCCTGCTCTGGCTGGTGATTCCGCTCGCGATCGGGGTCGGCGCATACGCCGTGCTTCGGGACCGCCGCGAGCGCGGAGAATCATTCACGATCGGCCGGGTGCTGGCCGTGATCGTGCTGGTGGCCGTCGCCATCTTCGTCTTCTGCTGCCTAGCCCTTGCCGGCGCGTTCGCCTCGGCCACCGGCAACGGCGTCGTGGTCGCGGCCGTGGTCGTGGTGATCGGACTGCTGCTGATCGCGTCGGCGTTCGCGCGCGGCGCGCGATGGCTGATCGTTCCGGCCGCTGCGCTTGCCACCGGGGTCGGAGTGGCCGCGGCGGCCGATCTCGATTTCCCGGGCGGCATCGGCGAGGAGACGCACCGCCCCCTTACGGTCGCGTCGCTGCCTGCGGATGGCTACGAGCTCGGCATCGGGCGCCTCGAGGTGGACCTGCGCGAGCTCGCATGGGGCCCCGACCAGGTGGTCCCACTGGACGTGGACGCCGGGCTCGGCCAGATCGACGTCGTCGTCCCCGAGCGCGTCTGCGTCGAGGCCGATCTGCACGCCGGGGCCGGCGACCTGATGGTCGCGGGCGAACGCAACGACGGGATCGACGTCGACAACAGCCAGAACGCGGGCATCTCCGCCACCCCCCGCCTCGAGCTCATGGGCGAGGTCGACGCGGGCGAGATTCGCGTGCTCAACGACGACGACGCCGACGTCGACGAGCGTGGCCCGCGCTTCACGGGCGACGAGGACCGCCAGGCGATGAGGGCCGCCTCCGAGCGGGCCTGCGCGAGCTGATGAGCCCGTCGGTCCGGGATCCGGTGTCGCTTGTCAGCGGCATCGCGGTGACCGCGCTGGGCGTCCTGCTGGTCCTCGACCAGGCCGACGCGATCGAGCTCACCTTCGGTTGGCTCGGGGCCGCCCTGGCGGCCGTGCTCGGCGTCATCCTGGTGATCAGCGGGCTCTCCCAGGGCGAGAGCTAGGTCCGTAGCGTCACCATTCCCTCGACCGGATGAGCACCGTCGCCCCCGCAGCGGAACTACGGCGCGATCGCGAGCACGCGATCGTCGCCGGCGTGCTCGCGGGGGTCGCTCGGCGCATCGGAATGGACCCGGTGATCGTGCGCGTGGTCTTCGTCGTGGTCACCGTGGCCACGGGAGGGTTGGCGATCCTCGGCTATGCGCTCGCCTGGGCGCTGATGCCCACCGGCGATGTGCCCCGGGCACCCGTCGCCGCGGGCGCCGCTCGTCGGAGCGTGCCCAAGCTTCCCGGGAACTGGCGGGTGGCGCTGGGCGTCGGCCTGCTCACCCTTGGGGCGCTGCTCGCCTTTCGCGAGCTGGGGATCTG
Source organism: uncultured Actinomycetes bacterium (assembly GCA_963788115.1). Classification (GTDB taxonomy): domain Bacteria; phylum Actinomycetota; class Thermoleophilia; order Solirubrobacterales; family 70-9; genus CAWBFD01. The sequence continues at coordinate 956,161 of CAWBFD010000002.1, forward strand.
GTGGAGCGACGCGCTCACCTGGCCCCTGGTCCTTGCCGCCGCGGGGGCGGCGCTCCTCTGGCGTCAGTCACGCCAGGGCGCGGAGGAGGACCTCGCCGCCGCGACCGCCCCGGCGGCGGGGCGCGAGCGCGCGCAGGCCGAGTCGCACACCGCCGGCCTCTATCGCGGTGGGTTCGGGATCGCCCTCGTGGTCGGCGCCGCCCTTCTGTTCCTCTCCGCTAACAACGCCCTGGGCGCGGCCCGCGACGCAGCGCTGACAGTGGTGGTGGTCGTGGTCGCCCTCGGCCTGATCCTCGCCCCGTTTCTTTGGAGGCTGGGGCGGAACCTCGCCGACGAGCGGGCTCAGCGGATCCGTTCCCAGGAGCGGGCGGAGATGGCGTCCCACCTCCACGATTCCGTCCTCCAGACGCTCACCCTCATGCAGAAGCGCGCCGACGATCCACGCGAGGTTGCAACGCTTGCCCGCCGTCAGGAGCGCGAGCTGCGCTCATGGCTGTTCGGCACCGGCGCGCGCGCCGCCGATGCCAGCTTCTCCTCCGCGCTCGAGACCGCCGCGGTCGAGGTCGAGGACGCGCACGGGGTGCCGGTCGAGGTCGTGGCGGTGGGCGACTGCCCCCTCGACGAGCGCGCGGAGGCGGTAATCGGCGCCGCGCGCGAGGCGCTCACCAACTCCGCCAAGTTCGCTCCCGACGCCGGGGCGGTATCGGTCTACGCCGAGGTGGAGAACGGTCGCATCCAGGTGTTCGTCCACGATCGTGGCCCGGGGTTCGAGCTCGCCGCCGTCCCGGCGGACCGTCGCGGCGTCCGGGATTCGATCGTCGCCAGGATGGAGCGCAACGGCGGCCACGCGGAGATCCGCTCGGCGCCGGGTGAGGGAACGGAGGTCGAGCTGGTGATGGATCGGAGGGAGGGATGACCCCGGCCGCGATGCCGACGGTCGTCATCGTCGACGATCACGAGCTGTTCCGGGCGGGGGTGCGCGCCGAGCTCGAGGGGCTGGTCGACGTGCGCGCCGATGCCGGCTCGGTCGAGGAGGCGGTGCGGGCGATCGATGCGGAGAAGCCGGACGTCGTCCTGCTCGACGTTCACATGCCGGGCGGTGGCGGAATCGAGGTGATCCGCCAGATTTCGAACACGAGGCCGGCGCAGCGGTTCCTTGCGCTCTCGGTCTCCGACGCTCCGGAGGACGTGATCGCGGTGGTCCGCGCGGGGGCCCGCGGGTACGTGACCAAGACGATCTCGGGCCCGGACCTGGCCGACGCGGTGCGGCGCGTGAGCGAGGGCGACGCGGTGTTCTCGCCGCGGCTTGCCGGGTTCGTCCTCGACGCATTCGGGTCCGAGATGGACGAGGCCGAGGTCGACCCCGAGCTCGATCAGCTGACGATGCGCGAGCGGGAGGTCATGCGCCACATCGCCCGCGGCTACCTCTACAAGGAGATCGCCCTCCAGCTCGGGATCTCGGTGAAGACGGTGGAGGCCCACGTGAGCACGGTGCTTCGCAAGCTGCAGCTCTCCAACCGGCACGAGCTCAGTCGCTGGGCGGCGGAGCGGCGGCTGGTGGACTGAATCGGGCCCGGCGGCGCGTTACGCTCGCTGCAGACGGCGAGACGAGGAGGTGCGGCCGATGTACGCGAGGGTGTCAAGCTACGAGGGAGGGGCGCCGGAGAATCTCGAGGAGAGCGTCCGCCGCGGGCGCGAGGACGTGGTCCCGGCCGCGCGCGAGCTCGAGGGCTTCACGGGAGCGATCGCGTTGCTCGACCGGCGAAGCGGTCGCCACATGGTGATCTCCCTCTGGGAGACGGAGGATGCGATGCAGGCCAGCGAGGAGCCTGCGAGGGAGCTTCGCCAGCGCCAGCTGACCGAGGGTGAGCAGGTGGCCTCGGTCGATCGCTTCGAGGTTGCGATGCTGGAGCTCGTGGACTCCGCGCGGGCGTAGCGCCTACGCGACCGCGCCGGCGCTCGGGGAGCGACGCAGCGCCAGCTCCACGACTCGCCCGCAGAGCTCCTCGAACTCGATCCCGGCGGCCTCGGCCGCCATCGGATAGAGCGAGGTGTCGGTGAGGCCTGGAATCGCCTCGGCCTCGATCACGTGAGGCCCGGCGAGGCCCGCCCCGCCAGTGCTCTCGGCGGCGCCGAGCAGCAGGTCCACCCGCGCGAAGCCCTCGCAGCCAAGGGTCTCCCAGGTGCGGACCGCGACCTCGCGCACCGTGGCCGCGTCGTCGCTCGACAGGTCCGCCGGGCAGACGAAGTCGGTGCGGCCGATCTCGTAGCGGGCCTCGTAGTCGTAGCGGTCCTCCTGGCGCGGGCGGACCTCGACCGGCGGCAGGGGCTCGCCGTCGAGCACGCCGACCGCCAGCTCACGGCCCTCGACGTGCCGCTCCAGCAGCACCCGCTCGTCGTAGGAGAAGGCGGCGATGAGGGCCTCGGGCACGGCGTCGCGATCGGCGGCGAAGCCGACCCCGAGCGCCGATCCCTGTGCGGCCGGCTTCACCACCAGCGGGAACCCGAGCCGCTCCTCGATCTCCTCGAGCGCGTCGGCCGCGCCAAGCTCGCGGAACGCGGTCGAGTTGAACGCGACCCAGTCCGGGGTCGGGATGCCGGCCGCGCGGAGCTCGTGCTTGGCCAGGACCTTGTCGAGGCAGCGCATGCACGCGGCCACTCCGGGGCCGGTGTACGGGATGCCGAGGATCTCGAGCAGCTCCTGCACGCTGCCGTCCTCACCGCCGGGGCCGTGCAGGGCGAGGAAGGCGACCTCGGGAGCCGCCTCCCTGAGCTCACCGACCAGCTCGCTGCCCACGTCCACCGGCACCACCCGGTGGCCCAGCGAGGCCAGCGCGTCCGCCACGCGGGCGCCGCTGCGCAGCGACACCTGGCGCTCCAGTGACCGCCCCCCCTTGAGCACGGCGACCTTCAAGGGTCCGAGCGCCTGAAGGGAAGAACGTCGCCACCCGAGCGATCGGCCTCGCCCGGCCCGCCCGCCGCCTCGCGGTAATCCGATGGCGGCACCCGGTACTCGCCGGTGATCGTCTCGAACAGCTCGACTTGCTCGGAGATCACCCGGCCGATGCGGCGGATGCCCTCGCGGATCTCCTCTTCGGTCGAGCTCGAGAAGTTGAGCCGCATCGACGAGGTGCCGCGCCCGTCGACGAAGGCGGCGGCCCCGGGAACGAAGGCGACGTTCTGGCGCAGGGCCTTCGCCAGGAGGTCGGTGGTGTTGATGTAGTCGGGGAGCGTCGCCCAGACAAACAGTCCGCCCTGCGGCTCGGTCCAGCTCGCCTCGCGGGGAAAGTGGCGCTCGAGCGCATCGAGCATCGCGTCCCGGCGGCCGCGGTAGATGCGGACGAGGTCGTCGATGTACTCGCGCCAGCCGCCCTCGCCGAAGAACTCGGCGACGAAGTACTGGGACAGGGTCGAGGTGCAGAGGTCCGACGCCTGTTTTCCCAGCGTCACCTTCTCCAGCACCGGCGGCGGGGCGCACAGCCAGCCCACGCGGATTCCGGGCGAAAGGATCTTGGAGAACGTCCCGAGGTAGATCACGTAGTCGCCGCCGTCGAGCTTGTAGAGCGGCTCCGGGCCCTCGCCCTCGAAGCGCAGCATCCCGTAGGGGTTGTCCTCGACCACCAGGAGCTCACGCTCGCGCGCGATCTCGACCAGCCGCCGGCGTCGCTCGGCCGAGAGCGTGACCCCGGCCGGGTTCTGGAACGAGGGCACCGTGTAGATGAACTTCGGCCGGCGCCCGTCGGCAGCGAGCCGCTCGAGCAGCGATTCGAGCCGATCGATCCGCATCCCGGACTCGTCCATCTCCACCTGAAAGGTGTCCGCCTGGTAGGCGGAGAACACGGGCACCGCGCCGGGGTAGGTGGGTGCTTCGCAGATCACCGGGTCGCCGGGGTCGACGAACGTCTTCGCGACCAGGTCGATTGCCTGCTGGCCGCCGGTGGTGACGATGATGTCGCCGGGATCGGGGTCCATCCCCTCGATCGCCATCACCTCGCGGATGCAGTCCTTCGTCCTGGCGAAGCCCTCGGTCGGGCCGTATTGGAGCGCCTCGGCCGAGGACTCCTGCGCGATCCGGGTCATCTGCGCGGCGAAGCTCTCCGGCGGGAACGTCGTCGTGTCGGTCTGGCCGCCGGCGAGCGAGATCACCTCGGGCCGCGCGGTCAGCTCCATCAGGTCGCGCATCGCCGAGGAGCGCATGACCCTGGTGCGTTCCGCGAACAGGTCCGCGTAGCGGTCGAGATCGCGCGCGGAGGTGTGGGCGCGGCGATGGGGCGGCGGCGACTCCTCCGGTTCACCCGGCGGCGGTGGGTGCGGGCGGCCTTGGCGCTCGGTCATCCGGTGCAGTGTGGCGGAAACGGCGGCTCCCCACCGGGGTGCCGCTCAGAGGGTCAGGCAAGGGCGCCTCGACGCGCCCCTCGCCGGTCCGGTGACTCCAGCAGACGGTGGATCTGGTTCACGACTATGGAGCCGTCGCCGACCGCGGCGGCGCACCGCTGGATCGACCCGTGGCGGACGTCGCCGATGGCGAATACCCCGGGCATGCTGGTTTCGAGCATTCGGGGGGAGCGATAGTCGAGTGGCCAGCACTCGACGAGCTTGCCGCCGCGGACGAGATCGAGCCCGGTCAGCAGGTAGCCGCCGCGGTCGTGCTCGATGTCCTTGGGGAGCCACTCGGTGTGGGGGTGGCCGCCGATCAGGAGGAACAGGCCGGCCGCCTCCACCCGTTCGACCTCGCCGGTCGCCCGGTTGCGGAGCGTCAGGTACTCGAGCCGCCGCCGTCCGCCACCGCCGATGACCTCCGTACCGCATCTCACCTCGACCTTCTGGGCCACGTCGAGCTCGTTGCGCAGATACGAGGACATCGTTTCCTCGAGCGCCGCCCGCCGCGCGACCAGGGTCACCCGTCGAGCGAAGCGGGCGAGGTGCATCACCGCCTGGCCCGCCGAGTTCCCGCCACCGACCACGTAGACGTCCTCGCCCAGGATCCCCTGCGTCTCTGAGACCGAGGCGCCGTAGTAGACCCCGGCGCCGCTCAGCCGTTCCAGCTCCGGGACCTCGAGCCGCCGGTACGAGACCCCGGTGGCAAGCACCACGGCGCGGGCGCTGACCTCGCCGATGTCCTTCACATCCACGACGAGCCGATCGCCCTCGCGCCGCAGGTCGGTCGCCTCGCGCATCAGCAGGAACTCGGTCTGGAACACCCACGCCTGCTGGTAGGCGCGCTGAGCAAGCTCGGCACCGTGCACGCCGCGCTGGAAGCCCAGGTAGTTGCGGATCAGGGAGCTGGATCCGGCCTGCCCGCCGATCGCCTCCCGCTCGATCACCAGGGTTCGCAGGCCCTCCGAGGACGCGTAGACGGCCGCCGTCAGCCCACCGGGACCTCCGCCGACCACGATCACGTCGAACCTGCGACCGGCCTCGTCCTCGCGCCTCAGCCTGGTCGGCACCCCGATCGCCTCCGCCACCTCCTGCCTGTTCGGGGCCTCGAGGACGGTGCCGTTCCAGGTGATCGCCACCGGCCCCCTCGGCTGGTCGATCCCGTGTTGAGCGAGCAGGGCGCGGCCCTCGTCGGAGTGGCTCGAATAGAACTTGTAGGGGACGCCGTTTCGAGCGAGCAGGTCTCGCATCGTGTGCGCGTGCGGTGTCCAGCGCTCGCCGATCACCCGGATCTCGCTGCCCGCGGAGGAGGTTGTCTTGCTCCACTCCTGGAGGAACTCGGCCAGGGTGCGGTGGAACTGCTCGTCGGGCTCCTGGACCGGCTTCATCACGTAGTAGTCCATCTCGCGGCGCGCCATGCAGCCGAAGATGGCCTCGGCGGTCGGTTGGTCTCCCCAGTCGCCCCAATCGATCAGCAGCCCGCGCTTGGCGAGGGGGTGCAGCTCGCCGGTCCGCGCCAGCAGCTCGGTGCCCTGGCACTCGGCGAGCCACTGATCGGCGAGCACGATCGCGACCTGCTCACCGGCATCGTCTTTGCGCTCGAGCGCCTCCAGGGCGGCGGCTGCCGAGGACAGGCAGAGGACCTCGTAGTCGCGGCCGTAGCGGCTGGAGAGCGTTCGTTCGATCCGGGCGAGCGCCTCGGGGTTGCCGTCGACCGCCACCAGGGCCGGCCGCTGAGATCGGGTGTCGGTGTTGGCCTCGATGCTGACCAGCACTAGTGGGCGCTGATCAGGGCTTACGCCGGCGTGCTCGCCCGCTGTCGCGGACGCCCGCGATTCGCCGAGCACCAGGCAAAAGTTCTTGACATTTGCCCGACGCCTCCGTTAGTTTTGCCGTGCGAGGAGAAGGTAGGGGGGAGAAGGGAGACTGTCGGATGCCGGTGGGGGCACGCGGGACGTCCAGCAGGCGCGGGATCGTCCTCGCGACTCTCGTCATCGCCTTCCTCGCAGTCCTTCTTCCGGTCAAGGCCCACGGTCAGGCCGCCGACGTCCCCGCGGCCGGCACCGCCTGCGACGAGGCCACCCTCGGCCCGGAGGAGAAGGTCCTGCTGTTCACCAAGACCACCGGGTTCCGCCACACCTCGATCGACGAGGGCGTCGCCGCGGTGTGCGAGGTCGCGGGCGCCGAGGGGATCGCCGCCGACCACACCGAGGACTCCACCCTGTTCACGGACGACACCCTCGCCCAGTACGACGCGGTCGTCTTCCTCTCCACCACCGGCGACCCCCTGGCCCCGGACCAGCAGGCGGCGTTCGAGCGCTATATCCAGGCCGGCGGCGGCTTCGCCGGGATCCACGCCGCCTCCGACACCGAGTACGACTGGCCCTGGTACGGCGGGCTCGTCGGCGCCTATTTCGAGAGCCACCCGGCCAACCAGAACGCGACGGTCAAGGTCTCCGACCCGAACCATCCCTCGACCGCGGGCCTGCCGCAGCGCTGGCAGCGGTTCGACGAGTGGTACAACTTCCAATCGAACCCCCGGGGCGACGTCCACGTCCTCGCCACCCTCGACGAGTCGAGCTACACCGGGGGCGCCGACGGGGCCGATCACCCCACGGCCTGGTGTCACGAGTACGACGGCGGACGCTCCTGGTACACGGGCGGCGGTCACACCGAGGAGTCCTACGAGGAGCCGCTCTTCCGCGACCACATCCTCGGCGGGATCGAATGGGCGGCCGGCTTGGCCGACGGCGAGTGCGGCGGCACCGTCTGGGACAACTTCGAGCGGATCACGCTGGCCAAGGGCGTCGCGGAGGCGGGCGAGCCGATCGGCCTCGCGGTGCTCCCCGACCGCAGCGTGCTGCACACCTCGCGGGACGGGACCGTCTACCACACCGACGCCGAGGGCAACACCGAGGTCGCCGCCGACATCCCCGTCTACAGCCACGACGAGGACGGCCTCCAGGCGATCACGATCGACCCCGGATTCGCGAGCAACCACTGGGTCTACGTCTATTACGCCCCGCCGCTCGACACCCCGCCCGGCGACGCGCCGTTCAACGGCGCCCCCGCCGACTTCGCCCCGTACGACGGCGTCAACCACCTCGCCCGCTTCGAGTGGGACCCCCTGACGGAGGAGCTCGACCTCTCGACCGAGCAGGTGCTGCTCGAGGTCGATCAGGACCGGGGGATCTGCTGTCACAACGGAGGTGACTTCGCCTGGGACGCGGCCGGCAACCTCTATCTCTCCACGGGCGACGACACCAACCCGTTCGAGTCCCAGGGGTTCGCGCCGATCGACGAGCGCGCGACGCGCAACCCGGCCTTCGACGCCCAGCGGAGCGCGGCGAACACCAACGACCTGCGCGGCAAGATCCTGCGGATCAAGCCGGACCCGGCGAGCCCCACCTACACGATCCCTGCCGGCAACCTGTTCGCGCCCGGGACCCCCGGGACCCGGCCGGAGATCTACGCGATGGGGTTCCGCAATCCCTTCCGGATCGGGATCGACCCCGCCACGGGCCTGCTCTACGTGGGTGACTACGGCCCCGACGCCGGCGCGCCGGACCCACTCCGCGGCCCGGGCGGTCAGGTCGAGTTCAACGTGATCCGCGATCCGGGGTTCTACGGCTGGCCGTACTGCCACGGCGACAACGACCCGTACCGCGACTACGACTTCGCCACCGGCGTCTCCGGGCCCGCGTTCAACTGCTCGGCGCCGGTGAACGCCTCGCCGCAACAACACCGGAGTCCAGACCCTGCCCGCGCCCGTGGTCATGCCCGACATCTGGTACGGCAACGGCGGTCCCTGGGAGGCGGAGATGCAGCCGGGCGGCTCGGAGTCGCCGATGGCGGGGCCGGTCTACCGGTACGACCCCGCGAACCCGTCGCAGACGAAGTTCCCCGCGTACTACGACGGCCACTGGTTCCCCGCCGAGTGGGGGAGGGGCTGGATCAAGGAGACGGCGCTCGATGCGACCGGTGCCCCGCTCGAGGTCAGCCCGTTCCTCGACGACCCTGCCTTCCAGTGGACCCGGCCGATGGACATGGAGTTCGGGCCCGACGGCGCCCTCTACGTGCTCGACTACGGCGGCGGCTTCTTCGGCGGCGACGCCAACTCGGCCCTCTACCGGGTCGACTACGTGCAGGGCCGTCGCTCGCCGATCGCGGTGGCAGCGGCCGATCAGACCTCGACCTCCGAGAGCACGCTCACCGTGCAGTTCTCGAGCGAGGGGTCCCATGACCCCGACGGCGGTCCGATCACCTACGAATGGGACTTCGGCGACGGCTCGCCGACCACCGACGAGCCGAACCCGACCCACACGTACACGGCGGTCGGCACCTACACCGCGACCCTGACCGTCACCGACGAGAACGCGCAGACGGGTACCGCCGACGTGCGCATCGTGGTCGGCAACGCCGAGCCCGAGCTCGCCGTCGACGCCCCGCTCGAGGGCGGCTTCTTCGACTTCGGCGACACCGTCGGCTTCGACGTCACCGTCACCGACGCCGAGGACGGGACGATCTCCGAGGGCAGCCCGGACTGCCCGCGGATCGAGGTCGAGTACGTGCTCGGGCACGACGAGCACGGACACCCGCTGTCGGAGACGACCGGCTGCGCCGGCGTGATCCAGACCACGGGGGAGAGCGGCCATGGCGCCGACGCCAACGTGTTCGGGGTGATCGCCGCCGGCTACACGGACCAGGGCGGCCAGCCCGGGGCCGGGCCGCTGTCGGCGAGCGAGGAGGTCGTGATCTGGCCGAAGCTGCTCCAGGCCGAGCACTTCACCGACATGCGCGGGATCCAGACCGTGGCCCAGGCGAACGCCGGCGGGGGCGAGCGGGTCGGGTACACCGACAACCCCAACAACGAGGACGGTGGGGTCAACTACATCGCCTGGGACCCCGTGAACCTGGCGAACATCGACTCGCTCACAATCACTGCGTCCTCGGGCGCCTCTGGCGGCCCGATCCAGGTCCGCCTCGACAACCCGGAGAGCGGCCCGCTGCTCGGCACGGTGAACGTGCCGAACACGGGCAGCTTCGACAACCAGCAGGCGTTCGGCCTCGACATCACCGACCCGGGCGGGACCCACAAGCTGTTCCTGGTTTTCCCAACGGGCGGGCTCGACGTCGACCAGATCCGCTTCAACGGCAGGGGCATCTCCGAGAATGCGCAGCCACAGGTGTCGGTGTCGGCGGACCCGACCGAGGGCGGGGTGCCGCTGGTGGTCGACTTCACCAGCGAGGCATCCGACCCCGAGGGCGGCGAGCTCGACTACGCCTGGGACTTCGGCGACGGCGCCACCTCCACCGAGCCGAACCCGACCCACACCTACGCCGCGCCCGGCATCTACGAGGCCGAGCTGACCGTGACCGACGAGGGCGGGCTCACCGCCTCCGACTCGGTCTCGATCGAGGCGACCGACTGCCCGGCCGAGCCCCCGGACCCGAGCGACGAGTTCGACGGGACCGAGCTGAACGAGTGCCGCTGGTCGGAGATCGTGCGCGAGAGCCCCAGCGGCTACTCGGTCGGTGGCGGGGCGCTCGCGATCGACACCGGCAATGGCACCGACATGTACGGCGGCAACACCAACGCCGAGAACCTGATCTTCCAACCCGCGCCCGAGGGTGGCTGGGAGGCGACCACGAAGGTGACGCTGCCGTTCACCGGCAAGGACTACGAGCAGGCCAGCCTCATGGTCTACGGCGACGACGACAACTTCGTCAAGCTCTCGTTCATCAAGGTGCCCGGCGGGCGCAACCTGGAGTTCATCCTCCAGGACGAGGGCAACCCGATCGACGGGGGCGCGGTGGACCGCACCCCGATGCTCGACGCGAACTTCCCCAACACGGTCTGGCTGCGGGTGCGCAGCGACGGCGACTTCCTCACCGCCTCCTACTCGGCCAACGGCACCGACTTCACCCCGTTCGGCCGCGCCCGGGCGCTGTCGGCGCTGGGGCCGGAGCCGAACGTCGGGGTCGCCGCGTTCAACGGCAACGGGTCGGGCAACGAGGCGGCGTTCGACTTCTTCCACCTCGAGCCCGTCGACGTGGAGCCGACCTGCACGGAGCCGGAGCAGCCTGATCCCGGCTACACGATGCTGTTCGACGGGACCGAGGCCAGCTTCGGGGAGTGGGAGATGGCCGGGCCGGGCGGGTTCACGCTGACACCGCAGTGCACGCTGGAGTCGTTCGGCGGGCTCGGGATGCTCTACCACCCGCAGAGCTATGACTCGCCGGTCACCTTCCGGCTGGAGTGGATGATGCCCGGCGACGACAACTCCGGTCTCTTCGTCGGCAACTGGGAGCCCGACCCCAACTATCCGGCTGGCCCGCAATGGGACGCGGTCGACCACGGGTACGAGATCCAGATCGACGCCACCGACGACGCCGACTCGACGACCGGCGCGATCTACAACTTCCAGGCTCCCAACCAGGCCCTTCGCGACGAGGCCCTGAACCCGCCCGGGGAGTGGAACACCTACGAGATCACGGTCGACGATCCGACGATCACGGTCCGCCTCAACGGCGCCGTGATCAACCAGTTCACCTCCACCGATCCGGCCCGCGACCTGTCGGCGTCGAAGCTCGGGATCCAGAACCACGGCACGGGCGACGAGGTCTACTTCCGCCGGATCCAGGTCAAGCCGCACCCGCCCGAGCCGGCCTGCGACGACCCGGATCCGCCGCCGGCCGCGAACGACGACTTCAACGGGACCCCACTCGACGCATGCCGCTGGAACCGGATCGTGCGCTATGACGCCGGCGGCCTCGACCTCTCCGGCGGGGCCCTCAACCTCGAGACCTCGTACGCGGACATCTACGGCGCCGGCGACTCGGGCGTCTCGAACATGGTTCTGCAGGAGGCCCCCGACGGCGACTGGACCGCCGAGACCAAGGTGACCATTCCGCTGGTCAAGTGCTGTCAGCAGGCCGGGCTGATCGCGTACCTCGACGACGACAACTACGTCAAGTGGGACGTGATCGCGGACGAGGGGATGGGGCAGGCGCGCTTCGAGCTGCGCAGCGAGATCGGCGACGTCGTCCAGCAACCGCAGACGAACGAGTGGCTCGACTATCCGGAGGACGACACCTACTGGCTGCGGCTCTCCCGGGCCGGTAACACGTACTCCGCCGCCTACAGCCTCGACGGAGAGACCTGGACCGAGTTCGCGGACGAGGTTCAGAATCCCGCGATCGCCGACGGGGCCGCGGTGGGCCCGTTCGCGCTCGGCATCTTCCAGGACGCTCCGATCTGGGCCTCGTTCGACTCGTTCACGCTCGACACCGGCGAGGAGCCCGACACCGAGCCGCCGACGACGACGGCGACGCTCGACCCGCCGGAGCCCGACGGTGAGGGTGGTGCCTACGCGTCGCCGGTCGAGGTGACGCTCACAGCCGATGACGGTGCGGGCGGCTCGGGCGTCGACCTGACCGAGTACGCGATCGACGGCGCCGCCTTCCAGGAATACACGGCTTCGTTCGTGGTCTCGGCGCCGGGCGAGCACACGGTCGAGTTCCGCTCGACCGACGTCGCCGGCAATGTCGAGGGGACGAAGTCGGTGAGCTTCACGATCCAGGAGGAGGAGCCGGAGCCATCGGTGAGGATCGACGAGGTGCCGAACCGCGTGACCCTGGCGTCGTTCATCCGCAACGGGATCCGGGTCGGCGCCGCCTGTGAGGGGGTCGATCGCGGGACGATGAAGATCACGGCAAACCGCAGGCCGCGAGGCATGAGCACCAAGCAGCTCGCCGAGGACGACGTGCGCTGCGGTGCCGGCGGGCGGCTTACCGCCCGCCTCACGCCGAGGGGCAAGGTGAAGCACGACCTCAAGGAGGTCCGCGGGGGGATCCAGGCCACGATCACGCTGCGGATGTCGGGGGACGACGGCGGCGCCCGTGACACCCGGGGGCTGACGCTGCGGCGGGACTAACAAGGATGGCCACCGGGTACGTTCATGTATCCGGGAGATGGGGATCAGGGGACGTCGAATCGGGACACTCGGGCTGGCGGCTCTGGCCGCGTTCGCGTTGCCGGCAATGGCGGCGGCCGATTCGCTCTACTCCGGCTCGGCGCCGCGCCCGGGCCCGGACGTGCTCTACCGCAAACCGGTCACCGCGCCGCAGCTCCAGAACGCCTCGCTCTTCGATGCGAGGCCGATCCTGATCTCGGGGACGAGCGCCTACCGCCAGGGCGAGTTCCTCTACCAGGACTTCATCTACGACGATCACGGGGCGCAGGCGAGCTCGCGGGCGCCGAACGATCCGCGGTCCGGCACCGACGGGTTCTCGGCGCCGAACGGGACCTACATCTACCCCACGGATCCCGCCTACGCGGGCAACGCCGCCGACCTGGTCGAGCTGCGGGTGAAGCCGCGGCCGAGCGCGACGGCCTTCCGGATCACCCTGAACACGCTCACCGACCCCGAGTTGGTCGGGATCACGATCGCGATCGGCGGAGACCCGGGCGCGCCGGTGCCATTCCCGCACGGCGCCAACGCCCAAGCCCCCGCCGAGTACTTCCTCACCGTTCACGGGGATGAGGCCGAGCTGCTGCCTGCCGCCGGCGGCGCCCCGGTGACGCCGGCGCCGAGCGTGACCGTCTCCCTGGTGCGGAACCAGTTCACAGTGACGGTCCTGCACCAGGCGTGGGATCCGGGTACCGACACCGTCCGGCTGGCGGCCGGCGTGGGCCTGTGGGACCCCGCGGCCGGCGAGTACCGGGTCCCGGGTGCGGCGGCCACCGCCACCACGCCGGGGGGCGCCGCCGGGATCACCGACCCGACCGCGTTCTTCAACGTCGCGTTCCGCTTCCAGGAGCCGTGGCCCGACATCGCTGACACGGCGAGCGCCCTGACCGACCCGGCCTGGTGGCGCGACCGCGCCCAGGGCGAGGCCCTGGCGTCGGGCCCCGCGCCGAACGCTGGCGACCTCACGCCGTTCCACGCCGACGTCGATTTCGCCAAGCTCGCGTCGGGCGAACGCGACGACATGCTCGATCAGCCGACCGGGGTGCCCACGAGCGGGCCGATGAACCGGATCCTCTCGACGAGGTTCGACACCGGCGAGGGCACCGACTTCTCGGGCTCATGCACGCGACCACCCAGCGATTGCGTCGGCCACTACATCGGCCGCCTGCAGCCGTACGCGATCTACGTCCCCGAGGGGCCGGAGCCGCCCCGTGGCTACGGCCTCACCCTGCTCCTGCACTCGCTCCAGGCGGGCTACAACCAGTTCTCGAACGGCCGCAACCAAGCGCAGCTCGGGGAGCGGGGGCCGGGCTCGATCGTGATCACCCCCGAGGCCCGAGGCCCCGACGGCTGGTACTTCGGCCACACCGGCGCCGACGTGTTCGAGGCCTGGGCGGACGTCGCTCGCCGTTACCCGCTCGACCCCGGCTGGACCGCGATCTCCGGGTACTCGATGGGGGGCTACGGCACCTACAAGCTCGCCACCCAGTACCCCGACCTGTTCGCCCGCGCCAACCCCGTCGTCGGGCCGCCCGGCCTCGGGATCTGGGCCCCGCCCGGCCCCCCGATCCCTGGGGGGCCGGCGTCGAGCACCAATCGGATGCTGGCCTCGGTCCGGCAAGTCCCGTTCCTCATCTGGGCGGCGCAGAACGACACCCTGGTGCCGGTTTCGGGCACCACCGCCCAGGCGGAGACCCTCGACGAGTTGGGCTACCGCTACACCTTCGACCTGTTCAGCTCGATCGGCCACCTCGAGCTCGCGGCGAACGACCAGTACGCGCCCGCGGCGGACTTCCTCGGCACCGCCCGCGTCACCCGCAATCCCGCGCACGTCTCATACGTCGTGAACCCGAAGATGAGCTTCCGCGGCGTCGGTACCGTTGCCGACCATGCCTACTGGCTCTCGGGCATGCGCCTACGACGGACCTCGGGCGCGGCGCCGTTGGGAACGGTCGATGCGTTCTCGGATGGGTTCCGCGTCGGCGATCCCAGGCCGCTGCCGACGAGCACCGAGCCGGGGACGCTCGCGGGCGGAAACCTCGGCCCCCTCGCGTACACCGAGACCGCGCAGGACTGGGGCCTGCCCGGCCCCGTCCGGCGGCCGCGTAACCGCCTGACGCTGGAGGCGAGCAACCTGAAGCAGGTCACCGTGCACGTGAAGCGGGCGAGGCTCTCCTGTCGGCGGCTGAAGCTCCGGGTGAACACCGACGGCCCGCTGACGGTGCGGCTGGCAGGGTGCGGTCGAACCGTGCGGTTCCGGTAAGGCCCGGGCCCAATGGTTTACCTCAATTCGGATTCGGGTAAGTCCGCGCCATAGGCGGAAAACTCGATTCCGTTGTGCGGAATCGGGCCTTTGAAGACGGAGGAGATATGCGTAAGGGATTGGCGTTGGCCATGTCGCTGTTCGTCACCAGCCTGTTCGTGGCGACGGCGAGTCTCGGTCAGACGGGGGAGCAGCCTGAAATCAACAATGGGCCAAAGTTCAAGGCGCTCGTCTACCACGAGACCACCGGCTTCCGGCATGCCTCCATCCCCTACGCGATCGAGCAACTCGAGGCCTACGGCGACGCGAACGGCTTCGAGGTAACCGCCGACCAGACGTCTGACCAATTCACCGACGAGGGTTTGGCGAAGTACGACGTCGTGGTCTGGCTCAGCACCGTCGGCGGTGTCCGCGGGGACCCGCCGCTGCTCACCGACGCGGAGTGGGCCGCGTTCCAGCGCTACATCCAGGGGGGCGGGGGCTACGCCGGGATCCACGCGGGATCCGACTGCTGTGACGAGTCGGAGTGGTACGGCGAGCTGCTCGGAAACCAGGCTCGATTCGACAGCCACCCGGGCGGGTTGGGCGGCTCACCGGGCTGCATCGGCGACCGGCCGGGCGACCCGAACGTAGTGGGCCACACCGGCTCGTGCTTCCAGGCTGTCGTCGAGACCGAGGACGGCAAGCATCCCAGCACCCGCCACCTCCCGGCCCGCTGGGAGATCTCCGACGAGCTCTACAACTTCAAGGCGAACCCGCGCAGCACGGTCCATGTGCTCCAGACGCTCGACGAGAGCTCGTACGACTTCCAGCCCCACCCATTCATCAGGAACTGGGGCAACCTGATGGGCGAGGATCACCCGATCACCTGGTGCCAGCTGTATGACGGCGGCCGGGTCTGGTACACGGGCCTCGGCCACGACGCGAACATCTACGCCAACCACGACTCGATGGCGATGATCGTCAAGGGCATCAAGTGGGCGGCGGGCAAGTGGGGCCTCAGGGGCTGCGACCAGGAAGGCTGAGCGACGGAGTGACGTACCGAACGGACACGGCTTCCGCCCGCGCGTTCCTTGGATAGCTCGTTCCGCTTCCTTAGCACCTCCCCGATTCGGCTAGCCTCCCGCCCCGGCGATGGACTTCGTGATCGCAGGGTTTCAGGGGCTCGGGATCGCCCTCGCGCTGGGGATTCTCTGCGGCGCCGTGGGCTGGTATGGCGTGCCGGGGAACCTGCTTGCGGCGCTTGCCGCGATCGCCGGGGGCTGGCTGTTCGGCTTCTCGCTCACCGAGGACTTCGGTGTCGCCGAGGTCGCCGACGATGACCATCCCGCCTGGCCGGGCTGGCTCGCCGGAGCCGCGTTCGCCCTCCTCGCCTATTTCGTCTGGCGCGAGGTATCGGCCGGCGCCCAGGCCCGCGCCGAATCGACCGGCTTCATTCCGGTCTACATCACCGTCTTCGCGCTCATCCTCGGCGTCCTGGCACTCCTGGTCCCGCTTGCCGCCGGAATCATCGGCCTCGTCGCGACCGCGTGGCTCGCGCTCCAACGGCGCCGCCGCGGCGGCGAGAAGTACGCGGGTCTCAGGGTGCTGCGCTGATCCCGCCCGCTTTGGGTCCTCTCGCTAGCCTGCGCTGGTGTCGCGAAAGCTCTGCCTGATCGTCGTCGACGCGCTCCGCACGGACATGCTGGAGCACGCCGTCGCCCAGGGGAACGCGCCCAACTTTGCCGCCCTCCTGGAGCGGGGGGCGCTGGTTCCGGACTGCGTCTCCTCGTTCCCCACGGTGACCCCGGTCTGCTGCTCGGAGATCGTCACCGGCGAGCCGCCGGGCCCGATGGGCACCGTCCCCACCGGCGGGCACTGGATCGCGGGCATGAACTGGTTCCACCGGCTGGAGCGCCGCTACGTCGAGTACGGGAACTCGTTCGAGGCCACGCGCGCCTTCGGCCTCTTCCGCACCCTCTACGACATCGTCTACAACATGAACATGGGCCACCTCTCCCCGGAGGTGGACACGATCTTCGAGCGGCTTGCCGATGCCGGGGTGCGAAGCGCCTGCACCCCGTTCCTGATCTATCGCGGGCGCACCCGGCACGAGCTGAGCCTCGAGGGCCTGATGCGCCAGTTCGCGGTGGCCACCAATTTCCGCCACGCGACCTGGGGCCCCGACGAGCTGTTCTGGGGCGAGCTGTACGCGAGCCGGAAGGTGCCGTGCAAGCCCACGCTCGCGCGCCCCGGCACCCGCGACGAGTACTCGGCCTGCTGCGGGCGCGAGCTGCTCCGCGACGACCTCTACGACTTCCTCCTGTTCAGCCTCCCGGACAACGACTACTTCGCCCACCGATACGGCCCGGAGCGGATGCCCGAGTCGATCGCCCACGCCGATCGCTGCTTCGGCGAGCTGGTCGAGGAGGCGGGCGGGATCGACGCCTTCCTCGACCTCCATGCGGTGATCCTGATGGCCGATCACGGCCAGAGCGCGGTCGAGCATGAGCTCGATCTGCAGGAGGCCCTCGGCACGGAGTGGCACGTGATGCGCCCGAACGACCCGGACCCGGCCCGTGCCGAGCTTGCGGTGTCGCCCACGGCCCGCGCCGTCGCCGTCTACGTGCTGTCCGAGGGTCGCAGACGGCTGCGGGCTCACGCCGACGTCCGCGCTCGCCTTCACGGGACGGACGGCGTCGATCTGGTCGCGTGGCTCGCGGGCCCCGACGGGGAGCCCCTGGAGCGGGAGACGGTCGGGCTCGCATCACTGGAGGGGGTGGAGGCGGTCGTTGAGAGCCGGACGGCCGGCGCCGGCGCGCCCGCCGAGCTTCGATTTCGCCCCGGATCGGGGGTGGCGGACCAGCGTGGAGCGAGCTGGGAGATCGAGGGCGATCGCGCGGTGCTGGCGCTCGACCAGGCCGAGGGCGTGCTCTCCAGCCAGATCTATCCGGACCCGCTCGGCCGGCTCTGGTCGGCGCTCGCCTCGCCCTTCGCCGGCGACGTGCTCGCCTCGCTCGAGCCGGGCTGGGAGACGGTCGACTGGGGCGGGATGAGCCACATGGGCGGCGGCAGCCACGGTTCGCTCGAGACGGGCGACTCGCTGGTTCCCCTGCTCACGGTCGGGCTCGAGCCGGGGGTCGAGGCAACCCGCGAGCAGTGGAAGATCTGCGACGTGGCGGGACTCGTGCTCTCACACTTCGGCATCGGCGACGGACCGGTGGTGCGAGCGAGCCGTGACCGGGTAGCAGCGGAGGCGAAGGCAACCGGATGAGGCCTCCGGACACCGCCGAGACCGCCTCCGAGACGCCGACGCCGGGCGACGCTCGCGCCGCCCCGACCGCCGCGGGGCGCGCCCGCGACGCGTGGTCGCGCTGGGCCGATCGCGCCTGGGCGCTCATCCGCCGAATCCACCTCGGCACGCGCAAACCGGCCAACTGGGTGCAGCTGTTCAGGTTCGGGGTGGTCGGCGCGACCGGCTACGTGGTCAACCTGGCTGTGTTCGCGCTGCTGACCCAGATTCTCGACCTCCACCACATCCCGGCGGCGGTCGGCGCGTTCTGCGTTGCGGTAACCAACAACTTCATCTGGAACCGGCACTGGACGTTCGACGCCGCCGACGGCCACGCCGGCTTTCAGGCGGCCAGGTTCTTCGCGGTCAGCATCGTCGCGCTCGGGGTCAACCTGGCGGTGCTGGCATTGCTGGTGGACGTGGCAGGCCTCCCCGAGGTTCCCGGGCAGGCGCTCGCGGTGGCGATCGCGATGCCGGTGAACTTCATCGGCAACAAGCTGTGGACGTTCGACCGATAGGTTGCGTCTCCGTCTCTTGTGGCTGTCCGCTCGGCGTGAGAGAGTCACGCCGTCAACTGACCGCCGTCAAACGGACAAGGGGATGGCAGTGGAAGCAGGCACGAGGCGCACATCGAGTGACTGGCTGGGGCCGGCGACGGGAATCGTGTTCGTCGTCCTTCTCGCGGTAACCCTGATCCTCGCGGGCGAGGGAGTGGATCCGAAGGATGGGGCCGAGGAGGTTCTCTCCTACTACAACGACAACGAGGACCAGGTGCTGATCAGCGGCTTCCTCGGGGGGTTGGCGGCCGTCTTCTTCCTCTTCTTCGCCGGCTGGGTACGGAAGGTGCTCCGAGAAGCGGAGGGCCCGGGAGGCGCGCTCTCCGCCGTGTCCTTCGCCGGGGCGATCATCTTCGCGGCTGGAGGCGCCGTCGCTTCGACCCTCTCGATCGCCCTTGCGGAATCCGTCGACGACATCGATCCCACCGCGTTCGAGGCCGTGAACGCGATCGCATTCAACTACTTCATTCCCTTCGCGGTCGGGTTCTCCACCTTCCTCCTCGCCACCGGGATCTCCGCGATCCGCCACGGAGCTCTCCCCGGCTGGCTCGGCTGGAGCGCCATCGTGCTCGGGGTCGCGACCTACACCCCAGCGGGCTTCTTCGGCTTCGTGCTTGGCCTGCTGTGGGTGCTGGTCGCAAGCGTTCTGCTAACCATGAGGGCCAGGGCCGCATAGGCGCGAAACCCGGGTGCATTCTCCTCATTGAGGGCCGGTTCCGCGCCCTGGTCGGATCTGCGCTTGAGGTTCCCGACCGGCCGTTCCGGCGCCGCCGTGCGCTCGCCTACTCGGTCTTGAGCGCGGCCAGCGCCTCACGGCCCTCACGAGCCGTGGTCCCCCTTGCGAGGATCGCCGAGCCCACCTGCTGGCGCCGACCGCCGTCGGCGAGGCTACCGGTGTCAATCGGGGCGAAGCCGATCTCCTCGATCAGCCTCGATACCTGCGCTTTCGCCTCCTCGTCGTCGCCGGCGACGAACAGGGCGAGCCGGTCGTCGCCGGCGTCCTGCTCCCCGCGCTGGCCCAGGTCCTTCCAGACCATGGTGTTGAACGCCTTGACCACGCATGCGCCGGGGAGCTGGGCGGCGAGCAGCTCGCTCGGGGTGGTGCTGTCGTCGTCGAGCTCGGGGAAATGCCCGTCGCGCTGCGGGTAGTAGTTCATGGCGTCCACGACGATGGTCCCGTCGAATGGCTGCGGCGGGAGCTCTCGGTAGCGCCCGAACGGGATCGCGACCAGGACAAGCTCGCCGAAGGAGGCCGCGTCGCTCGACTGTGGCCGCCTGCGCCCGACCACCCAGCTCGCCGACCAGCCCCGCGAGGCTGTCGGGCCCGCGGGTGTTCGCGATCGCCACTTCGTGGCCGGCCGTGGTGAAGAGGCGGGCCGCCGTCGAGCCGATCTTGCCGCTGCCGATGATTCCGATGCGCATCTCAGCTGCCGTGAGGCTCCTCGATCGGCTCCCCAGAGCCGCGGCGGCGGTGGTCGGTGGTGCGATGGCGGTCGGAGACCTCGTGGATGTAGGTGGCGAGCCGCCCCCGCGCCGCACGCGCGCGGCGGGCGGTCAGGCGTCTCCCGGTCTCGGGGTCCTGTGGGGTACGGGTGGCATTCATCCTGGCTCCTTCGGCGGGGGTCGCTTTGTACGACGGGCTTGGTACTTTAGCGAACTCGTTCGATGGTTCACGTACAAGCGGGGTTGGCGCCTCGTACCGGCGGACGCTCAGCCGTATCCGGGTGTCGGTGTCGCGGCTTCTCCGGGTGTCGCTCATGCTGCCTCCTGTCCGTATCTCTGGTCTGTAGGTGTTACGCAGCCTCGGAGTAGGCCGGCTCGGCTTCCTCCGTCTCGGCCGCTACGCCCTCCTCCTGTGGGACCGTCGCGGGACGCAGCACGGTCAGGGCGATACCGACAGCGGCGGCCACCAGTCCGGCGCCGATGATGAACGCCAGGTGGTAGCCACCGGTCAACGCGGAGGCGGTGGCCTCGCCAGCTGAAAGCAGGGTGTCCGTGCGCGTGGTCGAGAGGGTGGCGAGGACGGCGAGGCCGAGCGCCCCTCCGACCTGCAGGGTGGTGTTGACCAGGCCGGAGGCGAGGCCCGACTCGCTCGGACCGACCCCCGACATCGCCAGTGTCATGAGCGAGGGGAAGGAGAGGCCGGCGCCGAGGCCGAGCAGCACCATCGAGGGCAGGACGTCCGCCACGTACCCGGCATCCACCGGGACCCGGGCGAAGAGCGCCAATCCCGCGGCGATCAGCAGCAGGCCGGGGAGCAAGGTGGCCCTGGCCCCGTAGCGCAGGTTGAGGCGAGCGGAGAAGCCGAGCGAGAGCGTGCCGATGATCACCGTGACCGGCAGGAAGGCGAGGCCGACCTCGAGCGCGTCGTAGCCCAGCACCTGCTGCAGGTAGAGCGCGCCAAGGAAGAACATCCCGAACATGCCCGCGACCATCAGAGCCTGGATCACGTTTGCCCCGGACATGTTTCGCGAGCGGAAGATGCGCAGCGGCACCAGCGGGTTGGGGGTGCGGGACTCGCGGACGACGAACGCGCCGAGCAGCGCCAGCGAGGCGGTGCCGAACCCGAGCGTGTGAGGTGAGCCCCAGCCGTAGTCGCTGGCCTCGACGATCGTGTAGACGCCGAGCATCAGGGAGATCACGATGAGCGCCGCGCCGAGCACGTCAGCGCCCCGGCCGAGTCCGATCCCCGCGTCTCGCTCGAGCAGCCTCGCTGCCAGCAGCCCGGTCGCGAGCGCGATCGGGAGGTTGACGAAGAAGATCCAGTGCCAGTTGATCGCTTCGGTGAGGACGCCGCCAGCGAGCAGCCCGATCGATCCGCCGGCAGAAGCTACGAAGCTGTAGACGCCGATCGCCGTCGCCCGCTCCCGCGGCTCCGGGAACATGGTCACGATCATCCCGAGGATCACGGCCGAGGTCATCGCGCCGCCCGCGCCCTGAACGAACCGTGCCCCGACCAGGACCTCCTGGCTCTGCGCGAATCCGCAGAGCAGTGATGCGGCGGTGAACACCGCGAGGCCGATCATGAAGATGAGCTTGCGGCCGACCAGGTCCCCCAGGCGACCGGCAAGCAGGAGAAGGCCGCCGAAAGCGATCAGATAGGCATTGACGACCCAGGCGAGGCTCGACTGCGAGAAGCCGAGATCACTTTGAATCGACGGCAACGCCACGTTCACGATGGTTGCGTCGAGGACGATCATCAGCATCCCGACGCACAGGACCACGAGCGCGATCCAGCGACTGCCATCCGCCCGCCTCTGCTCTATGCTGTGGTTCGTCAGCTGCACAAGGATCGTCACCATATCATGGATTATCATTAAGTGGTGATTCTGATGCAGCAAGGGACGATCAATCGAGAGATGAGGACTGCGCCCGTACAGGGCTCGATGAACCTGCTGACCCGGCTCTCGCGGGTCCTCTATCGCCGTGCCACGGAGGACGTCATCGGTCTCCGCATGAAGCCGTTCATCGCGCTCGACTATCTGCGGGAGCAGGGGCCGGTGAGTCAGCAGCAGTTCGGCCGGGACCTGATGCTCGACCCGAACAACGCCGTGATCCTGCTGAACGACCTCGAGCAGGCGGGCTACGTCGGGCGCCGGCGCGACCCGGCCGACCGCCGCCGCCACATCGTCGAGATCACGTCCGCCGGCGCCCGCGCCGCGGAGCACGCCGAGCACAAGCTGGAGACAGTGGAGGACGAGGTGCTCGGCAGGCTGAGCGCGGCCGAGCGCTCGAAGCTGCGCGACCTCCTCGCGAAGGCGCTGGAGGGCGATCGAGGCGAGGCCGACTAGGCTCCGAACGGGCGTTCCTGGACGGCGCCTCTGCCGACCATCGCCGAGTGGTCGGCGCCGACGATCATGAATGCCGTGCTCGTGCTGGTGGCGATCCTCATCCTGGCGGTCTTCCTCGCCTGGGCCTTACAGCGCCGGCTGATCTATCTGCCCGTCCCCGCGGCAGTGCCACCGGTCGCGGAGCTGCTCCCGGGCGCGCGCGAGGTGACGCTCGAGACCACGGATGGCCTCAGGCTCGGCGCCTGGTTCCTCCCGGCCGCCGAGCCCGGCCGCGCGATGACGGTCTTGGTTGCGAACGGCAACGCCGGCAATCGCTCCATGCGAGCGCCGCTCGCAGGCGGGCTCGCCCGCGCGGGTTTCGCCGTGCTGCTCTTCGACTACCGGGGCTACGGCGGTAATCCCGGCCGGCCGACCGAGGCCGGGCTTGCGCGCGACGCCCGGGCCGCCCACCGGTTCGCAACCGAGGAGGCGCGCGTGGCGCCGGAGCGCCTCCTCTATTACGGCGAGAGCCTCGGCGCGGCCGTGGTGACCGAGCTTGCGACCGAGCACCCACCGGCCGGGCTCGTGCTTCGCTCGCCGTTCTCGGACCTCGCCTCGGTTGGGCGAGTTCATTACCCGTTCCTCCCGGTCAGGACGCTTCTCCGGGATCGGTTCCCGGTGGTCGATCAGATCGCCAGCGTCAACGTGCCCACCACGGTCGTCTATGGCTCGAGCGACTCGATCGTGCCGCCCGACCAGAGCCGCGCTGTCGCCGAGGCCGCCGCGGGTCCGACCCGCGTGGTCGAGATCCCAGGCGCCGATCACAACGATCCCGAGCTGCTCGACGGCGAGGAGCTGATCGCCGCGGTCGTCGCGCTCGCCGATCGCGTCGGCCACGCGAGTTGAGATGGGCATGGTGTGGGGTAGCCACGATGTGCCCTCGATTGTCGAGTTCTGGCCGCTATGCGATTAAAACTCGACAAACGGCCCGGGGATCACTGAGCCGGATACTCCGCTCGGCCCAACGCGATGCGAGTGGGCGCAGCGGGCTAAAGCGCGCGCCCGTGGGTGCGCTCGTAGCGCTCCTGCTCCTCCGGGGTGCGCTCGGCCCAGGGAATCGTCTCCAGGCGCTTGGCCGGAATCGGCTCGCCGCTCTCGACCGAGAAGCCGTAGGTACCGTCCTCGAGCCGCCTCTCGGCGCGCTCGATGGCCTCCAGCTCGGCGCGGTTCTGCGCCGCCAGAGCGTCGTCGACCTGTTTGTCCTCGATCAGCTCGCCGTCCTCGAAAGGATCCGTGCTGGTCTCGATCTCCTCGAGCTCGCTCGTGCGCACCCGCTTCAGATCGGCGAGCGCGCGCTCGATTCGCTCGCGCTCCTGCTGCAGGCGCTTGCGGGCGTGCGCCTCGTCGATCGGGGGCTCCCTCGTGCTCATCTACACACCTCGTGTATCACAGGATCGGGCCGCGCGGCAGGGACCATAGGTGCCGAGGGGCTCAGTCCTCCTCGACGACCCCGCCGGGAAAGGATGCCGTGAGCACCTGCCCGGGGCGTTCCCCGAGCAGGCGGATCGACGCGACGTCGTAGAGGTTGACGGGAAGCGCTCCGCCCCAGCTGCCGTAACGATCGAGCTCCAGCGATCGAAGCGGAATCGTGCGGCCGTTCCTCGTCACCAGCTCGGCGCCGGTGACACCGTCGCGATGCGCGCGAGTCGACGGTGACCAGGAGCCACGACGGTGACCCCTGGTAGCCGAACGCCACCCCGCCGTCGGCCCCTGTTCCATCCGCGAGCGTCTCGGCCTGGAAGTACTGACCGTCTGCCCGCGCGAGAGCCTCGCGATAGCGCTCGGCGGTTTGGTGGTCGTCGCGGTAGACGCCGATCAAGGCGGCGGCGGTGACGGCCACTGCGGCCAGTGCCGGGCCGAGGCGCGGTGCCAGCCAGCGCGGGGTCAGCCAGCTGGGCCGGCGGCGACGGTCGGGCTCTCGCATCCCGAGCGCATCGACAACGCGCGACTCGAAGCCCACCGGGGGCTCCTCGACCGGCGCCAGCATCAGGAGCTCGTCGGCAATCTCGGAGAGCTGCTCCACGAGGCGCCGGCACTCTGGGCATTCCGACAGGTGGCGGAGCGCATCGGCGCGCTCCTCGCCGTCGGCGATGCCGAGGGCGATCTCGGGGGCCAGATCCCGCATCTGCTCACAGCTCATGGTCGGTCTCCAGTGACTCGTGCAGCTTCAGCATCGCGGCACGGATCCGGGTCTTGGCGGTGCCCAGCGGGATCTCCTCGAGCTCGCTGACCTCCCGCGCCGTCCGCCCGAGGTAGGCGGCGAGAAACAGTGCCCTTCGCTGGTCGTGCGGAAGCTCCGCGATCGCCCCGCGCACGCGCTCGCGCTCATCCGGCTGAGGGCCCTCATCCGCAGGGCTTCCGGCGATGCCCGCTCGCTGAAGCCTGCCGGCGACGACCTCCGGGTCGAGCGGCTCGGCGCGCTTCAGCCGAATCACGTCGATGGCGAGGTTGCGGGCGATCGTCAGCAGCCAGGTGGCGACCCGGCCACGACGCGGATCGTAGGTGCGGGCGTGCTTCCAGGCCCGCACGAATGTCTCCTGGGCCACGTCCTCGGCGGCGCCCTCATCGCGCACGATCGTCAGCACCAGGCCGTAGACCCGTGCCTGGAAGCGCCGGGTGAATGCCGCCGCGGCGTCCGCGTCGCCTGCCGCGAGACCGGCCAGGAGCGCTTCGTCTGAGAGCGATGACAGGGCCACCACCTCGTTTATACGAGCGGGGAGCGCGGAGGGATTGCCCGTGGGGGGGATGGGTCGCCCGGGCAATCCCTTTGGCGCCACCGACCGTAGAACGGAGCATGACACTCACAATCAAACAATCGATGACGGTTGTCCTCGCGATCGGCGCGGCGGCGCTCACGCTTGCCGCCTGCGGTGGCGACGAGGGCGAAGACAGCTCGGCCGCAAGCGCATCGGCCCCCGCAGCCGGTTCCGACGTCGTGTCGGTCCAGAGCGTGGACGGGATGGACGTCCTGGTCGACTCCGAAGGACGAACGCTCTACAGCGCGGACGTGGAGCGCGAGCGGATCATGTGCGCAGACGCGTGCACGTCGTTCTGGGATCCGGCCCTCGCTTCGAACGACGAGGCGCGGTCGGCCTCCGCGGATCTCGGAATCGACCTCGCGGTGGTCGAGCGTCCCGACGGAGAGCAGCAGCTGAGTCTCGAGGGACTGCCGCTCTACAGCTTCACCGAGGAGGATCCAGGTCAGCTCGAGGGCGACGGCTTCGTCGATGACTTCGACGGCACCCACTTCGAGTGGGAGGCGGCCGCGGCACCCGGCGGAGCGGGCGCGTCGAGCTCGGAGCCCCCGAGCGAGAGCTCCGGCGACAGCCTCTACTGAGAGATGACTCGGATGCACGCCGTTGATCGAGCCAAGGCGCTGGCCCGAGCCGCGATGCAGGCCGAGGCGCCCATGCCGGCCCAACCTCGCCCGCTGACGACCTCACCCCAGTCGCGCAGCGGGCGGGGCTCGGCCTGGCTTGCCGCGCGGGTCGGGGTCACCGCGCGGATCGTCGGGGCGCTGTCACTGCTGGCGGTGGGCGCCGTCCATCTGCAGCAGTACTTCGAGCTCTACTCCGAGATCCCCACGATCGGAACGCTGTTCGTGTTGAACTTCATCGGGGCGGCGGTCCTCGGGTTCGGCCTTCTCGCTCCGCTCGAGCGCCTTCTCGGCCGCGTCGGTGGAGCCCTCCTCGTGCTCACGGCACTCGGCGGCATCATGCTTGCCGCGACCTCGTTCGTGTTCCTGTGGATCAGCGAGCGCACGCCGCTGTTCGGGTTCATGGAGCCGGGCTACGACCCCGAGGCGATCCTGGCCTCGAGGATCGCCGAGGTGGCGACGATGGTGTTCCTGGGTGGGTTCCTGGCGGCTCGCATGCTGCGCACCGGACAGCATCCGGTATCCCGATGACGCGCTCGCTCATTCGTCTAGTCGATCATGCCCTTGCGGCGCTACCCGCCCGCCGCGCCGAGTCGTCAGCCGAACTGAAAGAGGGCGAGCATGTTGCCCTCGCTGTCCTTGAACCAAGCGGCCCTGTCGCCGCCGGGTTGGGTCGCGATGCCGTCCACCGTTCTGAGCTCTGGCATGTCGTACTCCTCGAAAATGACGCCGCGGGACCTCAGCTGGGCGACCGTGGCCTCTATGTCCGCGACCTCGATCCCAGCCTGCGTATGCCCACCGCGGCTCGAGATGGAGGTTGGGAACACGAAGAAGGCCGACCCGTCGCCGCACTCGTACCTCAACTCGTCGGGTAGTTCTTGCGGCATCAGGCCGAGCTTCTCGGCGTAGAAGCGCTTCGCGCGGTCGAGGTCGGTGGCTGGAAGCGCGGCGTAGACACGGCATTGGTCGATCATGGCTTCCTCTCGTGACCTGGGTAGCGTGGGGGACTGATCGAGAGCAATGGTGACGGCTGAGCCGATGGCCAACGACGAGTTCGAAGGCGCGCGGCTGGTGCGGATCGAAGACCTGCGACGCTGTCTCGCCAGTGCCTTCGGGCGCCTTCGACTCCCGCGAGAGAGCGCCGACGGACTGGGCGAGCTCCTGGTCGACTCCGAGCTCCGCGGCCACCCCGACCACGGGGTCGCGGCGCTCGAGGTCCTGGCCAACTTCTACCGGGACGGCGAGCTCAACCCTCGTCCGCGCGTGCGCACCCTGCAGGAGACGGACGGCGCGATCCTCCTCGACGGGGATCGCGGCTGTGGGCCCGCCGCGCCGACACGCGCGATGCGGTGGTGCATCGAGCGTGCCCGCGAGCGCAAGGGCATGGCCGTCGCCGCGATCCGGGACTGGCAGCTTCTGGTCGCCGCGCCCTTCGCCAGACTGGCCGCCGAGGCCGGCGTGATCGGCTTCGCCTGCACCAACTTCATTCCGGTGGTCGCTCCGCCCGGCGGTCGGACGGCGGTCCTCGGCACCAACCCGTTCGCGTACGGCCTTCCCGCTCAGCGCCATCCGCCCGTGGTCCTGGACATCGCCACGACGGTGAGCTCGATGCAGAAGGTCCGCGTCGCCGCCCAGCAGGGCAAGGCGCTGCCGGAAGGGGTCATCCTCGATCAGGCCGGGCGCCCGATCACCGACCCGGAGGGGTTCCTCGAGGGTGGGTTGATGGCTCCGCTGGGCGCCCCGAACGCCCCACACAAGGGCTTCGGCCTCGCGTTGTTGATCGATGCGTTGGCCGGCGTGTTGAGCGGGGCCGGATTCGCGCGCGGGGTGGCCGACGGCGCGCCGGGGAATCTGCTCTGGGCCCTCGACGTTGAGGCGTTTCTGCCTCGGCAGGAGTTCCTGGAGCGAATGGACGCGCAGATCGACCAGATCAAGCAGGGCGAGCGCCTTCCGGGCGTCGACGAGTTGCTCGTACCCGGCGAGCGTGGCCAGCGACGCTACCTCGAGCTCACCGCGCGCGGCGCGGTGCCGCTGGCACCATCCAGTTGGCAGATACTGGCGACCGGATGCGAGTCGCTGAGCGTTCCCCTGCCCAAGGTTCTGACAGCTGATTGACGCGTGCCCCCTGCTCAGTCGCTCGCCAGGATGGGGCCCCGACGGACGTGCGTCAGGGGGTCGGCGCCGCGGGCCGAGAGCTCCGCCGGCCAGTCGCGCGGATACTCCCCCAGGCTCCTGGTGTCCCCGCCCGGAACCCGAAGCTCCACTGAGATCCGCCCCGCGTTGGAGCGGATCAGGTTGTAGGCGGGGCTCGTGAAGGCACGAGTCCGAAGCGTGGAGACGGTCCCGGAGTGGACGAGCAGCATCCCGGCGAGCGGCCACACGTAGGGCACGTGCCGGTGGCCCATCAGGATCAGATCGACCTCCGCCTGGCGCAGCAGGGAGAGGACGTCGCCGGCGTCGAGCACCTGGTTTCTCTCGCGGCCCGTGCCCGGGACCGGCATCAGATGGTGGTGGCAGACGAAGATCCGCAGGTCGGCGTCGCCGCGGAACCCCTCCTCGATCCAGCCGTAGTGCTCCCGCCCGATCTCCCCCTGGTCGAGGTCGGGCTTCGAGGAGTCGACCGCGACCAGCGCCACCTCGACGCCGTCGGAGCCCAACCGCAGGCGCGAGTCCCTGGGGCCGAAGGTCTCCTCGTACTGGATGTACCCGACGTGGCGCGCGTCATGGTTTCCCGGGACGATCACGAGGTTGGGGCAGTCGAGCGTGTCGAGCCGCTCCTTGGCCTCCTCGAACTGGTCCGGATAGCCATCGTCGGTGACGTCCCCGGCGACGACGACCAGATCGGGCCTCGCCTGGTTGATCTCCGCGATCGCCGCGTCGAGGAGCGCCCGCTGGTAGCGCCCGCCGCCCGTATGGATGTCCGAGAGCTGGGCGATCAGCATGCTTCTAGGCCTCGGCACCTTGCCAGGTGTGGGCGGCGGTCCGCTCGTCGGCGGGGAAGAAGCTCTCGACCCGGATCTCCTCGAGCAGCGCGTCCTGGGGGGTGCCCAGCGTGGTCACTGTGGAGAAGTAGCTGAGGGCAAGCCGGTCCCGCTGGAACTCGACCGGGATCACCGGCAGGGGGTGGCTGTCGAGTCCGGGAGAGCCCCACTCCGACGGGACATCCGGATAGGCGAGGGCGTCATCGAGCAGGGCGAGGGTCGCGGTGTCGGGAACGCCGCCGACCGCCTCGCGGTGGACGCGCTGGACGAGGGTCTCGGCGACCGCCTCCCAGTTGGAGACGAACGGCCGGATCCCGTTCGGATCGAACACCAGCCTGATCACGTTGGCGGGATCGTCCGGGTCCTGCCCCGCGAGCAGCCAGGCGAAGAGCGCCTCCGCCGCCGAGTTGGCCTCGGTGACGTTCCAGTGGCGGTCCATGACCACCGCCGGGTAGGGCTCGTGCGCGGTGAGCATGCGCTCGAGGGCCTCCCGGACCTGGGCGGCCTCGTCGGCCTCGAGCCCCGCCTCGCGGTAGAGCGGCGCGTAGCCGGCGGCGAGCAGCAGCTGGTTTCGCTCGCGGATGGGCACGTCGAGCACGCGCGCGAGCCGCAGGACCATCTCCCGGCTGGGCTGCGAGCGTCCCGTCTCGACGAAGCTCAGATGGCGGGGCGTCGTCTGAGCCTCGATTGAGAGGGCGAGCTGGCTCAGACGGCGCACCCCTCGCCAGTCGCGAAGGAGCTCGCCGAACGGGCTCACGTGCGGCGCCTCGGCAACCGCTCTCTCTGATGCGGCCACGGGCTGAGTCTAGGCGCGCCGAAGCGCCGCGGCCATTCCCTCCCAGGGAATTGAGATCGAGCCCCGCGCGATGGAACCTACCGCCGATGGGCCCGATCCCGGGCCCGGAACTCACCGAAAGGGGACTGCCTTGACCCAGTTCGAGATTCACACGATCGACTCCGCCCCGGAGCAGTCGAAGGAGGCGCTGCGCGCGCTCGAGGAGGGACTCGGGTTCGTGCCGAACCTCGCCGCAGGAATGGCCGAGTCGCCGACCCTCGTCACCGGGTTCGTCGACCTTCGCGCGCCCCTCGGCAACACCGAGCTGACGGGGGTCGAGCGGGAGCTCGTCGCGCTCGCGGTCGCGATCGAGAACGACTGCGCCTACTGCATGGCGGCGCACTCGACCTTCGCGCTGATGCAGGACGCCGACGAGGACGCCGTGCGCGCGGCGCGCTCCGGTGAGGCTCCCGACGACCCTCGGCTCGGTGCGCTCTATCGCTTCGCCCGCGCGATGGTCGCCGCGAAGGGACGGGTGAGCGACGAGGAGACGAGCGCGCTGCTCGAGGCGGGCTACTCCCGCCGGGCGGTGCTCGACGTCGTTGCCCAGATCGGGCACACGACCCTCGCCAGCTTTGCGTACGCGCTGAGCGAGGCGCCGGTCGACGACGTGTTCGCAGCCCAGGCGTGGACGAGGACCGAGGTTCCGGCGGCTCGGGCGTGAGCTCGAGCCCGGGTGGCCAGGGCTATCTGGCCGCTGTGGCGCGGGCGGGTTCGACGCCCCGGACCCGCTCGCCCCAGTCGCCGTCCTCGATCACGGTCGGCTCGGTCGCATCGAGCCAGTCGCGGAGCACCCGCGTCAGCCCGTCGGGATCCTCGAGGTTGGGGAAGTGGGCGGCCCTCGGCAGGGTCTCGAACTGCGATCCCGGGACCGCCGTGTGCGCGGCGCGCCCGTGCTCGAGCGGGATCGTGTTGTCGCGCTCGCCCCAGACGATCAGGGTGGGGAAGCCCTCGAGCAGGTGGAGGCGGTCGCGGGCCGAAACCCGCTGGCCGCGGGCGTCGATCACCGACCGCAGGGTCTGTAGGAAGGCCTCCCGGGAGTCGGGCCGCTCGAGCGGGCGAAGGGCGCGCGCGATCGCTGTCAGGTAGACGCCCTTCTGCCAGCCGCGGTCGGTGAGGCGCTCGCCGGCTCGGTCGAGCGCGGCCAGCAGCCTCGGGTGGGCGGCCGCCCAGAGGATCCCTGAGGCGCCGGGCATCGCGGCGACGCGGAGCATCGGGCTCACCTCGTGGCCGAGCCCACCGGTGGAGATCAGCGCGAGCCGTTCGGTGCGCTGGGGGAACTGGTAGAAGAACTGCATCGCGATCCCGCCGCCGAGGGAGTGACCGACCACGCTCGCCCGCTCGATCCCGATCGCGCTCAGCAGATCGCGGATCGAGGCGGCGTGGGCACCGAGCGAGTAGTCGCCACGGACCGCGGCAGAGTCGCCGTGGCCGAGCAGGTCGGGCGCGACGACGGTGTAGCCGTCGGCGAGCCCTAGCGCCACCCGCTCCCAATGGCGGGAGGAGTTGACCATTCCGTGGATCAGCAGCACGGCGGGCCCGCTCCCGATCATCCGGTAGACGACGTGACGGCCGTGGAGCTCGACCTGGCGGGCGGCGAAGCCCGAGGCGTCGTCGGGGGCGTCGCTGTCGGCGCTGGCCATCGCCGCACCCTAGACCGACCGAGCCGCCCAGGCACCAACGGATGAGCGGCGCATCTCGGCGCTCCCCGCGGCACGCCGGAGCCGAAGCAGAAGCGAGAGGCGGGTAGGTCCTACTTGACCGAGCCGGCCAGCAACCCCTGCACGAAGTAGCGCTGAAAGGCGAAGAACACGACCAGCGGCACCACCAGCGAGACGAACGCAGCCGGGGCGATCAGGTCGATGTTGGCGCCGAACTGGCGGAACTGGGAGAAGATGGCGACCGTGATCACCTGGGTGTCGCGGCCGAAGGTGAGTGCCACCAGGAAGTCGTTCCACGTCCACAGGAACTGGAAGATCGCCAGCGAGGCGATCGCCGGCAGCCCGAGCGGCAGGATCAGGCGGACGAAGATCCGCAGCTCGGAGGCGCCGTCGATCCGCGCCGACTCCAGCAGGTCC
This sequence comes from uncultured Actinomycetes bacterium, assembly GCA_963788115.1. Lineage (GTDB taxonomy): Bacteria > Actinomycetota > Thermoleophilia > Solirubrobacterales > 70-9 > CAWBFD01. The sequence continues at coordinate 987,702 of CAWBFD010000002.1, forward strand.
CTGGGGATGCCGACGAAGAAGTTTCGCAGCAGGAAGATCGCGAACGGAAGCGCGAAGGCGGTGTGGAAGAGGATCAGCGAGAGGGCGGTGTCGAAGATGCCGACGTCGTTGTAGATGGAGAACATCGGGATCAGCGCCATCTGCAGTGGCACCACCAGCAGCGCGACGACGAACAGGAAGATCCAGTCCCGTCCCGGGAACTCGAGCCAGGCGAAGGCGTAGGCGGCCAGTGCGCCGACCAGGATCGGGATCACGGTGCCGCCGACGGCGACGATCATCGTCGTCACCAGCGCGGAGGTGATGTCGTCGTTTCGCAGCAGCTCGCTGTAGTTCTCGAAGGTGCCGCTGCTGGGCTCGGAGAACAGCGTCCACCAGCCCTGCGAGCTGACGAGCTCGGGGGGCAGGAGCGAGGTGAAGAAGAGGCCGAGCGTGGGCACGAGCCAGAGCAGGCCGATGAACGCCAGCAGGATGTTGAGCGGGGTCTTGGTCAGCGCCCGTCCGAGCCTGCTGGCGGTCGACTCCCGACGCGGCACGGTCACGGCCGGCGTGGTCTCCGCGTGGTCGGCGGCGCCGGCCATCAGGCCTCCCTCCGGAAGCTGCGGATATTGAACGCGAGGAGCGGGATCACCAACAGGAACAGGAGGACGGCGATCGCCGACCCGAGGCCGAAGTCGTTGACGGCTCCGAACGCGGTCCGCCACATCGCCAGCGCGATCACGTTCGCGTCGTCCTGGGAGGAGCCGGGGGCGACCGATAAGACGATGTCGAAGACCTTCAGCACGTTGATCAGCATCGTCACGAAGACCACGATCAGCACGGGCCTCAGCAGCGGAACCGTGACCCGGCGGAAGACCTGCGCCTCGCTCGCACCGTCGGTTCGTGCGGCCTCCAGCACATCCCGCGGGAGGGCGGCGAGGCCCGCGCCGATCACGACCATGGCGAACCCCGCCCACACCCAGATGTAGGCGATCATGACCGCCGGCGTGATCAGGTCGGGGCCCAGCCAATCGACCCCGGAGAAGGGCTCCTCGAACGTCCCCGGGCCGATCGCGGCGGTATGCGGGCCGGCCTCCACCTGCTCGAAGGCGAAGGTCCCATCGGCCTCGGTCTCGGTCGTCGCGACCGTCTCCCCGCTCTCGTCACGCAGCTCGACGGTGACACCCGGAAGCCCGAGCTCCTCCTGCTCGACCACCCCGGGCTTGCCGCCGCCGGGGAGGAAGTCGACCCACACGACTCCGGCGATCCCTTCCGGCGCCGGCTCCGGTTCGCGGGCCTGGGTGGCGTCGTCGGGAATCTCGTCGGGCGCGATCGCGGTCAGGCCCAGCAAGGCCACGTCCCCCTGCTCGAGCGGCCGGGCGAAGCCCAGGCCCTGCTCGGGACTGCCGCTGAGCCGCTCGGTCGACGGCTGAGCGTCGGGGAAGCCGCCAGCCGGATCGATGGCGTCGGCGACCGCGCCGATCCCGGCGTTGAGCGCCCCGATGTCGGGGTCGCGCTGGTCCATCACCCGCCAGATCACCCCCGCGGCGAACAGCGAGATCGCCATCGGCATGAACACGGCGGTGCGGAAGGCAATCGACCAGCGGATCCGCTCGATCAGGACCCCGAAGACGAGCCCGATCGCGGTGACCAGGGCGGGGACGACCGCGAGCCAGATCGCGTTGTTCTGGATCGCGGTGACCAGGAGGTCGGTGGTGAATATCTCCTCGTAGTTGTCCAGCCCGACGAACTCGGAGCCGGTGCGATCGAAGAAGCTGCGCACGATCGTGCGCACCGTCGGGTAGACGATCCAGATCCCGAGGAGGACCGCGGCCGGGGCGAGGAAGGCGAGGGTCACCCGATGGCGACGCCAGAGGCCGGGCCTCTCTCCGGGGCCCGGCTCCGGCGTCGCCATCCGCGAGCGGTCCGCCTCGTCTATGTCGCTCGTCATCCGGCTAGAACGCCCGGTTGGCCTCCTGTTCCAGCTGTTGCGCGGTTCCCTGCGCGTCGTCGGGGTTCTCGAGGAAGTCGGTCATGATCTGCCACATTCCTCGGCCGACGGTGGCCCCGAACGCTGCCGGCTGCAGGTCGGAGAGGTCGAAGCGGAACGTCTCCACCTCGGCCAGCGCGGACGCGGTCTTCTGCGTCAGCTCGTCCGAGTAGACGCTCGAGTCGAGGTTGCGGTTGGCACTCGAGAAGCCTCCCCGCGAGGCCCAGATCTCGGCGGCCTCCGGGGTTGCCAGGTACTCGACCAGGGCCTGCGATGCCGGGCTGTCAGTGAACATGATGATCGTGTCCCCGCCGCCTACGACCACGGGTTCCGACCCGTCGACCGACGGAAAGTCGAACACGTCGTAGTCGGTGAGGGGCTTCGCCTCGGTCGAGGCGTCGATCTCGCTGGCGACGAAGTCGGCCTCGATCACCATCGCCCCGTCCGGGTCCTCCTTGAATGCGTTCGTAACCGACGTGGGGAAGTCGGTCTCCAGCGCGCCGGAGGTGCCGCCGACGAGGTTGTCGGTGTCGCCGAGGATCTGCGCCATCGTCTCCAGGGCCTCGATCACCGACGGGTCGGTCCAGGGGATCTCGTGGGCGGCGAGCTGGTCGTACATCTCGGGGCCGGCCTGACGCAGATAGATGTTCTCGAACAGGTCGGTGAGCGGCCAGCCAACGTCCGCGCCGATCGAGTACGCCGCGGTCCCAGAGGCCTGGAGGGTCTCCGCGTCCTCGAGCAGCTCGTCGTAGGTCTCGGGCGGCTGCACCCCCGCGGTCTCGAAGAGCGGGACGTTGTACCAGATGGTCGACTTGTTGGCCGCCTTGAACAGGAAGCCGTAGATCTGGCCGTCAAAGACGGCGAAGTCGTACGCGCCCTCGGTGAAATTCTCCTCGATCGTGTCCGCCGCGAACTCGAGCGGCTGGAGCGCTCCCTGATCGAAGAAGTCAGCCACCAGGCCGGGCTGGGCAACCGCGGCCAGGTCGGGCGGGTTTCCGCCCTCGACCGCGGTGGCGAGCACGGTCGGGATCTCATCACCGACCGCGTCATAGCTCACGTCCACATTGGGGTACTGCTCCGAGAAGCCGTCCAGGACGGCCTCGAACGACTGGGCCTCTTGGCCGGTCCAGATCCCGGAGATGTCGACGCTCCCGGAGACGTCCTCGGCCGCCGCCCCGTCCCCGCCGTCGTCATCGTCGTCGCCACCGCAGGCGGCGACCGTGAGCGCGAGTGCCGCCGCGAGCAGGGCCAGTGCGTGGAACCTACGGATCCTCATCTCGTTTCCCTCCTTGAGTTGCCTCGTCCTCGTAGATGGCGAGGCTCGTGTCGGGGTCGAAGAAGTGAAGGTTTCGGGTGTCGACCGCGATCTCGGCGGTCGCGTCCTCCCGGACGCGCGAGCGCGGCCCGAAGCTGGCCGACGATTCTGGCCTCCTCGCCCTCGCGGTCGCCCAGCTCCTGGCCGACCCATGCCCCCTCGACGTCGGCGGCGAGCTCGCGGACATCATCGGTGAGCGCTTGGCGGGCGTCGATGGTGACGTGCGCGAGCACCTCGGATCCGAGCGCCTCGCGCAGCTCCACCCGGCCACGCAGGCGGCGGTCGGTGGGCACGTCCGGCGCCAGCTCCGCGTCCTCGAGGTCCTCGGGCCGGATGCCGACGATCACCCGGCGCCCCTCGAACCCGTGAAGGGCGGGGCGCTGCGAGAGCAGCTCCGAGTCGAGTGCGATGCGCCGATCGCCGATCGTGGCGTGGAGCTCGCCATCCGATCCCTCCAGGCCGGCCTCGAGCATGTTCATCGCCGGACTGCCGATGAACCCGCCGACGAAGAGATTCACGGGATGGTCGTAGAGCTCCTGAGGGCTGGCCACCTGCTGGAGCTCCCCCTTTCGCATCACCGCCACCCGATCGCCCATCGTCATCGCCTCGACTTGGTCGTGGGTGACGTAGATCGTCGTCACGCGCAGGTCTCGCTGGAGGCGGCTGACCTCGGCGCGCATCTGCACCCGAAGCTTCGCGTCGAGGTTCGAGAGCGGCTCGTCCATCAGGAAAGCGGCCGGCTCGCGCACAATCGCCCGCCCCATCGCCACGCGCTGTCGCTGGCCCCCGGAGAGGTTGCGCGGCTTCTTGTCCAGCAGCTCGTCGAGCCCGAGGACCCGGGCGACGTCGGCCACCCGCCGTCCGATCTCGTCCTTGCTGAGGCCCCTCACCTGGAGGCCGAAGGCGATGTTGTCCTTGACGTTGAGGTGCGGGTAGAGCGCATAGCTCTGGAAGACCATGGCGATGTCGCGGTCCTTGGATGGGACCCAGTTGACGACTCGGTCGCCGATCCGGATCTCGCCCTCGGTGATCTCCTCGAGCCCCGCGACCATGCGCAGGGCGGTCGTCTTCCCGCATCCGGAGGGTCCGACCAGGACCAGCAACTCGCCGTCGTGGGCCTCGAGATCTATCGAGGAGACCGCGCGGGTCCCATCCGGATAGACCTTGGACACGGCGTTGAAGAGAACGCCTGCCACGATGTGGAACGCTAGCACCGAAGCAGGCGGCGGGGCCCTGTGAGACTCCCGGCATGCGGCTTGCCCACCCGCCTCACCGGTGCCGGGCGCGCACGTTGGCCATGCGCTCGCGGCCGCCGGCGCTGGCGCTCCTCGCGCCCGCGGTCGCCCTGGCCCAGGACTCGGGCACGCCCGGCTCGGTCCCCACGCCGGTGATCGGCGGCGAGCTCCCCGAGAAGCCCGACGAGTACCGGCTCACCGCCCGCGAGGCGATCCGGATTGCCGACCGCGACCCGAAGGTCGCCGAGACCGCCGACAGGTACGAGCAGCCGCTCGAGACCTACGCCGAGGTCGACGAGCCGTTCACCTGGCAGATCGGCTACTTCGCCGGCGACGAGGAGGTCGTGCAGGTCTTGGTGGACGACCCGACCGCGAGCGTGCGCGAGTCGTGGACCGGCTATCAGGTCGCCTGGGGGATGGCCCGCGGGTACGAGGGCCAGTTCGGCCACCTGCTGAACTCGCCCTGGGTCTGGATCCCGCTGGCGGCGATCTTCTTCTTCGGCCTGTTCGACTTCCGCCGGCCGTGGAAGCTGGTCCACCTCGATCTCCTGGTGCTGCTCTCGTTCGGGATCAGCCAGGTGTTCTTCGACGCGGGGAATATCGGGGTGTCGGTGCCGCTCGTCTACCCGCCGCTCCTCTACCTGCTGGCGAGGATGCTGTGGATCGGGTTCCGCGGCCTCGGCGAGGGCATTCGCCCATCCGCCCCGATCACGGTGCTGGTCATCGCCGTGATGTTCCTGCTCGGTTTCCGGGTGGCGCTCAACATCGCCGACTCGGGCGTGATCGACGTCGGCTACGCCGGCGTGATCGGCGCCGACCGGATCGCCCACGGCGAGCCGATCTACGACAACTTCCCCGAGGACAACCCCTCCGGCGACACCTACGGCCCGGCCAACTACTACGCCTACGTCCCGTTCGAGGCGGCGCTGCCCTGGGACGGGGTCTGGGACGACCTCCCCGCCGGCCACGGGGCGGCGATCTTCTTCGACCTGCTGACCGTGTTCGGCCTGTTCGTGCTCGGGAGGCGGTGGAGCGGGACCGGGCTCGGCGTCACCCTCGCCTTCGCCTGGTGCGCCTACCCCTACACGACCTACGCGCTCCAGTCGAACGCGAACGACAGCCTGGTCGCGGCCCTGCTCGTCTGGGCGTTCGTGTTCTTTGCCTCGCCTGTGGGACGTGGGGTTCTCCTCGCGCTTGCCTCCGCGGTCAAGTTCGCGCCACTCGCCCTGGTGCCTCTGTTCGCCACCGGCGAGCGCGGCCTGCTCGACCGGCTCGAGGGCCGGCGCGCCGCCCCGGGGACCCTCCGCCCGATCCTGTACTTCTCGCTCGCCTTCGTCGTCGCGGGAGCGCTCCTGCTCGCCCACCCGGCGATCGACCCCGGCCTCGCCACCTTCTATGACCGGACGATCGAGAACCAGCTCGACCGCGAGAGCCCGTTCAGCGTCTGGGGCCAGGAGCCGGATCTCGAGTGGCTACAGACCGCGGTCAAGGTCGCGGCGCTTGCCCTCGCCGTGCTGGTGGCCTTCGTCCCCCGCCGCCGATCGCTCCCTCAGATCGCCGCGCTCTCGGCCGCCGTGCTCATCGCGAGCCAGCTCGGGATCGACCACTGGTTCTACCTGTACATCCCGTGGTTCGTCGGGCTCACGTTCGCGGCCCTAGCGGCGAGCCGCCCGGCCCCCGGCGGTGGGCCTCCGGCCTGGTGATAGGGTGCCCCCGCTCCCGGGATGGGACGCCTCGGCCGGCCGCTCTCGGTTGAGGCCACACCGGGATCTGCGCGCCATGGGCCGAACGGAGGAGTGGGTGATGAGACGACGTCTCGCCAGTGCAGCGCTTTCCGTGGGGGTTCTGCTCTTGGTTGCGCTCGGCCCTTCGGCGGCGCCTGCCGCCGCGCAGATCGCGCCACCGTGGTGCGGAACTCCGGAGCCGGATGCCGCCGAGGCCCTGCCGAGCGATCCCCCTCTCAATTTCGCGCATATCCCCTACTACGCAATCGAGTGCACCCTCGAGGGGATCGAGGCCGAGAGCGACGGGCGGATGACGATCGACGTGATCGGCCAGTCGGCCACCGGCCGCGACATGTTCCTGGTGACGATCAACGAACTGGACTCCAACTACCAGCGCAAGGCATTCGCGAACTGGGAGAAGGTCCGGCGCGACGCGCTGACGAAGCCCGCCAAGGCCCAGAAGACCCTGGAGAAGTTCGACGGCCAGGTCAAGGTTCCGCTCTATATCCAGGGCGGGATCCACGGCAACGAGTACGAGGGGGTCGACGCCAACATGCGGACGATCGAGACCCTGGCCACGACGCCCTACGGGGCCGACCCGGTGATCGACGAGATCCTCGATAACTCGGTCGTGCTCTTCAACGTGATCCAGAACCCTGACGGCCGCGTCGCGGGCATGCGCGCGAACGGCAACGGGTTCGACCTCAACCGCGACTTCCTCACCCAGTCCCAGTCGGAGACGAAGGCCTCGGTCGGCGTCATGCAGGAGTGGATCCCGCCGGAGATGATCGATCTCCACGGCTACCAGACGCCGACGCTGATCGAGGCGACGACCAAGCCGCACAACCCCAGCATCGAGTACGACCTGTGGCTGAAGTGGAACCAGGCCAGGCTCGACGCCAACGAGGCCGCCCTCGCGGACGCCGGGTACGTGCTCCAGCGCCCGATCAACGACTGGTGCGAGACCGCCGCGCTGCCGCCGGCCGGCGGGATCTGCCCCGGGGGCACGCCGCCGGGGCCGGCCGTGGCCGAGGGCTGGGACGACTGGGGTCCCTTCTACACGCCGATGTATTCCCAGCACGTCGGCCTCAACGGCTCCACGGTCGAGATCTGTCAGAGCACGACGCTCTGCGGTGGACGGGTGGGCGCCCTCGAGACCGCTGAGATCGCGACCTGGTCCACGCTGGAGTTCGACGTCGCCAACCGCGAGGGCCTGCTCCACGACGAGCTCGAGATCTATGAGCGTGGCGTCACCGATGCGCCTCGACCCGAGTGCTGCCCGCCTCCGTTCGACGTCGACAACAACTGGATGGAGGAGTATCCCGACGCCTACGTCATCCCGGTCGGCGAGGGCCAGCGCAGCGACCCCGAGGCCAACCGCCTCGTGGAGTGGCTCCTCTTCAACGGGGTCGAGGTCGAGAGGCTTCACAAGGACGCCGGGTTCGACGGCCGCACCTTCGACCAGGGCTCCTACGTCGTGCCGATGGACCAGGCGCGGCGAGGGCTCGCCGACACCGCGCTCAGCATCGGGGTGGATGTCTCCGACCGGATCGGCAGGCTGTACGCGCCGCCGGGGGCGTGGAGCCACGGGTACCTGTGGGGCGCCGACGTGGTCACCATCCCGGAGGGCTCCTCGTTCAGTCCTCACACCAAGCCGGTCTCGCGGCCCACCCCGCTCGATGGCGGCATCGACGCCGGCGCCGCCGATGCCTACGTGCTGGAGATCGACTCGCCCACCGCCGTCCGCACACTGAACCAGCTCGTCGCCGCGGGCGTCTCGGCCGAGCTTGCGACGGCGTCCTTCACCTCGGCCGACGGCGAGACCCTGGCGGCGGGAAGCGTGATCTTCCCGTCGAGCGAGGCTTCCGCCCTGGACCAGGCAGGGGAGGCGAACGGGCTGCGGTTCCACCGCCTGGACGGCGGGCTGCCCCAGGTGGACCCGGTGGAGGGCGTGCCGCGGATCGCGGTGCTCGCGCCGGGCGTGAACCAGGACATCTGGTCGCTGCGCGAGCTCGGCTTCGCGGCCGATCCGATCTCCACCGCCTCCGGCGGCGCGCTCAACAATCCGGCTGGACCAAACCCGCTCGACGACTACGACGTCGTCTTCAACACCGCGGGGTGGCCGGGCACGGCCAGCGCCACGGCGCGGGCCCGGCTGATCGCTTTCTTCAACGCCGGGGGCGGATACATCGGGGCCGGCGCCAACGGCGCCAACTTCCTCGGTGCCGCGAACTCCGGTCAGCTCCCCGGATTGGCCGCCGATGCCAGCGTCGGCCTCGGCCAGAGCGGCATCTTCCACTGGGCGAACACCGGTGGTCCCGACAGCGTCATCGTCGGCGCCTACCCGGAGCGCGACACGCTGATCATGGATCCACCGACGTGGTTCACCGCAGTACCGGCCGAGGTGACGATCGACGGGCGCCTCCTCGGCGACACCTCGTCGATGTTCGCGTCAGGCCTGTGGCTGCTCCCGCGTCCGGCCGCAGCGGCGGACGCGCCGATCGCGGTCCACGCCGAGAGCTCCGCTCCGGACAGCGCTGCCCGGATCGTCGCGTTTGCGATGAACCCGCTGTACCGGGCGGATCCCGAGCGCGAGTGGCCTGCGGTGAGCGCGGCGGCCTACTGGACGAGCCAGTCCGGGGCCGCAGCGGCCGCGTACGCTCGCGCCACCGAGTCGGCGCGCGCGCTCGCGGACGAGCGTGTCAAGGAGGTGGGGATCAGCGGCCGTCCATAGCCGCGATTCTCCTTTCGCCTTCCCAGGGCGCCTCCGATTCCATCACGACCGCCATGACCTATGCCGGACGGAACTGACCCCGCTGCAACGGCGCAGGCGATCATCGATCAGGGCGCGTACATGGTGCTCGCGACCGCGGACGAGGACGGGACGCCGTGGGCATCGCCGGTCTGGTACGCGCCGGACGGGCATTCGGTAAGGTCCCGGCCGGGTCGTAGCGGCCGATGTTGTCGGCACTGGCCTCGGTGAACCACACCGATCCATCGGCGGCGGCGGCAATTCCGACCGGCTTCGAGTTCGCGGTCGGGATCTTGAACTCGACGATCTCGCCGGAGGTCGGGTCGATGCGGCCGATCGTGTTCCCGACCGGGGTCGTGAACCACAGGCGCCCCGCCGGGTCGGCGGCGATGTCGCCGAGACGCTTCGACGGATCGGCGAGCTGGAAGACCTGGGTCTGACCGCTGGCGGGATCGAACCGGCCGATCGCCGCGGTGCCGCCACCGAAGGGCGGGGATGCCGTGAACCACACCCCGCCGTCTCCGCCGGCGGCGATCCCGTACGGGGTCAGTGGGACCGAGGGGTCGCTCACCGGGAAGTCGGTCACGTCGCCACTGGGCGTGATCCGGGAGAGCGACGACGCGCTCAGTCCACTGACCCAGAGGTTGCCGTCGGGCCCGGCCGCGATCTGACCGCCGAACGGTTGCGTCGAAAGCGGGAAGGTGGTGACCTCACCGGTTGCCGGATCGATCCGGCGGACGCTCTCGCCGCGCGCCGCAAGCGCCCAGACCGCCCCATCCGGACCGGAGGCAACGTCGATCATCGTGTGCCCTCCGAGGTCGCCCTCGAACGCGGTCGGCGGAACCGGGATGTGAATCGCGTCGAGCGCGCCGTCCGGCGTGAGCTTGCCGACCGCGCCGGCGCCGGGCTCGGCGAACCAGAGTTGCCGTCGGGCCCGGGAGCGATCCCGAAGGGCGTGGCGGCGCTCGTCTCGAGGTCGAACTCCCTGACCGGCTTCGCGCACTCGGGATCGTCCTCGGCGAGGACGGCGGAGGCCGTGTCGGCGACGCTGGAGCCCGAGGCCTCGACCTCGATCCTGAGTGAGACACAGTCCGAGAGCGCCGCGATGCCCTCGGCGGTGAGCGGCAGGCTCAGGGTCCCCTTCTTCGTGGGGTCGCTGATGGTCGTAGGTGAGGCGAAGTCGACCGGCGAGCCCGCGTCGGGGGTCGCCGTCGCGCTCGCCGACAGCGAGTCGAGCCGCTTGGCCTTGAACGAGACCTCGAGCGCGCCGTCGGCCAGGACCTGGCTCTGGGAGTCGCTCGCGATCTTCAGCGAGAGCTTCTCCCTGGGCTTGGCACCGGCGCCCGATGGTGCCAGGAGGACGAGCGACAGCGCTCCGGCCGCGACCACAATCATGCCTGCGCGCCTCCGCGAGCCTCTCAGCGAGTGCCGGCCGAGATCCATCCGTGTCCTCCTCTATCCCCGACCCGCTTCAGCGGGCGCTCTCTCCCATAGACGACGCCGTCTCCGACGTCCGAGGCGATCGTAAACGAGTTCGCCTGCAAAGGTCAAGCGGCAGGCCTCGCGGCGCGTCCGGTGCGGTGAGCTCTACAGGAACTCGAGCATCACCGGCGCCAGGGCGTCCGGCTCGAACTGGTGCGTCTGCCCCGCGAGCTCACGGAACTCGCCGCTCGGAAGCGCCGCAGCGACCGCGGCAGCGGCGTTGCGCATCCACTCCGGGCTGTCGCCGCCGCCGATCACGAGCGCCGACACCGACACCGACGACCAGTTCCCGGGCGGGATCGGCTCGCCGAGCGAGTACGGCTGCATGATCCGCCCGTCGTAGGCGATCGTGTGCTCTACCGCCACGAACGGTGCCCAACCCGGCGACTGGCGGAAGCCCTTGATCTGCTCCGGAGGCAGCTCGGCCACCGCTTCGAGGAAGTAGGCGAAGGCATCGCCCGGCTTGCCCTCCGCGGTGAACCGGTCGAGCCGCTCGACGTAGTCGGGGATCGGCTCGGGGCCGTCGCTGTCGAGGAGGCACGGCGGCTCGTACAGCACCAGCTTCGAGGCCGGGACGCCCCGCGCCGCCGCCTCGACCGCCAGGACCGCGCCCGAGGACATGCCGAACACGTGCGCCTCGCCGCCCTCCGCGGCGATCACCGCCTCGAGGTCCTCGTACTCGCGCTCGGGCGCGTAGGGCTGCGTGTCGCCCGACTCGCCCCGCCCGCGGCGGTCGTAGTTGATCACGCGGAAACGCTCGGCCAGCAGCGGCTGCAGCTTCGGCGTGGTCTCATCGACCACGCGGTACTGGGTAGCCCCGGCGACGAGGACGAGCGGGTGCCCGTCGCCGACCGCGTCGTAGCCGATCTGGGTGCCGTCGGCAGATGTCACGGTCGCCATCGTCAGCTCCCCGCGGGCTGGTAGATCAGGAGCGCGACACCCGAGTCATACGTGATCGCCTCCGCGAGCCGGAGCTTCTTCATCTCGGCCGGGTCCGGGAACATCCGCAGGCCGTCGGCGACCAGGATCGGGTGGACCATCGCCCGGTACTCGTCGACCAGGTCCGCATCGGCGAGCGCGTGGACGAGCTGGGCCGAGCCGTTCACCAGGACCGGCCCGGCATCGGCGTCCTTGAGCTTCGAGACCTCCTCGATCGGGTCGCCCGAGAGCACCGTCGTGTTCTCCCACTCGGGGTCCGTGAGCGTCGAGGAGATGACGTACTTCGGCATCGAGTTGATCTTGTCGGTGAAGGGGTCGGAGCGGTCGCGCTCGGGCCAGGCGGCCGCAAAGCCCTCGTAGGTCTTGCGCCCGAGCAGCAGCGACTCGGCCTCCTTGATCTCCTTGTCCTTGTACGCGTAGTGGTCCTCACCGTAGATCGCCTCGAACGTCCAGCCGGCGTGGGGGTGGGTGGGCTCGCCGCCCGGCGCCTCCATGACGCCGTTCAGGCTCACGAACTCGGACACGATCAGTTTGCTCATTCGGTTTCCTTTCTGGGTTGCGCTGCCTAGGACCGGTGGCGGGGGCGAAACTCGTCGTCGCGCAAGCGGCTAGTGCTCAGCGTCCGAGCGCGTGAGCGCGATGGCCCACCGTCCCCGCCGCCATGCCGCAGCTACGCGGTCACTGCCGACGGGCTCCAGACCCCGGTTGCGGCGGCGTCCCGCGCGTAGTCAGCGAAGTCCCGGGGCTCGCGACCAAGGGCGCGCTGGACGCCGTCGGTGACGTAAGCGTTGTGGCCCAGGACTTCGCCGAAGAGATAGTTCAGGAACGTCCTGAACTCAACCGGCACTCCCTCCTCGGCCATCACGGCCTCGTACTCCTCCGTCGATACCTGCACGTAGTTGATCTCCCGGCCGGCGGCCTCTGCGATCTCGTCGACCGCTGCCCGGAAGCTGAGGAGCCGTGGGCTGGTCAGCTCGTAGACCTGGCCTATGTGCCGGTCGTCGGTCAGCGCCGCGACGGCGACGTCTGCAATGTCGTCGGCGTCGACGAAAGGGTCGGGCTCGTCGCCCGCCGGCAGCACAAGCTCGCCGGCCTGGATCGGCTCCAGCATGAAGCTCTCGTTGAAGTTCTGCATGAACCAGGCGCAGGTCAGGATGGTCCAATCGGCGTCCGTCTCCTGCAGGGCGCGTTCAGCGCGCTGGGCCTCCTGCTCGCCGCGGCCGGAAAGCAGCACCAGCCGCCGGACGCCCTGCTCCAGGGCGACGTCCGCGAGCGAGCTCACAGCGTCCGCCGCGCCCGGGATCGCGAGGTCCGGGTAATAGGTGATGTACGCCGAGGCAGCGCCCTGCATTGCGGGCGCCCAGGTCGACTGATCATCCCAGTCGAAGGGCGGCGTGCCGGAGCGAGAGCCGATTCGCACGGGCAACCCCCGCGCCGTCAACCGCTCCACCGCCCGCCGGCCGGTCTTTCCCGTGCCGCCGGTGACCAGGATGGGCTTTGTCTCTTGCGCATGTTCGGTCATGTCAGCTCCTTTGAGCGAGTCTGGACTCATATAGACCGCTCGGTCGCGAGAAACTCATCGGCTTAGGTCGGAACCTGGCCGAGGCATCGCTCGATGCCGGCCAGGAGCTCGTCGCGGGCCTGCTCGGTCGTTAGGAAGCTCGCGAGCCATCTCGTGCTGAGGCCCTCGGTGAGCGCGGTGAGCTGCTGCCCCACCTGCTCGGGATCCAGCTCGCCTGCGATCGAGCCATCTCGCTGGCCGCGGCGAACCAGCTCGGCCACGTCGTCGATCCACTCCCGCGTGTAGCGGAACAGGGTCGGCCGCAGCGACTCGTCGAAGACGGCCGCGTCGCGAAACTCCCCCCAGGCGGCGCTGTTGTCGCGGACCTCCGGGTCGTCCTGGATCTCGGCTCGAAGCGTGGCGAGGAGCTCGTCGCGCCCGCTCGCCTCGTGATCGGTCTCGGTGTAGGCCGCCGCCTTCTGCCCGACGTGCTCGAGCGCGGAACGGAGGAGGGCCGCGCGGTCGCCGAAGTGGTGGTAGATGAGCGAGGCGGCCACGCCCGCGTCGCTCGCGACCTCCTCGACCCGGAGGCCTCGCAGGCCCTTCTGAGCGATCGAACGGCACGCGGACTCGAGCAGCGCGGTGCGCCCGTCCACGCTCCGCGGCTCCCTGTCGCGGGTGCGGCGCGGCGACCGGTCCTGGAGCTCGGCGGGATCTGGCACGCGTAACTTCTCCTGACGGCGCCCTTGACTGAAATTTCAGTCTATGCCATACTCGCGGCGTGGTCAACCCCGGGGAACGCGGAGACGGGCGCTACCGGATGCCGGCGGAGTGGGAGCCACACGAGGCGTGTCTCATGGCATGGCCGGCCCGGGAGCATCTGTGGCGGCCCTACTTCGAGCGCGCCAGAGACGAGTACGCCGCCGTCGCGAACGTGATCGCGGCGTTCGAGCCCGTGTTGATGGTCGCCAACCCCGGCCAGGCCTCGGACGTGAGGCGGCGATGCAGCTCGCGCGTGACCGTCGTCGAGGTCCCGATCGACGATTCATGGACCCGCGACTCGGGGCCCGTGATCGTGGTGGACGCCGACGGCCGGCGGGTCGGGGTCGACTTCGTCTTCAACTCCTGGGGGGAGCGGTTCAAGCCGTACGACAAGGACGCCGCGATGTCCGCCCGGGTCCTCGAGCTGCTCGGAATCGAGCGAGCTCCCTCGACGATGGTGCTCGAGGGAGGCTCGCTGACCGTCGACGGCGAGGGCACGCTGATCACCACCGAGCAGTGCCTGCTCAACCCGAACCGCAACCCCGACCTCTCCCGCGAGGAGATCGAGGCGGAGCTGCACCGGACCCTGGGCGTCGAGAAGGTGGTCTGGCTTCCGTGGGGACACGCGGAGGATGAGCACACGGACGGCCATGTGGACGGGGTCTGCGCCTTCGCCGGGCCGGGCACCGTCCTGGCCCAGACCTGCGCCGACCCAGCCAATCCCAACTACGAGCTCATGGCCGCCAACCTCGAGGTGCTCCGCAACTCCACGGACGCAGCGGGACGAGACCTCAGGGTCATCGAGCTGGGGCAATGGCCCTACTTCGACCTGGACGGGAAGTCGCTGATGGTCTCCTACGCGAACGTCTACGTCGCCAACGGCGGCGTGATCGCGCCGCTCGCCGACCACCCGCTCGACGCGGACGCGCTCGACACGCTCAGCGGGGCGTTTCCTGACCACGACGTCATCGGCGTGCCCGGCCGAATCGTCTCCTACGGGGGCGGCGGCCCGCACTGCATCACTCAGCAGATCCCCGCCGAGGCACGAGAGACGTGAACGACTTCGAGTTAGTCACGCGGATCGACGAACCGCTGTCCTCTCCCGCCCGGGTCGAGCCGCCCGAGCTGCCGACGATCCGGGTCGGGGCCGTTCAGTGCGCCTGGAGCGCCGACCGCGAGCAGCATCTCGGCGTTCTCGAGCGAGGGATCGGGCTCGCGGCGGACCACGGAGCACAACTCGTCTGCCTGCAGGAGCTCACCCTCTCGCCCTACTTCGCGGTGGATCCAGATCTCGACGGCGCGCTCGAGCGCTTCGGGGAGGACCTCGCGAGCGGGCCCACGTCGTCGTTCGCGCGCGAGATGGCGCGTCGTCACGGGGTGGCGGTCCATGCCTCGCTCTACGAGCGCGCCGCTGAGGACACGGGCTTCAACACCGCGATCTGCGTCGACGCGGGCGGGGAGCTCGTGGCTCGCACGCGCAAGCTCCACATCCCCAGCTTCCCCAACTATCACGAGGACCGTTACTTCGCTCCCGGCGACACCGGCTTCCCCGTGGTCGAGGTGGCCGGCTCGAGCTTCGGTTTCCCGACCTGCTGGGATCAGTGGTTCCCGGAGCTGGCCCGGATCTACTCGCTCGAAGGAGCCGAGGTTCTGGTCTATCCGACCGCGATCGGCTCCGAGCCGCACCTCGAGCAGGAGTTCGATACGCAGCCGCTCTGGGAGCGGCTGATCGTCGCCAACGGGCTCGCCAATGCCACGTTCATGGTCGTCATCAACCGGATCGGGCTCGAGGAGCCGGTCGAGTTCTACGGATCCTCGTTCGTCTCGGACCCCTACGGCCGGGTGCTCGTGCGGGCGCCGCGGGACCGGCCGGCGGTCCTGGTGGCGGACCTCGATCTCAACCATCGTCGCGACTGGCTCGGCTTCGGGCTGATCACGACCCGCCGGCCGGACCAATATCGCCGGCTCCTCGAGGGCGAGGCGCGCCTGAGTCGCGCCGCCGCAGTCGGGGACCGGCTTGGAGGCCCCGCCAATGAAGAGCCTCCCGGTGCGCGCTGAGCGTCAGACTGCCCGAGCCGATCTGAAGACGGCTCGTGGGGCGCGGGCGGCGGGCTTGGGGTTGATCCTGGACATGGGAGCCGCGAACGCCGCGCCGAAACCGCGCCGGCCGATCAGCGCTGGGAAGCTGCTCGCGTTGCCGGAGCCGGAGCTCGCCGCGCACCCGCCTGCGATCGCACGGGCGGCCGCGACGATCGCCGGACTGAACAAGAGCGAGCACACGAAGCGGGGCTATGTCTCGGATCTGCTCGCCTTCTGCGAGTGGCACCCGGCCGGGTACGAGCTCGACTGGGGCGCGATCACCTACTCGGACGTCGCCGACTTCGACGGGGCCATGGTCAAGCGGGGCCTCAAGCCCGCCACCCGTGCGCGCCGGCTGGCGGCGCTCGGACGGTTCTACACCGAGCTCGTGCGCCGCGGACACGTGCAGGCCTCGCCATTGGTTGCGGTCGAGCGGCCACGCGTGGAGTTCTCGCCGGCCGACAAGGGGCTATCCGCCGCCGAGCTGACCCGGCTCCTCGAGGCGGCCGAGCATCGCGGCCCCCAGGCTCATGCGCTCGTCTGCCTGCTCGGCCTACCCGGCCTCCGCATCTCCGAGGCGCTCGGCATCGACGCGGGACAGGCCACGCGCGACGTCGACGGGCTCGCGGTGGTGCGATCGACGGTGAAGGGCGGCCGCTCGCGGACGATCACGATCGGAGAGCGCACGCTCGCCGCGATCGAGGCGCTCGAAGCGGAGCGGTCGCCCGGGGAGCCGCTGTTCCGCCGCGCGACCAATGCGCGCGAGCAGGCCGCGATGGCCCGTCGCGGCGAGCCGGTCCGGCTCCACGTGCGGATGAGTCAGCAGATGGCGGGGGTCCTGATCGCGGAGCTAGCGGCCGAGGCGGAGCTTCGCGAGCGAAGCGGCAAGGCCAAGGTCGTGACTCCGCACACCCTGCGCCACACCGCCGCCTCGCTGATGTATGACGAGACCCGCGATCTGCGCGCGGTTCAGGAGCAGCTCGGCCATGCGTCGCCGGCGACCACGCAGCGCTACGACCGCGGCCGGCGGAAGGAGGCAGCCGCGGCGCTCGCGGCGGCGGACCGGGCGATCGGTAGGTCTGGGCGGCCTCCGCAAAGTGGCTAGGCGAAAGTGGCGTCACACCGCTCGTGCGCCTGCTTGTTCACCGCGCCTATGCCGGCGCCGGCACGAAGTGCTTGAGCTCGACGTCGCCGCGGTCGAGGGCGAAGCGCACGCCCTCTTCCGCGAGCCGGTGTGCCTCCTCGTAGGTGTCGGCAACAACGGTCCAGTTCGGAACCTCGGGTGACGTCGCCACCCAGGTGTCGTCGTCGTGCTCGTAGATCACGCGGATTCGGTCCATGTCTCGTCGCTCCTGAAGGTCACCTCAGCGAACCTCAAGATATCTGCGCAGCGCTTTCCGAATCACCGATGACGTCGTTTCGTGGTCCCGCGTTGCCCGCTCGGTGAGCGCCTTGCGCAGCTCCGGTTCCAGCCTGACCGACTCAACGCTGGCCGGACCCGAGCCAATCGGCGGCCGACCACCGCGCCGGCGCAGCGTCTCTTCGACGTCGTAGCCGGCCTCAGCCGTGCCGGCGACCTCCTCTACGAGCTCCTCGGTGATCTCTTTGCCTGTCGTCGTCCTGCCGTAGCCCCTCTTCGCCATGTTCATCAGCCTCCGGGTAGCAGCGGCCAACCTCATATTCCTCTTGGCTTATCGCGTTGTCGCTCTCGCACTCCGCCGACTCCCCGCTGAGACTGGAAACGCAGCTCTCAGAATCAGACTTGATCAGTAGGAAGTAGGCGGCAGCCCCGCAAGCGACCAAGATAACCGTGCCGAGAGCGAGAACTCGAGTTTGGGAATGCGCAGCGTCAAGGTAGTGAGAGCCCAGTCCGCGCGTGTCCGGATTGTCCAAGCTGATCGCCTTCTGGCTTACCCGCAGCGCCGCGCGCCGGCAAGGGGGATCCGCATGGCGCCGATCGCACGAGTCTGGGGCCTGATCCGCGGTCATCAAGTGACGGGATCGGCTGACGCGTTGCTCGTATCGCTCACCGCAGACCTCTCGATGAGGTGCGGGTAGTGATCACCGTCGGGCCCTTCCTCTTCCGACGCTGTGAATCACCGGATGAACGGTGATCCTGCGGCTGTAATCCATATGGACGCGGCGGACCGTGTAGGCACGCCATCCGGTCACCGTCACCGTATATGTCCAGTCGTTTCCACTGCGGCTCCAGTCCTTCGAGATCCGGCCTTGCGAGCAACATCCGAGGTATCCGCTCGCGCCGGTGTCGATACTGCGAGCATCCCCCGGAAGCTCGAAGTGATAATGGGCGATGGCGTAGCGACCACCCCAGCAGTCAAGCTGGAGCTCGCCATAGAAGCC
The DNA here is from genome assembly GCA_963788115.1 of uncultured Actinomycetes bacterium. Lineage (GTDB taxonomy): Bacteria > Actinomycetota > Thermoleophilia > Solirubrobacterales > 70-9 > CAWBFD01. The sequence continues at coordinate 1,005,818 of CAWBFD010000002.1, forward strand.
ATCGAGGTAGCAAGGCCCCTGGCGGGATCGCGAATCGGTCTCGGTGCCGCTTCGCGTGCTGCTGTAGTGGCGCCACTGGTGGCGGGTGACGCGCTTATGGATTCCTCGGCAGGTCAGGTAGATGGGCTTCCCAGCGCGCGGCGTGCGGTAGCCAAAGCGGATCTTCGACGAGGAAAAGCGAGTCACCGGCCGGATCGATGTATAGGTTCGGGTTCCATCGTTCTTTAGTGCCCGCCCATGACAACTCCATCCGGAGCCGAACTTCCAACCATGCAGCGTTTCTGCTGTGAACCCGAACGGGCCAATATTGGAAATGTTCAGCTCTTGGCCCGCGCTGGCGCTGCTAGCGCTCAGTGAGAGCGCCAGAAGAGTAAGGCCACAGGCAAGTACGGCCTTTTTCACGCTACCTCCACTGTCGTAACTCGTTCTTCATGTAGGTCGACTGTTTGCGGGTCCCGGCGTCTGAACGCCAGCACCGCTGACAGAACGACCATCGCTACGCCTGCGCCGAGCGTCAGGTAAATCCCCCAGCCCGGCTCAGCAATGTCGATCGTGCGTCCGAGAAGTTGCGCCGTGTCGTTATCCGAGATCTCCGATAGGACGCGAATGCTGTCGCCCGCGACGAACAGTCCGACGAGCAGCGGCCAGACCAATGCTCCTCGGGCTCGGGTCTTCGCAAAGGCCCATAGCGAGCCGAGCGCGGACAGTGCGCCGAGAATGAACCAGATGCCGTCCACGTCCATCCCGCTCTGGCTCACTAATGCGTTCGTGACCCACGGTCCGAACGACCCGACGATGATCCCCAAGATGGCGAGGCCCATCATCCAGAACTGACGAGGCTGTTCGGCCAGGACACCGACGATGCGGTTGGCCACGTCGTTGCCGGGCGCTTGAGCTGTGACCGTCTCGCCTTCGCGGCGATGGTCGGTCCAGCTCTCCCCATCCCACCAGCGTTCATCGCGCCCTTTGGGGTCGCGGTACCAGCCGGCTGCTGGCAGTTCGGTCATGTGTCCCACGTGCTCGTTCATGTGCATCTGATTGCCTTATCGGCAGTTCGCCGTCATACTTAAACGTATGCGGTCGAGTGCAGACGCTCCGAGCAGACATGCGTCACGCATATCGAATACAACTCCGGGCATGGAGGCCGGGGAGGTTCCGCGTCCGTTTTTGCCCTGGCTGGGGCGCGCCTGTCGCCAGGCGCGCGAGGAGCGGGGGGTGGTCCAGGTGAGGATCGCGGCGGCGATCGAGGTAAACCAGGCGACGATCGCGCGGTTTGAGGACGGCAGCGCCTGGCCGCGGCGCCCCGAGGAGGTGCTTGATGGCCTACGCCAGCGAGCTCGACATGGACGTGCGCCTGATCTGGGTTCGCGCCCTGGTCATGTGGTTCGAGCACGAGCCGGTCTTAGAGCAGGAGAGTCAGGAGCGGATTCGGGCGGCGCTCGAGCGGCTGCGGATCTAGGGCGGGGGTCGATAGTGGGTCGGCTGCCGTCCGCTCAGGGCAGGCGGACATTTGCGCGAAGGTCCGGGGCCCGTGCGAGGCTCGTCGATCCCAATCCTCGTCTGCGGTCCGCGCGATGGTTGCGGTCCCGGTGAGAATCTCAATGAAGGGCTCGACCGGGAACCCACCTCCCTCCAGCCACTCGAAGGGTGAATGGGCCGTCGCGCGCCGGGAAACTCATCGCGGGGCCGTCGGGCTGCTGGACAGGCGGCGGGCCCGCTCAGACCGGTCGTGCGGCGCTTGCTGCCAAGCGGGTCTCGACCACCGTCTCCGCCTCGGCCGCACTCTCGCTGTAGCCGCTCACGGTGGGCACGAAGTGGCGTCGATCGAGCGCGTAGAGCGTCAGCGGCGTGCGCGCTCGGACCGTCGTGATGCGTGGGACATCGCGCAGCAGCGCGATCTCGCCGAAGGAATCGCCATCCGAGAGGAGGCTGAGCAGGCGCCCATTCTTCGTCACCTCGACCTCTCCGGAGACGATCACGTAGAAGCTGTCGCCCACCTGCCCCTGCTCGATCACGGTCCCGGCGGGCTCGATCGATTCCTCACGCACGTTACGGGCGAGATGCTCGATCGTGGAGACCGGCAGGGGCCGGAGCATCGTCACCTGGCGGAGGCGGTCGATGATGTCCGCCTGCGCGCCAAGCCCATCGTCCACCCTGACGAGGCGCGACCAGGCGAGGGCGACGACGGCAGGAGTCATCAGCCCGATTGCCACCAGCGCCCCCCTGATCCCGAAGAGGTAGATGAGAAGTGGCGTGATAATGGCCCCGAGGCCAACGGCGAGTGCCACCAGGCTCTCCAGCGCGCCGAACACCCGCGCCAGAATCTCATCGGGCATGAGGCGAGGGAACAGCGTGAAGTAGCCGAGATCCACCAGAGCGTTCCCGGCGCCCACGATCGCGAGCATGACCAGGGCGATGAGCTCGGAGGGGAAGACCCCGATCATGGCGAGCGGCGTGCCCCAGAGCGCGATCCCCAGCCCTGTGTAGGCCGCGAGGCGTCGGCTCCCGACCAGGATCGAGGCTCCGAGCGATCCCACCACGGCGCCGACGCCGATGGCCGCCGTCAGGACGCCCACCCCCGAGTCCCCGGTCTCGAGGAGCTCGATGGCGACCACCACGGTGAACACGTTGAGCGCTCCCCGGGTCACCGCCTGGACCGCGCCCAAGCCGAACAGCATTGTCACATCGCGTTGTGCCGCGATCGCGCGTAGGCCCTCCGCGGTGTCGGCCGCAACCCGAATCGGGGCGGGCGGCGCCTCGCGCGGCGCGGGCTCGTAATCGATCAGGCTCACCAAGAAGGCCGACCAGAGCGATAGCACCGCCGTAAGCACGAAGACCGCCTCGGGGCCGCGGACGTCGAGCAGCAACGCTGCGAGCAGGGGGCCGATGAGCGTGCTGGCGGAATCGAGCAGCCCCCGCGAAGCGTTCGCGGCGGTCAGCTCCTTCGGGGTCTCGCACAGCGCCGGCAGGAGCGCCGAGTGCGCGGGACGGAAGGCCGTGAACGGGATCGTCGCGATGACCGCGAGCAAATAGACGAAGACGACCGACAGATCCACGGCCATCACCACCGCGGCCGCCCCCACCGCGGCTGCCCGCATAACCCCGATCCAGATCAATACCCGATCGCGGCGAACGCGGTCGGCTACCGCCGTCGCGAATGGGGCGACAAGTGCCGAGGGGAGCATGCGGATCAGCGCCACGATGCCGACGGCGGTAGCGCCCCCGTCCCGGAAAGCCACGACGCCCAGCGCGACCGTGAAGGACCACTCGGCCGCGTAGGCAGAGCCAAAGGCCAGCTGAGCGCGGCGCAGGTCCGGGCGGCGCAGGTTCGAGGCGAGCGCGGCGCCCCCCTCCGCCAACCGTCTTCCGACGGCGTCGATCATGGCCCGAGCGCCTCAGCCCGGTGACCGCCTCGGCGCTGGGGCCCGCAGCTCGCGGCGACGATGGTCACCACATCGAGTACGCCAGCGACCGCGCCTCGCTCGCGTTCCCTCCGGGCGCGCCGGGAAGCCCGGGCAATGGGACCGGGCCACGGCAGAGATATGGCTCGCCATGGCGAACGCCGATCATCGCTCCGAACCAGCGCGCCCTCACCTCCAACAGCTCCAGGAAGTCGCCGCCGCTCAGCGCCGTCGCCGGATCGCCGCCATCGGGGGAGAACTGGCTGCGGTAGCAGCCCACCGCCGCCCCCTTCTGCTCCCAGACCTCGGAGATGTCCACCACGAAGGAGGGCTCGAAAGGCGAGTGCGCCATATAGGAGAACTGGCGCGCGGGACGGTGTACGCCGCCGCTGCCAACCCGGCCCACGCCCGCCGCGAAGCAGCCCTCCCTGACTATCCTCCCCGCCGCCTCGTGATCGGGGTGGCGATCGGTGTCGTTGGGGGCCAGGACGGTGTGTGGCCTGGCGTCGCGAATCACATCGACCACCCGCGCCACCGCCTCGCGCGACCGCCCGAGCTCGCCGTCGGGCAAGCCCAGCGCGATCCGCTCGCTGAGCCGGAGAGTCTGCGTCGCCGCCTCCCGCTCCGTGGCACGACCTGCTGGGGTCCCCCGAGTTGCCCGCTCTCCGTTCGTCAGGTCGGCGACACCGACTCGCAGCCCCTGCCGCACCGCGAGCGCCAGCGCACCGCCGCAGCCGATCTCCGCATCGTCGGGATGGGGGGAGAAGGCGAGGACGTCGAGCGGGTCCAACTCAGCGCCCCAGGAGATAGCTCACCATCAGGCTGTCCGCGACAAGACCGGTGCCGTCGGGGTCGCGGGACGTCAGGCTCTCGGGCACGATCATCGGTATCGGCTCCTTTTCGAGGGCCTCGCGGAGCACTCTGTTCAGCACCATGCCGTAGATCGCGCTGCTCCTGCCGGCAACCACTCCACTCGCCAGGTCGTTGATGAGCGTGGGTAACAGCACGTCAGGACTCCACCGTCGAGTCTGGGCGATTTCATCGAACGACAGCTGTCGGCGACCGAGCCGAAACCGGTAGGTGGCCCCGCACCGACAGGTCGCGACCGCGTAGGTGCCGTCCGTTTCGTCGCGGCGCCGGAGCGGGAGACGGGTTGCGTCGGATGCGCAAGAGATGCGCAGCGGCAGGTAGTCGTCGGCGAGCGGATGGAGCAGGGGGTCGATCCCGCCCTCCCTGAGCTCGAAGAGGGCGCGATTGAAGACCTGGATCACTCGCGGCAGGACGTTAATGCAGGCCTCGACCTGCTCCGTCAGGTCCTTCTCCTCCAGCAGCGTCGAGAGGCGTACCGGCGCCAATCTGATGCCGTTCTCGGCGAGGAGGAGGTCGGTGACCTCGGCGCTCAGGTCCGCGAGGGTGTCCGCAGGGCTCCCCAGGAGGACGGCGCGAAGGTGCGCATAACGGTCCAGCCCGCGGGCCCCGACGCCGGCTTCGCCCAGGTATGTCCTGAGCCGATCCAGTGCCTTCCTGAGCTCTCGCTTCTCGATCGGGATGAACCGGGGCTCGCGATCCTTGCTCCCGGGTGGAGCCATGGAGACGCCGACCCGCCCGCCTCGCCGTGGCCACGAGATCACGGTCATCCGCTTGTCAGAGCCGGCGCGGTCCACATCGACCCAGAGCCCGCACCCTCTGACATCGTGGTCCGCCTGCAACTCGCCGAGAGCGGCGAGCTTGGCGAACACCGACGCGCCGTAGTCGACGGACAGCTGCTGGCCCATGTATACGGTGGCGCTGGCACGGCCCTCGTCGCGGCCGGAGTGCCGGGAGAGGCGAGCGAGCGCGTCCCTCCCCGGCGGGGCGATGGCCTCCAGGAAGAGGCCCCGGTCGAGGAAGACACCCTCCTCGCGCAGGAGCGCCGCGCCTCGCTCGGACGCGGCGAGTTCCGATAGGGCGCTCATATGCAAGCCCCGCCGACCTGGCGGCCCGGGCGAGCGTCCCTTGCGCCTCGATCGACCAGGTCCCCGTACAGCTTCTCGTAGAGCGGCACGATTCTCTCGCAGGCGAAGCGAGCGGCCTGCCGCCTCGCGGCGCTGCCGACTCTGCGGCGCAGCGATGGGCGAGCGAGCAGCTCGGCCACCGCGTCGGTGGTGGGGGCGTGGGCGCCAACCGGAAACAGGTGGCCGGACGTTCCATCACCGACCACCTCGGCGAGACCACCCACCCGGGTGGCGACCACCGGGATGCCACTCGCCATCGCCTCCGCCGCGGCCAGGCAGAAGCTCTCGACGACGCTGGTCATCAGCAGCAGATCGGTCTCAGGCAGGATCGTCGCGACGTCGGTCGTGGCGCCGAAGAAGCGCACGGCGTCTTCCGCGCCGGCCGCGGAGAGCATCGCTCTCAGCGCAGGCAGCCTCGGCCCATCTCCAACCAGCCACAGCTCGGCATCCATGCGGTCGCGGACCGAAAGGAAGACGTGGGCCAGGCTGCGAGGATCCTTTACGCCCCGGAAGTTCGAGACGTGAACGATGCGAGGCCGGTCGCGATGGGGGGACTGCGTCGGCTTGAACCGGGTGATGTCGATGAAGTTCGGGATGACCAAGGGCGGCTCGCGCAGGGCGAAGAGATGGCGGGCGAGCCGAGCGTGGTCGTGTGAGACGGTGGTGACCGCGGCGAGGGCGTGCAGGCTTTCGCTGAGCAACCGGCGCTGGGCCGGCTGCCGGCCGTGGATGCTGACGTCGGTGCCGTGAAGCGTCGCGACCGTCACCGGACCCGCTTCTCCAAGCCCGCGGGCTAACGACGCGGCGACGTGCGCGAACGGGACCGCGTAGTGCGCGTGCAGAACCTGGAGGTGCTCGCGACGCGCAACGCCCGCCACGAACGAGCGGAACTCGGCTTGCTCGTTGCTGCTCCAGTCCACATTCAGGCCGACCGGGATGCCCCCGTTGGCAGGGGGAAGGAGGGTGTGCAGGACCACCCCGCTGTCTCTCAGCCAGTCTGCCACCGGCGGCCGGCGTGCCATCAGATGAACGCTGTGTCCGCGTTGCGCGAGCTCGCTCGCAAGGGTGCAGGCGATCCGGACGCTCCCCCCGATTCCGTTGTGGCAGAGGAGGCCGACCCTCATCCAAGCGATCCGGGCTGGGTGGCCATTCTCTTCGCGAGAAGCATGAGAAGCGCCCGAGACACCTCCGGCTGGGCTTCCAGCAGTCGCTCGAGCTGCTCCTCCTCGAGCACGATCAGCCGCGCTGGGCCCCGAGCGACGATCGAAGCGCTCCGTGTCACCTTTCCGAGCGCCGCCACTTCGCCGATACAGGCCCCCCTTCCGCAGACCGTCAGCTCTTCCTCGGCGCCATCACGGCGCCTCAGGATCGAGACCTCCCCCTCGCGGATGACATACACCTCACGTGCGGGATCGCCCTGAGAGGAGATCACGGTGCCGTCCTCCACGAGACGCTCCGATGCGAGCTTGGCCAGCGTCGCCAGTCGCGAATCGGGCAGCGAGGCGAAGATCTCCGTCCCCTTCATGAACTCCATCCTCTCCGACAGGCGGACCGCTGGGAGCGCGAGGAGGTTCGCGAACAGCCGGAAGGCCCCGGGCACCCCGGCGGCCAGCTGGCGGTAGAGCGAATAGCCGCAGTAGACATAGGTGCCGCGCCCGTAGTCGGCGACCATTAGCCCGCCGAGCCTAGGATCCTCGCCTGGATCGGCGCAAGCCAACAGCGGCCGGTAACGTCGATCCCACTCGCCAAAGAAGTACCGACCGCGCTCCTGGACCCACCCGTCGAAGTCCTCGTCCCGGATCTCGTTGGGCACGTGGAAGAGGGAGTGTTCGGGCGCGAGGAAGCGGACGGGGGCCCCCTCGTCGGTGACGCGATCGTGGGGCTCGCTGTAGCGGAAAGGGTACGGGGCCAAGCCTGGCGCCTGATAGCCGTACGGCTGATGCTGGACGATCAGCGTCCCCCCGCCTTCGATGTAATCCAGTACGCGGCGGGCGGCTGCCCGGAGCTGGGCACTCCTCGAGTAGGCACCAGGCCCAACCATGATCGCGTCGAAGCGAGAAAAGTCGAGGCGCTGGAGCTCCTCGTCGTCGACCACGTGGAACCGGGCCCCAAAGGGCTCCAGCAGCCCCGCCACGTCTTCCTCGTCGCCGGCGATGTAGGCGCAGTGCAGTGATCGAGCGAAGCGAGCCTGAATGAGATGAAGCTCGACCTCGGCGGGGCTGAGCAGGAAGGTCTCGCGAATGCAGCTCGCGGGATCGGGCTCGCCGGTGAGATGCGCGGGACCCATGCGCGCGGGCATGAGGCCCGTTGTGTAGCTACGCCCCTCCACGTGCACGCGATAGCGAAGCGACTCGCTGCCCGGCGAAGCGGTGGCGGGAATGGTCAGTGCGAACGAATAAGGCCGACTCTCGTCGCCGCCGAGCGAGAGGTCGATCCCGCTCGGATCGACGGCCGTACCCGAGGGGGCCTCGAGCTCGAGCCGGCCGCTCAGGGTCCTCTCGGTGTGGTTGCGCACCAGCACGTCGAGCTCGATCTGGATCTGATCGGCGATTGGGTCCGGCTCGAACGGCTGTCGTAACGGCCGGCCTCTCCCCTCGCGCCGTTCATGGCGCGCCTGCGCACACACCACGGCGGAGTCGGAGCGTAAGGAGACAGGGGGGATGACGGCGGGGTAGAGCTCGCGGAAGCCGCCGGGAAAAGCGCTGCGCGCGACGGCCGGGGCTCGGATCACGAGACGCTTTCCTTCCACCTGAATCTGGCACTGGGCCTCGAAGCGAGGGGGGCGGAAGGGACGCGAGCAGTATCGCTCCGGCGGCCAGCGGTATGCGTACGGTTCCGGTGGCTCCACCAGCCAGTACGGGCAGCTGAGCGCAGCCCCTTGCGACACGCTGACCGTGAACCCCGTCTCGACGTCCGCGCCGGGCCTCGCCGCAGAGCCGCCGTCTCCGTCGTTGGCCGTTTGCACCCGGCAGTCAGGCGAAACGCGGAGCCGTGTGGCCTCGATATCGACGTCGAGTGGCCCGAAGTTCCAGAGGCGAGTCCGGACTTCGAACGTTTGTCCCGGGATGACGTGCACGGCCCCACTGCGGCACTCCAGTCGTAGGCCGAGGCATGCCGCGGCCGTCTCCTCCAGATCGTCGAGCTTCCGCAGCAGATACGTCGACAAGGCCACCCTAGGTGGCCCCGCGAGGCGGGAGTCGAGCTGTGAGACGGCCGCGCGGGTGGCCGATATTGCCGAGAGCAGATGGCGTCCCGCCGCGGTGGCGTCTGGGCTCCGGTAGGCGGCGAGCGCTCCCTCGATATGTCCCTTGATCCCCTGTAGTTGCTCCCGCAGCCACCCGGAGTCCTCCCCCGCATGGTCGGCGACCCCGGTGAGCTCGGGATCAAACCCCTCGAGGAGGCCCCCTTGCCGGCTGACATCCCCGCCTTCGTCGCGACTCGAGTCCTCTATCAGCCGGTAGTAGTAGACGAAGCGGCCGGGCCCGGGAAGCAACGCCATTCCTTGCGAGATGTGCTGGTTGAGCGCCGACCAGCCCTGCTCCTGAAAGGTTCGACCACCGATTGGATCCAGCGCTCCCGTGTCGATGCGGATCAGTCCCTCCCGCTCCAGGTCATCCCGCAAGGCCCCTAACGACGCCAGGTCCTGTTCGGGCATCCAGTCCCCGCCCACCGACTGATAGAGCCGCCGCGGCTGCCAAGCCTCCAAGCCCAGCCGACGGAGCTCCGGGAACAGATTGGGGTCGCCGGCCGCCCGAAACGCCTCGGCCGTCACTGCCCCCACGGCCTGATGGTGGCCGTGCTCGTCGGCGGGCTGTCCGGTCCAGCGGGAGATGACGATCTCCGGCTGCACAAGGCGTATGGCCCGAACGATCTCGCGAAGTACGGCCTTTCTTCCCCACTTCGCGAGCGTGTCGGAGCCGCTCTTGCTGTAGCCGAAGTCATAGAAGGGGCCGAACAGGGCCTCCGCTCCGTCGATGGCACGAGCGTCTTCGCTCTCCCAGCTGCGGAAGACTCCCAGCGCCTCGCCTCGGTAGGAGTTGAGCCGATTCTGCCCAGCCTCTCCCCGCGTGGCGGACCAGTAGACGGTGCGCACGCAGAGGCCGTGTGCGAGATAGGCGAGGAGACCGCTGTCCTCGTCGTCGGGGTGCGCTCCCACCTGAAGCACCGCACCGGCCATCGGCAGCGACCGGAGCCGATAACTCAAGCCGGCGGCGTCGAGGGATGCCCCTTCCTGGCCAACCCGCCACCCCACCTACGCTCCTCCAAGCAAGTGCACGGGTTCGTCGTCTACGTCAGCATCGTCGGGTAACGGACACAGCCACCCTATCCGAAGCCTTCCGCTCCAACAAACGTCGCAGACCGGGCCAGACTGCCTAACTCCGCCGCTATTCGCACCCCGCTCCGTCGCCGTTCGCGTCGAGCCCGTGCGGGTCGGACCCGGTGACCGCAACGGTGCCGTTCAGATCCGCGCAGTCGACGTCCGGCGGGTATGTCGGCACGCAGGGGGAGTAGCCGGACTCGCATCCACTGCCGGCGCCGCCGGCGCTTGCGACGCCCCGCGCGCCGCCACCATCCGGGTTGCCGCCCGCACCGCCGCCGCCTCCTCCGACGGGCTTGTCGGTGTCGCCGCCACAGGTCTTTGGTGACCAGAGCCCGCGGGCGTGCCGGCGGGCGTCGGCCGCCAGGCGCCGGAACAGCTCCGCGTACTCGACGTTGGGCGGGATCGTGAGCGGCGCCGCATACCCCTCCTTGACGAGGGCCGCGTTGAAGAACGTTCCTCCCGCTAGCCAGAGATACACGAGGTCTCGGCCGTAGTCGTCCACGCGCTCGACCCCTGGCAGGTAGTAGACGGTCTCTCCGGGCGTCATCAGGCGCGAGGCGAACGCCGAGGCCTCCTCCCCGTAGCACTCCTCGCCGAAGTACACCTCGGGCGTGTCGACCCCGATCAGGCGCGAGGCGCCGATTCCCGCGAGCTCGACCGTGTCCCCGTCGGTGATCGAGACCACGGTCGTCCGCTTGGTGCGATCGGGGATACCCAGGGCCTCGGACTCCGGCTTCTCTTGCTCCGGCCGCTCGGTTCGCTGGTCGTCATCGCCTGCACCGGACTGACGCGGCCGCCGGCGCGAGCCGGCGTGGCGATCGCCCCCCTCTTGGCCGCCATCGATCGGCGCCTCGTTGCCGGCGGCGTCGCCCGCCGAGGCGGCTCGATGGTCGGGGCGGGGATCCTCCCCACCGTCGGAGATCACGGCGACCGCGACCACCACGGTGATCGCCAAGGCAATCAACGAGCCGAGCCAGATTCTTCCTGATTGTCGCTGCCGCATACCCCTCAGGTGGTGGAGCTCATGCTTCCCGCTCCATCAGCTCCTCGGCCGTACCTGGCTGGAATCGCCGCAGGTGGCGGGCATGTCGCCCGAGCTCATTCATTCCTCCCTCAACGATCGTGTTGTCCCCGGAGCAGGTGCCCAACGCCCTGGGTGCCTGCTTGCGCCTCTGGATCAATGGTGCCATGCCGACCCGCCGCTGACCATCGTCAGGGTGATTCGAGGTCCCCGACCGACTTCGGCGCAAGCTCTCAACGAAGCGCGTCTTCGACCCGGCCCAGGTACTGCTGAATCGCGTCGTCGGGCCGCGCTCGGCAGCGCTAGCGGGTCCGCGCGACCTCGGCCGCGAACCAGACCGAGAGCCCGCCGGCGACGCTGCGCAGTGCCCGCGAGAGCCGGGGGTCGATCCGGTCGGATGCGCTTGCCTGCGTCGCGGCAACCCAGGTCAGACCCGCGCCCAGCCCGAGCGCCACCGCGCGTCCTGCGCGCACGACTTTCTGCTCGAGCCGGGCCGAGGTGAACTTGACCTCGAGCTGCCGCCCCGGCCGGCCGCCGACGACGGTCGCCAGGCCGTCGGAGACCTGGCTTGCCCGGTAGCGCAGCCGCTCCACCTCGTAGATGATCTGCTGTGGATCCAGGCGCCCGGCCAGCCGCCGGGAGATGCTGCGCAGGAAGAAACGCCGCGCCTCCTCGATCGGGTCGAGCTCCGGGGCGAGCTCGGAAACCGCGCCGTCGACCTGGGCCAGCGCCTTGCCGACCATGACGAAAGCGGGCGGCAAGGGCACTCCGTGGCGAACCGAGATCGCCGTGAGCTGGTTGAGCAGCTCGACCAGGTTGAGATCTTGGAGTGGGCGACCACGGATCTCGGCGACCACGGCCGCGATGTCGTTGCGATAGTCCTCGACATCGACGTCGGTGGCGTCCGCCACAGCACCCAGATCGAGCGAGACATCGGCGAGCAGATCGACGTCGCCCTGTGCGAAGGCGAGCAAAACGAGGAACAGCTGGCGGCGCGTCTGGCCCTCCAGGCGGCCGACCATGCCCAGGTCGAGCAGCCAGATCCTGTTGTCGGCCCAGAGCATGTTGCCCGGGTGGGGGTCGGCATGGAAGAAGCCGTCCTCGAGGACCTGCTTGTAGTAGGCCTGGATCAGCTGACGCGCCGCCTCGGTGCGTTCCGGGCCCTCCGGGGCATCGAGCAGCGGAACCGCGTCGACGATCTCATCCATGACCAACAGGCGCGCGGTCGAGAGCTCCCGGTGACAGCGCGGGACGCCGATGCGGTCATAGCCGGCGACGATCTCGCCCATGCGGACCATGTTGCGCGCCTCCTCGCCGAAGTCGAGCTCGTCGCGAAGCGCGCTCGAAACCTGCTGGGCGAGCGACGGGATGTCGATGATCCGGTTTAACCGCTGCGAGCGCGACGCAGGCCTGATGATCATCTCGAGCAGCGCGAGGTCGTTCTCGACCACCTCCTCGGCCTCGGGGCGCTGGACTTTGACCACCACGCGGTGGCCGTCGGCCATTCGCGCCCGATGCACCTGGGCGATCGTCCCTGCGGCGAGCGGCTCGGGATCGAGCGAGGAGAAGACGTCCTCCCAGGGAACGGCGAGCTCGCGCTCCATCATCGACACGACCTCCGCCTCGGACATCGGCGGAACGTCCGACTGCAGGGCGGCGAGCTCGGCGACGTACTCCTCGGAGATCAGGTCGGGACGCGTCGAGAGGACCTGGCCGAGCTTGCCGAAGGTCGGTCCCAGACTCTCGAACGCCTCCCGCAGCCGCCGCGGCCCGTCCGGGTCACCCTCGAGGCGGAGCAGCCGCCCGGAGAGCTGGCGGATCCCGACCGGACCGAGGACGCGGCTGATCTCGCGCGCCCGGGCGTGCAGCCGACCCGAGTCGAGGGTTCCCTCGGACGCCGGCTCGCCGGTGGTCGTGTTGACGACCACCACCGTGCAGTCGGCGAGATGGGTGACGCGATTGGCGATGTTGCCGAGCAGGAACTGCTTGCGACCGCGCATACCCGAGCTGCCGACGACGACGACGTCGGCGTCGGCCTCTCGGGCGGCGGCGAGGATCACCGTTGCCACGTCCTCGCCCGACTCGACCACGGCGCGGGCGCGGATCCCGTCGGTGGGCAGGGAGCGCTCGAGCGCCGCGCGCAGCCGCGCATGCGCGGCCTCGTCCGGGGCCGGTGCGGCCGGCTCCGACCCGGCCTCTGGTACGCCGTTCTCGGCGGCGGCATCCATCGCAACCGATTCGGGCTTCGAGGCGGGCTTGACCACCTGGATCGCGAGCAGCTCCGCGCCCGTCGACCTGGCAAAGCTCGCCGCCCATTCGACCGCGAGCGCGGCTCCGGCGCTGCCGTCGGTAGCTACCGCGACCAGGCTCGTTTCTGCACCCATCGAAGCGAGCATAGGTCGGCTGCGGGGCGGGCGCAATAACGGGCGGTCCGTGGGCGCGGCTGGTTCCGAAGCAACGACCTCTCGCGTGTGACTCGTCCGCGGAGGCAGCGAGACGTGATTACTGAGGATCGGGCGTTCTTGGTCGGCCAGGAGTCGATGAGCGGCCGCCGCAAGCCTACGGCCGGAAGACCGCCTGCGCCGAGCCGTCAGGGAACCCACTCGGGAGGCGCCGGAAGGCGGCGAGCAGCCGCCCCGCGATCGCGACCGCGAACCCGAATACCGCGGCGAGCACCACGGCCTCCGCCGGCCCGTCGCTGCGGATCAGCGCCAGCCCCGCGATCGCGGCCGCGAGCACGATGAGCACGACGCAGACGCCGCGGTGGAATCGCCCCGCTTCGGAGTGCGGCCACGGATCGAGCGCGCGTGTGATCTGGCGCCCGCGCTCGGAGTCCGTGCACTCGGGCTTCGCGGGGCAGGCGTTGCAGACGGCCGGGCGGGCGCGATAATGGGCGAGGCGCCGGCTGTGATCGGTGTCGATCCGGTGCAGCTCCTGGCCCTCCGGGCATTCCCAGAGGTCGAGGTCGGGCCGGAAGGTGAACCCCGCGGTGCGGTAGCGAGCGCTGCGGCGGTGCGAATGGCGCGCGAGTAGGTCGAGCCCGGTCGCGGCGAGCATCAGGAACACCGCGTAGCCGGTGGCGAGGATGGCCTCGGCGCTCATCGCGGGGGTTCTGAGGCTCGCATCTGGGTGACGGCCGCCGCGGTCTCGGGGGCCGGTGCGGTGATCTCGGTGAACAGGACCTCGGCGTCCTCGGGAGTGGTGCGCTTGACGCGGTGGCGGACGCCGAGGTAGCAGATGTAGAGCAGCGGCAAGACGCCGCCGGCGATGAAGAGAATGTCACCGGGCAGGCGGATCCATTCGATCAGCGAGTTCGTGTCGTTGGTGAGGAACTCGAGCGAGCGGGCCTGGTAGTAGCCGGCGTCGACCGACTCATAGAGCTGGATCAACCCGAGCGGGAGGAGGGTCGCGAACGTCATCCAAGCCAGCCCGATGTTGAGCGACCAGAAACTGATCTTGGCGAGCCGATCCGGCCATCGGTCATCGGGGATCAGGTATCGCAGGCAGAACAGCGCCAGGCCGACGGCGAGCATTCCGTAGACGCCCATCATCGCCGCGTGGCCGTGGTTGGCCGTCAGCGCGGTCCCGATCTCGTAGTAGGAGACGATCGGCAGGTTGATCAGGAAGCCGAAGATCCCGGCGCCGAGGAAGTTCCAAAACCCCACCGCGACCAAGAACATCACGGCCCAGCGGTGCGGGAAGGGAGTCGCCGAGCGGCCCTCCTGACGCGCGCCGAGCTGGAGGAAGCTCCACGCCTCGACGGTCAGGAAGGTGAGCGGGATCACCTCGGCGGCCGAGAACACGGCCCCCAGGGCCATGTGCTCGGCGGGCTCACCGGAGAAGTAGAGGTGGTGCATCGTCCCGATCACCCCGCCCACCGAGTACAGGAGGATGTCGAGGAAGACGACGGTCAGGGCGACCCGCTCGCGCACCACGCCGAGCAGGACGAACACGTACGCGACCATCACCGTGGTGAACAGCTCGAGGAAGTCCTCGACCCACAGGTGCACCACCCAGAAGCGCCAGAAGTCGGTGACCGTGAAGCTGTCACCCTGGCGGGCGATCAGCCCGACCGCGTAGAACGCGGGGATCGCGAGCGCCGCGAAGAAGAACAGCCACGGCAGGTTGCCCCGGCTCTCGCGCGCGAGCCGCCCACGCAGCGCCCGGAAGATGATCGCCGCCCAGAAGAACAGCCCGATCACGAGCAGGACCTGCCAGAAGCGCCCGAGGTCGAGGTACTCGAAGCCCTGGAGGCCGAAGATGGAGCCCTCGTCCCCGAACCAGCCGTGCACGCCGCCGAACTCACCGATCAGGCTGCCGAAGACGACGATCGCCAGCGCTGCGAGAAGCCCGTAGGCGAGCCAGTGCTGTCGCCGCGGCTCGCGCCCCGTGATCATCGGCGCGAGGAAGATCCCGGCCGCGAGGAACGACGTCGAGACGAAGAAGATCGCGAGCTGGACGTGGAAGGTGCGAGCGAGGTTGAAGGGGAGGACCTGGGCCAGGTCGATCCCGAAGAAGTCGCCGAGTTCGGCCCGGTAGTGCTGTGAGGCGGCGCCGACCATCGTCTGGATCAGGAACAGCGCCGCCATCACGAGGAAGAACCAAGCGCAGGCCTTCTGCGCGGGGGTCAGCGCAACCTCCCCGGGTCGGCGGAAGGTGAGCGTGGCCTGCTCGCGCCCGTGCCAGCCGAGGACGTTCCAGCGCCCGAAGGCTGCGAACAGCAGGCCGATGCCGCCGAGCAGCGCGATCAGCGAGACGACGCTCCAGAGCACGACGTTCGCCGTCGGGCCGTTGTCGACCAGCTCCTCGGGCGGCCAGTTGTTCGTATACGAGTAGTTGTGGCCCGGCCGGCGTGCCGCCGCTGCCCACGCCGACCATGAGAAGAAGGCGGTCAGCTCGTGCGCTTGCTCCGGATTGTCGATCGCGTCGGGCCGCAGCCCCTGGTCGGTCGTCGGGTTCGAGAAGTAGTCCGCGTAGTGGCGCTCGAGCTCCGCGAACGCTTCGGCCTGCGGTCCGGTATAGGTGAGGGTGTCGGTCTGCTCGTCGTAGCGATTCGCCTGGAACTCGGCGATCGTCTGCTCGCGGGCCCGGTCGGACCCGCCCTCGCGGTATTGGCGCTCGACCGATTCCGCGGCGCGATGGAGGTAGTCGGCCGTGTAGTCGGGCCCGAGGTAGGCGCCGTGGCCGAAGATCGAGCCGTACTCCATCAGCCCGTTGTTCAGGAAGACCTTCTGGCCGCGGCTGACGTCCTCGCCGGTGAAGAGGGTCTGGCCCTCGGGGTCGACCACGCGCTCGGGGATCGGGGGGTCGGCGCTGTAGGTCCTGTAAGCGAGGAGGCCGAGGACGAAGAAGCCGAGGAGGAAGACGACGATCGAAGCCTGGACCCAGGTCTTCGAGACCAGGAGCTCCCGCCGTCGCGGGCTCTCGTCCGCCATTGCGGCCGCGATGTATCACAAAGGGTCGACTCGGGTCAGGCGGCCTCGGCCGCCGAGAGCCGGCGGCCGAGCGAGGCGAGCGCGTCCGGCTCGAGGGTGCGCTCGATGAGCGGGAAGAGCACGCGCTCCTCGTGGCGGACGTGCGCGGCGAGCCGCTTCCCGAGCTCGTGCAGGCCGGCCAGATTCAGCTCGCCCGCGGCCAGGCGGGCCATCCGCTCGCGGATCCAGACGTGATCGGTGAGCACGGTCACGACGGCATCGTCGGTCGGGTCGCCGACGGCGGCGAACGCGGGCAGCAGTACCTCCTCCTCGATCCGGAAGTGCTTGGCGCCGTGCTCATCCCAGAACATGAGGACGCCGTCTCGCACCTCGGCGAGGTCGTCGGCGCTCGCCCGCTGCATCAGCATCGCGCGGTAGAGGGCTTGATGGTGGTCGTGCGAGAGCTCTACCAGCGCTTGGTCCCGCTTCATCCGCCCAACCGTAGATTGTTGGTCATCCCTCCGGCGGGCGACCACAAGCCCAGCGCGCCAGCCCAATGCGCGTCCCCCCGCAGGGGCGGGAGCGACTCGGCGTCGATGCCGCTGCGCGCGATCACCCACGAGATCACCGAGTGTCCACACCTCGCCGGTGCGAGTTCGTCCCGACCCCCAAACGGGAGTCGGGACCTCGGGGACGAGATCGAGCACGCGCCGCGCGAGGCGTTCGTCGGCCGTCAGCCGCCGGGGCTGTCGACGGGCCCGCAGCAATTTCCCGTAGCACGCCGGCCTAGTCCAGACGGGAGCCGAGGCGGGTCTTGCGAAGGCGCGGCCATCGCCTTGCCATGATCGGCCAATGGCGAACGACGAATCGGGCCCGGGCGCCCGTGAGCGGCTGCTGGGACGGGCGATCAACGACGTCGTCACCCACGCTCCATGGCTGTGGCCGCTGCTCCGCGCGCCCGTGCGCCGCGCCTTCGCCGCCAGGGCGCGCGGGTGGGATGAGAGACCGAGGGCGCGGGCCCCTGACTATCTGACCCCGCTGGCAACGGCCGTCCTTCACGTCAGCCCCCAGCCGGAGCGGGCGCTCGAGGTCGGCTGTGGCACCGGCGTCGGCGCCCTGTTCCTGGCCCGGGAGTTCCCCCAGGCGCGGGTGCGCGGCGTCGACCTCTCCGAGGAGATGATCGCGGAGGCGCGGGCGAAGACCGGCCTCGATCCCGAGGGGCGGATCGCATTCAGGGTCGCCGATGCGGCGGCACTTCCATACGAGGATGAGTCGTTCGACCTCGTTGCGCACCTGAACATGCCGCCGTTCTTCGCCGAGGTCGCTCGGGTGCTGCGACCGGGCGGCCACGCGATCGTCGCCGCGAGCTTCGGCGCCGGGACCCCGTTCTATACGCCGGCGAGCGTACTGGAGCGCGGATTTGAGAGGGCGGGCCTGGCCACGGTCGAGGCGGGCGAGGCGGGCGCGGGGACGTACTACGTCGCTCAGCTGCCCGCCTGAGAGCGGGCGCCGGTCGCGCCGGCCCGCCACACTGAGGGGAATGAGCCGAGCGGTCGAGGAGTCCAACCGCCACATGCTTCGCGCCCGCGACGCGATGGACCGAGACTACGCCAAGCCCCTCGACATCCCGACGCTCGCGCGGATCGCGTACGTCTCCGAGGCGCACTTCATCCGCGTCTTTCGTGCCACCTTCGGCGAGACGCCGCACCGCTACCTCCAGCGCCGCCGGGTGGAGCGGGCGATGTTCCTCCTCAGGGAGACCGACCGCAGCGTGACCGAGATCTGCTTCGACGTCGGGTTCTCCAGCCTCGGCACCTTCAGCCGCACGTTCACCGAGATCGTCGGCGAGCCGCCGACCACCTACCGGTGGCGGGCGGCGGACCTCAGGGCGGTTCCGGCCTGCTTCGCCAAGGCGTGGACCAGACCGAGCAGTTTTGGAGAAGCGAGAGCGCGCCGCGGGGGTTAGCCTCGGCGACATGCCAAACAAAATCACTCATACACAGGTCTATGTACTCGATCAGGACGAGGCGCTCGACTTCTACGTCGGCAAGCTCGGCTTCGAGGTCAACACCGATGCCGATCTCGGCTTCATGCGCTGGCTCACGGTCAACTTCCCCGGTCAGCCCGACCTCGAGCTGCTGCTGGAGAGGCCCGGCCCGCCCGCCCACGACGACGCCACCGCGGAGCAGATCCGCGAGCTGGTGACCAAGGGGGCGATGGGCATGGCCGGCATCATTGCCGTGGACGACATCCACAAGACCTACGAGGAGCTGCGCGCCAAGGGAGTCGAGTTCACCGAGGAGCCCACCGAGCGGTTCTACGGAACCGACTGCGGCCTGCGCGACCCGTTCGGCAACCCGCTGCGGATCGGCACGCCGAAGGAGGACTACGAGGTCCCCGACCCGGCCGAGGTCGCGGCGGACAACTGGTCCTGAGATAGCTCCAGATAGCTCACGCGCGCCGCTGCTAGCGGCGCGGCCTAAAGCGATCGGATCGCCAGACCGATATCCGTAAGCGACAGTCCCAGCCAGCGCTCGGCTGGGAGAGGGGACGTGGGCCGGCTGGCCGCTGAGGGGAGGAATCACGGATGTTCGACCGGTTGCGCCACAGGCTCACCTACGCGAACGTCATGTCGACGATCGCCGTCTTCGGGGTGCTTGCGGGCGGCGGCGCGTACGCGGCCTCGACGATCGGTCCGGAGGACATCAAGACGAACGCGGTGCGCTCGCCGCACATAAAGTCGGGCGAGGTCAAGACACCGGACCTCGCCAACGGTGCGGTGACGACCGGGAAGCTCGCGCCATCGCTCGATCTCTCCGGACCGGTGACCGAGGTTCTTCCCTATCCGCTCGTGAACAACAACTGCGGCCTCGGGCGAACCGGCGAGTTCTGCGGTCGCGGCACGAACCCCCAGATCGAAACGATCCGCGCGTGGAGGAACCACGAGGACGGCCACGCTCCCGCCGGCTTCTTCAAGGACCGTGCCGGGCTCGTGCACCTGGAGGGAAGCGTCGAGGTGACGGTCCCTCCCGACCCGGCCGACTTCACGATCTTCATCCTGCCGCCGGCCTTCCGACCGAGCGCGGCTCACGTATTTCCCGTCTACGACGCGTCGGCGAACGGCCAGTTCGTGACCGTACGCGCGGATGGTCAAGTCGTGAGCAGCGACCGAGGGACAACCCACCTGTCCCTGGACGGCATCGCGTTCCGTGCCGGATAGACCGATGAGGCAGCGAACGATGACCGCGGCCGCGGTGGGCACCGGTCTCGCCATTACCGGGAGCTCCGTGGCGGCCGGGGCGGTCGACACCGTCGGGACCAATAGGCCCTGACCCGCGCGTGAGACCCGACGTGCTGGCGCGATCGCGCCTGCGATGATCGGCCCCCCCAGCGCTCGGCCGTGAGCGAGTCAAACCGCGAGGAAAGGCGAGTCGGTGACGACAGATGTCTTGGTGACGATGCTGCTGTGCGACGCGGCCCAGGTCGTCGGCGGAAAGCTCTACATGCTCGGCGGCGGCTGGACGCGCGTGAATGCGCCCAATCGCCCGATCAACATGTCGCTGGCGGTCATCGTCCACGTCCCCTGGTCGCTTGCGAACGAGCGCATGAGCATCGAGGTCGGATTGCGCGACGATGACGGTGAGCCCGTCGTCATCGGCGACCGGGCGATCTCCTCGACTGGGGCGATCGAGGTGGGACGCGCCGCGGGCCTCAAGGCCGGTGAGCGGATCAACGTGCCGATGGCGATGAACTTCAACAACATCCAGCTTGCCCCCGGCGGCTACGTCTGGGAGTGCCTGATCGAGGATCGATCGGTGGCCCGGTGGCCCTTCCGCGTGAACCCGGCGCCCGGGCCGGCGCCGGGATCTCGCTAACCCGCGCCCGACCGCGGCACGGCCTCGAGCCGCGCTCCGGGCTCAATTCCCACCCGCGCGAGGCGGGAGAGGCCATAGCTCCGGCCCTTGCGGGCGACCGCCTTGAAGCGCCCCGGCAGCTCGAGTCGCGTGGCGACGATCGCGACGCCGCGCTTGTTGGTGCGGTCGGTGGCCCCGGCGAAGCTCACGCGCGCCCGGCGTACCGGTTGGCCGCCGCTGGTGACACGGACCGTGGCCCGAACGCGCCCCGGCAGCTCCCCCGCCTCGCTGTCGGTGATCACGACCTTGAGCCGGCGCTGGCCGCTGGCCGGGACGAAGTGGAGGAGGGCGCTGGTCGGCCCGAAGGTGGGACTGCAGCCGGGGTCGAACGGGGCGATCAGCCAGTGCAGCGTCCCGCCCAACGTGGGAATCAAATCGAGGCCCTCGGACTCGCCGCAGATCCGAAGCTCGAGCTCGAGCCGGCGCTCGCCGGTGCGGGGATCGACTGCCCATACCTGATAGACGCCCTTGGCCTCGCCAGCGAGGAAGAGCCGATCGCCGCGGAAGACGGCACCGGTGATCCCGGTCGGCGGCACGGCGCCCTCCAGCCGGCGCACCGATTGGAGCAGCGGCCCCGCCGGCGCGCTGTTGGCCTCGGAGATGTCGCTCGATCGATAGGCGAGCAGATCGTCGCCGCTGCTGGTCCAGACGCGCGCGCCGTTGGGAGCGGTTTCCGCCCACATCGCCTTGGGGATCTCCGCCGGGTCGAGCTTCACGTAGTAGCGAAAGTCGAGGGTGGCGGGATCGGCGACGCCGAAGGCGCCGGTGCCGCAGGTGTTGTTCCCGGTTAGCGGGTCGTAGCACTCCAGCGGCAGCAGCACACGGCCGCCCTCGCCGGGGTTCCAGGTCGGATCGCCGATGTGGTTGTAGCCCTCCGACTCCCCGACCGCCGGTGGGATCGCGTTGGGAACGCCGGCCGTCTCGCGCAGCAGCGCGTTGGTGTGCCACAAGCCCTCGAAGATGCCGGTGAAGTAGAGGCTCTCGTTGCCGGCATCGGAGGTGAGCCCCTGCCAGTAGGTGACGGGAACCGAGCTCGCTCCTGTGAGCAGCCAGCGTCCGGGGTCTCGCGCTGCCGCGGTCGGCGCGACGCCCAACGCGAGCGCGAGCGCTGCCGCGAGAACCACCAGTGATGAGCGCGCACGGGCCACCGGCCCAGTCTGACGCAACGGCCCTTGAGCCGAGGGCACCCGCATCTCCCGGGCGATCGCCGACACCTTGGCGCCCCGG
>CAWBFD010000003.1:0-472572 GCA_963788115.1 uncultured Actinomycetes bacterium
AGGGCGAAGTTGCCGACGGCGTGTGCGACGTTGAACGGGATGCCGCGAGCCGATAGCGCCAGGTAGCGGTCCAGCGACTGCTCGCCTCCGTAGCCGACCATGACCGAGAGGTCGAGCAGCGCTCCGTAACCGAGGCCGGCGAGCCCGCATGCGACCGCCAGTCCGATCCTGCCGAGACGCCGTCCCGTGGCGGCGGCCAGGGCGGCGCCCGCCAGGCCGGCGAGCCCCCAGCCGGCCATCTGCCACGGGGTCCACGGCCCCTGCCCGAGCCAGAGGTTGGACACGGGGGCGGCGAGCGCCCCGACTGCGAATCCCGGGGCGCCGCCGAGCGCATATCCCGTGATCAGGGCGACGTCGGTAGTGGCGACCACGTTGGGGATCGGAGCGAGGACCAGACGGCCGGCGACCGCGAGCGCCGCCAGGGCCGCCACCAGGGCCACCATCCGAGAGCTCGGGCGCGAGCGCTCGTACCAGGCAAAGCCCGCCACGAGCACGAGGGCGAGGATGGAGAACGCCGCCGCCTGCCAGCTCATCGAGGGGCCTCCGGCTGATGGCGGCCGGTTGCCGCCGTGCGGGCGTGACCCGCGGCGCCCGCGGCGTCCCGGATCAGCTCCGCGCCCCGCTCCGGCGAGATCGCGCCGTCGACGCCGAGGATGCGGGCGACCTCGGTCGCGAAGTACCAGCCGCCGGAGAGGATCTCCTCGATCGGCCCGTCCGCGATCACCCGCCCGTCGCCGAGCAGTATGGCCCGCCGCGCGAACGACGCGGCGAACTCGACCTCATGTGTGGCCACCACCACCGCGGCGCCGGCCCCGGCCAGCCGCTCGAGCCACCCGCCAAGCTCGTCCTTGCGCGCGCGGTCCATTCCGCGGGTCGGCTCGTCGAGGCAGACCAGGCCGGGGAACGCCGCCTCGTGACCCCCCACGGCGCGACCGGCCATCACGATCGCGAGCGCCAGGCGCTGGCGCTCACCACCGGAGAGATCGCGCGGGTCGGCCTCAGCCGCCCACTCGAGGTCGACGGCGCGCAGCGCGGCTCGCCCGGCGGCGCCGGGGAGCTCCTCACCCACCCGCTCACGCACCAGGAAATCCGCGGGGCTCTGGCTCAGGAGCGCACAGCGCCCGGGTGCCTCGATCCGCCCGCGAACGGGCTCGACCAGGCCCGCCGCCGCTCGCAGCAGAGTGGTCTTGCCGGCCCCGTTGCGTCCCATCAGCGCAACCCGCTCCCCGGGCTCGACCCGCAGGGAGAGGCCGCGGAGGACCTCGCGCAGGGCCTCGCCGTCGTCCAGCTCGACCCAGAGGTCGGAGGCGGCGAGCGCGCTCGGCGCCGCCCGGCGCCCCCGCAGGAAGCCGCGCCGGAGGAGACCGCCGGAGCCGCCTGCCCGCAGTGGCGCCGCCCCTGGATCTGGAGCGTCCCCGACGCGGATGCCACGCGCGCCGAGCACCGCCCGGGCGTGCTTCACCCCTCCGGGCAGCGGGCGCAGGCCGGCGCGGTCGAACAGCCGGGCCGCGGGCGTGGCCAGCGCCGGATCCGTCGCCAGGGACCACTCGAGGTAGCGCTCGGGATCGCCGTCGAACGCGATTTCGCCGCCGGCCATCGCCACCACCCGGTCGGCGGCGGCCAAGCATCGCTCGAGCCGGTGCTCCGCCAGCAGCACGGACGTGCCCCACTCCTCGTTCAGCCGGCGCAGCAGCCAGATCAGCTCATCACCCGCAACCGGGTCGAGCTGCGAGGTCGGCTCGTCGAGGAGCACGAGGCGCGGGCGGGCGACCAGCGCGGCCGCCAGCGCCACGCGCTGCAGCTCGCCGCCGGAGAGCGAGTCGACTGTCCGGTCCAGCAGATGCGGGAGGGCCAGCGCCAGCGCCACCTCCTCGACGGCCCGAGCCCTCCGCGCCGGCGAGCGCCCCCGCATCTCGAGAGGGAGCTCGATCTCCGAGCGCGCGGTCGTGGCCACCACCTGCGTCTCGGGATCCTGGGAGACGAGGCCGACCACGCCCCCCAGCTCACCGGGCCCGGCGGTGGAGACGTCCTTGCCGGCGACCTCGATCGCCCCGCTGACCTCGCCCCCGTGGTAGTGCGGCACCAGCCCGCAGCAGGCGTGAAGCAGGGTCGTCTTCCCGGAGCCCGAGCGCCCGGCGAGAACCACGAACTCGCCTGTGCCCAGCTCGAGATCCAGCCCGCGGAGGGCCGTGCGGGCCGCCCCCGGGTATCGGTAGGAGAGCGAGCGCAGGCGGACGATCGGCTCAGCCATCGGCGTACCTGGTAACCGGCGCGACGGAGTTGGTTCCTCGTTGCCGCCTCCGCCGATGCCGAGCTGCCCACGAGGGGATGAACGGCAGGGCCGCGAGGCACGGAAGCGCGGCGGCGAGCGCGAGGGTGGCCGCGTCCGCGTCGATCGTGATCCGCGGGTACGCCTCGAACTCGCCGATCCCGGCCGCGAGCGCGCCGAGCGAGCCCACCGTGATCGCGAACGCGGCGAGCAGGAACCGGATGCTGTGCCGGGACCGCCGCTCCGAGCGGGCCGAGCGAGGAACACCGAGCGCATAGCCACGAAGCTCAAGCGTGGCGGCGACGTCGACCGCGCGGTCGAGCGAGCCTGCGACCAGGCGACGGGTCATCGCGGCCCGCCCGACCGCGGCCGCGCCGGGCCCCCGCAGTGAGGCGGCCTCCCGGAGACGATCGTGGTCCGCGGCGGCGACCGGCACCAGCCGTGTCAGGAGCGACGCCGTCAGTGCCGAGCGACCTGCGACGGGGCGCAGCAGGCGCAGCAGGCGATCGGGGTCGACCGTCGCGGAGTGGACCGCGAACACCATCATCACCACGACCACGCGTATCGCCAGGATTGCCCCCTCCACCAGGGCCTCGGCGCTGACGTCGACGTGTCCGAGCAGTGGAAGCTCGCCCCCACGCAGGAGGATCGTGTCGCCGCGTTGCGCCGCGAGCGCGTTGACGACGACGAAGACCACTGCCAGGGCCAGGCCCCAGCGCACCGCCAGCCTCAGGGCTCGCCGGGCGCCGGCCGCAAGCCCGGCGACGGTGGCGGCAGCACCGGCGCCGGCGAGGACGATCGGATTCGAGAAGACGAACGCGGCGATCGCGATCGAGCCGAGGTAGGCGCTTGCCGCGAGCGCGTGCGCGTCGGAGAGCGGGCCCCGCCCCGGAGCGTAGGCGAGCGGCGGCCTCACCCGGGGCCTCCCTCAACGGGGAGCGCGACTGGATCGGAGTCAGTCACCGCGAGGGCGTAGCGATCCCGCAGTGCGCGCTCGTCGAGCATGGTCGCTGCCGCCGCGACACCACCGCGGTCCGTCCCTGTGATCACCCAGGTCGGGGGAGCCTCGCCTGGGCGAACTGCGGCCACGAGCCCCGCCGCCCCTTCCAGCCGCTCCGCCTCCCGCGCGCGCCGGTCGAGGGCGAGGAGCCGCCACCCATCGGCGCCGCGCTCGAATTGTCCGAAGACACCGCTGCTGGCAGGCCCCCGCTCGAGCTCCGCCGCCACCGGATCGTGGCGGACGCGGCCCCACTTACCCACCAGCAGGCGCAGCGCGTCGTCTCCGCCCGGCGCATCCCCGCCGGCGCCGGCCCCGACCCCGCCCTTCCGGAAGGCCTCGATGCTGGCGTCCACCCCCTCCTCGGCCAGGCGCTCGGCGACCTCGTCGCACGGCTGACGTGCGCCCGAGCAGACCACCTGGACGGGAGCCCGGTCCGTCCCTTCGGCCTCCTGCAGGAACGGCTCGGGAAACGACCCGACCACGGCCGGCACGCGCATCACGTCGGTCCAGTCGTGGTAGTCCCACCAGATGCGATCCCCGCCGCGAACGGTTCGGTCCGCGGACCCGACCGGCGACTCGACCCCGTTCACGTAGAAGAACCAGTCGAGGCTGCGCCCGCCCTCGAGCGCGCCCGAGATGCCCTCGATCGACTGGACGAAGCCGCCCCCGTAGCGAGTCGCGATCTCCGCCTCACGGTCGAGGAAGCGCATCACCGTCTCGGACTCGGGCGGGCCCTCCTCGGAGGCCGCGAGCAGACGCTCCGAGCCGTAGTCCCTGGTGACCACGAGGATCGCGGTCCCCTCCGACGATTCCCCTTCACCGAAGCCGCACCCGACGAGCAGGGCGACGAGCAGCGTCGCCAGCGGGGTGCCGATGCGGCCACGGCGTCTAGTGGTGCCTCTCATGACGTTGTGTGAGGTACCACCGGCATGGATTCACGCCGAGCGGGTCCGCTCGCAGCTCCCGTGGATGTCGTCATTGCGATCGCCGCGCTTGCGCACGACCGTGTCCACACCAGGCCCGCACCGCACCTGGTCGCGCCCGCCGGTGGCGATCTCGATCCGGTCGGGCCCGCGGCCGGCATCGATCTCGTCCCACCCGCGGGTCCCCGGGAGGGCGTCGCCGAGTGGACTGCCGACGATCGTCCTCCCGTGGGCTCGAGGGCACCGGGCCGGGCCGGCACGGAAACAGGTCTCGATCGGCTGCGAGGGGATGTCGAGCCCTCGCGAGGCCTGCAGGGTGCTGAAGCCCTCGCCGACGGTGAGGCCGTAGCGCCCATTGCCGAGCGCCGTCACGGTCGAGGCGCCTTCGATCGTGACGCCCTCGGCAGGCGAGGTGCCGCCGTCGAAGCTGTGCGCCACCACCTTCACCTCGAGCTCCCCGTCGGTGGTCCCGGGGTCGACGCTGCGGAGCTCGAGCGCGTCCCCCTGGTTCAGCGGCGTCGTCGTGCCGAAGTCCGAGTACGCCCAGAGGATGCGGTCGCCCCGGCGCAACATGACCCGATCGGCCGAGGCCGTGCCCGCAACGTAGTCCTGCCAGTAGGTCCAGCCCGAGAACCCGTCAGGATCGCTGAACGGACGACCGAGCACGTTGGCGATCTCGCAGACGAACAGCCCGGCCTCGTCCCGGCGGACGCGGACCTGGCGCAGGGCCTGATTCGATTCCGAGCCGGTCTGCGGCAGGCCCATCGCGGTGGCGCCGGGCACGCGGATCGCGCCGTCACGGCGGACGCACTCATCGCCCGAGCCCGAGCGCCTGATCCGCTCGGTCACGGTCGCGTACCAGGTGCCGGGATCGAGCGTCCCGGAAGGACCTTCCACTCGCAACTCCGCGAGTACCGACCTTGCCGTCGCAGGCGCCGCCACGGCGAGGAACGCCAGCGCCGCGAGCGCCACCGCCGGCAGCGCGAGCCGCAAGGGCCAAAGGAGATCGTTCATCTGAGCCACCCTTTCCTCGAGGGACTGAAACGGCTGGCCGGAGGCAGGTCTCCTGGCTTCCGGGATCGGCGCCGCGCCTTCCCGGGAGCGCCGGGGCGCTCCCAGTGGCCGACCGATCGCCTCGCCGCGGGGGCGGCAGGGCGTGCGTCTTGCGACGCCTATTCCCCGGTCACAGTGGCGGGACCGCGCCGGCCTCTCACCGGACTTCCCTTAGCCACCGGCCTATGTCGCGGGCATCCTATCCCGGCGGCTGGCGATGGCAACCGGTCCTAACCGGCGCGCTCCTCCACCGTGCGCCTCAACTCCTCGACCACCTCGGGCATCGAGCGTCGCATCCGGGCGAGCTCCCAGTGATCGATCTTGATCAGCTTGATCGGTGAGGTGGCGGTGACCGTCGCGGAGCGCTCCTGCTTCTCGAGCAGGCCCTGCTCGCCGAAGATGTCACCGGGACCCAACTGCGCGATCTGCTCGCCGCCACGTTCGACCTTGGCCGTGCCCTCCTCGATCGCGAAGAACTGGTTGGAGAAACCGCCCTCGGTGACGATTCGCTTGCCCTCGGGCCACTCCTCGGATGTGGCGAACGGGGCGAGCTTCGTCAACGCCTCGTCGGGTACGCCCGCGAACAGCGGGATCCTCTTCAGCTGGCTGATGTCCAATTGCCCCCTCCGGTGGTCTCACCCGACCCTGGGAACCTAACCCATGGAGGTGGCAACCAACCCGGTCATGCGGGCGCTCAGCTCCCACAGCCGCCGGCGGGCGTCCGGGTCGTACGCCTGCGGATCAGCGGCGCTCTCGGACAGGCCGTCGAAGTATCGGCCGCTGACGCCGTCCAGCTTCGGGTCGGCCACCAGGCGCACCACCGCCTCGACCCCCTGGGCCACGGAGCTCAGCACGCCGCCGAACGACCGGCGGGCCATCTTGGTGTCCATCAGCGTCGCCGGATGCAGGGCGTTCACGATCACCCCCTCCTCACCTGCGGCCCGCAGGCGCTCGTCCAGCTCGAACGTGAACGAGATCTGCGCAAGCTTGCTCTGGGCGTACGCACGGAAGCCGTCGTAGGAGCGCTCGAGCATCACGTCGTCGAAGTCGATCGCCGCCTGGCCCTTCGAAGCGACGTTGACGATCCGAGCCGGCGCCGAGCGCCGGAGAAGGGGCAGGAGCTCGAGCGTCAGCAGGAAGTGCGAGAGGTAGTTGACGGCGAAGGTGAGCTCGTAGCCGTCGCGGCTCTGCCGCCGGCCGTCTCCCACGATGATGCCGGCGTTGTTGACCAGGACATCGATGCGCTCGAAGCGGCGCTCCACGTCGCGGGCCAGACGCCGAACGTTCTCGAGCGACGAGAGGTCCGCAACCAGGCCGTGGGTGCGGTAGGGACGGTGGAGCGTCGCCAGCGCCCGCTCGATCCGCTGCGGGCCGCGCCCGTGAAGCAGCACGGTCGCGCCCTTCCCGAGCAGGGCGCGAGCCGTCTCCAGCCCGAGGCCGTCGGTCGAGCCGGTGATCAGGATCGTCTGCTGATCGAGTGGTCGCATCGCCTAGGACGAGTCGGCGAACGCCGCCAGGCTCGGCACGATCAGGTCCGGTCGCGCCGGGGCTCGGTCGGCGTCGGCCCGGCTCGCACGGCCCGTCAGGACGAGGATCGTGGCGAACCCGGCCGCGGCGCCGCCCGCGATGTCGGAGTCGAGGCTGTCGCCGACGATCGCCGGGTGGTCGGCGCGCAGACGCCGACGGGCGGCCTCGAACATCGCCGGCTCGGGCTTGCCGGCGACCCTGGCGGTCGCGCCCGATGCCGTCTCGACCGCTGCAACGATCGCCCCGGAGCCCGGGAGGAGGCCCTCGGCCGTCGGATAGACCGGATCGCGGCCGGTGGCCCACAGCTCCGCCCCGGCTCGCACGGCAGTCATCGCCTCGTGGAGCTCGGCGAAGTCGAACCCCGAGTGGCCTCCGACCACGACGGCGTCGGCACTGGAATCGCCGCCGCCGACGACCTCGAGCCCAGCCACGCGCAGCTCGGCGCGGAGCGCGTCGGAGCCGACCACGTAGACGCCCGCACCGGGCATCTCGGCCGCCACCGCCTCCGCCACGGCGGTGCCCGAGGTGAGCACGTCGTCGGCATCCGCCTCCACGCCGATGCGCCGCAGCCGCTCGGCGTACTCCTCGCGGGTCGAGCGTGGGTCGTTGGTGAGGAAGACGACCCTCCGGCCGCCCGCACGGAGGCTGGCGATCCCCTCCACCGACCCCGGGATCGGCTCGCCCGTGAGCCACACGACACCGTCGAGGTCGAGGGCGAAGCCGTCGTGGGCGGAGACCATCACCGGCGGAACCGTAGCCCGCCTGCCACCCTCGGGAGCCCGGCCTTGCGCCGAGGGTGCCGGGTGCGGGAGACTGGCGGCGACAAGGAGGAGAGATGCAGATCTACCCGAGCCCCGATGGCGAGATCGCCGTGCGCGATGCGGACATCACCTCGTTCGTCCTCGAGCGCGCCGACGAGCGCGGCGGGAAGCCGGCGCTGATCGATGGCCCCTCTGGGCGCCAGCTCAGCTATGGCGAGCTCGCCGGAGCGGTTCGAAGCATGGCCTCCGGCCTTGCAGCACGCGACTTCGGCAAGGGCGACGTGCTCGCCGTACACATGCCGAACCTGCCCGAGTACGCGATCGCCTTCCACGGCGCGTCGGCGGCCGGGGGGACGTGCACCACGTCCAATCCCCTCTACAGGGCGAACGAGCTCGCGCACCAGCTTCGGGACTCCGGCGCTCGGATCCTCCTCACGGTCCCCCCGTTCGCCGACGTCGCGCGCGAGGCGGCCGAGCAGGCTGGGGTCGACGAGCGGTTCGTCGTCGGAGAGGCGCCTGGATTCGAGCCGGTCACGGCGCTATTCGGCGATCCGGGGGAGGCGCCTGAGACCGCGATCGAACCGGAGTCAGACCTCGCGGTCCTGCCCTACTCGAGCGGCACCACCGGCCTGCCAAAGGGAGTCATGCTCACCCACCGCAACCTGGTCGCGAACCTCTGCCAGGTCCAGAGCACCGTCCGCCTCGACGAGGACCGGATTCTGCTGGGGTGCCTCCCCTTCTTCCACATCTACGGAATGACCGTGATCATGAACCTCGGCCTGCGGATCGGGGCGACGATCGTCACCGTGCCTCGCTTCGATCTCGAGCAGGCCCTCGACCTGATCGAGCGCCACCGGGTGACCGACGTCTTCATCGTGCCGCCGATCGCGCTCGCCCTCGCCAGGCACCCCGCGGTCGCGGAACGCGACCTCTCGTCGCTCAAGCTGATCATCTCGGGGGCGGCGCCCCTCGGTGTCGAGCTCGAGGAGGGGGTCGCCGAGCGACTCGACTGCACTGTCGGCCAGGGATACGGGTTGACCGAGACCAGCCCGGTGACTCACATGTGCCGTCCCGACGGCGAGCAGCGCCGGGGCACGATCGGCCATCCCCTCGCCGGCACCGAGTGCCGGCTCGTCGATCCGGAGACGGGTGAGGATGCCGGCGAGAGTGAGCGGGGAGAGCTGTGGATCCGGGGCCCGCAGGTGATGCGCGGGTACCTGAACAATCCCGAGGCGACGGCCGCAGCCATCGACGCCGACGGCTGGTTGCATACAGGCGACATCGCCACGGTCGACTCCGACGGGTTCTTCGCCATCGTCGACCGGCTGAAGGAGCTGATCAAGTACAAGGGCTTCCAGGTGCCGCCGGCGGAGCTGGAGGCGTTGATCATCACCCATCCCAGCGTTGCGGACGTGGCCGTGATCGGCGTCGCCGACGAGAAGTGCGGCGAGCTGCCCAAAGCCTATGTGGTGCCCTCGGCTGACGAACTCGATCACGGCGAGTTGATCGAGTGGGTGGGCGAGCGAGTCTCACCACAGAAGCGGATCCGGCTGGTCGAGCTCATCGACGAGATCCCCAAGTCCCCGTCGGGGAAGATCCTCCGGCGGCAGCTGGTCGAACGAGAGCGCGCGACAGCCTGACGCTGTCGTCAGACGCCGGCTAGAGCCTCGGGGCGTGGCGTGGGCGCGAGCCGGCGCCCGAGCACGACCCTCGCACCACGCGCCGGCGCCAGGGTGACGTTGCGGGGCACGGGGCGCTCGGGCCGAGGGTCCGCCGGGCGCAGATCGGCGTGCTCGATGATCGCCCGAAGCACGATCCGCATCTCATACTGCGCGAAGGCGGCGCCGACACAGCGCCTGACTCCGCCGCCGAAGGGGATCCAGCTGAGACCCCCTCCCTCACCCTCGAGGAACCGCTCGGGGCGGAACTCGTGGGGATCGCTGAACAGATCGTCTCGGTAATGGATCGCGAGGATTCCCGGCAAGACGATCCAGCCGGCCGGGATCACGTAGGCGCCGATCCAGGTCGGGGCGGTCAGCTTCCGGGCGACGTCCGAGAGCACTGGGCGCGAGCGCAGGGTCTCCTTGATGGTCGCGTCGAGGTACTCGTCCTCTCCGGCGTCGATCGACTTCCGGAGCCGGCCGAGGACGCGCGGGGTGCGCAGCAGCCGCTCCATCGCCCAGGCGAGTGCGGTGGCGGTGGTCTCATGGCCGGCGCCGATCACGGTGGCAAGCTCGTCGCGAAGCTCTGCATCGCTCATCGGGCTGCCGTCGTCGTGGCGGGCACGAAGAAGCAGCGAGAGAACGTCATCGCGACTCTCCGGGTCGGGCTCCGCCCGGCGAAGCGCGATCTCCTCATAGATGAGCTCGTCCAGTGCGGCCCTGGCCCGCTGAAAGCGAGCCCACGGGCTGAAGCGGCCGAAGTCCCGGCGGAGGAACGGAATCAGCAGGATCAGGTCGCTGCGGGTCGCGAACTCGTCGACCACGCGACGCGCTCGCTCGAGGCGATCGGGGTCGGTGACGCCGAATACCGTACGCAGGATCACCTCCAGCGTGATCGCCTGCGTGTGGGGGCGCAGCGCGAACGGCTCGCCCACCGGCCAGGTCTCGATGTCGCGCTCAGCGACGCGGCGGATGACGTCGCCGTAGCGGCGAATTGCCTCGCCGTGGAACGGAGGCAGGAGCAGCTTGCGCTGACGCAGGTGCTCGTCCTCGTCGAGCGTAAGCACCGAATGCGGGCCGAGCGCCGGCTCGAGCACGGTCGCGTTCGCCTCGCCGGCGTGGAACCGAGCCGGATCGCCCGCGAAGATCTCCTTGACCAGCCCCGGATCCGCGACGTAGACGAGCTTGTGGAAACCCACGAACGAGGCGGTGAACACGTCGCCGTAGCGGCGGCGGGCGTCGACGAAGAACCCGATCGGGTTGCGGGAGAGGCGGACCGACTGAACCGCGCTGGGCAGGCGAGGGCCGGGAGGTAGCTGCGGGTTGGTTCGCACACGCGGGATTATCCCGCGGCTTCACCCCAATCGATTGTCGACGCGGCCATCGGCGAGGCGGTCAGCCCGCGCCGTCTTCGAACGGGCCCCAGATGGCGTAGGTGAGGGCCGCGCCGTCATCCGGAGGGTTGAGCGGATCCTCGCCCGCGGCGGGGTCCTGGCGGTCGCCCTGCTGGCTGACGAAGAACGTCCTGCCGTCAGGGCTGAAGCAGCCACCGCAGAACTCGGTCGAGTTGACGAGGGTGCGAGCGAAATCGTAGATCTCGCCGCGACGGTTGACGCCTCGAATGAACTGTTCGCCCGACGAGTCCTCCTGAAGCCAGATATGGCCGGTGGCGGGGACGACGACGAGATTGTCGGGATTCTCCAGGTCCTCGACGCTGGTCGACTCATAGATCAGCCGCAGATCACCACCATCCCGACCGCGGGGCGTGTACTCCCAGACCTGCCCGAGCTGGGCTTCACCGCCCGTGGTGCAGTCGAAGTAGAGCCGCCGGTCGGCTGACCAGATGCCCTCGGTGCGATCGAAGATCGCCGCGCCCTTGGACTGCGCCTCGTCACGGACGGTGTCCTCGAGTGGGTCCGGTTCCTCGATCGTCACCCATTCGACCGGATAGCTCTCGCCTGGATCGGCGGTGTTCGCGTCGAAATTCGGGCGCGCCCGTATGGAGAGCGCCTGGAGGGTGCCGCCGAAGGTCGCGAGATCGCCGTACTCCCGCGGCTCGCGATTGGGCAGGAAGCGGTAGAAGGCCGCGTCGTCGCGGTCCTCGGTCTCATAGAGGACGCCCCTGAGCCAGGCAACCGCCTCGTGCGAGAAGCGCCCCGCGGCGTTGATCTCGAGCGGCTGGACCGGGCCATCGGCGTCAGCGGGAACCTCGAACGCGTAGCCGTGCGGGGTACCCGAGCCGGGGACCGTGTTGCTCTCGGTAGCGCCGTAGTTGAAGATCTCCTCGCAGGTGATCCAGGTGTTCCAGGGAGTTAGCCCGCCGGCGCAATTGGTGTGGGTGCCGCCGAGGACGGCGAGGCTCTCGCGCACGCGGCGCTCGCCGCCGCGCTCGACGACGAGCTTGGTGTTCCCGCCGCGCACGTCCGGGTCACGGTCGTAGCGCTTGCCCTGCGGAACGACGACCTCGATCTCGCCAGGCCGCGAGCGGTTCTCGTGGTTGCGGATCAGGATCGTCTCGCCACCGCCTCGATACGCAGCCGTGCCGTCGAAGATCCCCGGCGTCGGGTTGCCGTCGTCCATCGGATCGGCCTGGCGGGAGATGATCCGGTACCTGAAGCCCGGGGGGAGCTCGAGGAAGTCGATCCCGGAGTCCCGCTCGGGCGTCGGTTGAAGCTGTCCGTAGCCCACGCTCCGCCGCCGTTGGCCCTCGGCCTGGCGCGCCGCAAGCGCGCTCAGTGGGCCGGCGATTGCGAGGCCACTGCCAATCGCCGCCGAACCCTTCACGAACCGCCTTCTGGTCAGACCTGCAACTTCCATCAAGTACCTCCCGCTATCGGCACGTTCCCAGCCCGGACTCGCCCCCAAATCAGCCCGCGCCCCACCTTCTCGGTGACGGCTTCTATCGCTCCGGCGGGTGGTACGTGTGAACAGCTTGTGATGGTGCCCATGGGAGTGGGAATCGCTCGTCTAGGATCGGCCGCCGTGAGTCGCGACCTCTACGCCCACCGTCCCCGCGGGCCCGTCCATGGCAGCGCGAGGCTTTCGCGGCGGGCCCTGTTCGGGCTTCGGATGAGCGATGCCAGCCGGGGCGCCGTCGACTACGACCGCGTCACCGAGCGTCACCGAGCGGTCTGGGACCGCGGTGGGCACGAGCCGCTGCTGCGCGCGATCGAGCCCGTGGCCGGGGTGATCGCCGAGCTCGCGGAGGTCGGCTCGGGCACGCAAGTGCTCGACGTCGGTGCCGGCGACGGCAACGTGGCCCTCGCCTGCGCCGCACGCGGGGCGACGGTCAGCGCCTGCGATCTCGCACCGGCGATGGCTGCACGCGGGCGGGCGCGCTGCGGTGCGGGGGTCGAGTGGGCGGTCGCTGACGCGCTCGATTTGCCCTACGGCGACGGCTCGTTCGACGTGGTCGTCTCGGCGTTCGGGGCCGCCCTGGCGCCTCACCCGGCGCGGATGGTCTCCGAGCTCGTGCGCGTCACCCGACCGGGTGGAACCGTCGTCCTCGCCGCCTGGATCCCCCGCGGGCTGCCCGGCCGGCTCGACGAGCTCTGCGAGGAGATCGACCCGCTCCCTCAGGGCGTGCCCTCGCCCTCCCGCTGGGGAGTCGAGGCGGTGGTGCGCCGGCGCTTGCAGCCGGTGCTCGAGGACCTGGACCTGCGCGGACGGTCGGTGCCGCTGCGGTTCGCCGGTCCCGACGCCGCCTTCGCGGCGCTCGCAGGGACGACCGCGCTGGACCCACACCAGCTGACCGAGTTGCGACCGTCCTTCGAGCGCCTGCTCGCCTCGTGCAACGAGAGCAAGACGGCGGTCGAGATCAGAGCCCGATATCTGATCGCCAGCGGCCGCCGCGGCCGCCCTTAGCACCGCCCCGGCCGGGGGCGCCATCGGCGCGCGGAGGGTTGACCCCCGTATGGGTGGCAAACCCTCCACCGACACGATCATTGCCCGTCTGGCGACCGGCCAGCACGGGGTGGTCGCACGGTCGCAATTGATCGCCGCTGGCATCACTCGGCGCGCGATCGACCGCCGGTTGGCCGACGGGCGCCTTCACCGGATGCACCGCGGCGTTTACCTGGCCGGCCACGCCGCGCCACCGCCGCACGCACGCGAAACGGCGGCGCTGCTCGCCTGTGGGCCGGGCGCGGTCCTGAGCCACCGGACGGCGGCGGCCCTGTGGGAGCTCCTTCCTTACCGCCCCTCGGCTGACGTCTGCGTCACTGTCCCAGTCGGCGCCCGTCACGACCGTCCGGGGATCGCAATTGTTCGCTGCACGCTCGAGCGTCGCGACATCCGTCGCCGGCACCGCTTGCAGCTGACAAGCCCACCCCGCACGATCCTCGATACAGCCCCAACGCTCGACAAGGAAACGCTCGAGCGGCTCGTGGCCGAAGCGGAATACCGCCGACTCGCGAGCGAGCGCGAGCTCCGGCAGCAACTTGAGCGCAACCGAGGGCGCCCAGGCGGCCCCGCGCTGCGCGAGCTCCTCGGCATGCCAGACGGTCGTCAGCGGACGCGCTCCCCGGCGGAACGCCACCTACTCCGTCTCCTCCGCCGAGAAGGGCTTGAGGGATACGAGCTGAACGCCCGGATCCACGGCTACGAGGTGGACGTCCTCTGGCGATCCGAGAAGCCTGGCGCTCGAGATCGACGGCTACGACGCTCACCGCGGACGCATCGCCTTCGAGCGGGACCGCCTCAAGGCCGCAACGCTCGAGGCCCACGGAGTGCTCGTCATGCCGATCACCCCGCGTCAACTCGGTGCAGATCCTGAAGGGGTGTTCGCGAGGCTCCGGGCGGCGCTCGAGATGAGGAGGCGTCACCGGTGACTCGGCCACCGGCGCGCCGACGCGTGGAGGATTGACCACCGTATGGGTGGCAAACCCTCCACGCGTCCCGGGGGGCCGGGCGGCGCGCAGCGCGGGCGGGGACGGCGCGCGGCGCGGGCGGGACGGCGCGCGGCGCGGGCGGGACGGCGCGCGGCGCGGGCGGGACGGCGCGCGGCGGGGGCGGGACGGCGCGCGGCGGGGGCGGGACGGCGCGCGGCGCGGGCGGGACGGCGCGCGGCGCGGGGGTGTGGCGGCGCGGGGTCGTCGCGGTCGCCATGATCTCGACGCCATGCGGATCCTGCTCGTCACGCAGATGTGGCCCAGTCCCGAGAACCCAGACCTCGGGAGCTTTCTGGTGCCCCTGGCACGCGAGCTGGAGACGATGGGACACGAGGTGGACGTCGCAGCGATCAGCCGGCGCGGCGGGCCGCCCACCAAGTACGCGCGCCTGACCGCCGAGGCGCTCGCGGCTGCCCGCCGCCGGCGCCCGGACGTGGTCTTCGTCCATTTCCTGTTTCCGGCCGGGGCCGCCGGGGCGCTGGCGGCGATGGCGTCGCGCGCGCCGTTGGTGGTCATGGCCCACGGGCAGGACGTCGCCAACCTCGGCCGCATTCGAGGCGTGACGGCGGCCACCGGCCGGGTGGTGGGCCGCGCGGCGGCGGTGATCGCGAATTCGCGCTGGCTGGCGGACCGACTCGCGGAGCGAATCCCCGCGGCGAGGGCGAAGCTCGAGATAGCCGACTGCGGGGTGGACCTCGATGCCTTCGCCCCCCGTCCGCCAGCCGAGGCGCGCCGGGAGCTGGGCTGGGAGGGCGACGGTCCGGCGTTTCTCTGCGTCGGGTCGCTGATCGGCCGCAAGAACGTCGTCCGCCTCGCCGACGCGTTTGCGCGCCTCGACCGTGGACGCCTCGCCTTCGTCGGCGACGGGCCATTGCGGAGTGCGCTCGAGGGTCGAGCCGACGTGAGGGTGAGCGGCCGGATCCCGCAGACGGACGTTCCCCGCTGGATCGCCGCCTGCGACGTCCTCTGCCAGCCGTCGCTGGTAGAGCCGTTCGGTCAGGCGACGCTCGAGGGGATGGCGATGGAGCGGAGCGTGGTCGCAACGGCGATCGGTGGGCCGCCCGAGTTCGTCCCCGCCGAGGCGGGCGTCTTGGTCGATCCGCATGACACCGAGGCCGTGGCCGCCGGGCTGGAGCGGGCGGCCGAGTTGCCGTCACCGAACCAGGGCGCCCGCAAGGCGGCCGAGGAGCACGACGTTCGCCGTCAGGCCGCTCGCATGGCTGCGATCCTTGAGCGTGCCCGATGACCTACAACGAGGATCTTGCAAGCCGAGTTCGCGAGCTACTTCGCGACGAGGGCGCGCTCAGCGAGAGGGAGATGTTCGGCGGGGTCGCGTTCCTGCTCGAAGGAAACATGTCGGTCGGCATCAGCGGCGACGAGCTGATCGTCCGGGTCGGGCCGGAGGCGGGCGAGGACGCGCTCGGGCAGCCGCATGCCCGCGCCTTCGACATGACCGGTCGCCCGATGAAGGGCTGGGTCATGGTCGCGCCGGAAGGCGTGAAGACCGAGCGCCAGCTCGCGACGTGGGTCGGACGCGGGGTCGCGTTCGCCCGCACGCTGCCGGCGAAGCGCTGAGGCCGACTTAGCCTTCGTCGCCGCGGTTGAGGGCGTCGGTGACCCCGTACAGGTCGCCCTCGTCATAGAAGTCGACCGCGATCAGGTTGGGGACGAGGCCCCGCTGCCGCGCGCAGCGGCGGGCGCGGTCAAGGAGGAAGTCGCGGGCGTTCACCTCCGCGGCGTTCGACGGCTTGGCCGCCGGGTCGGTGTCGATCCAGTTGTTGATCAGGAAGAGCGGGTTGTCGGGGTCGCCGCGGTTTGGGCTGCAGTCCATCTCCTCCGGGGTCTTGAAGCTGTACTCCGTCTCCTGGAAGTAGTCGTAGGTGCTGCGGTACCACGGCGCGGCGCCCGAGCGGTTCTCCGCCAGCACCACGACCTGCTTTCCGGAGTCGACCAGCTCCCCGAGGGTCGGAAAGTCGGGGCCGAGCGGACCGTCGTACGCATGCTCGGCCAGGCCGCTCTCCTCGAACGCGCTCACGATGTCCTCGGGCGCGACGTAGTCCTCGATGTCGATCAGGAGCACCTCGCTCGGATGCTCCTCGACGAAGCCATCGATCTCCCGGAGGGTCTCGATGAGCGGGACCGCGCCGAGCTCGCAGAACCCATGGCAGAGGTAGAGCTGGGACTCCTTGCCCTCCGGCTGGGCGATGGTCGAGCGCAGGCGGTCCGCCGCCTCCACGAAGTCGGGCCCGAGCTGCATGCGGACCTCGGCGATGAGCTTGTTCGGGCTGCGCTCGAAGTCCGTGAACACCAGCCTGCCCGGATAGCCGTAGTACGCGTCGATCAGGAGACCGCGAACGCCGTCCGCGAGCTGCTGGGGGATGGTCCCAACGTGCATCGGGAACGTGTAGCCGGGATAGTCGGCGGCCGACATCGCGTTGTGGCTGGCCGGAAAGGAGACCTCGTTCAGCGGCGTGTCGCAGAGGGCCTGGCTGCCGTTGCAGCCCCTCGCCGCCTGCGCCACCTTGCCGCTGTCGTCATCGAAGGCGATCAACACCACGATCGTGCCCGCAACGGCCGCGAGCGCGACGAGCGCCGCGGGGCGGCCGAATCGACTGGCGGGCTCGGGCGCGTCGGACGCCTCCGCCGAAGGGGCGGGCGCGATCATGGCGAGCAACTCGCTGGCCCCGACGAAGGCCAGGCCGAGGCCGAGCGCCAGCGCCACCAGCTCGAGCGCGACCTGCGGCGAGATCAGGATCAGTACGCCCGCGCCGAGGACCGCCGCGCCCTTCAGGACCTGGCCGGCGCGCGACGCCGGGCGCCAGGCGAGAGCGTCCCGGACCCGATCGAGCGCGCGAGGCAGGTCGACAGGACGGGTGAGCGATGCCGCGGCGCCGGCGAGGATCGCCCCGGCGAAGCAGAGCGCGAGGCTCGCATCCTTAAGGTCGCCCAGCATCGAGCTCCATACGGCCCGCACCGCCTCGCGGTTCGTCTCGCCGTCGACAGCGCCGGCGGCGACGGCCTGGCCGACCGCGTACGCGACAACGACCAGCGCCCCAGCCACCGAGATCGCGATGCCCACGCCCAGCAGCGCCCGGCGCCGGTCGGCGGCCGCGATCACGGCGAGGACGAACAGGATCACCGCCAGCGCCGGCGCGATCACCGCCGCCACTGACACGTCGTCGGCGACCTGCACGACGTCCGTGATCGGCCCGGCCTCCGAGAGGCGCGTGAGGGTCGCGTCGAAGCCGTCGGGTATCTGTTTCGCGGCCCTTGGGCTCAGCCTGCTCAGGGCCTCGTCGGCGATGACTCCGATGTTGGCGATCGTGACGGCAGCGGTGTCCTTCCCCTTCCCCAGCGCCACTTGGTGGGCCTGTGAGATCCCGGCGCGCAGCGCTCCCCGGATTGCGGAGGTATCGGCGATCCCCGATGCCACGGTCTCGACCACCGGCCGGACCGCGATCAGGTCCCGATCCACCTTGCGCTCGAGCTGTTCGGCTACGGTGACCCCGATGACATCGCGAACGGACTCGTCGTCGAGCGAGTCGACGGCCCGATCGGCGAACCGGTCGGCGTCGAGCAGGTTGCGCTCGGCATAGACCGCCAGGCTGCCCACCACCAACGACACGCCGCCGAGGACGATCAGGACAACCGCGATCCTCCCGCGCGCACGTGCCGACAAGCGATGCACGTGATCAGCGTCCCACATCGTTCGGCCCGATGACTCAGGCCGCGTCACCCGGTCCTCTACCTATGAGAACGTGACCCCGCCCATGCCGACCCCCCGCTCGATCCAGCGCACCTATCTCCTGCTCATGCTCGGGAACACGCTGGCTGCCTCGTTCATCTGGGGGATCAACACGATCTTCCTGCTCGATGCCGGGCTGTCGAACCTCGAGGCGTTCGCCGCCAACGCCTTCTTCACCGCGGGCATGGTGCTGTTCGAGGTGCCGACCGGAATCGTCGCCGACACCGTCGGCCGCCGCGCCTCGTACCTGCTCGGCACGGTCACGCTGGCGATCTCGACCCTCCTGTACGTGATGCTGTGGGAGATCGAGGGGCCGTTCTGGAGTTGGGCCGTGGTCTCGATCCTGATCGGCCTCGGGTTCACCTTCTTTTCGGGCGCGGTCGAGGCATGGCTGGTGGATGCACTCACTGCAACCGGGTTCACCGGCGAGCTGGAGTCGGTGTTCGGGCGCGGCCAGGTCGTCTCCGGAGCCGCGATGCTCACCGGTTCGGTCGCCGGAGGGTTCATCGCCCAGCAGTTCAGCCTGGGGACGCCGTTCGTGCTCCGCGCGCTCGTCCTCGTCGTGATGTTCGGCGTCGCGTTCAGGCTCATGCACGACGTCGGGTTCGCCCCGGAGAAGGGCGGAAGGCCGCTGACCGAGATGCGAAGGATCGCCTCATCCTCGATCGACTACGGCTGGCGGGTGCCCGCGGTCAAGTGGCTGATGGTCGAGTCCGTGCTCATCGGCGGGGTCGGCATCTACGCCTTCTACGCGCTGCAGCCGTATCTGCTCGAGCTCTACGGCGACCCGCAGGCCTACCAGATCGCCGGCCTGGTGGCGGCGATCGTCGCCGGCGCCCAGATTCTCGGCGGGCTGGCGGCACCGTGGATCCGGAGGCGCTTTCATCGCCGCACCTCCGCGCTGATCACAACGGCGACGCTCAGCGTGATCACGCTGGCCCTGATCGGCACGATCGAGAGCTTCTGGCCGGTGATCGGGCTGATCGTCGTCTGGGGGCTGCTGTTCGCGGCCACGATGCCGATTCGACAGACCTATCTCAACGGCCTGATCCCGTCGCGCCAGCGGGCGACCATCCTGTCGTTCGACTCGCTCATGAGCTCGGTCGGCGGCGTCTGGACCCAGCCCGTGCTCGGCCGGGCCGCGGATGTGTGGGGCTATGCGCCCTCCTACCTGATGGGGGCGGGCATCTCGGCCCTCGCGCTGCCGTGCCTCGTGCTGTCCCGGCGGCAACACGAGCCCGCCGACACCATCGACGTGACAGACGTGCAGGCGGCGCCGGAGCCCGCTTGATCACCCCGCCGGGAGTGCGGGCGCCGCTGTGACGCGGCTACTCAGCGGCCGCGGGGCGCAGCCATACCGACCAGGGCCGGATGCTCTCGATCCTCAGCACACCGTCGAACCAGGGGTCCTCGGCCAGCCGGGCGCGGATGGTCGCCTCTCCGTCCGCGTCGACCACGAGCAGGGTGTGATCGCCATCGCCGTCGCCGATCGGTCCCCCGAGCACGATGAACCCCTCCTCGACGAGCGCGTCCATGAACGCGGCGTGCTCATCCCAGCCGGCCTGCTCGCGCCGCCCGCGTGAGTGATCCCACGCCGGGCCCTTGGCGTTCTCGACGAGGTAGTAGTCGGCCACGGGGGACAGGCTACGGGAGGGACCCGGCGCGTCAAAGACCGAGGCCGCGCACCCCGCGCTCATCCCAGCCAAGGTGGTGAGCCACCTCGTGGCGCACGGTGCGCTCGACCTGCGCTCGTAGCAACTCCGGATCGTGGCCGAAGTCCCGCTCCAGCGTGTCCTGGTAGATGACGATGTGGTCGGCGTAGATGTCACGCGCGATCGTGCCGCCGATGTAATGGCCGTAGGCGTGGTGCTCGTGGCCGCGGCGCGAGACGGTCACCGGGGTTCGCTCGAGGACCTCCCGAAAGCGCTCCGGCAGTTCGTCCAAGGCCTGCATCACGAGCTCGTCGAACTCGCTTGGCGGCTGGTCGGGCGGCGGCAGCGTCGCGAGGGCGTCGCTGCGGTCGACCAGCCGCCGGAACTCGGGCTCGGGCATCTCCTTGCCGATCAGCGCCACGGTCGCCCACGCAGTGACGAGGACGACGGCGATGACACCAGCCAGAACCGCGACCAGGTCGCCCAGGCCCGCGAACGACGGCGGGTTGAGAAACAGCAGGACGAGGCCGACAATGAACGCGCTCAGGGCAGCGGCTCGCAGTGGTGGGCCGAGGATTTCCCTCATGAGATGCAGGTTAGAGCGGGAGGGCAGCGATGAATCCCCGGCCGTGTCGAGGTCTATACAGGAGCCGCTTCTCATGACCCCGAACACCACGATGCTCTCATCGTCCGCCCCACCGAGCGTAGCCCCGGCCCCGCCCGTCGCGCCAGGCCTGGAGCAGCTGGTGACGGCGGTTCGCGCCGCGGTGGGCAAGCGCGCCGACTGGCAGGAGACCGCCCAGCTCGTGGGCGACGAGTTGGAGCGCAACCTGCCGTCGGCCGATCTGCTCACGGCCGAGCAGCGCATTGGGAGTCCGCGGAACTACAGCAGCCACGTGCTCCACGCCGAACGCGACGGCAGCTTCTCGATCGTAGCCATCGTCTGGCGCCCGGGACAGGCCACGCGGATACACGACCACGTCACCTGGTGCGTCCTCGGAGTCCTACGGGGAGCGGAGTACGAGGAGCTGTTCACGCTGGACGAGCCGGGCGAATCGCTCGTCCGGGCGGGGACGAACGAGAGCCGGACCGGTGAGGTGAGCGCGTTCGCCCCGCCGGGCGACATCCACCGCGTCCGCAACGCCGGCAAGGACACCGCGATCTCGATTCACATCTACGGCACCGACGTCACCCGCGTGGGCTCGAGCGTCAGGCGCCACTACGACCTCCCCGTGCGCCCCGGCTGATCCTGCTCCACGCGGGAAACGTCTACGGCGCCAACTCGGCCGGCAGGCGGAAGCGCGGGAACGCCTCGCTGCCGACGAATGCCGTGATCTCCTTGATCCGCGCGCCCTCGAGCGTGAGCACGTCGATCGCCGTCGCGGCGTAGCGCCCGGTCTCGGCATCGAGCGCGTAGTACGCAAGGGCTGGCTGAGCGTTAGCGCTGGTCGCGACGGTGCGCGCCTCGGCGCAGATGTCGACGGCCTCCCTCGCGAATTCGGCGACCGTCTCTCGACCGCGCCACCAGCTCGCCCAGGGCGGCATCGAGAAGACAACGTCCTCGGCCAGCAAGGCGCGCAGAGCATCGACGTCGCCCTGCGCCCAGGCATCCACGTAGGCCTCGACGAGCTCGCGAGTCCGCTCGTCCCCGAGCTCGCGCAGCGTCTCCTGCTGGCTGCGGACCGGAAGCCTTTCCTCGACGGTCTTGCGGGCGCGCTGCATGGCGCTGTTCACCGATGCCACCGTCGTCTCCAGCGTCTCGGATACCTCGCGGGCGGAGAAGCCCAACACCTCGCGGAGAATGAGGACCGCGCGCTGCCGCGCCGGCAGGTGCTGCAGCGCGGCGACGAAGGCGAGCTCCACGGCCTCGCGCTGCTCGTAGCGAGCATCGGGCGCGGCGTAACCGTCCTCGAGCACCAGGGTCCCGTCGGGGTAGGGCTCGATCCACACCGACTCGACCAGGGGCTCGCCGGGATCGGCCTTCGGGACGGTCGCAGGTCCGTAGTCGACCGGAAGCACGCGCTTCGGCCGGCGGGCGATCGCGTCCAGGCAGGCGTTGGTGGCGATCCTGTAGATCCAGGCGCGGGCCGAGCTTCGGCCCTCGAAGCCGGGCAGCCCGCGCCACGCCCGCAGGAGCGCTTCCTGGAGCGCGTCCTCGGCATCATGCAGCGACCCCAGCATCCGGTAGCAGTGGGCGTGGAGCTCGGCGCGGTAGGGCTCGACCAGGCGGCCAAAGGCCTCTTCGTCGCCGCTGCGAGCCGCAGCCAGCAGCGCCTGCTCCGACGGGGTCGAGCGTGTCGAGGTAACCATCCTCAGCAGCTTAGACCGGCCCCGCCGGGCGAACTCATCGCTGTCACGCAAGAATGGGCGCCGCTGCGCGGAGGGCCACGATGAGCAAGCTGATCTACTCGATGGGAGTGTCCCTGGACGGCTTCATCGCCGGGCGGGACGGCGAGATCGACTGGACCGCCCCGGATGAGGAGCTGCACCGGTTCCACAATCAGCAGACACGCGAGCTGGGTGTGCTCCTCCTGGGACGGCGGCTCTACGAGGAGATGAGGCCCTGGGACACGCGCGAGGAGCAGCCGTCGGTCACAGAGCCCGAGCTCGAGTTCGCCCGCATCTGGAAGGAAACGCCGAAGGTGGTCTTCTCGAGGACCCTCGAGCACATCGAGGGCGATGCCCGGCTGATCACGGAGGACGCGGGAGAGGTGGCCACCGGGCTGAAGAGACAACCCGGAAAGGACCTGGCCGTCGGTGGCGCCGGCCTCGCCTCCACCTTCATCAAGCTGGGCCTCGTCGACGAGTACCGGCTCTTCGTCAGCCCGGTCGTCCTGGGCGGCGGCACGCCCTACTTTCCTGCCCTCCACGAGGGCATCAACCTCGAGCTGGTCGAAACCCGGACGTTTGGCTCTCGCGTCGTCTACGTTCGCTACCGGCGCGCGTGAGACCGGCGCGGGTGCACCCTGCTCACCGTTCCCGCGAGGGGTGGTGCTTTGCGAGGAGTGAGTCCGAAGCGCTCGAAGCCGCCCGGGTCGGCTAGGGGTTGGCCGTGGCCTTGGCCTCCTCGCCGACGTCGACCTCGCGCGGCTGGACCCCCGCCACCTCGTAGGCCTCCGCCTGGTCGAGCGTCTCGCGCTCCAGCAGCGCGCGAGCCAGGGCGTCGAGCCGCTCGCGCTCGCGCTCGATGAGCTCGATTACCTCATCCTCGGCGTCATCGACGATCCGCCGGACCTCCTGGTCGACGAGCTCCTGGGTCGGCAGCGAGGCAGGCACCACGCCGGGCAGGAGCGCGCCGTCCTGGCGGCCAT
Organism: uncultured Actinomycetes bacterium; assembly: GCA_963788115.1. Lineage (GTDB taxonomy): Bacteria > Actinomycetota > Thermoleophilia > Solirubrobacterales > 70-9 > CAWBFD01. Next base: position 22,792 of record CAWBFD010000003.1, read on the forward strand.
CGGTGACGGCGACGGCGCCGATCGCGTCGCTCATTCCCCAACGGCCGACCATCCCGCGGGCGATCTGCGTGAGGTTCTGGATGTCCGACTCGGCACCCGTGGTCAGATCGCCGAAGATCACCTTCTCCGCGGCGCGCCCGCCGAGCGCGACCTTGATCTTGGCGATCAGCTCGTCGTGGGCGTAGCTGAAGCGATCCGTCTCCGGCGTGGCCAGGGTGACGCCAAGCGCCTGTCCGCGCGGGATGATCGAGACCTTGCGGACGGGGTCCGCGCCGGGGGTGAGCATGCCCACGAGCGCGTGGCCGGACTCGTGGTAAGCGGTGCGTTTACGATCCGCGTCGGTCATCACCACCTGCCGCTCGGCGCCGAGAATGATCTTCTCGATCGCGTCCGTGAAGTCCCGCTGCTCCACCGCGGTGTGATCGCGGCGGGCGGCGAAGAGCGCCGCCTCGTTCACGAGCAAGGCGATGTCGGCGCCGGTTGCGCCCGGGGTCGAGGCCGCGATGCGGTCGAGGTCCACCTCCGGCGCGAGCGGGACCGAGCGCGTATGGATCCTCAGGATCTCCACGCGACCTTTCCGGTCGGGTGGTTGGACCGCGATGCGGCGATCGAAGCGCCCCGGGCGCAGCAGGGCCTGGTCGAGGACCTCGGGACGGTTCGTGGCCCCCAGGACAATCACGTTCGTGCCGGGCTCGAATCCGTCCATCTCGGTCAGGATCTGGTTGAGCGTCTGCTCGCGTTCGTCGTGACCGCCGCTGATCCCGCCAACGTTGCCGGAACGTGAGCGGCCGATCGCGTCAAGCTCGTCGATGAAGACGATCGCCGGCGCCGCCTCCTTGGCCTGCTTGAACAGGTCGCGCACCCGCGAGGCGCCCACGCCAACGATCGCCTCGACGAACTCCGATGCCGACAAGGAGAAGAACGCGGCGTCTGCCTCACCCGCGACCGCGCGGGCCAGCAGCGTCTTGCCGGTTCCGGGCGGCCCGTAGAGCATGACGCCGCGCGGAACCCGGGCGCCGAGCTTGGTGTAGCGCCCCGGGTTCTTCAGGAAGTCCACCACCTCGACGAGCTCGTCCTCGGCCTCGTCGATCCCGGCCACGTCGTCGAAGGTGACCCGCTCCTGTTCCTCGGGCCTGATGCGTCGTGCCGTCGAGCGGCCGAAGCCGCCGAGCACGCCGCCTCCTCCGCCCCCCATCTGTCGGCGGAACAGCCAGATGAAGAACGCGACAAGCAGGATCGTCGGCAGGAAGCCGAGCAGGAGCGAGGCCCACAGCGACCGGCCCTCGTCCGGCGCCTCGGCGTTGATGACGACATTCTGACGGTCGAGCACCCTGGTCAGCTGAGCGGGATCGATGAACGCGGGGACCTCGGTCTCGAAGCTCGTGACGGTCACGGGCTCGGCGTCGCCCGGCGGGTTATACGTCGCCTCGCTCTTCAGCTCGCCCTCGATCGAGTCCTCCTGGGAGGTGATCTCCTCGACGTTGCCGGCCTTGACCTGGTCGACGAAGAACGGCTGGTATGGCACCCGGGCGCGCTCTTCGGGACCGCCGGTGACGAACGAGATGACGAGGTTCAACACCAGCAGCCCGAGCACGAACGCGATGAACAGCCTGCTCCGGGGGATCATCGGCGGCTTTGACTCGGGCGAGCCTCCGCGTCCGCCGGGCGCCGGGTCCACACGCCCGGCGGTCGCGTCCGCTTTCCGAGGCGGCGGGGTCTCAGTCGACGAGTCGGGGGGCAGAGCAGATCACTCTACTCCTGGTGCGGCATCGGGCCGCCGTGGCTGACGAAGGGAGGGTCTAGGCTGGACTGCGCAATGCGCCAGGAGCTTTCCCTGCCGCCCCATTACCAGCCCAGCCGCGTGGGCGACGTCTGGCGGGTCCCGTATGAGGACCGCGCGCGCGATGCGCCGACGTGGGCCGAGACGCACGGCCTGACCGCGGCGGCCGAGGACTCCTTTCGCGTCTGCCTGCTCGCGGTCGACGTCCAGAACACATTCTGCATCCCCGAGTTCGAGTTGTTCGTGGCGGGACGCTCGGGTAGGGGCGCGGTCGACGACAACCGCCGCCTCTGCGAGTTCATCTACCGCAATCTCGCCACGATCACGCAGGTCTTTCCAAGCCTCGACACCCACCATGCGATGCAGGTGTTTCACGCAATCTGGCTCGTCGACAAGCAGGGCAACCACCCCGCCCCCTACACCCTCGTGTCGGCCGAGGACGTCGAGAGCGGTCGCTGGAGGCTCAACATCGCGGTGGCCGAGGCGCTAGGGATCGATGCCGACTACGCTGAGCGCCACCTCGCCCACTACACGCGACGGCTGTCCGAGGGCGGCAAGTACGACCTCACGGTCTGGCCCTACCACGCCATGCTGGGCGGCATCGGCCACGCGCTTGTCTCGGCGGTCGAGGAGGCGATCTTCTTCCACGGCATCGCCAGGCACAGCCGACCCGACTTCCAGGTCAAGGGCGACAACCCGCTCACCGAGCACTACTCGATGCTCGGGCCCGAGGTGACCGAGGGACCGGACGGCGACGCCCTGGAGGGGAAGAACACCGAGCTCATCGACAGGCTGCTCACGTTCGATGCCGTCGTCGTGGCGGGGCAGGCCAAGAGCCACTGCATGGCGTGGACCATCGATGACCTCTTGGCGCACGACGAGGCTCGAGAGCGGCTCGCCGAGCGCACGTATCTGCTCGAGGACTGCACCTCGCCGGTGGTCGTGCCGGGCGTCGTCGATTACACCGACGAGGCGAATGCCGCATTCGAGCGCTACGCAGCGGCGGGCGCGCACGTCGTTCGTTCGACCGACCCGATCGAGAGTTGGCCCGGCTTGGTGGAGCGTCGGGCCGCCCCGCACGCGTAACCGCGTGACGTCGAGGGTCAGGGTCGTCGGGCGGCGCGTCGTGGTCGTGGCCGTCGTGGCCCTGCAGATCGGGCTCGTGGCGCGAGGCTATTGGTCTGACCACAAGGAATTCGCGTTCCAGATGTTCCCCGAGTCGAGTACCTGGCGCGCCGAGGTGGTCCGGGTCACGGCCGATGGTCGGCGCGTCCCGATCGAACGTCCGTGGTCGGGCTATCGGTGGGACGATCTGGTGCGGGATCGAGGGCTTAGCTCCCCATCGATTCGCGACCACGCGGACGCCGGGCTCGCCAACCAGCTTGCGTTTCTCGAGGCTGCGCTCGACTGGGTCGCGGACAACACCCCTCGCGACCATGAGACCCGGTACCTGGAGGCCAAGGTGACGTCGTGGCACAACGCCGACGCACCCCGGGTCGAGGTGATGCGGAGCCGTGTCCGGGAGGGCGCAGGGTGAACTTGCCCCCGCTTCGCCCCTCGCCCGGTTTGCGCGGCGCGGTCGCCAGGTTCGACGAGCTTCTCGGCCGTGCCGTCAGCATGCGGGCCCTCGCCCTGTTGAGGGTGCTCGCCGGGCCGGCCGTGCTCCTTCACATGCAGCCGTTCCTCTCCGATGCCTCGGATGGGCACACATACCGGGACGCGTTCTACGAGCCGTACGCCGACTGGTATCCCGAGCTGCCCGAGACGGTGTACGTCGGGCTGCTCTGGCTGGCGGCCGTGGCCGCCGTGGCCATGTCGCTGGGTCTTCTCACCCGCCTCACGACGGCCACGACGTTTGCGATCGTCGCCTACAACCTCTTCCTGTCGACGACGCACTACCACAACAACCGGGCCTACCTGGTCATGGTCCTGGGGATACTGGCGGTGGCGCCGTGCGGACGGGAGCTGTCCCTGGATGCGTGGATTCGGCGCCGTCGGGGTCGGCCCGCGCTAAACCTCTCGGCGCCGGCTTGGCCCTTGTGGCTGCTCCGATTCGAGTGCGCCGCGATCTATGGGGCGTCCGGCCTGAGCAAGCTCGTCGATCCCGACTGGTTCGGCGGCACCGTCACCTGGCAGCGCGTCGTGAGGGCTCGAGACGAGCTCGAGGCGTTCCCCCTGCCGGACTGGGTGGTGTCGGCATTCACCGACCGCGGCTTCCACACCGGAGCCGCCAAGTTGGTCGTGCTCACCGAGCTGTTCATCGCGCTCGGCCTGTGGTCGCGTCGCACGCGCTACGCGGCCGTGTGGGTTGCGGTCGTCTTTCACCTCACGATCGAGATGTCTGCATCGGTGCAGGTGTTCTCGTATCTCGGCATCGCCGTGCTGGTGATCTGGGCGGTGCCGTCCACCCGCGATCGGGTGCTCCGCATCGACCCGACGGCTGCTCGCCACCGGCGATTGAGCACGGTGGTAGGCGGGCTCGACTGGCTGGCCCGCTTTCGCGTCGAGCCGGCTCCACCCGGTTCCGGCTTTGAGCTGGTGGACCGGGATGGCACCTCGATCCACGGGGCGCCGGCCGTCGCGTTACTGCTGAGCCGCCTGCCGCTGACGGCGTGGTTCGCCCTCCCGGCGCTGCTCCTCCCTGGCGTTCGCCGGGCCCGTCGCGCGGGCAGCGACAAGGCCACGGCGCCCATGGCTGCGAGCAGTCCGATGAGCGAAGGCTGATCGCGGTCCGTCAGGACTATCCGCCGCGAGGGCAGTAGCGGTTAGGTCGCGGGGACCGGAGCCGGAGCATCGGGGCCCTCGCCCCACTCGTTCGGTGGCTGGCTTGGCGTCAGCGCGAAGATCAGCCAGACGATGAGGCCAATCAGGGGCAGGATCCAGATCAGAACCCACCAACCGCTGTGGCCCGCATCATGGAAGCGACGCACGGTCACGGCCAGGGTGGGGAGGAAAAGTGCGAGGCTGGCGAGGCCCCCGATGACGTAGATCGTGCCGAAGATTACGTCGATCAGCCACGCGACGGCGGCCACGAGGACCGTGAAGAGATACCACCACCAATACGCGGAGCGGGACGAGCGCCCGCTGAACGTCACGTACTGTGAAAATCCGTCGCTGACTGCTTGGCTGAATGTCATGGCGCGGTCGTCCCCTCTGAGGCGTTTCCAGTTGGCGTCTGAGGGCGTTCGACGTCGAACGGTCCGATCCTTTGTCCGGCTTGCGAATGCGCCGCCACCATCAGGCGCGGCGCGACGACGCCAGCTTCGACTGAAGTAGCGAACCGTCCGGAGAGGCGCTGCCGGGGAATCCCTTCCCCGACCCCCCAGGAACAGCAGGAGAGGGGGTGCACGCCTCTCCGGACGGCTCAGCTCACGCCGGGCAATGGCTCGAGGGGCGCGTCGGCCAAGATGAGGCCGCGGCGAAGCGCGACGGCGACCGCCTGGGCGCGGGTCCGCGCACCCAGCTTCCCCTTCGCGTTGCGGACATGCGTCTGCACGGTGGCGGGCGAGAGCGCGAGCTTGCCCGCGATCTGGCCGTCGGTGGCGCCGCCCGCCAGCAGGGCGAGCACCTCGCGCTCACGGGTGGTCGGCGTGCGGCCCCGCCCCTGACGGGACTCGGCCCGCGACGCGACCGCAAACGGCTCGCCGCAGCCGGCAAGGACGACCAGGTGGCGGCCCGGCAGAACCTCGGAGGAGACCCCGATGTCGACCCTGCGGCCATCTGAGTCGCCGCCCGCGAGCTCGAACGGTCCGGCGTGTCCGCGCTGGTCCCTGAACGCCTTCCACACGTTGTCGAAGCACTGCCGCATCGCCGGCGCGATCAACGCTTCAAGCGGCCGACCGATCAGCTCGCCGCGTGGTGCGTCGAGCAGCATGCAGGCTGCCGGGTTGACCTCGACCAGGCGTCGCTCGTCGTCGACGATCAGCCAGGGCGACAGCGGTCGTCGCCCAGATGATCGAATGCTCACCACGGCCACCAGCCAGAGACCCAGGTCAGGCCGAGGCCGATCGCCAGCCACGTGACCGCGCCGATCACCAGCCCGTTAAGGCACCCCTCCCGCTCGTTCCTCACCGCCACCGCCTCCTATGCGTCCGCCGATGGCAGTGACGGCAGAGGGTCTGGAGGTTGTCCCATCGGTCGTTGCCGTCAGTCGATGCGTGCTTCGTCGGTGCTCTCACGTTAGAAGTTGTATCATATTGATTGTAAGTTGTCAAGGATGTGCATAGGGTCAAGACGATGATACGATGCGCATATGAGTCCGGATCAGGTGATGTCGGATGGGGCCGCGGGCGGGGAGACCGGGCAGGTTCCGCGTCCCTTACTCCCCTGGCTGGGGCGCGCCTGTCGCCAGGCGCGGGAGGAGCGGGGGGTGGTGCAGGTGAGGATCGCGGCGGCGATCGAGGTAAACCAGGCGACGATCGCGCGGTTTGAGGAGGGCAGCGCCTGGCCGCGGCGCCCCGAGGAGGTCTTGATGGCCTACGCCAGCGAGCTCGACATGGACGTGCGGCTGATCTGGATTCACGCCTTCGTCCTCTGGTTCGAGCACGAGCCGGTCCTCGAGCAGGAGAGTCAGGAGCAGATTCGGGCGGCGCTCGAGCGGCTGCGGATCTAGGGCGGGGGGTCGATCGAGCTCGGGGATGAGTGGTCTCGGTTGCCGAGGGCGCCGATCTGCTCGGGGTCACACGCCGGCGCACCGGTGGACTCGGCGCGGGCGGGAAGCTGCGCTCCCACCCGCGCCTCGGCCAGCGAGCTGGAAATGTTTGACCCGGCGCCTCCGACGATCCTCAGGCGATCAGCGGAAGGCGTGCCGGTTGCCCCAGTGGGCGACGCGGCGCCCGATCTTCGCGGCCTCCTCGTCCGCGAAGCGGAAGTGGATGCCGGACCACACCCGCGCGTCGACGATGTCGGCGCACAACTCCGAGAAGCTCGTGAACGTGCGCGTCACGCCGCCCGGCGTGGTGCCGCTGAACGTCGCCTCGTCGCGGCCGTAGAAGTACTGCATCGTGTCCGCCACTGCGCAGCCGAGCGCCGAGAGGCCGGATGGATGCTCGGGATACGGCGGGGTCGTGTTCAGCGGTAGCCATGCCGGGTCCGCCTCGGTGGCCGGGTTGCCATCGCTCGCGGCCTCTTGGATGGCCGTGACCGGCCGCCAGAAGCTGTAGCGGGCCTTGTCACGCCACGTGACGATCAGCGCATCCGCCCCATTCGTGTAGGCGCGGGCGAGCACCCGGGCATGGTCGGCAAGCGTACCGCCCTGACCGTTCGCGACGGAGCGGAGGATGCTCGACATCGTCGCGGCCGGGTTGGTCAGGCCCCAATAATTGGCGATGGCGGTCTGGCCGGGCGTGCGGACCGCGCTCCCCGCCGATCCGACCGCCTTGACCTCGTTGAAGTCGGCGGCGTAGGCCCGCGTTGTTAGGCCGTGCGGCGCGCGAGCGCGGAACAGGTCAGGGTTCCTAAGCACGAACGGCGTGACGTCCTTCACCCAGGCAAAGGGGTCGTTGACGCCGCTGGTCGGCCGCCATTCGCCCGGCAGCGTCCCGACGGTGAAGCGGAACGTCCCGAAGCGCCCGTCGCCCGCGCGTGCCGTCAACAGCGCGACTGCGGCGGCCTCGCCGGTGGCGATCCCGCCATCCTTCGCTGGCCCGGGGGCGATCGCATCGAGCGCGGCCTGGTACGCGGCGTCGATGGTGGGCAGGCGCGCGGCGGGGATGCCGAGCCCGCCGTTGACGAGCACATGGTGTGCGGCGGTGGCGACGGCGGCATCCTGCGAATACCAGGGCTCGGCCGCGGGCGAAGAGACGTACGGCTCGTGGCCGCCATCGATCGCGTTCACCGCGTCATAGACGGCGGCATGGACCATCGCCAGGTGCACGATCGCCGCTCCGGACTGGCCCGCCCCGGGTGGCGTGGCCGTTCCCGGCGACTGCAGCGCCGCGGCGGCGGTCTGATCCCAATCGGTGACGCTATCCGCGTGCGCCGGAGCGGCTATTGCGAGCACAGAGAGCACGGCAACCCCGCCTAGCAGGGCTCCGTTCCTGGCTTTCCGGCTTCCGTTCCTAAGGGCCACCACCATCGCTGGCGACGGCCGCTTCTTCATCAGGTCGCTCAAGGCGACTACCCCCCTATTGGTTTCCTACAAGAGCAGCGACCGTAGCAACGGACCTGATGACACGCAATACCTGCTACCTGCTTTCGGGTACAGGGGCCTGAGGGCTGTTTCATTCGAGGTCGACCTCGTCGGCGAACACGGCGCGCCCCGGCAAGAACTCGGTGGCGATGGGCGGTGGGTGGCTCCTGCGCTGCCGACGGCAGCACGCTTGCCCCGATCAGGAGGACAGCAATCAGTGCAGTCGCCAGCGCCGCCGGCGCTGGCGCGTAGCGACCGTCCGGGACAGGTCGGCCAGCCAGCCGTAATTTGATCCGAGATGTCTCCTACAAGAACCCGGCGGGCGCGTTGTAACTGATGCATAGCCAACCCGGCCGATCCGCCGGGAGCGCTGGGGGGTGCAGGGACCAGCCTCCGGTCCGATTCGGCACGGGACCCATCGGGCGACCGGCGAACATCGCGGCTCGCCCTAGACAAGGAGGTTCTAGTGCGTAAACCACTAATTGTGGCGGTGCTGGCGCTGGCCACAGCGGCCATCGCAGCGCCCGTCGTATGGGCAGGTAGCCCGCACTTCGTCGGCACGCCCACCGCCACCCGCGCGGGTGACGCCCTCACGGTCTCGGGCAAGGTGGCCGGCCTGGGCGACGAGGACCAGATCAACGTGGCCGTCACCGCCGACGTGGCCTGCGTCAACCCGGGCAACAACCTGCCCAAGGCCGAGAACAAGGGCGCCACCATCGCCGAGGGCACGTTCCCGGTGCAGAACGGCAAGGCCCTGTTCAGCGTCACCGGCACGGGCACCACCAGCCCGGACTGCAGCCCGCCCATGACCCTGCGTTACAGCAACGTGGTGGTCACCGTGAGCGGCGACAGCTTCGACCCGGACCTGGTGTTCGCCTTCTCCGGCACCTTCTAAGGGGCGCCGGCGCGAAGCCGCTATCTGCGGCCAACCGACCGAGGGGCGGCGCGATTGCGCCGCCCCTCGCCGATTTCAGGGGTTCCGTTAGGTGGACGGCGCCGGCTGAGCTCGGTAGCCCGCCTCCGGCGTCCCTGATTCTGGAGCACCGCCTGACAAAGACGGGACTCGGGCGTTTAAAGGTGCAGTAGCGCTCGATTTCACTGGCGATTCGCGGGTTGCCTCACGGCATCCACCCTGACAGGGGGGAATCACGGTCAGAGAAGGCGCGACCCGCAATCGATCAAGGAGGTTCCGATGAGGAAGGTGTTTGCGCTGCTGCTAGCGATCGCGGCGCTGTTGATCGGGGCGCCGGCGGCGTTCGCAGACCAGCCGCCGGGACTGCTCGGCTACGAGGGCCAGCCCGGCAACCAGGGTGGGCTGCCGCATGCCGGCGACGGAGGCGGACAGCCTCCCGGGCTGCTCGGCTACGAGGGCCAGCCCGGCAACCAGGGCGGCTAGCTAGAGCTGCCCAAGGCCGGGGCCGGGGCGGTGCCCACAGATGCCGCCCCAGCCCTACGGCTCAACACGAGCACGGCCGCCTCAAGGTTCGTGGGCGGCCGTGCTCTTAGCCGTCGGCCGGCAGGCGGCGGGAGGCAGAACAACTGACTCTGATCGGACCAGGCTGAACGACTACTCGCGCTCCGGCCGCGGGTCGCGACTCGGCGCGCCGAGCTCAACGGGCTGCCGGGCTAGCGGCGCTTCGTGCGCTTCCTGGCGGCCGCTCGCCGCCGCGCGCGAAGCTCGTCGCCGTAGAGCTCATCGAAGGCCGACGGCCCCTCGCCGGGCTCGTTTCGGCGCCACTCCCACAGGGTCCGGATCGCCGTCACCCGGCTCGTCGGATACGCGTCCGGGTCCAAGGCGATCTCCTCGAGGATCGCGACCATCTCCTGGTCGGTCATCTTTGGGGCGCTCTTCTTTGCGCTGAGCTGAGCGGGGGTAGTTTGAAACGAGGGGCACCGGTTCGCGATCCTCCCCTTCCCGTGTTCGTCTGCATGGCGGGGTGGTCGGCTTCAGGAGCTGGATGAGCTGCCAGCCGTGGTCCGGATCGTCGCCTGCTGCCCTTCCGGGCGCTAGCCGCGAGCTTTGGTCAGTCTTGGCCTATCCGGGCTTCCCGGTTAACAACGCGCCTCGCGCCTGCATTCATCCGTTCGGGGCGGATCCATCCGGCTTCCCGCTTGCGGGGCCGGTCGCTGACTCCGGTTGAGGGACGTATCGGTCCGTTTGGCTCGCGGAGACCGATAGATTCGAGATCGAGCGATGGCGCGAACGATATTCGGGAACCTGAGGCTCGCCGGGCAGACGGCCGTCGTCGTCGCGATTCTAGTCGCGCTGCGCGCCGTGTTGTGGGAGTTCGGTGTCGAGGGCATGTCGCCCACGGCGGTCTCGGCAGGGATCATCACCAGCGGCATCTTCGTGGTGGGCCTCTTGGTCGCCGGCACCCTGGCCGACTACAAGGACGCCGAGCGGGCTCCTACCGACTTGGCCGCCGGGCTCTACACGATCCTGCGCGAATGCGAGGCCATCCACGCCGCCTGGGGCAAGCCCGAGCTGCCGTCACTGCGGCGTCGCTTGATGGCGGTGGTGACCACGCTGCGCGCCGATATCGACGCCGGCGACTCCCGCACATGCCAGGCCGCAATCGAGGAGGTCTCGGAGACATTCCTCGATCTGGATGACACCGACGTTCCGGCCACCGCGATCGCCCGACTGCGCCTCGAGCAGGCCGGTCTGCGGAAGGCACAGCTCCGCATCTACCACCTCCAGCGGGAGGAGTTCCTCCCGTCGGCCTGGGCGATCATCGTCGCGATCATCGTGTTCATCCTCACCCTGCTGATGTTCACGAACTTCGACGGGTTCGCGGAATCGCTCGCGACAGTCGGGTTCCTCTCGTTTTTCTTTCTCTCCCTGCTTCGGCTGCTCTCCAGCATCGGCACGCCGTTCAAGGTCGGCGTGGGGTGGACGGAGGACGACGTCAGCCTGTTTCTGCTCCACGAGTTCGTCCTTCAGGTACAGACAGCCGAGGAAGGCGAGATGGTCGTCGGCGACATCGAGTCGCACACGGAGGACATGGAGGAAAAGCTCGTCGAGGTCGAATCGGGAGAGGACGATCCCGTGAAGAGCGCAGAGCGCGCCACGACCGAGCTCGCCGACCAGAAGTGACATCACCGGCATCGCTGGTCGCCCTCCTCGCAGAGCCCGGTGGACGAAAGGCGTGCATCACGCGGATCTACTAGAACGGCGCGCGCGGTCCAGTGGGACTGTGAGCGATCCGCCGGTCCACCATCGCGCAGCATTCGGGACGAACCGGCCCCTGGAAACCGCCGGTCCGCCCTGCCGCTTGCCTGCACAACCATCTGCTGACTAACGCACCGACTAACGCACAGAGGCCCTTTTCACACCGAATCCCGCTTGTTCAAGCGGGATCAGGAGGCACCGCTACCGGGATTCGAATTGCCGAGCGCATGGCTTCAACAAGCGAAGTTTTCGATTGTCAAGCCGTTATTGCGGTCACCTCGGGCCGCCTCGGGTCGTAGAGCCGGCGACTCATTGTCCCGCCGTTGTCCCACGAGACAAGGCACCCGACAAGATCCTGCCAAGACTGTCGCCTCTCTCACGCGAGGCGGAAGCCGTGAATGTGGTGCCGCTCGATCCAGCGTCGAGCCCTCCTCGCCCCTAGCGTCCGGGACCCGCGGGGGCAGCTAGTGGCCGCCGCCGCGCGGGAGCGTCCGCCCCAGGCAGCGGACGTGCGATGGCACCATCCCCCAGCGCCTGTAGAAGCGCAGCGCTTCCTCGTTCCCGGCGATGACAGCCAGGCCGATGAACGCGACGCCGGCGGCGACGAGACGCTGCTCGACCTCCTCCATGAGCAGCGAGCCGATGCCCCAGCGGCGCAGCTCGGGCTCGACCGAGAGCGCCTCGAGCTCGCCCATCCGCTCGTTGGTCTTGAAGCTCCAGTCGCCGTCGCAAACCCGGAAGAAGGCGAATCCGACCGGCGAGCCCTCGCGTTCGGCGATCAGCAGCCAAGCGTCACCAGCGCGCATCCACCGCTCGAACTCACCTCGGCGGCGCTGCCAGGAATCCTCCGCGCGCCGGAACGGGGCGACCTCGCGCGCCTCGCCGACGACCCCCGCGTGGTATTCGTGCATGGTTTCCCACAGCGACTCGATGTCGTCGAGCCGTTCCGCCCCCGCCTCGATGATCTCGACCTCGGGCGGCGTTGTCTGCAGGTGGCCCGGCACGACCTCAGCCCGCGTGGTCCGCCGCCGGCTCTTCGGCGGCAACCTGGAGCGCTTCGTCGAAGGTCGCGCAGGTCCGGTGAGAGACGATGGTGCCGTCGCGCACGCGGATCACCCAGGCGCACGCCGGATGGCTCTCCGCTCCGCTGACACGGCCACGCACGCGGCAGCGCCCGGCCACCAGGACGTAATCGCCGAGGTCCCTGTACTCGTGACCCTCGGGCTCCAGCACATCCCAGAGGTCCCGGGCTTCCGCGAAGTACGCGCGTACGCCGTCATGGCCCCGGTATCCGCCGCTCTCGACGCGGGTTCCCGTCAGCGGCAGGAACTCCACATCCGGGTCGTAAAGTCGAAGCAGGCCATCGACGTCCCAGGCGCTCATCGCCTCGAAGCTCCTCCTGGCGAGTTCTACGTTCTCCGACATATCGTCTGACTCTAGTCGGCGGGCGATCACGAACGGGATGCGTCTCGGCACCGGAGCGGGGTGCTCGCTTTCGCGCGAAGGAGGAGCGTGCTGACCGACACCCAGATGCCCGAGTTTCGTCCGTGGCGGCCACCCCGCCGGGGCCAGCCGCGTTGCTCGCTTCCGCGGAGAAGCGAGCGAGTCCGACTCAGCCGGTGGCGATCTCGGTCTTCATCGGCAGCTCGCGCGCCAAAGCGTCTCGGACCGCCGAGCGGGACTCCGCGCGCTCCACGATCTCTCGCAGCTGGTCATCAGTGGCGTCGGTCGCCGCGAGCCGGATCCTTACCTGCACCGACAAAGGACCGGCCGGGACGGATGGGTCGACTCCGAGGACGCCGCGGAAGTCGGACTCGCTCTCCACGCTTACCTGGAGATCGGTGAGCTCGATGCCATCGCGGGCGGCCTCCATCGCCACCACGGTGGCGTCGCACGCGGCAAGCGCGGCGCGCAGTAGCCAGCCTGGCGTCGGGGCCGAGGCGCCCCCGCCGACCGACTCGGCCATATCGCTCGTCAGTGAGGCCCACGGCCCTTCGAGACGAAACCGCAGGCCATCCTCACGGACGGCCGTCGCGGCGGAGTCGGAAGCCGTCGCCGCCTCGGGGTGCTCGGTGAGCTGGTCGGATGCTCGCTCTATCGCGCTCCGAATCGAATCCATGTTTCATCTCTCCTGGGGACGGGCGAATGCCGGCCGCCCGAGTATCCCGCAGAGCATGACCGCGATGGACGATTGGCCCGACCGAGCGTGAGGCAGGTGTCCTGCGGGCGGCGCTCTGGCTTGCGCAGAAGGAGGCGTTTCCACGGCGTCACCGAGACGCTCGCCTCGGACGAGGAGGAGGCGTAATGGGAGGTCGGGCCGTCGTTGCTGCAAGTCGCGCGTTGCGACAGCGAGCTCGATTCGGGCTACGGTTCGCGCATGAGCGGAATCGAGCGGGTCGCATCCTCGGACGGGACAGCTGTCGCCTGCCATGTCGCGGGAAGCGGACCGCCGCTCGTGCTCGTGCACGGGACAAGCGCTGACCATACGCGTTGGGCACCCGTCATCGATGCGCTCAGCGGCGCCTTTACGACGAGAACATCGACGTCGCCTCCGATCGCGTCGATCACAGCCGCGACGTCATCGAATTCCCGCTCGATTGAGTACTCCTCGGCATCTGCGCTCGCTCCCCACCCGCGACGATCCATCGCGTACAGGGGCTGACCCAGCCGCTCGATCAGCCCGGGCGGGTAGATCTCGATGCCGATCGGCAGCGCGGCTCATAGAGCACGAGCCGCCGCACTCGCGGGGTCCGCAGCGTCGCCTCCGGCGAGCGCACTGCGCCGTAGGAGTGACCGTGCTTGGCGGTGCGCATCCTCTGCGTGTCCACCGAGCGTCCCATGTGGGTGTCCTTCATCGTCGGCGCGCCCGCCCGAGCCGACCCGAGGAACCGTGCCCTGCCGCGCGCGCCGGTCGGGCCCGGTGATGCAGCGGAACATACGATGCTCCCGTGGGACGTCCGCACCTACTCCTCGTCCCCAGCATGACCGAGCTCTACTGGCTGGTCCGTCCGCTGCTAGAGGAATGGGCCGAGGTGGCGTCGTACGACCCGCCAGGGGTCGGAACCGAGCCCGCGGCGGAGGGACCGGTGATGGAGGCCATCGCAAGCCGCGGTCTTGCCGAGCTTGATCGTCGCCAGTGGACGCGCTGCGTTGTCATCGCAGACGTGCAAGGAGGAGTCGCCGCGATCACGCTCGCGCGCATCGCCCGCACGCGCGTCGCCGGCCTGGCGCTGGGCCACGCGACTCTCTCGCATCGGCGCCAGGGTCCTCGCGCGCCGGTTTCTCCGGAGGTCGATGCCGCGTTCAGACGGATGATGGCCGTCGATTACCGCAGCGCCGTACGCCAGCAGGTGGCGATCTGGGACCCGCGCCGCGGGGGCGGTACCGAGCCGCCTCCCGACGAACTCGTCGGCCGAATCCTGGAGCGGCTTCCGGCCTCCACCGCGATCGCGCTCTTGAACGCGCTGGATCAGGAGGCGGAGGCGGCGGGTGACCTCGAGCCGGCCCTGCGACGGCTGCGGCTTCCCCTGCTGTTCGCAAAGCACGAAGGCTGCGTCAGTCACGCGGAGGAAGGGTTCGACGATGCGGCGGCGGCGTTCCCGGAAGCGCAGACCGTGGTCTGCTCGGTCCGCCCGAGCGCCAGCGAGGAGTTCGACGGCGCCCTGCGCGAGTTTTGCGACCGAGTCTGGTAACCGCCCTTCAAACAGGCGCAGACTGCGCGACAGCGCCGCACTCACCCGCGGTGGGTGGGACAGTTACGTCGCGAGCGAGAGTTCGAGCTCCTCAAAGGACCGCTGCTCCGCTTCGCGCAAAGCAGCAGGTCAGGGCATGATCCTCACTGCCTGGGTCTTCGAGCGCTGATCCGGCCTGCGCCCGTGCTGGCCCGTGCAACCCGATCGCTTGACAGGAGGAGTTGGTAAGTGTATTCTTACCGTTAGTGGTTACTTACCGAGCTGATGGATGGCACGCACTGGGCGACCCGACGAGGCGGGCGATCTTCGAGCGCCTCGCCGAGCGGCCACGGGCGGTCGGCGAGCTCGCGGATGAGCTGCCGGTCAGCCGGCCCGCCGTCTCGCAGCACCTCAAGGTGCTGAAGGACGCCGAGCTGGTCGTCGACCGGCCCGCCGGCAACCGCCGCATCTACCAACTCAACCCGGACGGGTTGGGCGCCCTTCGCGCCCAGCTCGAGGGGTTCTGGAACCAGGCATTGGCGACCTACAAGCAGGTCGTCGAGCAACCAACAGAGGAGGTCTCATGACCACACAAGCACAGGAGGCGTCGGTTAAGACACAGATCGTCGTCGAGGCGCCGATCGAGCGCGCGTTCTCGGTCTTCACCGAGGATTTCGACCGCATCAAGCCGCGCGAGCACAACATGCTCGGCGTCGATATCGCGGAGACGGTGTTCGAGCCGCGCGAAGGCGGGCGGATCTTCGACCGAGGAGTGGACGGGAGCGAGTGCCAGTGGGCTCGCGTCCTGGCGTACGAGCCGCCAGACCGGGTCGCCTTCAGCTGGGACATCAGCCCGATGTGGCAGATCGAGACCGACCTCTCCAAGACGAGCGAGGTCGAGGTGCGCTTCGTCTCCGAGACGCCCGAACGCACGCGGCTCGAGCTCGAGCACCGCAACCTCGAGCGCCACGGCGAGGGCTGGCAGGGTCTTCGCGAGGGCGTCGGCGGCGAGGGCGGTTGGCCGCTCTACCTCGAGCGGTATGCCGAGCTCCTCACGGACTGAGAGCGGCGCCGCGCGAGCGCCCGCAGGCAAACGCCCGCGCGCTCGCGCGGATCCCCGGCCCTCATCGGTCCATGCCTACAGCAAGAGAGCGAACAAGCGGAGGAGCTCCCCGGTGGAACGCAAGTAGGGCTGGCGAATCCGACGCTGAGACTGTTGATGCCGGCGATGCAGCTGCCCGGGATCACAACAGAACGCCGATCAGAATCGAAGTGAGGATGAATCCGACAAGCGGTGTGAAGCAGCGAGCCTTCATCCGAGCGATCAGGCGGGCTTACGGGCGGAAACCAGTTCCACGAAGCCGGCCTTCGACCGTCTGAGGTCCTCGACGTCAAAGCCTTCCCGATCGAGATGCTCAAGCGGCTCGCGAAGCAGGTGGTCGCCGCCGAAGCGGTGCGCCAGAGGATCGATCAACCGCTGGATCGTGCGAACGATTGGGTTGGCGCTTCGGACGTGCTCGGCGAGGAGCAGCCGGCCACCGAGGCGGAGGACCCGCTTCGCTTCGCGGACGGCAGCGGCATCGTCCGGGATCGTGCAGAGGCCATACGTGCAGACGACTGTGTCGAAGGACTCCTCGGCGAAGTCCAGCTGCTCCGCATCGCCCACACGCAGATCTATCTCGCGGCCCAACTCCTGTGCCCGCTTGCGTCCCAGCGCGGCCATCTCGGAGCTCAGCTCGACGCACGTGAGGCGAACACCGTCCGGGTAGTGCTCCAGGTTGCGAGCCGTGCCGGCCGCGATCTCCAAGACATCGCCTTCGGCCCGCGAGCAGACCCACTCCCGGTTGCCCGAGAAGAGCCATCGCTCGAAGCGGGCCATGCTGCGGTCGTACTTGGGTGCCTGCCTATCGAAGATCTTGCGGATCCGGTCGGTCTCGTTCGGGACAGGACAGGAGCGGCGTGTGAGTGGCAGGCGTCCGCGGATCTCCATGTTGTTCCTCTCCTTGGCGAGGCGGGATAACGTCCGTAATCTGGATAACGTACACTATCTCAATGGTCCAAGCCGTCCTCACCCGCAAGCAGCGCCAGCGCCAGACCCGCGAAGACCTGGTCGCCGCGGCCGCGAGGGTCTTCGCCCGGCGCGGCTACCACAAGGCCACCGTCGAGGAGATTGCAGCCGAGGCCGGGTTCTCTACGGGCGCCGTCTATTCCAACTTCGAAGGCAAGGAGGAGCTCTTCCTCGCGATCGCCGACCGTCAGGTTCAGGACCGCGTCGCCGAGATCACAGCGGTCGCCGATGCAGCGGAGGGCGAGGGCGACGCCAGCGCCGAGGCCGCGGATCGGTTCCGCGCCTTCATCGAGGCCGACCCGGACTGGCCGCTCCTCTTCTATGAGTTCTGGTCGCTCAGCGTCCGGAACCCCGAGCTCCAGGACGAGCTCGCCAAGCGCCGCGACGCGATCCGCGACGCCCTCGCCGACACCCTCGAGCGAGTGGCAACGGAGCTTGGGCTCGAGCTTCGCTTCCCCGCCCCGGCGCTGGCGACGGCGGTCGCCGCTTCGCTGAACGGCCTGGCGTTCGAACGCGCTGCCGATCCCAACGCCGTCCCCGACGAGGTCTTTACCGAGTTCCTCACCGCCGTCCTCGGCTGCGCGATCACCGCGCCACAAACCGAATGACCCGGCCGCGTCGTGTCAGCGATCCGGAATCCGCGGCCGCGCCGGTCAGGGCGATCTACAGGGCGATGAACGAGCGCGACTACGGCGCCGGGTTCGCGCTTCTCGATGAGGACTTCGAATGGCTCGAGCCCGGACACGGTCTGCTCAGCGGCCCCCACCGCGGAGTCGACGAGGTGCGGCGGCCGATCGAGGAGCAACTCGAGGTCTTCGACGAGTTCGTGATCGAGGCGGACGAATTCCACGAGCATGGCGAGCGCGTTGCGGTTCCGGTGCGCCAGCGGGCTCGAGGCCGAGTCAGCGGCGTTGAGGTGGAGATCCGGATCGGACGCCTCTGGACCGTCAGGAACGGTAAGGCGATCCGTCTCGAGGTATTCCCAGCGCGAGAGGATGCGCTCAGGGCGGCGGAGGCAGTCGAGGATTCCTAGCTCGAGCCGCCGCCGGTACTCCTCGTAGGGACGCGGCTCGGCGCCCCTGATCACGCGAGCGGCAACTCGCCGGCCTCGCCGTTGGTGCGCGCTGTGGCTGCTTGGCCTTCCGGGCGCTCCGCGAGGTCGACTGCGACGAAGATCCCCGACATTAATGTCAGGCCCGCGACGATTGCGATTGCGCCGCTGAAGTCGATCGCGTCGGCCAGCACACCGGCGACCACGCCCCCGGCGACATAGCCCATGTCGCGCCAGAAGCGGTACACGCCCACGGTTGCCGCCCGTGCCACCGGCGTCACGGCGTCCGAGATCGCCGCGATCAGGGTCGGGTAGACGAGCGCAGTGCCGACCCCAAGGCCGACAGCAGCGACCGCCGCCGGCCCCACCTCGCCGCCCGAGAGGGCGAGGAGGGCCAATGCGCCGGCCTGAACGAGCATCCCGGCGACGATCAGCGGCTTGCGGCCGACGCTGTCCGACCAGTGGCCGGTCCAGATCTGGCCGAGCCCCCAGATCGCTGGATAAAGCCCGGCGACGAGGCCGATTTGGCCGACGCTGGCGCCCTCGGCGGCGAGGAAGAGTGGCACGAGCCCCCAGGCGAGGGCGTCGTTGAGGTTGTTCACCAGGCCGGCCTGCGAGCACGCGCGCAGCGCGGGCACCCGGTAGGTGGCATCAAGGAAGGCGTCGCGCAGCCGGGGTGGTGCCGCGTCCTCCTCTGCGTGATGGCGCGCCTGTTCGAGCCTTACGTGACCCGCGGTGTCGCGGACGAACAGCGCCGAGATCAGCAGCGCCGCAGCGGCGACCGCGAAGCCGAGCACGACGAGCACGTCGCGGGCGACGAACTCGGCCGCGAGCCAGCCACTCAGCGCCGCCGCGGCGGCGACCCCACCGTAGCCGGCGGCCTCGTTGAGGCCGAGCGCGAATCCCCGTCGCCTCGGGCCGACGAGGTCGATCTTCATCACCACAGTCATCGACCAGGCCAGGCCCTGGTTGACGCCGAGGAATACGTTCGCGGCAACGATCCACGACCAGCTCGGCGCGAGCGCGATCAGCAGGGGCACCGGGAGCGCGACCGCCCAGCCAGTGATCAGCAGCCGGCGCCTGCCAAGCCGCTCCGCGAGCGCGCCGGCACCCAGGTTTGTGAACGACTTCGCGAGCCCGAAGGCGACGATGAACGAGAGCACTGCGGCGCTCGAACTGAGCCCGAACTCGTCCTCACCGATCAGCGGCAGCGTCGAGCGCTCGAGCCCGACCATCGCCCCGACGAGAGCGTTGACGGCGACCAGGAGCGCGAACTGGGGTGCGTTCTCGCGCAGCCCCAGCTCCACGCGGGGCTCGGTCAAGCGATGCGGGCGCGCCGCTCGCCGGATCGATTCGCGGCCACGATCTCGGCTTGCCGCTCGGGCACCGGCGGGATGTCCTCGACCAGGGCGGTGACGAATGCCTCCTCAGAATCAAATGCGAGCGCTCGGTTGTGGCGGCGCTCGAAGCCGATCGTCGAGGTCGGGTTGCCGGAGAGGCCCCGCCCGCAGACGGAGCCGGAGTAGTGGGCGGGGTAGAGCAGGAGGTGGTCGGGCAGCCCCAGCAGCCGCTCGGTCAGCGATCGATACAGCAGCCGGGCCATCCCCTCGACGGTGTGCTCGTTGCCGGCGTGCAGATCGGGGCGGCCCGCGTCCCCGATCAGGAGCGCGTCCCCGGTTAGGACCATCCACGGCTCCTCGCCGCGGCGGTGGTCGGTCACCATGTAGGCGTGGTGGGCGGCAGCATGGCCCGGAGTCGCGATGGCCTGGATTACCGTGTTTCCGAGCTTCACGAGCTCGCGGTCGGCGAGCGGATGATGGTCGAACTCGGCGCCCGAGTCGGCCGGCAAATACGCCCGCGCGCCGGTGCGCTCGACCAGCTCCGGCAGCCCCGAGAAATGGTCCGCCTGGATGTGCGTCTCGAGCACAGCAGCGATTCGGGAGCCTTGTGCCTCGGCGGCGGCGACGTAGTCGTCGACCAAGTCCGCGTGCGCGTCCACCACCGCCAGCTCGCCCGCGGTATTGCAGCCGAAGAGATAGGAGGCGCAGGCGGCCTCGTCGTTCAGGAGCTGGCGAAAGAGCATGCTGGGAACCGTAGACCGGTCGGTCCCCGACTCCAAGGGCGCATCGGACATGCTGGCCATTCCGGGAGGGCATGAGTCTGAGCCCTTGCGCTCAAGGGCGGGCTGCCTTTAGGATCGGCCCTGACCGAACCGTGAGCTTGGGGGGCCATACGAGCGTCGACGAGTTGGTGGCAGCGGCCCGCGCACAGCTGCGTCGCCTGACACCCGAGGAGGCGGCGAGCGCGATCGGCGAGGGGGCGGTTCTGGTCGACATCCGCTCGGAGTCGCAGCGGGGTCGGGACGGCGTCATCCCCGATTCGCCCTTCGTCCCGAGGAACGTCCTCGAATGGCGACTGGACCCCACATGCCCGCAGGCTTCGCCAGAGCTGGCCCAGGCGGAGAGCCCCGTCATCGTCATCTGTGACGAGGGCTACCAGTCGAGCCTCGCCGCCGCGACGCTGCGGCGCTTCGGCGTCGATGCCACCGATGTGACCGGCGGCTTCAAGGCATGGCGCGAGGCCGGGCTGCCAATCAGCCGCTGACGTCCGCCGGGACGTTCAGCTGCTGGGCCAGGCTCGCGGCGTCGTAAATCGTCCAGTCCTCCGCGATCCGCCCGTCAACGAAGCGACTGATCGTCATCCCGGAAATCTCGACCTCACGCCCTTCCGCGGTCACGCCCTTCATGATCCAGCGCGTCGCGACGCGATCTGCCTCCGCGACCTGGTCGTCGATCGCAATCTCGAGCGCGGGAAACGTCTCCCGGTAGAGCGCGACCGACTGCCTGACGCCATCCAACCCACGGAATTCGATCGCGTTGACGTGGTCGACGAAATCCTCGCGGTAACACTCGGCCGCGCTATCGAGGTCGGCCCCGATGCAGATCTCCTCAAGCGCCCGCCGGGCGGTCGTCTTATGGCGTTCCTCGCTGCTTTCCATTGGAACCTTCCTCGATCGTGCAGCCGGCAATCGTGACGGCGCAGCAGTCGCAGAGACTGGCAATGAACGCGCGCTCAGACGGCGTCAGATCGCGATCGTTGGGAAGCAGGAGATGAATTGAGCGCCGCATCGGCTCGCCGCCCTCGATTCGGAAGCTCACGACCTCACCGCGCTCGATCTCGTCGGTGACAACGAGCTTGCTGACGAAGCCGACGCCGAGCCCTGCCTGCACCGAGCGCTTGATCGCCTCGTTGGAGTCGAGCTCCCAGCGGTTTGTCGGGTGGTAGGCGGAGCGCGCCATATACCGCTCGGCAACCGCCCGCGTGCTTGAGCCTTGCTCGCGGACGAGCAGCGTCCAGCGCTCGAGCTCCGACACCGGCGCCCTACCCCGACTCAGCTTGATCCGGCCCGGCGCCGCGATGCCGACCAGCTCGTCGTCCAGAAATGGCTCGGCGCGGACGCCAGCGGGCAGCTCGGTCTCGCCGGCGATGCCGAGCGAGAACTCACGCTTGGCGACTCGGTCCGCCACCCAGGCACTGGAGCCGATCGCGATGTCGACGTCGACGCCGGGATGCTTGGTGGCGAAGCACTGCAGGATCGACGGAAGCACGTACGCCCCTGACGTCGTGGAAGCGGCGAGCGCGAGCGTCCCCGTCTCGGCACCGCGGAGCGCATCGAGCTCCTGCTGGAGACCCTGCAACGTGTCGAGGACGCGGGCGGCGTGAGTGACCACGACCTCGCCGGCTTCCGTCACACGGCTGGCGCGGCCGTTGCGCTCGACCAGTTTCTCGCCTACCGCTGCCTCCAGCGTCTTGAGCTGCTTCGTGGCCGATGGCTGGCTAATCCGGCAAGCCTCGGCCGCGGCCGAGATCGAGCCGCGCCGATCGACCTCGACCAGCAGCCGAAGCCGGGCCGGATCGAGTGCGTCAACTATGCCGGTGGGGAAAGCCATCTATACGACGATTGGCCTAGCAGAATAGACGCTGGGGAACTAGGTTGATCGGCGAGGCCGAATGCGCTGATCGAGTGATCCAGGAGGAGAGGACATGGAGCAGTCCACACAGGCCACCGTCGACGTCGAGGAGCTCGAGGTCAAGGTCAAGGACATGTACCGCCATGTGGCCACCGAGCCGCAGGGCGACTACCACTTCGAACTCGGACGCTCGCTGGCCCAGCGCCTCGGCTACCCAGCCGATGTGCTCGACCGGATCCCCGCAGGTGCGGTCGAGTCATTCGCCGGCGTCGGCTTCTTCTTCGACCTCGCATCACTGCAACCGGGCGAGAGCGTTATCGACCTCGGCAGCGGCTCGGGGATGGACGTCTTCTTCGCTGCGACCGAGGTCGGGACCCCTGGCACCGTCGTCGGCGTCGACTTCACGCTCGAGCAGCTCGACAAGGCGCGTCGGTTGGCCGAGAAGGCAGGGTTCGATCAGGTCGAGCTGCGCGAAGGGCGGATCGAGGATCTGCCTGCCGAGGACGCCACTTGCGACTGCGTGATCTCGAACGGCGTGATCAATCTCGCCCCCGACAAGGGCCGCGTGTTCGGCGAGGCCGCCAGGGTGCTGAAACCGGGCGGTCGGCTGGCGATCGCCGACATCGTCAGCGAGCAGCAGCTGAGGGAGTCGATCGTCTGCGACGCGGACCTGTGGGCGTCGTGCATCGGCGGCGCCGCCCAGCAGGACGCCTACCAGGAGGCGATCGGCGCAGCCGGCTTCAGCGTCCAGGAGCTGCGGGAGAATCCGTACGAGTTCATCTCGGATCGGGCGCGCGACGCAAGCGTCAAGTACGGCGTCAGGAGCATCTCGCTACTCGCAACGAAGATCTGAACCAAGGCAGTTCTCGGTGGTGCTGGTCGCGTTCGCTCTCGACCACATCTCCTCGCCGCCCGCCCGGGTATTCGAGGTGGGTTGTGGCTGCGGAGAGCTGGCGTTGAGATCGGCAGACGCCGACCATCGGATCACGGCCATCGATCCCGATGCCGCTTTCCGCACAGTGGGCGTCTCGTGGCGGCCACGCCACACGCCCTTCATGGACGACGACGAGCACTCCAGGTGGGCTCGCCCTCGCTTCCGCAAGTGCGTGGTCCCGGCGCTTGTCGCGCTGCTCATCGTCGCGCGAAGCGGGAGCGCGCCGACGACCAGTCACCCGGGCGCCCCACCGGCATCGCCCTCGCCGCACTCAGTCTCGCCCTCGCCCAGCTCACCGCCTCGGACTTATGGTTCAGCCCGGGGCCCCAAGCTTCTGGAAAGGAGCGCGTGTTATGAGCACCGACACTGGCAAGGTGGTCGTGAACAGGGCGATGTCGCTTGACGGCTTCATCGCCGGTCCCGGCCACACGATGGACTGGATCTTCGATTTCCTGACCGCGGACGCATTCCCTGAAGTCATGGCGGCCACTGGTGCGATGCTTATCGGCCGGGGTACCTACGAGGTTGCCAAGCAGATGCCCGACGAGGAGCGCACCTACGAGGGCGGAGCCGAGTTTGTCCTCACCCACGAGCCACCCGACAAGCCGGACCCGAACGTCACATTCCTCACCTGTGACATCGCGGAAGCCGTCGCCACGGCGCTAAGGGCCGCGGGCGGTAAGAACCTGGAGATCCTCGGCGCCGACCTGGCCAGCCAGTGCCTGCAGCGAGGGCTCGTCGACGAGATCCTGGTCTATGTCCTACCGGTGCTCTTGGGCGACGGGGTCCGCTTTTCGACCCCGACCCTCCACAGGATCGACCTCGAACCATTCAGCAACACCCAGTCGGGCGCCGTCACCATGCTCCGCTTCCGCGTGCCTCGCGCCTAGAGCGTGCTCTAACTCGCGATCCGAAACCAGCGTCATCGTCGAGGCCTACCGCTCTCTCGTGGAGGTGTGCCCGCAGCGCAGCGCACCGCTGCGCTGCGGCGCCGTCCGCTCTTCCCAGCACCAGACCGGAGCTTCTGGGTTTCGCGCATTGCGGGAGCGCGCCGCGCGTTAGCCGGACTCTCGCTGATCGTCCGAGCCAGGTGTGTACAGGGCACAACACAGGCCTCCTGCTTTCGACCGAAGCGGGGAGTTCCTATGTCGCGAGATACTGCGACCGATGCCGGGCGCCGTTTTTGCCGAGCACCTCGGGCCGAGTCAGTTCTCACGCCTCATCTACGGCGCAATCATCGGACTCGCGCTGACGGTTGGGCTCGAACACGAGGAGCCGGCTCCGGGGGTTATGGCCGGAACGCTCATCGCAACAGGGGTCGCCGTCGGGCTTACCGAGTTGTACAGCGAGTTCCTCGGGACGGAGGTCGGAACGCGTCGACGGGTCGACCGCGCGCGCTTCCGCGAGATGGCGGCGAACGCCGTGGCCGTGACCTTCGGCGCCAGCTTTCCTGCGATCTTCTTCGTGCTCGCGGCGGCCGGGGCCGTGGAGATTGATGCCGCGTTCGAGGTCGCCAAATGGTCTGGCCTTCCACTCACCGCCTTCTACGGGTTCTCCGCCGCGCGCCTCCGTGGTGAGGCACGGCCGGCGGCGCTCTTCCAGGCCGCCGTGGTGGGAATGATCGGAGGGCTCCTTATCGCGTTCAAGGCGCTGCTGCACTGACGCCAGCCGGGCTCCCACGCGTCTGCTCCCCGCTGGGCTAGCCCTCGATCTTCGTCCAACGGAGTAGCGAGGACGAGGTGACTGCTTTCGTCCAGAGGAGTGACGGCGCGCGGTCGATACGCCTGGCGCTCGTCCGCAGCAGGCACGTGAGCACTCGGCGGCTGAGGGTCCCATTGGACGGCCCAATCCTCCGCGAAAGTCAGAGCTACTCAGAGCCACTGAAAGCGCAGGGAACGCGAAGAAGCAAACCAGCGGCACCCCTTCACGCTAATAGCGCGTTCGGCTGGGGCCGAAAGGTCGCTGGTACAAATCCAGTCGCCCCGACTATCAGGATCGTGGCTGACACCGCGTCGCCACGCACGAGTCAAGCGCATATCCCCGCACTGCTCCGCGCACGGTCGCACGCGATCCAGTAGCACGGCAGTAGCACGGAATTGCCCCAGGCAGTAGCACGGGGCCGAAGACTTCCGGGGCGCCAATCAGCGCCCTCGCGTTCGGAGCGTTCGAGACCGGCAACCCGCCGGGGGCTCACCTCCGACGCATAGAAAACGGACCCGACGCAAAACTTCGTTCCCCGTGCGATCGAGTCCGTCATAGGACCGTAGCAGCACGGTCGGGCAACCCGGCGCCATTGACGGTTTGTAGCCGAAGGTCGGGACGGCGGAACACAAGCACCCCCAGACCTAGTGACCGTCCGCGTGGCGAGAGCCAGGGCAGGGGAGGCGAAGCCGCGAGAGCGGCTGCGGTGTAAAGCGCGACCTGGGAACGCCCGAGCCTCCCGTCGAGAGACTTTGTGAACCAGAGACCTCAGTCCCGCCGGGGACCCTCGACTGACTGCTTCCCCGAGAGGGGGGCAGTTTGTCCCCAAGGTGTCCTCGAACCCATCGGGGTTGAGGGAGAGCCACCCCGCTCGAAAGGGAACCAATGACGGAGAAAGCGAAGCGCATCCCTGAGACCCCCGAGGAGATTCAGCTCTGTGTGCCGACGAAGGCCTCGCCGCCTTCCTCCACCTGGCGAAGCTCTACTCGAAGGGCGGCACCGAGCCCCTCACCGGGGAGATCGTCAAGTTCGACGACGACCTGGTGCGCTGGACCCTGGCCGCCGCTGTGGTCGCCGTCGTGCGCGAGGCCAAGGCCGACGCGGCGCTGATCAACTCGGCCAACCCGACGCTGAACTGAGGTAGGGTCGGCAGTATGGCCGAGGTCGAGATCAACGCGGTGATCACCCTCATCGACGACAAGGCGATGCACGTGCAGGACACGGTGGGGCAGATCGACGGCGCGATCCGGGAGGCGACCAATCCGCGCATCCCGCTGATCAAGGTCACAGACCCGCGCGGGCATGAGGTCTGGATCAACGCCGACCACATTCGCTCGGTCGAGGCGTACGACCCAACCGAGCCACTGGTGCACTGGGACTGATAGCTGGCCTCAGAGTGAGCTGAGGTAGGGTCGGCAGCATGGCCGATGTCGCACCACCGGACCCGTGGCCGTTCGCTTCCGCAGGCCCGGAAGCCGGTAACCGTGGCCGACTGCTCTTCGGCAGTCTGGTCCAGGCCTTCGCCGAGGCGCTCGCCCGCCATGACATCCACGGGGCCGTCGTGGTTCTGAACAACAGCATCGGGGCGCTAGACGAGGACGACCTTCGCAAGGTCGTGTACTTCGCGGTGGGCTTGGAGGCCGCGAACCAACTCGGGCTGCCTCGAGACGACGACTAGAGGGGGCATTCGCTTGGCCCCGCGGGGTTGAACGAACCGAGGGGCGACGTAGCCGAATCGGCAAGGGCGCCCGCCGGCCTCGGCCGCAGCGGGGCGCCTGAGGTAGGGCCGGTCCAAATCCGCAATGCGTTGCGAATTGGGCAATGCATTGCCCAACCACATGATTGGCGCCAATCACCTGGCCAAATCCGAGCATGCGAGTAGGTTGAACCTCGATGAGCAAGCGAGAGCCTCTCTCCGACCTGGTCGCGGCGATGCAGGTGAAGGCGGCGAGGAACTGATAGCGAGCGAGTGGTCCGAGCACGTTCCCTTCCTCACGGCTGGCGAGCACCGGATCCTGGCGGCGGCGTTGAGGGCCGCCGAGGACCAGGTGATCGTCCCCGACGACGAGGTCGCAACCCGGATCGCCTTCGACCATCTGCATGAGGCGGGCTGGCTGGACCACCGGGCTTCCGACGGCGACGTGTGGGACGCCAACGGAAATCTGCGGACCGAGCTCGGCCTCCCTGACGAGATCGTGGTCGGCTACCTAGCCAGCGTGAAACTGCGCGAGACGCCCTGGGCTCAGACGCTCATCGACAACCCGTTCCCGGACTGAGCGCCGAGTTTTTGACCCTCGCTCTCTAAGACCGCTGGGCTACCGGAGCGTGTGAGCAGAAAAGCACGCTGAGTGGTGAGTGCGCGTGTGCGCAGGGTGGAGAGCCTTCCCCCGCGGCGGACTTCCCCGAGCCCGCCACTGGCCCCGCAGTCGATCCCGTTCGCCGAGAGCAATCTGGCCTCGTCGCGTAATGCGTGGTCGGCCTGCGTCTGCTCTTTAGCCAGGATTGTTGGCCGCAGGGCCAGTAGAGACAGCTTACTCCGTTGAGTTGGTTTGTGCGGATCAGCGCATGCACGAAGGGACCAAACCCCCGATGACCCTCTCCACAGGCCGTTAGATCGGCGCACATCGCGCCAGATTCGCCGAAAGGAGGCGAGATGGCCGATTTCCGGCCCCAACCGGGCTATCGGGGCCTCCTCGCCTTCACCGAGGCGATTGAGGAGCCGCTGCAGCCCTACATGAAGCGGATCGCCCGCGCCTACTTCGGGCCGGCCCGGGAGATCGCCGCGATCCTGCCGAAGGGCAACTACAAGACCCACCTCGCCGCCCTGATCGGCCTGCACAACCTCTTGACGAGACGCTCGACACCCTCGTCAGCGGGGTCTCCGGCGGGACGGTGGATTACGTGTTCGGTCCCGGGAATCCGGCCGGCTCGATCTTCGGGCTGACCGCCCGCGTCTCGAAGGTGCTAGTAGCGCCCGCGGTCGTGGACTCGCGAGCGTTCGGCAAGCTCTATGTCTCGCCGATCAGCCTGGCTCGCTTCGAGGTCGACGCGGGCGCAACCAACCGCTCGAACGTCCTGCTCGAGGGCCACGCGGCCTTCGGCACCGAGCGTCAGCCGGCGGCCGTGCGGATCGCAGCCTCGTAATGGCGGCGAAGAAGAAGGCGGGCTCGTCTCAGAAGAAGACGGGCTCGCCGAAGCGAAAGCGGAAGAAGAAGGAGGAGCCGCCCGTTTCGCTGGTCGCCCTGGTGCGGCGAGGGCGCCGGTAAGGCGCCCCCGCCTCGACCTCGACCGGGTTCGACGGGAGGTACGACCCCGGAAAGGTCTTCTGTCCGCTGCCCCGATTCCCTACTGACTGCGCCGCCCAAAGTGCCGCTTTGCATGGAAAGCGGTAGTCGAGTTGGTGCTCCCGCTCCTCGCGCGAAGCGGGAGTAGTCGCGAACGGCCCCACAGGGCCCTTGGGCTTACTGCGTCCGCCCCAGCTCGTCGGCGCGCCGGTTCTCCTTGCGCGGAATCCACTCGACGCGCCAAGTCTCGAACAGCGCCAACAGCTCCTCTGCCTGCATCCGCAGACGCCGCATCGCCTCACTCTTCGTCTTCCACTCGCGGTTGACTTGCTTCACCACGAGCCTCGAGTCGCCCTTGACCATCACATGCCGCTCGCCGTGCTTGAGCGCCACGCGGAGGCCGAGCATCAGAGCGTGCCACTCGGCGGTGTTGTGGGTCCCTCGGTCGAACACCTTGACATCCTCTTCAAACGAGCCATCGCTCAGCTGGACCGTGCACGCAGCCGTTACTGGGCCCGGACTCTGCCCGCCTCCGTCGAAGTAGATGGTGGCCAGCTTCATTACTTCGGCAGCATTTTGCCCCACGGCCTAACTCAGGCGACGCCAGGGTCCGCTCTCCGCTCTCCGCTCTTCGCGCGAAGCGACAGCGATGCGGAGAGCCGCGCGCTTAGGCTCGCTCCGGCGACTCGGCCGCCTCGGCCTCGTCGAGCGTCGCTGTCCAGCTCGCGAGGAGGTCGAGTGCCTCGCCAGACTTTGAGCCGGCCTCGGCGGTGTAGGCGACGAGGGCGAGACCGCTGTCGGCGGACAGATCCATCATCTCGTACGCCAGGCTGAGCTCGCCGACCACCGGGTGGTGGAACGTCTTCGTTCCGGTGCGGTGGATGCGGACGTTGTGCGCGGCCCAGCGGGTGCGGAACTCCTCGCTGCGGGTCGAGAGCTCGCCGACAAGATCCGACAGATCGCGGTCGTACGGGTTGCGGCCGGCCGCGGTACGGAGGATGGCGACGGTGTCGTCTGCGGCGCGCCCCCAGTCGACGTAGAAGTCCTGGGCGCGCGGGCTGAGGAAGACGAACCGGGCGTTGTTCACCGGCCGTACCGGGTCGACGTACAGAACCGAGAAGAGACCCCGGGCGAGCGTGTTCGTCGCCAGCATGTCCAGGCGGGTATTGAGAACGGCCGCCGGCGCTCCGGTGATCGCGTCGAGCATGCGCTGCACGCTCGGACGGATCCGTTCCTTTCTCGGACGTCGGCGCGCCGGAGTGGTCGGCTGCGCCGCGCGGGCAAGGTCAAAGAGATGCACCCGCTCGGCCTCGTCGAGCTGCAGTGCGCGGGCCAGCGCCTCCAGAACGCTTTCGGAAACCCCGCTTAGGCTCCCACGCTCAAGCCGGGTGTAGTAGGGGACGCTGACGCCGGCCAGGACGGCAACCTCCTCCCGACGCAACCCCGGCACACGGCGGGGGCCGTATGACGTCAGGCCGACCTCGTCTGGCGTGAGCCTGGCTCGCCTGGAGGTCAGGAACTCCCGGATCTCGCTGTTTGCGTCCACGAGATCAGCCTAGCCCGGCCCTGCTTGCGCTGGGAGACCCTGCCAGTACCCCCATCAACAGGGACTCTCACTCGCCGCAAATCGGTGCTTTCTTGGATGCATCGCCAGAACCGCATCTACAGAACGGAGCACACCATGAAGCACGTTTCACTCGGCGAACTCGACGTCTCCCGCATCGGACTCGGCGCGATGGGGATGTCCGCCTATTACCTCGACCCGAACAGCAGCGAGACAGAGTCGATTCGCACCATTCACCGGGCGCTCGACCTGGGAGTCACCCACGTCGACACCGCTGAGATCTACGGGCCCTACACCAACGAGGAGCTCGTCGGCTGCGCCATCAAGGGCCGACGGGACGAGATCGTGCTGGCGACCAAGTTCGGCTTCGTCTCGCACGCGGGCGAGGGCCCCGGGGTGCTCGACTCAAGCCCGGCGAACATCCGCACCGCCGTCGAGGGCTCCCTCACGCGACTCGGCACGGACCACATCGACCTCTACTACCAGCACCGGGTCGACCCGAATACCCCGATCGAGGACACCGTCGGCGCCCTGGCCGAGCTGGTCGCCGAGGGCAAGGTCGGGCACATCGGCCTCTCCGAGGCCGGTCCCGAGACGATCCGCCGCGCCCACGCCGTGCACCCGATCACCGCGCTGCAGACCGAGTACTCGCTCTGGACCCGCGACCCGGAGGCCGAGCTGCTGCCGCTCCTGCGCGAGCTGGGCATCGGCTTCGTCCCCTACTCACCGCTCGGGCACGGCTTCCTCACCGGGCAGATCCGCTCGCCCGAGGACCTGACCGATGACGACTGGCGCAAGACCAACCCGCGCTTCACCGGCGAGAACTTCGAGCGCAACCTGCGCCTCGTCGACGAGGTCGAGGCCGTCGCCGCCGAGGCGGGCGCGACACCGGCGCAGGTGGCGCTGGCTTGGCTGCTCGCTCAGGGCGACGACATCGCCCCGATCCCCGGCACCAAGCGCGTCTCCCGGGTCGAGGAGAACACCGCCGCCGACCAGCTCGAGCTGAGCGCCGAGCAGATCGAACGGCTGAACGACCTCGCTCCGGCCGCCGGCGAGCGCCATGAAGAGGCGCAAATGGCCACCATCGACCGCTGACCACTCCACGGGGCGACCCCGCCGCTTCGGCGGGGTCGCGCCTGCATCCGCGTGGATCCGCTACAGGGCACGGTGCTCCTGATCGCGCAAACCGAAAGCGCGGCCTGAGTGCCACGACTCACACCCATTCACAGAATTTCAGGAGGGACTCGCTCTGCCGGTGATCGAGGTCGCGGCGTGACCGCGCGGCTACTCCGACAGCCCGGCGGCTTCGAGGGCCTCTTCTGGCGTCCAGTACTCGCGGGCCCGTGCGATCTTCCCGTCGCGAATCGTGTTGACGCCGGCGAAGCTCAGCGTCAGCTCCGCCTCGGCGCTGGTCCCCTTCGGACGTCCGCTGGCGCGCATGACCACGATAACCGTGTCATCTCCCGCATCGATGACCTCAACCGGCTCGACTCTCACATCATCGAACATCTCGACCCAGTCCTCCATGTAAGCGCGCAGTGCGTCCTTGCCATGAATCGGGCCACGGTCATCGATTGCACCTTCAACCGCCTGGTAGTCGACATCGTCCGTGAAGTATTCGAGCCACCCGTCAACCCCGTCGCGAGCAAACGCATCGGCGGCAGCTTGAACAACTCCGACGTTCTCCTTCGACATCGCCCACGCAGTATCTCGCTCAGCCCCGCGGGCCGCCAGTGCCAGGGCCGCCACCCTTCCGCAGATAAACCGGAGGGGCTCCCACTGCCCCCGCTGCGGGTCACCGTCTGAAAATGGGAGTGAGCGGCCTACTCCGACAGTCCGGCGGCTTCGAGGGCCTTCTTGTGATCGAGGAAAGCCCGAATCGAAATCGTCTTGCCATTCTTGACCTCGGTCACGAGGGCTAAGGGCGTCTCGGTCTCGACGCCGCTTTCCTTGCCACGTGTGCGGTAGCGGCCGATTGCGACGAGTCCGGCTCCCAGATCCCGGATCTCCGAAATCTCGACGTGGATCTCGCCGAAGGCCTCGTTGAGGTCTCGGAGCATCTCGCGGACGCCGTCGTGCCCCCGAAACACGGTCTGTTCCCCTCCCAGCAACGCGTGGAGTGCCGAGTGCCACTCCACCTCGGGATCGAGCTCCTCCAGCAGCGTTTCGACGTCTCCGCGGTTGCCCGCCTCAAGCCCGCGCCTGAAAGCCTCCACGTTCTCCTGCGACATCGCCCACGCAGTATCTCGCTACAGCCCCCGGGCCGTTACTGCCAGGGCCGCCAGGAGACGTGGCACCCAGGCCCAGGTCGGCTTCTGCCTTCGCGTGGCAGCGGCCAAACCGCGTCCGAGCCCCGCTGCGCGCGACTGTCCGTACTCCCTCACCGTGGATGACTTCGTTCGATCAACGCGGTCCCAACCGGGGACCGTCGAACGAACGGAGAACTCATGCTCGTCACCGAAGAACGACTGCTCGACGCCGCGGGCCGACCACGCTCACCCGCGACCATGCCGGGATACCACGCCGGACGCCCACCCCGAAACAAGGGGATCCGCTACCCGGCCGATCCGCCCCGCGTCGAAGAGATCGTCTCGGTCATGCGGCAGGCCGGACCTGGGATCCACGGGGCGCGGCTTCGAGGACTGATCGTCGTCCTCTGGCGTGCCGGGCTTCGGATCTCAGAGGCGCTCAGCCTGGCCGAGCGCGACCTCGACCCAGGCCGCGGGGCGCTCCTAGTGCGCCACGGCAAGGGCGGGAAGCGCCGTGAGGTCGGAATGGACGAATGGGGCTGGGAGCAGCTCCGCCCGTGGGTGATCGCTCGCGCGCGGATGCCGATTGGAGCGCTGTTCTGCGTCATCAACGGTCCGACCTGTGGGCGACCGTGGTCCGGCCCAGCCGCGCGAACGCAACTCCGGCGACTCGCGCTCGAAGCCGGCGTCCGTCGTCGCTTCGCTCCTCATCAGCTTCGTCACGCCCACGCCGTCGAGATGGCCCGTGAGGGTGTGCCGCTGAACGTGATCCAGCGCCAGCTCGGCCACGCCGACCTCGGAGTCACCTCGGTCTACCTGCAGGGGATCGACAACACCGAGGTGATCAGCACCGTTCGTTCGCGCCTCGCACCGACGATGCCGGCGAGCGCCGGCTTGATCATGTAGCGGTCGGGCTCCTGCGGTTCGTCCGAAGCGGAAGCGACGTCACGATCGCCCGGTAGGCGCCAGCGGCCCTTGTCATCGCGGGCTCTATCCACTCGTCGGCTCATCCCGCCCGCCGGTAGCGGATGTGTGTGGCTAGCGGCGAATGCAAGACCTCAACGGGCTCAAACCCGAACGACTCGACGCCGTCGAAGATCCGCTCGCCGGAGCCGAGCAGGACCGGCGCGACGTCCAGCGTGAGCTCGTCGACGACCCCGGCAATGAGGGCCTGGCGCACAGTCGAGGCGCCGCCCGCGATGTCTACGCCGCCCTCCCCGGCCGTCTCGCGCGCTTGTGCGTAAGCGGCGTCGAAGCCGCCGGTGACGAAGTGGAAGGTCGTCCCGCCTTCCATCTCGATCGGCTCGTGAGCGTGATGGGTGAGCACAAAGACCGGCGCGTGGTAAGGCGGCTCGGAACCCCACCAGCCGCGCCAGTCCTCATCCCACTCGCCGCGGATCGGCCCGAACATGTTCCGCCCCATGACGTACGCGCCGCGCGGACGCATGAGCCAGTCGGTCGCGGTCGCGTCGGCATCGTTGGCGCGCTCGTCGCCGAGATGCCAGGCATGGAGCTCGCGCCCTCGCTTACCGAGTGGAGTCTCGCGGCTCTGGTCGGGGCCAGCGACGAAACCGTCGAGCGAGATCGACATGTGGCAGGTGGTGTCCGGCATCGGCGTCCTCTCGGGTTAGTTTGCGACTTGCAAGTGGCGACAGCACCCCTGGAACCGCCGCCAAGCCACCTATTGTGAAGCCGCCTGGGCCGGCGACGCCTGGGTTTCGCGCGAAGCGGGAGCCCGGGGTGCGACCCGTAACCCGTCGTCGCTCGGTGTCGTCCATGCGTGGGCCCCGATACGCCCGTCCGAGCTACCCCGCACATCATCGGGGCCAGCTGGCGACTCCGTTCCAGAAGGTGCCGAGCGGAGCGCTCGCCAGCGGTCGGGTCATACGTCCAGAGTCATCTCTGCTGGCTCCCCCGTCGTCGAGCCGATCAGGACCTCGAGCAACTCGCCCACCTCGCGCCCCTGGAAGAGGGGATGGCGCATGGGAACCCCGGTCACGACCTCGTAGCGGTTTCGTCGCCCCTGTCGCTCGCGCAGCACGTAGCCGTCTTCGACCAGCTCGGACAGGATCCGGTGGGCGGCGCGCTCGGTGATGCCAACCGCCGCGGCGATGTCGCGCAGGCGGATGCCCGGGTCATGAGCCACGCAGGTGAGGACATGGGCGTGGTTCGTCAGAAAGTCCCAGCGCCCCGTCTTCGACGACAACCTTTGCTTTTCATCTCCAGAAAGTGAATTCATGAATCCATGATACACTGTTTGTCCAGTCAGCGATCTCGCCGCGTTCATCCGTCCCGGCGGGATCGCTGGGAAGGGAAGGAAGTAGTGACCGTCCTCAGCGCCATCCGCGATCGGTTCTCCGCGTTCTCCCCGTCCGAGTCCGCCCGTGACGTTTCCGCCGGGGCGGCCGGCGACGGCGATGGGCCCCCGGTCGCCGGCGATGACCGCCTTAGCGACAAGCGCGTCGTCGCAGGACTGTCCGATGACTCACAGCCAATGAGCGCCACATCCGTCCCAAGCGCTCCCGTCGATCGCCCGGAGAGGAGCGGTCGGCCATGACCGACTTCCCAGCATTGTCGGCGGAGTTGACCAAATCGTTCGTCGGGCTGTGGACGCGATACGCGGGCAAGCGGCCGACCGACGCCCGAACCGAGATCCGCGGCAACGTCGTCACCTGTGTGCTCGCTGACGCCGTGGGCGACTTCAACAAGAGCATGATCGACAAGAGCGTCGCTCCGCGGACCGGCGACATCGTCGCCGGCGTCAGGAGGCTCACGCCGGCGGCGTACAAGCGGGAGGCCGTCGCAGCGGTCGTGAGGGTGACACGCCAGCGGGTCGCCTCGTTCGTGAGCAGCCACGACCGAGAAACCGACGTCGCCACCGAGGTATTCACCTTGGAGCCATCGCTCAGCCGAGGAGCGCCCCCCGCTGAGAGGCGATTCGGATACGCCTCCTGGCCGCCCCCACCGCGCGCCCGAGCGAGGACCTAGCGATGGACCCGCGGGGGGAGGGGCTCGAGGCGGAGGCGCGGTACGCGCGTGAGCGTTACCAGCTCTACCGGGCAAGGGCGTACGGTCCGCGATCGACCAGCGCAGGGCGCCTTCGCGAGCTCGAGCGAACATCGAACCTGGCGGACAATCGGCTGGATCGGGCGAAGGCCGACCAAGGACAACTCGCTCCTGGTGGGTGACGGCCGCCTGTCAAGGGTGCGCCTCAGCGCGACCGCGGGGCTCGGGCACGAGCCCGCCGCAACCGGCCCGGCGACTGACGGACCAGAGCCGGTCGGCGCCGGCCCACCCCGCGAAGCACAGTCCGCCGACCGTACCCGTCACGGTCATCAGCACCCCGGCCGCCGCTGCCGCCGCCACCCCGTCGCTGCCGAGGATGAGCACCGCGGCCGCGGCGCCGACGCCGGGGCCGACCGGAAGCTGAGCGAGCGTCACCACCGCGATCAGCACCGCGGTCGCGTCGAAGAACGAGGCATCGACGCCGACCGCATGCAGCAGCAGCCAGTTGCGGAAGATCTGCGCGAACACGGCCACCAGCACGAAGCCGATCACGCGGCTTCCGCCGTTCAGGCTGCGGAGGACGGCGAGGCCCGCTCCACAGCTCGCGGCCCTTCCGGAGGGCGAGCTGCCGTAGGCCGGCGCTGGCCGCCCCGATCACCGCAAGGCCGATGAGCGGCAGCCACCACGGCAGGCCGAGCGGCGCGACCAGGGTGAACGACGCCAGCGCGGCCAGCATCGCCTCGACGGCGAGGATCGGAAACTCGGCGGCGATCAGCGTCGGCACCTGCGGACTGACGTCCGGGGACGAGCGGCGCAGCGCGGCGATCCGCGCGGCGACCGCCGCCTGCGCGTTGAGCAGGCCGCCCAGGACGCCCATGCTCGACGCGCGATAGAGGACGCGGCGGTCGACCGTCCCGCCGGCCGCCCGGATGGTCAGATGCCACGCCTCACTGCGCGCGAGCAGCGCGACGATCTGCAACAGCACGGTCACCGCGAGCACCCACGCCGCGACGTCGGAGAGCGCGGCCGCGAACTCGTCGCGGCTGCCCGGCGAGCAGGAACGCGAGGACCGCCGCGGTCGCCAGCGACCCCACCACCGTGATCAGCGTACGTCGGCGGCGACCGAAGTCGCGGAGGCGGGCAGTCAAGTTCGCCCAGCCGACTCGCGCTGCGCTGCCTGCGGCGACGGGCCGATCGGTTCGGCTACCCGCGTCCGGCACCGCCGCTTCCGTTTAGCGGATCGAGGGAACCCATCGAAACGACGCTACAGAGCGGCAGGCGATCGCCAATGGCGGCCTCGGGAAATGCAAGGGTCTACTTCGTGAACGGTGCTTCGTGCCTCTGGGGGACGGTCTCCGGCATGATCGTCGGACTCGCCCTCGCCCTGGCCTGCGCGGTCGGCGACGAGCGTCTCGTTTCTGCTCAAGCACCGCGGCGCGGTCCTCGCGCCGCCCGTGCGGGTCCGGCACCCGCTGCGAAGCGCGGTCGATCTCTTCCGCTCCAAGTGGTTCGCGGTCGGCTGGATGGTGGCGGTCGGCGCCTGGGTACTTCACGTCGGCGCGCTCGCCTTGGCGCCATTGTCGATCGTGCAGGCCGTCCTCTCGGGCGGGCTGGTGTTCCTCGCCGTCTTCGCCGAGCGCTTCTTCGGCTTCCGGCTCGGGCGCCGCCAGTGGGCCGGCGTGATCGTCACGGCGGCGGGGCTTGCGGTCATCGGACTGACCTCGGGGCCGGACGACGATCCGCCGGGCTACGCCCTGGCGGCATTGATCGCGATCGAGTGCGGCGTCATCGTCGTAAGCGGCGCGGTCGCCGCGATCTCGACCCACCGCCGCGTCTCGCCCGCGGTGCAGGGTCTGCTCCTCGGCGCTGCCGCCGGGGCGCTCTTCGGCGTCTCCGACATCGCGATCAAGTACCTGGCAGACGCCGTTGAAGACGGGGTGCTCAAGCTGATCAGCCCGTGGACCATGGCGGCCCTGGTCGCCTCGGTGGGTGCCTTCTATGCCTCGGCCCGTGGACTGCAGCTGGGGCCGGGCGTCGAGGTGATCGCCCTCACCTCGGTCGCGGCCAACCTCATCGCGATCGTCGGCGGCATTCTGGTCTTCCGTGACCCGGTCGGCACGGGGGCGCTGGAGATCACCGGGCGGATGCTCGCGTTCGGTCTCGTCGTCGTAGGGGCGGCTCTGATCCCGGCTCCGGTCCGCGCCACCGACGCAGCGTCTGATGCCTCTGGGGAGCCAAGGACGGTGGCCCCGGTGTAGAACCCGTGAAGTACGGCCCGCGCGCACGCCGAGTCGCGTCGGAGCCGCTTTCGCTCCCATGCGCAGAAGCCAGCGTGAACCACTGATGAAACGGTCGCTTCTGCTTTCGCGTGAAAGCGGAAGCCGGCCGGTTCATTGTCCTGTCGTTGTCCCACGGGCCTGCAGCTGGGGCCGGGTGTGGAGGTGATCGCCCTCACCTCGGTTGCGGCCAACCTCACCGCGATCGTCGGCGGCATTCTGGTCTTCCGTGACCCGGTCGGCACCGGGGCGCTGGAGATCACCGGGCGGATGCTCGCGTTCGGTCTCGTCGTCGTAGGGGCCGCCCTGATCCCGGCTCCGGTCCGCGCCGCCACCGGCGCACCGTCCGATGGCTCTGAGGAACCAAGGACAGTGACCCCGGTGTAGAACCCGTGGAGTACGGTCCGCGCCTGCGCTCCCTCGGCGATGGCGACGTGGACCTGGTGTTCGAGCGCATCGAGCGGCACGAGACGGCGCTCAGCGAGCGGTTCCTGGCCGGCCTGCCCGAGGACCTGAGGCTCTACGGGATCGCGGGCTCCGCGGGACGCACGCCGACCGCTCGAGGCGCTGGCCGGCTGACCCCGCTCAGCGCCGCCTGACGCGCTTCACCTTCAGCGTCGCGGTCGCCGTCTCCTTGTCCGCGTTGGCGGCGTCGGCGGTGAACCTGAGCGTGATCCGGTCCCCGGCGGCCGAGCGCTTCGGCTTCAGCGTGAACCGCTCCCGGGTGGTTTCGCCCGACCCGAGGCTCCCGGCCCCGCGGCAGGGCCTGCCGACCACCTGCACCTTGTTGTTCGGCGCCTTGGCGCAGAGCTGCAGGTTGTTCGCCGCCGCGGTGCCCTCGTTGGTCACGCCGAAGCTGAACCGGGCCTGCTGGCCGGGCTTCACCGTCTTGCGCCTCGGATCGACCGAGCCGTCGAGGCTCGCGCCGACGATCACCGACTGGATCTCCTCGACGTTGCCGGCCGCGTCGGTCGAGCGGAACCGGACCGTGTGCGTGCCCGCGGGGACCACGATCGGGCCCTGGACCGAGCCCTCGTCGAGGGGCAGGATGCGCACGTTGCGGAAGTCGATCACGTCGGGGGTGCCGTGGTTCTGGAGCCCGATGTAGCCGCGATCGAACTGGCGCGCATCGGTCGGGGGGTCACCGCCGCGGGAGGACGCGAGCGGGATCGAGTTGTCGAACTCGGTCAGCACCGTGCCGTTGCGGATCACCGTGTACTGCTGGCCCTCGACCCTGATCTCGTAGTCGACCCAGGTGCCCTTCGGCTGGATTCCGGGGTCGGGAGGCGGGACCGGGTCGAAGTTGTAGATCGAGCCGGTCTTCTGGGAGTCGCCCTGGTGGTCGTTGATCTGGATCTCCTGGCCGCAATAGATCGCGACCCAGGCCTGCTGGGTGGCGGCGGCGCCGGTGCGCCCGCAGTAGGTCGCCGTCCCAATCACCGGGACCGGAGGTCGGGCGCTCGGCCAGCGGGATCCGCGGGTCGGGGAAGCGGACGAACACGCCCGAGTTGCCGTTGGCGCCCTCGGACGAATCGCGCCACTCCATCTTCAGCGAGAAGTCGCCGTAGTCCTTCACCGGGTACCACGGCATCCCGAGGCCGCCCTGGGTGCGGGCGAAGCCGCTGGTGCCGTCCGAGAGCTCGACATCGGCGAGCTGCAGGAGGTCGTCGCCGCCGTTGGCCGTGAAGTCGAGCCGGTAGTAGCCGTAGGCGGTCTCGTTCTCGAACTCGTAGACGTTCGTCTGGAAGCGGTCGGCGAAGTCCTGCCCGGACTGCTGATCGAGCTCCGTCCAGGTCTCGCCGTCGTCGGAGCCCTGAAGGGTCCAGTCGCTGGGGTCGCGCCCGGGGGCGTCGTTGGCGGAGGTCAGCGAATACCGGACAACCGCGGAGGGCTCGGAGAGCTCGAACTCGACCCAGCCGGTGCTCTCGAACGCGAGCCACTTGGTCTCGGCATCGCCGTCGACCAGGTTCCCCGCGACCTCGTCCGGGGGATTCTCGGCGCTCGCCGTGACCGCTGCGACCGTGTCGGTGACCTCGAGCCAGTTGAGGCCTCCGGGCCCCGCCTGGGCCCATCGCCCGAGATCGGACTCGGAGCCGAGGATCGTCTCCTCGTCGACGTACGTCTGCCAGGGGCCGTCGTCGATCCGGAACCGGGTCTCCGCGACACCGGAGCCGTTCGGGCCGTCGTCGGCCTCGAGCGTGACCTCGCGCCCGTCGACGGTCGCCTCGGTCTCGGGCGGAGTCCCGTCGATCTTGATCGCCAGCGACTTGGTCGCCTCGAGGTTGCCCTCTGCATCCGTGGAGCGGAATTCGACCTCGTGCTCGCCGTCGCCGGAGACGGTGAACGGCTCCTCGTAGTCGGTGAAGTCGCCGCCGTCGATCGCGTACAGGGTCGACTCGACCCCGGAGCCGCCCTCGTTGTCGGTCGCCGCCAGGGTGACCTCGACAGGCGTCGTGAACCAGCCGTTCTCGCCGTCGGGTTCGGGCGGATCGAGCGTCGCCGTGGTCGTCGGCGGGGTGTTGTCGCCGCCGCCGCCCGCGTTGCACTCGTCCGGCGGGGTCTGCGGATCGGCGCTTCCGAGGACGACGTTGAAGGCGTCGATCTGGACGACGTCGTCGCCGGAGCCATCGTGCTTGGCGAACAGGCCGGCGCGCAGGCCGCCCGGCTCGCTCAGGTACTCGTCGACCGGCATGTTCTGGCCGAAGTTGACGAACGTCTCGCCGTCGGTCGAGGTCCAGGTTCCGATCTCCTGGGCCACGGCGTCGTGCACGAACCGCACCCAGCCGTAGTCGCCCTCGAAATCGAGCGCGCCCGAGTTCGGGTAGGGCACTGTCTCCGGCGGCAGCGTCACCGCCTGGCTGTCGGCGGTCAGGACCCGCTCGGCCCACACACCTGGCTGATCGCCGGGCTCATCCGGGTCGGTGTCGTTCTTGAACTGGAGCGCGGTCTTGGCGAAGTGGTTATCGGTGCTGGGCGGGCTGAGCGTGTTGACCAGCGCCAGACCCGCGGCCTCGCCGTTGGTGTCGATGTTGGCGTGGGCGATCTTCGCCGTCAGCACCCACGACTGATCGGCTGGCACGCCCTGCAGGACCATTTGTGCGGTGCCGTTGTCGCCGAAGAGGTCGCCCTGGATGATCGGCATGTTGAGGTGGCCGTCGCCCACCGTCGGCGGGTTCGTCGGGCTCGGGTTGACGATCTCCCACTTCGGGTCGAGCTCGGTGCCCTCGAACTCGTCGCAGCTGTCCCCTCCGGGACACTCGGTCTCGTCGGGGGTGAAGCGGACGTACTCGTAGGTCGCCTCGATGGTCCCGTTGGCGCCCACGGGGCCGATGTAGACCGGGCCGTCGGCGGGCGAGAAGACCTCGTTGATGTCCGGGCTCGCCTGGAGGTCGGTCCATTCGCCGCCCTGGTCGGGATCGGTGAGGCTGTACGCCCCGGTGATCGTGTTGCCCGTACGTGCTACGCGCAACCAGAACGTCGGCAGGTTCTCGGACGCGGGAGCGTCTCCGACCCGCGGCCCTAGCGTCCTGCTGCCCTCCGTCTCGTACTTCATCTCGAAGTAGGTGTTGGCGGTCCCGCCGTCGTCGGCGTTACGTGTGTGCAGGATCTCGATCCAGTCGTCGTCGGTCTGGTAGAGCCCGAGGCCGAGTTGGGCGTAATCGCTCTCCAGCCCACCGGTGTCGGTGTTGAGGCCGGGCGCGTTGATCTTCGCCTCCATCGTGAAGTCGCCCTCGGGGAGCGGCTGGCCGAGGAACGCGATCGGGCCCTGGCGGTCCTGGTCGACCGAGTTCGCTCCCAGCGGGAAGACTAGGTTGCCGCCCTCGACCCGGGGCGCGCCGGCGCCGCTCTGCGGGGTCGTCGGGTGGCGGAAGCTCCACCGCCGGATGTCGATCTGGTTGCCCTCGAACTCGTCCGAGAGCGCCGGCGGGCACGCCCCACCGGGCTCGCACACGGGCCCGCCCGGATCGCTGCCCTCCTGGACGCGGAACCAGTCGAAGGAGGCGGTGCCGCCGCCGTTGCCGCCGCGGAAGGCCACCAGGCCGACCCGCAGCGGGGCCTCGAGCGGTGCCGCGTGGCCCTCCTGGCCGATCAGCGTCCAGCTCTGCCCGTTGTCGGCCGAGAACTCCCCGATCACGTTGGTCCCGTCGTAGCGGGCCCGTAGGAGGACCTGGTCCGGGAGCTGGCCGCCGGGGGCGGGCGTGATGCTCTGCGGGATCGGCGGATCGACGCCGCCGTCCTGGGTGACGATGTGCTCGAACTGGTGGTTGCCGGAGTTCGCCTGGATGGCGACGATCTTGCTGAACGTGTTGGGGTTCTCCGACTTCCAGATCACGAGCCCGGCCTGCTCGCCGTTGGCGTCGATCTGGCTCGTGTCGAGCCTCGTGGTCACGGTCCACTCCCCGCTCGGCGCGTCCTGAAGCAGGGTGTTCTCGGCCAGCGGGTCATTGGCGATGAAGTCGCCCTGGCGGATCTCGAGGCCGAGGCTGCCGCCGGCGACCTGCGGGCCCGCGCCGGCCTGACGCAGCACGTCCCACCTCGGGTCGAGGGCGCTCCCGTCGAACTCGTCCGACTGCGACAGGCAGTCACCGCCGCCGCCGCCCCCGGTCTCGATCGTGAACGTGACCGACTTCGTCTCCTCGACGTTGCCGGCGACGTCGCGCGAGCGGTACTCGACCGTGTGCTCGCCGTCGCCGGAGACCGTGAACGGCGCGGTGTAGTCGGTGAAGGCGCCGGCGTCGACGCGGTACTGGGAGAGCTCGACCCCGGAGCCGCCGGCATCGGTGGCCGCCAGGGTGACCTCGACCGGCCCGTCGTAGGTGGGGACCGGGTCGGCGCCGTCGAGCTCGATCGTGGTCACCGGCGGGACCGTGTCGCCGCCCTGGACGTTGACCGTGATCGTCGCAGAGTCGGTCTCATCGTCGGCGTAGGTGACGGTCAGGGTGACCTCGTGGGGACCGTCGGTGGCGAACGTGTGGACCGGGTTCTCCTCGGTCGAGGTCTCGCCGTCGCCGAAGTCCCACTCGTAGGCGACCCCGCCGGAGGCGCCGATGTCGAACTGGACCTCGCGCGGGTTGCCGGTCGCCTGCCACTCGGGGTCGGCGCCCGGGGTGTCGGGGCCGCCGGTGTAGGTAAAGCGCCAGAGCCCGGCGTTGGGGCCGGTGGTGAAGAAGCCGTCGTAGACCTGGACGTAGAGGGAGCCGTCGGGGGCGAACTTCGAGTCCATGTAGCTGGGCGACCAGTTGAGCGCGAGGCCGCCGTTGCGGAGGCTGTCGGCGTAGACCGGCTGGCCGCCGTCCTGGTCGGTGGCGGGGTCGAGCAGGAGCGCGTGCTTGGCGCTGTTGTTGCCGAAGTCCTGCAGGAACCAGCGCCCGTCCCAGTACTCGGGGAAGGCGACCGAGGGGTCGGCGGTGTCGGGGTAGCGGTAGACCGGGCCCTGAACACGGTCGCCCCCGAGGCGATCAGGTAGGGGCAGAGCGCGGTCGGGGCGGCGCCGTAGTTGGGGGCTCCCTGGGGCCCCTGCTCGCGGGGGAAGTCGGGGCAGCCGTTGGCGCCGCCCGGGTTGCCGCGGCTGTACCAGAGGTTGAGCGGGCGCGCCGTGCCCGCGTCCATCCCGGTGGCGGTCTCGTGCGGCAGCGCGCCGGCGAGCCCGGTGTTGTTCTCGGAGTCGTTGACGAGGTTCTCGCAGTCATAAAAGCCCTGGATCGGGGCCCCGGCGGGCCCGCCCGAGACGTAGCCGGGGGCGTTGGTCGTCCGCAGCGCTCCGTCCGCTCAGGCGGTCGCGGTAGGCCTGGGCGTTGCCCATGCAGTAGGGCCAGCCGTAGTTGCCGGCCTCGGCGATCTGGGCGGCGCTCTCGTAGGTCGAGGGGCCCTGCTGGGCGTTCGGGGCGCCGGCGTCGGGGCCGACCCAGGCCGCGTAGGGGACGTCGGTCTCGGGGTCGATCGCGAGCCGCGAGGGGTTCCTGAGGCCCATCGCGTAGATCTCGGGCTTGGTCTGGTTGCCGTTGCCCTCGGTCCCCGAGAACAGGTTGGGCCCGTTGGGCGAGTCCGCGTCGGGGAGCGTGTAGGTGGTGTCGACGCCGATCGCGGGCTGCTCTCCGTCGGGGATCTCGTCGATCGGGTTAAAGCGCAGCATCTTGCCGTTGTAGTCGTTGGTCGAGCCGGCGGTGCGCCGCGCGTCCTGGTAGGAGAAGTTGAGCTCGCCGCAGTCGGTGTTGTTGGCGGGGGCGCCCGGGCCGGGGATCGGGGTCCGCTGGGGGCACTTCGGCGGCGGGTTGTTGCCGGAGTACCCGCCGGTGCCCTCGGAGGAGTTCGAGTCGCCGGTGGTCACGTAGAGGTTGCCCTCGGAGTCAAAGCCCATGCCCCCGCCGCGGTGGCAGCAGCTGTAGATCTGCGACGTTGTACTCGAAGATCACGACCTCGGAGTCGAGCTCGAGCTCCTTGGTCTCGAGGTCGATCGTGAACCGCGAGACCCGCCCCCTGGTCATCTTGTGTCGGCGGATCTCGTTCCCGTCGGCGAGCCCGGGGTGGTTCGGGTTGTTCGGGTTGAGGGTGGGGAAGTACTGGAGGTAGATGTGCCCGGTCTCGGTGAAGTCGGGGGCGACCGTGACCCCGAGCATCCCGGCCTCGATCTTGCCGTTTCTCTCGGGGCCGCCGCCGCGGTCGCCGTAGACGGGCACGATCCCGGCCAGGTCGACGCCGCTGTTGACGGTGCCGTCGTGCTCGGCCGGGTCGAAGATGTGGACGTTGCCGCAGCCGATCCCGACGTTGGGGTTGGCGAAGTCGAGGATCCGCCCGGTGGGGCCGGGGAGGCCGGCGATCTGGCCGCGCTGGGCGTCGGTCCGGCAGTCGCCGCGGCCGATGTAGATCACCCAGCCGTTGGGGGCGATCGAGAGCCCGTGCGACTCGCCGCTGAAGGCGATCCCCTGATCGGAGGGACCGGCGGCGACCACCCGCTCGCCCTCGTAGTTGGCGGCGATCGTCGCCTTGCAGTTGGCGCGGACGAGCCCCGCGGACCACTGGATCGCGCCGAGCAGGTGTGCCTGGAAGGAGGGCTCTGCATAGCTCCCCGCGGTCCGGCCCATGCCGGTGTAGAACGAGCGCCCGCCCTGGAAGTCGCGACACCAGGAGATCGGCCAGTCGGTGCCGCCGACGGCGGTGCCGTCGCCGGCGGGAGCGCCCGGAGCGTGATAGCGGGCGACGGTGTGGACCTGGCCGGTGGGGCGGTTCTGCCACTGATACCAGACGTCCGAGCGGGTCAGCTCGAGCGGCAGCCCGGCGGTCGCGGGGTGGACGCGGTCGCCGGAGGCGAGCACCTGCTGGGTGACCGCGGTCGGGCTGGCGGGATCGGGGCGGGCGCCGATCAGGCCGTCGAAGAAGCTCGACCCGGCCTGGGCGGTGGCGCTGGTGCCGATGCCGAAGAACCCGTTGCCG
Source organism: uncultured Actinomycetes bacterium (assembly GCA_963788115.1). Classification (GTDB taxonomy): domain Bacteria; phylum Actinomycetota; class Thermoleophilia; order Solirubrobacterales; family 70-9; genus CAWBFD01. Next base: position 67,080 of record CAWBFD010000003.1, read on the forward strand.
TCCTGGACGTAGCTCTGAAGCGCGCTCAGCTGGGCGGCGTTCAGGGGCGAGCCGTCGACCCCGAGGAAGATCACGGCCGCGTACTGGTCGAGGATCGGGGCGCTGAACTGGGCGGGATCCTGGCTCGCGAGGACGTCGAACTCGTTGTCGGCGCCGAGGTCCTCGATCGCGGCGATCCCGGCGTCGGTGAGCGGATCGGGGCCGTCGTGGAAGAGGAGCACCGTGGTCAGCGGGCCCTGCGCCGAGGCCGGGGCTCCGATCAGCGCCAGGGCGCCGAGGATGCCGGCGAAGGCGAGCGCGATCAGCGGCCGGTGTCGGGTGGCGGTTCGCGCCTGAGCGACGCTCGCCCTCTCTGAGCCGCGGGGATGTCCCGCGTCGGGCGCCTCCACGAGCCGCCTCAGCTCATCCATGCCGACCTCTCCTCACCCGGCGGCGTTCCCCGTCGAGCCTTCCCCCCTTATCTGCCTACGACAAGCCTAAGCTACTCCGCTTGAAGGCCGATGTCAAGAGACTTTGTAAGGATTACAGGCAAAACTTCCGCGATATGAATTTCATCTTCCGCATTACGGGATGAGCGATGACCCAGACATAGGCGTCGGCGAGACTGAAGAGCGGAGCGGCGTCCGGCACCGAAAGCGACGCTCCCTCTGGCCACCTAGTACTGCGCAACCAGGGGTGTGTTGGGGCGGCGATCACAGGAGCGGCGATCGTCTTGGGAGGCGGCGATTGTCCCGCCGGTTGTCCCGCAGGCGTCCCATTAACAACGAGACCCGCATAGACATGCGGGTCAGGAGGCACCGCTACCGGGATTCGAACCCGGGTTTCCGGACTGAGAATCCGCGCGGGCTCATGACGGCGGGTGTCGCCCTGTGCCATGTTTTGCCGTCAGAGCAGGGGAAACCTCCCGCCTGCGAGAACCTTCGTGACGGCCCGTATCGACCTGTTATCGGCCGTTGGGCTGCAGAAATGGCGCAGTTTTGGGCCGCGGGCCATAGCATGGGCTCCCGATGACCTACGCGCAGATCAGACTCGTGAATGGCGACACCTACACGGTGGAGGGAACCCTGGACGAGGTCGAGAAGAAGCTCTCGGATGCCGCGCGATCGGGCCAATCCCGCCTCGCCTGGTTCAAGGAGGAGGGCATCGACACGCCCGTCGGCATCAACCCCAGTCACATCGCGGCCCTCAAGGCCAGCGAGCCTTCGACCTGAGCGGCCGGCCCGCCGGGGAAAGGCCCGGGGGGAGTCCCTAGCCAGGTACAGGCACCAGCCTCCGGACCAGGATCACGACTCGTGAGCGTCGCCGCCGGCACTGGCGCGTCGCGGGATAATCAGCTCATGGACTCGTCCGGCGTGAGCAACTCCCCGTTGTGATCACGATGCGCATGCTTTTGCACGAGCTCGTCAATACACGGCGGGCATGAGCACTCCGGTTTGCTGAGTCCAGTGTGCGAGCAGGTCACAGCTTGCACCGTTCGGCAACGACGAGCCCCATGGTGCAGGTGGAGATCACCACGTACTTCTTGCGGAGGCCAAGACGCTGGGCTCTCCGGGTAAGGCCCTCGGCCTTCTTCTGTGCTTGCTCCTGGGTCAAGTGTTCTGTCCTACTGGTTCCGCAGGCGATTGAACCTGTGGCAGTAGCCCTGTTATCGCCCAGTCCCGGCGGGCACTTGAAGGACGTACTTGATTCCAGGTAGTGCGCATTGCGCCGCCCCTGGCCCCCGAGTAGCCTGATCTCACTAGCCGCACGCGGGGCGCTCCTCATTCCTCTCTTCCCTTCGATGGCGGCTTCCACCGAGAGGGATGTAAAGGAGGTCGTCATGACCGACCAGCCGCGGCGGATGGAGCACGGCTTGCTCACGATCCGGAGCGAGTCGCAGAACGCCCACCTCGTCATGCTCCACGGCGAGCTGGACGGGGCCAACGCCAAAAGCCTGGAGGACGAGTTGATCCGGATCGAGGCGACGAGCGTCTCGCGGATCGTGCTCGACCTGGGCGGGCTGGAGTTCATCGACTCGACCGGACTCGCGGTGATCGTCAGAGCCCACGGACGAGCGAAGAACGACGGCCACGTCGTGCGGGTGCTGCGGCCGCAAGGGCAGGTTGGCCGAGCCTTCGAGCTCACCGGTCTGGATGAGCTGCTGGCCTTCGGCAACTGATCGGACAGAGGAAGGCCCGCCTCTCTTGGGATTGGCTAACGCCCCTCGAATCCGCCGGGTTGCGGGAGTAGGCGGAGACCTGATTGTGAGCCTCCGCCGCCCCGCTGTGGCCCGGGCTTCCGGCTAAAGAGCCGCCGGGACTCCGGTGCGGAGCCCCGGCGCATCCCCGTCGGTGGGCCTACTTGCAGCCCGGCTCGTCCACCGTCTGGCCCGGTGGATGGCACCTGGCATTCCTAGGGCTGCAAAACGGCTGCAGTCGGCTCTCCCACCGCAGCGCCGAACCCGCGTACACCGCACCAGAAAGCGACACCGCTACCGGGATTCGAAACAGGTCGCTAGTTACGCTCCAGCGGCGCCCTGCGGCCTACTGCGCTTGATCAAGCGGATTCTCGGCCTCGGACTCGAGCGCCTCGGACGCAGTAAGCCGCTGATCCGGGCTGCTGACTGGCGCACGACTGGCGCACGGGCGTGCCTCCGACGGCTTCTGTTTTGCATGGAAAGGAGCCCTCTTCGATGGCGGTCGCTTCTCGTGCGGGGCACAAGCGGTGTCTCAGCGGGACCTTGGCTAACGCCCGTTTCGGACCGGATCGAGCACGAACGCCTCGATCACCACGTCTTGCTCGACCTCGTGATCGGACAGGAACGCCACCACTCTGCGACCGGTGAGGCGCTCGACTTCAGCCCTTGCCTCGCCCCCGAACTTGCCCTGGAAGACGCGACGGATTCCCCGGACGAGGGTCTCCTCGCCCTCCTCCGCGAGCGTCTTCTCCGCCTCGATCATCGTGTCCCGCATGACGACGACAATCAGGTCGTCGAGTACGTGCGCACGGGCATGCGTCGGCCCCCGACCGACGTACTCCTTGAACAGCGCGACCATCGCCCGCGAGACGTCGCGGCTCACGTTGCCCTCGGGTTGCTGGCGCGTGGAATCGCGCCCATGCGTAGGCATGGTTCCCGCTTCCGTAATTGCCTTACGGAAGCCGTTCGCACGGGCTAGTCCGTTCTCGCGGAAATGCCGCGCCTCTGAACTCTCGTCCCGATCGCACGTCTCGTCTTTCGTCAGGGCCTGGCTTGGTTCGCTGGACTGGGTCGTCATGGGCCGTCTCCGATCTCCTGCAGTGACTATCTCGCCGGAAGCCATGACCCCGGGCGGTGCTGACTCCCCCTGGACGGCAGTTCCGACAACCCCTGCAGCATAGCGCAATAGGGGTTGCGGCAATGGTTATTGCTGTAATCAGGGGTATTGCGGCAATGGGTATTGCGAAACGAGTATTTTGTGGATCATCGTGGCTGGAACGACAGACCCGGGCAACGACGAATTCCTCGAAGCTCTCACGGCCCTCGAGGAAGTCCTCGCTGATAACGGAAGGCGCGCAAGCCTGATCAAGAAGCGGATCGCTCAGCTCCGGCGTTCGCGGGCGAGGGATGTGCCCTACGCCGAGCTCATCGCCAGCGAGGACGGGCCACTCATCGTGCACCTCCTCACCGAGAGCTCGGCGGCGCTCGACACCTCGGGCGCGACCGTCCGTCGAGCCGAGGCGGAGGCTCTCTACGCCGAGGGCCTGACGATGGAGCAGATCGCAAAGAGCTTCGGTGTCACACGGCAACGCGTGTCAGCGCTCCTGCGCAAGGGCGACAAAGACCCACGGCCTGGCACGTAGCCTTCTACCTGCGCTCGCGGCGTTTGCCGCCAACCCTGCGCCTATGCCATCAGCGGGTCACGCCGCTCGTACACGCTCTCGCGCCGCGGCTTCGTCGCCGCCGCCTCGTCGATCGCGTAGGCGAGGGCCATCAGGCAGTCGACGTGCTCGCGGCTCTGGCGCACGACGGCTCCCGCTTAGCATCGGAGGCAGTAGCTGACCGCTCAGACCACCCCGCTGAGCTGTAGAGCCGCCCCGATGACGCCGCAGCCGAGAACCACATAGAGCACGGTCAGCTTGCCGTGCCAGCGGTTGAGCGCCAGGAATGCCGCAATGGCAAGCAGGGCGGTCGGGACGTCGACAACGCTGGTATCGACGATCTGGACGGTGACGGCGCCGATCAGCCCGATGACGCCGGCCGCCACTCCGAGCAGGAACGGGTGCAGCCGTGGGCTCTCGGCCACTGCCACCAACTGGCGGTGAAGGAAGATCGGAAAGACGAAGGCCGGGATGAAGATCCCGAGCGTCATCGCAAGACCACCCGCGAGGCCACCGGCCACGTAGCCGACGAAGGTCGAGAAGATGATCAGCGGCGCCGGGAGGATGCCGCTCATCGCCAGGCCGTCGACGAATTGGCTGTCGGTGAGCCAGTGATGCGTTTCGACCGAGCTCTGCTGCAGAAACGGAATCACAGTGAAGGCTCCGCCGAAGGTCAGCAAGCCTGCCTTCAGCCCCTCCCAGAAGATCGTCGCGGTTAGCGAGACCGTCGCCGCCCCGGCGAGGACGATGAGCACCGCGGGTCCTAGCGACAGCGAGTGCGTGCGCCTGATCCACCGGTCGCCGTTCGTCCACAGTTCGTAGGCGAGCCCGGCGCCGATCAGGACCAGGACGAACGTCGCGTCGGCGAACAGGGTCAGGGCAAACGCCGCAACCGCGATCAGCGCCAACGCCGCGTCGGTGACGAAGGTGCGGCTCAGCCGGACTAGTGCGCGGGCGACGACTGCGCCGACCGCGGCCGTGAGCCCGTAGAAGAGTTCGTCGAGGTGTCCGGCCAGGTTGGCCTCGACGTAGAGGATCGATAGGGCCAGCATCAGGACGAAGCCGGGCAGCATGAACCCAAGGCCGGCGAGGAACCCGCCCAGCCTGCCGCCGCGGATGCGCCCGAAGTAGACGCACAGCTCGTGTGCCTCGGGGCCCGGCAGGACCTGATAGACGGCCAGCGTCTTCTTGAACGCCTCCTCGGAGACCCACCCCTCCTCGTCGACGCACTCGCGCTTGATCATTGCGATCTGCGCCGCCGGACCGCCCCAGGCCAGCGCCCCGAACTTCAGGAAGCGAAGGAAGATGGAGCCGCGGGAGTCCTGGGGTCTTTGCGGGCCGCGGGAGGTCCTTGTGGCGGACATCGCCGGGCCAGTCTCGCTGATGGGGTTCGGACGGGCCCGCTACCGGGAGTGTCCCCAGTCACGTATGGAAACCAGCCCGAGGACCCGGATCCGGCGCCGTGAGCGTTGCCGCCGCCGCTGGCTAGGGCCCAAGGGTCTCTTCTCGAGCCGGCTCGACTCTGAACACCCTTCGCCCACGGCTGCCCTGACGCGCTCGCGAGCGAGCTCGGCGCTGTCGGCAGATACCCGCGCGGCCATCAACCGCAGGGACGCACGCTGGGCGGGATCCCGATCGCCGGCGAACCGGCCGACCGACTCGATCCCGGCCTTGGTCAGGAGGCCGGCGGCGCGGTCGGGATCGCCCGTGATCGGCACGAGGACATACGGCATGGCAAAAAAGCTATCCGCGAGACGCCGGGAGGCGGGCATGCACGATAAACGGGTTGAAAACCCGCTCGTTGCGGGGGCAAGCCGGGGCCGCTCGTTTCGGTGCCAGGAGCCGGGGTAGGCGTTTTGCATAGTCAGCCGCGGGGAGGGCTTCCCCCTCCCTCCCGCAAGCGGTTCCTACCAGGCTGAAAGGGGGTCGCTATGAGCGACCAAGTCCGATTGATCGAGCGAGGCTTGCTCACGATCTCGAGCGAGCCGCATACCGCCGCGCACCTCGTCACGGCCAGCGGCGAGCTGGACGGCTTCAACGCCAGAGAGCTTGAGGACGAGCTGATCCGCTTGGAACGGGACGGGTGCTCGCAAATCGTGCTCAACCTGGGCCGCTTGGAGTTGATCGACTCGACCGGGCTGGCCGTGATCGTCAAGGCCCACCGACGAATGGAGATGAAGGACTACAGCCTGATCGTCGTGCGTCCGCAGGGGCAGCAGGCCCGCCGCGCCTTCGAGCTGTCTGGCCTAGATAAGACGCTTTCCTTCGTCTACTGATGCGGCAAATGCCGGCGGGACCCCCTAGAACGAGCGGGGCCGCCTCCGTGGCGGCCCGCACTCCCGGTCAGCTAACCCCACATCGGACCGCGAGAGAGGAATGCAAGGCGGAACCGAGGGGGAACTACCTGCGACTACCCCTGTGGGGGACGAGAAAACGCCCAGCGGGTCGCGATCAGCCGCTCGGAACTCGACCAGCTGCGCTAGCGCCGGCGGGATGCCCCGCGTCCACAAGTGAGCGCGGTCAGAAGGTCGAGGGCGACGAAGCCCGAGCTGCCCGCCGCCTCGGCGCACTCCGCGAGCGCCAGAAACGCCGCAGCGTAGTCCGGCGGTTGCCGACCGTGATTGGGGGTAGCCGGTGAATGCCCCCGATGGGGGATGACGACGAGCAAGGGGCCTTGAGCGAGCGTTTCCGCAGGAAGCAGAAGCGTGCATCAAGGCCCTTGCTCGTCCGGGCACCTGTGGCGCCGCCTTCGAACTAGCCGACGACTGGTTGAGCGTCCGCGAGGCGGCCGGATACCTCGGCGTCACGTCAGGCGGATCCACATCCTCGTGCAGGCGAAGAGACTCCATCCGCGGCCGCACTTGGGCACGACCCCCGCGATCAGTCGCACCGAGCTCGACCAGCTCAGGGATTAGCGGGTTTCGCGATGACCGTTTCGGGCAGACGGGGTACCAAGCGTGCGGATGCGAGTACGAAAGAGGTTAAGGATGACCGAGGTAGCGGGGACCAAGTTCGCCGGAAAGGCCGTCGAGCTGCACGAGCCCGACCTGCACATCAACGAGCTGGACGAGCTCGACCTGCACATCAACGAGCTGGCGCTGATGCTTCACGACGCCCAGAGACGGACGCAGGTGCTCGAAACGGCGCTGCGACAGATCGCGGAGCAGCCATCTGACGATCCGGGGACGCTCCAACAGTTTGCCGCGACTGCGCTGGAGATGGCAGGTGAGCGCGGTCGGCAGTCTGATCGGGCTACTAACGGCGCTAATGCTCCCGTCGCCGGGCGGTGAACTCGTCGGCGTAGAGGTCGTCGAAGCCGGTCGGCTCCCCGGGGTCGTCAGCGCGACGCCACTCCCACAGGGTCCGGATCGCGGTCACCCTCGCCGATGCCGGCGCGGTTTCGTCCCTAACGATCTCCTCGAGGACCTCGATCATCTCCTCGTCGGTCATTTTCGGCAGCGCTGCCCCCGTTTTTTGGGGCGGGTTTTCTTACGCTGAGCTGGTCGAGGGTGGTTTGAATCGAGGCTCATCGACCCGCGACGCTCCCCCCGCCGCGAGATACTGGGCGGGCGATGTCGAAGGAGGACGTGGAGAGACTTCGAGAACTCTGCGAGGCAACCGACTTGGAGGCATGGAGTCGCGGTGAGGCCGATCTGTCTCTGCTCGATCCGGCGGTTACCTACGAGGACACGAACCTCCCGGACCACGCTGGCGAGGCGTATCACGGCCACGAGGGTGTGGTCCGAGCGACGGAACGCTGGATCCAACCGTTCGAGCGGGTGACGATCGAGCTGGACCGAATCGTGGGGGCGGGCGACCGCCTCGTCTCCATCCACCGAGTCCAGGCGAGGGCGCGATACACCCACATCGCATTCGACGAGCCAATCGCCTACCTCTGGACCTTCCGGGCCGGCAAGGTCATTCACTTTCAGTCGTTTCGCGATCCAGCAGAGGCCCTCGAAGCCGCCGGGCTGTCGGAGTAAGCCGCGCACCACGCTCAGTTCATCCCGGCCGTGAACGCCGGATCCAGTCGCCGCAGCTCGGCGTAGATCGCATCACGCTCGGCTTCGAGCGTGGCCAGGCGTTCGACCAGCTCGCGATCAGCTCGGGATCGTCGCGACCGGATACGAGGAACGCGTCCGCCTCCTCGCGGTGGTCGACCAGGTCGGCGGCGAGGCGCTCATTCCTCTCCTTGAGCGCCCTCATGCCCTCGATTCGCTCAAGCCCTTTTCACACCGAATCCCGCTTGTTCAAGCGGGATCAGGAGGCACCGCTACCGGGATTCGAACCCGGGTTTCCGGACTGAGAATCCGGCGTCCTAGTCCCCTAGACGATAGCGGCGTGAGCGGGGCCAGTCTAGCGGTCGGCCTGCTGCGTCTCGGCGGGTCGATTGATGCGGGTGAGAGGATTCGAACCTCCACGGGGTTGCCCCCACATGGTCCTGAACCATGCGCGTATACCGTTTCGCCACACCCGCTTGCGGACTCAAATCTAGCGCCTCGCTTACGACTTTAGGCCGACATGGGCAAGCATCGACTCCACGCTGGCACGGTGGTTGATCCGAACGTTCCAAAGGCCCTTGCGATTGCGATTCAGGCGCGTCATGACGCCCAGTTGATCGCATGCCTGGACGAAGAGATCAGCGATGTCCTTCGACATGTTGAACTGGTAGCTCAGATACTCGTAGGGCTGGCGGCGATGGATATCGGTGCGGTTAATGAAGACGCACCCGTCGGAGCGGATGCAGCCGCGCACGAATGACCAAGGCGCCTTCTCGACCAGGTACCGCTGCCATGGCTCGAGCTTGATCGGGCGATTGTGCTTCCGGCCAATCCCGTGCTGAGGAAAGAGGCAAGCGAGATGATCCCCAATTTGCAGGGACAAGTGTGACTCGTGGGTGGAGTCTGTGCCGATTGTGCGCTAATGGACGAACCCGGGGTGGCTCCGTCCGCCCCGCCCGTGTATCGTCCCGCGCCACTCAGCAACCCACCAGGAGCAGTGCATGGCTACCGGAACCGTGAAGTGGTTCAACGTTGAGAAGCGTTTTGGCTTCATCACCCCGGACGAGGGCGGCAAGGACCTCTTCGTCCATCAGAGCGGCATCGCCGACGGCGACAGCCTGCAGGAAGGAGCGAAGGTCTCCTACGACGCCGAGGACTCCGATCGGGGTCCCAAGGCCGTCAACGTCCGCGGCGCCTGAACCACCCAAATAGCGCCGCCGGGCCCATCCGGCGGCTGACCGGTCCGACTCGAGCCACCGCTGAGGTCAGCGCGTTCGCGCCCGCACCGCCGTGCCGTAGGCGCAGATCTCGGTCCAGTTGGTACCGAGCTCGGACGTGTCGAAGCGGAAGGCGCCCGGACTCACGGCAGCTCCCGCCCGAGCCAGCCTTCGTAGAACCCCTTGATATCCGGGAGGAAGTCGTGCGTCACCGGGTAACCCGGTGCCGTCGCCTCCACCTCGAGCTGCCGCGCACACGACGGGCAGATGAACTCCCGCACCTCCATCCACTCCGGGTCACAGTGGGCCATCGCCGGATAGATCTCACGGAGCGACTCCTCCGAGTCGCGCACGCAGACCACCGCCTCCAGCTTCCAGTTGCGCTCAGGCTCACAGAAGTCGTGCCCGCAGTCGCACCGGACGACCAAGCCTCCGTCGCCGGCGCGCACGGCGTTCAACCCCTCCCCCATCGGCATCACGATCGGATCGTCGTAGCCGACCCGCTCCTGCAGCACCCCGACCCACTTCTCGAACCGGTCGGCGTCCTTGTACGCCGACTGGATCCGCTTCACCTCGCCGCGCGCGAGGCACTCGCCGGCCAAGGCCGCCAGGGTCTCGGGCTCGAGCCGGCCCCCGCCCGTGCCCGCCCGGCCACCCGACGGTTTCGACCCGGCAAGGAACCCGCGCGCGACGTCCTCCGGCGCCACCTTCCCCGGCAGCGCAGCACTCGCCTTCACAGTCGGCGTCTCCGCGACCCACTCGAAGTCCTCGGGCAGGTCCCAGAAGCCGCGGTACTCCGCCGACCACCGAGCCGACAGGCGCATGCACTCGGCGTACATCACCTTGACCGGATCGATCGCGTCGTGCGCGAGAATCCGCTCGCGCTGCTCGGCCCACCACTCCCGCACCGGTCGCGCCCGGCGCAGTCGCTCGCGCCGCATCTCCGCCCGCCGGCCCTCCGTGGCGCGCTCGGCGTCCCCGCCCGCCTGCGCCAGGTCCACCCCGTACACCGAGTTCGCGAAACGCGGCAGCAGATGCCCGTCGGCGACGTCACGGCGCACCGCCTCGACAGGCCGGAGCAGCGGGTCGCCGAGCCCGGCGGCCCCCTTCATCACCGAGAGATAGAGGTCGCCGCTATGGAACGGATGCAGGGTCGTGAAGTTGTCCAGCTTGTACTCGCGCTCGCCCTCGATCTCCATCAGCGCCGGGTCCTCGAAGGAGCCGTCGCGGAGCGGGTATTCCTCGCCACGCCGAGCCCGCTCGAGCAGGTCGGCGCCCTTGATGTTGTGCACGTAGGCGCACGACCCGGGGTACCCACCGAACAGGCCACTCGCGTAGAACACGCGGGTCGTCCCCAGGTTCTGAAGCTCCCAGAACGGCGTGTTCCAGACCATCAGCAGCGACTCGAAGCTGGAGCCGCCGCGGTGACGGCCGGGGCCGGCGCTCGACGCCTTGACCCGCCTCGAGAGGTAGACCATCGGCGAGATCAGCTCCCACATCTCAACGTCGCCCGCGTCGCCCTCGGGGTTGAACATCGCCGCGCAATAGTCGGTGCCGTCGAGCACGTACTTCGCTCCCATCCCCTGCGCGGCCACCTCGAAGTTCATGATCGCGCTCGAGTTCCCGTACTGGTCGATCCCGCCTCCCTGGATCACGTTGCCCGAGCAGGAGTAGGAGCCGATCACCTCCTCGATGAACCCCCGCGCCTGGAGCGCCCGCGACAGCGTCCGCGGATAGCCGGTGAACGCCGGCTGCAGGAAGGCCCAGGCGATCCCGGTCGATCCCTCGGCGTCGCCCAGGTTCGAGATCGTGCCCTCCGGGAAATTGGTCTCGACCGCAAGGTACGCGCCGTCGTTGACCTTGTCGTTGCAGATCAACGTCTGGGTGAACATCACCCAGATCGCCCCCTGCATCGCCGAGGGGGTGCAGTTCATCGAGTGATATCCCCACGCTGAGGAGCCCTCGAAGTCGAGCGCGTAGTCCCCATCGCCGCCGATCCGGACCTCGAACGGCGAGTGCATCATGAAGTCGCGGCGAGCCCGCGCCGGCAGCTCGGGCTTGTCGGCGAAGGTGACGTCGAAGAACGCGGGCGAGCGGTAGCGGCCCGGCACGGTCATCTCCCTGATCCGCGCCTTGAACGAGCGCCGCCCCTCCTCGATCACCTCGCGGCTGAACCGCTTGAACCGCTCGACGCCCTCCTCGAGGATGACCCGCTCAGCCGCCTCGCGGATCATGTGGCAGCCGGCCAGCCGGGTGCGCTCGTCCAGCAGGTAGTACATGGGGGCTCGCGTCTGAAGCTCGCACCGCTTCAGGTGCCACTGGGCAAGCTCGTCCCCCTCCCCCACCTTCATGCACGGCAAGTCGATCCCGTCCTCGAGCCGGATCGTCGGCCCCACCGGAACCCCGCCGGGCGTAGTCGCGCCGATGTCGAGGACGTGGGTCACGCCGCCGGCCCAGGCGACCAGCTCGTGCTCCCAGAAGATCGGGACGAACGTCTGCACGTCGGCGTTATGGACGTCCCCGATCACGGGGTCGTTGTTGGCGAAGATGTCGCCGGCCCTGATCTTCGGGTTCGCCTCGTAGTCGGAGCGGACCATGTGCTTGATCGCGTCCGACATCGTGTGGACGTGCACGATGATCCCCGTGGAAAGGGCAATCGAGTCTCCCTCGGGCGTGTACAGCGCGAAGCACAGCTCGCCTAGCTCGCGCACGATCGGCGAGGCCGAGATGTTGAGGGCGGTCTCCCGTGCCGACACCAGCCCGCCGCGGACCCGTGAGAACAGCTTCTCGTAGCCGATCGGGTCGGTCTCCTTGAGCTCGAGGCGCCCGTCGAGGCCCCAGTAGGAACCCGTTTCCGCCAGCAGGCGCTCGGACTCCGCCAGCATCTCGGTGAGGCGGGCGCCGTCCCAGCCGATCGGCGCCCGCTCTTGCGGCTCGAGCTCCCTGGTCGCGTCGACGATCGCCATACCGGCGCCCGGACTCTACCTGGGCATCGCCCTTACGATTGCGACGTGACCCGGTTGCGGACCGCGGGGGTCCTGGCTGCGGCGGCGGTTACGGCGGTGGCGGCGGTCCTCGCCGCCGGTCGACCCGGGCTCCCCGGCGCGGCCGCCGGATCGGCGCGTTGCGCCGCGGCCGGCGACACGGTGAGGGTCGAGCTCGGCCGGGGGGAGCGCGCGAGGCTCGCCGTCGGCTCGGGCGGCCGCGTCTTGCTCGACCGAAGGCCATGCGGTGGTGCCAGGGTGGACGAGACCCGCCTGATCCTGGTCCGCGGGCGAGCGGGCAGGCAGACGGTGGTGGTCGACCCGGCGGACGGGGGGTTCGGGGCGACCCGCATCGGCGTGAGGCTCGGGCACGGGGATGGATCGCCTGCTCCTGCTCGGCGGACCCGTGGGTGAGCGCCACCGGATCGACCGGCGCTGGATCGAGCTCGATCCCTCAGCAGGGGCACGGATCCATGTGTCTCGGATAGAAGGCCTTGGCGTCCTCACCGGCGACGGCGCCGACCGTGTCGATGCCCGTGGGTGGCGGCGCCCGATCGCCCTGCGGGGGAGAGCTGGGACCGACACGCTGCTCGGTGGAGGCGCAGGAGACGTGATCGGCGGAGGCCGCGGCCCCGACCTCATGGAGGGCGGGGACGGTGCCGACCGGATCGACGGCGGCCCCGCCGGCGACGACTGCGAGGGCGGCGCCGGTCGCGACGCGCTGGTCAGCTGCATGCCGAGATTCGACGCAAGCTCGGCGCGTCTCGGCCAGCGCCTTCGCCGGCGGATCAGCGGGAGCTCGTGGCATCGCGGCTGCCCTGTGGGCCTGGGCGCTCTGCGCGTGCTTCGCATGCGCCACTGGACGATGGCCGACCGCGACGTGCACAGAGGCCTGCTGGTGGTCAACCGCGACGCCGCCGCCGACGTCCTGCGCGCAATGCGGTCGCTGTTCGAACGCCGGTTCCCGATCCGGCGGATGAAGCTGGTCGACCGCTACGGGGCCAGCGACCGTCGCTCGATGAACGCCGACAACACCTCGGCCTTCAACTGCCGCTTCGTCGCCGGCACCAGCCATTGGTCGCAGCATGCGTTCGGCCGCGCGATCGACATCAACCCGATCGAGAACCCCTACGTCACCGCATCCGGCCATGTCTCGCCGCCGGCCGGACGCGCTTACGCCGACCGCTCCCGGCACGCGCCGGGAATGATCCACGCCGGCGACGGGGTCGTCCGGGCGTTCGCCCGGGTCGGCTGGGGCTGGGGCGGGATTTGGAGCAGCATCCGCGACTACCAGCACTTCTCGGCAAACGGGCGGTGAGCGGTCGCGGGTTGCGGATCGCTGCCGGTCAGCCTGCGCTCTCCAAATGGAAGATCTGATGGCGGTCGAGCCTCGCCATCCGCCCGGGCGGGATCGCGAACGTCGTCGCGACGTGCTCAATGATCGCCGGGCCGGGGATCTCGTGGCCGGCGTGCACGTCCTCGAGGCGGACGATCTCGGTCTCCGCGTCGCCATCCCGCCACCGCACGCGCCTGGTACCCGCGCTCGCCGGTGTGCCGGCCTCTTCGGCTAGCTCCGGCAGGGCGGGCTTCTCGACCACCACCCGCCCCGTCACGATCGCCTGCGTCACCAGGTAGCCGAGCTCGGGCGAGCGGGCCGAGCGCGCGTACACCTTGGCGTACGCCGCCTCGAACTCGGCGACGAGCGCGTCGACGTGCTCGGCCTCCTCGAGCTCCGGATGGGGAGAGACGATCTCGATGTCGTTGAGCTGGCCGAAGTACTGCATCCGGACGGCGTGCGTGAAGCGGATCGCGTCACGCTCGATCCCGGACTTGGCGAACTCCTCCGCGACCCGGTCCTCGAGCGCGATCCACGCGCCCGTGATCATCATCCCGATCCCCGCGCGCTCGAGCACGTCGGCGGTGGGAGGGATCGGCATGTCGATCGTCTGGTCATAGCGATACTCGAAGTCTGCGCACGCGCAGCCGTAGGCGGAGAACCCCGCCGCCCAGGCGGGGACCAGCACGTCGCGGTAGGCGACGCCCTCCGTGTAGCCGCCCACGTGGAGCGGGCCGCCGCCGCCGTAGCAGAGGACCGCATAGTCGGCGGGCGAGTAGCCCTTGCCGAGGATCCTGCCGACCGCCTCGTTGCGGAGGGTCTGCTCGAACAGCTCGATCACTCCGGCGGCGGCATCCTCGATTCCCAGCCCGAGCGGCTCCGCCACCTGCCGCTCGACCTCGTGCCGGGCACGCTCGGCATCGAGCACCACGTCGCCACCGAGGAAGAAGTCCGGGTTGACGCGGCCCAGGACCAGGTTGAGGTCGGTGATCGAGACCGTCTCCACCCCGCCCTCGGGCCAGCTCACCCCGATCCGCGCCCCGGCCGAGTCGGGTCCCAGCTCGGGCCGGTTCGAGTTCGGGTTGACGCGCACGTACGAGCCGGTGCCCGCCCCGATCGAGTCGATCTTGACCAGCGGCATGCTGAGCAGGAACCTGGCGATGTCCGGGGTCGTGGTGATCTCGAACCGCCCGTCGGTGATCAGCGCGATGTCGAAGGAGGTGCCGCCGATGTCCGTGCAGAGGACGTTCGGGAGCTCCATGGCCTCCGCCACCGCATGCCCGCCGACGACGCCGCCGATCGGCCCCGATACCAGCGTCCGGGCGAGCTCCCTCGCCTCGATCGAAATCGTGCCGCCGTGGGAGGCCATCACCCGCAGCTCGAACCCGGCGCCGTGCTCGCGCGTGCGGTCGCGAACCCGCTGCATCATCCCGCGCGACGGCTCGGCGGCGTAGGCCTCGACCAGGGTCGAGTTCAGCCGTGGCAGGTCGCGCCGCAGCGGATAGAGCTCGGAGGACACGTACACCGGGACGTTGCCGGCGGCCCCATCGGCTCCCGGCTCGGCTCCCAGCCCGCGCTCACGTTTCGCCTCCTCGACGATTTCCGCGCAGCGGATCTCGTGCGCGGCGTTGCGATAGCTGAACAGGAGCGAGATCACGATTCCCTCGACGCCCGCGTCGAGGAACTCCGCGGCCGCGGTGCGGACGTCCTCCTCCCGGAGGGGGAGCACCTCCTGGCCGAGCACGTCGATGCGGCCGCGCACGCCCTTCACGCGCTCCATGGGCACCAGCGGCTCGTTGTGGAAGTGGGTCGCGATGTGCAGGCGGTCGGCGTAGGAGAAGCCCAGATAGGTCTGGATCCCGCGCTCGATCCTCAGGGTGTCCTCCTGCCCGGCGCTCACGATCACCCCGATCTCCCGGCCCTGGCGCTGGAGCAGCCGGTTCAGCATCGCCGTCCCCGAGTAGATCCCGGAGACGATCCGCGGAAACGCTTCGCCGGGCGTGCTCTGCCATTGCTCCAGGGCGTCCTCGGCCGACGCCATGAACCCGGCCGACTCGTCGTCCGGGGTCGTCTGCGCCTTGCCCACGACGAACCCGCCCGAGCCGTCGACGATGAACGTGTCGGTCATCGTCCCGCCCGCGTCGATCGCCAGGACCCTCGGATTTCGCCCGGCTTCGGCTGCCATCGCCGGGCGCGAGCCTATCCGTCGAACATTTTCTTTGGGCGTCGCTCCCCGGGCTCCGCCGGCCTCAGGGAGTGCGGGGGTGCGGTGAGGCGGCGGCGGGTTCAGAGCCTCCCGGACCCCGCTCGCCCTCGATGTCGATCTGCGGGAGGAGCCGCGAGAGCCAGCGGGGCAGCCACCATGTGGCTGGGCCGATCAACAGCAGAATTGCCGGCGTTGCGATCAGGGCGATGGTCGCATCGATCAGCGTCGAAACACCGAGGCCGAACCCGAATTGCTTGACGACCGGGTTGCCGTTGATCACGAAGCTCGTGAAGACGCAGATCATGATCGCCGCCGCAGTCGCCACCACCTTCGCGCCGAGGGTGAGGCCATGGATCACCGACTCGCGATGATCGCCGGTTTTCCGGAAGCGCTCGTGGATCCTGCTCAGCACGAACACCTGGTAGTCCATCGAGAGCCCGAAGAGGATCGCGAACATCAGCAGGGGGACGTAGCTGACGATCGGGCTGGCCCCGTTGAGCCCCAATACGGTCGCACCATGTCCGTCCTGGAAGACGAAGGTCAACACGCCATAGGCGGCACCAACCGCGAGCAGATCCATGATCGCCGCCTGGAGCGAGATCACCACCGAGCGGAAGGCGAGCAGGAACAGAAGAAAGGAGAGAAGGATCACCGTCCCGATGACCAGGGGTAGCTTGTCGCCGATCCGATCCGCCAGGTCGATGTAGCTGGCGGTCTGGCCGCCGACGTAGGGGGTGAGCGTCGTGCCCTTCACGGCGGCGGGAATCACCGTCGAGCGCAGGTGCTCGACCAGGTCGACCGTCGCGTCGGCCGACGGCGCAGTCGTCGCGATGACGGTGAACACCCCGGTGCTGCCCGACTTGTCGACCTTGGCCTGGGAGACGGCCTTCACGCCCTTGGTCTTCGAGATCTTGTTTTCGAGCTTCACCAGGCGTGGGTCGCTCGCTGAGGTCTTGAGGAATGCCTCCTCCTGGTTTGCCTTCTCCTGCTGCTGCTGCTGCTTTGGGGTCGGGGCGGGCGGGTTGGCCGCCACCTGCTGCTCGGCCTCGGCCTGCGCCTCGTCCGGAGGCACCCCCTCGGCGATCAGCTGCTGGGTCGCCGACTGGACGGCCGCGTCCTCGGCCTGCTGTTGTTGCTGCTTCTCCTTCTGCTGGACCTGCTTGAGCTTCTTCTGGTCGGGATGGGCCGGCTTGCTGCCGAAATCGACCGCGATGAGGAACGGCCCGTTGTACCCGACCCCGAAACCCTTTGCCATGAGGTCATAGGCCTGGCGGATCGTGGTCGACCTGGAGAACTCTCCGTTGTCCTGCTGGCCGAGCTTGAGATTGAGCGTCGGGATCGCCACAACCGCGAGGACGGCGACCGGGGCAACGACTGCGAGTACCGGCCTGCGGCCGATCCCCTGAGCCCACCGTGCCCAGCCGTGCGGTCCCTCCCCCTTGGGACGGGCGCGGAGCGTTGGCAGGCGGAACTTGTGGATGTGCTCGCCGATGAGCGACAGGGACGCAGGGAGCAGGGTGTTCGCGGCGATCACCGCGACCAGCACCGCGATCGCCGCCGTGAAGCCGAGGGTCGTGACCAACGAAATCCCCGCAACACTCAGCGCGACGAGCGCGATCATCACCGTCGTGCCCGCGAACACCACCGAGCTGCCCGCCGTGGCGCTTGCGCGTGCAACTGCGTCCTCGACGGGAACGCCATCGTCGAGGAATGCCCGATAGCGGTTGACGATGAACAGCGAGTAGTCGATTCCGACACCGAGAGCCAGCATCAGCGCCAAGGTGGGCCCCACCGTTGGCACCTCGATCAGGTTGCCGAGCAGACCGATGGCGCTGACGCCCACGGCCGCGGCGAGCAGGGCGGTGACGATCGGCAGCGGCATCGCGGCAGCGGAGCCGAAGGAGATCAAGAGGATGATGACGGCCGCCGCGAGGCCGATCAGGGTGCTGTCGGTTGTCGAGGGCTTCGACACCTCCTGGCCGAGGTAGCCGCCGGTGGCGACGGTGAGGCCGGCCCGCGTCGCCGGCGCCTCGGCATCGATGATTCGGTTCGCCTGGTCCTCATCGAGGTCGCCCTGGCTGAGGTCGAGGACGACCGAGATGTAGGCGATCCGCTTGTCCTGGCTGATCGCGTCCTGCGCCTCGGAGCTGAACGGGCTCACGGCCTTGATCACATGCCGGGCGTTGCGCAGGGACCTGGCGGTTGCCTCGATGGCTTGCTTGTTCTTGCTGCTCGTGACCTTCCCGGTGGGCGCCTCGATGACGACCGGGTTGGAGCCGTTCGCCTGGTTCGGGAGGTTGTCGTCGAGCAGATTCTGGGCGTTGGTGGAGCCGGTGCCGTCCAGCACCAGGTCGTTGCTGGTGGGCTCGCCGACCGAGTTCGCGATCGCGACGATGCCGACAGCAAGGACGAGCCAGCAAACGAAGATGGGGAGTCGGTGACGGGCACAGAGGCGCCCCAGCCGATACAGCAGCCCACTCATGCTCCGGATCCGATCTCGCTCTGCATGGTCTCCCTCAAATCCATATTGACTCTTGGTTTCGATGTACCTATACTGGATATGGTTTCGTATGTCAAGTCATTCGTGAGACTAGGTGAACGAGCAGCCCGAACAACTCGTCGGCTTCGGAGGCGGCACCGCCGCGCGCTCGCTGCCGATGCCCCCGAAGCAGGCCAGGGGCGTGGAGAAGCGCGACCGCCTCTATCGCGCTGCGCTTGCGCGCTTCCACGCGGACGGGGTGAAGGCGACCCGGATCGAGGACGTGGTGAAGGACGCCGGGGTGAGCTGGGCCACCTTCTTCCGCTACTTCCCTCGCAAGGAGGACGTCCTCGTCGAGGCCGCGGCCCGGCATTTTCGGGACCGGGTTTTGGTCGTGGCTCGTGAGGGCCTCCGTGACCGCCGGCTAAAGGTGCGCACCGTGCTCGAGCGGATCTTCTCGGCGCTCCTCACCCCCGGCGAGCTGTCGCCGCAGCTTCACGCTGCGGCGCTCCAGGAGGTCCTCGGGGACCCCCCTCGATTCGCCGCGCTGGTGGACGGCGGCCACCCGCAGCCGCTGATCGTGCTGGTCGAGGAACTGCTTCAGGAGGGGCGCCGGAGAGGCGAGGTGCGCTCCGACGTCCTCGCCGCGACGGAGGCGCTCACCGTGGGCGCCGGGGCGATGTTCCCGGCGGTCCAGGCTGCCTCCGCGGGCGCCGATCCGCGGCCGATCGTGGCGGAGGCGCTCGAGGTGCTCTGGGGCGGGCTCGAGCCGCGCGGGTAGAGTCCGCGGATGCGGCGCACGGACAACGGGCTGGCCTACGAGGTCGCGGGCTCGGGCCCCGCCGTCCTCCTCCTGCACACCGGATTGATGGATCGGCGCTCGTGGGATCCGCTGTGGGAGCAGCTCGCTCGCCGATTCACGACGATCCGCTACGACGCTCACGCCTTCGGCGACTCCGAGGACCCCGGCGAGACGCTGAGCGAGCACGGCGACGCTGTCACCGTGCTCGATGCCGCCGGGGTGGAGCGGGCCGCGCTCGTGGGCGTCTCCTACGGCGGCCGGATCGCGGTCGACGTCGCGCTCGCCGCCCCCGATCGCGTGTCGGCGCTGGTCGCGGTGAGCGCGCGGCCGTCGGGCTGGGAGGACGACGCCGACCTCACCGTAAGGCTCGAGGAGGTCGAGCGGGCGTTCGAGTCGGGTGGGTTCGATGCGGCCAACGAGGTCGAGATGCGGATCTGGGTCGACGGCCCGCACCGCTCGCCGGATCAGGTCGACGCGGGGCTTCGCGCCCGGGTCGCGTCGGTGAACCGCCTGCTGCTCGAGCGCCAGGAGCCGCTGGAGCCTGATGAGGAGACGCTCGAGCCCCCCGCCTCGGAGCGGCTCGCCGAGATCGCCGCGCCGACCCTCGTGATCACCGGCGCGCTCGACCATGCCAGCGTGCTCGCCGGCTCCCGGGCGATCGCCGAGGCGGTCGGCTCCGATCAGCTCCAGATCGAGGGCGCCGGCCATCTCCCGAACCTGGAGCGCCCCGACGAGTTCCTGGCGGCGATCGTGCCCTTCCTGGAGCGCCACGCCTGAGCCCGACTTTTCCGGGCACTGGGATCATTGCTGACGTGCTCACCGCGGTCATCTCCGATCTTCATCTCGGATCCGGCGCCGACGATGACCTCCTTCGGCGCCCTCGCTTTCGCGAGCGCCTGTGGGAAGCGCTCGCCGGCGTCGATGCGCTGGTCCTGCTCGGGGACGTGGTCGAGCTTCGCGACCGCCCGCTGGTCGAGGCGATCGAGCTGGCGACGCCCTTCTTCGAGGAGCTCGGCGAGGCGCTCGACGGCGCCCCGGTCGTGCTCGTCCCGGGGAACCATGATCATCATCTGGTGGAGGCATGGCTCGAGCGGCGCCGGCTCGACGGGGCGCCGTCGTTGGGGCTGGAGCAACGAGGGCTTCCCGAGGAAGGGCCGGTGAAGACGCTCGACGATCGCCTCGGCAGATCCGAGCTCGAGCTCGCCTACCCGGGAATCTGGATCCGTCCCGGGGTCTACGCGACCCACGGCCACTACCTCGACCGGCACCTGACGATCCCGACCTTCGAGCGGCTCGGCGTGGCCGCCGTCGAGCGCATCCTCGGGATGCAGCCGGTGGGCCCCGGGCCGGTCGAGCCCTTCGGCCCCCAGGACGAGGTGGCGCCGGAGCAGTACGAGCGAGCCCAGGCGCCCGTGTATGCGTTCCTGTTCGCACTGGCGCAGGCGGGCACGCGCACCGAAGCGGGCAGCAGCCCCTCGGCGCGGGTCTGGGCGGCGCTCAGCCCCGGCGACACCCCGGTCGCGCGAGTCCGCGGCTGGCTCCTCGGGGCGGTCGCATTGCCCGGGGCGGTCGGGGTGGCGAACCGGCTGGGGCTCGGGCCGGTGCGCCCCGACCTGTCAGCCGCAACCATCTCGCGCGCCGGCATCGCGGCCATGGGCGAGGTCGTCGAACGGCTCAGGATCGAGGCCGACCACCTGATCTTCGGCCATACCCACCGCCGGGGTCCGATGCCCGAGGAGGGCGAGTGGATCGCGGGTGCGGGGACCCGGTTGCTCAACGCCGGAAGCTGGGTTTACGCGCCGTCGCTGCTCCGCGAGACCGCGGCGGAAAGCCCCTACTGGCCCGGGACCGTGGCGCTGCTCGAGGACGGTCGCCCGCCCCGCCTGGTGCACGCGCTCGACTCGCTCTCACGGGAGGAGCTGGCGGCGCAGGAGTAGCGCGGGCCCCAGCGTCTCCCTGGGTTCGGATCGGATCGGCTTTGGGGGAATCGCCTCCGCCGGATAAGATTGCTCACACAATGATTGCACGAACAAAGGACCCCTCTGACGGGAGGCGCCTCGCCCCAGAGCAGGAGGCGGCTTGGCGCGGGTTCCTGCGCGTACACGCAGCCCTCATCCGCGAGCTCGACGCCGAGCTTGACGCCGCTCACGATCTCCCCCTCTCCTCCTACGACGTGCTCCTTCAGCTCGCCGAGGCCCCTGACCGCCGGCTGCGAATGTCCGACCTGGCCGGCTCCGTCCTGATCAGCCCGAGCGGGCTGACCCGGCTCGTGGATCGGCTCGAGCGCGAGGGCCTGGTCGAGCGCCACCGCTGCACGAGCGATCACCGCGGCACCTTTGCGGCGCTGACCGACCAGGGCCTGGCGCGGCTGCGGGAGGCGGCGGCGACCCACCTCGACGGCGTTCGCCGCATGTTCCTGGCGCACTTCTCCGAGGCCGAGCTCGAGCGCCTCGGCGGGTACTGGGAGCGGGTGCTCGCGGCGACGCGTTAGCTCCTGCTCGAGAGCACGCGTGGAGCGTTGACCACCGTATAGGTGGCAAAGGCTCCATTCGCGCGATCGCGGGGTGGAGGTCCGGGTCGGCGGAGGGCGCGATGGCGAGCTGTGGGGCGCCCTCTCGGCCACGGCTGACAGACTCACCCCATGCGTGCGCTGACCATCACCTACGAGCGGGACGCCGGCCCCGGGGTATTCGCCGAGGCCCTGCGGGACCACGGGGTCGAGCGCGAGACGTGGCTCGCGAGCGACTCGTCGCCCCCACCGGGGGACCCGTCCGGCTATGACGCGGTGCTCGTCTTCGGCGGCTCGATGCACGCCGACCAGGAGGAGCGACACCCCTGGCTGAGCGAGCAGAAGGCGTTGCTTCGCGAGCTGCTCGACCGGGACGTCCCGATCCTCGGCGTCTGCCTCGGGGCACAGCTCCTGTCCGAGGCGGCGGGTGTACCGCCGAGCCGGATGGCCCAGCCCGAGATCGGCTGGTATGAGGTCGAGGTCACGGCGGAGGGCGCCGCCGACCCGCTGACGGGTCCGCTAGCGCCGGCGTTCGAGGCGTTCCAGTGGCACCGCTACGAATGCCCGGTGCCGCCACGCGGCGTCGCGCTCGCCCGCAGCCACCGCTCGCTCCAGGCCTTCCGGGCAGCCGAGCGCTCGTGGGGGATCCAGTTCCACGCGGAGGTGAGCGAGGGCGACGTCGAGGCGTGGATGGACGACTACCGCGCGGACGGTGACGACGCGCTGGCCAACCTCGACATCGACGAGCTGCGTCGCCAGACGAGGCAGCGGGTCGCCGCCTGGAACCAGCTCGGCCGCGAGCTGTGCGGACGGTTCCTCGACGCGGTGGGATAAGGGCTCAAGACGAGCGCTTCTCGCCCTCGGCCACGGCGTCGGCCCGCGCCCGCACCGTCGCGGTCGCCTCCGAGGCGTCCGAGGCCTGGGCCAGCTGGGCCTCGTATTCGGGGCCGGTGATCCCGCCGATCCGGTCGCGAAACCACTCCTTGAATCGATCGGTTCGCCGCCCCGGCGCAAACCTCGCCTCAGCCCGCGCCTGCTTCTCGGGATTGCGCTCGCCGTATAAGCGTCTGGCCCAGGGGGAATCCGGCTTGGCCAGCCGGCAGGTCGCGTAGATCGCCAGCAGCTGGACGAAGAATCCGATGGTGCCGTGCAGCATCCGTCCCTTGGCGAACGCGGCGATCGTGAACCCCAGCCACAGGGCGACGGTGAGGATCAGGATGATGACGTCCGCGGCGTCCGCGGTCGAGACGTCCCCGATCGGGCGAACGCCGAGCAGGGCCAGGCCGATAAGGGCGGTGGCGATGACGACGGCGTCGATCGAGCTCCGGCCCTCCTTCGCCCAGTAGACGTCGTCCAGGTACACCCACAGGGCGAACTCGTCGATCGTCAACCCGGCGCCGACCCCGAACAGGAACGCGCAGATCTCGTACCAGGGGCTGGTGGTGAAGCCGGCGAAGCTGATCGTGCCCGCGGCCATCATCGTGACGATGCCGAAGACCAGGTGGTGGAGGTGGACGCCGCCGTCGCTGACGACGCTTCCCGGCCACCACGGCACCCGCGGGCTGCGCATCAAGCGCGTCGAGAGCCGGATGAAGGCGAACGACCCGACGAACCCGAGCAGCACCAGGAACAGCCACTGGCGATCGTGCTCGACCAGCTGGTCGTTCCAGAAGTCGGAGAAGATCGAGGCCGACACGGTCATCACTGCGCCTCCCAACGGTCGATGCTCGCGGCCTGACCAGTGGAGCTTAGGGGGGATTCACTCAGGGGTGACGTAGGCGGCGGTGAGGCCCCCGTCGACGAGGAAGGTCGAGGCGGTGACGTAGGAGGAGTCGCTGCTCGCCAGAAAGAGCGCCCCGTGGGCGATCTCACGCGCCTTGGCGAAGCGGCCCATCGGCAGATGGATGAGCCGGCGCTTCGCCTTCTCCGGGTCGTCGGCGAACAGCTCGCGCAGGAGCGGGGTGTCGACGGGCCCGGGACAGAGCGCGTTGACGCGCACGCCGCGCCGCGCGAACTCGATCCCGAGCTCGCGCGAGAGCGACAGCACCGCTCCCTTCGACGCGGTGTAGGAGATCTGCGAGACCGCGGCCCCCATCAGGGCGACGAACGAGGCCACGTTGACCACCGAGCCCCCGCCCGCCTCGAGCAGGTGTGGGATCCCGTGCTTGCAGCACAGCATCACGCCGCGCACGTTCACGTCCTGTACCCGCTGCCAAGCCTCGAGCGGCTCCTCCAGCACCGAGGTGTCGTCGGTCGGGTTGATCCCCGCGTTGTTGACCAGCACGTCGACCCGCCCGAAGCGCTCGCTCGCCCTCGCGTACATGTCGCGGACCTGGTCGGAGTCCGTGACGTCGGCCTCGATCGCGAGCTCGCCCGCCGAGCCAGGGTTGAGGTCGACCCCGACAACGCTCGCTCCCTCCTCGGCGAAGAGGCTCGCGATCTCCGCCCCGATCCCGCTGGCGGCGCCGGTGATCACGCAGACCTTGCCGTCGAGTCGCCCCATCTAGTCCTCGGTGGCGTAGAAGACGTTCTTCAGCTCGGTGTAGTGCTCGAGCGCGTCCGGGCCGAGCTCACGCCCGACCCCCGACTGCTTGAACCCGCCGAACGGGGTTGCCACCCGCACCGAGGTGTTGGAGTTGATCGAGAGCACCCCGGTGTCGATCGCCCGCGCGACCCGCAGCGCCCTGGCCCCGTCTCGGGTCCAGATCGAGCCGGAGAGGCCGTAGATGGTGTCGTTGGCGAGCTCGATCGCCTCGCGCTCGTCCGCGAACGGGACCACGCAGGCGACCGGGCCGAAGATCTCCTCCCGGGCGGCCCGATCGTCGTTGGAGACGGGCGCCAGGATCGTGGGCGGGAACCAGTACCCCGGTCCGTCCGGCACGGTGCCGCGAACCGCCACCGGGGCGTCCTCGGTCACGAACGAGGCGACCTTCTCGCGCTGATCCGCGGAGATCAGCGGGCCCATCTCGGTGGACGGATCCAGCGGATCGCCGACACGTAGCTCCGTGGTGGCGCGCTCCAGCTCCGCCATGAACCGGTCGAGCGCCGAGCGCTCAACCAGGATCCGCGAGCGCGCGCAGCAGTCCTGCCCGGCGTTGCCGAACACGGCGATCGGCGCCGCGGCGGCGGCGGCCTCGACGTCGGCGTCGGCGAAGACCACGTTCGCCGACTTGCCCCCGAGCTCGAGCGTCACCCGCTTGATCGTCCGGGCCGCGCCCTGCGCGATCCCCCGACCGACCTCGGTCGAGCCGGTGAACGCGATCTTGGCGACGTCGGGATGCTCGACCAGCCGCGCGCCGCAGACCGACCCGGGCCCGGCGACGACGTTCACCACTCCCTCCGGCAGGCCGGCCTCGAGCGCGAGGCGCTCCAGCTCGAGCGCGCGTCAGCGGAGTCAGCGCCGCCGGCTTCAGCACCACCGTATTCCCGGCCGCCAGCGCCGGGGCCACCTTCCAGGATGCGATCGCCAGCGGGAAGTTCCAGGGCACGATCAGGCCGACGACGCCGAGCGGCTCACGGAAGGTCATGTCGACGCCGCCTGCGACCGGGATCGTCTCGCCGGTGAGGCGCTCGGGCGCGGCCGCGTAGTAGCGGAAGGTCTCGACCACCATCCCCATCTCCGCGCGCGCATCCGAGATCGGCTTGCCGACGTTGCGCGCCTCGAGCGTGGCCAGCTCGTCGACCCGGTCCTCGAGCACGCCGGCGAGGCGGTGGAGCGCCCGCGTGCGGTCTGCGGGCTCGACCCGGCGCCAGTCGGCGAACGCGCGCTTGGCTCGCTCGACCGCGGCGTCGACCTCCTCGGCCCCCGCGCGGGGCACCTCGGCCAGTACCCGCTCGGTGGCGGGCTCGATCACCTCGATCATCGCGCCCCCACCTCCGCGGTCGCGGCCTCGGCCAGCGCGCCGATCACGCGACTTGACTCATCCTCCTCCGGATGCCAGAGGACGCCGAGCACGAAGTCGCCGCGATCGAGCTCGATCGCCTCGATCACCTCGTCCGGCACCGACCACCCGGTCGCGACCAGCCCGTCGCCCAGCATGTCGACGCCCTGATGGTGATGGGACTTCACCACGGTGCGCTCGGCGCCGACCGCCCGCGCCGCGAGCGATCCCGGCGCCAATCGAACCTCGTGATCGCCGAAGGTCCCGGGGGTGTGGACATGCCGATCCGAGCCGATCGCCTCCGGCAGGTGCTGAATCAGCGTGCCACCCAGGGCGACGTTGAGGAGCTCCATCCCGCGGCAGATCGCGAGAACTGGCAGGCGTCGGTCCACGGCGCGGCGGGCCAGCGCCAGCTCGAACCGGTCGCGCTCGGGCCAGACCTGGCGGATCGCCGGGTGTGACGGGGCCCCGTAGCTCGCGGGCTCCAGGTCGGCGCCGCCGGCAAGCAGCAGCGCGTCGATCCGGTCGAGGAAGGCGTCGGGGGCCTCGGCGGCAGCCGGATCGGGCGGCAGGATCACAGCGATCGCGCCCGCGGCCTGGACGGCCGCGGAATAGGTCCGCGGGACCATCGTCACCGGCTGGTCCCAGGGACCCCAACGCACCCGCTCGACGGCGGCGCACACACCGATGACAGCGCTCACGGTGCCGAGTTTGGCATCAGCCGCGCTCGAACATGCGGCGGCGCTCGTAGTCGGTCACGACCTCGTCGAACAACCGCTGCTCGGTACGACCGTAGTTGAGGTAGTGCTTCCAGACGCCCTCGCCAAACGCGCTGCGGGCGAAGTCGCTGCCCTCCCAGAGGTCCACCGCCTCGCGCAGAGACGAGGGGAATGGCTCTGCCTCCGCGGCCTCGTATGCGTTTCCCTTGAGCTCGGGCCCGGGGTCGGTCTGATTCTCGATCCCGTCGAGTCCCGCCGCGAGCATCGCGGCGCAGCCGAGGTAGGGGTTGACGTCCGCGCCGGGGATCCGGCACTCCACACGCGTGGACTGATCGTGGCCCACGATGCGAAAGCCGCAGGTGCGGTTGTCGCGGCCCCACGAGACCGAGGTGGGAGCCCAGCTCTCGGCCGCGTAGCGCTTGTAGGAGTTGATCGCCGGGGCGATGAACAGCGCCAGCTCCCTGATCCGCGCCCGCAGGCCGCCGAGGTAGTGGCGGAAGATGTCGGTCTCCTCGTGGCCGTCCACGAACGCGTTCTCCTCGCCATCGGCGCCGGTGAGGCTCGAGTGGATGTGGCACGAGCTGCCGATGTCCTTCTCCGAAGGCTTCGCCATGAACGTCGCCGAGATCCCGTTGAGGAAGGCGATCTCCTTGACCCCGTTCTTGTAGATCGTGTGGCGATCCGCGGCAGTGACCGCGTCGGCGTAGCGCAGGTTGATCTCGTGCTGGCCGTACCAGGCCTCGCCCTTGGAGAACTCGACCGGGATGCCGGCGCCCTGCATCCCCCGCCTCATCGGGGCGATGTACTGCTCGTCCATCGTGGTCGCGAGGATGTGGTAGTCGAGGATGTAGGGGATCGTCGGCGTGAGGTCGTTGAGGCCCTTCTCATGGGCCTCGGCGTAGCTCTCCTTGTAGAGATAGAACTCGAGCTCGGTCCCGAACATCGGCACGTACCCCAGCGCACGGGCTCGCTCGTACTGCGCGATCAGCACCTGCCGCGGCGAGGCGACCACGGGTGAGCCGTCGTGGTTGGCCACGTCGCAGAGGACCATCGCGGTGCGGTCGAGCCACGGGATCCGGCGCAGGGTGGCGAGCTCGGGGACGATCGCGAAGTCGCCGTAGCCCTTCTCCCAGTTGGCCATCTCGTACCCGGGCACCGGATCCATCTCCATGTCGAGCGCCAGCAGGTAGTTGCAGCCCTCGATCCCGTGCTCGGTCACGTCCTCGAGGAAGTACTGGCCCTGGATCCGCTTGCCGAACAGCCGCCCCTGCATGTCGGTGAAGGCGGTGACGATCGTGTCGATCGTCCCCTCCTCGACCTCGCTGCGGAGCTCGTCGAGCGAGAGCATCCCGGCGCTCCCTCCTGGGCCGCCGGGGCGAGGCGCTCCTTGCTCCTTAGCGTTCACCTCGGTCAGTCGCGCGTGACGACGTCCTCTTCGAGCGTTCGCACCGGCCCCTTGTACCGCTTCTTGGCCGAGAGGTGCCACCAGACCGCGACCACCAGGAGCACGACGAGCACCAGCGGCGTGTAGTTGGCCGCCGGCAGGTCCCACTCGTCGAACCACGGCACCCCCGCCGGGCCGAACGGAAGGAAGAAGATGACCACCGTGATCGCCACCCAGACGATCGCGATCGCGTTGATCCAGCGGTAGTGCCGCCCCAGGTTCCAGGGCCCGACCTCGAAGCGGTCGCCCTGTCGCAGTCGCAGGTACACGGGGATGGCGTACGCGAGGTAGAGGCCGACCGTGCAGATTCCCACCACGGCGAAGAACGCCCAGGGGAAGAACGGGGCCGCGTCCGTGCTCCAGAACGCCGGGATCGTGATGATCGCTGCGAACACCGAGACCCCAAGAACCGCGTAGCCCGGCACCCTGTCGCTGTTCAGGCGCCGGAACAGCCACCAGCCCGGCATCCCGCGGTCGCGCGAGAACGCGTACCAGGTGCGCGAGGCGCTCGTGAGGCCGGCCGCGCCGCAGAACAGCTGGCCGACCGTGGCGATGATCAGGATCGCCTTCGCCGCCCAGAGATCATTGGCCAGCGCGCTGGTGAAGATCGATGCCGAGAAGCCGCCGGCTTCGTCGATGGCCTCCGTGTCCGTCGCCGCGAACAGGAACGCGAGCAGCACGAACCAGCCGATCACGGCGGACCAGAACACCGACCGCCAGACTCCCTGGGCGGCGCCGATCGCGGCGCCCCGCGTCTCCTCCGCAGTGTGCGCGGAGGCGTCGTAGCCGGTCTGCGTGTACATGGTCAGCAGGAAGCCGAGCGGCAGCACCAGGAACCAGAACACGGCGCCACCCGTGGCCCCGTCGCCGAAGCCGAAGAGGTTGATGCGCTCGCCGAAGACGAAGCTGAAAAGTCCTGGTGGTCGTCGGGGACGAAGACGAGCAGGCCGATAATGATCGCGACGCCGAGCACGTGCCAGCCGACTGAGATGTTGTTGAACAGTGCGAGGAGCCGGTCACCGAACACATTGACGGCCGTGTAGAGGACCAGGATCAGGAAGAACAGGAGCCACTGCTCCGCGAGCAGGCTCTCGGTGTCGGCGAAGTTGATCCCGAAGATGTCGACGCCGTAGGTGGCCAGCGTGACGTTGAGGAACGTGGCAGCGCCGTAGCCGACCGAGGCGACGATCCCGACCAGGCCGACGATGTTGAGCCAGCCCGTGTACCAGCTCCACTGCGGCCCGCCGAGCTTCGCCGCCCACCAGTACGGCCCGCCGGCGGTAGGCATCGCCGAGGTCAGCTCGGACATCGAGACCGCGACCGTCAGCACCAGCAGGCAGATCACCGGCCAGCCGATCGAGATCACCACCGGGCCGCCGTTGGCCCACGCGGTGCCGAAGGTGGTGAAGGTCCCCGCGAGGACCGAGATGATCGTGAACGAGATCGCGAAGTTGGTGAAGCCGGACCAGGCGCGGGAGAGCTCCTGCTTGTAGCCGAGCTCATGAAGTCGCTCGACGTCCCCCTTGATGTCCTCCTCGACCGGAACCTCCTCGGCAGCCTCCTCAGGGATCCGCTCGTCCGGGGCCCGTGGCGCTCCAGCTTCCATCGGCGTCCTCCTCCGCTGGTGACGAGAGAGATCGGGTGAGCAAGAATGGTCTGATCACCCGACCTATTGACATGACGACCATATGCGGCCCAGCGGATGGCTGTCAACGATTTTCTTCGCAGATTCCGCAAATCGGGGAGGCCCGTGGACGCTGAGGTAGGCGTGATCGGGGCGGGGATCGTCGGCTGCGCGACGGCCATCGCCCTCGTCCGGCGCGGGGTCTCCGTCGTCCTCGTCGAGGCGGAACCCGAGCCCGGCATGGCGGCGAGCGGGACGAACTCCGGGATCCTGCACACCGGTTTCGACTCGACCCCGGGCGAGCTCGAGACCGACCTGATCCTCCGAGCCGCCGAGCTCCGTGACCCGGTGCTGGACGTCCTGGGGCTACCGGTGCTTCGCTGCGGCGCGCTGATGCGGCCGCTCGCTCCGGGTGATCCCGAGACCGTGGCGCTGCTGGCGGCGAACGCCCGGCGGAACGGAGTCGAGGCGCGGCTGCTGCCCGACGGCGCGCTCGAGGTCCCGGGCGAGTCCGTGACCGACCCGGTGGCGTTCACGCTGGCGCTGGCCGGCGCGGCGGAGCGCCACGGCGCCGAGATCCACACTCGCTTCGCGGTCACCTCGATCGAGCGGGACGGCGGCCTCTCCCTCGGCGCCGCAGACGGCGAGCGCCTGGCCTGCCGGGTCGCCGTCAACTGCGCCGGCCTCGGTGCGGGCGACGTCGCGAGGCTGGCCGGGGACGACTCGTTCGACGTCTATCCGCGCAAGGGAGAGTTCCTGGTCTTCGACCCGCCCGGTGGCCGGCCGCTCGAGCGGATCCTGCTGCCGCTGCCGAGCAAGGGAACCAAGGGAGTGCTCGTCTTCCCGACCGTGGACGGCAAGGTGGTGGCCGGGCCGACGGCCGTCGATCAGGAGGACAGGGAGGATTGGTCGGTGCGAGCGCAGGCGCGCGAGGAGATCCTGCCGAAGGCGATCGCCATGTACCCGCCGCTCGAGGGCGCCGACCCGATCGCGGCCTACGCCGGCCTGCGGCCCGCCGGGCGCGGGGTGAACTACGTCATCGGTCGCTCCCCTGCTTGTGAGAGGCTGGTCAACGTGGCCGCGATCCGCTCGACCGGGATGACCGCGTCGCTGGCGATCGGCGAGCGGGTCTGCGCGATCGTCGCCGACGCCGGTGTCCGGGTTGGCCCCGAACGGCCGCTCGAGCCGGCGGCCGCGCCGGCGCTCGCCGGGCCATGGTGGAGACGGACCGCAGAGCATCGCGCGGCCGAGCGCCCGGCCACATGAGCCTCCTGCTGGGCATCGACGAGGGCACCTCGGCCGTGAAGGCGGTGCTGTATGACGCCGACCTCCGCCCGATCGCCGAGGCCCGGCGAGAGAAGGCGCTCGCGCATCCCCGTCCCGGCTGGGTCGAGCAGGACCCCGAGGAGGTGCTCGCCGCGGTGGTCGACGCGGTCGCGGAGCTGCTTCCCCAGGCCGACGGCGAGATCGCCGCCTGCGGGCTCGACCACCAGGGCGAGTCCGTGCTGGCCTGGGACGCCGACGGCGACCGTCCGCTGACCCCGATCGTCACCTGGCAGGACAAGCGCTCGCAGGAGGTGCTCGACCGGCTCGAGTCGGATGGGCGCGCCGACGAGGTGCGCGAACGGAGCGGGATGCCGCTCGATCCCTACTTCTCGGCGGGAAAGGTCGCCTGGCTGCTCGAGCACGACGACGGCGTGGCGCGGGCGCGCGACGCGGGCACGCTGCGGATCGGCACCGTCGACTCCTTCCTGTGCGAGCGCCTCGGCGCGGGGTTCGCCACCGACTCCTCGACCGCCTCGCGAACCCAGTTGGGCGCCCCGGAGTGGGACCCGGCGCTGCTCGAGCTGTTCGGGGTCCCCGGCGAGGTGCTGCCGCGGATCGCGGACACTGCCGGGGACCTCGGGGTCCTCCGTCACGACTCGTGGCCGGTCGAGCTGCCGCTGCGGGCACGCTGCGTCGACCAGCAGGCCGCCCTGGCCGGGGCGGGCTGCGTCGAGCCGGGCCGGGTGAAGGCGACGTACGGCACAGGGGTCTTCGTGCTCGCCCACGCCGGCGAGGATCGGCCGCAGGTCGGCGGCGGGCTCCTGCCCACCGTCGCCTGGCGCGTCGACGGGCGGACCGAGTGGGCCATCGACGGGGGAGTGTTCACCGCCGGCGCCCTGCTGGAGTGGCTCAGCCGTGACCTCGGGCTGGCGGCCGATCCGCCCGCGCTGACCGCGGCCGCGGCCGCGGTGGACGACAGCGCCGGCGTGCGCGTCCTGCCCGCGCTCGCCGGCATCGGGGCGCCGTGGTGGCGGCCGGAGGCGCGAGCCGTGCTCGCGGGGCTCACATCGGGGACCCGCCCGGGGCACATCGCCCGCGCGGCGCTGGAGGCGATCGCCTGGCGAGTCGCGGACATCGTCGTCGCGGTGCGCGACTCCGTCCCGGTCGAGGTCCTGCGGGTGGACGGGGGCTTGACCCGCGACGACACGCTGCTGCGCCTCCAGGCCGACGCGGCCGGCGTTCCGGTCCAGCGCGGAGCGGTCGACGCGACCGTCGCCGGAGCGGCCGCCCTGGCGGCGGTCGGCGCCGGGATCTGGGACTCGACCCTCGAGATCGGCGAGCGGATCCCGGTTGGCGAGCGCACCGAGCCCCAGCGCGACGACGCGTGGCGCGCAGAGCGACACGCCGCCTGGCGCGAGTTCGTCGGCCGCGCGGCCGAGCTCTGAGGCGCAGCCCAATGCGGCCCACCCCTCGCGGTTGTCGGATTCGATACCCATACGGTCCCTAATCCGACAATCCCGGGGCCGGGTGATTGGGAGCAGGGTCGCGGGCCCAGGCGGATCGCGCCCGGGTTGCCTTCACAGCTCGTTCACAGGTCCTCAGCCATCGCACGCCATGCTCGGTACGTGGCGGTCGAGATCGAGCGCAAGTTCCTGATCTCGCGAGCTCCCGACTGGCTTCACCGCTGCGACTCGGAGCGCGTCGAGCAGGGATATCTGGCGGTAGGCGAGGACGGCTCCGAGGTGAGGGTGCGCCGGATCGGCGATCGGACCGTGTTGACCGCGAAGCGCGGCCGCGGCGAGCAGCGGCTCGAGGAGGAGTTCGATATCGACGCGGAGCGGTTCGATGCCCTCTGGCCCCTGACCGAGGGACGCCGGATCAGAAAGATGCGTCACTACGTCACCGACGGGTATCGGGTTGAAGTGGATGTCT
This sequence comes from uncultured Actinomycetes bacterium, assembly GCA_963788115.1. Classification (GTDB taxonomy): domain Bacteria; phylum Actinomycetota; class Thermoleophilia; order Solirubrobacterales; family 70-9; genus CAWBFD01. The sequence goes on from CAWBFD010000003.1 coordinate 99,317, forward strand.
ACAGCGACGAGCTCGAGGGGCTGATCGTGGCCGAGGTGGAGTTCGAGACCGAGGCGGCGAGCGCCGAGTTCGAGCCGCCGAGCTGGATCGGCGAGGAGGTGACCGGGGACGTCCGGTACGCCAACGAGCACCTTGCGACGCACGGAGCCCCGACGCGCGATGCCTGACTTCCCATCTCGGCCCCTCTCGTCCGAGGCGCAGGAGGCTCTGGAGCGGGCGATCGACGAGCAATCGAGCTCCGACGACGGCAGCCCGGAGCACGAGGGTCCCTCTCGCGCCTACAGGCTGAAGCGCAAGGAGAGCGGCCCCGACGGCATCAGACGGATCGCGGCGGGTCAGCTCGACGATGCCCTCGAGCATCTGCGGGACGGGCTCGAGCAGGATTTCGCGACCGCCATCCACGAGGCGCGCAAGGACCTGAAGAAGGGCCGAGCCGTGCTCCGCCTGGTCCGCGCCAACCTCGGCGACGAGCTCTACCGGGCCGAGAACGACCGACTCCGCGACGCCGGCAGGATGCTCTCCGCGGCTCGGGATGCCGAGGTCAAGCTCGACACCGTGCGCGCGCTCAGCGACCACTTCCCGGAGGAGATGCCGACGGCGCCGTTCGACTCACTGGTCGCCGCGCTGGAAGGCGAGCGTCAGGAGCTGACCGCCAGGGGCGCCGGCCTGGCCGACGCCTGGCGCTCCGCGGACCAGGCCGCCGCCATGATCGAAGCGAGCCGGGCCGGCGTCGAGGAGTGGCCACTGGAGGGCCCGGCTTGGAAGCTGGTGAAGAGGGGGCTCGCCACCAGCTACCGGCGCAGCCGCAAGCGGTTTCGGGACACCGTGTCTGAGCCGACTCCGGAGACGGTGCACGAGTGGCGCAAGCGCATCAAGGACCTCTGGTACCACCTGCGCCTCATCCAGGGAAGCTGGCCCGAGATGCTGGGGCCGCTTGCCGACCAGACCCATGAGCTCTCCGACCTGCTCGGCGACCATCACGACCTCACGGTGCTCGCGGAAGACGCCCGCAGCCGCGAAGCTGAGCTGGGCGACGGCGACGGGCTCGAGGCGCTGCTCGAGCTGATGGAGCGCCGCCAGGACGAGCTGCTCGAGGCGGCGATCCCGATCGGCGAGCGCCTCTACGCGGAGGACCCGAAGCTGTTCGTCGGCCGCATCCGCACCTACTGGCGAGCTTGGCGGGCCGACTAGCGACCGGCAGGGACCAGGAAGCCACCCTCGATCAGGCGACGGATCACCGCTAGGCCGCCTCGCGCCAGCGTCTCCAGCGGGACACCCGCGTCGGCGGCCGACTGCGAGAGCACCTCCCGGAGCGGCCTCGTGCCGTCGCAGCGGACTACCAGGTTCGCCACATGCGAGTCGACGGGCCCCTCGAAGGGAAGCCCGGCCGTCAGCTTCAGGCGGCCCTCCAGCGGGGCCCAGCCCTCCGGCTCGGGTGCGAACAGATGCTCGAGCCGAGTCTCCGACGCCACCCGCACACGCAGGTCGAGCAGCGCGTCATCGCTCTTCTCGGCGAGGAGCTCCCGGGCATCGAAGCATCGCAGCAGATGCTCGCCGACCGGCTCGGTGATGCTCTCCGCGAGCTCATCCATCCTGAACCAGGTCCGCCCGCCCCCGGCTCGGCGCATCGTGACCACGCTCCACGTGATCCCGGTGATGCGCTCGCGCTCGTAGTAGCGCATCCACTCGTCGAGCGTCCCAGCGACCGCCTCGGGCGTCCGCTCACTGTGCTGAATCCACCGGCTCGCGTAGATGTCGGGGTCGAACCGATCGAGGGCGAGCACCCAGGCGTTGCAGCCGCTTCCGGCGAACGCCGCCTCCACCCGCTCTCGCCAGTCCAATCCCTCGACCTGCGCCCAGTTGCACAGCAGCTGACAGATGCCGCGCTCGTTCAACAGCTCACCGACGCTCGAGATGATCGTCCGCGTGATCCCCTCGCCGCCCAGCTCACTGTCGCGAAACAGGAAGCTCGAGTCCGGCGAGATCACGAACGGCGGATTCGAGACCACGAGGTCGAAGCGTCGTCCGGCTACGGGCTGGAACAGATCACCCTCCAGGCACTCGACCGCGACCCCGTTGAGCATCGCGTTGAAGGCGGCCAGGTTGACGGCGCGCGGGTTGATGTCGGTGGCGACCACCCGGGCGGCGTGGCGCTTGGCGAGCAGGGCCTGGATGCCGCATCCGGTCCCGAGATCGAGCGCCGATCCCACCGTCGCGCGAACGGTCACGTTGGCGAGCATGGAGGCGGTCGGGTTGGGCCCGAGCACATGGTCGTGCCGCAGCGGCCGCTCAGGCGATCCCGGCCAGTCGCTCGCCAGCAAGAGCTCGTCGTGCGGCACCAGCCGATAGGCCGCCCTGATCCTGCGACCGTCCTCCTCGATCAACCCGACCGCCGCGAGGGCTTCGACGGTGCCGGGGCTGAGGCCCGCTCGAGCGGCGTCCTGCTCCACGGAGACCCCGAGCAGAAACAGACGGATGAGCAGGTCGAGCGGGGTCTCAGGGCCGACCCGGCGGAGCACCACCGGCGCGGGCACACCATCGAGCGCGCGCACGTCCTCGACTCCGAGCGCCTCCGCGATCTGCCCGTCGGAGTAGCCCGCGAGATCGAGGGCCGCCCGCACTCGGCCGGGACCGTCGCCCACCGGCGACAGGAGCGGACGCGCGGCCACGTGGCTCAACGCAAGCTACGCGGGCGAGGAGGGCCCAACGACCACGACCAACGGCGCCCCGAGGCCCCCGTCGGGACTGATCTTGTAGTAGGCGATCTCGAGCTTCGAGTAGTTCAGGCTCACCTCCTCCAGCGGCAGTGCCTCACCCTGGCCGGAATGCTGTGCGGAGCTGACGAGTACATCGGTGAACGTGTACTTGAGGTAGTCGGCGGAGGAGGAGCCCGAGCTGATCTTGCGAACCGTCAGCCTCCCCGTCGGAATGTGCTGGCCGGTCGCGGCGGCCTTGATCAGCAGGGGCGAGGCCAAGTCGATTCGGTGCGTGAAGTGGAACGGCTCGATGACCGCACGGCCTCCCCCGGTCGCACCCCCCTGGACAACGACGCCCCAGTGATACGAGAGCACGTCGATCTCGTCCTTGTGGCCGCTGGCCTTGCTCTCCCCCTTGATCGTGTCCATCTTCAGGAAGTAGTCGACTGCCATCGTCTCTCCTCAGTTGGCGAGCGTGAACTTGAAGTCCGCGGTGCCGTTCCCGCCCGCGCCGAGTAGCCGTTGATCGGCGACGTACGAGCCGGCCGCGCCCGAGTATCGGCCGGTACCACCGACGATCGCGTACGTCGCCTTGGTTCCGTCCGCCCGAGGCGTGCCCAGGCCGAAGATCGCCCCGTCGTGAAGCTCGAAGATCTGGAACTCAGCGCCTGGAATCTCGCTGCCCGGCGAGGCCGGGACCGCGAGCCGAGTCGACGAGAAGCTGCCCAGGCGCCCCCCGCTCGGGTCGACCAGCTCACCGTGGGCGCTCAGGCGTCCGGGCTCGGGCTCCCCGGTCGTGGCCTGCTTGAGGCGAGCCCCGTGAAGGCGAAGCGATGAGGCGGTCGCGGAGGCGGCCGGGGCCGAAGAGCCGCCCGAGGTAAGCCCGCCCGCTCCCCACCCGGCGGCGCCCGCGACGGCGAGGAGCCCGCCCTTGAGCATCGTTCGCCTGCTGGGCACGGGAACCGCGGCGTCGTGGCTGGCGATGGGCGACCGCGGCCGCGCGGCGGCCCGCGCGCCGAGAAGCATCAGACCGAGAACCAGGATGCCGGCAAGCACCGCGAGGGCCGGGCCCAGGCCCACCGAACGCGCGAGCGCGATCGCGACGAGGCTCATCCCCCCAACCCCTGCGAGTGTCAGGAGGCCGCCGCGAACCAGGCGCGATACCCCCACGGCCGACATCTAGGCCGAACGTACCACCGCGCCCTGGCGCCAGTCAAGTGCCGCTCACGAACTGTTCACCTCAGCCCAGGCCCGATGGCGGACTCGGAGCTAGCCCCCGGGGCAGATCCTCGCGCCCCCTGGTCCCGGACGCCGACGCCGGACGGCCGGCGCGGGCCGCGGTCGAGCCTCGCCGCGTAGATCGCCAGTGACCGCTAACGCACCAGCTTCACACGGAAGCCGTTCCTCGTTCCGCCCTTGGTGAAGCTGGCGCTCTGCGGGTCGACCCGCCAGCGCCCGGGCAGATCCCCCTGTGGGTGCTGCAGGAAGCGGGCGAAGAGCATCGAGGCCCGGGTGCAGCCGGGACTCCGCCTGGACAGCCGCGTGATCCTGTAGTTGCCCTCCGGGAGCTTCAGGCGACCGATCCGGTCGTTGTGGAGGACGCGGAACGTCGCGGGGCAGCGCTTGCCCGTGCCGGAGGGGTGCTGGCCGCCGAGGTTCGGATTCGGGTCCGGGCCGACCGCCCGCTTCACCCTGAACCCGACGTGGAGGCTCTTGGAGAAGGTCGCGGTCTTGACGTCGAGCCGCCACCGGCCCGGCAACCGTCCGTTCCAGTCCTCGAGAAACCGGGTGAAGAAGCGACGAGGCCTCCGAGCAGCTCAGCCGGCGCACCGCGAGCAGTGTGATCCGGTACTTGCCCTTGGGCAGCCTCAGCCGCCCGATCCGGTCGTTGTGCAGGACATCGAAGAAGCTCGGGCACGCCCGTCCGGTGGCCGGGTGCCTGCCGCCGCTGCCGCTGGGGCTGCCGGCCGGGGCGACTCGGAAGCCCACCTTACCCCTGCCGCGCAGGAACTCGGACCTCGCTGGGACCACGCGCCAATGCCCGGGTAGGTTCCCGTCGTAGTCCTCGAGGAACTGCCGGAACAGGTCCGAGGCGTGACCGCAGCTCAGCCGCCGGTCGTCGAGGACGGTGATCGTGTAATGCCCCTGGGGGAGCTTCAGCTTCCCGATCCGGTCGTCGTGCAGGACGTGGAAGGTGGCAGGGCAGACGAGCTCGGCCGCGCGGGCGGCGGGGGCTGCGGCGAGCAGCACCACGAGGGCGGCGGCAAGCGCAACCAGCGCCGGACCGCCGATGATCCGTCTCCCAATGGTCAAAGCCACCGAGCACGCTACCGGGTTGGCGCGGTCCCCGCTACCGCGTGACCGCGTACCGCAGCTCGACCATCCCGCTGTCGAACGTCCGGGTCCCGGTGAGCTGCATCGGGCCACCCGGCAGACGGCGGTCGAACAGCGGCTTCCCCCGGCCGAGCACCACCGGGACGACGGTGACGAGCAGGTCGTTCAGCAGCCCTTCGTCCGCGAACTGTGAGGCCACGTTGCCTCCGCCGACGATCCACAGGTTGCGGTCGCCCGCCGCGGCGATCATCTCCTCGTGGAGATCGGGGACCTTGGCGCTGACGATCCGGACGTCGACGCCCTCGCCCTCGGACACCGGTAGATCACGGGAGCTCAGGATCCAGCAGGGCTTGCCCTGGTACGGCCACGCGGAGCCCTCGTCCAGGTGATCGAGGATCCACTCGTACGTGACCGATCCCATGATCAGCGCCCCCACGCCCTCGTAGAAGCGCTCGTAGCCGCCCGTGCCTCCCGGCTCCGACTCTTCTCCCTCGTAGCTGCCCTCGTACTTGAGCAGCCAGTCGAGAGTGTCGTCGGCCTCGGCGATAAACCCGTCCAAGGTGCTCGCGCAGTAGTACTGGGTGCGGCTCATCCGACGCGGCTCAGTCAAGCCTTGGCGGCAGATCGAAGCTATCGAAGTAGGCGGCCAGCCTCAGCGGATCGGCTGGCTCCTCCGGAAACCGCCTGTACGCCTCTGGATCCGAGCTCTGCGTGGACCGGCAGATGAATGCGGTGACGTCGCTTATCCGCCTGCCGTGGAGGGTGAGCACGCAGAGCGCGAACGGCAGGTAGGCCGTCTCGTCCTCGTCCCAGCTGTAGAAGGCGAGCGCCGGCTGCCCGCTTGCGCGCACATCGACGTGACGCCAGCGCCACTGTCCCGACAGCGGCCCCACGCGGAGGAAGACGCCGAGGTTGTCGTGGCCTCGGTACCAGGTTCCAAGGGGCGGCATCGCGAACGTGGCGTCCTCGGTCAGCATCGCGACGACCGCGTCGATGTCGCCGCGGTCCCACGCGTCGACGTAGCCCTCCACGACCTCCCGCACCCCGTCGTCGCCGAGCGAGCGCAGCGTGGCCTGCTGACTCTCCTCGGGCAGCCGCTCGCCGACCGCCTTGCGGGCGCGCTGCAGGGAGCTGTTGACCGCGGCGACAGTGGTCTCGAGCGTCCCGGCGACCTCCCGAGCCGAGAACCCGAGCACCTCGCGCAGGATCAGCACCGCACGCTGCGTGGCGGGCAGGTGCTGGAGAGCGGCGATGAAGGCCAGCTCGACCGACTCCCGCTGCTCATAGCGGGCCTCCGGGGCCGCGAAGCCGTCCTCGACGCCCAGCGTCTCGTCCGGATAGGGCTCGACCCACACGGACTCGACCACCGGCTCGCCCGCGCCGCGGTGGGGATCGGCCTGAGGGCCGTAGTCGATCGGGAGCACCCGCTTCGGCCGCCGTCCGATCGCATCCAGCGACGCGTTGGTGGCGATCTTGTAGAGCCAGGAGCGAAGCGAGCTTCGGCCCTCGAACCTCGCGATTCCCCGCCATGCCCGCAGCAACGCGTCCTGAAGCGCGTCCTCGGCGTCATGAAGGGAGCCCAGCATGCGATAGCAGTGAGCGTGGAGCTCGGCGCGGTAGGGCTCGACCAGCCGGCTGAATGCATGCTCGTCGCCCCCGCGAGCCGCCTCGAGCAGGTCGCTCTCACGCGGGGTCTCGGTCTTGGACGCGGGAGGCATGCCCCGGAAGATTAGATGGGATCCAGGGACGGGCTTGGTCACCGATGATTGGGCTCAGGCCAAGCACGAAGCGCCGGCCGACCGGCGCGGAGAGGAATGAGCATGGCCGCTAGTTGGCGCCCCCGGGCGGACACGCGCGGTCGGCGACGCCGAAGGGGAGCCAGCGGCGGATGGGGTTCGTGCGCCCCTCGACCCAGACGTCGATCGCGGCGCAATGGGCGTCGCGAACGAAGAAGCCGCCGTTGAACTGGGTCTCGCGACCCGGGTAGTCACTCGACCGCGAGCAGGGGCTGAACCGCACCGACGAGGTCCCGTCGGAGAGCCGAAAGAGGCGGTTCAGCCTAGGCCCCCCGTAGTCGTAGAGGAGGGAGAAGCGCTGGCGCTCCGCCTCCGGCACCGCCAGCGTCACCGTCGCGCCGGCACGGACCACGGCGATGGCCTTGAGCTCGGCATCCGGCCGGAAGTGCTCCGGGCGTCGCTCGCGGTAAAACAGCAGAGCGAGTGGTCCCGCGACCCAGGCCCGCTTCCGCCACCCAGGGTCGAGCTCGCCGAAGACCGCCGTCCTGCAGGGACGGACCGCCTCCGGTTCGGGCTCGACGGCAGCGGCCGCATAGACGCCGTCTCCTGGGGTGGACTCATCTCCACCGGCCGCCAGGGTGAGTGCGCCGGCGGCTATCAGGGCGGTCACCGCGAGCGCCACTGCAATCTGAATGCGGGACATCGCCGGGTATACGGCCCACGCCTGAGGACAGGTCCGTTAAATCGGCGAGGGCGCCCGCCGACGTGTGACCTTGATCTCCAGGGGTGGGGATGAAGCTCGCTGCGAGCTAGGAGTCCCGGCCCCGCAGGGTCTCGCCCAGCGCGGCCAGATGGGTCGGCTCGGCGTTCCTCTGCGCGGCACGGCCCCGGTCGGTGATGCACGCCCACACCCCCCGGCGGTCGTGCTCGCAGACCCCACGGGTGGCGAGGCCCTCGTCCTCGAGGCGCTTCACCAGCCGGGAGAGCGCACTCTGGCTGAGATGGATCTCCTCGGCTAGCTCCTGCATGCGCAGATGGCCCTCGGGCGCGGCCGAGAGGTGGCGCAAGACCTCGTATTCGCTCAGCGAGAGCTGGTGCTTCCGCTCCAGGGCGCGTTCTAGCGAGTCGCGAACAACCGCGTGAGTGGCCTCCAGCTCGCGCCACCTCTCAAGCAGGACCTTCTCGTTCATCTCCTCACCCCCGGCGGCCGATGACCGCCTGCACTCAGTTTATATCAAAACGATGCATGCGCAAACTTTGTTGACATGATACTTGACTATGCATATAATTCCCGATCTCTTCCACTTCAGGACTGACGGGAGGTCCCGATGCAGCAGGACTCAGCGCAGGCAACCGAATCGGTCAACTTCGAGGCTCGGCACTGGTGGCTTTTGGCGCTGGTCTGCGGCGTTCTCTTCCTCGACGGGCTCGACGTCTCGATGGTTGGGGTCGCGCTGCCCAGCATCAGCAACGAGCTAGGGCTAGAGCCGAGCTCGCTGCAATGGGTCGTCAGCGCGTACATCCTCGGCTACGGCGGCCTGCTTCTCCTCGGCGGGCGGGCGGCCGATCTGCTGGGCCGCAGGCGCGTCCTGCTGGGCGGTCTCGCGGTCTTCCTCGTCGCCTCGTTCGTCGGCGGCCTCGCCAACGACGGAACCACCCTGATCGCGACTCGGTTCATCAAGGGAGCGGCGGCGGCGTTCACGGCCCCGGCGGGCCTCTCGATCATCACCAGCTCCTTCGCCGAGGGCCCGGCGCGGAACAAGGCGCTGAGCATCTACGCGGCGGTTGGCGCCAGCGGCTGGTCGCTCGGCTTGGTTTTCGGCGGGGCGCTGACCGAGCTGGGCTGGCGCTACACCTTCTTCCTCCCGGTCCCGATCGCCCTCGCGATCCTGCTGCTCGCCCCGCGCTACCTGGCAAAGGACGAGCCCGCTGAGAAGGTGACCCGCAAGCGGTTCGACTTCGCAGGCACTGGGACCCTCGCGGTAGCGATGCTCGGCCTCGTATACACGATCGTCGAGGCGCCCGACGTGGGCTGGGGCTCGGCACAGACGCTGATCTCGTTCGCGGCGGTGACCCTGCTGCTGAGCGCCTTCGTCCTGATCGAGCAGCGCAGCGATGAGCCCCTGATCAGGCTCGGGATCCTGCGATCGGCCCCCCTGCGGCGCGCCAACTTCGGCGCCATGGCGCTGCTCGGCAGCTGGTTCGGGTTCCAGTTCATCGGCACCCTCTACATGCAGGACCTGAGGGGCTGGTCGCCGATCGAGATGGCGCTTGCCTTCCTCCCGGCCGGCCTGATCGTGGCCTACGGCTCGACCAGGATGCCTGCGCTCGTCAATCGCATCGGGACGACCCTGCCCATCGGAGCGGGGCTGACCAGCCTCGCGCTGGCGTATGCCCTGTTCCTCAACATCGGTGCCGACTCGGGTTATTTCTCGGCGATGCTGCCGACCTTCATTCTCTCCGGGATCGGCTTTACGCTCGCCTTCGGGCCATTGACTGTGGCGGCGACCGGCGGCGTCGGCAACGAGGAGCAGGGGCTCGCCTCCGGGCTGGTTTACACCTCGTTCCAGCTCGGCGGAGCGGTGGGCCTGGCCGTGACCACGGCGGTGATCGAGGCGGGGACCGCCGGATCAAACGCGGCCGCGGGCAGCTCTGCCGCCCTGCTGGACGGCTTCCAGCCGGGCATTGTCGTCTCGGTCGTGATCGGGGCGATCGGGGCAGCGGTGATCTTTGCACCCCTGCTCGGGCGCCTTCTCAACGCCGGCCGAGTCGCCGTCGCGACCGGCTCGGAGAGCGACCGCAGCGGGTGACGGGATAGGGCGGCCGGACCCCCGCCCGGTCGCCCTACATTCCGCCCATAGAGAGCGCGCGCGCCCGGGTAGTGTTGGCGCCCGCGACGCCCGGCTCAGACATGGAGTACTTCTTCTACTGCCGCGCCAAACCGGACACAGGGGCGCTGTGGGCGCAGCTGACCGAAGCCCATTGGTCATTCATGGATCGGTACGCCCATGCGATGATCGCCCGCGGACCAACGCTAACCGCCGATCGGGCGACCGCGACCGGCAGCATGCACATCGTCGACCTCCCCGACGCCGAGGCGGCGCGCGTGTTCGCCTTCGAAGAACCGTGTTATCTCGCCGGGGTCTACTCCGAAGTCCTGGTGCGCCGCTGGCGCAACGCGCTGGGACGAACGATGTGGGAGTTCGAGGGCGACCCGGTTGCAGACCGACGCTTTCTCGTCATCGGCCACGGGAGCCCAGACGCGAACACCGTCGGTGCCGAGCTGCTGGCGGAACAGCGCCAGTACCTATTCGAGGGCGGCAATCTCGAGCACATGATCGCCTACGGACCGCTCCTCTCCGACGACGGTGGGGAATGGGTTGGCGACGCCATGCTCATCGAGCACCGCGACCGCGCCGGAGTCGAGGCGATCATCGCATCGGCGCCCCTGCCCGAGCCGGGCTGTACGCGACCGTCGAGGTCCACGACTGGGAGTTCGGCGGACGCCGATAGCAAGTCAGCGATAGGGCGGGTTCGTCACGCACGGGGAGAGCCAGGTTTGCCTGAAGCTCCACGGCACCCTGGGGCGGCCGCGGGACGGACGCTGTGTGTACCGCGTCGACGGCTCGGGCCGTCGCGCGGGCCCGCACTGGGGATTCCAGTTCCACGCCGCGCTAGTCGTCGACCTCGCCCTCGAAGACGGCGAACGGTGCGCCCTGGGGGTCGGCGAGGATGGCGATCTTGGCGCCCTGCTCCTCGGGCCTGGATGCTCCGGCACGCTGCTCCATGTCCATCCGGAACATCTCCCGGCCGCCGAGCTCCTTCGCCTTGTCCACCGCGCCGTCCCGGCTCTCGACAACGAAGTAGGGGATCCAGCTCGGGGGCTCGCCGCCCTGAGCTTCCATCACGCCGCCGTTGCTCCGCTCGCTGTTTCTGACCACGATGTAGCGGGGATTGCCATCCCCGGTGTCCATCTCCACGCTCGACCAGCCGAACATGCCCGTGTAGAACTCGACGGCCTTGTCGGGATCGTGCGTGTGGAGCTCGTTCCAGGTCAGGCAGCCGGGCTCGTTGACGCGGCCGGCGCCGATCGCGTCGCGCGGCTCCCAGACGCACAGCGAGGCCCCGGTCGGATCCGAGAAGGCAGCCATGCGACCCGCGTCCATGACGTCGAATGGCTCCTGAATCACGTTCGCGCCCAGCTCCACCGCCTTCGCCGCCGCGTCGTCCGCGCTCGCCACCGTGACGTAGCTGTTCCAGTGGGGCGGGAAATCCTCGGTCGTCGGCCCGATCGCCGCGACGTTCTCTCCACCCACGCTGCACATCGTGTAGACGCCGCCGTCACCGGGGATCTCGGTGTCCTCGAACTCCCAGCCGAAAAGTCCGCCGTAGAAGTCCTTCGCACCATCACCGCCGCGGGTCGTCAAATCCACCCAGCTGAAGGTCCCTGGTGCGTGCTCGGTCCTCGTTCCCATCGCTCCTCCTGGTCTCGCTGTCGCTTCCTGCAGACTAGAAAGCGCGCGCGGCGGGCGCGAACCCAGTTTGTTAATCGTGGTGACGAGGGAAACGTGGTCGGCGTGGTCAAGTCCGGCTGAGGGAGCGCGCCTGGCCGAGACAGCGATGAGTCTCGGCCGTGGGCGAGGTCTCTCATTTCGAGCCCACGATGAGAGGACCTTTCAGATGTCGCCCCGGCCACAGATCGAACGCCGCGCCGCGCAGCCATACCTCGGTATTCGCGCCCAGGTGACCGGCGAGGCGGAGTTCCGCCGAGCGGCCGATCGCGGCTTTCCGGAGCTGTTCGCATGGCTCCAGGAGAATGAGACCGAGCTCGCTGGACCGCCGTTCATTCGCTATGTCGAGCTCGACCCGCAGGGCGATCCGCTCGAGATCGAGCTCGCCCTGCCGGTTGCAACCGCGGTCTCCGGCCCCGAGCGCATTCGCGGCGGTGCTCTACCGGCCGGTCGGTACGCCACCTTGCTGCATATAGGCCCGTACAGGAGCGCCGAGGTGCCCGATCTCGCCTCCGCCCGTGCCGAGCTCCTCGGCTGGGCCGAACAGGAGGGGGTCGCGCTGGAGAGCTCCACGACCGGTCGGGGAACCGAGTTCCGCGCCCGCGTCGAGCGTTACGTCACCGATCCCTCCCAGGAGCCCGACTGGTCGAAGTGGGAGACCGAGCTGGCCTACCTGACAGCGGAGGGCTGAGCGCAGGCTGGAAGCCCCAGCGAACGCTCTCAGTGACGCTTCGCGGCTTGCGAGCTGTCCTGCTCTCGCGATGACCCGCTGGGCTCGCTGGCGGGTTCGGACTGTATGGCCGAGCCGAGCAGCCGCAGACCGGTCTCCGAGTTCGAGCCCGGCTCGGCCGTGTATACGAACAAAGTCTGGTCACCATCGCCGGGCAGGGCAAGGGTCTCGTACGCGAGCGTGAGCCGCCCCACGATCGGGTGCTCCAGACGCTTCGCCCCGTACGTCTTCTCCGTCACATCGCGGCGCGGCCACAGGCGACGAAACTCATCGCTCTTCATCGACAGCTCCCCGATCAGCTCGGCCAGGCCAGGGTCGTCTGGGTGGCGACCGGCCGCAAGCCGCAGGTAGGCGACCGTCGCCTCAGCGTTCTCGTCCCAATCCACGTACAGCTCGCGTGCGCCCTCGTCGAGGAAGAAGTGGCGGGCGACGTTGCGGTGCTCGCGCGGAAGCGAGGCCCAGTCGACCAGGAGCGCCGCGTTCAGGCGGTTCCACGCCAGCACGTCCATGCGCCGCCCGACCACCATCGCCGGGATGCCGTCGAGCCCGTCGATCAGCCGCCGCAACCGGACCGGACCCGCTCGGGCGTCGGACGCGGGACCTGCGACGGACAGGGCGGCTGAGGTCGTAGAGGTGCGCTCGCTCGGCGTCTTCCAAACGCAGGGCCCGCGCGAGTGCGTCGAGCACCCCTTCGGATGGCTGGCCGGCTCGACCCTGCTCGAGGCGTACGTAGTAGTCGACGCTGATCCCTGCCAGCTGGCCGAGCTCCTCGCGGCGTAGGCCGGGCACACGACGCCTTCCGTAAGCCTGGATCCCTACATCCTCCGGCCGAAGGCGGGCCCGCCGGGATTTCAGGAACTGTCCCAGCTCGCGGCGCTTGTCCATGCGCTCAGTATGCCGCCGCCGGGTGGCGAAGGGTGGCCCTCCGCGTACCAGGTTCGCGCATCCCGGGATCGACTGGGCTCTGGCTAATTCGATTCCAGGGTTCACGATCCGAGCCGACTCGTGGAACGCGCAACGGCAATTTCGAGGAGGACTTCGATGAGCAGCGATATCGACACCGCCGTGGACCACCTGCCAGGGCACGACGTGGGCCTGCGGCTGGAGCGACCCGAATCCCTCGATACCTACAGGTTGCTGGGAAGCTCCGGCTTGCGCGTCTCGCCGCTGGCACTCGGGACGATGACATTCGGCTCGGATTGGGGTTGGGGCGCCGATCGACGAGGAGGCGCGACGGATCTTCGACGCCTACATCGACCGTGGCGGCAACTTCATCGACACGGCAAACTCAGTACACCAACGGGACCAGCCGAGCAGCTCGTGGGCGAGTTCGCTCGCCGGGCGAGCGCGAGCGACTTGTGGTCGCGACCAAATACACGGTGACGACGCGCCCGGGCGACCCCAACGCGGGCGGCAACCACCGCAAGAGCATGGTGCACTCGCGTCGAGGAGAGCCTGCGGCGGCTGCGCACCGACTACATCGACCTGCTCTATCTCCACATCTGGGACGGCACGCACGCCGGTCGAGGAGATCCTGCGGGCGCTTGGACGACCTCGTCCGCGCCGGGCAAGGTGCTCTACGTCGGAATCTCCGACACGCCCGCGTGGCAGGTCTCGCGGATGCAGGCGATCGCCGAGCTGCGCGGCTGGTCGCCGCTTGGTGGGCGCTGCAGGTCGAGTACAGCCTGATCGAGCGCACGGTCGAGCGGGAGCTGATCCCGATGGCCGGGAGATGGGGCTCGGCGTGATCGCCGTGGTCGCCGCTGGCAAGCGGCGTGCTGACCGGCAAGTACAGCCGCGCCGACCTGAGCGCCAACAGGGGCTCCGCAGAGCCGGGTGGAACCCGCAGGAACGTGGCGGTCGCGAACGGTGCGCTCACCGAGCGAGGATCGAGGTGGCGGAGGTCGTCGGCGCGGTCGCCGCTGAGCTCGACACGACGCCGCGGGGGCGTTGCGTGGACCCTGCTGAACCCCGCGGTGACGGCGCCGATCATCGGTGCACGCACGCTGGGGCAGCTCGAGGACAATCTCGGCGCGCTCGAGGTGGATCTCCCTGAGCGCCACCGCGCCCGGCTTGAGCGGGCAAGCTCGATCGAGCTCGGCTTCCCGCACGACTTCCTGGCTCGACCGATGACCCAAAACGTCATGCACGCCGGGGTTAGGATCGCTTCGCGAGCGTGAGCGAGCGCATGATCGAGACCGACGGCGTCGAGCTCTGCACCGAGCCGTTCGGCGACCCGGGCGACCCGCCGATCCTCCTGATCATGGGGATGGGCGCCTCGATGGTCTGGTGGGAGGACGACTTCTGCCGCATGCTTGCCGGTGGCGAGCGGTTCGTGATCCGCTACGACCATCGCGACACCGGACGGTCGACTTCGTATGACCCGGGACACCCTGGATACACCGGCGATGACCTGATCGGCGACGCCGCTGCCGTGCTCGACGCCTACGAGATCCCGGCCGCGCACGTGGTCGGCCTCTCGATGGGCGGTGCGATCGCCCAGCTGCTGGCCCTTGACTTTCCCGATCGCGTCGCCTCGCTGGTCCTGATCAGCACCAGTCCCACTGTCCCGGGAGACCGGGAGCTCCCGCCGACGTCCGAGGAGTACGCCCGCTTCGCGGCCAGCGCCGAGGTGGATTGGTCAGATGCGAAATCGGTCATCCGGTATGTGGTCGACGACTCGCGGGCGCTTGCCGGAAGCCATCGCCGGTTCGATCTGGCGGCTACCCAAAGGCTGGCCGCCCGGGATGTCGAGCGGGCGCGCAGCTTCGCCAGCGTCCAGAACCACGGCCTGCTCTCCGGCGACGAACCGCCGCGAAAGCCTCCGTCATCGATCCACGTCCCGACGCTCGTGATCCACGGCACCGCCGATCCCCTCTTCCCACTCGACCACGGCGTAGTGCTGGCGGAGGAGATCCCGAACGCGAGCCTGGTGACCCTGGAGGGAGCCGGGCACGGGCTTCAGCCAGTCGACTGGGACGTGGCCGTGGGAGCGATCCTCGAGCACACCGGCCATTAGCGCACGGGAACGGGAATCGTCCGCTACCCGGCAGGTGCGGCCGACCGCGGCGGCGGGAAGTCAGAGAGCAAGCCGGCCGTATCGACTTGAAAGAGCTCCACCGGCTCGGGCAGGCCGCGGAATCGCCAGGCGCCGAGGCTCCTCAGCCTGACCCCGTCTGCGAGCGAGTCGACGACACCCGCTCGTACCGCAGCGGACATCAGGATCTGGCCGCCATGCCCTGCGAAGCAGATGCGCGCCGCGGCATGGACCGAGAGCCCGAAGTATCCGGTGTCGGTAAGAGTGGGGCGCCCGCGATGCAGGCCGATTCGCAGCCGCACGTCGCTCCCCCCTGCCCAAGCGGCAGCGTCAATCCCCCGTTGGATCGCCAGGGCAGCGTCGAGCGCCCCCGGTGCACGTTCGAACACCGCGAAGACATCGTCCCCGCGGGCGGACACCTGGTGACCGCCGGCGGCGCGCACCGCCGCGCGCACCAGGCGGCGGACGTCGGCGAGCAGCGGGACGTATTGATCGTCGAGGCGCGCAAGCAGCTCGGTCGAGCCCTCGAGGTCGGTGAGCAGGAACGTGACGTGGCCTTTCGGCAGCTTCCGCTGCGGTTGCAGCTGCGCGTCGACGAAGCCGATGGGCATGATCCCGTGCTTCTTGGCCGCCCTCAGTAGCCGGGTGCGCGCCCGGTCACGCGCGGCCTCGTCCTCGAACGCCACCTGGCTGAATCGCGCAAGGGCATTGCGGACGTGCGCCGCGTCGTGGATCGGCAGGCGACGACGGCCGCGCGAATCGATGTACGCAAAGGCACGGTCGGGAAGCTGCGCTCGCTCCTTCGCGGTGAGCTTGGCCATCCACCCCATGATGCATCACCGTCGGCCGCGCCGGCACGCACCGGCACGACAGTGAACCGATCGCCGGTTTTCTGCGAATGGTTCGCTGTATGGAGAGGAGCGACGCACACGCGCACCAGGAAGTCCTCGGAAGGCTGACCCGGCGCGCCTTCGTGGCCGGGGTGAGCGGGGCGGCCGTGGGAATCGCCGCCGGTGGAGTCTCGGCGGTGCCGGCGATGGCGACCGGAAAGCGTCGCGGTGCCGACCGTGTCAGCGCGGAGGTGCCCACCGCTTGGTTCGACCTCTCCCTCGCTCTGGTCCGCAGCGCGACCGGCTTCAGCCCGCCGGTCGCGTCCCGGGCGTTCGCGTATGCCGGTCTCACGCTCTACGAGGCGGTCGTGCCCGGGATGGACGGCTATCGGTCGATCGGCAAAGTGTTCCAGGGCCTCAACGGGCTGCCGCATATTCGCGACGAGCGCTACGACTGGGAGGCGGCGGCCAACGCCGCCCTCGCGTCCATCCTCAGGAGCCTCATCCCGACAGCCGGAGCCGCCGAGCGGAGCGCGCTCGCCGAACTGGAAGGCGACTTCGAGCGTCGCCTCGCTCAGCGCGTCCCACACCGTGTGCTCGTGCGCTCCAAGTGGCGCGGCCGCGAGGTGGCCGCGAGGATCTTCGCGTGGTCGCAGGGCGACGGCGGGCACGAGAGCTACCTGCGCAACTTCCCGCCCTACACACCCTCGGTCGGGCCCGGCCTCTGGGTGCCGACTCCGCCGGCGTTCAGCCCTGCCCTCCAGCCATTCTGGGGGGCGAACCGCACGTTCGCGCTCGCCGACGTTCGGTCCCCCGGGCCCGATGACCATCCGCCCTACTCGGAGGAGGCCGGGTCCCGGTTCCGGCAGGAGGCCGAGGAGGTCTACCAGGCGGTGAACACCCTGACGCCCGAGCAGGAGGCGATCGCCCGCTTCTGGTCGGACGATCCCGGGCAGACGGCGACCCCGCCGGGCCATTCGATCTCCATCACCACACAGGTCCTGCGGCAAGAGAGCTCGAGCCTGGCGGCGGCGGCCGAGGCATATGCGCGGGTCGGGATCGCGGTCTCGGATGCCTTCGTCGCCTGCTGGTATCAGAAGTATCGCTACAACCTGCTCCGGCCGGTCACGTATGTCCGCGCCCTGATCGATCCCGACTGGACGCCGCTGCTGATCACGCCGCCCTTCCCCGAGTATCCCTCTGGCCACTCCGTCCAGTCGGGGGCTGCGTTCCAGGTCCTCACGGACCTCTTCGGGAAGCGCTATGCGCTCGTCGACCACACCCACGACGACCGCGGCCTCCCCGCGCGGAGCTTCGACTCCTTCCTGGATGCGGCGCGGGAGGCGGCGATCTCCCGTCTCTACGGCGGCATTCACTTCCGCGCCGCGATCGACAACGGCGTCTTCCAGGGTAGACGGATCGGGCAGGCCGTGAGCGCCCTCTCGCTGCGTCGGCGCTGAGGTTGCGTGCCGTCGACGGGGGAGTTGACCGCCCGCGCGCTCGGTCGCAGGAATCGTGTGTCAGTCCTTGTACAGGTCCAGGCACCCAGGAGGCCGGTCTGGCAGCAAGAGGCCCGCCTGAGCGGGCCTCTTACGAATCGCGGGGGCGGGATTTGAACCTGCACCTCCGGTCATGAGCCGGAGGTCGGCGGGCCGGGACTGATCACTTGACCGTCAGCGTTCCTTCCATGCCAGCCTCGCGGTGACCTGGCACGGAGCAGTAGTAGGTGTAGCTGCCGGGCTTGAGCGTCGCAGTGAGGTCCTTCGTCCCGCCGTCGAATACGGGCGTCTGACCGATGACCTTGCCGTTTGGCTCGGCGAGTACGACATCGTGCTGGAGGTTCGAGTTGTTGCTGAACGCGATCGTCACCTTGCCCGGCTTGGCGGTCTCCTTGGTCGCCGAGTAGGCGAGTTGGTCGTCCTTGGCCGCGAGCGCGACGGTGCTGCCGGCGTTGCCGCCGTTGCCAGCGGTGCCGGCGCTGCTCCCGCCGGCGCCGCCACCGGTATCCGCACTGCTGGGCGTCGTCGTCGTACCCGTGGTCGACGACGATTGCGCCGAACTCGGGAGCTCGCCCGTGGCTCCCAAGCGGTACGCGACGATCATCGCCTTCTGGCCCGGGCCGCTCGCGAAGCTGCCCGCGGTGATCAGCGTGTCGCCGACGACCGCGACCGGTGCGTTGGTGCCCGCCGGGAGCTTCGTGTTGAAGACCTCGTTGCCCGTGTCGACGTCGAAGCCATGGAGCGTGCCGTCGAAGGTCGTCGTGAACACGACGTCGTTGGCGATCGTCGCGCCTCCGTACGGCGAGGACTTCAGCTTCACGTCCCACTTGATCTCGCCCGTCGCCACGTCGACCGCGACGAAGTCGCCGGTGCCCTGGTCCGGCGGCTCGTACGACGCGAACTCGAGCCCCTGGCCCTTGTAGGTGGTGGCCAGGTTGTTGACCGCGGCGAACACCGTCTTGCCGTTCGTCGCGAGCTGCGATTCGATCCCACCCAGGTCGCCCGGCAAGATGGTCTCGGGGATCTTCAGGTTCGAGAAGTCGCCCTGCTCGGCGGCGAGATTGTCCTTGTCATGGCCGTTGTGGATGCCAACGGGGCGCTTCCAGATGAGCTTGCCGGTCTGCGCGTCGACCTCGACCAGGATGCCCGCCTTGCCGCCGTCGATGACGACCTGCTTTTCGTTCACGGTCGCCAGAACCGGCGAGTTCTCCATGTCCCAGTCGTAGATGTCGTGTGGAGTCAGCTGGTAGTACCAGTCGAGCTTGCCGGTGCTCGCGTCGAGCTTGACGATCGAGTCGGTGTAGAGGTTGGGCCCGGGCCGGCTCGAGCCCCAGGGATACTTCGGGGTGCCGGTGAACGGGGCCGGGTTCGAGACGCCGATATAAAGGTTGCCCTGGTCATCGAAGGTCGGGGGATACCACTGCCCGCCGCCGGAGTTGATGTTCTTGTGCTTGTTGGACCAGAGGTTGTCGGGCACCTCGTCCCAGGTCCATTTGACCGCGCCGGTCGCGGCATCCATTGCCGTGAGGACCGCCTGACCGTCCCCGGCGTAGAAGCGCTTCGCGTTGCCGGGCACGGTCGACACGTAGACGGTGCCGTCGTTGATGCCCGGCGCCATGTCGATGCCCTCGTTGGTGTTGCGGGTCAGCTGCTTGATCCACAGCTGCTGGCCGTTATCGGCCTGCAGCGCGAAGACCGAGTCGTTCGTCGCGCCGTAGACAGTCCCGTCGGAAACCGTCACTCCGTTCGGACCCACGCTGGACGAGTTGTACTTCTTCGTCCAGAGAACCTTGCCGGTCTCGAGGTCGATGGCCTCCACGTTGGATTCGAGATCCTGGGTGTAGACCACATCGTCGGCGACGACGGGCGTGGTCGCGTACCCGCCGAACGCGCCGCTCGCGGTAATCGGCACCGTCCACGCGACGCCGAGCGTCGAGACCGTGGACGAGTTGATCGGACCGCCGACGTACCGTGAGTTCTGCAGATCCGCCCCCGGCAAGCCCCAGGTTGTCGACAGCGCTGTGGTGCTGGCCTCGTTGCTATCGCCGCCGCACGCACCCACGAGTACGGCCGCAGCCAGTAGCGAGCCGACTCCCACCACCGGCCGAATACGGGCGGTTCTCGTCTGTCGGCGTGGGCCGGTCGTCATGCGTCGCATCGTGGGGTCCTTTCGGATCGAGTGGTCTCGGTTCTCACACGGGACGATCTCGCTCGAGCGCCGCGAGCGCCATACCCATGCCCCCGAGGTCTCCTTCCGGCCGACCCGAGATCGGCGTCGGGAAATCCCGAGGTCGCGCTCGCCCGAAGAGGCACCGTCGGAGGTGCGACCGGCATCACGACGCTGGCCGCTCTGCCGGCAATGGGACCGTCGGACCCCGCACCCAGTCGCGCGGGACGCGCTCGGCCGCGTGGTCGGGTTCCGGAGCAAGCTCGGCGGCGAGCCGGTCGAGCGCCGCGGCGAAGTGTCCAGCGAGCCAGCGACGGCCGCCGAGTCGTAGCGCCAGCGCGTCGAAACGGGCGGCGGACTCCACGGTGGCGTGGAGCTCGACCCGGGCGCCGTCGCCCTCGTCCCGGATGGTCCAGCTGACGGACGCGAGGGTACGTCGCCCGATCCTCGCCGTGCCGCTGATCGTGTTCACCTCCACGGGCGGCGCCAGCTCCGTCGACGCAGTGCGCCGGATTCCCAGCGGCCCGCGTAGCCGCACGATCGCGTGGTCGGCGCCGCTCCGCCGGCGGTCGAGGGAGAGGACCTCGACCGAGTCCGGCGCGAGCCGAGCGTGGTTGGAGAGGTCGGAGAGGAAGGACGCCACGGCGCCCGCCGGGGCGGCCAGCACACGGCGGGCGGTGATCGGCCGCGAGGCGCCCCGGGATGAGGCTCCGTCGGACACCGCAGGGCTAGGCGGCCGCCAGGGCGGCGTCCGGGAGGTCGAATCCGGTGACGATTGCCTGCCGCGGCAGCACGAGACCGGTCTCGTAGGCGAGCGTGACCAGCTGGGCGCGGTCGCGGGCGTGGAGCTTCAGCAGCGTTCTGCTGACGTGGGTCTTGGCCGTTGCCCGGCTGATCACCAGGTGCTCGGCGATCTCGCCGTTGCTCAACCCGGCGGCGACCAGTCCCATCACCTCACGCTCTCGCGGCGTCAGCTCATCGAGCTCATCAGGCGTCACCAGTGGATCGGGCTGGGAGGCAATTTCGGCGATCACGCGTCGCAGGACGTGGGCCGAAAGCGCCGCACCTCCGGCTGCGAGCGCGCGAATGCCCGCAGTGAGCTCGTCGGGCGCCACGTCTCGAGGCAGGAATCCACGCGCGCCCGCACGCAGAGACGCGAACACCTCCTCGTCGCCCTCCGGTGTGCCGAGGACCAGGACTCGGGCTCCCGATGTGCCTCGGTCGCCGAGGATTCGCCGCGTGACCTCGACCCCGTCGACCCCAGGCAGGCTGATGTCGATCACGAGGACATCGGGGCGGATCTGCGCGGCGAGCTCGACGGCCTCGCCGCCATCGGCCGCCGAGCCGGCGACCGAGATCCCGGGCTCGACCTCGAGCAGCGCCTGCAGCCCGGCGAGCACCAGCCTGTCCCCGTGGGCGACGACGACGCGGATCCCCGGCCCGCTCGTGGCGGGCGGATCGATCCCGATCGCCCGGCGGCGGACCACCCGCGAACGGGCCGGACCGTCGAGGAGGCCGGTAGTCATCCCGGGCTACTCCTATGCGGCGGCGGGCCGTGGTTGGCGCCTACGCCGCCGCAGCCTGGCGATCGCTCCGCGGCCGCAGGTCAGCTCACGGGCGGCCCGGTTGCAGCGGGTCTCGTAGACCGAGCACGCCTGTTGCTCGCGATCGAGCGCGGCCCGATACGCGGCAAAGGCCAGACGACGATCTCGATCCGCCTCGCCGGACCAGCGCTCGTACGCGCCCGCGAGCGCGAGGCACTCCTCGCGCCATTCGACGTAGGCATCGACCAGCTCGTCGATTACCTCTGCGCGAACCGCGGTTTTCATTCGCCGACCTCACCGAGGCCCCGAAGGGGTTCCCGACCGGGGACGTGGGGGGAGCGTCGCCCCCGGCCGGGGGTCGTGTGCCCCGCCGCGGGACCAGACGCCACGGGTATTGCCTGGCCCGTGCGCGAGGACGTGCTCGAAGTCATGCTGCGACTCTGCCCTCCCGGCGCCGGGTTCTCCATACGGCCACGCCCGAGACCCGGGCGCGACGAACCCGAGGCGGAGGGTGGGGAAATCCCTACGCGCTCGCCGCGGGCAGTGTGGCAACGATGCGAGTTCCGCCGCCGGGTGGGCTTTCGATCAGTAGACGGCCGTCGAGCGCGACGACCCGGTCCTGGAGGCCCTCGAGCCCGGTTCCCGCCGTGATCTCGGCACCTCCCGCACCGTCGTCGCGGATCTCGACCCGCAAGCCGCCGTTATCGGCATCGGCCCTGACCTCGGCCCGCCGCGCTCCGGAATGCTTGACCGAGTTCGTCAGCGCCTCGCTGACGACGAAGTAGGCGGTCGCCTCGATTCCGGGATGGAATCGATCTCCGCATACCTCCACGGTCACCGGCAGCGAGATCCTCTTGACGAGCGACTCGACTCCCGCGCGCAGGCCGCCATTGGTCAGGACCGAGGGCAGGAGACCGTGCGAGAGTTCGCGCAGCTCCGAGGTCGCGGTCTCAGCGTGGCGGGTTGCCTCGTCGAGCAACTCCCCGACCTCCGGCCCGCCTTCGGAGAGCTCGCGGCGTGCCAGCTTCAGCGTGATCACCGTGTGCACCAGTC
Source organism: uncultured Actinomycetes bacterium (assembly GCA_963788115.1). Classification (GTDB taxonomy): domain Bacteria; phylum Actinomycetota; class Thermoleophilia; order Solirubrobacterales; family 70-9; genus CAWBFD01. The sequence goes on from CAWBFD010000003.1 coordinate 121,454, forward strand.
GCTGCTGCGCGCCATCGTGCAGGTCGCGCTGAATTCGCCGCCGGGCCTCGTCGGCGGCGAGCAGGATGCGGGCGCGTGATGCGATCAGCTCCTCGCGGCTGTCGGCGTTTGCGATCGCGGCGGCCAGGAGCTCAGTGAACTGCCCGATACGGGACTCAGTCTCGGGCGGGAACGCGCGCTCTGCCTTCGAGGAGGCCGCGATCACCCCCCAGAGACGCCCCCGGACCACCACCGGGCACCCGACCGAGGATCGGATCCCGAGCGCCCGAGCCTCCTCGGCAATCGGTCCTGAGGCGCCGGCGAAGCTGTCGACCCGCACCGGAGCGCCGGTTTCGCGGACCTGGACAGCGATGCTCACGCCCTCGAGCTCCAGTCGCGTGCCGGTGGCCAGCTCGCTGCCGGCGCCCTTGCTCCAGGCCGCGACGCCGGTCACGGTGCCGTCGGGTTCGTAGCGCTCCAGCCGGGCGAGGTCGGCGCGACAGCGCACTCCCACCTCGCGGGTGACGCCGGCGAAGATCTCGGACGGCGAAGGGGCCTTGGCGACCTGCGTCGCGACGCGCCGCAGCGCCTCCTGCTCTTCACTCAATGAGTGCGCGGTCCGCGAGAGCCCCGAGGTGACGGCGGCGGCCGCGACGAAGACGGCCAGCGCTACCCAGTCCTCCTCGCGTTCGAGCGAGAGCGAGTTGATCGGCTCGAGGTGGAAAAAGGCGAAAGCGGCCGCGCTCAACAGCGACGTTGCGATCCCGAGCCCGAGCCCCCAAATGCTCGAGGCGAGGAGCACCGGGAGGATGTAGACCACCCCGGTTCCTTCGACGGGCATCACCTCCCGGAGGGCATAGATCAGCAGGGTGACCGCGGCGACTCCGAGCAGCGAGACGAGGCCTCCGAACGCGACCGTGCGGCCAGCCAACCACGATGCCATCACGCCATCGTGTCGGAACGCGAGCGCCGCTGCATGCGGCCGTCGTGTATCCGTGCACGGTGGCGCGGAGGGCGGGGGTCGGTTGGTCGCCGGCGAGGAAGCGCGACGTCGCGCACGCGCCCGCCCACGCTTGGGCTCGACGAACCGGAGCTGGCTGGTAGGGAAGACCCTAGTCGCGAAGGTAGGCCAGCACCGCGAGCACCCGCCGGTGGTCAGTCGCCGCGGTTTCGAGCTCGAGCTTGTCGAAGATGCTCGTGATGTGCTTCTCGACCGCGGCCTGGCTCACGAAGAGCGACTCGGCGATCCCACGGTTCGACTTTCCCTCCGCCATCGCGGCGAGCACGTCGCGCTCGCGCGGGCTCAGCCGGTCGAGGGGCGAATCCTCGCGGCGGCGGCCGAGCATCCGCGCCACCACCTCGGGGTCGAGTGCCGTGCCGCCGGCAGCGACCCGGTTGACCGCGTCGATGAACACCTCTAGGTCCCCGACCCGCTCCTTGAGCAGGTACCCGACGCCCTCGGGGTGCTCGGCAATCAACTCCTGCGCATAGTGCTCCTCGTAGTACTGCGAGAGCACGAGGATTCCGGTGTCGGGTCGTTGGCGCTTGAGCTCGAGCGCGGCGCGGAGCCCGTCGTCCTGGTGGTCGGGCGGCATCCGGACGTCGACGACCGCGACATCGGGTCGGTGAGCGAGCGCCCGGCGGAGGAAGTCGTCGGCATTGTCGGTCTGCGCGACCACGTCCAGACCAGCCTCCGCCAGCAGGCGAGCGATGCCCTCGCGCATCAGCACGTCGTCCTCGCCGATCACGACGCGCAGCGGCTCCGACACACCAGTAAGGCTATCCCGCTGATGGTCCCCCGGGAATGGCGGACGCATCCGTACGACTCGGCAACCGAGGCGCTCAACCGCCAAGCAGACGATCGAGCTCGGCGTTCGGGAGGTCGGCCTTCGGCACGAAGGCGACGACACCGTCGCGGACGATCTGTTCGCCGTCCGCAGCATCGACGGAGCTCGAGGTCAGCAGCACGCGTGGCGCCCAGGGGAGCGCCGCGAGCTCCCGCGCGAGCGTCACCCCGTCGCCGTCCGGCAGCATCACGTCGACCAGCATTGCGTCCGGCCTGAGCCCGGCTGCAGCCGCGCGGGCGGCTGCAACGCTCCCCGCTTCGCCGGCCACGGTGAGCCCGCAGTCGGCGAGCATCCGACGCGCGAGTGCGCGGAAGACCTCGTCGTCGTCGATCACCAGCACGGAGTTCGCCATGCAGACGATGATCGCAGCGATTCGGCGCCGATCGGTAGGGATAACCCCCGATCGGCCTCGGCGCCGCTTATCGAGGCCGCGATCCCCGTGTGCTAGCCGTGCGCCGAACCCCAGAGCTACGCCAAGCGCAGTACCCCCAGCGCCCGAGTGCGCCCCCGGTCGCAGGCGAAAGAGCCGTCCCGAGCCCGACGACAAACGCACTTAGCACCGGGAGCATTTGCCGCTCCAACCACCGCGGAAAGGAGCGAGCATGACTCGCAACAGATCGGTCGTATTCATCGCCAGCGCGGCAGCATTGCTGCTGGCGCTCGGCGCCGCGGCGTGTGGCGGCGACGACAACGGCGCCACCGCCGCGACTCCGTCGTCGACGACCGCGTCGCCGATAGCCCCGTCGCCGACGCGCGCCTCGCAGACGAGCACCTCGGGAGGCGAGACCGTGGGCACGGCGAGCGCCGGCGGCCTGGGCACCATCCTGGTCGACTCCAAGGGCGACACGCTCTACGTGTTCGACAAGGACACCGGGTCGATGAGCACCTGCTCCGGTGCCTGCGCCAGCAGCTGGCCTCCGCTTCGGGCCGACGGCAAGCCGACCGCGGGCAGCGGGGTAACAGCCTCGATGCTCGGGACGACCCCTCGGTCCGACGGAAAGCCGCAGGTCACCTACAACGGGCATCCGCTGTACACGTTCGCAGCCGATCAGGGTCCGGGCGAGACCAACGGACAGGGCGTGACCGCGTTCGGCGCGCCATGGTACGTGGTCGCACCGAGCGGTGACCAGATCACCTCTGAGGGATCCGGCTCCAGCTCGAGCTCCGGCTCTGCGTACTAGCGAGCCACGGTCCTGTCGCGCAGCACGGCCGGCCAGACCCCGGTCGTGCTCGCGGCGCGCCGCGGGCGCTGTCTAACCCCAGGCACGATGCCGGCCTCGTCGCGATCCGTCGCGAGGTGCCGCATGTCCTTAACCAGTCGGGGCGACTGGATTTGAACCAGCCTCCGCTAAGCGAGCGAGACGCCTTGCGCCGGTACCAACCCGAACGGATCCGGGAGGGTCACCGCAGCCGCGGGTCGTTGCCCCAGGTGGTGTCGACCCGCAGGCCGAGTGCGTCGGCGACGTCGCCCCAGTCGACGTAGGAGAAGCTGGTGGGGTCCCGCTCGGGGTCGACGTCGGGGCCGGTCTCGGGCTCGTCGTGGGTGACGAGCAGGCCCTCGTCGATACTCGCCGACGGGACGGTTGGTCACCGCCAAGCCGTCGGAGCCGTTGACGTCGTCGACGCCGACGCCGCGGACCCGGAACGTGCCGAGCGACCGGTTGCGCCCGACGCGCGAGTAGACCGCGAACCGGTCGTCACCCTGGCTGGAGACCAGCACGTGGCCGGTGCGGCCGGGGCCGTAGTAGATGTCGACGCCTTCGGCGTCGGCGACCAGGTTCGGGCCGCCGTACGACGGCGCGTCGGGGTCGATCGGCTCGCACTCCTCGGCCTCCTCGTTCCAGGTGTCGTGCACACCGAAGTCGGCGACCCTGTCTAGCAGCCGTGGCTCGCTCGCGCCCAGCGGTAGCTCGATCCGCCACAGGCCGACGTCCTCCTGGGTGGCGTAGAGGGTCCCGGTGCGCTGGTCGACCGCGACGCCCTCGAGCTGCGGGCCGATCCCGGGTTCCTCGCACGGCACCCAGGTGGTGCCGTCGGGCAGCGAGAACTCGCCGGGCAGCTCGAGGTGGGTGATGTCGGTGTAGCCGATCGTCTCGCCGTCGCTCACCAGTCGCACGGTGGCGATCGCCGTCTCACCCTCCTGAGTCACGACGGCGTACGTCGGGCCGTCGCCGGGCTGATACACCGCAAGCCCGTACGCCGTGTGCGCCTCGTCGACCTCGGCGCGATCCTCGCTGAACAAGAACTCCTGCTCCTGCGCGGTCACCTCGGTCAGCGGGGTCGGGGCGTCGGCGCCGAGCGGGTCGATCACCCAGAATCGGAGTTGGTCGTTGTAGCGGTCGGAGACCACCGCGACGTCGACGACCTCGCCGGCGAGCGGGATGTCGTAGGCGATGTCGACGTTGTTGTAGCGGCCGTCCACGCCGTCGGCGCGCGGCGCCGGGTCGGCAGCTACCGACTGCAACTCGGCGGAGCCGACGTCGTAGACGCGCAGCCCGCCCTCCTTGGCGGTCGCGATCACGATGCTTCGGCTGGAGTCGGTCGGGTGGACCCAGATCGCGGGATCGTCGCCGGACGCGTTCCCACCCTCGTCGTCGTCGTAGAGGACCGGGGTCTCGTTGTCGGTGGTCACCTCAACCGGATCGGGGCTCACCGGCCCGCCGATCGCCGGGACGGCGAGGGCGAGCGTCAGCGGGAGGGCGAGCAGCGGAAGGGTACGAGGCATGGGGGCACCTTGCCGAAGTCGGCGGCGCCGCATGTTGCGATCCAGCGAACGGCGGGTGAAGGCGAAGCGCAGTAGTCGTCGGCCGCTTCCCGACGGGGCAGAGTTGGCCGTCTATGAGCCACGGCACCCGAGCCCGCTCTCATCGAGCCGCTTCGCCGCCCACGCGGTAGACGCTGGCGAGCCGGGGCAGCGATTTAACCCGGTCGATGCGGGACGTGGGGACCACGTCCAGCATCTCGCGGGGATCCTCTTACTCCTCCTCGAGCTCGAGGATGCCGTGGGTCTGGCTGCCCCGCTCGTGCGCGGGGTCGGGCAGATCCCACTTGAAGGTGTCGACCGGGTCGCCTTCCTCCCTCTGGAACGCTCCGTTCGTCCCAGCGCCATCTGGCTTGTCTGCCACATAGCAGTGGGTCGCCAGCGCCGTGCCAGTCGTTCCCAGAACGATGGCCAGTGACAAGAGTCCGGCCAGTACAAGTCGCCTCATCGGGTGACCTTCCTTTGTTCGGGGGCTCTCTCCTCTCGGGTTACTCGCTCCGGGACCGTGAGGTTCACCGCAGCACGCGGCGGCGTATCCGACGCGGTGGCGCCGTCGAAGCGGAGGATCTGGTTGCCGCGGCCGTCGTCGGTGAGGCCCGCGGCGACGAAGGTCGTCGTCGGCTCAGCCGAAGACGATGCCGGCCGGATCGACCAGGCCGTGGCCGCTGGCGAAAACATCGAGCGCTGCCACGATGCCATCCAGGCTGACGACCCGCGAGGCGCCGTAATCCCAGGTCTTGCCCCGGGGTTGGGCCGGCCTGAAGTTGCACGGAATGCCCGGTTTTTATCGCCCGTTCACCCGTCGCTGATCGCCTCTTCATGCTTCGCTGCTACCACTAAGACAGGCGAAAATCGGTCGATCCCGCCGGAGCTGCGATGAGCATGAGCGGACGACACAAGCAGGTCTTCCAGGGGGTGATGGCTTCGACGATCGCACTCGTGCTCCTGGCCGGCGTGGCAAGCGGCTGCGGTTCCTCGGACAGCGCGAGCTCCTCATCGACGACGGTGGCATCGACGTCGGCATCCAAGCTGGCCCCGATTCACGGGAAGTACTCCCCTTCGGTCGATCCGGCGAACTTCGTCGACACGATCGACAACCGCTATTGGCCCCTAAGGCCGGGGACGGCCTTTCACTACAAAGGCGTTCGCGGGAAGACCCCGCAGGTCGATAACGAGGTCGTCACCCATCGGACCAAGCAGATCCTGGGCGTCACGAGCACGGTCGTCCGGGACACGGTCTCGGAGCGCGGGACCCCGGTCGAGCGGACCTTCGACTGGTATGCGCAGGACAAACAGGGCAACGTGTGGTACATGGGCGAGCGCTCCCTCGAGCTCGAGCACGGGCGCTTTGTCAAGGCGAGCGACTCCTGGGAGTCAGGGGTGAGCGGGGCCCAGCCTGGGATCATCATGCCGGGAAACCCTCAGCCGGGTGACCGATACCGGCAGGAGTACTACCCGCCCGGTGAGGCCCTCGACGAGGCACACGTTCTCGGGTATAGCGGGGGCGTCGAGGTGCCGTTTGGCAACTTCAACCGGGCGCTGGTCACGAGCGAGTTCAGTCCGTTGGAACCGCAGACGGAGAAGAAGTACTACGCCGCCGGGCTCGGCGAGATCCAGGAGCGGGTGGTCAAGGGCCACCACGAACAGTTCCAACTCGTCCGCGTGACCGACTGACTGAGCACCGCTCGGGCCTTGGACCCGTCGGGCGGCCGGGAGCAGGCGCGTGCCCCCGCTCGCCCGAAGGCGGCGGGCGCCCCCTTGCCAGCGCGACGAACCCGCTTGTCGATCACTTCCATAATCGTGATCGAGGGGGATCGCCGTGAGGGCGAACCCGAAAAGGTAGGCGAGACGGCGCTGGGTAACTGCCCATTAGGGCGCCCTAATCCTCAATCCGTTATGTTCCCGCCGTGTCCTTCGGAGAGACGGTTGCCCTCGGTGCTCTGGCCGGCTTCACGATCTACCTCGGGCTCCCGGTCGGCCGCATCAAGTTCGTGTCCGCCCGCGCCCGAGTGGCCTTGGCGATGTTCTCGGTCGGCGTGCTTGCCTTCCTGTTTGCCGAGGTCCTCGTGCACGGCGTCGAGATCGTCGAGGAGCACTTCGAGGAGCTCGGGGATGGCGAGGGCTCGCTGGCGGCGGGGCTCGGTCTCGCAGCGCTCTTCGGCGCCGGCTTCACCGCCGGCAGCGCGGGGCTGGCGCTGGTCGAGCGTCGCCTGCGATCGGCGCCGAACCATCCCCCGATCTCCGGCGGCGCCACCGACGAGATGACGGTCGAACAGGCCGAGCTGTTGGCGGTCCAGGAGGACGGTGCCGCCAGGGCGCGCGCGCTCCGGGTGGGGATGACGATCGCCGCCGCGATCGGCCTCCACAACTTCGCCGAGGGCCTGGCGATCGGCGTCTCGGCGAGTCTCGGCGAGATCGGGCTCGCCACGGTGCTGATCGTGGGCTTCGCGGTCCACAACGCCACGGAGGGGTTCGGCATCGTTGGCCCGCTCGGTGACGTCAAGCCCAGTTGGGCGTGGCTGGGGGTTGCGGGGCTGGTTGGGGGAGGCCCCGTCTTCCTCGGAACGATCGTCGGCTACAACGTCACCTCGGAGCCCCTCGAGCTGCTCTTCTATTCCGTCTCGGCGGGTGCGATCTTCTACGTGGTCGGCGAGGTCTGGACGGCGATGAGGCGTCTGGGCCACCGCGAACTGGGACTGCTGATGCTCGCCGCAGGCGTCTTCCTTGGCGTCGCCACCGAGATGGTCATCGCCTACGGCGGGGGGTAGCCCCCGCCGTCGCCTTCGGGTCGTGTCACCCTCTGAATCGTCGCGTCGGCATGCAAAGCCGATCCCGATTCGCTACGGCGACTGGTGCTCGTCGCGAGAAATATCGTTCAGACAAACGGGGGCTCAGGCCGTCACCGCGCCCTCGAGCCGCTGGAAGCCGCGGGTGACCCACTCCGCGATGAGACGGCCGTACTCATCGGACGCCTCCTCCCACGCGAAGTGGCCGGCATCCAATGGGTGGATCTCGCTGTTGGGCAGCAGGTCGGCGAGGTACTCGTTGTTGGACCACGGCACCAAGTCGTCCTCGCGTCCGGCGATGACCTGAGCCGGCGTGGTGATCGAAGGCAATAGACCGCGCAGCACCGGATTCTGCTCGGGGTAGTGGCGGACAAAGCGAGCGGACTCGGCAAAGCGCCCGAGGTCATACGCGCTGACATAGTCCTCATGGACGTCGGGCTCGCTATCGGCACCGGCCGCGGGCTCGACGGCGAAGCCGATGTTCGTTCGGGCATCCAGCTGTCGGACAGCGTCGAGGCTTGGGGCCTCGATGATGTCCTTGAGCGCGCCGGCGGCATCGATGGGATCACGCACCGCGCCGCCACCGATGGTCAAGCTCGTGACGCGGTCTGGAGCGTTGGCCGCCAAGAACAACGCGGCGGCGGTGCCGACGTCCGGACCGACCACGTGCGGCGCGCCCAGACCCCACTCCTCGATCAGGCGCGCCAGGAACGTGCCCATCGCATCAGGTGCGATCAGCTCCGGCCGACCGTCTGAGTGGCCAAAGCCCGGCAGGTCGATCGCGACCACGCGCGCCGCCCCCGACACTCGATCCCAGATCCTGCGGAACGCCCAGAGGCTCTCCGGCCACGGGCTCAACATCAACACGGTCGCTGCGGAGGAGTCCGCTTCGTTGTCAGCAAATCGAATCCGCACCCCGTCGCACACTCGAAAGAGCGGGGAGATGGGCGAATAGCCCCCTGCATTCATCGTTGGCGTCTCCAATCGGCGTTGACGGGCGGTCGATGACGACTGTCATCGCATGTACGGCGAGGACGATAGCAGAGGCGATGACGACCGTCATCGCCTCTGGGTACACTGCCCCAATGGACGCCGGGCAAGAGGGCTCGCCGACGAAGGTAAGCGGCAAGCGGCAGCCAGCCCGTGAACTCATCGTGCGCAGCGCGGCCGCGCTGGTTCGCGAGCGCGGTGTTCACGGCGTCGGCCTTCGCCAGATCGTCGCCCATGCCGACGGCCCTCGCGGATCCCTCCAGCGCTACTTCCCGGGCGGGAAGACGCAGCTCATCACCGAGGCCCTCAACCTGGCCGGCGCCGAGATCCTGGACGACACCGAGTCAGGGCTCATCGAGGCGACCACGCTGGCCGATGCGATCGACGCAATTTTCGCCCCGTGGCGCCAAGTGCTCATCGAGAGCAACTTCACGATGGGATGTCCGCTCGCCGCGACCGTCATAGATGCCGGCGGAGACGACCAGCTACGGCAAGAGGCTCGCGCCCTCCTCGATCAGTGGCGTGACTCGGTGCACGCCGCCTTGGTCAAGTTCGGCGCCCAGGAGTCAACCGCAGAGGACGATGCCTCCGTACTCCTCGCAGCCCTCGAGGGCGCCCTGATCCTGAGCCGCGCTAGCCAAAGCACCGAGCCACTCGACACGGTGCAGCGCTTCTTCACCACGTCGCTGGCGCAAGCCGCAGCCAACCCCGCCCCCGGGTCCTGACCGGCGCGGCCGGCGGGTCTGGCTCCTCCTGAGATCGGGGCGACTGGATTTGAATTACAGGCCGCGGGGTGCTCCGTGCCTACGGAGGCGCCCTGAGAGGCACCGAGAGCACCGCGGGGGCTACCGCTTAGCCCCCTGTGTAGCCCCTCGGGGCGTGAAGGGCGCTCAATCGTCGGCTGGCTCGAATCTCATCTGATCGCCGCCCGCCCCCTGCTCGACGATCGCGGCGAATGCTGCCAGCTCGGTCGCGTCAGGATTGCGGCGCTTGCCGTTCTCCTCGGCGTGTAGACGCATCACCATGTCGGCGCCGGCGAGCTCCGGGTGCTGCTTCTCCCGTTCCTTGAGCACAGTGATGTAGATCTCCGCCGCCTTGGGAATCGACTCGAGGGGGCCGACAAACCCTCGGCCGTCAGTGCCGGGAATGCGCGTGCTGAGGTAGTAGGTGGTCGTCATCGCTTGGTCTCCTCTCGGGCCGACTCCCGCTCGAGCGATGGCCGCGCCGGCGCGAAGGCCGCCTCGACCCACTCGGCCTCGTGCTCGGAGGGCCGGTAGTCGGCGTAGATCTCCGTGGTCGCGATCCCGGCGTGACCCATCCACTCCTGCAGGGTGCGCATCGGCACCCCCTGGGCCGCCATCTGCGTCCCGAAGGTGTGGCGCAGGTCGTGGAAGCGCACCCGCCGCACGCCAGCGCGGGCGAGCGCCGCCCGGTATCGGCGCCTGATCGTGGTCTCCCCGAGCGGGGTGCCGCGGTGCGGGTGGCCGAAGACCAGCTCCTCGTCGCCCTGGTAGGCCGAGCGCTGGTAGAGGCGATCGAGCTCACCGGCGAGCCGATCGGCCAGCGGCACCGAGCGGTGTGAGCGCCTCGTCTTCGGCGTCCCGTACCGGCGCGCGGTGCGGTTGCGCCGCACCCGGATCCGCCGCGCGATCCAGTCGACGTCGAGCCACCGGAGCGCGACCAGCTCGCCTTGGCGCAGCCCGCTCATCGCGGCGGTGAGGTACATCGCGCGCAGCGCCCGCCCGAGGTCGTCGTCGGTCTCGGCCGCGTAGAGCGCCTCGACCTCCTCGAGGGTGAGGAAGCGGATGTCGCCGGAGACCTCGACCTCCGGCTGGCGCGCGGAGCGGACCGGGTTCTCGCCGACCTGGCCCTCGAGAATCGAGCCGAGGATGCCGACGTAGTTGCGCACCGACTTCGGCGCGTAGCCGGCGTCGAGCCTGGCGGCGATGAACGCCTCGACGTCGGCGGGCTCGATCCGCTCCGGCGCGCGGCGGTCGAAGAAGGGCACCAGGTGAACGCGCGCGGTGGACTCGACCGCGGCGAGCGTCGTTGGCTTGCGGCCGAGGGCGCGCAGCCCGGTCAGGTGCTCGTCAACGACCTCGGCCAAGGTGCGGCGATCCGCCGCCGGCGAGATCGTCGCGCGCTGGAGCTCCGCCAGCTCGGCCTCGGCCTGGCGGCGGGTGAGGCCGTGGTCCTGTCCGGATAGGCGCCTCGGCCCGATCCGGCGCTTGACGCGGCGCCCGTCGGGCGCGTACCACTGGCCGTACCAGACCGCCTCGCCGGTCTTGCTCGTGCGGATGAACAGGTGCCCCGCGGCGGGTAGGTTTACGTCGCATGGGAGCTAGCCCTCCTGTGCCGTGGGCCGGGCGTTTGCGCGCGCCGGCCCGTTTACGTGGTCGGGTGAGGATAGCCGCACGCCTACGAACCCAGTGGCCAGCGCTCGGAGCCGTAGATGGCGTCGAGGTGCTCGGACGGACAGAGGAACTCGAAGACCTGGTAGCGGTCGCCACGGTCGGTTTCGAACCACTCGCCCCACTCCAAATGCCGCAGCCCCGGGCCCGGGTCGAAGTCGTCGGCGGGGTCGAAGCCGAACTCCGCCTTGATTTCGGCTCGAAACTCCTCGGGGCTGTTGCCCTCATACACGAGGGCCCGGCCCTCGGGGTAGAGCTCCCGCCAGGTCGTATCGGTCGTCATACTCGGTCTCCTTCGTTTGTGGGATGCGGCCCCGGTTCGCCGGGGCCGTTGCTCATTGCGCGCCGGGATCCCACCGGGGGCGCCCCACGCGCGGCGTCATCGCCGCCTCCCGCCGGCGCGCTCCCGAGCCGCCATCCACTCGAGCACCGAGGCGCGCCGGAAGCGGACCGAGCGGCCGAGCGGGATCGACGGCAGTCGGCCCGCGCGCGCCTCGCGGCGGACCCAGCTCACCGACATCGACAAGAGCTCGGCGACCTCCTCGGCTGTCAGAAGTCGCGCGCCATCGACGACTTGGGGCGGGCGGCGTCGGTCACCTCAGCCACCGCTCACCTCGCCCGGGGGGCCACGGTGTCCCCAATCGGTCACGCAGGCGCTCGGATGCCACGCACGTGTCGGTGTTCACCGGGCCGTGGGTGAAGTCGACGCGGGTGAGCCGGCGCGCGAGCCGTTTCTCGAGGCAGCCGATGCACAGATGGCCGTCGAAAGGCCCCAAACCCGACGCGGCCCAAACGTGATCGTGAACCGTGTAGTCCTCGTCCACGACCGAGTTCGTGCAGTCGAGACAGAAGAACTCCCGCTGCTCGCTCGATCCCCCCGCCATCGCGACGATTTCCTCGAAGCTGTAGGACGGCGGCGGCCACGGCACCGGCTGAGGCTCAAGCCAACGGTTCCGAAGTTGCCAACCGTCGCGCGCGGTGAAGAAAGCGGTGAAGCACTCACCCCCAAGACATTGGCCGCGGCCATCGTGCGGGAGCCGGAGAAACAGGTCGATCGGCTTGCCGGTCGCGCGCGACAACGCCTCGCATGGCCTCAGATGGAGCTCCTCGTCCGCCTGCTCATCGCGCTCGCATACGACGAACGGGGGGACGATGTCGATGTCGTTGGCCGCTCGGCCGCGATCCGGCAGACTGCCGATCAGGTAGAAGCGGATCGCGCGCGAGAACTCTGGCTGCTCAGCCACCGGCCAGCCTCGCCAGGACGTTGCCGAACTTGAACCAGTCGGCCCGCAGCCGCGCCTCGCCGAGCCGGCCGTGTGGCGGCTCGCCCCAGACGCTGATGCGCTCGGGCTCAATCGGACACGGGCAGGTGACCCAGCCGTCGATCAGTAGCGGCAGGCCGGAGACGTCGACGATCAGCACCACGCTTCGGTCCCGGCTGTCCGTCCATTTGATGCCGTTCGCCCACGCCTGATCGAGATCCTCGGTGAGGTAGACGGCCTCCCACGGGACGCGGTCGTCGTATTCCGGTATCCGAGGCTGGAGCCCGTCGCGGCGGATGCTCGCCAGCCGGTCGCGCGCCGTGCCGTGGAACAGGAGCCCTCCCGGAGTGCCGATCGCGTTATGCGTTCCCCGCCGTGTCGGCGTCAATAGCGAGAAGGGAAGGACGACATGAGTAAGCGACTCGCGATTGTGATCGGCGTCGCTGCGGCTGGCGTAATGGCGCTCGGGGCGCAGACGGCGGCGGCGGAGGAAAAGACATTCAAATACACCTCCGAGTACGACAGCGTGTCGACGGCAAACGGTTATCCGAGCCCCGGAGGGACGGCGGTGCTGGAGGGTTGGATGAAGGTCGCGCACCACGGCGGGGGCTACCTGACCGACCACCTGACGATCACGGAGCAGCTAGCTCCGAACGTGTTCGCGTTCAAGGGCCACGGGGTCGACGACTTCGGGACGGGAGAACAGAACCGCGGGGAGCTGCACCACAAGTTCAAGGGAACCACCACCGTGCGGGCTGACGGCAGCCAGCGGCTCGCCATCGAGGGGCACTTCACCGGCGGCCGCGTCCATTTCGCGCGTGCCCCTTGTTGCGTTTCAGGATGGTTGAGCTACCGCAACCCCTCGGGCCACTACAAGGGCAGCGCCACGGTCGCGGCGGGATCCACCGTGATCGTCGGGGGCTCCAAGGGCGAGCTTCGTATGCATGCGGCTGGCGTGATCGCGCTCGGGGCGCAGACGGCGGCGGCGGAGGCCGTCAAGTACGAGACGACGCTGAAGATCACCCACGAAGGCCACGGCCACGCTACGGGCAGTGTCTTTTGGCACGGCTGGGTGCAGTCAGAGGTCGGGAAGTGCAGCGAGGGGCGACGGGTGATCCTGTTCAGGAAGCGGCCCGGGCCGGATCGCAAGCTCGGCACCGCCCGAAGCTATATCAACAGGCACAACGGGCGGCCTCATGGCGGCGAGTGGGGGTTGAAGGCCCCGTGGCGCGGTCGCGTGTATGCCAAGGTGACGCGCAGCATGGGCGATGGGTTCGTGTGCCGCGCCGACCACTCGCGGATCCTCGTGAACGGGCTTCCCATTGACGAACGGTGGTTGGTCGCCTCGCAGGCGCACGGCGACGGGCAGACGGTCAAGAGCAAGATCACGATCCATGCCGAACGCGGCTTCGTGTACGGGGATGTGCGGGCGGACAAGGCCGCCTGCGAGAAGCGTCGGCAGGTAAAGCTGTACACCCGAAAGTCCGGCGATAGGAGGTTGGAGGGGACGACGACTACCGGCCGAACCGACCCCGGCACCGGCCGACGCATCCCCGGCGGGTGGAGCATCCACGACTTCGACTTCCCCAGTCCCCCGCTCAAGTACTTCGCGGTCGTCACGAGGGAGCGGAACGACGGGTACGTCTGCACGCGGGACAAGACGGCCGTGAGGAGAATCGCGTAGGTGCCCGGCCCTATCTCCGGCGGTCCTCGGGCAACGGCTCGGGGTCGTTCCGGCTCCGCCCTGGTACCGGGCTCGACCAAGCTCCGGGGTTAGCGACGCTTCTTGTGCTCCCGCCGCCGGGTGAACTCGTCGGCGTAGAGGTCGTCGAAGCCGGTCGGTTCCTCGTCGGGCTCGTTTCGGCGCCACTCCCACAGGGTCCGGATCGCCGTCACCCTCGCCGTTGCCGGCGCGGCCTCGTCCCGGACGATCTCCTCGAGGACCTCGATCAGCTCGTCGTCAGACATCGTGTGGGGGGGGCGGTTTTTTTCACGCTGAGCTGCACGGGGGTACTGCGGATAGAGGCTCACCGGCTCGCGACCCTCCCCTTCCCGCAAGACATCGGACCGGGACGAACGAGGCGCGGTGGCGTCATAGAGCATCGTGTTCTTGAGTCATCGTGGGCGGTTTCGCACGCTAAGTAGGGGAGCTATCAGGTGTGGGGACGAGGCCGGACCCCGGTTTATCCCGCCCCCGCTAGGTGTCGTAGCGGTGATTCCCCTACCGGCCCTCAGCGACGCTGAAGATGTGGTGGCGGCAGGTGCCCGTCGGACGGTCTTGTCCCTCTTGCTCAGGTGGCCCCTAGTTCATCCCCGCCGTGAGCGCCGAGTCGAGCCACTGTAACTCAACGAGGATCGCGTCGCGCTCGGCTTGCAGTTGGGCCAGGCGATCGAGCAGCACACGCGCCTGCTCCTCATCCTGACGACCGGACTCGACGAACGCGGTCGCCTCCTGGTGGTGGTCGACCAAGTCGAAGCGTAAGCGCTGCTGACGCTCGCTCAACGCCCGTAGGCCCTCGATTCGCTCATTCGGATACATGCCACCTCCTCCCTGCGGCTGAACCGGTAGCGCTCAGCGCTCCTTCATCACCGCATAGATGACGCGCTCGGCCACCTCCACCTCGGCCTCGCCGAGGCGGGCGATCAGCCGGTAGAGCTCGCGCTTGGCGATCCGGTCGCGCTGGTCGGGGTTCTCGAGCAGCGCTGCCATGCCCTGGTAATAGACGCGCTGGAGCCCGTGCTCGGTCCGGATCGCCGCGTTCGCCGACCCGGCCGCTGCATCGGGGTCGGAGGTCAGCCGCCCGACCGCTTCGGCGACCTCGCGCAGGGAGTCCCCGAGCAGGCACGCCATCTCGCCGATCGTCGCGTCGGGCGCCACGCCCATGGCCTCCGCCTCGTTGACGAGGTCGCGGCTGCGGTTGAGCAGCGAGTCGATTCCCTGTGAGAGGGCGAACAGGTCCTCGGGCTCGATCGGCGTCACGAAAGACTCAGTCACCGCGCTCAGGACCTCCTGCTTGGCTGCGTCGCCGGCGTGCTCGGCGGCGCGAACCGCAGACGCCGCGGAGGCGTCGCCACCGGCCCAGAGCGCGAGCGCATCGAGTCCGCGCAGCGTCGCGTCGATCTGGCGTCCGAGCAACCCGAGGACGTCGGAGTCGTCGGGTACGAACCAACGGTGTTTGCGACTCACATCCGCCCCATTCAGCTCAGCGGCTGCAGCAACTCGAACACCCCGCCCGCGAGGATCGCGGTGATCGGCATCGTGATCAGCCAGGCGACGCCCATCTGACGGACTATGGCCCAATGGACGTGATGCCAGCGGCGACGTCCGCCGCCGACTCCGACCACGGCCGAGGCGACGACCTGGCTGGTCGACGTCGGGGCACCCAGCAACGAGGCGCCGAAGATCACCCCGGCCGACGAGCTCTCGGTCGCGAGCCCGTCGATTGGCTTGACCCGGTAGATGCGCCGGCCCACGGTGTGGATGATCCGCCACCCGCCGAGGGCGGTGCCGAGCGTCAGCGCGAGCGAGCACGCGACGATCGCCCACGACGGCGCGTCGAGCGAGTCGATCTCGCCGCCCGCCAGCAGCAGCGCGGCGACCACCCCGACCGCCTTCTGGGCGTCGTTCGCGCCGTGGCTGAACGCGAGCGTCGCCGAGGTGACCCATTGGGCGCCGTTGACCGGGCCCCTGATCCGCATCGTCGCGCGCCGGGCGAGTCGGCGGAGCGCGCGGATCACGATCACGGCCGCGACGCCGCCGAGCAACGGCGAGATCGCCAGGGCGACGAGGGTGCCCACGACTCCGACCGGGTGCAGCCCGTCGAAGCCGCCCCAGAGAACGGCGTCGGTGCCGCCCTCGGCCAGCGCGGCGCCGACCAGCCCGCCGACCAGGGCGTGGCCCGAGGAGGACGGCAGGCCGAGGCGCCAGGTGATCAGGTTCCAGGTCACCGCGCTGGCGAGGCCGGCGCCGATCACGGCGGTGGCCTCTGCCGGCGAGACGGTGACGATGCCGCCGATGGTGTCGGCGACCGCCGCGCCGAGGAACAGCGGGCCGAGCAGGTTGAAGACGGTTGCCAGCACGATCGCCTGCTTCGGCCGCGCGGCGCGGGTGGCGACAAGGGCCGCGATCGCGTTGGCCGCATCGTGAAGTCCGTTGGTCACCGCGAAGGCGAGCGCGAGCATCACCGCCAGCGCGAGCCCCAGGTCCATCGTCCGACTCTATTTCGGCCCGATCGGACCCGCTCGGGCGAGGCGACGGGGCCGAGGACGAACCACGGCGATCGGACGGTCCCGCCGCCTGGGACGTGATAGCTGCTGTTCCATGCGGAGTGTGCGTTTCGCCAAACGTCACGCTTTCTGACTCCGAGGGGCCCCGCTTCTCCCTTCGCGTGCCAGCGGCGATGGAGGTAGCGCCAGCCTCACGGGCCCGCCCGAGCCCCTCGCCCCGCGCTGCGAGATCGCGTGTCCCGCAAATCACGCCGACGTGGATCACTCGGTCGGTCAAACGCTCTCTCTAGGGGGGAGCGCCGCAGCGAACGGAGGACCCATGCTCGATACCGAGGGACGACGGCTCGACGCCGCCGGCGGACTGCGCTCACCGGCGACGATGCCCGGCTACCACGCCGGACGTCCACCGAGACACAAGGGATCCGCTACCCGGCCGACCCACCGCGGGCACCCGGTTGCGCAGGTCGAGCTTCATCAGGATGCTGCCGACGTGGCTGCGCAGCGCCTGCTCGACGCGCTTTGTCAGCTCCGACCGCGATGCGTGCCTATCCTGAAGGCATGCGCGGTTTCCGGATCGAGCGGCTCGGTGACGCCGGGCGCCCGGCGGTGGTCCGGGCCCGGTGAATGCCGCCTCGCGCAGGGCGCACCACACGCTGATCCTCGGCGGCGGCATCGCCGGTCTCGAGGCCCTGCTGGCCATACGTGACCTCGCCGCCGATCGCACCCACGCCACGCTGGTCGCCGCCGAGCCGGACTTCACCTACAAGCCCCTTATCGTGGAGGAGCCGTTCACCTACCAGCCGGCCGAGCGCCGCGAGCTCGAGCCCGCGGTCAGCGAGCTGGGCGCGCGGTTCGTGCGCGGGGTCGCCGGCGCGGTACACCCCGACGCTCGCGCGGTCGTGCTCACGGAGGGCGAGGGGTACGACTTCGGTTATACCCACGAGCTCGCCTATGACCTCCTCGTGGTCTGCGTCGGCGGTCGATCGCGTGCCCCGTATGAGCACGCCGTGACCTTCCGCTTCCGCTCCGTCGGCGACCCGCTCGAGGTCGATGACCTCATCGCGCGGGCCGTGGCGCACGACTCCGGGACCCTCGCCTTCGTCGTTCCGCCCGGGGTGACGTGGTCGCTGCCGCTGTACGAGCTCGCGCTGCTCACTAGGCGCCGAGCCGAGGAGACCGGCCACCGGGATCTCCGGCTCGAGGTGCTGACGCCGGAGGCCTCACCGCTGATCCTGTTCGGGAGGCCCGCAAGCAAGGCCGTCGCGGAGTTGCTTCGGGCGCGCGCGATCGAGTTCCGCGGCGGCGCCAGCGTCCGCGAATCCGACGGCACGCTGCACGTAACCCCAGGCGACGATCCGATCGACGCCGGCGCCGTCGCCGCCCTACCGGTCATCAACGGTCCGCGGCTCCCCGGCCTGCCGTGCGACGAGCGCGGCTTCATTCCGATCGACGAGCACGCACGCGTCGCTGGCCTGGAGGAGGTCTACGCCGCCGGCGACGGGACGACGTTCCCTATCAAGCAGGGCGGACTCGGAACCCAGCAGGCCGACGCCGCCGCCGAGCACATCGCGGCGCGGCTCGGCGCCCCGATCGACCCCAGGCCCTTCCATCCGGTGCTCCGCGGGAAGCTGCTCACGGGAGTGGAGTCGCTCAGCCTGCGCCACGACCTGACCGGCGGACGGGGTGAGGGGGCGGTGTCCGCCGACTACCTGTGGTGGCCGCCGCAGAAGGTCGGGGGCCGCTACCTGGCGCCGTGGCTCGCACACGAGGAGCCGCCCGGACTCGAGCCGCCCTCGCGGCCGATCGACGTCGAGGTGGCCCTGCCCGTTGAGTGGCACGAGCATCCGATGGCGCCGGACCCGCATCCGTAACTCCTCCGCAGCCCGTTCACGCCCTTCTCACCGATGACGGGCCGGTCTTCCGGTGATTCTGTATCCGGACGAGACCCAGATCTCGGTCGAGAGCGGGATCCTGCGTTGCGAGCGCTGCGCAGGCCCTTCACCCGCTCGATCCTGCTGCCAGACGGGGTCGATCCCAAGGCAATCGCAGGCGACCTGCCAGAACGGCGTCTTCGAGGTATCGATCCCGCTTCCCAAAGCGAGGGGTCGAAGGTGCAAGTCAAGCCGCGCGAGCCCTGAGAGAGTACCGTTCGAAGATGTCCACCACCGAGGGCTCTGGTCAGGTCGGCGGCAGTCACGAGCCGCCCTCCTACGAGCGCGCGACGGTCGGCGAGGTGATGCGCCGGGGCGTGATCACCTGCCCGCCCGATACGCCCCTGACCACGGTCGCCCGGACGATGGCCGAGGAGCGCATCCACTGCGTGATCGTCAGCCGGGAGCAGGTCTGGCAGGTGGTCACCGACATCGATCTGCTCCGCGCCGCGGCGGAGGCATTCGACGAGATGACGGCTGGTGAGGTCACCACTAGTGACCTGCCAGTGGTCGGTGACGACGAACCGCTCGACCGCGCCACTCAGCTCATGGTCGAGCACGAGGTGGCACATGTGCTGGTGATCGCGGCGGGCTCGCGGCGGCCCGTCGGCGTGATCTCGAGCCTCGACGTCGCCGGGGTGCTCGGCTCGGGACGCGGCTGACCTATCGGCGACGCCTCACTGAACGGAATCGGGATGCATTACGGAGGCGTTTCCGGGACTCTATGCGGATGGCGCCCGCCGGTCGCCGCCTACCGTGACACGGGTCTCAGGCAGACCGAATGAGGTGACCGAATGAACCTCTCCGACCGACTCTCGACGGCCCTCTCGCTCGGTGCTCTCGCCTATCTCGGGTTCTACATCTTTGGCCTGATCATGGGGATCTACTCCCCGGGCGAGGTGATCGGCTTCACGATCGGAGCCGCCGCCGCCGCCGCGTTCTACGTCCCGCAAGTCATCCGCGGCCGCCGGGCCTCGGCCGAGCCATCCGAGGAGGCGATGCGGGAGGCGCACCGCATGCGCGAGGAGCGGGGCTTCTGAGACCGCGCGGTGGCGCCGTGGCGGGCGTGCTCGCCCCAGAGAGCGAGCTTCGCAAGGCTCCCTCGCCGGTGGGGGAGGCGCTCGCTCCGGAGGACCTCGAGATCCTTCGGCTCGAGTCCCCCACGGTCGCCGGTCACACTCTGAAGATCGCGATCCTCGACCCGGACGGGAGCCGACCTCGGCCGGATGTTGGGGCGCTCCGGGCTCGCATCGCGGAGCGGATCGAGCGCGTGCCGCGTCTGCGACACAGGCTGCAGATGGGCGCGGGGCGGCGGCGGGGCGCAGCTTGGGTCGACGCTCCCGCATTCGAGCTTCGCGAGCACGTTCGGGCGCTGCGCGTGGCACAGCCGGTCTCCGAGGGCGAGTGGAAACGCATCATCGCCCGCGTGATGGAGGGGCGGCTCGACCGCTCCCGCCCCCTCTGGACGATCGACGTGGTCGATCCCCTCCAGGAGGGAGGCATCGGCATCGTCTGGAAGATCCACCACTGCATGGCCGACGGCCTGACCGCACTGCGCTACGCGGAGGCGGTCCTCTGGGACTCGCCGGTGAGCGCCGGGGACTTCGGGCGCCCCGCCGGCCACGGTGAGGGGGCGCGGGCGACGTCGCGCGGAAGGGTCCGCAGGGCGCTCGCGGCCCGGCGGCCCGGGCGTCTCACTCCCACCCTCAGGCGGGAGCTTCACAGGACCGGCTATCCCCCGCCCTTCGACGGAGTCATCGGCAGCTCGCGGATCGTCGCCTTCGCCTCGCTCCCGCTCGGTGCGCTCAAGCGGGCGGCGAAGGCGCTCGTCCCGGGGGCCACCGTCAACGACGTCGTCCTGACGCTCGTCGCGGGCGGGGTACGGCGGTGGGCGGAGAGGGGCCGTCCTCTCGGCCCCGTCCGGGTGATGGTCCCGGTCAGCCTCCACCACCTGGCGGAGAGCGCCGAAGCCGCGAATCGGGACTCCTTCTTCATTGCCTCGCTGCCGCTCGAGGAGCCAGATCCGGTCGAGCGGCTTCGCCGCATCAAGGCCGAGACCGTGCTGTGCAAGCGGGCCGGGGACCCGCTCGTGCTTGACACGCTCCTGCGTGACCTCGGCCGCGTGGCGCCCTCGCTCCGCCGCCTGCTGGAGCGGGCGACCGCCCATCCGCGGACCTTCGCGCTGAACGTGTCCAATCTGCGGGGACCCCTGGAGCGGCCATCGGTGCTGGGGGCGCCGGTCCGTGGCTTCTACTCGATCGCCGAGATCCGTGAGCGGCATGGCCTGCGCGTCGCCGTCGTCTCGATGGCCGATGAGCTCAACTTCGGCCTCTGCGCGGACCCGGCCATCGTGGGCGACCTCGATCCGCTCGTGACCGGGATCCTGGCGGAGGCGGCCGCGCTTCTTGAACAGACCGATTCCACAGCTACCTACGAAGGAGGAACATGAGCGCACCGCTCAAGCTCGGTGGCTATGCAGCCAGCGCGCTTCTGGTCGTACTTGGCGTCGCGATGATCGTGATCGGCATCATTGGCCGAGGCGACGTGCGCGACCGGCTCGAGGAGGAGCAGATCATCGGAACACCGGACTCCTCGATCCCGGGCGAGCTCGTCAACACGGGCGATGAGGCGAACGCGTTCGCCGACGTGATCCGCAAGCACACGCTCGAGGCGACGGGGGGGCAGACATATGCCGAGATGCCTCGGGCGGTCTTCAGGGGCAGCGGCGAGCCCGTCCCGGAGGATCAGGTCGACCAGGCGCTCGCGAGTGGACAGGCGATCGAGAACCCGGAGCGGGAGATCTGGATCCCCTCGATTGCGCTCAGCACCGCGCTCAACACCTCCTTCTTCGCCGAGAGCGTTGCCACGTTCACCATCGTCGTCGGCGTCGCCTTGGTGCTGATCGGGATTGGGCTTCTCGTGCTGACGCGTGGGCTGCTGCGCGAGTCGAGCGCGCGCAGCTGACCTATCGGGGGTATGCAGGTCGTCTCATCCCCGAATCGGGACCTTCCCCCGGTAGCTGACCGTATCCACATTGGTGGGAAACGTGAGCCTCAGCAGCTTCAAGAAGGAGCGGAGACAGATGAAGAAGGCAATCGCCGTGCTCTGTTCGAGCGTCGCCCTGATCTGCGCGGCCGCGCCCGCCCGCGCGCACACGACGCACATACCGACGACGATCGTGACAACCTTTATCGGCCCGGTTTCGCCGAGCAGGGCCGCCGCCTTTGGGTATCTGCAGACGCCGCCCAGATGCCGAGGTGAGCGCCGCGTCTTGGTCCTCTTCCGGTATGGCTCCGATACCACATGGACGCCCGTAGACCTCGGCAGGTCCACCGGTCAGGGTGCGTGGGGCGGTATCGGCGCGCAGGTGGGCCCCTCGGGCTCGGTCAGTGAGATCAAGGTTCGCGTGAGCCGCGACAGGATCGGTAAGTCCAGACGCATCTGTGATGGAGACACGCTGATCGCGAACTAGCTCAGCGATCACTCGGCCTCCTCGTGATCTTGAGGGGCGGTAGGCGGTCTCACGGCCTTGGGCTCGCCACCGCTCACGGCAGAAAGCCGCCGGGCTTTAGGAGTAGGGCGATGTCGCAGGAAACGTCGAGGTCACGCGCAGGTTTCGACGCGAATCGCGGGCGGGCAGAGCGCGTTCGAGGTTCCTTGCGGCCGCGCTGCTGCGGGCTTCGTCCTCGGCCGGAAGCCGACCCGGGGCATGCCCGCCACTCCGGTAGCCCGATACAGGCTTTCAAGGAACCGAGACGAATCCGTCCGATATCAACCCGGCTGGCGCGTTACAAATAATGCATAGGCAAACCGGCCCGATTTGCATGGTGGCCGGGAGCCTCTGGTGAGCGCCCCGGGCGCGATTCCCAAGGAGGAAGCCGAGGGAGGAATCGGAGGAAAACGGTCGATCTCAAGGGAGGAAAGGACGTCATGACTGAGATCACGCGCCGGCGGTTGCTGCAGTACGGGGCCGGCGCTGGAGCCGGGCTGATCCTGTGGCGGTTCGGCGCGACCGGCCGGGCGCTGGCGGTGCCGATCCCGGGCGGCACCCTCGATCCCACCAGCATCCCCAAGTACGCGACGCCGCTGGTGATCCCGCCGGCGATGCCGCGGACGGCGGGGCTGCCCCAGGCGGGCGGAACGGCGGTCGACTACTACGAGATCGCCGTCCGCCAGTTCGCCCAGCACATCCTGCCCCAGGCCATGGACCTCCCGACGACCGTGTGGAGCTACGGCTCGGTCAACCACCCCGGCTCCTTCAACTACCCGGCCTTCACGATCGAGGCGAGGTGGAGGGCGCCGGTCCGGGTCAAGTGGATCAACCAGCTCGTCGACTCAAAGGGCGACTACCTGCGGCACCTGCTGCCGGTCGACCAGACCCTGCACTGGGCGAACCCGCCCGCGGGCCCGCCGGCGACCGACTCCCGCGGCACCGACCCCTCGCCCTACACCGGCCCGGTGCCGCTCGTCACCCACCTGCACGGCGGGCACTCGACCGAGGAGAGCGACGGCTTCGCGGAGGCCTGGTACCTCCCCCAGGCGCGAAACATCCCACCGGGCTACGCCAGGACGGGCTCGCTCTACCGCAGGTTCCAGACCCAGGCCCAGCGAAGGCTTGGCCAGGCGTGGACGCCCGGGAGCGCGGTGTTCCAGTACGACAACGACCAGGCGGCGGCGACGATCTGGTACCACGACCACACGCTCGGGATGACGCGCTCGAACGTCTACGCCGGCCCAGCGGGCTTCTATCTCCTGCGGGGCGGCCCCGGCGACGAGATCATCGGCACGCCCCCCGGGCCCGCTCCGGCGCTCGCCGATCCGCCGGGCCTCAGCTACTACGAGATCCCGATCGCGATTCAGGACCGCTCCTTCAACGACGACGGCTCGCTCTTCTACCCGGACAACCGGGCGTTCTTCGAGGGCCTCGACCCGGGGCGGCTCCAGATCCCGTTCATCCCGGATCCCGCCTGCGATGGGCCGAGCGACATCTCGCCGATCTTCAACCCGGAGTTCTTCGGCAACACGATGGTGGTCAACGGCAAGACCTGGCCTTTCCTGGAGGTCGAGCAGCGCCGCTACCGCTTCCGCTTCCTCAACGGCTGCAACTCGCGCTTCCTCATCCTCAGGCTCAGCAACGGCCTGCCGTTCTGGCAGATCGGCGCCGAGGGCGGCTTCCTGCCCGCCCCCGTGCAGCTCGATCGGCTGCTGATGGGCCCGGCGGAGCGGGCCGACGTGATCGTCGACTTCACCGACGTCGGCGTCGGGACGGAGATCATCCTTGAGAACCTGGCGCCCGACGAGCCCTTCGGCGGCGGCGAGCCGCCGGGCGACTTCGATGCGGCCGACCCCGAGACGACCGGCCAGGTAATGCAGCTGCGGGTGGTGGCCGCCACCGGAGTCGACCCCAGCACCCCGCCGAGCCAGCTGGTGCTCCCCGCGATCGCGCCGCTGCCGGCCGCGACGAACACGCGACAGGTGTCGCTCAACGAGGAGGACTCCGAGACCGTCCTCGTCCGCACCGACGAGGCTGGCAACGTCGTGCTCGACTGCGACGGCGGGGAGCCGTTCGGGCCTCGGCACGCTCTGCTCGGGACCATGACCGGCGCCGGCGAGGCGATCGTGAAGCACTGGGACGACGAGATCACCGAGAACCCGGCCGTGGGCGCCACCGAGGTCTGGGAGATGTACAACTTCACCGAGGACGCCCACCCGATCCACATCCACGAGGTCACCTTCGACGTAGTCGAGCGTGAGAGCATCGAGACCGGCGCCGTTCGCGGGCCGGAGCCGTGGGAGACCGGCCGCAAGGACACCGTGATCGCCTACCCGGGCGAGATCACCCGGGTCAAGGGGACCTACGACCGAGCCGGGCTCTTCGTCTGGCACTGCCACATCGTCGAGCACGAGGACCACGAGATGATGCGCCCCTATCGGATCGGACCGTGACGGGGCGAAGGCACCTAGTGAGCCGAAAGCGACAAGTCCGGCGGATAGTCCACCTCACCACCTGGCCCTGAGGCGTTCCGGCCCTCCAGGGGGAGGTCAACCGGTTTCTGGGCGCGTTAGGTCCCTCTACTCGGTGTGAGGCGGCAGACCTACTTAGATGATTCCTGCCGGAGCGGCCTTCGTCTTACGGGGCTGGGGCCGCTTTCTTGGCGGTCGCATCAGAAAGGTGCCACCACGAGGTCGAGGGGCCGTCGCGTCGCTCCGATAAGAAGTCGCTTCGGCGACGGTGCTCGATCAGCTGGTAGCGGGCCGTGCCGGGGTTGGAGAATGGTGTGAGCAGACCCACCATGCGCTCGGCGTAATGGCTGGCAAGGTCGGCGCCTTGCCATTCGTAGATGCCGGCATAGACGCCGGTCCGGACGTCATCGGCCCACAGTTTCGATCGAAATCCCGGAAAGCCAGCGAACAACGGCGTGTGCAGCACGCACTCTCGGCGAAAGGCCGCGTGCAGGTACGGGTTGCTGCCAAGGAACGCAAGGCGGAACTGGATCACCAGGACTGCCGGGTCATCGGTACTCGCTTCCCGCCGCGCTGTCTCGCGGAATACGAAGGGCGAGGTGCCGTCCTGGAACCGCAGACCGACACCGACCCATTCTCTGGGCGAGGTAAGGAGGCCCTTGGCCACCAGATTGCTCCACGCACTCACGCTTCGCGCGAAGTCACCGAATGCCGCGAACGGCCGCTCAGCCAATGCGGCGCTGACGATACGCAGCCCCTGCAACCCGGTCAACCGTTCTGGACCTCTAATAACTCCTACTGAGGTGTGCCGGCCGTCGCCGTGGCCAGAATTGCCCCATGGGCGATCGCGTCGCCGACCGGACGTTTCATCGGGGATGCCGCCGACCATGCGACACTGCCGGTGCCGACCCCTCGCCCCGGTGACTCCGTCGCTCGGGTGCGCGACGCACTCACGGGCGCCGCTTACGACTGCGCGGACGAGGTGGCGGTGCTCTACGGCAGCCGGCTCGTCGGCCTCGTGCCGCTCAGGCGGCTACTGCGAGCCGACGGCGACGCGACGGTGGCGGACCTGATGGACACGGACCCACCCCTGCTCAGCCCCGGCGTATCGGAGGAGCGCGCGGCCTGGACGATGGTGCGGCGCGGTGAGCCCGGGGCGGCGGTTGCCGACGCGGGGGGGTTCATTCGTGACCTCGTCACCGGTCTGGTGATCGGCCTGCTGATCGGAATCCTCTTCTTCCCATTCGCCCCTGATCGGCTGGGGGACGAGGGCGTGGCCCTCGGGGTCTCGCTGGCCCTGTTCGCGAGCTGCTCGCTGGCGACCTCCGTGGCCACCGCACTGCCGTGGACCATCCAGCGGCTGGGCGGCGATCCCGCCTTCGGCTCCGGACCCCCTGGCCATGATCATCCAGGACCTGCTCTCGATCGCCGTCTACCTCGCGATCGCGGCGCCGCTCGCGACCTGAGGTCTATGCGAGGCGAGGGCGGATGCTGGTTCTGATCCTCGCCGGGACCGCGACCGCGTTGGCGACCGGCCTCGGCGCGATTCCGGTCTTCTTCCTCGGGGAGCGGGCCGTGACCTTGAGGCCCCTGCTGCTCGGCATCGCCGCCGGCGTGATGGGGATCGCATCCGTATTCGGGTTGCTGCTGCCTGGACTCGACGAGGGCGCGGCCGGCTCGGTCGTCGGCGGCCTCGTGGCCGGGGTCGCCTTCCTCGGCCTCGCGCGTGTCGCACTCGAGGCGCGCGAGCGCCACCTGCACCGGGCGATGACCCGGGGCGTGCGCATGTCGATCCTGGTGTTCGCGGTGCTCCTCGTCCACAGCCTGCCCGAGGGCTTCGCGATCGGCACGGCCTACGCATCGGAGACCGCCGGACTCAGCCTCTTCGTGATCGTCGCGATCGCGGTTCAGAACATCCCGGAAGGCACCAGCGTCGCGATCCCGATGGCGGCCGCGGGGTTCAGCCGCAGCCGCCAGTTCTGGGCCGCCGTGGCGACAAGCTCCCCACAACCGATCGGCGCGCTCATCGCATACGTGCTCGTGAGCGAGATCTCCGCGCTCCTCCCCTTCTCCTTCGGCTTCGCCGCCGGGGCGATGCTGGCGCTGATCGCGGTCGAGCTCGCGCCCCAGGCGATTCGGGAGGATTGGCGGCGAGCACTCGTCGGCGCGGGCGTCGGTGCCGCGGTCATGTTGGCGCTGAGCTTCGCGCTCGGCGTTTGAACGGCTTCGAGACCTTCCGCGCGCTGGGCGGGACAGGGCCGGGAGCCGGTCCGATCGGCTTCCCGTCCACCCGTGACTCGGGAATGGCAGCGATTGCGAAATGGATGCCTGATTCATGGCGGCGCCGGGCGGGCACGCGGTCTACGGAACGCCGAAGCCCGTTTCATGAGCGGGCTCCAGTGAGTAGCGGGGGCGGGATTTGAACCCGCGACCTCCGGGTTATGAGATCGGAAGACGACGACCGAGACCTGGACCCAGGCCTTCGAAACGAGGAGCCCCCGGCGCTCGGTCTGCTCCGGCATTCCGGAGCGGACTTATGAAATCGGTTCCAGTTCAGTCAAGCGGATTCGCCGCAATCCGCTCGCCGAGTGCCGCGAGTGCGTCAGCGCCGAGCACACCCTCGATCATCGGGAACAGCGTTCGCTCCTCGTGGCGCACGTGGGCCTCGAGGCGCTCACCGAGTTCATGCAAGGCGTCGAGGCCGGGTTCGGTCGCCTCCTCGATCCGGAAGGCTTCGTGAGGAAGACGGCGAGCGTCAGTTCAATGGGCGGCCGGGGTCGTCTCGACGGTCGGTGGGGGGATTGCTCTTCTGGCGGCGGATCGCCACTTACGCGAGACTAGGCATCGCAGTGACCCGCCACCACGACCCCGGCGCGCTAGGGCATGATTGGCCGATGGAGCGGGTCGCGTGAGCCGCGGCGTCGTGATCGTGGGTGGGGGCGTCGCCGGCCTGGAGGCCCTGATGGCCTGCCGGGACCTGGCGGGCGAGCGCGCGCAGCTCACCCTCGTCGCCCCCGAGCCCGACTTCCTCTACAAGCCGCTCCTGGTCGAGGAGCCCTTCGACCTCGGCCCCGCCGAGCGCCACGAGCTCGCGCCGCTGGCCGCGGAGCTCGGGGCGCGCTTCGTGCCGCGGGCGGTGAGCGGTGTGCGTACGGACGAGCATGCGGTCGCGCTCGACGACGGCTCGGCGCTTCCCTACGACTTCCTGATCGTGTGCGCGGGCGGGCGCTTCCGCCCGGCGCTCGAGGGGGTCACGACGTTTCCCTCGGGTGCGGGGCCGCTGCGGATCAACGAGCTGCTCGGGAGCGGGGAGGGCGAGGTTCGGATCGCATTCGTCGTCCCCCCGGGCGTCACCTGGGCGCTGCCGATCTACGAGATCGCGCTGATGACGCAGCGGCGGGGGCGCGAGCTGGGGCGCGATGCGAGCCTCGTGATCGTTACGCCGGAGGAGGCCCCGCTGGCCATCTTCGGCCCCGCAGCGAGCGACGCGGTCCGTGAGCTAATCGCCGGGCGGGGGATCGCCTTCGAGGGGAGCTCGAGCGTGCGCGGGCGCGATGGCGATGAGCTCGTGGTCAGCCCCGGGGACCGGCGGGTCGCGGCGGACGAGGTCGTCGCCCTGCCCGCGATGGAGGGTCCCGCGATCGAGGGCCTGCCGCAGGATGAAGGGGGCTTCATCCCGATCGACGAGCACGCCCGGGTACCTGGCATCGAGGACGTCTACGCCGCCGGCGACGGCACCAACTTCCCGGTCAAGCAGGGTGGGCTCGGCACGCAGCAGGCCGACGCCGCGGCCGCCCACCTCGCCCACCGGCTGGGCGCCGCCGTGGAGGCAGAGCCCTTCCGGCCGGTACTCCGCGGGAAGCTCCTCACCGGGGAGGAATCGCTTCACATGCGCGCGGAAGTCGCCGGCGGATCGGGCGAGGGAGCGGCC
The DNA here is from genome assembly GCA_963788115.1 of uncultured Actinomycetes bacterium. GTDB lineage: Bacteria > Actinomycetota > Thermoleophilia > Solirubrobacterales > 70-9 > CAWBFD01. Next base: position 149,543 of record CAWBFD010000003.1, read on the forward strand.
GCGCTGGACTGCCTGTGGTGGCCGCCGCATAAGATCAGCGCCCGCTACCTCGCGCCCTTCCTCTACCACGGCGCGGTTCACGCCGAGCCGGAGCCCCCGCGGGGACCGCTCGAGGTCGAGGTGGAGCTGCCGAAGGAGTGGCACTCCGAGCCGATGGCGCTCGACCCCTACCGCTTCGACCGCGTCGACTGATCGCGACGAGGCGGAGGCGTTTCGCCGACTACACACCGAGTGCGGCGCTCACTGCCAGCATCCCGCCGAGCAGGAGGCCGAGCACCGCGCCCCGCAGACGGCGCATTCGGAAGCAGCTCAGCGGCCACGGAGGAAAACCGGGACTGCGCCGAGGCCGGTCGCAAGCGCGGTCCCCGTTGCGAGAATCAGGGTCAGCACGGTACGGAGAAGCACGCTCGGGGCACGGCGCGGGAGGCTACTGTGCGCCACCGTGTCCCCGATCAACCAGGTCCCGGTCGCGGCCGCCTCGCCGGAGCGCTTTCGCTCGCTCGTGGGCGAGTCGTATTCCGAGGTCGAGGCGGCGATCAAGAGCGCCGGCAAGGTCCTCAGCGGGCGCGTGGTCTGGCACGTCAACTCGACGGCGCGCGGCGGCGGGGTTGCCGAGATGCTGCAGTCATTACTCGTCTACGCACGGGGTGCCGGCGTCGACGTCCGCTGGCTGACGATCGCCGGGAACGCCGACTTCTTCCAGATCACGAAGCGCATCCACAACCACCTGCACGGCTCCCCGGGCGACGGCGGGGAACTCGACGACGCCGAGCGGGCGGTGTACGAGCGCACCCTGGCCGGCTGTGCCGAGGAGCTGTCCGCGCTGATCCGCCGAGGGGACATCGTCTATCTCCACGATCCCCAGACCGCTGGACTCATCCCCGCTCTGCGACCCACCCATGCGCACGTCGTCTGGCGCTGCCACATCGGGCTCGATCATCCGAACGAACTCGCCCGCCGAGCGTGGTCGTTTCTGCTCCCATACGTCGAGGAGGCCGACGCCTTCGTGTTCTCCCGGAGGGCCTTCGCCTGGGAGGGGCTCGAAAGGGAGCGGCTCTGGCTCGTCGCCCCCTCGATCGACGCGTTCTCGCCCAAGAACCAGGACCTGGGGCCCGACGCGGTGCGAGCGATCCTCGCCACCGCTGGGCTCGCGGCGGACGGCGAACTCGCGCCGGTGTTCGTGCGCGAGGACGGAAGTCGGGGGCGCGTCGACCGCGCCGCGGAGCTCGAGCAGGACGGCACGGTGCCGGATGACGCCCCGCTCGTCGCGCAGGTCTCGCGCTGGGACCGGCTGAAGGATCCCGGCGGGGTCCTCCGCTCGTTCGCGGAGCACCTTCGGCACCCGAGCGCACACCTGCTGCTCGCGGGGCCGTCGGTGGCGGGGGTGGCAGATGACCCGGAGGGGGCCGAGGTCCTGAGGGAGATCCGCGCGCAGCGCGAGGGGCTGCCGGCCGGAGTGCGGGCGCGCGTCCACCTCGCCAGCCTGCCGATGGCTGACATCGGAGAGAACGCGGCGATGGTGAACGCTATCCAGCGCCGCGCTGACGTCGTGGTGCAGAAGAGCCTCGCCGAGGGCTTCGGGCTGACCGTGGCCGAGGCGATGTGGAAGGCGCGCCCCGTCGTCGCGAGCCGCATCGGCGGCATCCAGGACCAGATCACCGACGGCGAGTCGGGACTGCTCATCGACGACCCAGCGGACCTGCGGACAACCGCCGCCGCGGTTGACGGCTTGTTTGACGATTCGGCCCGGGCGCGGGCGATCGGGGGCGCCGCCCGCGAACGCGTGCGTGCCTCATTCCTCGGCACCAGGCACCTCGTTCAGTACATGGCGCTGATCGAGAGGATGCTCACCAACGATCCAGCCGACCGGAACGCTGGGGAGCCGCGGGCGGGGGAGGGATGAGATTGCCGGCCCGGATCCTGGTCGTTTTCGCGGGCCTGTTCGGATCCGCGGTGGCGAGCGAGTGGTTCTACCGCCGCCGGGCGCGCGTATGGGTCCTGACCTGGGGCGCGACGGTCGAGGAGGTCGATCGGCGCCTCCCCGGCGACGAGCTGCTCGAAGACGCCGACATCTCGCCACCCGGGCGATCAGCATTGAGGCGCCGCCGTCGGCGATCTGGCCGTGGTTGGTGCAGATGGGTCGCGGCAGGGCGGGCGCCTACACCTATGACTGGATCGAGAACCTCTTCGGGCTCAACATGCACAGCGCCGACCGCATCCACCCGGAGTGGCAGCAACTCCAGGTCGGCGACGTGCTCCGCAGCGGTCCGGACAAGCCCGGGATGCGGGTCGAGATCCTCGAGCCCGAGCGCGTGCTATCGAACCGATCCGAGGCCGGCGACTGGGTCTGGACCTTCTACCTCGCGCCGGAGAACGGCTCGACGCGCCTCATCAGCCGGAACCGGATCGCGATGAAGGGCGCAGCGGCGGGACAGCGTCTCGGGATGCTAGCCATGGAGCCCGGCTCGCTCATCATGGAGCGCAAGATGCTGCTGGGGATCAAGCAGCGAGCGGAGCGGTTCGCACAGAAGGAGGAGGACTCGTGACACTTGGCTGGTTCGTCATCTGGCTGATCGCCAATATCGTCGGCGGAAGTGCGCCGCTTGAGTTCGACCCCGTCACCTTCTGGGCCGGGGCCCTGTTGCTCGCGATCGCACTCGACCTCAATCGTCCACGGCCTGAGCTGAGGCGCGGGAGGGCTTAGCTCTACCGGCTTCGGCGCGCACCTTGATCCCGAGGAGCATCCGGCGCTCCATCAGGAAGTGCGGGATCTCCATCAGCGCTGCATACGACGCGGCGGCGGCACCCCGCGGCACGCCGCCGCGAGCGATCAGCCGCGTCCGATTGGTGCCTTTGGGTTCCACGGCGAATGTCCCCCAGCCCTCGAGCCCGATTGCGCGTCCCGGCTCGAGGACACTCACCCTCAGGCCACCCGCGGGGTGTAGGTGGACGACCTCCCCCAACTCGCGGTGCTGCCACTCGGGATGGATGCGGTCGGCGTTCTTCATTTCGCATCCCGCGAGGTTCTCAAGCCATTCGTAGCTGTAGAACCCGCCGCGATCTTGCCCGAGCTGGGCCAGCCAGGGCCATACCTCCTCGACCGGTGCATCGATCGTCACCGCGTGCAGGATCCGGGTCCCGCTTTCCGGTAGCAGCGCGTCGCCGGGCAGCTTGCGCTCGAAATCCTCAGGCTCGGCGCCCCAGCTCAGGTGCCAGGGCCTGATCACGAGCGCATAAAGCGTCGTGACCGCGGTCCCGACGAGCGCTGCCATCGGCGGCCGAGAAAGGCGCAGCAGGGACCGCGCGAGGTCTGCGAGGCTTCCCGCGGCGAATGCGAGGAGCGTAATTGACCCCCCGAGCATCACGCCGAAGGCGCGCATCGCCTCCAGCGGCCGGAAGGGACGCGTCTTGACGAATCCGCCTTCATGGGTGCGTCACCCCTCCGCGTCGCCCTCGGCCGCGCGCCGAGCCGACTCGAGCAGGGAGCCGACAAGGAGGTGGGCGCCCGAGCCGATGCCGAACGTCCAGTAGCGGCGAAACCACCTCCTCGAGTGCTCGTCCGTGGTCGCCGTGCGCATGAGCCCCGACAGGAGGGTGCGGTCGGAGTCGAGCTCGCGCGCGGACAGGTCGTACACGGTCTTCGCAAACCCCGGCTCCACGAACGCGCGGAACTCGGCCGCGCTGCCGATCCGCGCGAACTCGATCACCGGCCGCCAGAACTTGCCGACGAGGCCCAGCGCGATCTCCTCGCCGGGCCGCTCCCCGAGCAGAATCCACCCGCCCTCATACATCGGGATCGACGTCAGATCGCGCAGACGCATCGACTGCGGCGGCCGCGTCTGGCGCTCGCCATGGAGGAGGTGGCCGACCACCTCGGGCAGCATCCGCAGAGCGCCGACCATGCCGACCAGCGGCGTCTCCCGTGCCAGCTTGATGAGGTCGACGTCAAGCAACGCCTGCCAGGCCGCCTCCCGATCTGCTCGAGTCACCGTCGCCACTGCGTCGGACACGTCATACGCCGGGAGGAAGTCGTCGGCGAAGCGAGATTCCGACATCGCTCGGCAGCCTACGCTGCCCGGGAATGGCGACAGTCGATCTGTACTGGCTACCCCTCGGCGCCGGTGGGCACTTCGTGAGGCTGAACGGCCGGGTCTACGAGGCGCTGGTGGCACGAATGCAGCGACGGCCGGCGCGCGACCTCTACCACTCCGCGCTTCAAGTCGAAGTCCCGGAGGGGAGATTCGTCATCGAGCAGACACCAGTCCCGGACCTGAGCGGCGAAGGGCGAGGGGTAGTCGCCAGCGGCGCAGTCGGCAGCCGCTGGGCGGGTAGATCGCGGATATTCCGCTACGAGATCCGCCTCTGGCTGGGTGGACGCATTCCGGATGTCGCTGAGGCCGTGGACAGTCCGCGGCGACTGTGCGACGACGAGGACTGTGCGCGGCGCCTGCTCGAGTCGGTTCCGCGAGTCCCGACGCCCGTCTGGGGTCGTGATGAGCTCGGCACCGGTGAGATGTGGAACTCGAACTCGGTGATCGCGTGGGTGATTGCGCGGAGCGGGATCGACGTCGAATCGATTCATCCGCCCGCAGGCGGACGTGCGCCGGGCTGGCGCGCTGGGCTCGTGGTCGCGCGCAGGGAGCAAGCGGAGGCGGCCCGCACCGGTTAGCCGACGCCGGCGAGAAGGCCCGCGACGCGCGCGCCGAAGACGCGCCAGCGCCGTTCGTTCTCGTGGACGAGCGTCGCCGATTCGACGATCAGATCTGCCGCCCGGTCGATCAGTTCGGAGGCGGAGTAGAGATATGCCGGGCTTCGGCGGGCACCCGCCAGATCGGCCCGCAGGGCCTGGGGTGTGAAGTCGACCCTGGCGATCAGATCGAGAGCGCGTCGAAGAAGCCGGGCGATCAACGTCTGCTCGGCGGCGGACTGCCAGTCGTTGGCGATGATCCGGTGTCGCACGCCGAGCAGGTCGGCGAGGGCGGGGTACTGGGCCAATGCTCCGGCGATCTGCCACGACTTCTCCATCGCCTCGGTCATCCAGGCACCGATCTCCTCGAAGTCTCCGGCAAGCGTCTCGAGATCGCGCCGCAGTCGCTTGATCTCCGCGGGCTCCCCTTCCCCCCCATGAACAGGACCCCCTCCTTGGCGGCGAGTCCAGGTGGGTTGAGATCTCTCGCTCCCGCGAACGGGCTCGCCGCCGGATGATCGGCAGGCACGGCATCGCTCCAGCGATCGGCGAGACCCTTGAGCACCCGCGAGGCCGCCTGCACCTCGATCGCCTGACGCAGTGGGGCTTGCGAATAGAACTTCTCGTGCTCGCGATGAAACGCGGCGAGGTTGCCGATCGTCTCGAGTAGTTCAGGCGGTGGCGTCTTCATCACGGCTCCGATCCTCTCAGGAGCGGAAGCGCGTTGCCTCTGGCTGCCCCTTTCGCGTGAGGCTGTCGCACAAACCCGACGAATGACGTCGGAGCGGCGATGGACAATGTGGGAGGTAGAGGCAAGTGAGTCGCAAGACGACATCGGTGGCCACGTTCGCGATCGCGGGGGCGAGCGAGTGAGGTTGTGCGTCGAGTCCGGGTGCCTCGCGGCTGCGGTCTCCCGCGGCAGATGTCCGGCGGCATCGCCGAGAGCGCAACCGTCGCCACACCAGCCGGAACAAGCCGATCTACAACAGCAGGCGCTGGCGCTACACGCGGCGCCGGCAGCTCTTCCTCGAGCCGCTGCGAGATCGAGGGCTGCGACGAGATCGCGACCGACGTTCACCACCGCCAAGCGATCCAAGACGGCGGTGCGATCTGGTCGCTCGTGAACCTCCAATCGCTCTGCCATCGCCACCACGCGCAGGTCACGCGGGCCGAGCAGCTGCGGGAATGGAGCGTCAGGTGAGCGAGGGCCTACTCTCGCAGCCAGCGGCCTCCCATGCTGCGGAGGAGCTATTGCCGCTTGGCGTAATCCCCGAACTCACCGAAGTCGAGCGACACACACGGCTCATCGCCCGGGACCTCGGCGTCATGACCCGGCGGCACCGCGAACACGTCGCCAGGGCCAATCTCCAGCTCGGACCCGTCGTCCATATAGACGGTCATGTGGCCAGAGATGCAGTAGCCGAGGTGCGAGACCTGACAGGAGTCGGTCTGGGCGATGGGCTTGACGTTCTCCGACCATTTCCAGCCGGGCTCAAACACAGCCTTGCCTACGACCTGGCCCCCGATGTTGAGGACGTCGGCCTTTCCTTTGCCTTCAAACGGCCGGGTCTCGTCTGGGGAGTCGAAGTTCTTGATCTCACCAGCCATCGGTGCTCCTCTCGTGAGCTGGTTGCCGGCCCGAGCCTATCCGGGCCTAGCCCCCGTAGCAAGCATCTCGACGTTCTCCTGCGACATCGCCTACTCCCGCAGCCCGGCGGCTTCGAGGGCTTCGTCGCGATCGAGGAAGACCCGCTCGCTTGCAATCAGGCCGTCGCGGATGCGGCTCACGCCCGTGAGGTCGCGCACGACCTCGGCGCCGCTCTTGCGACCGGTGCTGATCGATCGGTAGAAGCTCACCACCACCCCATCGCCCTCGAAGATGCGCTCGACCTCCCAGTGAACCTCGGCCCAGGTCTCCCGCATCTCCGAATCCAACGTCCGATCGGGTCATCGCCCTCGAACGTCCTGCCGAACTCCGTTATCGGTGTCTGGATCACCACGTCCCCGGTGTAGCAAGCGCGGATGGCCGGGACGTCCAACTTGTTCCAGGCGTCGAACGAGCGTCGCACTATCTCGACATCCTCCTGAGACATCGCCTACTCCGTCAGCCCGGCGGCTTCGAGGGCCTCTTTGGGATCGAGGAAGCTCAGAACCCGAGTCGCCTTGCCATTCTTCGAATCGACCACGCAAGCGAACGGCGACTCGGTCTCGGCTCCGCTTGCTTTGCCACGAGCGCGGAGACGCCCGCTGGCGACGAGGCGATCTCCCAGGTCGCGGATCTCGAAGAACTCCAAGCGGATATCGGCGAGCGTCTCATCGATGTCTCGGACCCACTGGCGGACGCCCGCGTGTCCGCGGTACACCTTCGCCTTACCCTCGACCAATGTCTGAACCGCCCCGAGCCACTCTACCTCGGGGTCGATCTCCTTCAGCACCGCGTCGATGTCCCGGCGGTTGTACGCGTCAATTGCGCGCTTGAAGGCCTCGACGTTCTCCTGCGACATCGCCCACCCAGTATTTCGCGGCGGGGGGAGGGTCGTGAGCCTCGGAGCGCTTCTCTTGGATACCCCCGACCAGCTCAGCGTAAAAAAAAGCGACCCCAAAATGACCGACCAGGAGATGATCGCGATCCTCGAGCAGATCGCCTTGGACCCGAACGCGTATCCGACGAGCCGGGTGACGGCGATCCGGACCCTGTGGGAGTGGCGCCACGCCGAGCCCGAGGAGGAGCCGAGCCCCTTCGACGAGCTTTATGGCGACGGGTGGGGGTCCCAGGGGACCCCCACCCAGACGTCGTAGTGCTTGCCCGTATCCGTTAGTGCGGACCCGGGCAGTGGGGATGGTCGTTGTCCGACGCGCAGGGGTTGCTGTTCGGGTGGAAATGCCCCGAGTTGCCAGCCTCGTTGGGGCCTCCGAACGCGAATGCGGAGCCCGCGCCGCCGATCACCATCGCCGCCGTGGCTGAAGCCACAAGCAGGAAACGACGAGTGCGTCCCATGTCACCTCCCTTCCGCAGAAATCGCCGGCTTACGGAGTGCGTTCCCTCAGAATGTGCCGGGGGAAGCCGACCGGCCGGGTTACAGGTAATGGCTACGGGTGATGCTGGGGGCCGCCCTGGTTGCCGGGCTGGCCCTCGTAGCCGAGTAGCCCGGGAGGCTGTCCGCCTCCGTCGCCGGCATGCGGCAGCCCACCCTGGTTGCCGGGCTGGCCCTCGTAGCCGAGCAGTCCCGGCGGCTGGTCTGCGAACGCCGCCGGCGCCCCGATCAACAGCGCCGCGATCGCTAGCAGCAGCGCAAACACCTTCCTCATCGGAACCTCCTTGATCGATTGCGGGTCGCGCCTTCTCTGACCGTGATTCCCCCGTCACGGTGACTGCCGTGAGGCAACCCGCGAATCGCCAGTGAAATCGGGCGCTACTGCACATTTAAACGCCCAAGTCCCATTTTGTCAGGCGGTCTTCCAGAATCAGGTATGTGGGAGGCGGACTCCCGAGCTCACCCGTCGCCGCTCGCGCAGCGCGTTGAGATTCGGGCGCTGGAGCGCGGCCGCCGGCCGACGGCCAAAGAGCACGGCCGCCGGGAACTTTGCAGGGAGGCGGCCGCGCTCTCTAGTTACAACGTGCCCGCCGGATTCTTGTCGGGACGTTTATTACCTGCGGATGACGCCCCGGCGGCGGGCAGCTCGTTCGTCGTCGCTCTCGATCTCCTGACCGAGCTCACCTGCGGCCCCGGGGCATCCCGCCGGCGCTAGCGCAGCTGGTCGAGTTCCGAGCGGCTGATCGCGACCCGCTGGGCGTTTTCTCGTCCCCCACGGGGGTAGTCGCAGGTAGTTCCCCCCTCGGTTCCGCCTTGCATTCCTCTCTCGCGGTCCGATGTGGGGTTAGCTGACCGAGAGTGTGGGCCGCCACGGAGGCGGCCCGGCTCGTTCTAGGGGGTCCCCGCTGGCTTTTGCTGACATCAGTCGACGAAGCACAGCGCCTTATCCAGGCCACTGAGCTCGAAGGCTCGGACGACCTGCTGCCCCTGCGGACGGACGATCAGGCTGTGGTCTTTCTTCGCCATTCGTCGGTGGGCCCTGACGATCACGGCCAGCCCGGTCGAGTCGATGAACTCCAAGCGGCTCACGTCGAGCACTATTTGCGAGCGCCCGTCACCCTCCAGGCGGATCAACTCGTCCTCCAGGTCTCTGGCGTTCAGGCCGTCCATCTCGCCGCTGACCGTGACGAGGTGAGCGGTATGCGGCTGGCTCGAGATCGTGAGCAAGCCTCGCTCGATGAATCGGGCTTGGTCGCTCATAGCGACCCCCGTTCAGCCTGGTGGGAACCGCTTGCGGGAGGGAGGGGGAAGCCCTCCCCGCGGCTGACTATGCAAAACGCCTACCCCGGCTCCTGGCACCGAAACGAGCGGCCCCGGCTTGCCCCCGCAGCGAGCGGCTTTCAGCCCGTTCATCGCGCACCTCCCGCCTGCTGGACTGCGCAAGGACGGGTCGTCCTACCTGCAGCCCGACGGCTTCGCGGCGTAGGATCGCTCCTGACAGCAACCTCTGATACGCGTTCCCGCCGCGGGGATGGGTGCAGCCTGGGCGCCCGGCCGCTGCTCTCACCCCAGTCTCTCCGCCATCTCCCCCGCCTCGCCGCGCTTTTCGATGATCCAGAAGTGCGGGTACTCCTTGACGACTTCCTCGACATCGGCGGCGGTGTGCCCGGGCGCTACGGCAAAGCGGTCCGCTCTCGCGCGGACCTCCTGCCACTCCGCTCCCGACAGCCGCACGCGGGCCCCACAATCCATTCGCCAGCATTCACAACGAAAGCCGGCAGCCGGATGCCCACTTCTCATCCACTCGACCTTGCGCTCGTTGAGGTTCCGACACCATGCCTCGTTGTACGCGATGCGCTCCTCCCGCGACATGTTCCCTGCGGTGTCCACGATGGCGACCAGGATTAGTCCCCGCGACGCCCGAGGGCGGGGGGAGCGCTGCGTCCGGCTCTTCTCCCCTCCTCTAAGTCAACCACGAGGGCAGTGGCCGGGACCCCCATGGGAGAAAGGGCCCGAGACATGAAGGACCCTTTCTCCCGCACGCGGGGGCGTGCACAGCGCCTGTCGCCGTGGATCAATAGGTGCGCGCCCGATCCTCAGGGGGATAGTCGTGTCGCCGCGACGCCCAGCGAAACGGCGCTGAGAGTAGTCCGAGTATCGCTACCGCGATACCGGCCACGATCAGGATGATCCCGATCGTGCCCTCCTCAACGCCAGCGACGTTGACGTTCAGGGCATACGCGATGATCGCGCCGATCGCGATCAGGAATATTCCGAAACCAACGGTCACTATCAGAACCTCCATTGCCATTTGCGTAGTAAGCGCGACCCCGTCCATGGACCGCACGGCCCACTTACCCGCGATCGGCCGCTGCATTCGGCTACTCCCCGTCTAAGCCCAGATCGGGGCAGCAGCTCCTTGATCGCCTCGCACGAGGCCAGGGAGCGGCGGCGGCCCGACCTGGGCCCGTCGGGGGCGATGGAAGCCAAGTCGACGCCCGATGAGCCCAAACCGCTCACAGGGCGATGCCCCCGGCGATGGCCTCGCCCTCCACTGCGGGCTGCGGGGCTACCTGCTCTCAGGTATCTCATTAGGAGCCGGCTCACACAGCGTGTACGGTGGTCTTGGGCGGGCTCTCGAAGGAAGGTCGATCGCCATGGAGGGCGGGAAGAGGCTCATCGAGCGCGGGCCGTTGACGCTTCGGATCTCGGACGACGTCGGTAGCGTTTTGCGAATCGAGGCCCTGGGCGAGCTCGACCTGTCAAACGCCCAGGCCCTCGACAAGGAGCTCGAACGGGCGATGGAAACGAGGGCGGAGCGGATCATCGTCGACCTCTCGGGCCTTGAGTTCATCGACTCGACCGGGATCGCGGCACTGGGCAGGATCGAGACCCACCACGTGACCGAGCGCTTCGGCCTGATCCGGGCCCCCGAGCGGGTGCAGTGGGTGATCGCCCTCACCGGGCTCGAGCGGGCGCTGCCGTTCCTCGACTGACCCGACGCCCGCCGTCGACGAGGGCCGTCCCCTGCCGTCGCCTAGCCGGTCATGAGAGAGGCGCTCAGACCCCAACCCCGAACCCCGTGTAGTGCAAACCGGGGCAGGTCCGCCCCCTGCTTCCGCATTCGCGTGTGAGCGGAACAGCGCGGAGTCCTGACCGCCGAGGGCCGCGGCGAGGCTCGGGACCGTCGGGCTCGGAGCCTTTAGACCGTCCGGGCTGGCCGTCCGAGCATCGCCGGCGTCGCCGCGGGCTGTAGCCGTATCCGCCGCCGATCGCCGGCATCAGCTCGCCCCGACCTCGATCGCGAGCTTCGCGGGCTCGGCCTCGAGCCGGGTACAGATCTGGCTGATCTGCGCCAGTCGCCCGGTGAAGCGAGGGCGTGTTCGCCGGTGCCGTGCTTCGTGCTGTAGGACGCCGTGACGATACGTCGCGACGCCCGCCGTTTGCGCGCTCCAGTACGGGGTAGCGCGATTTTGCAAAGCGAATCAGCCACAGAAGTACCCCAGAAGGAGGCGCTAGGAATGGCCCACCCGCAATTCGACTCCCTCGGTCAAAGGATCCCGACCGGCACGACGACGAGGCGGTGGGCTCTGATCTCGTGCGTGCTCATGGCCGTCGCCCTGGCCGGATTACCTTCGACGGCGGATGCCGCGACGTCAACGAAGGTGATCCGGTATGGGCCGTTCACGCTTCCGGCTGCAACAGACGCCGGGCCGGGCATGATCCATAACAAGCTCCAGTTTGCGGTCAAGCGTCCCTGCACCGATTGCTACATCACCTCGTTCCGACCCGACCTCGTCTACGAGGACGGAACCCGTGCGACGATGGCAACGGGGGCGATGCTTCATCACTTCGTGCTGACGAGTCAGTTCAGGCGCGATGCGACTTGTGGGGATAACTGGCTCGGGCTCGCGGGTGAGCGCTTCTTCGCATCCGGGAACGAGCGAACGGTGGCGCAACTTCCCGCCGGTTATGGCTACCGCGTCCGCTGGTACGACTCCTGGAACCTGCTGGTGGACCTGATGAACCACTCACCGAGCCCGCAGACGGTCTACGTCCAGGTCACTTACACCTATCGTCCCTCGTGGGAGTCGGTGAGGCGCGTGCAGCCGGTCTGGCTGGACATCGACCAATGCGGTGATTCCGAGTATTCGATACCCGCCGGCTTCTCGGACACCCATCGGGACTGGAATGTCAACGTCCCCGGCAACATCGTCACCCTGATCGGCCATCTGCACGGGCACGGGGTCGCCATCGAGGCCACGAACGAGAGCCGTGGGGGGGCCTCTATCTGCAAGTCGATAGCCACGCTGGACCCCATGGACGTCCACAGCGTTCTGTCGATGTCCACGTGCACGGGTGACCCCCTCGCGTCGGTCCGACAGGGAGAGATCGTGCGCCTCCACAGCATGTACGACAGCGCCCACCCGGCCGACGACGTGATGGGGATCATGCTCGCGTATATCGACCCCGCCTGATCGGACGCCCGGCGACGGCGATGTGTTCGTGGTAGGCGCGGCTTTTGTCGCGCCGGCTTCAACAGGCCCACGTTCAGGGTTTCGTTGGCGGGCGGTGGCGGTCACCTCGGCAGTTCGGGCCGCGTGCATACCTGGGCTTCCAGGTAACGGAAACCGCCTGACAAGGATCGGGTTCGAGCATTAACCATGCAGAAAGGGCGCCGCTCGGCGGTGTCACGTATTGATCCGCAATTTTGCAGCACCATCTGCAACGCGTTCGTTGGCTGCAAGCCCGAGACGGGCAATCCCAACCTCGGCGTTTCGCTCAAGGGCCGGCGCGATGCCTCAGCGTGAGGGCCCCGGCGAGCGTCGACGCCGGCGCGCCGCGGAGCCTCTGGCTGCGCAGGAGAGCGGCGAATGGCAGCCTGCCGACCCCGGCGAGGGCGCGGCCGCAGAGCGGGCCAGGGACGATGACCGACGCGAGCTCGGAGAGCCTTGAGGAAGCTCGCTGACCGCCGCGGCGAGCTGGTGCGGGAGCGCGAGTGGGCCGCGTGGCACGCGCGCGAAACGATGAGCCCGAGCTGGCGGCAGAGAGCCGGGCGGCGATCGCCGAGCTCGAGGAGCAGATCGCGAAGCTGCAGGCGAAGGGTCGAGTCTCCGCGCGAAGCTCGGCTAGGTTGCGGGGGCTCCTGGGCGTCGAGCTCGCAGGGAGCGCGAAGCCTCACCGCGAGCCGACCGCTCCTGGCGTGGCTGTCGGGAACAGGGTGCCGTCCGGGCCACGTATCGGATTAACGAGGACGCACTGGACGCAAACGTCGGCCGGACATCGCCGCCTCTGCGCCGATCAGGCAGAGAGCAGGCTCGCGGCGAGACTTCTGCTCCGCGAGAATGCGGGAGCCGCCGTTGCGGATCCGAGACGACTGCAGGTCGTCCCGAGGAGGAGTCTCGCGCCGGACCGTCGACGCGCTCCTTCTTCAGAGGAGGAGGCGTGATTCTCGCTCCCGTAGGCGCCGCGAAGAGGAGATTCCCGGCCCCGGCGTCGCACCCCGTTGGTCCGCCCGGGCGCGGCACAGCTCGGCCGCCGAGGCGGCGCACCACGGGCAACCTCAGGGGCCGGCCCCGGGATCGGCTAGGCTCGCCCCGATCGATCAGAGGGAGTCGGGGGGAGGCGGCTCTGAGCTGAGCGTGCTCGCCCCCCGGCGACCCGGAACCGGAGGTGAGCGATGAGCAAGCGACCCAAGGCCCGGAGGGCGGCTCGGACCGCGGAAGCGGTCCGCGAGCGGCTCTCCTACGCGAACGTGATGGCGACCGCGGCGGTCTTCATCGCCCTCGGCGGCACCGCCTGGGCGGTGGCCGCGAACAGCGTCGGCACCAGGCAGCTCAAGAACAACGCAGTGAAGACGAAGAAGATCGCCAACGGCGCGGTCAAGACCGCCAAGATTGCCAACAACGCGGTCACCGCCCCGAAGCTCGCCTGCAGTGGCAACTCGGCGGAGGACGTGATGGTCCGGGTCGGCTCGGTCTGCATCGACCGTTACGAGAACTCGCTCTGGACGCAGCCGAACGGAGGCCAGCAGATCACCGGCGCGATCCCCTGCAACGAAAACGGGCAGAACTGCGACAACATCTACGCCCGTTCGGTCGCCGGCGTGGAGCCCCGCCGCTTCATCACCTGGTTCCAGGCCCAGCAGGCGCTCGCCAACTCGGGCAAGCGCCTCCCTACCAACGCCGAGTGGCAGACGGCGGTCGCCGGCACCCCCGACGGAGCGCCCTGCAACGTGAGCTCGGGCTCGGTGGCGAACACCGGCGCGGCCGCGGGCTGCCGCTCCGACTGGGGCGCCAACGACATGGTCGGAAACCTCTGGGAGTGGGTCGCCGACTGGGTGCCCCAGTCGGACGCGCCCGCCTGCCCGGGGTGGGAGACCGCTGGCGAGTTCAGCAGCGACGACCAAATGTGTCTCACGGGCGCCTCGACCACTGCGCAGGGTCCCGGCGCCCTGATTCGTGGCGGCGCCTTCAGCGACGGCACGGATGCCGGCCCGTTGGCGATCGACGGCTTCAACCGGCCGCAGTTCTCGCCCTCGACCTTCGGGTTCCGCGGGGCGCGCTAGTCGTCCGTTGGCCATCTGGAGATTCGTGCTTCGGCCGCCGGTCGGGCGGGGCGGGCGAAAGCCCGCTCCGCCCGCCCGGCGGGCGCGAGCTGAAGCGATGAGATAAGGGTCGAGATGGGACGCGGCCGGGACCAGGCGCCCCGACGTCGTTCTCCTCAACAGTGATCACCAACCGCTCCACAGCTTCGACCCTGGCTCTCCGGAAGAGTGGTCGCGCCGCGCGCGCATGCGCCCTCGCCAGGGGGCTCGTCCTGGCCTTTGCCTCCCCTGCCGCGACGGACGAGCACGGAGCCTCGGCGAGGGTCGCGGTCGAGGGACTCCGGCGCGACCACCAATCCCGCGGCGGGGACCGGGCGCGCTGCTTTGTGACTCCGCTTACCCGTCCCTGACGATCAGCTTCGCCTGGCGGGTCACCGTCCGCAGCCCGGCGCCGCTGGCGGTGAACTTGATCTCGAACCTCTTCCCGGCGGCCTTCGCCTTCGTCCTCACCGTGAACCTCTTGGTCACCTGGGCGGCAGCGGCCAGCGGGCCGACGGTCTCGCACTTCCTCTGCCTCGGCCTCAGCCCCCGCCTGGCCTTCTGGGCCTTCATGCAGACCTCGACGCCGCTGGCGGCCGTGTTGCCGGTGTTCCGGGCAGTGGCCCTGAACCTGGCCGACCTGCCGGCCTTCACCTCCTTCTTCATCGGCCTCAAGGTCAGGCCGAGGTTGGCCTCCGGCGGCTGGAATTCGAACGCGCCCTGGTCGGCACGGGCGAGGCCGTCATCGTCGCCGTCAACGGGGCGCGGGGCGCCGGCGAGGTCGGAGGTGAGCGTCGAAGCGGGGTCGGCGGCGTCGATCGAGGGCGAGCCGGCCTGGAGACGGAAGTCGGTGGCCGAGGCGAACAAGGGGTCGGCGTCGATGTTCTCCTCGTCGATATCGAGCGTGCCGTCGCCGCTGCTGGTCCCGGTGGCGGGGGCGTTCGAGTAGCGGATCGTGAGGTTGGCGTCGCCGGTCGCGCCGCCGCCGACCGCACGCAGGAAGGTCGAGGCGTAGCCGCGGACGATCGAGTTCGAGACCGTCGTGTTGGCGTTACCCGCCTGCCCTGGCTGCACGGTGCTCTGCACACCGAAGATGGGGGCGATGCCGCTGTTGACGGCGGTGACGTGGTCGGCGGTCAGGCTCGTGGGGTTGGCGGAGTTCGCGGTCGCGACCAGCGCCGAGTGGCCGTTGGTGGTGATCGACGAGTTCTCGATCGTGAGCGCGCCGCGTGAGACCAGGACCCCAACCTGGGCCGGATTCGTGACCTCGCTTCGCCGAACCGTGATCGTCGCGTTCTGGCTCGACCCGTCGATCCCAACGGCCGCGTCGTGGATCGCGGCGCCCGCGACCACCATCTCGCCGCTCGCGACGGTGCTGCCGACGCCGACGCTGAGGTCGCCGCCGTCCTCGGTACGAATCTCCCCGCCGCGAAAGGTGCCCCCTCCGACCCAGTTGGCGATCGCGGGCGAGCCGATGAGGAGCCCCGGGTTGCGGCTGACGATGTCGACGTTCTCCAACGTGTCGCCCTTGAGCTGCACTCCGCCGCCCCCGTCGTCGGGCGCCGACTCCGGGATCGCGATCGTCAACTCGGCGACCCTGATCTCGCGGTCGTTGCCGGTGGCGAGGTCGAGCACGACCTCGTTGATGTTCGAGCTGAGCGTGACCCGGGTTGCCGCCGGGCCGGCGCCCCTAACGGTGAGCGGATCCTCGCCGGCGGCAAGGATCGACTCCGGGTTGGTGATCGTGACCGCGTCGATCACGGCGGTGTCGGCGATCCCGTCGGAGCCGTTGGTCTGCATCGCCGTCGCCAGGCTCGCCTGGGCGACCCTGCCGCCGCTATTCGGACAGGCGGGGTGGAAGGAGGGCACGCAGAAAGTCGTTGCCGGCGCCGGCGCCGCGAACGCGAGCGAGCCGAGCGTCGTCGCGACCACTGACCCTGCTAGCCGTCCCCCCTTCAGTGTCACGCAAGCAGCGTACCGCGGTCTGGCCGGGGGACCGCGCTCGCGCTACGAGCTCGTCCGCGTGGTGGTCGAGGAGATGCTCGCCATCCGCGCCGCAGAAGAGGCGGGCTTAGCGACGGGGACCTCGTCACCATCCCGATTGCCGCCTCCACGGCGCCAACATCAGCGCACCGGCCGCTCCCACGTCCGTGTCGCCGCCCGCACCACCGGCGCCGGTGGCGCCGCTCGCCACACCGTCTGCGCCCCAAGACGCGAGCCCGTCTGTCGTAGAGCGGGAGTTCGGGCGTGAGCGACGTTCGAGCGAGGATCGAGCTCGTTGGCCGCTCGGCACCGCGTGGAGCGCCTCCGGTCACTCGTGTGGAGCCGGAACGCGCCCTCGTGCTCAGCGAACCGCTGAACGAGAAGGGATCGCATCCGACCTGAGCCTTTCACCTACTCGACGGCCCCAACGGGACCACGCGGCTGCTCGAACGTGGTCGCGGGGTCGCCGGCGACGGTCTGCTCGAACAGCTTGGGTTTGGCCCCTACCTGCTCGACCCGATCCGATTCGTGATGATCAAAAAGATGCTCCGGACGATCAAGCAGCTCGCCGAAGCGTCCCCCCCGCTGAGGGGCGATCTACGCCTTTCTCGTCCCAGGTCCGGCCGTGGCCGGTTGAGATCGATAGCGATGCTGAGCACCAGGGTCGCCGCCCAGAAGTTGACGGGATCGAACTCCAGCGGCTCGCTAGCATCATCGGCGCCCAGGGCATCGATCGCGACGACGACGTCGGCTCCTCCACGTGCGCGATCACCTTCTCGCGCGGGCTGGCGACGAGCGCCGACAGCTGCGAGGGGTCGCGCCCCGTCCAGCTCGTCGGCGACTACCTCCACGGGCCGTTGATGGAGGCCTGCCGTACGCGTGGCAGGAGGCGGCCGCCCGCGCCTCCCGGCGTCTCAGCTCACACGAGCGGCCGGTCCCGCCGTGGTTCGGCCTGCGGTTCCGCTGCGAGAGGGGTGCCGGTTGGCGCTGTGCGCCGCCCGGATGCCGATGAGAGGGGATGCACGGACGCCTCTTGTTGTGGATATTGCCTCCTCCACGCAAGGAAGCCTAAGACGCCGCTCATTGAGCGACGTCTCATCGTTTTGGGGCTACTTACCAACCAGGATCTGGGCTCGACCGCGTTCTCGAGCCTCAACTCTCGCGGCGGATTCGGGAAGGGAGAGGCAGGCGTGCGCGGGCGCAGCTCGAGGCGGGCAGCGGCGGCGATGCGGGCAGACGACGCGCGACCGCGAACACGCACGAGCGCCCATCCCTCACGCACGCACGCGCGGGACAGCACGCGCGGCCAGGCGCGCGATCGGGCGACCGCATGCTCGGCAAGCAGAGAAGGTCAACGCCCCGAATCCCCAGCTATCAAGCCAGACCCGAGCACGAGCCCACGGCCCGACTGGGCAGAATCCCCGCCCGGTCGCGTTCCGTTCGTCGTGCGGGGGCGCGCGCACCCGAGAGACGCCCACGCTCGCGGTAGCGCGGGCGCGTTCCCCGATGCGTTTCCTTCCCTCGTGGTGGTGGCGAAGCGGGCCGTGATCCCGCGCGGGCGCGGTCCGCGTGCGGGCGCGCGAGGGGCCGCATAATCTGGCAGCCTAGAAGGCTAGGCGAAGGAACCCAGGAGAGGAGGCGCCCAATGGCAGCACGAGAGGATCGCGGGGGGATCGCCGGCATTTCCGTCGGAGGAATCCTCGTCATCGTCGGCATCGTCCTGATGTTCGTCTGGAGCTTCTGGGCGGGCTTGATCGTGCTTCTCATCGGACTCATCGCCTTCGGAGGTTTTGCGCGGGGGAAGTGGTACTAGCGCGGGAGTAGCCCGACCAACCTTGCAAGCGCAAAGCGGGCGGCGGTGGATGGGGGGTTGCATCGGAGACTGCGCGGGCGTACGATCGTTCGCTCGTTCGTACTCCCTGGATCGCGTGACACGAAGCTGCCGATGAAAAGGGGGGCGCAACCCCGGCGCCGGCGAGCGCGCCCCTCGAGGCCGCCAGGGGCCGTCGTAGGAGCGCTGGACCTCGACGTCGGCGGCTCGGGGTCGTGTCCACCCCTCGGCTAGGTTACGGCCAGAGCGAGATACTGCACGGGCGATGTCGCAGAAGAACGCCGAAGTGGGGCGCTCGGTACCTGCTCTCAGGTAAATCGTTTGGCGATTCCTTCTCCGCGGGTTAGGGTGATGTGTTCAAGAGCGGTCGGGGGGCCGTTTCTATGACGGCGCCCTCCGATTGCGAGAGAGGAGCCGGACATGAACAGGAAGCTAGGAGCGGCGGCGGCGGCGACGCTGATTGCTGTCCTCCTGATCGGGGCAAACGTGCTGCCGTCGGCAGCGCAGGAGCCACCACCGCCCATCGCCACCGAGGTCTTGACGGGCCGCGCCGTGTTCACCGACGAGGTCGACCTCAAGGTCAAGACCAAGCTCGATGGCGAGCCGACCCGGGTCGTGAACGCCAAGGACCCCTCGCGCACCGTGACGGCGAGGTTCACCGTGCAGCCCGGAGCACAGTTTCCGTGGCATACCCACCGCGGGCCCGTGGTCGTGAACGTCGTCGAGGGTGAACTGGTGTACGTCGGCGCCGACGATTGCGTGGAGCGTGCATACCCAGCGGGGACCGCCTTCATGGATCTCGGTCACGGACACGTCCACAGTGCCTTCAATCCAACTGCCGATGAGACTGTCTTGGTGGCGACATTCTTCGAAGCTCCTGCGGAGGGGCCGCTGTTGATCCCTGCGGAAACGCCTGCGGACTGCTCCATTTAGGTTGCTGCGCCCTGAACCGGGACAAGGTGGTCGGATCTAGGTCTTCACGGACGAAAACTCAAGGCCCCCCTCGAAGGCGCCGGTCTGCGGAGTAGCGGCTGAGGCATAGGGGCGGACGCGCTACTGACGGCAGCACGCGCTACTGAACGGGAGCTGTTCGGGACCTCTAGGAACTGCGCACCGCCGGACCGCTCAACGGTCGGCGGCCGACGCTCACGGCGCCGGATCCTGATCAGCGGGCTTGTCGACCCGCTCGGCAATCGGCGGGATTGTCCTACGGATTGGCGGAGAGGCTGCGCCCTGGGTGCGGTGCGGCGGGATGACCGCCGGCCCCCCGAGCCGCGCTGTTAATCGGCGTGCAGCGACATAGGAGCTGGTCGCTCATATCGATTGAGAGCGGTCTCAGGGTCGAAACTCATCGGTGTTGTGGCAGGTCCCCTGGAGCCCACCCACCGGCCCGGTCCAAGGCCACGCCTCCATCTCCCTCGCCGGTGCTCGACCTCTGAAGCTCCCCACCTGCTCGTGATCCACGTAGCCGAATAACGTCGTGGCGATCAGGCCCGGCACGAGCCCGCCGCCGCTGCCGGCGCCGGGTGCGCCCGCCCCCTCGAGGAGGGTGCGCCCTTCGCCTCGAGCGGCATCCGCTGCCCGAGCGAGCCGACGTCGATCGCTCCGGTCGTGAACGTCTGCGGCCGCGAGCCGGGGTCCTGCGATCTCCTTGTAGCCGAGCGCCTGGACGAACAGCGCGCCGGGATCGCTGGGCCGCCACGCGCCCTTGCCGCCGGCCTCCTCGATCGGGCCGTCACCGCCGAGCGCCTTGGTGAACGCCTCTCGCGAGCGCTCCCGCGAGCTGGCGTCGACGGCCTGCTCGATCTCGGCCTGCTCCTCCGCGGTCAGGTTGCGGCCCTCACGCTCGGCCTCGCGGTAGCGACGCCAGGCGTTGTCGATCCGCTTCTGGGTTGAACTGGAATAGGGCATCGGCACGGCTCCTCTCGGAAGGAATCGCACGACGCGCCTGGGTCAGCTTGCCGGGCTTGTCCCGGGGACTTGGCGGTAAGGGCTCCTCGTCGCCGGGATCCTCACTCGCGGTCCTCGATGGACGCGGCGGTCGGCTTCGGTTTTCGGTTTGTCGCCGCCCTTGCCCCTGCGGGATCCTCGAGCGGATGGGCGAAGTCTAGGCCGGGGCGCGGGTCGGCGTCTAGTGCACGCGGCGCGCGGCGCGCCGGCGCTCTGCCCAATAGGGCCCCCTTTAGCCCCCTGTGTAGCCCCACGGCTCGGTGGAAATCGGCCTGTGCAGGGCTTTCGTATATCGGGGCGACTGGATTTGAACCAGCGACCTTCCGGCCCCCAGCCGGATGCGCTACCAGACTGCGCCACGCCCCGGCGCGTCAGCGAGTTTACGCCTGAGGAACTAGAGCGGGCGACCGGACTCGAACCGGTGATGGGAGCTTGGAAGGCTCCAGTGTTACCAGCTACACCACGCCCGCGTGGGATCGCTCGATTGTAGGTCTGTGCGGCGGCAGACCGCGGGCCGCGCGATGACAACGCCCGGCGGAGGGACGGTTCAACCGCGCCGCAGACCGAAGTCGATCGTGTAGGTCGCGCCGTAGCGCCGACTGTAGGCCGGCGTGCCCCGAACGAAGCCGACGCCCATGTCCCGGTAGGTGGAAGAGAGGATCGCCCGCCGGTGAGAAGGGCTGTGCATCCAGGCCCGGACGACCTTGACCGGCTTGCCCTCGCTCTTGATGCCCCAGGCGATGTTCTCGGCGCACGCCCACTGACGGAGCCCCGACTCGAGGTAGTTCACCGACCACAGGCGGCCCACGAGGTCGGCCTCCCCGGCGCAGCGGTGACTGAAGCAGCCCTGCTTGCGCATTCGCTGGGTATGACGCTGGGCCGACCGGTGCAGGCGTCGGTCACGGTCCAACTCGCCGAGGCCGTGACGCTGGCGCTTGCGGTTGACCAGGCAGGCAACGGCCCGACGGGCCTGCTTCGTGGTCAAGCTCTTGGGCCGATCCTTCCCCCAGACCTTGCAGGCGCTTGCCGCGCTCGCCTCGCTCGTGAATGGGGAGGCCGCGGGCAGCAGCACAACCGCCGCCAGCGCCGCGAGCAGCGGCGCGAGCGCTCCACCCCAGCTCGGCCTCATCTCTTCTCCTTGGTCGACCCCGAGCCCGCGGTCGCACCGCAGCCCGGCCACAGGGGGTATTTACCCGCGGTCGGCCACTGGGAACCAGGGAACCGGGTACGCACGCACTGGTGCGTGAATCGGCGCTTCAGCCTCGCTTGAAGGCGACGACGACGGTGAACGTGGTCAGATCCGGATTCCCCTTGCAGCCGCCCACGGCCGGCGACCGCTCCCTGAGCCCGGCGCCCAGATCCTGGTAGGCGGCGTCGAGCAGGTTGCGCCGGTGGAAGCGGATATCCATCCACGCATCGACCATGCGCCTCGGCGTCCCCTTGCACCCGGTGCTCTCGGCGAACCGCCAGCGAGTCGCCCCGTTCAAATATCCGGTGCTGCGGATCCGCTGTCCCAGGCTTGGCTCCCCAGGACAGCGGTGGTCGAGGCAGTCCGTGCGCAGCATCGCGCGCGTGTGGCGCTCGGCCGCGTCGCCGAGCTTCGCGCTCTGGTCCAGCCGGCCCTTGTCGCGCTCGGCACGCCTGCGATTGATCAGGCAGAGCGTCGCGTCTCGGAGCTGGCCGATGGAAGCCTCGGCGTGCGTGTCGCCCGCGTGCGCGCAGGGCGCAGCGATCGCCCGCTCGGCCCCCGGGCTCGCCGCGAGCGCGGCGAGCGTCAAGAGCAGTGCGGCGCCCACGCCACTGAAGATGATCCCCACCATCCGCCCAGAGGTTAGCCGCCTGGGTTACGTGCACGGCTAACGAGCGGGGCAGCCAGGACTCGAACCTGGAATCGCCGGTTTTGGAGACCGGTGCCTTGCCATTTGGCCACTGCCCCCAGGCGCGACCATCGTAGCGACGGTCTCAAACGCCAGGCGCCAGCGCGAAGACGAGGAGTGCGGACGAGAGGACTCGAACCTCCACGGGCCGTAAAGCCCACCAGGACCTAAACCTGGCGCGTATCCCAGTTCCGCCACGTCCGCCGGCGAACGGTTGATCACTCACGGCTTCGTCGCCGCCGCGCGCAACCCTGGAAAGTCTAGACTTGCGCCCGTGGAGGCGGTGAGCGCCCGTCCGGGGTACGAGTTGTGGCGCCCGAACCGGGAGAAGGTCGAGTCGAAGACGACCAAGGTCTTGGTCGCGCTCGTGCTGCTCGTCTCCGCTGCCCTGGTGATCATCGTCACCCTCGGCGGTTGGGAGCGCCTGCAGGGGGCGAGCGTCGCGGTGATGTCGATGATCTACGCGGGCGTCTACATCGTGTTCGCGGTTCTCGTGCTGCGCTGGAGCCGGGGGATCCTGCCGGTCGCGGCAGCGCTGGCGATCATCCTCGCGATCTTCGCTGCCCTCGCCGCCCCCGAATGGTTCGCGCGGTCCAAGGATGGGCTCGACGCGCCGGCGTTGCCCGATGACCTGCTCGGCGTGCTGACGCTGGTACTCGTTCCCGTGCAGCTCGTCCTGATCGTGGTCGCGATGATCGGCTTCAACCAGGACTGGCACGTCGAGGAGGAGCGTCCCACCGGCGGCGTGCCGCTGGCGGGTGAGGACCCCGGGTCGGCCTCACCCCAACCGGCGTAAGCGATCCAGGCGACGAGCGCCGGATCAGAGCAGGCTCTGCTGCTGCTCGCGGGGCTCGGTCAGGTGAGGGCCGTCGTCGCGGACGTCGTTGACGAAGTCGCCGACCTCACGGGCGACGAGCAACCCGTCGGGCGTCGGGGCGAGCAGCTTGCGCAGGTCATCGGGCTCCGCCTTGGGGTCGAGCCAGGGGGACTCGAGCTCGGGTTGGAGGACGACCGGCATCCGGTCGTGAATCGGCCGGATCAGCTCATTCGGCTCGCAGGTGACGATCGTGCAGCTGTAGAGAACGCCGTCGCCCTTCCGCTCCGGGAGAGCCGCCCAGAGGCCGGCGAACGCGAACAGCTCGCCGTCGGCGCGATTGACCCACACCGGCCGCTTGCCGTGCTCGTCCTCGCGCCACTCATAGAAGCCGTCGGCCGGAATCAGACAGCGCCGCTCGTGGAAGGACTCGGTGAACGCGGGCTGGCGCTCGAGCGATTCCGCCCGGGCGTTGATCAGCGGACGGCCCTTCTCGGCCCAGCGACCGGGGACGAGGCCCCAGCGCAGCGTGCCGAGGTCGCGCCGGCCGTCATCGAGGCGACGGACCGCCAGCACCGGATCGGTGGGGGCGATGTTGTATCGCGGCTCCTCCTCCAGCTCGGCGGACTCGGAGATGTCGAACCGTGCCCGCAGCTTCGCGGGGTCGGGATCGGTGAGGCTGTAGCGGCCGCACATCGTCCAATCGAGGCTAGCGGTGGTCGCGGCGGGGAGGTCGCAGTGTCGATGACGATCCGGGCCGGGCGAAGCGTCAAAATGGAGAGAGTCGCGGCGGTGGCGAAACGGCATACGCGCGGCCCTCAAAAGGCCGTGTCCTTCGGGACATGTGGGTTCGAATCCCACCCGCCGCATAGAGGACCCGTGAGCTGCACCCGGCCGCTCCCGGCGCAGCCGCGGGCTCGTGGCGCTTTATGCGCCTATATGACCCCATAAGGCGCCATGAAGGCAGCCGGCCGGGTTCGCGCGCCGTGGTCGCCGGGGCCGAGACTCTGGCTGAGCGGCCGCCGACTCGCGCCCGGCCGCGATAATCCCGTCCCCGTGGACGTCGCCGGGCGCATGGAGGTGATCCGCGAGCTCTGCTCGTTCGAGGGGCGGCTCGCCGGGACCGACGCAGAGCGGCGCGCGGCGAGCTGGCTCGCCGCGCGCCTGCGCGCTCGCAACCGCCGCGCCGACGTCCAGCCGACGTATGTCCATCCTCAGTACGGACTGGTCCACGCGCTCCATTGCGCGGTCGGTTTCGCCGGCAGCCTCGTCGCAGTCGCACTCCCGCCGCTCGGCTTCGCCCTGGTCCTGCTCGCCGCGATCTCGATGTACCTGGACCTCAACTACCGCCTCTATCTCGCCCGCCTGCTGTTCTTCCGCCGCGCCTCCCAGAACGTGGTCTCGGTCGGCCGGCGACCGCAGGCGCCGGCCCGGGTGATCCTGTGCGCCCACTACGACGCCGCTCGGACGGGCGCCGTCTTCGCTCCGTGGGTAGCCGCAAGGAGCGCTCGGCTCGCCGCCCGTCTGTCGGTCCCCATCGGCCCCTTCCGGGTTCTTTTCTGGGCGCTCGTCCTCCTCCTGCCGATCCTCGGCGCGCGTATGGCGGGGCTCGACTCGGCATTGATCTCGGCGCTCCAGGTCCCCCCCACGCTCGTCCTCCTGCTCGGCGCCTTCGCGCTCGTCGACATCGAGCTCTCCGCCGTCGTCCCGGGCGCCAACGACAACGCCTCCGGCGTCGCCACCGTCCTGTCCCTCGCCGAAGAGCTCGATGCCGACCCTCCCCCCCACCTCGACGTCTGGGTCCTGTTCACCGGTGCCGAAGAGTGTCTCCAGGAGGGCATGCGGGCGTTCGTGCTCACGCACCGCGGTGAGCTTGACCCCGAGACCACCTATTTCGTCTGCCTCGACACCGTCGGTCACGGCCGGCCCCGGTTCGAGGCCGCCGCCGGCTGGGTCGTCAGCTACTCGCTGGACGCTCGCCTGAACGAGCTCTGCGAGGCGATCGCCGCCGCCGACGTCGAGGGCGAACGACGCTACGGGGCGGCCACGCTGCGCCACGGGCTCGCGGGCGACTCCTTGCCGCCGCGCCTCCGCGGCTATCGCTCGATCGGGATCACCTCACTCGGCGACGACGGCTACGTGCCCGGGCGTCACACGACATCCGACACCCCCGAGCGCGTCGACCCCGCGGCGCTCGAGCGGGCGCACGGGTTCACGCTCGAGCTGATCCGGCAGCTCGATCGCGACGTCGGGCGACGAGCGAGCGTCGACCGGCCGTCGGCGCCGTCACCCAAGGCACCGGTGATATAAGCGCCGGATGGCACCGGAAGCCGCAGCCAGACGCGGCGAGAAGCTCTGGGAGCCCTCCTCCGAGAGCGCCGAGCGCGCGACCATGACCCGCTACATGCGCTGGCTGGAGGCCGAGCGCGGGCTCGATTTCGGCGGCGATTATCACGCGCTCTGGCGCTGGTCGGTCGAGGACCTCGAGGGCTTCTGGTCCTCGATCTGGGAGTTCTTCGAGGTGAGCGCCTCGGCACCCTACTCAGACGTCCTCCCCGAGCGCTCGATGCCGGGCGCCCGCTGGTTCCCGGGGGCCGAGCTCAACTACGCCGCGCACCTGTTCCGCGACAAGCGCGACGATGCGGTGGCAATCCTCCACGCGTCCGAGCTGCGCGAGCTCGGCGAGCTTCGCTGGGGCGAGCTGCGCGAGCAGGTCGCCCAGCTCGCCGCCGGGCTGCGCGAGCTCGGGGTGGAGCGAGGCGATCGCGTGTGCGCCTACCTGCCGAACGTTCCCGAGGCGATCGTCGCCTTCTGCGCCACTGCCTCGCTCGGCGCGGTCTGGTCGAGCTGCTCGCCTGACTTCGGGGCACGCTCGGTCGTCGACCGATTCGCTCAGATCGAGGCCAAGGTGCTCTTCTCCGTCGACGGATACCGCTACGGCGGACGCGACTTCGACCGCCTCGGTCTGATCGCCGGCCTCCAGGCCGAGATGCCGAGCCTCGAGCGGACGGTCGTCCTTTCCTACCTCGACCCGGACCCGGACCTCTCACAGCTCGCCAAGGCGACCACCTGGCAGGAGCTCCTGGCGTCCGGCGCGGGCGCCGAGCTCGAGTTCACGCCGGTGGCGTTCGACGACCCGCTCTGGGTGCTCTACTCGTCGGGAACCACCGGGCTGCCGAAGGCGATCGTCCACGGCCATGGCGGGATCCTGCTCGAGCACCTGAAGAAGCTCCACCTTCACGTCGATGCGCAGGAGGGCGATCGCGTCTTCTGGTTCACGACCACCGGCTGGATGATGTGGAACTTCCTCGTCTCCGGGCTCTTGACCCCCGCCTCGATCGTGCTCTATGACGGAAGCCCGGGTCACCCCGACATGGACGTGCTCTGGGATCTGGCGGAGCGCGCCGGGATTACCTGCTTCGGTACCTCCGCCTCCTATATCGCCGCCTGTATGAAGGCGGGCGCCGAGCCGTCGGCCCATGACCTCTCGCGGCTGCGCTCGGTCGGGTCCACCGGCTCCCCCCTGGCGCCCGAGGGGTTCCAGTGGATCTACGACCACGTCGGCCGAGACACCTGGCTGTTCTCGACCTCGGGGGGCACCGATGTCTGCACCGCCTTCGTCGGCGGGGTGCCGACGCTGCCGGTGTACCGCGGTGAGCTTCAGGCACGCTCGCTCGGCGCGAGGGTCGAGGCCTTCGACGAGCACGCCAGCCCCGTCATCGACCAGGTCGGGGAGCTGGTGATCACCGAGCCGATGCCGTCGATGCCGATCCGCCTCTGGGGCGATCCGGACGGCTCGCGTTACCGGGCGAGCTACTTCGAGATGTACCCGGGCATCTGGCGCCACGGCGACTGGATCGAGATCACCTCGCGTGGCACGGCGGTCATTTACGGACGCTCGGACTCGACCATCAACCGTCAGGGAGTCCGGATGGGGACCAGCGAGATCTACCGCGCCGTGCTGGCCGAGCCGGACGTCGTCGACGCCCTGGTCGTCGACGTGCCCCGCCCCGGCACCGAGGGCTGGATGCCGCTGTTCGTGGTTCTGCGCGACGGAGTCGGGCTGACCGCCGAGCTCACCGCGGCGATCAAGGGCCGCATCCGCGAGGACTGCTCGCCGCGGCACGTCCCGAACGAGATCTTCCAGATCGACGAGGTGCCCCGCACGCTCTCGGGCAAGGTGCTCGAGGTGCCGGTGAAGCGGATCCTGATGGGCACGCCGCCCGAGGAGGCGGCGAGCCGGGACTCGCTCGCCAACCCGACCGCGCTCGACTGGTTCGTTGAGCTTGCGGCGAGACTCGGCGACGAGGCGGCGCCCGGGGCTCTCGCCTAAACCCCGGGCGCTTCTCCAGCGTCGATCCCTCCTTGGAAGCTTGGGTCCGTCGGTACCCGGACGGCGCCCAGCGGAAACCCGCCCCCGGCTTTTCGGAAAATGCGGCAAGTCCCCGCGGGGGCGGTTAGACGTCCACGGCGCTGGGTACGCTCCCGCGTCAACAGGGAAAACGACGCCTAATCGCCCGTCTGGGGCGAGTGGGGAACCCGTTGGCCACCAAGGCCTGGGGCGAATTGGACCCGAGTCCATAGCGCAGCTCTTTCGCGCGAGCCCGTCAGCTAACCCCGCAGGCGCAGGAAAGAGGAGGTAACTCGATGGGATCGCTCCTGAGTCGCCTGGCCTTCGGCCCGATCGAGCGCAGGAATCTATTGCTCACCTACGTGGTTGGAATCGTCGCCGGCGGAATCGTCGCTGCGGCGATCCTCACCGTGATGGGGGCCTGAGAGGGCCTGAGCACCAGCCAGGGGGCGAGCGGTCTCGGCTAGCGCCGCTCGTATGCCAGGCGCGCGCCACAGGGGCGCAGGGCGCCGCTGGCGATCGCCGCTGCCTCGGCGCCCGCGAGCTCGCCCTGGCCGGCCTCGCGCGCCAGGTATGGGGCCGGCTCCCTGGCAAGCGCCTGAAAGCGGGGCTGGAGCGCCGCCACGATCTCCGCCAGCGGGATCACCTCATCGCGCTCGGTCTCAGCGAGCGGTCCGGGGAGGCCGGCGTCATCGAGCCACGCCTCGGCGGAGCGATCGAGCCCATCGACGTCGAACTCGAAGAGGACCAGCCGTGCGCCCGGCACGAGCGCTCGGTGGAGGCTCTTGACCGCCCGATCGAGGTCCCCGACGTGGTGAAGCGAGCGGATCGCGATGGCCGCGTCGAAGGGGTGAGCCGGCACAAATCCCTCGAGCGTCTCGACGACGAACCCGGTCCCGGCCGGGGCAATCGGATCGAGACCGGTCGCGTCGAAGCCGACCTCACGTAGCCTCCGCGTGGAGTCCCCCTCACCGCAGCCGACATCGAGCACGCGGGCGGGCGCTGGCGGCAGCCACCGGTCCACGAAGTCCCAGAGCCCCGGAGTGAGGTGCGAGGCCAAGCGCTAGCTCGTCACGCCTGGACCCGTTCGGGGACCAAACCGAGGCGTCGAGCGCGCTCGACCGCGCGTGCACGAACGTCATCCTCGCCCTCGATCCTGCGGTCGCGCAGCAGGACCCGGCCGGCGACCACGGTGGTGTCGACGACCGCGCCGCTTGCCGCGTAGACGAGGCCGGCATGGAGCTCCCCGAGGCTGAGCTCGGGCGTGTGGGTGCGCACCAGTAGGAAGTCGGCCGGCCGGCCGGGCTCCAGCCCCGCCCCTGCCAGCAGGGGCGAGCGCTGTCCGGTGGCCACCTCCCAGGCCTCCTTCGCCGTCACCGCCGATGGATCGCCCGCGACGTTCTTCTGCAGCAGGGCGAAGGTCTTGACGTCGGCGAGCATGTCCAGCGAGTTGTTCGAGCCGGGACCGTCGGTGCCGATGCCGACGCGTACCCCGTGGCGGCGTGCCGCGAGGTAGGGGAAGATGCCGCCCACCGCGAGCTTCAGGTTCGCGACCGGGTTGGTGACGACCGTGGCTTCGCGCTCGGCGATCAGCTCCAGCTCGCTCTCGTCCAGCCAGGTGCCGTGAGCAAGGACCGTTCGCTCTCCCAGGAGCCCGACCTGATCGAGGTAGGCCGCCGGGCGCAAGCCATGCTGCTCGACGCACTCCGTCACCTCGGATTCGGTCTCCGAGAGGTGGATCTGAACGGGCAGCTCGAGCTGTCCGGCGAGCTCGGCGACCCAGCGAAGCGAGCGCTCGCTCACGGTGTAGATGGCATGCGGTGCAAGGCCCGCGACGACCCGTCCGCCGGCGGCCGCCCGAACCGCATCGAGACTCCCCTCGGCACGCCTGCGGGCCGCCGCCGCGCCCTCTGCCCCACCGCTCCCGTCGATCAGCGGCGCGGCCGCCACCGCTCGCAGTCCGGCGTCGTCGACGGCGCGGGCAACCGCAGCCGGATACCAGTACATGTCCCAGAAGCTGACCGTCCCCGAGCGGATCATCTCGAGGCAGGCGAGCCGGGTCCCCCAGTAGACGTCCTCCTCGTCCAGGCGACGCTCCGCCGGCCAGATGTGGTGCTCTAGCCACTCCATCAACGGCAGGTCGTCGGCGTAGCCGCGGAACAGCGTCATCGCCGCGTGGGTGTGGGCGTTGACCAGCCCGGGGAGGAGCGCCATGCCGCCAGCGTCGATCACCTCGTCGCCGGATCGAGGCTCCACGTCGGGCCCCAGCTCGGCGATCGTCCCTCGCTCGGCCCTGAGGCCCACCAGGTCGCCGTCGAGGTTGGCGCTGGTGACGGCAAGTCCCATCCTCAGAGGGTAATGCCGGCCCTTCAGCTACCGCCGAGCGCCGGGATCACCGCCTCGAGCGCTCGCCGGAGCGTCTGCGCGTTGGCGGCGCGCCCCGCGAGCAGCTCCTCCATCGTCAGCTCGCTCTCGCCGACTCCGTTCGCCAGGTTGTCGACCACACAGATGGCCGCGTAGGCGAGACCAAGCTCGCCGGCGACGGTGCACTCGGAGCCGATCGTCATCCCGATCACCTGCGCCCGCTCAGCGATCATCCGGATCTCCGCCGGCGTCTCCAGCCGGGGGCCGCTGGTCTGCCAGTAGACCCCCCCGTCGACCAGCGGCGGCTCGCCCAGACGGCTCCAGGCCCCGACCACCGTCGCGCGCCACTCGGGGTCGAACCCGGGCACCCGGTGCGCGCGCTCGTCGTCGAAGGCCGTCGGGGCCGCGCCGGGCACGATGAAGTCGTCCGGGCAGACGAAGGTGCCCGGCCCGAGATCGCGCCGGAGGCCGCCAACCGAGCCGACCGCGAGCACCCGGTCGCACCCGGCCTCGGCAAGCGCGGTCATGTTGGCCACGTGGTCGATCCGGTGCGGCAGCGTGTAGCGCTCGAGCCCGTGCCGCTGGAACAGCACCGCCCCGCCGACGTCGATCTCGACCCCCCGGATCGAGCTTCCGCCGACGACCGCGAGCCGGGCCACGGTTCAGCCGAGGATCGGGCGGGGATTCACGCCGGCGTGACCGGATTGCGGCGCTCGGAGAACCGGCGATCCTTCGACTCGGCGAACGCGAACCGGCGGATCAACTCCGCGCGAAGGCGGCCGGGCTCGATGACCGCATCCACGACCATCTCCGAGGCGAGATGGAGGATGTCGATGTCGGCCGCGTACTCCTCGCGCTTTGCCCGCACGAACTCCGCCCGCTCGGCCTCGTCCTCGATCGCCTGGATCTGGTTGAGGAACACCGCGTTGATCGCCGCCTCGGGCCCCATCACGGCGATCGACGCGGTGGGCAGCGCGATGCAGCAGTCGGGCTCGAAGGCCGGCCCGGCCATCGCGTAGAGGCCGGCGCCGTAGGCCTTGCGGACGATCACCGAGAGCTTCGGGACGGTGGCCTCCGACACGGCCGAGATCATCTTCGCGCCGTGCCGGATGATCCCCTGGCGCTCGACCTCGGTGCCGATCATGAACCCGGGGACGTCAGCCAGAAAGAGCAGCGGGACGTTGAACGCGTTGCAGGTGGCGATGAACCGCGCCGACTTGTCGGCTGAGTCGACGAACAAGACCCCGCCCTTGAACGCGGGTTGGTTGGCGACGATCCCGATCGCGCGTCCCTCGAGCCTCCCGTAGCCGATCACGACCTCCCTCGCCCAGCGCTCGTGGACCTCGCAGAACGACTCGGCGTCGACGAGCGCGCCGATCAGCTCCTTGACGTCGAAGCTGGTCTTCTCATCGGTCGGGACGATCTCGGAGACCGCCCTGTCCGAGCCCGGATCCGCCGGGGGGGCCGTCGGCGGAGCCTCCCGCCAGTTGGAGGGCATGTATGAGAGGTAGCGGCGGCCCAGCTCGATCGCCTCGTCGTCGCTCTCGACGAGGAAATGACCGCAGCCGGAGACGCCGGTGTGCATCTTCGCCCCGCCCATCTCCTCCAGGGTCACCTTCTCGCCGATCACCATCTCGGCCATTCGCGGCGAGCCCAGATACATCGAGGCGTTGCCATCGCGCATGATCACGACGTCGCAGAAGGCCGGGATGTACGCCCCGCCGGCCGCCGAGGGGCCGAACAGCAGGCAGACCTGAGGCACCTTCCCGGAGAGCCGGACCTCGTTGTAGAAGATGCGCCCGGCACCGCGGCGGCCCGGGAACATCCGCACCTGGTCGGTGATCCGTGCCCCCGCGGAGTCGACCAGGTAGATCATCGGCACCTCGAGGCGGAGCGCTCGTTCCTGGATCCGGAGAATCTTCTCGACCGTCTTCGGCCCCCACGATCCCGCCTTCACGGTCGGATCGTTCGCCATCAACGCGACCTGGCGCCCGCCGACGAGCGCGAGGCCGGTCACGACACCGTCGGCCCCCAGCCCCTCCTGGTCCCAGTTGGCGAGCAGCCCCTCCTCCGCGAAGCACTCGGAATCGACGAGCCGCGAGACCCGCTCGCGGACCGGCAACTTCCCCTGCTCGGCCGTCTTGCGCTGATGGCGCTCCGGCCCACCGGCGTAGGCGGCCTCGAGCGCTCCCTGCAGCGGTGTGCCCTCGCGCGTCTCGCTCATCCAGGCGGAGTCTAGGGTCCGGCCCTACCGAGCTTCCTGCTCGGCCGTGCCGTCCTCGTCGGCGCCGGCCGGCTCCTCAGGGGCCTCGGACTCCTCCGCCGGCTCGGACTCCTCCGCCGGCTCGGGCTCCTCCGCCGGCTCGGGCTCCTCCAGCTCAGAGCTCGCCTGAACCTCGGTCTCCTCCTCCTCCTCGAGCTCTTCGCCAAGCTCAGGGAGCTCCATCTCCTCGGCCGGCTCCTCGAGCCCCTCCTGGTCGAACACGATGCCTGCGTCCGCCTCCGCGACGCCATCCGGCCCGAAGGCCTCGTCGAGCTCGAACTCGGAAACGCCTGCCTCCTCTTCCTCCTCGCCCTCCTCTTCGAAGGCGGCCTCCGAGTCCGCGTCCTCGAGTTCCGCGCCCTCGAGTTCCGCGCCCTCGAGTT
Source organism: uncultured Actinomycetes bacterium (assembly GCA_963788115.1). Lineage (GTDB taxonomy): Bacteria > Actinomycetota > Thermoleophilia > Solirubrobacterales > 70-9 > CAWBFD01. Next base: position 181,667 of record CAWBFD010000003.1, read on the forward strand.
CCGCGTCCCCCAGCTGCGCGTCCTCGAGCTCGGAGACCTCGAGCGGAGGGACCGCCGCCTCGTGGGCCGCGAGCGTGCCCGTCAGCTCCTCGATCAGGGCTCTGGCGTCGGCGAGAATCGCGTCCCGGCGCTCCTCCAGGGCATCGATTCGCGTCTCGAGCCGGCGGCGGCGCCGGGCCGTCTCCTCCACGATCTCCTCCCGCTTCGCTTCGGCGGCCGCGATGAGCTCCTCAGCCTTGCGGCCGGCGCTCAGCCGCGAGACGCGTGCTTCCTCCGCAACCTTGCTGCGGGTGGTGTTCGCGAACTCCTCCGCGTCCCCGCGCACGCGGTTGGCCCAGGTCTCGGCCGCCAGCCGGGTCTCGGTGGCCGTGGCGGCGGCCTCGGAGCGAAGCTGCTCGGCGGTCTCCTCGGCCGCCGTGAGGATGTGCTTGGTGCGCTCTCCGACGCGCTCCAGCTCGCGTTTCAGCGCGCCGCTGGTATCGCCCTCGAGCTCCGGCGCGACCCCGCTCTTGAGCCGGGCGACCTGCTCCGTCAGCGCCGTCAGGAAGGCATCGACCTCGGCTCTGTCGTAGCCACGCCGAGCGGTGGAGAAGCTGGCGGACCGGATCCAGTCGACCAGCCCCTGCTCGCGCAGCGGCTCCTGCTCTTCGGGGGGAAGGTCCTGCGGCGTCGACACGGGGCGCTAGCTCCCAGCGCGGGTCGACGCCGTTACGCGACGCGGGGCCGGCCCTTCATCGATCAGCGACCGCGCCCTGGTCTCAGCTGCCGCGACCTTGTTCTCCGCGTCGCGCTCCGCCTTCGCCGTCAGCTCGGCCGCGGCCTGATCGGCTTCGCGGGCGATCTCGATCGCATACTCGTCCGCCTCGTCTCGCTTTTGCGCGGCGTAGTCATCCGCGGCCTGGCGTGCTTCGGCAGAGTAGACGTCGGCCTCCTGACGAAGGCGCGCTGTCTCCGACTCCGCGGCCTCGCGGGTTTCGGACGCGTACTGCTCGGTCTCGATCCGGGTGCGCTCGCTGTGCGCGTCGGCCTCGGCCCGGGTGGTCGCGGCGTAGCGATCGGCCTCGGCGCGAAGCTGCTCGCCCACCTCGTGCGAATCGGTGAGGATCTTGGCCGTCTTCTCCCCGACCCGCTCGAGCTCCCGCCGCACCAGCTCCGTGCGCGCCTGGTCGCCCCCGCCGGTCTCCAGCCAGTCGCCGAGTCGCGTGAGGAAGCGGTCGACCTCGCGCTTCTCGTACCCACGCCTTGCAATCGGAAAGGTCGCGCTACGAATGCGATCGATCGAGTCCCTGTCCACGAATCTCTCCTTCGGTCCGGACGGCCGAGGTTATCCCTCTGAGGCCTGCGGCGGAGTCAGACCGAGCCGCTCGAACTGCGCGCCCATCGCCTCCGCGAGAGCGTTGACCCCGCTCAGCGGGCGCACCATCACGGTCAGCTCCGCGACCTTCCCGTCCCCGTCGAATCGCAGCATGTCGAGGCCGTCCAGCTTGCGATCGCCGACGCGGGCGGTGAAGATCAGGGCGGCCACCTCACCGTCCTCCAGTTGCTCGACGTACCGGAAGTCCTCGAACACCTTCATCGCAGCCTCCGTAAGGATCGTCCCGATCAGGTCGCGTCCCTCGTAGGTCCGGAACACCACCGGGCTTCGGAAGCTGACCCCCTCGGCGAGCGCCGCGACCAGCGCCTCCCGATCCTCGCTCTCGACGGCTTGCCTGAAGGCGTCACTGAGCATCGGCCGGGAATCTACCTGTGCCAGTCGACGGGACCGGCCCGCAGCACATGCGCGCCGAGGGGCCGCCCCAGAATGTCCTGGACCGCCCGCGATGCCGCGATCAGCGGGGGAAGGTCGATCCCGGTCTCGATCCCCATCTCCTCGAGCATCGAGACGAGATCCTCGGTCGAGATGTTCCCGGTCGAGCCCGGTGGAACCGGACACCCGCCGAGCTCGCCGAACGCCGACTCGAACGACTCCACACCCTGCTCGAGGGCGGCGAGTACGTTGGCGAGGCCCTGGCCACGGGTGTTATGGAAGTGGGCGGTCAGCTCAACGCCCGGCAGCCGTTCGCGGGCTAGGCCGAAGAAGTCGCCCACCTGGCGCGGGTTCGCCATCCCGGTCGTGTCGCCGAAGGCGACCTCGTCGCAGCCGGCCTCGGCCAGGCGGTCAGCAACCTCGAACACCCGCCCGGGTGGGACATCTCCCTCGTATGGACACCCGAATGAGACCGAGATCACGCCCTCGCACCGCAACCCCTCGGCGCGAGCGGTCGCGAGCGTGCGCTCGAGCCCCTCGAGCGATTCGGCGATCGAGCGGTTGACGTTCTCGCGGTTGTGGGTCTCCGAGGCCGAGAGAAAGACGCTCACCTCGTCGAAGCGGTCGCGATGGGCGAGCGCCCGATCGAGGCCCCGCTCGTTCGGGATCAGCACGGAGTAGGCAACCCCCTCCCGGTGCTCGACCGCCGCGAGCACCTGCTCGGCGTCGGCGAGCTGAGGGATCACGTCCGGGCGCACGAACGAGGTCACCTCCAGCCTGCGCACGCCGGAGTCCACAAGCATGCCGATCAGCCGGACCTTGTCGGCGGTGGGAATCACCTCCGGCTCGTTCTGGAACCCGTCGCGCGGGCCGACCTCGCGGATGCGGACGCGCTGGGGCAGCTCGGTCACCCCTTTGAGGTTATTGGCGGCTCAGCTGCCCCACGTCGATCACCCGACGCTCGTGAGTGCCGACACCGATCACCCGATCGCCCTCGCGCACCTCGACCTCGAACCGCAGCTTTCGCCCGTCGACCACCTCGCGTAGACGCGAGGTCACCGTGCAGCGAGCGCCCTCGAGCGCAGCGGAAACGTGCTTGATGCAGACCTCGAAGCCGACCGTCGCGTTTCCATCCGGGAGCTGCTCGAGCGCGAGCACCGCTGAGGTGCGCTCCATCATCCCGATCATCGCGGGGGTCGAGAGCACGCTGGAGCCGATCGAGCCACCGACGTCGGTCAGCAACCGGCCCTCGACGACGAACTCGTCGGTGCGCTCGATGCCGGGAGCCACGCCCGTCACACCATCCCCAATCCGCCCGAGACGCCGAGCGTCTCCCCGGTGACGTAGGACGCGTCGTCGGAGGCCAGGAAGGCGGCGACCGTGGCGACCTCCTCCGGCTGCCCGAGGCGCCGCATCTGGGTCTGGCTCTTCATGGTCTCGATCACCCGTTCCCCGATCTCGCCGAGCTGCTTGGCCGCGCGCAGGAGCGGCGTGTCGATCGGGCCCGGGGCGATGGCGTTCGCGGTGATCCCGAAGCGAGCGTTCTCGCGTGCGATCGTCTTCGTGAACGCGATCACCCCGCCCTTCGCCGCCGAGTACACCGCCGATCCCTTGGAGCCGACGCGCCCAGCTTCGGAGGCGACGTTGACGATGCGGCCGTAGCCGGCGCGCTGCATCGCCGGCAGCGCCGCGTGGGTGCAGTTGAAGACGCCCTCCAGGTTGATCGCCAGCAGTCGCCGCCACCGGTCCGGGGTCATGTCGGTGAAGAACCCGAAGTCGTCGGTGCCGGCGTTGTTGACGAGGATCTCGAATGGCCCGGCCGAGTCGACCGCCGCCGTGGCCGCGCTGAGCTCGGCGACGTCGAGGGGGATCGCGACCGCGCCGATCTCGTCGGCAACCTGGCGCGCGCCCGTCTCATCGATGTCGCCGATCACGACCTGGGCTCCATCCGCGGCGAGCCTGCTGGCGATCGCCGCCCCGATCCCGCTGGCGCCCCCGGTGACAAGCGCGCGTCGCCCCTCGAACCTCATCGGGGGAGCAGCATATTCTGCGCCGGGGCGCCCGCGGCTGCTATCGCTCCCTGCGATCCTATGAGCCCAGACGGAGAGACCGTGACGATCTTGGATCGGCAATACCCGTTGCCGGAGCGCGCGTGCGACGAGCTGATCGCCGAGGACGGCGAGCCCCGCGAGCACGCACGGGCGCTGATGGACTCCCTCGCCGGGCTCGGCCAGGCTCGGCTTCGGGCCTCCTCCGAGCGCCGCGACGCGATCTTCCTCGAGCAGGGGATCACCTTTGACACCCTCGGCCCTGACGGTCAGACCCGCGACCGCCCGTTCCCGCTCGATCTGGTCCCCCGGATCATTCCCGGGGCCGAATGGGAGCAGATCGAGGGCGGAGTGCGCCAGCGGGTGCTGGCGCTCAACCACTTCGTCGCCGATGTCTACGGGGAGGCTCAGATCGTCGCCGACGGGGTGATCCCGTGGGAGCTGGTCGTGACTCGGCCCGGCTTCCTGCGCGAGGCCCACGGCCTGCGCCCGCCGGCCGGCGTGTGGTGTCACGTCTCGGGCTGCGACCTCGTCCGCGACGCGGACGGCAGCTGGAGGGCGCTCGAGGACAACGTTCGGGTGCCCTCGGGCGTCTCGTACGTGCTCGAGAACCGCGCTGCGATGAGCCGTCTGGTGCCTGAGCTCTTCTCCGACTACGCCGTCCGCCCCGTGGCGGACTATCCAGCGATCCTGCTCTCGGCGCTGCGGGCCGTGGCACCGGGTGGCGCCGGAGCCCCGACGGTCGTGGTCTGGACCCCTGGGCCCGCGAACAGCGCGTACTTCGAGCACGCGTTCCTCGCACGCCAGATGGGGGTCGAGCTGGTCCAGGCCTCCGACCTCGTGGTCCGCGATGCCACCTGCTACCTGCGAACGACCACGGGCCTGGCTCGCGTCGATGCGATCTACCGCCGGGTCGATGACGTGTTCATCGACCCTCTCGAGCTGTGGCCGGACTCGCTGCTGGGGGTGCCGGGGCTGCTCCGGGCATTCCGCCAGGGGAACGTCGCGATCGCGAACGCCCCCGGGACCGGCGTCGTCGACGACAAGGCCATCTACCACTACGTCCCGGAGATGATCCGCTACTACCTCGGGGAAAAGCCCCTGATCGCGAACGTCCCCACCTACCTTCTGAGAGACCCGGAGCAGCGCGAGTTCGCGCTCTCCCACCTCGATCAGCTGGTGCTGAAGCCGACCGGCGAGTCCGGGGGCAAGGGCGTGTTCATCGGGCCCACCGCTGCCGACGGTGAGATCGCGGAGCAGGCGAAGCTGGTGCGTGCGGATCCATCCAACTGGATCGCTCAGGACACCGTGTGGCTGTCGACCGTGCCGACGCTGACGATCGACGGCTCGCTCGCGCCCCGCCATGTCGACCTGCGTCCCTTCGCCGTCTATGGGGACCGGATGCGGATCGTCCCCGGCGGGCTGACCCGGGTCGCCCTCCAGGAGGGCTCGATGATCGTGAACAGCTCGCGAGGAGGGGGGTCGAAGGACACCTGGGTCCTGGCGGACGAGGCACACCGGGCGAGTCGCTCCCGTCCGGTCCCCCTCGACCCACCGACCATGCCCGGGCTCCGCCAGGTCGGCTGGACCGAGCAGGAGCGCCAGCAACAGCAGGAGCAGCCCCCCCGAGGGCGCCGCTGATGCTGGCCCGAATCGCGAACGACCTCTACTGGCTCGGTCGGCACATGGTGCGGGCCGAGCACATCGCCCGGATGCTCGACGCCCTGTTCCAAGCCGAGCTCGAGGAGTGGAGCGACGACCCGACCAGGGTGCCGATCTCGTGGCGCTCGGTCCCGATCCTGATGGGCGCCGGGACGGCGGGTGGCCACGGCAGCGACGGCGCTCGCGAGGAGGTGACCCGCCAGCTGACGAGCGATGAGCAGAGCCCGGTCTCGATCGCGTTCTGCGTGCGGACGGCACGTGAGGGCGCGCGAATCCTGCGGGACACGATCTCGACCGAGATGTGGGAGGCGCTGAACACGTTCTCGCTGGAGCTCGAGCGCCGCGACTTCAGCACCGAGCCGCGACTCGGACCGCACTCCGTGTACGCCTACGTGAAGGAGCGTACGGCCCTGTTCTGGGGCCTGTCGCTGACAACGATGCAGCGCGACGAGGCCCACGCCTTCCTGATCGCCGGAGGTCGTGTGGAGGCCGCCGACATGGTCCTGAGGATGCTCCGGGTCGCGCTGCCGCCGATGCGCCCGGCTGACGACGCTGCCCGGGAGCTCCCTCGAAGGGACGGCAACGCGCTGGCGCTGCTGCGAGCCGTCGGCGGCCTGCAGGCGTTCATGCGCTCCGCAACCTCACCGCCGAACGGCGAGCCGGTGGCGCACTTCCTCCTGTTCGAATCGGACTTCCCCGAGTCCGTCACCGCGTCCACGGAGGCTCTCAACCGAGCGCTGTCCCGGGCTGACGCGACCCCGCAGGGGTCACCGCCCGCGCTGCGCCTGAGAAGGCTGATCGCCGATCTCGAGTTGCGCCGTCACGCGGCCATCTCCTACGACGAGCTGCCCGCCACCTTCCGGGAGGTGCAGCAGGAGCTGCGCCGGGTCGAGCGAGAGATCGAGCAGCACTACTTCACCGGAGTGGTGCCGGCTGCACCGGAGCGCGCCGCCGGATGAACTTCTCGATCGTCTACTCGACGACTTACGAGTACGACCAGCCGGTCTCCGAGCAGCACAACATCCTGCGGGTGATGCCGGCCTCGACCGACACCCAGCGGGTTCACAGCTTCGAGCTCAGTGTCGAGCCCACGGCCCATCTGTACCGGCACCGCGACTACTTCGGCACCGAGACGGTCAGCTTCAATGTCGCCGCCCGGCACGAGCGCCTGGAGATCGAGGCCCGCTCCCGCGTGTCCACCATTGCCCCCTCGCCTCCGCCACACGCGTCGCCGGACGGGATCGAGGATGACTCCTACCGCCGGGAAGCGGGCGAGTTCCTGCTCCCGTGGAGCCGGGTCGGCGCCGCCGACCGACTCGCGGAGATCGCTGCCGAGGTTCGGGCGTCCACCCCACACGACACCGTCAATGCCCTCTGCACCCTGATCCCGGAACGGTTCGAGTACCGCCCGGGGGTCACGTACGTCGGCTCGACGATCGACGATCTGCTCGCGGGGGGAGCCGGCGTCTGCCAGGACTTCGTCCACCTGGCGCTTGCGGTCCTTCGCCGCGAGTCGATCGGAGCGCGCTACGTCTCCGGCTACCTGTTCGCCCCGCGCGAGAACGGTCGCCGCTCGGCGGAGGTGGAGACGCACGCCTGGATCGAGGCACTGCTCCCCGGCGAGGACGGCGGCGAGCCGCGCTGGGTCGGAGCGGACCCCACGAACAGCAGGCTGGCCGGGGAGGAGCACGTGAAGATCGGCCACGGCCGCCACTATGCGGACGTGCCCCCGATCCGCGGCGTCTACGGGGGGCAGGCGCACGCCGATAGCGAGCTCTCGGTCCAGATGATCGACCAGGATCGCGACCCGTAGCCGCCCGGCGCCGCCCGGCGCCCGTGGTTCTTAGACTGCGCGGCGACGTGCCGCCCCAGGACCCCGCCAACCGCGAGCCGATCCCGGTCATCGGCGGCACCGGCGCGTTCGGCGGGGGGCTGGCGATGCGCTGGGCGCGCGCCGGGCTCCACGTGGTGATCGGCTCCCGAAGCGAGGAACGCGCGCAGGAGGCGGCGGAGCGCATCAGCCGGCTCGCTCCCGAGGGTCGGGTCGAGGGGGCGACCAACGAGGAGGCCGCCGGTCGCGGGCGGATCGTCATCCTCACGGTCCCGTTTCGGGCCCAGTCAGAAAACCTCAACAATCTGCGGCAGGCCCTCCAGCCCGGACAGCTCCTCGTCGATTGCACGGCGCCGCTGGCGGCGGCGGTCGGTGGCAGGGCGACCCGTTCGCTCGGCGTGTGGCAGGGGTCCGCCGCGCAGCAGGCCCAGGAGATGGTTCCCGACGGAGTCACCGTGATCGCTGCCCTGCACACGCTGAGCGCGCCGAGGCTCGGCGACCCCGACGCCACGATCGACGAGGACGTGCTCATCTGCGGCGAGCGCAGGGCGGACAAGGCCAGGGTGGCCGAGCTGATCGAGACGATTCCGGGCCTGCGGGTGGTGAACGCCGGGACCCTGGACATGGCCCGCATCGTCGAGCAGCTGACACCCATGCTGATCTCGATCAACGCCCGCTACAAATCGCGCGCCGGGCTCAGGATCACGAACCTGCCGGACGGCGATCACTGGGCATGAAGGTCGCTCTGCTGGCCGGCGGCACCGGTGGGGCGAAGCTCGCGGCAGGGATGCAGGAGCTCTTGGGTGGCGACCTCGCCGTGATCGCCAACACCGCAGACGACACCGAGATCCATGGGCTCCGCGTCTCCCCCGATCCCGACCTGATCACCTACTGGCTCGCCGACGAGGTCGACGAGGAGCGGGGCTGGGGCATCCGGGGCGACTCGTTCACGGTCTCCGAGCGCCTCGGGAGGTTGGGGGCCCCGCAGTGGTTCTCGCTCTCGGATCGCGATCTCGCCACGTGCCTCTACCGAACGCACTTCCTCGCCGAGGGGGGCACGCTGACCGCCGCCCAGGCGCAGATCGCACGGGCGCTGGGCGTCGATGCCCATGTGCTGCCGATGTGCGAGGAGCGGGTCGCGACCCGGGTCCGCACCCCAGCGGGATGGCGCGGGCTGCAGGAGTTCCTGATCGTGGACGCGGCCGCCGCGCCGATCGAGGCCGTCGAGGTCCAGGGGCTCGACGCCGCTCGGCCCACCGCCGAGGTGGCGGCGGCGTTGCGCGCCGCCGACGCGGTTGTGATGGGCCCCTCGAATCCGGTGATCTCGATCGGGCCGATCCTGGCGGTGCCGGGGATGCGCGACGCCATCCACGGTCCCGGCGTGCCGGTGCTCGCGGTGAGCCCGTTCGTCGCCGGGCGCGCCGTCAAGGGGCCCACGGAGGCGTTCATGGCCGCGGTCGGCAAGCCGGTCTCGGCGGCGGGGGTTGCCTCGCTCTACCGGGGGCTGATCGACGCCTTCGTCGTCGACGCGGACGATCCGGATCCGCCGCCGGATGAGGTGGAGTCGGTGTCGTTCCCGACCTTGATGGAGGGCTCCGAGGGGCGGCGGGCGCTGGCCGCGCGGGTGCTCGACCTCGCCCGCTCCATGACCCGGGCGTGAACGCGACCGCGATCATCCCGGTAAAGCGCTTCGCCCGCGCGAAGACACGCCTGCTGGACGCGGTCGACGCCCGCGGCCGCGCAGCGCTCCTGCGGGCGATGCTCGCGGACGTCCTCGCGGCGGTCGATCGCTGCGACTCGATCGAGTACGTGATCGTGGTCACCGGCGAGGGGCGCGCCGAGCGGATCGCGCTGGCCCACGCGCAGCGGACGAGGTGCCCGCTGGAGGTGCTTCGCGATCCCGATGATGCCGGTCAACCTCATGCCGCGACGCTGGGCATCGTTCGGGCGAAGGCGCTCGGCGCGCGGTGCGTCGCCCTGCTCCCCGGCGATTGTCCGCTGCTCGATCCCGCCGAGCTCGATGGCGCGCTGGAGCGGATGCGACCGGGGCGAGTGACGGTCGTCCCCGACGGGCGCGGGAGTGGGACGAACGCCCTGCTCATGTCACCGCCCGATGCGATCGCCCCGGGCTTCGGGCCCGGAAGCCGGGCGCGCCACACGGAGTGGGCGGAGCGGCGCGGACTAGAGGTCGCGGTCGAGGAGCTTGGCTCGTTGGCACTCGACCTGGACACGCCGGCCGACCTCGCCGATCTCGTGGCGGCGCTCGCGGACGAGTCCGAGCGCGCGCCGGCGACCGCGCGCGAGCTCTCCGGCCTCGGGCTCCTGGCCGGGCGGGCACGGTGAACGGGACGGTCGAGATCAGGGCGGTGGCTGGACTGCCGGAGGTCCGCGAGGGCGAGGCCGTTGGACGGCTCCTCGCCGAGGCGGTCGCCGCCGGCGGCGACCGCCTCGGCGATGGCGACGTCGTCGCGATCTCCCAGAAGATCGTGTCCAAGGCCGAGGGACGGGTCAGGGATCTTCGGTCCGTCGCCCCGGGCGAGCGGGCGCGGCAGCTCGCCGCCGAGCTCGGCAAGGACCCCCGGCTCGTGCAGCTGATCCTCGACGAGGCGCGTTCCGTGATCCGGGCCGAGCGCGGCCGGCTGATCGTCGAAACGCGCGGAGGCTGGATCTGCGCCAACGCCGGGATCGACGCATCGAACGTCCCGGGCGAGGAACGGGTCTCGCTGCTGCCGGAGGACGCGGACAGCTCCGCTCGGCGGATCAGGACCGAACTGCGCGAGGTGGCCGGAGCCACCCCCGCGGTGGTGATCGCGGACAGCTTCGGCCGGCCGTGGCGCCTCGGCCAGACCGACGTGGCAATCGGCTGCGCGGGGCTCGTGCCCCTCGATGACTGGCGCGGGCGTCGCGACCGCGAGGGCCGGCTGCTGGCCGCGACCAGCATCGCGATTGCCGATCAGGTCGCGGCGGCGGCGGACCTCGGGCGCGACAAGCAGGCCGGGGTCCCGGCCGCGCTGATCCGGGGGCTCGCCCGCTACGTCACCCGCGAGGAGGGCCCTGGCGCCGCCGCGCTCCGCAGGGCGGTGGCCGACGACCTCTTTCGCTAGCCGCTCACGGTCAGGACGGCGGCGCCCTGCAGCCTTCCCTCCCTGAGGTCAGCGAGTGCCTCGTTGGCCGCCCCGAGCACGTACTCGCTCACGGTCGTGCGCACGGGCACCTCGGGAGCGAGGGCGAGGAACTCCTCGCCATCCAAGCGGGTGAGGTTGGCGACCGAGCGAACCGAGCGCTCCTCCCAGAGGATCTCGTACGGGAACGCCGGGATGTCGCTCATATGGATCCCGGCGCACACCACGGTTCCGCCGGGAGCGAGCGCCCGGAGCGCCGCCGGCACCAGCGGCGCCCACCGGGGCGAACACGATCGCCGCATCGAGCTGTTCCGGAGGACCGGCGACCGAGTCTCCCGCCCACTCGGCCCCGAGCTCTCTGGCGAAGGCCTGGCCCTCATCGTCGCCCTCGCGGGTGAGGGCGAAGACCCGCCGACCCTGGTGGGCCGCGACCTGGCAGATGATGTGCGCCGAGGCGCCGAAGCCGTACAGGCCTAGGCGCTCGGGATCACCGCTGAGGCGGAGCGCCCTGTACCCGATCAGACCGGCGCAGAGGAGGGGTGCCGCCTGCGGGTCTGTGTAGCCGTCCGGGATGGGAAAGCAGTAGCGCTCGTCGGCCACGGCCAGATCCGCATACCCGCCGTCGAGGTGGTAGCCGGTGAAGCGGGCCCGGACGCAGAGGTTCTCGCGGCCGGAGCGGCAGTAGCGGCATTCGCCGCAGGTCCAGCCGAGCCACGGGATGCCCACGCCGGCGCCCGGCTCGAAGCGCTCTGCGCCCGCTCCCGCGCCGACCACCTCTCCGACGATCTGATGACCCGGGATCAGCGGCAGCTTCGGCTCGGTCAGGTCGCCATCGACGATGTGGAGGTCGGTGCGGCAGACGCCGCAGGCATGGACCCGCACCAGCACCTGCCCCGCGCCCGGCTCCGGATCACCGACCTCCGCCGCCCGTAACGGCTCGCGCTGCCGGTCGAGGACCATCGCGTGCACGATCGAATCATCGCGCTCCGTGCCCCGACCGGGTCGCGCCGTCGCGCCGCTCGAAGCCGTTCGACGCCCTCCAGCGTTCAACGGAACTTGTAGCCGGCCAGCTCCAACGCTCGCAGGAGCCTCCCCTTGACGCCGTCGTAGTCGTCGCCCAACTGACGCCCGGTAACCGGCATCACGTCGACCCCGCGCGCCTTCAGAGTGGCGATTTTCAGCCGGTCCCGCTCGAAGGCGATCCGGCCCGAGTGGCCGTCGTAGCCGTCGATCTCGACCGCGAAGCCGAGATCGCGCCAGAGGACATCCACCTCGTACCCGTGGATGCGCGCATTGGTTTCGTAGCCGGTGAGGCCGGCCCCGCGGATAAGGCGAACCATGCGACGCTCGGCCCCTGAGCGCGTGCGGCGGGGGGCGCCGGGGAGGTCCAGGACCCGGCGCAGGCGGCCGCCCCCACGCTTGCCCGGATTGTGCGCAAGCTGGGCTTGGAGCTCGCGCTCGCTCGCGAGGCGCCGGTAGTTGGCCTCGGCGACCACGTGCTCCAGCTCCTCCGGGTCGAGCTCCGCGGACAAGTCGAGGATCGTCCGCGGCGGGCTGGTCAGGCGCAGGGCGCGGCGGTGGCGGATGTCGCGGCGCTCGAGGCGGGCGCGGTGGAGCTCGATTCGGGGCCGCGTGGCGCTCCGTCCTGGCGGCACGGTGATGCAAACGGGAGCCGTGGCTGGGTGGTGGAGCAAGTTCCAGATCGAGGCGGCGCTTCGATGGCTGAGCACGGCTTGCGCTCCGCAGGCAAGCAGTGCCGCCATCTCCCGGGCGTGTGACGGCGGCACCGCGTGACCGACCAGGTAGATGCCACGGTGAACCTGATGGAGGCGGCCAGCGGCGAGCCGACGCTTGATCTGGCGGCCGGTCACTCCCGCCTGGAGCAGTTGGCACCTGGCCACGACCCCGTGCTGGCGACCGGCCAGCGTCGCGATCACCCCATCCGCAGATCGAGTGCGGGATTCGGCACCCATACGGTCCCTAACCCCGCACTCGACCACGGTGCCCCGGCCGCCCGGCTGCTCAGGGCGCTCAGTACCGCTCGACGATCTCGTAGAGCGTCGTGCGCTGAGCCGGAATGCGTCCCGCGGCCCGGGCGGCGGCGATCAGCTGCTCCGGCTCGAGGCGCACCCCATGCTGGGAGCCCGCCATGCGCGAGATGTTCTCCTCCATCAGGGTGCCCCCGAGGTCGTTGACGCCCCACCGCAGGCTCTCGGTCGCGGCGTCGAGGCCCATCTTCACCCAGCTCGCCTGGAGGTTCGGGATCGTCCTCCCAATCGCCAGGCGGAAGGCTGCGCTGTGCTTGAGATTGTCCTCTGGGGAGATCTCCTCGATCCCATGCGTCCGGCCGAGCAGCGTGTGGTAGGGGATGAAGCTCAGCGGCACGAACTCGGTGATCCCGCCGGTGCGCTCCTGCAGCTCCCGAATCACCCGCATGTGGCGGGCCAGCTCCCACGGCTCCTCGATGTGGCCGAACATCACGGTCGAGGTCGAGCGGATGCCGGAGCGGTGGCAGGCCTCGATGATCTCGACCCAGCGGGCGACCGGCAGCTTGTTCGGCGAGATCCGCGCCCGGACCCCGTCGTGCAGCACCTCGGCCGCGGTGCCGGGCGTCGACCCGAGCCCGCACTCCAGCAGGTAGTCGAAGACCGCGTCGGGGCTCCGACCGGACCGCTCGCACATGAAGTGGACCTCCATCGGCGAGTAGGCATGCAGGTGGATCTGGGGGGCGACCTCCTTCGCCAACTGCAGCCATCGGCCGTAGTGCTCGAGCGTGTAGTCGGGATGGATCCCGCCCTGCATGCAGATCTCACTCGCGCCGAACTCAACCGCCTCCTGCACCCGCGCGCGGAAGTCGTCCTCGGTGACGGTGTAGGCGTCGGGGCTTCGTCTGCCCTGCCCGAACCCGCAGAACGCGCACCCGACCGTGCAGATGTTGGTGAAGTTGATATTGCGGTTGACGACGAAGGTGGCGAGCTGGCCTGCCAGCTCGGCCCGCAGCTCGTCTGCCGCAGCGCGCATGTCCTCGATCACCTCGGGGCGGGTCTCCGCGAACAGCGCTGTCAGCTCCCCCTCCGTGAGCGCCCTCCCCTCCCGTCCACGCTCGATCGCCCGCGTGGCGGTGGCGGGATCGATCGCCCGCTCCTGGCGGCGCCCCGAGCCGCGGCGAGGGATGAAGCTCCAGTACTTGAGCTTGACCACGTCCAGCACCCCCTGCTCGATCCACTCCGGATCGAGGTACTGGGGATAGGCGCAGAGGCGCTCGGTCAGGGCATATCCCAGGGGCTTGAGGCGCTTCCGCACCTGGTGGGGGCTGGGAAACGCTTGCTCGGGCGAAATGTGGTCGCCGTTCGCCGACAGTCCACCGAGGTCCGTGGCGCCCTCGTCGACCAGGTCGACCCACCAGTCGGAGAGGTTCGGTGGGATCTGGATCCCAACCCCGGGCATCAGTCGGCGACACTCGCGGACGAGCATCTTCATGTCGTCGAGCGTGATCGGGGTGGCCCAAGCGGGGAGCAACTCGCCCTCCGGAATAACTCCGCCGACATCCTCCGCTTCGCGTCCGGTGTCGGCGGGCTCGGGCGCCAACGCACTGGCGTCCTTGGCCGCCCGACCCGCGACTTCGTCGCTAGCCCCGGCGGAGCCATCGCCGACCCAGCGTTCCCTCGCCGCCTCGTCCGCGATCTCCGCAACCTCGCGTCCGTAGTAGCGGGGGTGCGGGACGTAGTTCTGGAGGATCACCTCCTGGACGTGGCCCCAGCGCTCGTTGAGGGCGGCGAGCGCCTCGAGCGAAGCGATGCGCTCCTCCGGTGTCTCGCCGATCCCGACGAGGATCCCCGAGGTGAACGGAATCCTCAGCTCACCCGCGGTCTCGATCGTCTCCAGGCGCCTGGCCGGGTGCTTGGTCGGGGAGCCGGCGTGGACCGTCTCCATCAGCCGTTCGGAGATCGACTCGAGCATCAGCCCCTGCGACGCGGTCACCTCTCGCAGACGTGCGAGGTCCTCCCGGGCGAGCACGCCGAGGTTGGTGTGCGGGAGCAGGCCCCGGTCGAGCGCCCGCTCGCAGGCCCAGGCGACATAGGAGACGAAGTCCGGATGGCCGTACGAGCGCAGCCGCTCGGCGACCGTCGGGTTGACCTCCGGGGCCTCGCCGGTGAGCACCAGGAGCTCCTTGGCGTTGCGCCGAACGGCGTCTTCCAGCCGGCCCTCGACCTCGTCAGGCGAGTACAGATGGGCGCGATGGGTGGCGAAGGCGCAGTACTTGCAGTAGCAGCGGCAGGTCCGCGAGAGCGAGAGCGTGTAGTTGCGCGAGAAGGTGACGCGCCGCACAACGAAGCAAGCTAGCGCATGCCCCGGGTGAGGTCGAAGCCGCGGGCGGTTAGGTGCGCGGCCGGTTGGCGGTCGTGACGTCCGCGGCGACGTTCTCGACGACCTCAGCGCCGCTCGTCGGCGGCTCGGAGCCCGTCGCGTACTGGGCGCCGGCGATCACGAACCTGTAGATGCCGGCGGCGACCAGGGCGCCGACCAGCGGCCCGACGAGGTAGGGCCAGGTACCGCCGAACTCGTCCCCGATCAGGGCGGGTCCGAACCAGCGCGCCGGGTTCACGGGCGCGCCCGTGAGCGGTCCGAAGATCATCACGACGACCGAGAACGCGAAGCCGTAGGCGAGCGGTCCCCACTCGCGCCGGGCGCGTGGATTGAACGAGACGGCGCAGACGGCGAGCACCACCAGGAAGGTGCCCAGCGCCTCGACGATCGCGCCCTGGAGGTTGCCTCCGAGCAGTGGGCTGATCGTTGCCGCGCCGTAGTCCCCGGCGCGGCCCTCGTCGAGCAGCAGGCCCTTGACCAGAAGCGCGCCGAGTACGCCGCCAGAGAGCTGGGCGAGGATGTAGACGACGGCGTCGATCGGGTCGATCCGCCGCAGGGCCGCGGCCGCCACGGTCACCGCGGGGTTGAAGTGCCCGCCGCTGGCCGCGCCGAAGGTGATCGCTAGCACGAACAGGGCGAGCCCTGACGTGAGGCCGACGACCGCGAAGTCCGACCCGGTCTGCGCCTGACCGGTGGTGGCGACGAACAGCGTCACCACGACCCCGATCACGAACACCAGAAAGAAGGTGCCGACGAGCTCAGCGATGTAGGCCGCGAGTCCCCGATCGTGCACTGCGAATTACCTCCTGCTCGGACAGCTTGACGCGCCCAGGCGGACGCGGGAAAGGCGGCAGTCTATAAAGGCTGCCAGCTGGATGCCTGCGCAAGCGCCCGCTGAGGCTAGGGACGAAGTCCCGAGTCGTGCGGCCGAGGACGCCAGGGCGTTGGGACCCGAGCCCGCCGACACCGGACGCGAAGCGGAGGATGTCGGCGGAGTCGTTCCCTAGAGCGAGCGCCGCTTGCGGAACTCGCGGCGGACCGAGTCGGGGCGGCCCCACAGCTGCACCACCTCGGCTCGGCCCTCACGGACGTCGCGCACGACCAGCTCTCCCTGGATCCCCTCGCGGTCGAGCAATTCGAGGGTGCCGGCGACCGTCTCAGGGGCGGCGGCGTGGCCGAAGCGGTGGGCGACGTTGATGCGCCAGTGCCAGTCTGCCCTCGAGTAGGGCTGCACGTTGATCTGCGAGAGGATCACCGCGGCGTCGACGTAGCGCCCCTCATCGACGAGCCGCAGGTCGAGGGCGAGGTCCGTCCAGTCGTCCGGAAGCGAGTCCACCACCTCGCGAAAGTTCTCTGCCAGCGCCACGACCGAAGCGTAGTCAGAAGTCCGCGCATGCCGCGTACCTCGCGGCGCCGGCGCCGAGCGGCTCACCGGGTGGCCGGCATGGGGATCACCCGCATGCTGGCCGCGAGCTCTCCGCCCAGCGGATGGTCCCGCCCCTCGGCTCGGACCACGAGCGGGCCCCCGAACGGCTCAACCGCGCTCACCCGGAGGCGGGCGCCGGGGCGGATCCCACGGTCGGCGAGGTAGCGCAGCATCTCCGGATCCGCGTCGGAGACCCGCGTGAAGGTCGCCTCGGCGCCCGGGTCCAGCTCAGCCAGGGCAACTGTCTGCTCGTCGGCGAGGCCGAGCGCGGCGCTGGGGATCGGATCGCCGTGCGGATCGTGGCTGGGATCGCCGAGCGCGCTCGCCATCCGCTGCTCGAGCTCCTCCGAGATGTAGTGCTCGAGCACCTCCGCCTCATCGTGCACGCGATCCCAGGGCATGCCGAGAGCCTCCGCCAGGTAGGCCTCGATCAGGCGGTGATGGCGGATCACCTCCAGCGCCACCTTCTCTCCGGTCGGGGTGAGCGAGACGCCGTGATAGGGCTCGTGGCTGACCAGCCTCATCTCCCCCATCCGCTTCAGCATGGCGGTCACCGACCCCGGGGACACCCCGAGGCGCTCGGCGAGCGCGTTGGTCGAGACCGGCTCGCCCGTTCTCGCCGCCAGTGCGTGGATCGCCTTCGCGTAGTCCTCGACGGCCTCGGAGGGCGCGGCGCCCGCCGGATCGCGACGGAAGCCGGAATGGGCGTGGGCGGCCATCAGACGCTCACGAGTAGCCCGGTGAGATAAAGGACGGCCATGCCCGAGACGAGGCCGCCGACCGCTCCCGGATGGAGCGCGCGTCCGTCGCCATCGCGCATCGAGGGCACCAGTTGCACCACCACCTGGGCGATCGCGCCGACCCCGACTCCGAGGAGCAGCGCCGCGATGCTGGGGTTGTACGCGGCCGCCCCGATCCACGCCCCGAAGATCGCCGGGCCGCCCGCGATCAGGCCGAGGAGGACGAGCCGTCTGAGACCGGGACGCTCATCGGCGAGCGGCGCGACGATCGCGAGCCCCTCGGTGGTGTTGTGGATCGCGAAGCCGACGATCAGGAAGGTGCCGAGGGCAAGCGCGCCCGCCGCGTACGCCGAGCCGATCGCCAGGCCCTCTCCGAGGTTGTGCAGGCCGATTCCGATCGCGACCAGGAGGGACAGGTAGGCGCCCGCGCTCGCCGTCCCGGATTCGGAGGCCGCCGCTCGCTTGCGAGCGAGATACACGTCCACCGCCGACAGCGCCAGGAATGCGATCAGCGCCCCGGCCACGACCAGCGACGTGCCGCCGAAGGCCGTCGGCGCGGTCTCCGCGATCTCGATGCCCTCGAGGGCGGCGTCGATCGCGAGGAACGCAAGCAGGCCGACGGTGAACGCGATCAGGATCCGCAGCCAGTCCTGGCCGATGCGACGGACGAATGGAAGCCACAGCATCCCGAGGCTGACCGGGATCACCCCGACGTAGACGCCGAGCAGGCCCATCAGGCCGAAGAAGCCGGCGTCGGCGACCGGCGTCTCGGCCGCGGCCTCGATCTCGTGCGCGAACGTCGCCCCGGTCGAGCTGACCACGGAGACCTCGTAGGCCTCACCCTCGATCCAGTCGTAGGGAATCGTCAGCGTCGTCGCCTCGAGCCGGCCGAGCCGGAGCCCATCCGATGCGGAGAACCCGAGGAACGCATCGTTGACAGCGACCTGCGCGATTTCCACCGGATCCGGCCCGTCGTTGCGGAGGGTCAGCTCGATCTCGCCGGGGCGCAGCACGGTGCGCTCGGTGGCCAGCTCCTCCACCGGCACGCCGCTGCGCTCGCCCAGGCCCGGGGCGCCGGCCAGTGCCAGGATCGCGACCGCGGCCGCGATCAGGGCGAGTGGGACCAGGCCCAGGAGCCAGCTCGGAGCCCCGCCCAGTGCGCCTCGCTCGGTCGCCGCGCGCGCCTCCATCACTCCTCCACCTCGAAGAATCCGAGCCAGCCGAGCTCGGCGAACTCGGTCTTGTGCGCATGGAACATGAACTTCCCCGGGTGCGGGAAGCGAAGCTCGAGGACCCCACGCTGGCCCTGGCCCTGAATGATCGTGTCGCTGTACTCCGTGGACTCGAGGCGGGTGCCGGTCGGGTAGTAGTCGAAGAAGTTTGCGTGGATGTGGAAGGAGTTGATCTGGTCGAACTCGAGCAGGTTGACCAGGTAGATCCGGACGAGCTGGCCGCGCTTCACCCGGATCGGGTTGTCGACGTAGTGGAACGGGATCGAGTTGACCGCGTAGATCTCGTTCGCCAGGTCGAAGTTGGTGTCGAACCCGTTCATCACCATCACCAGCTCGTCCGCCTTCGGGCGCCCCTGCGCCGGGTCGATGATGAACGCGCCGTAGAGGCCCTTGGCGATGTGCGCGGCGAGCGGCATCACGTGGCAGTGGTAGAGATGGAGGCCGAAGGGCTCGGCGTCGAACTCGTAGGTGAACTCCTGGCCGGGCTCGATCTGGCCGCCGCCGCGCCCCTCGCCGACGCCGGGCATGCCGTCCATGAAGTCCGGATGGATGCCGTGGAAGTGGATCGTGTGCGGGTGCGAGGAGCCGTTGGCGAAGTGGATCCGAAGCCGGTCACCCTGGCTGCAGCGGAGCGTCGGCCCGGGGATCCGCCCGTTATAGGTCCACGCCGGGTAGTCGACCCCGGGGGCGACCTCGATCTCCTTGTCCTGGGCCACCAGCGTCCACTCGCGCAGCACGCGGCCATCGGGAAGCCGGCTGGTGGTGCCGTAGTCGAAATCGCGCACGATGTCGCTCGGGTTGAAACCGTTCGCCTTGTGGTCGACGGTTCCCGCGAACCCGTTGTGCATCTCGAGGCCCGCGGCGGCGGCCCCGGGCCCTCCGTGCGCGTGCTGGGTGGCGGCCACCGCGTCCTCGTGCCCGCCGAGGGCGCGGTGGAGCCCCTGGTGCGGGATCGCCTCGTGCAGGGCGGCGATCGCAGGCACCGACGCCACCGCGCTGCCCGCCAGCAGGCGGCGACGAGTGAGCTTTGGCTGAGTCACAATGGAGATTTTGCCAAATCAAAACCTCGAAGGCAAGGGCTCGGCCCCCTGCGCGACGAACGTGGGCTTATTCATCGCTGTGATGAATATGCGCCAGTTCACGGCCGCTGACCCGCCACTCAGCCTCCTCTGCGTCCTCCCAGATGCGGAGCGCGGCCGTGGATCACTCTTCCTCGCCCCTGATGCAGAGCGACGCGAGGTCCAAGCCGTAGATCGGGTGCAGCACCTGGCAGCCCATGCGTGCCGAGAGGAAGTAGCTGACCTCTTCGCTGGCGAACGTCGCCTGGGGCGCCGCCTTCTCCGCGAGGTCGCGGTCGAGCTCCGCATACGCCTGCAGGCGAGCGTCGCCTCCTAGTCGAGAGGCCGCCGCGATCCGCCGGTCGAAGGTCGCATCGCCAAAGCCGCTGGGGTGCTCGGCTCCGGCGCCGAACTGGTGGTCGATGAACTCCAACGGGTCGGCGATCTCGCCGATCCAGCCGAAGTACGACAGGTCCCACGGCTCCAGGAGCTCAAATGAGCATCAACAAGCACGGATTGCGACGCGGCCTGGCACTTGCGACCGTCATCGGCGCGCTCGCGGCGCCCGCGGCCCAGGCGGCCCCGATCGACCCGACGGGTGTTGACGCCCCCTACAAGGTGGATCCCACGCCACCCCCCGCTGAGCCCACGGTCGTCACGGACGGCTTCGACTGGGGCGATGCCGGGATCGGCGCGGCCGCAATGCTCGCGGTCGGCGCGATCGGGGCCGGCGCGGCCCTCGCCACCGGCCGTATGCCCCGCCAGCGTGACGTTCCACAGAGCGCGAGCTGACGGATCCGCACCCCCGAGTGAGCGGTTGTGACGGCCATAGGCGCCACAACCGCTCACTCAACGTGTACCGAGCCGCCGGAGGCCGAGCGGACGGCGTACCTACAATCGAGTCGATGGAAGCGACCACCGCGGTCGAGCTCGACGGGCAGTACCGCGCTCTGCGCGAGCACGCCGGGATGCTCCAGCGCGAGGGCCGGGGGATGCTCCTGGCCCGCGGCCCGGATGCCGTCGATTACGTCCAGAGCCAGATCACGAACGACGTCGAGGCGCTGGAGCCCGGGACCGGCTGCTACGCAGCCCTGCTCGACCGCAAGGGCCACCTTCGCGGCGACATGCGGGTGCTGCGGCTCTCGCCCGAGGAGCTGTGGATCGACACCGAGGCCGTGGCCGTCGACGCCGTGAGCAAGCATCTCTCCACCTACAAGATCGGCCGGGAGGTCGAGATCGACGACGTCTCGGCGAACTACGCGATCGTCTCGGTGATCGGACCCGAGGCCGAGGCCGTCGTGGGCTATGGGCCGCTGGCGCCCGAGCACGCGCACGCCGAGGTCGAGCTCGCCGTGGGTGCGAGCTGCCGCGCGGTGGCCACCGACACGGGCTTCGACCTGATCGTGGCGGCCGCGGCGGCGCGGGCGCTTCGCGAGCGCCTCGCCGGAGCCGGCGCTGAGGAGGTCGGCGAGGCCGCGGCCGAGATCGTCCGCGTCGAGTCCGGCCGCCCCCGCTTCGGCCGCGAGATGACCGAGGCCACGATGCCCCAGGAGGCCGGGATCAACGAGCGCGCGATCAGCTTCACCAAGGGCTGCTACATCGGCCAGGAACCCGTCGCCCGTCTCCACTACAAGGGCAAGCCGAACCGGCACCTGCGGGGTCTGCGGCTCGAGTCCCCCGCCGCGAATGGGGATCCCGTGACGCTGGGCGAGCGCGAGCTGGGGTCGATCGGTACCACCGTCCTCTCCCCCGCTCGCGGCCCGATCGCGCTCGCGATCCTGCGCCGCGAGGCCGAGCTGGGCACGAAGGTGGTCGTGAGCGGCTCGATCTCGGCGGAGGTCGCGGAGCTTCCGTTCGGTTAGATTCCACGCGAGATGGGCGCACGGGAGGTTGCCTAATGCTCGTTCGCATCGGTGCGTGCGGCGAGCTGGTCGCGATCGCGGCTGCGCTCGCGCTGGGAGTCGGCGCCTGCGGTGAGGAAGAGGACTTCGCCAACGAACCGCGGCCCCCGGCGCCGATCAACGTGAGCGCCAGCGTCGACTCCGAGCGCGTCAGGGTCTCACCCGACAGGGTCGGCGCCGGGCTCGCCGAGCTCACGGTCGCCAACCTCTCCGACCAGGCCGTCCGCGTGATGCTGATCGGCCCCGGGCCGGACGACAACCCGGCCACCGACGAGATCCCCGCCGGCGGCGTCGGCAACCTGAGGACGGAGCTGGCCGAGGGCGACTACGAGGTCTCCGCAGAGGGGGCCGACGTCGAGCCGGATCGCCTGACCGTTGGGCCGAGGCGCCCAAGCTCCGAGAACGAGCTGTTGCTGCCTTAGCCGAGCGACGGCTATCGCCGCTCAGACGTCGATGAGGCCCTCGATGCGGGTTAGCTCCGCCTCGACGTCCGCGACGATGGCGTCGATTCCCTCGCGGGCCTTGGCCGAGCTTTTGTCGACGCCGGTCAGTGCCAGACGAACGCCCTGGGCGCGCCGGAGGGCCGAGCGCGCCGCCTCAGCCGCGTCGCGCACGCTACCGGCGTCGACCTCGAGGGCGCGGTCGCGCGTCATCAGCACCCGCAGCCGCGCATAGCGATAGGCGAGATCGAGGGCCAGGTCGTCGGGGAGCTCCGAGTCCACGGCGACGATGAGCTTGTTCCCCTCGTACTCGACGAGTTGCTCGCGCTTCGCCGGGATGTTCTGCTCGCCGGCGACAACGAGCACCGCGAAGTTGGCATCGCGCTCGGCCATCGCCGCGTTCAGCTCGGCCCAGGCCTGGTTGCGGGAGAGCTGGTCGTCCTTGTCCTCGAACACGATCCGCCCCAGGGCCTGGCCGTCGGCCGCGCCGACCTCGACCACCGTGTCGCCCTTCTTGGAGCCGCCTTCGCCGCGCTCGTCGCCGACGTGGTGGGCGCAGTCGCCGCGGGCCTCGGCGATCCGCTCGAGCGCGACGTGCACGCGCTCCTCGAACGTCCTCCCCTTGCGGGTGCCGGCCTCCTCGGCCTCGGCCACCCGCCGGTTCGCCTCCTCGCGCTCGCGAAGCTCCACCAGCTGGCGCGTGAGCTCATCGATACGCCCACGGTTCTCCCGGCCCTCGGCCTGCTGGCGTGCATCGAGCGCCTTGAACGCCCGGATCATGGACCCCTTGAAATCGTGGAGGGGGTTGGCGCCCTCCTCTGCCGAGAACATCCTCAGGAGCGCCGTCCGCTGCTGCTCGAGCGCGCCCGCGAGCAGGCGCTCGATCTCCTTCTGCACCGAGCCCTCGCGGTCCGTGTCGAAGCTCTGCGCGATGCGCTCGGCAAGCTGCTGCTCGCCCGACTCGAGCGTCCTTCCCAGCCGCTCGCGCAGCGCGCTCGCGTGGCGCTCGAACTCCGCCCGCACGTAGTCGACCTCGGCCGCCGCGCCCTCGCGCTCGAGCACGCGGGCGCCGATCTCGATCGCGTCGCGCACGGTCTGGGCCGGAGGATGGCCCGCCTCTCCCCGCTCGCGCACCACCTGCGCCGCGCGCTGGTCCTCGACCTCGAGCCGCTCGATCACCAGGCGGTCGCCCAGCGCACGGACGACGCCATCGCCCGAATGCCCTGCATCGAGGGGGAGTTGTGGCTTCTCGCTCGCTTCCATGATGGGGACCTTTCAAGCTAGTCGCGGCGGCGGACGGGAAGCTGACGGACGCTCGCTCGGCCGTACCGGGGAAGGCTTGCGAGTACCGTCTGATCCGCCCTTGCCAGCGCAGCCCGCACAGGTCCCAGCCACTCCCGACGAGGAGATCATCGAGGCCGAGGCGCTGAACGTCGCCTCAATCCGGACCGACGAGGAGCGGCTCGAGCGGATCCAGGGCGAGCTTGCCTCCGGCTTCGAGCTGCTCGCCGGGCTCGGGCCGGCGGTGTGCATGTTCGGCTCGGCACGCACGGCGACCCACCACCCCGAGTACGAGGCCGCGCGCGAGGCGGGCCGGCTCGTCGGCAGGGCGGGATTCGCCGTGATCACGGGCGGAGGGCCGGGCACGATGGAAGCTGCCAACCGCGGGGCCCAGGACGTCGGCGCGACGTCGGTCGGCCTCAACATCGAGCTGCCACACGAGCAGGCGCTCAACCCTTTCTGCGACATCGGCATGCGCTTCCACTACTTCTTCACGCGGAAGCTGATGTTCGTGCGCTTCTCCACGGCGCGGATCGTCTTCCCCGGGGGCTTCGGCACGCTCGACGAGATGTTCGAGGTGCTGACCCTGGTCCAGACGGGGAAGGCCATCGACCACCCGGTCGTCCTCGTCGGCACCCGCTACTGGTCGGGGCTGATCGACTGGACGCGGCGTGAGCTGCTCGACGAGGGGCGGATCTCCCAGGAGGACTTCGAGATCCCTCAGCTCGTGGACGATCCGGCGGAGATCGCCACGCTCGCGTGCTCGGGAACGGTCGTCTCCGGGTAGCGCGCACGGATCTCGTCCACGAAGCGCGCCATGCGGTCGGCGAGCCCCGGGTCGCGGATCTCGACCACGTTCTCGGCGTTCATCTCGCCCGAGCGGGAGAGATTGAACGAGCCGATGAACACCGTGTCGTCGGCCACGGTCAGCTTCGCGTGCATGAAGTCGTGGACGGTGTCGGGACTCCACGGCGTGGAGGGCTTGCCCGAGAACGGGAGCTTCTCGAGCGCCGTCGCAAGCAACGGGATCTTCCACGAGGAGTGAGGGTTTTCGCGCCACTGGCGGAAGACCGTGTCGGTCTGGGGCTCATCGACGACCCCCGCCACATCGACCCTGCCGTCGGCTCCCACCTCGGCGAGGGTGGCGATGATCGGTGCGGAAGTGATTACCGGTGACGCGATCCGCACGCGCTCGCGGGCCCGGCCGATCGCGGTCGCAATCGCCTGCGAGAGCTCCTGGCCGTGCCCGGGAGTGAACCATGCGCGTACCGCCGTTCCGCCTGCATCCACCAGCTCGGGCTCGACGAAGCCGCTTCGCTCCACATCCTGCCGCTCCCAAAGCTCCTCGAAGTTCGCGCGGTACGCATGACCGATCGCCGCCGCGTCCACAGTGACCACCACGTTCTCCTGGCGGGTCCACGAATCGAGCTTCCAGTTGGGGGAGCCCGTCCAGACCACCTCGCCGTCCCGGACCACGTACTTGTGATGCATGAGGTCGGGAATGCCCGGCACCGGCCGGGCCTCGATCGGGAGCTCATCGAGGATGTCGGGCCGGGTGGCCGGCGGCGGGTGCAACGCCGGCGGGCGATCGGTGTCGACGTTGTAGAGGAGACGGATCTCGACGCCACGGCCCGAGGCGGCGCGCAGCTCGTCGGCCACGATCGAGCCAACCGGGTCGGGAAGGCGAACGTCGTAGAGGGCAAGCTCCAGCGACTCGCGAGCCGGACGCAGGAAGGCGGCCACCCGCTGTGCGACCTCCTCCGCCGACTGTCCGCCGTCGGTGAGGGTGAACACCTCGATCATGCCGAGGCCGGCATCCTACGTCGGCAGCGCAACGCGGCGATAGCATCCTGCGCGCGCTGGAGAGGACCGACGATGGAGTGAGCGCGCGTGGCAGTTGACATCCAAGACGTCTCCAAGCTCGATGTGGAGCCCGGAGAGCTGCCGAAGACGATGGCCGCCTGGGTGATCCGTCCCGAGCGCGAGGGCGAGCCCAAGGACGCCTTTCAGGTCGAGGAGATCGAGGTCCCAGAGCCCGGCGCCTTCGAGGTGATCGTCCGCGTGATGGCCGCGGGCGTCAACTTCAACAACGTTTGGGCGGCGCTGGGGAAGCCGGTCTCGGTGTTCGGCTACGGCGACCATCCCGAGTACGGGCACCACATCGGCGGCTCCGACGCCTCCGGGATCGTGTGGCGCGTCGGCGAGGGCGTCACCAAGTGGAAGCCCGGCGACGAGGTCGTGCTTCATTGCAACCAGGCGTCATACGAGGATGTCGAGGTCCACGGACTGGACCCGCTGGCTGCGCCGAGCCAGACGATCTGGGGCTATGAGACGACGTGGGGCTCCTTCGCGCAGTTCACCAAGGTCCAGGCCCAGCAGCTCCTCCCCAAGCCCAGGAACCTCTCCTGGGTCGAGTCCTCCGCCTACGGACTCACTTACTTCACCGCGTACCGGATGCTGATCGACCGCTGCAAGGTCCAGCCCGGACACAACGTCCTGATCTGGGGGGCCGCGGGCGGGCTCGGCGTGTTCGCCACCCAGCTCTGCAAGGTCGCCGGCGCCAACGCCGTCGGCGTCGTCTCCTCGCCCGAGAAGGGCGAGCTCGTCGAGCAGCTCGGCGCCGTCGGCTACATCGACCGCACCGAGTTCGACGGGATGATGCGCACGGACTCGAACCATCCGGCCGCCGACCGCGCCGCCGAGAAGGAGCGCTTCGCCGTCACCCGCGCGTTCGGCAAGCGGGTCAAGGAGCTCCTCGGCGACTCCCCCGACATCGTCTTCGAGCACGTCGGCCAGGCCACCTTCCCGACCTCCGTGTTCGTGGTCAAGCCATTCGGCAAGGTGGTGATCTGCGGGGCCACGTCCGGCTACACCCTCGACTTCGACGTCCGCTACCTCTGGATGCGCCAGAAGGAGATCCTCGGCTCGCACTTCGCCAACGCCTACGAGTGCATGAGGGCGAACAAGCTCATGGCGGAGGGGAAGATCCGGCCGGTGCTCTGGCGCGCGATGGGCTTCGACGGCGTCCCGGAGGCACACCAGCTGCTGCACGAGAACAAGCATCTCGGCAAGATCTCGATCATGGTCGGCGCGACCGACGAGGAACAGGGCAAGCACGAGGAGGGGCCCGGAGCCATCCGCGCCGAGGTCGGGGCCTGAGCATGCACGTCAACTTCATCGACTGGCGAGTGCATCCCTTCCGGGCCGATCGCTGGTTCGAGATCTGGCGACCCGCGCTGGACCGCGCCCTCGCCTTCGGCGCCAGCTCCTGCTATCTCACCCGCGACGCCGACGACCCGCTCCACTTCCGCCAGGTGTCAGTCTGGGACAACCGCGAGGACTTCGAGCGCTACTGGTTCTCGGACGACGTCTCGGCGATGCGCGAGGCCGCGCTCAACTACTTCAACAAGCCGGTCCTGCCGGCGTGGTACTCGGTGGTCGCCGACACGGTGCCGGCCGAGTCCACCTAGTGCCCAGCTACAAGCGCCCCGTCAGGCCACTGCGCGCAGGGCGGCGGCGCTGACCCGCTGGGCTCCCACCTGGAGCAGCTCGAGCATCGCCTCGGTCGCGGCCGGGCGCGAGCCCGCCGCACGGGTCGCCGCCCACACCCGGCGCTGCGGCGCCTGGGCCTCGATCGGGAGCGCGACCAGGTCGGCATGGAGGGTCGAGAGCGCCAGTTCGGGCAACAGGGTCACGCCGAGGCCCGCGGCCACGAACCCCTGGAGCACGTGGTAGTCGTCGCTCTCGAACGAGATCTGGGGCTCGAACCCGGCGTCGAGGCAGCTCCGCACGACGAGCTCCCCGCACGAGCTCGGGCGCACGCCCGAGAGCCAGCGCTCCTCGGAGAGGTCGGTGAGCCGAACGCGATTCCGGCCGGCCAGCCGATGCCCCTGCGGCAGGGTCACGTACATCGACTCGGTGAGCAGGTGCACGAGCTCGACGTCGCGGTCGGGCTCGTCCGGAAGGGTCGGGTAATCGAAGGTGAGTGCGATGTCGACCTCTCCCGCGCGCAGGCGCGGCAACGATTCCTCGGGCTCGGCCTCGAACAGTGTCACCGCCACCTTCGGGTACCGCCGGCCGAAATCCGAGACCGCGTGAGTCATGATCGTCGCGCTCGCGCTGGGGAAGCTGGCCAGGCGCAGCTCGCCGCCCTCGAGGCCGGCGATCGCCGACAGCTCGCGCTCCGCCTCCTCGAGGCGGCTGATCACGGCATCCGTGTGCTCGACGAGGACCCGTCCCGCCTCGGTCAGCTTCGGCCCGCCGGCGGTGGTGCGGTCGAGCAGCGACATGCCGACCTCGCGCTCCAGGGTGGCGACCTGCTGGCTCACGGCCGACTGAGACAGGTACAGGGAATCGGCCGCGGCGGAGAACGAGCCCCGATTCGCGACCTCCCGCAGGACCCTCAACCGCTTCACATCGAGCATAAGGCGAGCTTATCAAAAGCCAAAGAACTCCATGTTGCGCTAATGAACGAGCTGAGGCATGCTTCGTGGGCGATGACAGAGCAGATCGCGACAGTCAGCATTCGGAGGCTCACGGAGGCCGACGGCGACGCCGTCGCCCGGCTGGCGGAGCTCGACACCCACGAGCTCCCCGGTGAACCGCTGTTGGGCGCCGAGGTGGAGGGTCGCCTGGTGGCGGCCGTGTCCCTTGCCGACGGCCGGGTGCTGTCCGACCCGTTCAGCCGGACCACCGAGATCCAGGCGCTCCTGGAGCTTCGCGCGGCGCAGCTTCGGCGGCGCGACCGCAGACCCCGCGGGTTCAGGCTGCTCGCTCGGCCCCGGCCGCGCGGTGCCCTCGCGAGCTCCCCGCCCGGCGCGGGCGGGCGCTTGCTGAGCCTGCCTCGCTAGGCGGCCGACGGAGACCCGGCGGCGCGGACGCCACCCGCTGCGGACGCGCGTCGATTCACCCACACATTGCGTGGGCGATCCCACGCTCGTCGCCGTCGGGGCCGCTAGTGCTGCTCTAGCGGAGCCATCGTGAGCCCCGCCGAGTTGAGCTGCTCCCAGTAGAGCTCCGCCGGCTCCTTCGGCCCGGTCCAGACGGTCGCCTGCCCGCGTTGTGGATGCGATCGGCGAACCTGTAGCCCTGGTCCACGCTGACCTCGGGGATCACGCTGGCCAGGGTCTTGGCGACATGATCGAACGTGTTGTGGTCGTCGTTGAGGACGATCACCTGCCAGTTGCCACCGAGGCCGGAGCCGGGCCCCGCGGTCCGTGGCCTCTCTAGGGTCTCGGTCGCCATGGCCGCTCGCGAACCGCGCGGCGATCAGGGATCCGGGACGGCGACCTGCAGCCCATCGAAGGCACCCTTGGTGTTCTTCTTCGAGTCGCCTCGATTTCCCAGCGCGATCTGAATACGCCGGCCGTCGATCCGCCCCGGCCTGGAGTCCATCATGCTCGCCAGCTGGGTCCCGTTCACGCCCGCCACGATCCTGCTCCCGAATACCTGGAGGCGGAGCGTGTTGGTCTTGCCGATCCCGCGAATCGCGCGATGATGGCCCTCATCCGGGAAGCCGGAGCCGTTCGGCCTGCGCCGCAGCTCGAAGCGTCCGCGCCGCGGAAAGATCCGGAGCTCGTAGCCGCTCTTGCCGCCAACCCGCAGCGAGACCGCGACGTAGGCGCGGCTCCGCACCGACTTGGGGGTGTCCTTCGAGATCTTCGCCTCGACCTTGACCGCGTGATCGGGGCGCGGCTGGTCGCCGGCCACCGGGAGCCTGAGCGGGCAGTTCTTCGGCGCCCGCTTGGCGATCACCACGAGGCGGTTGTGGCTAGGGCTGAACTCGCGCATGCATGCTTTGCCGCCCTGCTTCTTGAGCTCCCTCGCATCCCCCCGAGTGGCAAAGGGGTTCTGGTAGACGATGACGGTGGCGAACGCGACCGCGCCGAGCGCGCCCATGACGAGCACGGCGCCCAGGAGGGCGCCAATCCAGGATCTCGAGCGCAGACCGTGCACGAGCGGTCTCAGGGTAGCTATTGGTGCGCCATCGAGGCTTGATGCGGGCCCCGGCGTGCCTGTGGCCGGCACCGGTCGACCCCGCGGAGGGGCTAGGCGCGCTTGCGCCAGTACCGCTCGAGGCCGAGCCAGAGCTGGGCGGGCGGCGCCGCCTGCCGGAGCCGCACTCCCGCCTCGTCGGTGACCTCGGAGTCGATCTGAGCGTCGATCGCCCGCAGGAACCCCTCCCGGTCCGCGTCCCGGGTCAGCTCGCCCATCGAACGGAGCTGGCTCCGTGCCCGCTCGAGCTGGTCATCGACCGCATCCGCGGATCCGAAGTGGGTCAGGCGCAGGCGGCTTGGCCGCCAGCCGGCCACGAGGTCGAGCGATCGCTCCCATGCCTCGAGATCGATGTCGGGGGGCGGGGTCGGCATCAGGGTGTAGCGCTCGGGGGGGATCCTGACCCCGGCCACGTCCCCGACGAACGCGTCGCCGCTGGCGTCGTGGAGATAGCAGACGTGGTGAGAAGCATGGCCGGGCGTGTAGGCGACGCGAAACCCCTCCACCTCCTCCCCACCGTCGAGCGCGACCATGCTCTCGGGCGGTACCGGGGCGACCTCCCCCCACAGCCGCTCCAGCTCGTCCCCGTATAGCCGCCGGGCGCTCTCGAGCAGCTTCGTCGGATCCACGAGGTGGGGCGCCCCGACCCGGTGGACCCAGACCCGCAGCTTCGGGAAGCGCCGGACGAGCGCCCCGGTCGCGCCAGCGTGATCGAGGTGAATGTGAGTGAGCAGGAGGCCCCGGGGCTCGCCGTCGAGCGCCGCCAGCAGCGTGTCCAGGCACGATGCCGGGCCCGGGTCGACGATCAGGCCGTCGAGCTCGTGGGCGGCGATCACCCGGTCGCGACCGAGGTGCATGAGATCGATCTCCCGAATCACGGGCGCCCGAACTTACAATCTCCATATGGCCGAGCATCGCCTGCCCGAGCCGGATCGCCCATGGGTCATGCGCACATACGCCGGGCATTCCGATGCCAGGCGCTCGAACGAGCTCTACCGGCGCAACCTCGCCAAGGGCCAGACGGGGCTCTCGGTCGCGTTCGATCTGCCGACGCAGACCGGTTACGACCCCGATCACGTGCTCGCCCGCGGCGAGGTCGGCAAGGTCGGCGTCTCGATCGCCCACAAGGGCGACATGCACACGCTCTTCGATGGCATCCCGCTCGACGAGATGAACACGTCGATGACGATCAACGCCACGGCCGCCTGGCTGTTGGCCCTGTATGCGACCGTCGCGGAGGAGAACGGGATCGACCGTGCGGCGCTCACCGGCACGATCCAGAACGACATCGTCAAGGAGTACCTGTCGCGCGGGACCTACGCGTTCCCACCCGAGCCCTCGATGCGGCTGATCGCGGACACGGTCGCCTTCTCGGTCAACGAGATCCCCCGGTGGAACCCGACCAACGTCTGCAGCTACCACCTGCAGGAGGCCGGGGCGACCCCCGTGCAGGAGATCGCCTACGCGCTCTCGACCGCGATCGCGGTGCTCGACCGGGTGAGGGAGCGCGGACAGGTCGACGAGGGCGACTTCCCCAGGGTGTTCGGCCGGATCTCCTTCTTCGTCAACGCCGGCGTTCGGTTCGTCGAGGAGCACGCGAAGCTCCGCGCGATGTCGCGGATCTGGGAGCGGCTCGGCCGCGAGCGCTACGGCGTCACCGACCCGAAGCTGCTGCGGCTGCGTTACGGCGTCCAGGTCAACTCGCTGGGCCTGACCGAGGCGCAGCCGGAGAACAACATGCCGCGCATCACGCTCGAGGCGCTCGCCGTGACCCTCGGCCGCGAGCGCCCGCGCCCGCGCGATTCAGCTCCCCGCCTGGAACGAGGCCCTCGGCCTCCCGCGGCCCTGGGACCAGCAGTGGAGCCTCCGGATCCAGCAGGTGCTGGCGTTCGAGACGGACCTCTTGGAGTACCCCGACATCTTCGAGGGCTCGAAGGTGATGGACGGGCTCGTCGACGAGCTGGTCGAGGGCGCGAGCGAGGAGATGCGGAGCGTCGAGGAGCAGGGCGGCGCGGTGGAGGCGGTGCCGTACATGAAGGCGCGCCTGGTCGAGTCCCACCGCGAGCGGATTCAGAGGATCGAGCGGGGAGAGATCACCGTGGTCGGCCAGAACCGGTACGTCGAGACCGAGGCCTCGCCGCTGACCGACGACGCGGAGGGCGGCATCCTCACTCCCGACCCCGAGGTTGAGCGCGAGTGCCGCGAGGCGCTCGAGCGCTGGAAGGCCGAGCGCGACAACGCGGCGGTCGAGCGGGCGCTCGCCGAGCTCGCCGAGGCGGCGGCGGACGAATCCCAGAACGTCATGCCGGCGACGCTGGCCGCGGCGAGGGCTGGCGCGACGACCGGCGAATGGGCGCAGACCCTCCGCGACGTGTTCGGCGACTATCGGGGGCCGACCGGGGTCGCCGGCGCCGCGGCGCGCGGCGACGAGGACCTGCTGGCGGAGGTGCGCGCGCGCGTCGACGAGGTCTCCGCCCGGCTCGGCCACCGGCTGCGGATCCTGGTCGGCAAGCCGGGCCTGGACGGCCACTCGAACGGCGCCGAGCAGATCGCCGTCCGCGCCCGCGACGTGGGCATGGAGGTGATCTATCAGGGCATCCGCCTGACCCCGGCCCAGATCGCGGCCTCGGCGGTGCAGGAGGACGTCGACGTGGTCGGCCTCTCGATCCTCTCGGGCTCGCACGGCGAGCTCGTGCCCGAGACAGCCCGGCTGCTCGCCGAGCAGGGCGTCGACGTGCCGGTCGTGGTCGGCGGGATCATCCCGGCCGCCGACGCACGGCGCATGCTCGAGGCCGGCGTCGCGCGCGTCTACACGCCCAAGGACTTCGACGTCAACCGGATCATGGTCGAGATCGTCGACCTGGTCGCGGAGCGGAGCGGGGCCGGCGCAGCGGCGGGGTCGCCCGCCTGAGTCGGGCCCCGCTTGAGTGCTCCAGCGATGGTGAGCGCTTGAGCCCCCAGGCGATCGAGTTTCCGGTCGAGGGCTTGAGCGACGGCACCGTGCGCGTGCGCCTGATCGCCGACGCGGACGTCCCGGCGATCACCGCGGCCTGTCAGGACCCCGAGATCGTCCGCTACACGACGATCCCGTCGCCCTATGAGCTGCACCACGCCCGCGAGTGGCAGCTTCGCTCTCAGGCGGGCCTCGCGGCCGGCACCGACATCGGCGCGCTGATCGTCGACGCCGACTCCGATGAGCTGTTGGGCTCGGTCGGCTTACACGGGCTCGACCCGGCGACCGGGCGAGCCGCGGCCGGCTACTGGGTGGCGGCCAGCGCCCGCCGCCGGGGCGTGGCGACGCGCGGGCTCCGACTCCTGTGCGCGTTCGCCTTCGACGAACTCGGCGTCGAGAGAATCGAGCTCTGGATCGAGCCCGAGAACGAGCCCTCGCGCCGGGTGGCCGAGCGGGTCGGCTTTCGCAGCGAGGGCCTGCTGAGGTCCTACATGCCGGTCCAGGGCATCCGCCGCGACATGCTCATGTACTCGTTGCTGCCGGGGGACCTGGGCGACTCGGGCGAGACTTCACCTCGATCTTGGGTTACTACATAAGTCGCAATCGGGGAGGCACCTACCCGCAATGGGGGACTTTTCTCCGATCTGCGGTCTTCTACCGATGCTTTGCCCGAGCCGGTCGCTAGGGTGCTCGCTTAGGTCGAGAGATCCGAACGATCCTTGACTGGGGGGCTCGTCACACGGCGAAGCCGAAACTTCACGGACGAGAGTCGAGATCGTTTTGACCCGTCGTCACGGACGACGAAACAGCACAGCTGGCCGCGCCACCGGGCAATCGGGATCGGCGCGGTCCTCTTCAGTGCTCGCGCTCGCGTTCCGTTCCTATCGCCGAGTGCAGCCTCGGCAGTGATTCCTCCCCCGTCAAGTGCGGCGAATCTAAAGCTTTCGCGCGCCGCTGCCGATCAGTAGTCCCAATGCCGGTGAATCGCCGCGCGTAGATCCCTAACCGCAAAGGAATGAATGTCAGCCTCGGTCCCTAGTTCACAGATGTCGCCCGTTCGCTTCGCATCCCTCGCCGCCGTCTTCCTCGCGGCGCTCGGCCTGGCGCTGGCCCTCCTCGGCGGGACGAACCCGCTGGTCGGGACGGCATCGGCGAACATCGGGACCACCACCGAGGACTACAACAGCCTCAGCTTCAGGCTCCAGGGCTGTGATCGGAACGTCACAACGACGCTGCCCAACGGGAGTGGGAAGTTCATCTGCCCTGACGCGCTGTACACCGACGGGAATCTCGGGCAGAACTGGAACGAGCTCGACCTCGTTCCCCACCGCGTGCTCATCAACGCTGGGAACAACCCGGACACCACCTACCACTTTCAGGTCGAGGCCGATAACAAGGTCATCGGCAGCCCCGACAAGATCGGCTACGACTTCATCTCCGCCCAGCCCGAGAGCGTCAGCGGCGGATGCAACGTCTCGTTCGGACCCGCGTTGACGCGGGGCACTGGGACGAACAACGACCCGATCATCTTCTATCGGGACGTGACCGTCACCAACCAGCAGCCGAACACGACCTGCCAGATCGACTACTACATGCGGCTCGCGCTGGGCTCCCACCTCTGGCCGGGCTCCTCCCTCCACAGCCGCCTAGCCAACAACATCGGCACCTCGGCGAAGATCGGCAACAAGGAGAACTCGATCCCGGTCAACCAGATCTCGCCGCAGGAGCTCGCCAAGGACATGACCGCGACCCAGGGCACCGATCACGCCTGGGACATCACGAAGGAGCCGACTCCGGCGACGGTCGGGTTCGACAACACCTGCGACCCGAGCTCCACCAACGGCGCCCCGGTGAGCATCAAGGTGACCTGGGAGAAGTTCGCCGCGACGCCGAATGGCCCGATCACCGTGGTCACGCACGTCTATGCGACGAACCCGGCGGCGCGGGTCATCACCACCTCCGTCACGGACAACATCCGATCCGGCACGACGGTCCTCGACACGGCGAGTTCGGGCTCCATTGACGTTCCCGCGAACACCGCCAACTTCCCAATCCTGACCCACACGAAGACGGTCCCGGCGGGCACGACGAACCTCAACGACGTCGCGACCGCCACCTACACCGACAAGGCGACCGGCATCCCGATTCCCGGGAGCACGACCGCCACGGCGTCGGCGCCCGTGCAGTTCTCGGGGCCCGAGGCCAACGCTTCGGCAACGATCACAGATTCCGAGAGCATCACCGGCGCCGGCTTCACGTTCTCGGCCGACTCGTTCACGCCCACGTTGGCGGGCGCCTTCGACGCCCCCTACATCGCCGGCACGAAGACCGTCGGGCCCGTCGGCTGGACTTCGAACAGCCAGACGGCCAGCGGCTCCGTGACGTTCGCCAAGACGATCTTCGCGGCCTCGGGCACGACCTCGAGCGGGGAGCTGTCCGACACCGCCACGGTCACAGGGTCGGACGGGTTCACCAAGTCGACCAGCGCGAGCGTCGATGTCTCGGCCAGCGCCAAGGTCTCCCTGGTGATCAAGAAGAACATCCCGAATGTCCTGCAGGGCAGCGAGACCCAGAGCTTCACGTTCAATGTGAAGAACTCGAACGACGTTACCGTGGCGACGAAGACGCTCTCGTTCGCCGCCGGCGACACGACGAAGTCGGTCACCGTCGACAACCTGGCGCCCGATGAGTACACCGTCTCCGAGCAGGCCGCCGCCGGGTGGTCGTCGCAAGCGGACAAGACGGTCGACCTCTCGGATCCGACGGCCGCATGCTCGCGCACCGCGGAGTTCAACAACAGCATCAGCGCAGAAGCCAAGGCGGTGAAGGTCACCGACCCGGTCGGCAGCGAAGATGGATGGCACATGGTCCTCAACGGCCCCGGAACGCCAGCGGGCGGAGAGGACGTCGCGACGGACACGAACGGCAACGCGTCCTTCAGCACGCCGCTCCAGGAGGGCCACTACACGATCACCGAGGTCGAGCAGTCCGGGTGGGACCAGACGACCGCCACGGGCGACTGCGACTTCAACGTGAACTTCCCGGCCGACGGTGGGGAGACGTTCACCTGCACGATCACGAACGTCAAGGACGCCAAGCTGACCCTGGTCAAGCAGGCGACCCCCGAGGGCACGACCTCGTTTGACTTCGACGCCACCGGCGCCGGGGTCGACGACGACCCCGACCTGATCGACGACGGCACCAACGCCAACACCGCCGTCTACACGCTGACCGCGGCCCAGCTCGGCACCCACACGTTCACCGAGAACGTGCCGGCCGGCTGGAGCCTGACCGCGAAGAGCTGCGCGAAGGCCGAGCGGCCCGGTCGGCTCGGCGATCGCCAACGGCGTCTCGGTCGACGTCGCCGCCGGCGATGACATCACCTGCACCTTCACCGACGTCAAGGACGCCAAGCTGACAAGACCTGGTCAAGCAGGCGACCCCCGAGGGCACGACCTCGTTTGACTTCGACGCCACCGGCGCCGGGGTCGACGACGACCCCGACCTGATCGACGACGGCACCAAGCGCCAACACCGCCGTCTACACGCTGACCGCGGCCCAGCTCGGCACCCACACGTTCACCGAGAACGTGCCGGCCGGCTGGAGCCTGACCGCGAAGAGCTGCGCGAAGGCCGGCGGCCCGGTCGGCTCGGCGATCGCCAACGGCGTCTCGGTCGACGTCGCCGCCGGCGATGACACGCGGCTGCACCTTCACCGACTCAAGGACGCCAAGCTGACCTGGTCAAGCAGGCGACCTCGAGGGCACGACCTCGTTTGACTTCGACGCCACCGGCGCCGGGGTCGACGACGACCCCGACCTGATCGACGACGGCACCAACGCCAACACCGCCGTCTACACGGCTGACCGCGGCCCAGCTCGGCACCCACACGTTCACCGAGAACGTGCCGGCCGGCTGGAGCCTGACCGCGAAGAGCTGCGCGAAGGCGACAGCGGCCCGGTCGGCTCGGCGATCGCCAACGGCGTCTCGCGCACCTTCGTCGGTCGCCGCCGGCGACGACATCACCTGCACCTTCACCGACGCAAGGACGCCAAGCTGACCTGGTCAAGCAGGCGACCCCCGAGGACGCCGACCTCGTTTGACCTCAAGGCCGCCGGCGCCGGGGTCGACGACGACCCCGACCTGATCGACGACGGCACCAAGCGGCCTGAACACCGCCGTCTACACGTCTCTGACCGCGGCCCAGCTCGGCACCCACACGTTCACCGAGAACGTGCCGGCCGGCTGGAGCCTGACCGCGAAGAGCTGCGCGAAGGCCAGCGGCCCGGTAGGCTCGGCGATCGCCAACGGCGTCTCGGTCGACGTCGCCGGCGGCGATGACATCACCTGCACGTTCGAGGACAAGCGACTGCCGAAGCTCACGGTGATCAAGACGGTCATCAATGACAACGGCGGCCAGGCCGAGGCGAGCGATTGGAACATCTACGTCAAGAAGTCCGGTGGTTCCAACGTTGCAGGCAGCCCGAAGCCCGGCTCCGCGGGGAGACACGTACACGCTGCCGATCGGCACGTACACGGTCTCCGAGAACACTGGCCCCGCCGGCTACGCGTTCGACGGATTCAGCGGCGACTGCAACCGAACCCGGGTGGCTCGGTGACGCTCGACTACGGCGACGACGTGACCTGCACGCTCACCAACAACGACCAGCCGGGCAGGATCGTGATCATCAAGAACGCGAAGCCGGCGAACGGGACGTTCACGTTCAATACGACCGGGTCCACCTCGGGCCCCGGACACGGGCCCGTGGCCCCACGAGCTTCCCGCTGACCGGCTCGACGGCCAATAACGGCAACACGCGATCGTTCACGCTGGACGCCGGGAACTACTCCGTGCAGGAGAGCACCCAGCTCAGCTGGATCCTGACCGGAATCGGTGGCTCCACGGACCCGAATACCCCATACCGACTGCACGGTGACCGGGTCGAACGGCAGCACTGGAGTCGGCAACCTGAGCACGCAGACGGTCGCGATCTCACTCAAGAACGGCGACACCGTCACCTGCGTGTTCGAGAACACCGGCAACGGCGCCACGCGGACGCAGGGCTTCTGGGCCACGCACCCGCAGCTGGCGGCGATCGCATGGAACGGCGGCTCGGGGTTCAATCACATGTTCCCCGGAGTGGGCGACAAGAAGATCGGCACATGCACGATCGACCTCACGATCAATGCGGCCGTTGGCGCGCCGGCAGCCAACTCGGAGCTCATGGCTGGCTTCTGGGGCGACGTCTCGAAGCTGACGGGTGGCAAGAAGCGCAGCGCCCTGTCGCAGGCAAAGATGCAGCTCCTGCAGCAGCTGTTGGCGGCCGAGCTCAACGTCTCGGCGTTCGGATCGACGCCCAGCAACGGTTCGATCTCGAGCTGGGAGTCCGCTTTCTGCGCTACCAACCCGAACACCGCCTTGAACAACGTCAAGACCGCCCAGCAGCAGGCTGCGTCATTCAACTCGCAGGGCGACAACTCGACGTTCACGCCAGGCACATCCGCGGACAGCAAGTTCGCCAGGTACATCTCGAAGCTCCAGTACTGGAACTTCCTGGACTAGCGGACCCTCCCGACCCCGAAAGGGCGTTCTGGAACAACCTGCCGTAACGAGCTAGGCAATAAGGACCAGCTAGAGAGGGGCCCCGCATCCGGGGCCCCTCTCGTCTGGGCCGTCCCCGGTCAAACCCGACCGGCGACATGACCCGCCACTCCCACCCGCCGGCCGGGGCGCCTGACGAAGGGGCGCTTGGCAGCTACCCTCAGGGGTGATGAGCGAGCTCAACGGCGATCGCAGCGCCTGGCTTCGCTGCTATCGCTGCTGGTCCCAACGGCTCGAGGCCCAGGTCCATTACGACGCCCTCCTCCGGGTCGATCCCGAGAGCGGCGAGGCCGGCGAGCGGGTCGAGGAGATGCAGGAGGCGGTGGTTCAGTGCCTCGACTGCATGCACGACCAGCCTCATCTCGCGATCGAGGACGGAAGGGTGGTCCCGATCGAGGACCGCTGGGAGCGGATGGTCGCCGGGACCCCATGGGTCGCGTCCTGCACGGTCGAGGTGGACCAGGACACGGTCGAGACCTGCTCGGGGCCCGAGGCAGCGGACAGCCTCACCTACGCGGGATTCGGCGAGCAGGGGACCCGGGAGTTCTTCACCCATGTGCGCTTCCACAAGCATGTCGAGGAACGGATCGTGATCCACATGCTGGTCGAGCTCTATGCCCGCTCCGCCGAGGAGGCGACCGACGTGCTCGAGGGCGCCTCGCGCGGGACCCTCGAGCTGACCTCGCTGGCCGAGGAGTCGCGACCGCCGGCACACGCGGCTGACGAAGCGCACTAGAAGCGAATGGCCGGCATCGGCTGCTTCATCTCCGCCGGGCGCTCGCTCGACTCGGCACTCGAGCGGGTCCGGCGCGCGGACGAGCTCGGCTTCGACGCCGTCTACACGACCCACATCGCCGCGCGCGACTCGGTCACGCTGCTGATGGCGTATGCGTCGGCCTCCGAGCGGATCGGGCTCGGCACCGGGGTCGTGCCGATCTTCTCCCGCGGGCCTGCGGCGATGGCGCAGAGCGCGGCGACGGTCGACGAGTGCTCGGGCGGCCGGATGATCCTGGGGCTTGGGGTGTCCCATCAGGTGACGGTCGAGAACTGGTACGGGCAGCGGATCGAGAAGCCGGTCACGCAGATGCGCGAGTACGCGACGATCGTGCGCGCGATTCTCCAAGGCGAGCCACCTCCGGACTGCGAGTCCTTCTCGACCAAGTTCCAGTTCATGGGCCTCGAGCCCCGGCCCGACCTGCCGATCAAGATCGCGGCGCTGTCGCCGCGGATGCTGCGGCTCGCCGGCGAGATCGGCGACGGGGTGATGCTCTGGCTGTGCAATCCCGAATACATCCGGGAGGTCGTCGTACCCGAAGTCCGGGCGGGCCGCGAGCGCGCCGGTAAGAGCCTGGACGGGTTCGACATCGTCCCCGCGGTCCCGGTCGCGCTCACCGACGATGTCGAGGAGGCGCGGGCGAGGATGCGCCAGGACCTGATCCCGTACGCGTCGCTCCCGTTCTATCGCACGATGCTCGAGCGCTCCGGCTTCGGCGACGAGATCGCCGCCTTCGACCAGGGCATGGCGGCCGGCGATCTCGAGCAGGCGAAGGCGGGTCTCTCCGACCGCCTCCTCGATGCGCTCGCGGGAATCGGGTCGGCCGACGAAGTGCGTGCGGCGGTGCTGCGCTATCGGGACGCCGGGGCGATCTCACCGTGCATCGGCGGCATCCCCGGGACCGACTTCACCGCGGCGCTCGCCGCCGTCGCCGAGCTCATCTGAGCCGCCCTCGCACTTGGTGGGCCGGACCGGCAATGGCCGGCTTCGGATCCCAAACGCCGTGCAGACTCGGCTAGTCGACCGGGCCCTCGGCGGCCTCGCTCGTCGTGGCCTCGCCCTCCGCCGGCAGGCGCGGCACCAGCACGGCCCGCTTGAACTCCGCAACCAGGGTCCCGTCCTGCTTGTAGACCCGGGTGTGGACGCGAACCACGCCGCGGTCGGGCTTCGACTGCGAGGGCCGCACCTCGAGCACCTCGGACTCGGAGAACAGCGTGTCCCCGTGGAAGACGGGCGCCGGGTGGCGGAGCTCCTCGGTCGCGAGGTTGGCGATCGCCTTGCCGGAGACGTCCCCGACCGACATCCCGAGCGCGAGCGAGTAGACGAGCGGGCCGACGACCACGTTGCGCCCCTGCTGCGCCTGCGACGCGTAGAGGTCGTTGATGTGGAGCGGGTGGTGGTTCATCGTCAGCAGGCAGAACAGGTGATCGTCGGCCTCGGTCACCGTCTTCGCAGGCCAGTGCTTGTAGACGGCACCGACCTCGAACTCCTCGAGGTAGCGTCCGTACCGGCGAGCGCCGGAGGCCTCGCGGCCCTCCTGGTCGGTGACGAGCGTGTGGTCCGGGACGTCGTTCATCTGGGCGGGAGCATGCCACGACGCACCGATGGTCGAGTTGCGATCGATCATCGATCGCAACTCGACCACGGTCCTTGGGGCCTACGGGCCGCCGGTGTCGGTCGTCACCACCGTCGGCGTACGCGACGGGGCGTTGTTCGGGAACAGACCGAGGATGCTCGGGTCGTCGCCGGGTCCGGCGGAGCCGACGTCAACCTCGATCGGGTCCGCCTCGTCGCAGGCGCCACCGTCCCAGAATCCCTTGCAGACGAGCGGATCGATCTGGAGGGCGGGATCGGCGACATCGAGCCGCGGCTCGTAGATCCCGTCGCCACCGACCGCTCCCGCCTCGTCGCAGATCAGACCGGGGACATCGCCCGAGAAGGGGCCGGTGCACGCCACCACCTGGTAGGCAAGCTCGGTCTCGGGGTCGTCGAGCCCGATGTCGGCAGCGCCGACGATCAGCCCGACCACGTTCGAGTTGTAGTTCGAGTAGTCGGGGAAGTAGAGCGCCGCGCACTCGGCGAACGGGTCCGCCAGCGACAGGTCGAAGACACACACCTCGCCACCAGGAGCAGCAAGCTTGGTGATCATGTAATCCGCGGCGATGCCCTCGTCCTCGCCCTCGTACTCGCCGTCGGCGCCCGTATCCACGAGCACGTCGATCTCCTTGGTCTCGGTGACGTTGTGAACGCCGGCCGTCTGGACGCCGAACTCGACCGGCTCCTCCGGGGCGTCGGGGTCGGCGAGGAAGTCGAGCCAGCCGATGCCGGCGAACTCGTCGACGCCCTCGGGCACTCCGACGGTGTCGCCGTCGTCGACGTCCTCGCCGGTGAACGACCGGGCGCCGACCGCAACGATGTCCTCCTCCCCGTGGCTCTCGAGCCCGTCCGTGGCCCCGAGGAGGTAGAGGTCGCCGTAGCTCACACCGGCGGCGGGGCCCGAGGTCATCGTCATCGTCGCCGGACCGCCGCTCAGGTCGAGCTCGGACTCCGAGAATCCGTTGTCCGAGGCCGCCAGCGGCGCCACGTGCCACGGCACGTGCAGTGTGTCCCTGCCCTTCTTGCTCTGCCTGACGACGACGTTGCCGTCGACGTTCGGGTGGAAGTAGTACCAGCCGAACTGCTGCTCGGCCTCGGAGATCACGCTCGGGTCGAGCGTGAGGCGCACGAAAACCCGCTTCGACTTCTTCTTCGTCAGGGTGAAGCTGCGACTGGCGCCGAACGATGTCCCGTTGGTCGAGACGGCCACGCTCGCGACGGCCGGATCGAAGTCCGAGTACCGCGGCCCACCGCCCGAGACCGTGTAGTCGTGCGTCTTCTTGTCGAGGTTGTGGACCGTGATGCTCTGCACCTCGGTCGTCTCCCCCGCGGCGATGTCCAGCCCGAACGACAGGCTTCCCGGCTGGGCCAGCGACACCGCATTGGCCGACTCGTCGGCCTGCACGCGGCCGGCGCCGATGATCGTCGCCGACACCGGCTCGGCCAGGGTGTTGTCGCGCAGATCCTGCGTCGCATGGTTCATCAGCGCGGCCTTGATGCGCGCCGGTGACCAGCTCGGGTGGAGCTGTCGCAGCAGCGTCGCCACTCCGGAGACATGCGGGGCCGCCATCGAGGTTCCGGAGAACTTCACGCCCTCGTCGCCGGTTCCAGCGTCGGTCGACTGGATGTCGAATCCAGGGGCCGAGATGTCCGGCTTGAGGTCGTTGGTAACCCGCGCCGGGCCCTCGGAGGTGAAGTCGACCATCGCGTCGGTGAACTCCGGGAACACCGTCTCGTCGTCGTGGAGGGTCACCGTCGTCTCGACCGTGTTGAAGTTGCCGTTGGCGGCGTCGGGGCTGATCGTCGCCCCGAGCTCCTCGGAGTCGAGGCTGGAGATCATCACCACCGGGACCTCGATGTTGCTGCCGTCGCCCCCGATGCCGATCTGGGAGGGGAGCCCCCCGAACCCGTTCCAGAGCACGACCGCGCTCGCCCCCGCCGCCTGGGCGTTGGCGACCTTGTCGTCGGCGAAGCAGTCTCCGGTGGTGGACGACGCCTTGAAGATGAGGGCGATGCTGCCGCCGAAGTCCGCGCCGGGCACCGGCTCGCAGAACAACCGGTCGGGGCCGGTGGGATTCTCCGGGTCGGCCGGTGGGTCGAACTCGCGCGCGTCGATGATCTGGTCGGTGATGTTGCCTCCGAGGGGCGGCCCCCAGTCCTGGACCACCATCAGGCCGCCATCGGGAAGCTCGGTCGGCGGGGTGTCGACCGTGAGCTGGCGGGCATTGAACTCGTCGATCGAGGCGGCGACCGAGACCACGCCGCGAGCATTCGCAGGCGTCCCGGTGATGTAGGCCGAGAAGCCGACGGGCTGGTTCCCGGAGTTGCCGGCGGAAGCAACGAACACGGTGCCCATGTTCACCACGCGCTGGGCGGCGCGAGCCTCGACCGAGTTCATGGTCCCGTAGTCGACCCCGCCCGAGAACGAGAGGACGTCCGCGGCGTCGCTGGTGCGCCCGTCGTCATTGGGGTCCATTGCCCGCTCGTATCCCGCGACGAGCACGTCGTCGGTTGAGTTCCCCTCGTCCCAGATCTTGATCGCGAGCAGCTTCGCCCTCGGAGCGACGCCGGGGCCGATCTCGCCGGGGACGCCGTTGCCGCAGCAGGTCCCCGACGTGTGCGAGCCGTGGTCGTCGTCGCCGCCGTCGAGCGGGTCCGCATCGGGGTGCGGCACGTCGTTGCTCGGGTCATCGTCGAGCACGTCGTAGTTGGAGCCGACGAAGTCGTAGCCGCCGATCACCTTGTTGGTGGGGAAGGTGCCGGGCTCGATGAAGTTCGGATCGTTGGAGTCGAAGGCCTCGACGGTGCCGGGACCGCCGTAGTTGGCGTGGGTGTAGTCGATCCCGGTGTCGACCACCGCCACCGTCATCCCCTGCCCGCGGACGTTCAGGTCCTCCCAGACGTCGGTCGCCCCGATGAAGGGGACGCTGGTCTCGTTCAGCCGCTGAACAATCGCCACCGGCTGCACCGAGCGAACGTCGGGACGGGCGGCGAGCTCGGCCGCCGCGGCGGGCGAGAGCCCGGCCGAGAAGCCGTTGACGAGCGTGTCGTAGCGGAAAACGACGTCGCCACCCAATGCCCGGGCCGCCGACAGGGCCCCGCTCTGGCTCTGGCGAGCCGATTTCGCGACCTTGGACTGCCGCGCGCCGGAGAGCCGTCCCGCCTCGCGGACGCGCTGAGCCACCGACGGCCCGTCGACGACCACGAAGTAGCGCCCAACGCCCTGATGCGCGCGCACCACGGCCGGCTCGAAGCCCTCGGGCAGGGCGCCGCTCGCACGCTCCGCCCTGGTGTCGGCGAGGTCTTCCGACCCCGGCGCTCCCACGGCGATCCCGGCCGCGGCAAGCACGGCGGCGACGGCAATGAAACCGATCAGCGGACGACGACTCATCGAAATCCCTCCAAGCAGCTGAATCTGACGCGAAATGGCGTCGAGACGACGGCCCGAAGGCTCCCGCCGCTGGCCCCCCCTACGAAACCCGACCCCATTTGCTGCGTGGATTCCTATACCCGCGCTGAAGAAATGTCAAGGGATCGGCGCACGGCCGCCGGTCTAGTGCGCCTTCTTCAGCCTCGAGCGCGCCTCCTGGCGCTGGATCACGGTCGCGATCAGGCGCTCGATCTCCCGATCGCCGGAGACCCTGATCTGACCGTGCTCGTAGGCCTCGCGCCAATCCGCAAGCCGGCCCTTCTCGGCAAGCTGGTTGAAGTTCGACCGGGGCAGGGACAGCTCCAGGCGGGCGTCCTCGGGTTCGCCCTTGCTCACCTCCGGCCCAGGCACGCGAACCCTGAAGACCTGGACGTCGCCGCGACCGCGAAGCTCCAGCCGCAGCACCAGCTTGAGCTTGCCGAGGGCGGGAACCTCGCGCTCGAAGTTGCGGACCGCAACGGCGATCAGCTCGGTCGTCCTAGGCATACCCCACCGGCCTCGCCGCGCTCACGCCGCTCAGACCCGATTCCTTTCAAGCAGCTTCCTGCCGATGACCATGCGCTGGATCTCTGAGGTCCCCTCGCCGATCAGGAGCAGCGGCGCGTCGCGGTACAGGCGCTCGATCTCGTACTCCTTGGAGTAGCCGTAGCCGCCGTGGATCCGGAACGCCTCCTCAACCACCTCCTTGCCAGTCTCGGACGCGAACAGCTTCGCCATTCCGGCCTCGAGGTCGGAGCGCTGGCCGGCGTCCTTCAGCCGCGCGGCCCTCATCGTCAACAGCCGCGCGGCCTCGACCTTGGTCGCCATGTCGGCCAGTTTGAACTGGATCGCCTGGTGCTGTGCGATCGGCTTCCCGAAGGCCTTGCGCTCCTGGCTGTATCGAAGGGCGAGCTCCAGCGCCCGCTGGGCGATGCCGACGCCACGGGCAGCGACGTTGACCCGGCCGACCTCGAGCGCGTCCATCATCTGCCGAAAGCCCTGGCCGAGGCCGGCCTCCTCCCCGCCCAGGATCCGGTCCGGCGGGCAGCGGTAACGGTCGTAGACGAGCTCGGTGGACTCGACCCCCTTGTAGCCCATCTTCTTGATCTTCGGCGGGATACTCAGCCCGGCGAACTCCCCTGAGTTCTCGCTCGCCCCGGGCTCCTTCTCGGTGATGAAGCAGGTCATCCCTCTGTAGGGCGGGTCAGCCTTGGGATCGGTCTTCATCAGCACGAAGACGACTCCCGAGAGCAGCCCGTTCGTGACCCACATCTTCTGCCCGCTGAGCTCCCACGCCCCGTCGTCGGCTCGCTTCGCGGTCGACTTGATCCCCTGGACGTCGGAACCCACCTCCGGCTCAGACAGCGAGAACGCGGCGCGGATCTCCCCCGTGGCCATCCTCGGCAGGAACTCCTGCCGTTGCTCGTCGCTGCCGAACTTCATCAGCAGGTAGGAGCCGATGAAGTGCGTGTTGACCACTCCCGAGATCGAGATCCAGCCGCGCGAGAGCTCCTCCACGATCATCGCGTACGTGGTCAGGTCGAGGCCCATCCCGCCGTATTCCTCTGGGATGGTCACCCCGAACAGCCCCAGCTCCTTCATCTGCTCGACCATCGCCTCGGGGAACTTGTCCTCGTGGTCGAACTCCTCGGCGACGGGAAGGATCTCGTTGTCGACG
The DNA here is from genome assembly GCA_963788115.1 of uncultured Actinomycetes bacterium. GTDB lineage: Bacteria > Actinomycetota > Thermoleophilia > Solirubrobacterales > 70-9 > CAWBFD01. The sequence continues at coordinate 226,530 of CAWBFD010000003.1, forward strand.
AACTGGCGCACCATCTCGGTGATCGCCTGCTGCTCGTCGGTCTTCTCGGTGTAGGTCGCGGTCGCTAAGGCCATGACTCCTGAGGCGCCCCCGGCGCGCGAAGGATACCCGGCCAGTAGAGGCCCGCTTCGGGATACTCCCGGCGCGACGGCTACCCGGTGAGCTCCCAGCCGAAGCAGACCGAGCGCCAGCTCGGGCCCTCGCGCTCGTAGAAGCGGTGGGCATCGGCCCGCGCCTCCGCGCTGTCCAGCTCCAGATGCGTGGCGCCCCGCTCGCGTGCCCACGCCTTGGCCGCATCGAGCAGGCGTTTGCCCACACCCGACGAGCGGTGGCCCGGGTGGACCGCCAGATCCTCCACCCAGGCGCGATAGCCGAACCGAACCGAGTGGAGGTCCTGATAGCCGGTGCAGATCCCAACCAGCTCCCCGGCCGCGTCCGCCACCAGGACCACCGCGTCGTGCGAGTCGATCGCCTGGCGCAGCGCAACCGCCGCCCGCCTCGGATCCCACTGCCGTGGGCGCGACCCGGGAGGGGCGAACAACCACTCGTACAGCGGCACCAATGCCTGCTCCTCTCCTGGCCGGGCCGCGCGAATCTCGATCTCCATTACGGGCAGGCTAAACCGAACCGCGTTAGCGTTCGGTACCCGGCCCCGACCCAGGAGACGAACTTGAGAAACCCACGCGACTTCGCCAAGCCGCTTGCGATCGGCGCCCCCGAGCCCGTGCTCGAGATCCCGGTGAAGCCGTCGCGGATGATCCACTTCCTCGACTTCTCGAACGAGAAGATGGCCGCCAAGGCGCCGGAGATCGCGGCCCAGACGGACATCCTCCTGGGAAACCTCGAGGACGCGATCCCGGCCGACCGCAAGGAGGCCGCGCGCCAGGGCCTGATCCGAGCGGCGCGTGAGCTCGACCTCGGCGAGACCGCGCTTTGGACCCGCGTCAACTCGCTCGAGAGCCCCTGGGTGTTGGATGACCTGACCCAGGTCGTGAACGAGGCGGGCGACCGGATCGAGGTGATCATGGTTCCCAAGGTCGAGGGGCCGTGGGACATCCACTATGTCGACCGCCTCCTGGCCCAGCTCGAGGCGAAGGCCGGGCTGGAGCGGCCGCTCCTGGTCCACGCGATCCTGGAGACGTCGCTGGGGGTGGTGAACCTGGAGGCGATCGCTACGGCCAGCCCGCGGATGCAGGGAATGAGCTTCGGCCCCGCCGACCTGGCTGCGTTCAGGCGGATGAAAACCACCAGGGTGGGCGGCGGACATCCCGCCTACCGGGTGATCGAGGATCCCGATCCCGACGACCCCGACGCCCCGCGAGCGACCGCGCAGCAGGACCCCTGGCACTACTCGATCGCGCGCATGGTTGACGCCTGCACGTCGGCCGGGATCCTGCCGGTCTACGGCCCCTACGGCGACATCAAGGACGTCCAGGGATGCGAGACCCAGTTCCGCGCCGCGTTCCTCCTCGGCTGCGTCGGCGCCTGGTCACTTCACCCGGTCCAGATCGAGATCGCGAAAAAGGTGTTCAGCCCGCCCCCGGACGAGGTCAAGTTCGCGAAGAAGGTGCTGGAGGCGATCCCCGACGGCCGCGGCGTCCACATGATCGACGGCAAGATGCAGGACGACGCCACCTGGAAGCAGTGCAAGGTGATGGTCACCCTGGCCGAGATGCTGGCCCGCAAGGACCCGGAGCTGGCCAAGGCCTACGAGCTCTGACCAGCTGCATAGCTGGTCAAAGACACAGCTATATAGCTTAATTGCTATATCGCTATATTGCTATGCACGATGATCGCACCCGGCCCCACGCTCAAAGCAGCTCGGATCGCAGCCGGACTCACCCAGGCCGAGCTCGCCCGCCGGCTCGAGACCACTCAATCTGCGATCGCCAGACTCGAGTCCCCGACAGCTAACCCTCGCTTCGAGACGCTCAGGCAGGCGCTCGCGGCAACGGGGCACTCGGTCGAGCTGTCGCTCGAACCGACGACCTGGCCGCCCCTGGACGAATCCATGATCGTGAGCAACCTGCGCCGCTCTCCCGCCGAGCGGCTTCATCGATTCGGCGCGGCGTACAACAGCATCCGCGAGCTCGCTCCGACGCGACGGAACCGCGATGGATCCCAAGGACAAGCGGCCGGCTGAATGGCCGGACCTCGACGTCCCCGAGATGCTGCGCCGGCTGACCTCGGCCGGTGTCGACTTCATCGTGATCGGCGGAATCGCCATGATCGCACTTGGCTCGGCCAGGCTCACGCGGGATCTCGACATCGTCTTCGCATCCGACGAGCCGAACCTGCAAGCACTGGGTGACGTCCTGGTGAGTCTCGACGCTCGACTCCGGGGGGTCGACGAAGAGGTGCCCTTCGTGCCAGACGCGCGCACTCTGGCCGATGTTCAGCTCTTGACCCTGGAGACGTCAGCGGGTTGGCTCGACGTTCACCGCCGCCCGGACGGCGCTCCTCGCTACGCGACCCTACGACGGCGGGCAGAGCGCGTTGACTTGGGTGGCTTCCACGTCCTCGTGGCGTCGCCCGACGACATGATCGCGATGAAACGCGAGAGCGGACGGCCCGTCGATCTCATCGACCTTGAGGAGCTCGCAGCGATCAAGCGCCTGCGGCGCAGATCGGTATCAGGGTAACGGCGCACATTCATCACGCTTGCAGCAGCGATTCGGCACAGAGCGCGCGACACAGGCGCGCCGCGACCTTCGATGCTCGTCCCAAATGTCGGACGAGCGGCCATTCACCCACCTCCTGTGTGGGCAGATCCACGTTCGTGACGTCTCATCCGACGATGAGGCGATCGCCCGGCTCGCCCGACGGCAGCATGGGATCGTCACGCGGAGTCAGCTGAAAGACCTGGGCATCAGCGAGAGAGCGATCGACCATCGCGCGGCCGCGGGCCGGTTGCGTCGCCTCCATCCCGGTGTCTACGCGGTTGGGCACGAGGCGCTGTCCTACACTGCCCGCGTCCAGTCAGCCGTGCTGTCGGTGGCGCCGGATGCAGCCGCGAGCCACATGACCGCCGCGGCGCTTTGGAAGCTAGGCGACCCACCGCACGGGTCGATCCACGTCACCGCCGCGCGCAAGCGCACTCCCAAGCGCGGCGTTGCCATCCATCGTGGGATTCTGCCTGGGGAGGACGTGACGATCCTCGACGGGATCCCGGTGACGACGGTTCCCAGGACGTTGCTGGACGTGTCGGCGACCGGCAACCCGAGCGCCCTACGCAGGCTCGTGAAGCAGGCCGAGTTCGAGCGGCTCACCGATACCGCTGCGCTGGCGGCGATTCTCAAGCGCTACCCGCGCCGGCGGGGTCGCGGATCCCTGGCCGGGATCGTGAACAGCTACATCGCCGCGGCAGGGCCGACCCGGAGCGAGTTCGAGGATCTGTTTCTGGAGTTCATCGAGCGCCGCGACCTGCCGAGACCGGAGGCGAGCGCCATCATCGAGGTCGCCGGCAGGACGTTCGAGGTGGACTGCGCATGGCGAGACGCCAGGGTGATCGTCGAGCTCGACAGCATCAAGGCCCACCGGACTGATGGAGCATTCCATGAGGATCGGGCCCGTGACCGTGCCCTGATTGCCGCCGGATGGCTGCCGATGCGCGTCACCTGGCCCCAGCTCCGCCACGACGCAGACACGCTCGAGGCCGAGATCCGGGCGGCTCTCCGGGGGCGCTCCCCCACGAACGTCGGATCACCCACACAGGAGGTGGGTAGACCGACGCGGATTCGGGGGCTCGGTGGTGCGGGTGCCGGTGCGGGCGCGGGCTTAGCCGAGCCGGCCCTTCAGCGCCTCGACCTGCCGCCCGATCTCATCCGGGAGGCGGTCGCCGAACTGCGCCAGGAACTCCTCGAGCTGGGGCAGCTGGGCGCGGAGCTCAGCCGGGTCGACCGCGAGCAGCCGTTCGACGTCGACCTCTGGATCGAGCCCCTCCGTGTTCAGCTCACCCTCCGCCGGCACCAGCCCGATCGGGGTCTCGGTCGTCTCGCCCTCGCCGTGGCAGCGCCGGCACACCCACTCGAGCACGCGGCTGTTCTCGCCGAACCCCGGCCAGATGAAATCGCCCGCCTCGTTCTTCCGGAACCAGTTGACGAGGAAGATCTTCGGCAGCTTGGAGCGATCGGCGCTCTGCCCAAGCCGGAGCCAATGACCGAAGTAATCGGCCATGTTGTAGCCGCAGAAGGGCAGCATCGCCATCGGATCGAAGCGAAGCTGGCCGACCTCGCCCGCAGCGGCGGCGGTCGTCTCGACCGACATCGTGGCCCCGAGGAAGACGCCGTGCTCCCAGTCGAGCGCCTCGCAGACAAGCGGCACCACGGTCGCCCGGCGCCCGCCGAAGAGGAAGGCGTCGATCGGCACGCCGTTCGGGTCCTCCCACTCCGGGGCGATCGAGGGGCATTGCGCGGCCGGGGTCGTGAAGCGGGCGTTGGGATGCGCCGCCGGCTCGTCGGACTCGGGCGTCCAGTCGCGGCCGTGCCAGTCGATCACGTGGTCGGGGACGTCGCCGGTCATCCCCTCCCACCAGACGTCGCCGTCGTCGGTGAGCGCGCAGTTGGTGAAGATCGTGTTCCGCTCGATCGTCCCCATCGCGTTCGGGTTGGTCTTGTGGCTCGTGTTCGGGGCAACGCCGAAGAACCCGGCCTCGGGGTTCACGGCGTAGAGGCGACCGTCGTCACCGAACTTCATCCAGGCGATGTCGTCGCCGATCGTCTCGGCGGTCCAGCCCTCGAGCGTGGGGATCAGCATCGCGAGGTTGGTCTTCCCCGACGCGGACGGGAAGGCGCCGGTGACGTACTTCACCTCCCCGCCGGGCGACGTCAGCTTGAGGATCAGCATGTGCTCCGCCATCCACCCCTCGTCGCGAGCCATGGCCGAGGCGATCCGCAGCGCGAAGCACTTCTTGCCGAGCAGCGCGTTGCCCCCGTACCCAGAGCCGTACGACCAGATCTCGCGGGTCTCGGGGAAGTGGACGATGTACTTGTTCTCCGCGTCGCAGGGCCACGGCACGTCCTGCTCACCCTCCGCGAGCGGCGCTCCGACGGAATGCAGGCAGGGGACGAACTCGCCGTCGCCGAGCACGTCGAGGGCGCCCGTGCCCATGCGGGTCATGATCCGCATCGAGGTCGCGACGTAGGCGGAGTCGGTCAGCTGGACGCCGATGTGGGCGATGTGCGAGCCGAGCGGGCCCATCGAGAACGGGACCACGTACATGGTCCGGCCACGCATCGCGCCGCGGAAGAGGCCCGTCAAGAGCTTCCGCATCTCGGCCGGATCGCGCCAGTTGTTGGTGGGCCCGGCGTCCTCCTCGGTCGCTGAGCAGATGAAGGTTCGATCCTCGACCCTCGCGGTGTCGGCGGGGTCCGAGCGCGCAAGGTAGGAGTTGGGCCGCTTGGCCTCGGACAGGCGCTGAAAGGTCCCTGCGGCGACCAGCCCCCGGCAGAGGCGGTCGTACTCCTCGGCGGAGCCGTCGCACCAGTGGACGGTTTTCGGCTGCGTCAGCTCCGCGACCTCCTGCACCCAGGAGATCAGCGATCGATTCTGCGTCGGTACGTCGGTGGCCGAAGCCGCGGTCTCGCTCAAGGGCAGGCTCAACTCCTCTCGTCGAATGGATGCGCCGGCGCCCGCGGCTCACCCCGGTGCGGGCGCTAGCGCATTCTGCCTCACCGGCCGCAATGGGCGCTTTGCCCCCCGGGCCCGCGGGCTCTGGATAACCTAAGCCTCCCGACGCCCAGGAGGTATGAGGGTGACCATCCAGGCGCCCCCCGAGACCGCGGTCGACGAGCTCGCCGTCAACACGATCCGCACGCTGGCGATGGATGCGGTGCAGAAGGCAAACTCGGGACACCCCGGCGCCCCGATGGGCCTCGCGCCTCTCGGCTACGTCCTGTTCACGCGGGTCATGCGCCACAACCCCGCGAACCCTCACTGGCCGAACCGCGACCGCTTCGTGCTCTCCAACGGGCACGCGTGCATGCTCCAGTACGCGCTGCTCCACCTCTCCGGCTATGACCTATCGCTCGACGACATCCGCAGCTTCCGGCAGTGGGGGAGCCGCTGCCCCGGCCACCCCGAGTACGGGCACACGCCGGGCGTCGAGGTGACCACCGGGCCGCTTGGTCAGGGCTTCTCCAATGGGGTCGGATTCGCTCTCGCCGAGGCGCTCCTGGCCGAGCGCTACAACCGCGAGGACCACGAGATCGTCGACCACGAGACCTACGTGGTCTGCGGCGACGGCGACATGGAGGAGGGGATCGCCTCCGAGGCCGCCTCGCTCGCCGGCAACCTCGGACTCGGCAAACTGACCGCGATCTACGACGACAACGAGATCCAGATCGAGGGCTCGACCCATCTCGCCTTCCGTGAGAAGGTGGCCGGCCGCTTCGATGCGTACGGCTGGTCGGTCCACGAGCTACCGCGAGAGGCTGGCCTCGGCGAGATCGAGCTGGCGTTGCGCGAGGCCGAGGGGGTCGGCGATCGCCCGTCGCTGATCGTCCTCCCCACCCACATCGGCTACGGCAGCCCGCACAAGCAGGACACCGCGGCGGCCCACGGCGAGCCGCTGGGTGAGGAGGAGGTGCGCTTGACCAAGGAGGTGCTGGGCTGGCCGACGCAGGAGCCGTTCTTCGTCCCAGACGACGTTCGGGAGCTGTTCGCCCCGGTGCGCGAGCGCGGGATCGAGGCCGAGCGCGAATGGTCGGAGCGCTTCGAGGAGTACGCCGACGACAATCCCGAGCTGGCGAGCGAGTTTCAGCGGGTGACCCGCCGGCAGCCGCCGCCGCTGCCACCGCTGTCCGAGGCGCCGGCGCTGGGTCCCGACGACGGTCCGATCGCGACCCGTGCCGCCTCGGGCAAGGCGCTCAACTGGCTCGCGCCGAGGGTGCCGGAGCTGCTCGGCGGCGCCGCCGACCTGGCGCCCTCGACTGCCACCCACCTCGAGGGCGAGCCAAGCGTCACGCGGCACAACTTCCGCGGTCGCAATCTCCACTTCGGCGTCCGCGAGCACGCCATGGGCGCGATCGTGAACGCGCTCGCGATCGAGGGCCTCCGGGCGTACGGGGCGACCTTCCTCACCTTCTCGGACTACATGCGCGGCTCCATCCGGCTTGCGGCGCTGATGGAGGTGCCGTCGATCTTCGTCTTCACCCACGACTCGATCCTGATGGGCGAGGATGGCCCCACCCACCAGCCGATCGAGCAGCTCGCGGCGCTGCGGGCAATCCCCAACCTCGAGGTGATCCGGCCGGCGGACTACCGCGAGACGTTCCTGGCCTGGCACTGGCTCCTCGGAAGCTGCTCGGTGCCGACCGCTCTGGCCCTGACCCGGCAGAAGATCCCGGTGCTCGACCCCGCGGCGATCCCCGACGACGCCATCGAGCGAGGGGCATACGTCCACCGCGACGCCGGTGACGGAGACCCGCAGCTGATCCTGATCGGGACGGGATCGGAGGTGGCGCTCTGCCTCGAGGCCGCGGACCAGCTCGCCGCCGACGGGATCGGCACCCGGGTGGTCTCGATGCCGTCGAGCGAGCGGTTCGCGGCGCAGCCCCCCGACTACCGGGACTCGGTGCTGCCGCCGGGGATCTCGGCGCGGCTCTCGGTCGAGGCGGCCTCACCGTTCGGCTGGGCGCGCTGGGTCGGCCAGCGCGGCGCGAGCGTCGCCATCGACCGTTTCGGGGCCTCGGCCCCCGGGCCCGTCGTGGGTGAGCACTTTGGCTTCGTGCCGGAGGCGGTGGCGGCACGAGCGAGGGAGCTGGTGCGGGCGTGAGCGCTGTCGCCGTATCCGAGCGCCTGGCCGCGCTGGCGTCCGTCGGCACCAGCATCTGGCTCGACCTCATCCGTCGCTCGATGCTGACCGACGGCGAGTTCGAGCGCCTGATCACCGAGGACTCGCTCACCGGGGTCACCGCCAACCCCTCCATCTTCGAGAAGGCGATCCTCGGCAGCCCCGACTACGACGAGCGGCTCGCCGAGCTTGCAGACGAGGGGCGCTCGGCGCAGGAGATCTACGAGATCCTCGCGGTCGAGGACGTGCAAGGGGCCGCCGACCTCCTGCGGCCGGTCTGGGACCGGACCGGCGCCGACGACGGGTACGCCAGCCTGGAGATCGACCCGGGGCTCGCGCGAGACACGGCGGGCAGCATCGAGGCCGCGGCGGACTTCTGGACACGCCTGGCGCGACCGAACGTGATGATCAAGATCCCGGGTACCCCAGAGGGGGTCGAGGCGATCCACGCATCGATCTCGGCCGGCATCAACGTGAACGTCACCCTGCTGTTCGCGGTCGACGCCTACGTCGCGGTCGCCGAGGCATACATGCAGGGGCTCGAGGATCGGCTCGAGCGCGGCGAGCCGATCGATGGGCTTGCGTCGGTGGCGAGCTTCTTCGTCTCGCGCGTCGACACGATGGTCGATGACGAGCTTGCCGAGCGCGGCGCGGGAGAGCTCTCCGGAACCGCAGGGGTCGCCAACGCCCGACTCGCGTACGGGCGGTTCGAGGAGATGCTCGCCTCCGAGCGCTGGTCGCGTCTGGCGGCCGCCGGCGCCCGGCCCCAGCGGCCGTTGTGGGCCTCGACCGGGACCAAGAACCACGCCTACTCCGACGTCAAGTACGTCGAGGAGCTGGCGGGTCCGAGCGTGGTCAACACCATGCCGCTGGAGACCCTGCACGCGTTCGCCGACCACGGGGAGGCGGCCGACCGGCTGACCGGCTCGGCCGCCGAGGCGCAGGAGCAGATTGCGGCGCTCGAGGCTGCCGGGATCTCGGTGGACGAGGTGACCGAGCGGCTGCTCGACGAGGGGATCGACAAGTTCGCAGCCTCGATGCAGGCCCTCCTCGCCGGGATCGAGCGCCGGCGCGACGCCGTGGTCGCCGGCGCCCCCAAGGGGATCACGACGGATCTCCCCGACGAGGACGCCGCGGCGATCGGCGCCCGCGTCGAGTGGGCCGAGCGCGAGAACGTTTCGCGGCGCATCTGGCGCAAGGACCACACGCTGTGGGGCCCGGAGCCGGAGGAGATCTCGAATCGCCTCGGCTGGCTCTCGGTCTCCGAGGAGATGCTGGAGGCGCTCGGCGGGCTCAGGCGCTTCGCCGACGGCGCGCGCACCGATGGCCTCACCGACTGCGCCCTGCTCGGAATGGGCGGGTCCAGCCTCGCGCCCGAGGTGCTGCGCCGAAGCTTCGGCGAGCCTGCCGGACTGCGCCTACACGTCCTCGACTCGACCCATCCGGACACCGTTGCCGAGCTTGCCGATCGACTGCCGCTCTCCGAGACCCTGTTCGTGGTCGCCTCGAAGTCCGGGACCACGCTCGAGCCGAATTGCTTCTACGAGTACTTCCGGGCCGTGGCCGAGGATCCGGCGCGGTTCGCCGCGATCACCGATCCCGGGACACCGCTCGACCAGCTCGCCGCGGAGCAGGGCTTCCGGCACACCTTCAGGGCGAATCCCGAGATCGGGGGGCGCTACTCGGCCCTCTCCGACTTCGGCATGGTCCCCGCGGCCGTCGCGGGAATCGATGCCGGCGCGATCCTCGAGCACGCCGAGACCGCCCGGCAGACGGCGGCCCCGACGCTTCACTGCGAGCGGAGCGAGCCGCTGTGGCTGGGGCTCGCGCTCGGCGAGCTCGCGTCGCGGGGGCGGGACAAGCTCACCTTCGTCGTCGACGAGCCGCTTCAGAGCTTCGGGCTCTGGGCCGAGCAGCTGGTCGCCGAGAGCACCGGAAAGCAGGGCAGGGGGATCGTCCCGATCGCCGACGAGCCGGTCGGCGAGCCCGCCGCCTACGGCGAGGACAGGGTGTTCGCGCGCATTCGCAACGAGTCATCGCCGGACACCGACGCCGACGCCCGGCTCGAGGCCCTCTCCGCCGCCGGTCACCCCGTGCTCACCCTGCGCTTCTCAGAGCCCGAGGAGATCGGGGGGCTGTTCTTCACCTGGGAGTTCGCGATCGCGGCGGCGGGCGCAGTCCTCGGGATCAACCCGTTCGATCAACCGAACGTCCAGGAGGCCAAGGACCTGACCGAGGAGCTGATCGACGCTTACATCCGCGACGGTGGCTTTCCCGCCGAGGAGCCGGACGCCACCGATGGGAGCCTCGCGGCCTACGGGTCTGACGCGACCAGCGTTCGGGGTGCGCTCCAGGGGCTCCTGGCCGACGCGGCGCCGGGCCGCTACTTCGCCATCCTCGCGTATGTCCCGGAGTCGGAGGGCGCCGACGCCGCCCTTCGCTCCCTGCGGCTGGCGGTGCGCGACGCGCGTCGCTGTGCGACCACCACCGGTTACGGGCCGCGCTACCTGCACTCGACCGGGCAGCTCCACAAAGGCGGCCCCGCCTCTGGAACGTTCCTCCAGGTGACCAGCGACGGTCGCGAGGGGGTCGAGGTGCCCGGGGCCGGCTACGACTTCGCCGCGCTCATCCATGCGCAGGCGGCCGGGGATCTGCGGGCGCTGCGCGGCAAGGGGCGGCCGGCGCTCCGCGTGCACGTCTCCGGTGACGTGGTCGCCGGGCTGAACCAGTTGGCAGAGGTCGTTCGTGATGTGGTCTAGACACCTGGAGCCGGAAGGAGCTACGTGATGCAGATCGGATTCGTCGGGCTCGGGAAGATGGGCGCGAACATGGTCGAGCGGCTGCTCCGCTCCGACCACGAGGTCGTCGCGTTCGACCTCTCCGAGGATGCGGTGAAGGAGGCGGAGGGGAAGGGGGCCGAGGGGGCGGCGGGGCTCGATGAGCTGGCCTCGAAGCTCGAGGCGCCGCGAGCCGTCTGGGTGATGGTTCCCCACGGGGATCCCACCGCGCAGACGATCAAGGCGCTCGGCGAGGCACTCAGCGAGGGCGACCTCGTGGTCGACGGCGGCAACAGCCGCTTCCACGACGACACCGAGCATGCGGCGACCCTCGGCGAGCGCGGAATCCACTTCGTCGACGCCGGCGTCAGCGGTGGCATCTGGGGGCTCGAGCTGGGCTACTGCATGATGGTCGGCGGCGCCGACGAGGACGTCGAGCGGCTGCGACCCGCGCTCGACACCCTGGCGCCGCCGAACGGATGGCTCCACACCGGCCCGGTCGGCTCGGGCCACTTCGTCAAGATGGTCCACAACGGCATCGAGTACGGGCTGATGCAGGCCTACGCGGAGGGGCTCGAGATCCTGCACGAGTCCGAGTACGAGCTCGATCTCGCGGCGATCGCGGAGCTCTGGAAGCACGCCTCGGTGATCCGCTCGTGGCTGCTGGAGCTGGCCGCGGACGCCCTGCGCAAGGACGCCGACCTCGCCGGGACCGAGGCGTGGGTCGACGATTCGGGCGAGGGCCGCTGGACCGTGTTCGAGGCGATCAACGAGAGCGTGCCGGCGCCGGTGATCACCCTGGCGCTGCAGATGCGGATGCGCTCGCGCCAGCGCGAGTCGTTCGCCGCCAAGGTGAATGCCGCGCTGCGTGCCGAGTTCGGCGGTCACGTGGTCGGAGAGCCGGGAACGATCAAGTAATGGCGGCGACCCAGGAGGCCCAGCTCGAGAACCCGTTCGCCCAGGACGTGCCGAAGCGCGTCCCGGGGCCGACGTCGCTGGTGATCTTCGGCGCGAGCGGCGACCTCTCCGCGCGGAAGCTCCTGCCGGCGATCTACAACCTGAACGTGGCCGGGCTCATGCCCGAGCGGCTGCGGGTGATCGGCATCTCGCGCGACGAGAACCCGCGGTCGTTCCACGAGCACGCGAAGCGCTCGATCGAGGCCCACTCCCGCACCGGGATCTCCGAGGAGGGCTGGAAGGCGCTCGAGCCGAAGCTGGAGAAGCTGACCGGCGACTTCAACGACCCGGCGGGGCTGTTTCGCTCGCTGGCGGAGACGCTGGATGGCCGGGGGGACGGCGCCGAGCCCACGCAGTGCCTGTTCTACCTCGCCGTCGCCCCCCGCTTCTTCGGCATGATCGCTCGAGAGCTGGCTGCGGTCGGGCTGGCCGAAGGATCGAGCGCCCCCATTCGCCTCCTGATCGAGAAGCCGTACGGACACGACCTGAGCTCCGCGCTGGAGCTGAACCGCGAACTCACGGCGGCCTTCGACGAGAGCCAGATCTTCCGCATCGACCACTACCTCGGCAAGGAGACCGTCCAGAACGTTCAGGTGATGCGGTTCGCCAACGGGATCTTCGAGCCGATCTGGAACCGCCGCTATGTCGAGCACGTGCAGATCACGGTCGCCGAGGATCTCGGCATCGGCCACCGTGCGGGGTACTACGACTCGGCCGGGGCGATCCGCGACGTGCTCGCGAACCATTGCCTGCAGCTGCTCGCACTGACCGGAATGGAGCCCCCGGTCCGCTTCGATCCCGACACCATCCGCGACGAGAAGGTGAAGCTCCTGCGGTCGCTTCGGCGCTATACCGCGGCGGAGGTGCCGGATTACGTCGTCCAGGGCCAGTACACGGCGGGCTGGATCGGGGGCGAGAAGGTGCCCGGCTATCGCGACGAGGAGGGCGTGGCCGATGACTCCCGCACCGACACCTACGTCGCGATGCGAGTCGAGATCGACAACTGGCGCTGGGCGGGCACGCCGTTCTACGTCCGGACGGGCAAGCGCCTGCCTCGGCGGATGACCGAGATCGCGGTGCAATTCCGACCGGTGCCCCACCTGCCCTTCGCCGCGGCCGATGGGACCGGCGATGTCGAGCCGAACGAGCTGGTGCTCTCCGTCCAGCCGGAGGAGGGCGCGTCGCTCCGGATCGTCGCCAAGATCCCGGGCCAGACTCTGGACGTGCGGCCTGTCCAGATGGAGTTCAACTACGGCGAAGCCTTCCTGGCCGCGTCACCGGAGGCCTACGAGCGGTTGCTGCTGGACGCGTTTCGTGGAGACGCCACCCTGTTCACGCGCGCCGACGAGGTCGAGGCGGAGTGGCGGGCCGTGGAGCCGATCCTCGAGGCCTGGGAGTCCGGGGCCGGACCCGTGCCGTATGAGGCCGGGAGCCAGGGGCCCCCCGAGGCCGACGAGCTACTCGCCGTCCGCGGGCGAACCTGGAGGCGGATCTGAGCCCCGACGCGAGCAACAGCGAGCGCTGGCGCGGCCAGGGCGTTCGCGCGGCCGATATCGCCGGCGAGCTCATGCGGCTTCGCGCCGAGCACCAGGGTCGCGAGCGCCTGCACGCCGCGGCGCGGACCATGAACGTAGTGGTTGCGCCGTGCCGTGGCGACCTCGAAGACCGCGTGATCGAGGAGATCGCGCGGCTCGGCTCGCACAGCCCGGCCCGGTCGATCGTCCTCCGTGACCAGACGGAGGACCGCCTCGATGCCGAGATCGTGATCGAGTGCGAGTCGAGGCCCGAGGCGGGCCGGGTCGGCATCTGCCACGACCGGATCGTGCTCGACGCGGACCTCGCTCGGCTGGCCCACGCGGACTCGTTGATCGCGCCCCTGCTGGTGGCCGACCTGCCGACTGTGCTCTGGCTGCCGGACCCGGGCTTCGGGGATCCGGATCCCCGGCTCGTCGACCGGGCGCTGCAGGTGGTGCTCGACAGTGGCGGGGACGAGGGAGGCCTCGAGATCGCCGCGGGGATCGCGAAGCGGAAGCCGGTCTGCGACTTGGCCTGGATTCGCCTCGAGCGCTGGCGGGCCGCGGTCGCCTCGGCATGGGACCCGCCGGAGCGGCGCCCGCTGCTCGCCGAGCTCGATGCGGTCGAGATCAGGCACGGAAGCGACGCCACGGCCGACGCCGCGCTAGCGGCCGGCTGGATCGTGGCGCGGACGGGCATCGATCCCGCCACCCTGATCCTCGCGGGGTTGGCGAACGGCGTCGGGATCGCCCGGATCGTCTTCCGCGCCGGGTCCCACGAGCTACCCGTGCGCCCGCCGGGGGACCCTCCGACCGAGGCCGAGCAGTTCGCGCGGGCTCTGATCGCGGCGCCGGTCGCGCGACGCGGTTACCCGGAGGCGCTCGCGGCGGCACGGTCGCTTTGAGCGTCGACCTCCACGTCGCTCCGGACCAGGAGGCGGCCTCGCGCTTGGCGGCGGCCCGCCTCGCCGAGCTGACGGCCGAGGCACTGGACCTGCGGGGCCACGCCCACCTGGCGCTCGCGGGGGGCACGACACCGCGTCCCACCTATGAGCTGAGCGCCGAGAGGATCGGCGACTGGTCACGGATCGGCGTCTGGTTCGGGGACGAGCGCGCGGTCCCGCCCGACGATCCCGAGAGCAACTTCCGCATGGTGGTCGAGGCGCTGGACGGGGCCCACGGCCTCGGGGCCGAGGGCATCCACCGCGTCGAGGGCGAGCGCGGGGCCGAGAAGGCGGCGCAACGCTACGGCGAGGCGCTCGAAGCCGCACTCCCCGCCGGCGACGGGGGCATCCCGGTGCTGGACGTGGCGTTCCAGGGCATCGGGCCCGACGGCCACACCGCGTCGCTCTTCCCCAACCACCCGGCGCTGGAGGCCGACGGCATCTGCGTTCCGGTCCACGACGCGCCGAAGGCGCCGCCGGACCGCGTCACCCTGACCCTTCCGGTGCTGCGGGCCGCCCGGCACGTCGTGTTCCTCGTGGACGGCGAGGAGAAGGCCGCGGCGGTTGAGGCGATGCTCGCCGGCCCGGACCCGGCGACGCCCGCGAGCCTCCTGGTCGGGCCGCGGGCGATCCTGATCGCCGACGAGGCAGCCGCGAGTGGGCTCCGCGATTCTCCCCGATAAGGTCCGCGCCCGCCGAGGTCCCCTTCGCGATGCGCTTCTACGAGTACGAGTCCCGCCGCATGGTCGAGCGTGCCGGAATCCCAGTCACGGAGTACGGCTTCTGCGCGACCCCCGCCGAGGCGCGCGAGGCGGCGGCGCGCATCGGCGGCCCCGTGGTGATCAAATCGCAGGTGCTGACCGGCGGTCGGATGAAGGCCGGCGGGATCAAGTTCGCGGAGACGCCTGAGGAGGCCGAGCGAGACGCGACCGCCGTGCTCGAGCTGGAGATCGACGGCCACCGGCCGCGCGGCGTGCTGGTCGACCCGAAGGCCGATGTCGCTCACGAGTACTACGCCGGCGTGATCTGGGACGGCACCCGCAAGCGCCCGATGCTGCTGTTCTCGGACATGGGCGGCATCGACATCGAGCAGGTGGCCGAGGAGCATCCCGACCACGTCGGCCGCGGCCACGTCTCGAACCTCACGATGCCCGCCGAGTTCGAGGCGAAGCAGGTGATCGCACGGGCCGGGGTCAGCGGCCGGGAGCTCACCCGTGTGACCCCCATCCTGGCGCGGCTCGCCCGCCTCTTTCGCGAGCACGACCTCACCCTGGCCGAGATCAACCCGCTCGCCCGCCTCGAGGATGGGACATTCGTCGCCCTCGACGCCCATATGGAGATGGAGGAGGAGGGAAAGCCGCGCCAGCGGGCGCTCCTCGAGGATCTCGGCATCGACCCGGACGAGGCGCGCCTGCCCTATGAGCCGAGCGAGTTCGAGCGACGGGTGAAGGCGATCGACTCGGCCGATCACCGCGGGGTGATCCAGGGCCGCGACCACGGCTTCCACGGCAACCTCGGCCTCGTGATCGGGGCCGGCGGCGGCTCGCTGACCCTGACCGACGCCGTTCGCAGCCGGGGCGGGCGGCCGGCCAACTACACCGAGATCGGGGGCAATCCCTCCGTGGCAAAGGCCTGCGGGCTCGCCAAGGAGGTGCTGAGCAAGGAAGGGGTCGAGAAGATCGCGGTGATGATGTCGATCGTCTCGAACACGCGGGTCGACATCGTCGCCCGCGGCGTGATCAAGGCCTGCCTCGAGCTCGGCCGCGACCCCGCCGAGACGATCGCGGTGTTCCGCATCCCGGGTGCCTGGGAGGAGGAGGGCGAGAAGATCCTGCGCCGATACGGGGTCGAGTACTGCGACCGCAGCGTGTCGATGTGGGAGGCGGCGGGCCGGGCCGTCGCGAAGATCCAGGGGAGCGCGGAATCATCCCCACCACGATGATTGTCGGGTTAGACACCCACACCGTCACTAACCCGACAACGGCCGCGTTGGCATGAGCATCCTGCTCCACAGGGACTTCACCTTCATCGTCCAGGGGATCACCGGGCGCGAGGCCGTGAACCTCACCCGCGAGTGCCTCGACTACGGCGAGGGCGCGCGGATCGTGGCGGGGGTCACCCCGGGTCGCAAGGGCCGCGAGGTCCATGGGGTCCCCGTGTTCGACACGGTCGAGCAGGCCGTCGGCGCCCACGGCGAGGCGATCGACGGCTCGGTCGTCACCGTCCCCCCGGCGTTCACCAAGGACGCGGTGTTCGAGGGTCTGGCCCAAGGGATCAAGCTGATCGTGATCGTCACCGAGCGCATCCCCCGTGGCGACGTCGCCGAGATGGTCGAGCTCGCCGACCGAAACGGCGCTCGCATCATCGGCCCCAACTGCCTCGGCTTGATCGTCCCCGGGGTGATCAAGATGGGCGGCATCGGGGGCCCTGCGCGGGACGCAGCCAAGGCGTATATGCCCGGCCCGGTCGGGGTGATGTCGCGCTCGGGGGGAATGACCACCGAGATCTCCTCGACCCTCACCGCCGCCGGCATCGGCCAGTCGACGGCGATCTCGATCGGCGGCGACGCGATCATCGGCTCCACCTACGCGGAGCTGATGCCCCTGTTCGAGGCCGACCCTCAGACCGAGACGATGGTCATTTACACGGAGCCCGGCGGGCGGATGGAGGCGCAGCTCGCCGACTGGGTGAAGGCCAACGACTCGCGCCTGCCGATCGTGGCCTTCATGGCCGGCCGGTTCATGGACTCCGAGGAGATGAAGGGCATGAGCTTCGGCCACGCCGGGACCATCGTCGAGGGGAAGGAGGACACCGCGACCGAGAAGATCGCCCGTCTCGAGGCCGCGGGCATCCCCGTGGTCGAGCGAATCGACGAGATCCCCCGAGCGGTCAAGGAAAAGCTCGCGGTGGCGGCATGACCGAGGGCAACGCCGGGACGGACCAGCGACTCGACGGCATCTTCATCGAGGTCGAGGTCGATGACTCCGTGGCCGGCGACGCGGCGCTCGCGACCAAGCTCGAGGAGGTCTGCCCGGTCGACATCTTCGCCGCGGAGGACGGCGTGCGAATCGTCCGCGAGAACGTCGACGAGTGCGTGCTCTGCGAGCTGTGCATCGAGGCGGCCCCGCCGGGGGCCGTGGTCGTGAGGAAGCTCTACGACGGCAGCGAGCTGCGCCGCTGAGCGGGCGCTCTCGGAGCCACGTCACACACCCACCGGACGCGGTCTGAGAGCGTCGCCTCGACCCGGCCCGGGGGTGGGCCGGAATCGAGAAGGAGATTGGTCTCATGCACAGCCATTCCAAGCACATCCTCTCGCTGGTGGCCGGCATCGCGATCGCCGGGGCGATCCTCGGTGGCACGGCGCTCGCCGGCAACACCGTCAGGATCGACTCGAAGGTGACGATGTCCGATCGCCCGCCCGCGTTCCACGGCAAGGTCGTCTCCGACAACCGGGCCTGCGAGCAGGGGCGCCGCGTGAAGCTCTTCAACAAGCTCATCGGCCCCGACGAGCTGCTCGGCAGCGACCGGACCAACAACGCCGGGCGGTGGGTGGTCGCGCTCGACCCGCTCTCATCCGGCGCGTACTACGCCAAGGTGATTCGCCGCTCCGAGGGGGCCGCCGGCACGACCTTCATCTGCAAGGCGGATATCTCCCGGACCCTCATCGTCGACTGAGGCCGTAGGCGTCTATAAGTCCGGCCAGCTATGGCTGGCTTCCGGACGCGCGCGTGAACTTCATCGAGGACGTGCTCGAGCGCTTTCCTGCGTCCAAGCCCGCCCTTGTTGCGATCTCCGCCGACGGCGAGCGGCGGGTATGGCACTTCGGTGAGCTGATCGCCCGCAGCGCCGGACTCTCGGGCGCCTTCGCCGCCCGCGGCGTCCGGCGCGGGGATGTGGTCATGACCCTCGTCGGAAACCGGGTCGAGTGGGTGCTGGCGATGCTGGCGTGCTGGCGCATGGGCGCGATCGCGCTCCCCTGCAACCCGCAGCTCCGCCGCCAAGACCTCGAGCCCAGGATCGCGGTCGCCAGCCCGGCCGTGTGCGTCGGTGAGCAGGCATTCCTGGGCGAGATGCCCGATGGGGTCGAGTGCATGACGATGGCGGATGTAACCGATGCCCTCGACGAGGACCGCCCGCAGGAGACGCCGGCCGACCTCGAGCGCCTCGAGCCCGACGACCCTGCCCTGATCATCTTCACCTCGGGCACCACGGGCGAGCCTCGCGGAGCCCTGCACACCCAGAGCTACCTCACTGGCCAGCGCCTCCAGGCCGAGCATTGGTACGGGGCGTTGGACGGCGAGCTGGCCTGGTGCACCGCGGCGCCGGGGTGGTCCAAGTCCTCACGCAACGCGTTCGTGGCGGCCTGGCTCGCCGGCGCCGCCGCCCTCATCCACGACGCTCGGTTCGACCCCGACGAGCGCCTCGCCGTGATCGAGCGGGAGCGCGTGAACGTCCTCTGCCAGGCGCCGACCGAGTACCGGATGATCGCGAGGCGGGCCGAGGTGCGGCCGCTGCCGTCGGTCAGGCGGATGGTGTCGGCGGGGGAGGCCCTCGACCCGGGGGTCGTGAACCACTTCTCCGAGGTCACGGGGATCGAGATCCACGACGGCTATGGGCAGACCGAGACCGGCCCGATCATCGGCTCGCAGCCCGGCGATGAGCCGCGGCCGGGCTCCATGGGACGGCCGCTGCCGGGAGTGGAGATCCGCGTCGCGACCGGCGAGCTCCAGCTGCGGGCGGCCACGTGTCCCACCTTCTTCGCCGGCTACATCGACGCCGACCGAGGCCCCGAGCTGATCGACGGCGAGTGGTGGGCGACCGGCGACCACGTCAGGCGTGACGACGACGGGACCCTCTGGTTCGAGGGCCGCGGGGACGACATCATCATCTCGGCCGGGTACCGGATCGGGCCCTCCGAGGTCGAGTCGGCCCTCGCCGGACATCCCGCCGTCGCCGAGGCCGCCGCGGTCCCGGCTCCGGACCCGGAACGGGGCGCGGTGGTCAAGGCGATCGTCGTCCTGCGCGATCGCGACCCGTCAGACGACCTGGCGCGCGAGCTGCAGGAGCACGTGAAGAGCGTCACCGCCCCTTACAAGTTCCCCCGAATCGTCGAGTTCGCCGACGAGCTGCCGAAGACGCCGAGCGGCAAGGTCAAGCGGGCCGAGCTGCGACGGAGCCGCTAGGTCTCCTCGGACGCGCGTTCCTTCACGATCTCGTCCAGCCGCTCGACCACGTCCGGGTCGCGCAGGGTGGTGATGTCGCCGAGCTCGCGGCCCTCGCCGATGTCGCGCAGGAGCCGGCGCATGATCTTGCCCGACCTCGTCTTGGGCAGGTCATAGGCCCAGACGACGCGCTTCGGCCGCGCGAGCTTGCCGATCCTCGTGGCGACGTGCTCCCGGATCTCGAGCTCGAGCTCCTGCGTGCCCTCGTCATCGGTGCCCTGGAGGGTGACAAAGGCGCAGATCGCCTGGCCGGTGTCCTCGTCGGTCTGGCCGATCACCGCGGCCTCCGCGACTCGAGGGTGGGAGACGATCGCCGACTCGACCTCGGCGGTCGAGAGCCGGTGGCCGGAGACGTTGATGACGTCATCGACCCGGCCGATGATCCAGAAGTAGCCGTCCTCGTCGACCCGCGCGGCGTCGCCGACCAGATAGGTCTCCTTGTCGAAGCGCGAGAAGTAGGTCTCGACGAACCGCTCCTCCTCCCGGTAGAGCGTGCGGAGCATGCCCGGCCACGGCCGGCGGAGCACCAGCAGGCCCTGCTCGCCGACCACCTCGGCGCCATGCTCGTCGACGACGGCGGCGTCGAGCCCCGGGAGCGGTCGGCCCGCCGACCCCGGCTTGGTC
Organism: uncultured Actinomycetes bacterium; assembly: GCA_963788115.1. Taxonomy (GTDB): domain Bacteria; phylum Actinomycetota; class Thermoleophilia; order Solirubrobacterales; family 70-9; genus CAWBFD01. The sequence goes on from CAWBFD010000003.1 coordinate 246,360, forward strand.
GCCTGCACGCCGGGCAGCGTCGTGATCATGATCTGGCCCGTCTCGGTCTGCCACCACGTGTCGACGATCGGGCAGCGTCCTCCGCCGATCACCGTCCAGTACCAGAGCCAGGCCTTGGGGTTGATCGGCTCGCCGACCGTGCCCAGCAGGCGCAGCGAGGAGAGGTCGTGCCTGCCCGGATATTCCGGCCCCCACTTGATGCAAGCGCGAATCGCTGTGGGGGCCGTGTAGAAGATCGTGACCCCGTACCGCTCGATGATCGACCACCACACGTCCTTGTCCGGATAATCGGGCGCCCCCTCGAACATCACGCCGGTGACGCCGTTGGCCAGCGGCCCGTACACGATGTATGAGTGGCCGGTCACCCAGCCGACGTCGGCGCCGCACCAGAAGACGTCCTCGCCGGGCCGCAGGTCGAACACGTACTTGGCGGTGGCGGTCACCCCGGTCAGGTAGCCGCCCGTCGTGTGCAGGATGCCCTTCGGCTTCGCGGTCGACCCCGACGTGTAGAGGATGTACAGCGGGTGCTCGGCGTCCATCGGCTCCGGCGGACACTCGTCGTCGGCGGCCTCGATTGCCTCGTCGTAGTAGAGATCGCGTCCCTCCTGCATCTCCACGTCAGCGCCGGTGTTGCGGACGACGATCACCGTCTCGATCGACGGCACCTCGCCGAGGAAGCCGTCGACCGCCGGCTTGATCTCGGCCGTCTTCCCCTTGCGCCGCGCCGCGTCGACCGTGATCAGGGCCTTGGCGTCCGAGAACTGCATCCGCTCCTTGACCGCCTCGGGCGCGAAGCCGCCGAAGACGACGTTGTGTGGCGCCCCGATCCGGGCGCAGGCGAGCATCGCCACGGCAACCTCGGGGATCATCGGCAGGTAGATCCCGACGACGTCGCCCTTGCCGATGCCCCTGTCCTTGAGCACGTTCGCCAGCCGCTGCACGTCGCGATGGAGGTCGGCGTAGGTGACATCCCGCTCCTCGCCCTCCTCACCGCGCCAGTGGTAGGCGACGCGGTCGCCGTTCCCCGCCTCGATGTGACGATCGAGGCAGTTGTAGGAAGCGTTGAGCTTGCCGTCCTCGAACCACTCGTAGAAGGGTGGGTTCGAATCGTCCAGTGCCGTCTGCGGCTCCTCGGCCCAGTCGAGCAGCTCGCGCGCCTGCCCCATCCACCACCCCGGGGGGTCACGCTCGGCCTCCTCGTAGATCGACTCGTCGGAGACCAGCGCGCGTTCGGCGAACTCCGCAGGCGGCTCGAACCGATCCCGTTCGAGCAGGTCCGCCAACTCCGTCTCGAGTTGGCTCTCCGCCTTGCCGGCTGCGACCTCCATCTCTTCTCTCCTCTCGACCGCTTGAGCTGCTGAGGTCGCGGGCGCCAAACGCGCCCGCGACCTCGCATCTTCCTACGGATGCGAATTCGCCGTCATCGCACCCCGGCCGTGACGCGCGAGCCGCCTCCACTGCGGGCGCGGCCGGACGCATTCATGATGCGGCGATGCGGCTGTCGGGAGCAATCAGCGCCGTGCCCGGCCGCCCCTCGCCGGCAAACGCGGCCTTCGCGGGGATCTTCGTGGTCACCCTCTTGGGCCTGATCTCCGTCGGCGCGACCCTGCCCGTCCTCCCCCGATACGTCAAGGGACCCCTCGACGGCGGCGATCTCGAGGTCGGAATCGTCATCGGGGCCTTCGCCATCACCGGCCTTGCCTGCCGTCCGCTCGCCGGGCACTTCGCCGACCGGCGAGGGCGAAAGCCGGTGGTGATCCTCGGCGCGCTCTTAACTGCGGCTGCGGGGCTCCTCTACTTCATCCCGGCCGGCGTGTCCGGGCTGATCGTCGCCCGCCTCTTCCTCGGCGCCGGGGAGGGAATGGTCTACACCGCGGGGTCGGCATGGGTCGTGGACCTGGCGCCCCCCGCGCGCCGGGGACGGATCATCGGCCTCTACGGGCTTGCGATCTGGGGAGGGTTGACGCTCGGGCCGCCGATCGGCGAGCTGATCCTGCACGCGACGAGCTTCGAGCTGGTGTGGGCGTTCGCCGCCGGAGCGCCACTCCTGGGGACGGTGATCGCGGCCCGGCTGCCGGAGTCGTACCGCCCCCGCGACGACGCCGAGTTCGAGCGTCACCTGATCGCGCACGAGGCGCTTCGGCCGGGGCTGGGCCTGTCGCTGGCCACGGTTGGTTACGCGACCGTGGCCGCGTTCATCGTGCTCCACCTGAACCAGCGCGGGATCGGGCACGGCGCGGAGGTGTTCACGGTGTTCGCCGCGACCGTGGTCGCGATGCGAATCGTCGGTGGCGGTCTCCCCGATCGGATCGGGCCGCTGCGGTGCGCCGCCGGAGCAGGCCTGGTCGAGGCGGGCGGCCTCGTGACGCTCGCGCTCGCCCACGGACTCCCCGCGGCGCTCGCCGGCGCCGTCGCCATGGGCGCCGCGTTCTCGCTGCTGTTCCCGTCACTGGCCCTGGTGGTGGTGAACCGCGTGCCGGAGGAGCGCCGAGGCGTCGCGATGGGGACCTTCACCGCCTTCTTCGACGTCGGCGTCGGTCTCGGCGGGCCGCTGGCGGGCGCGGCGACGGCGCTCGGCGGCTACCCGGCCGCGTTCTGGGCCGCCGCAGTCTGTGCCCTCGGCACCGTCGTCGTGGCGGTGTCGCTAAGGGCGGTCAATCAGGCGGTCCTCGAGCCCGCGGCCGCTCAGAACAGTCACTTCGCTGACGCACGTGGCAAGGTCCGGTAGCGTCCGGCGGCTCTTGGGTGAGCCCTGAGTGCGCCTGCAGACGGCGGGGGCTGGTAGTGTCGCCCCCGCCAGACAGCCCGACCGAGCCGATCAGGCCGGGGGGGAAATCACCCACAAGGGGGTATGAAGTGAGAAAGGCTCTGATCGCGGGACTCGCGGCGGTGGCAGCCGTGTTGATCGTCCCGTCAGCGGCGCAAGCGAGCGCCGATAGTTGCTTCGCCAGGGGCGACAACGTCGCCTGCACGGCCAACACCTCGGAGGAAAAAGTGACGTTCGCCCGGGTGAAGATGGGCGTCCTGACGCGTGGCGCCTGGGCGATCCACTGCAGCAAGGGCTCGCACGAGTTCACCGATTCCGGTCGGCTCCACCAGGGCGAGGCCTTCATCATCCCGATTCAGTTCAACGCGCCGAACTGCACTCTCTTGGCGGCTGGCTTGAGCAAGAGTCGAGTGCGAGTTCGAGTGGTACTCCTTTAGAGGGCGTCACGAGCGCACCAAAAGCCCGCCGCTGGGGTGTCCTGGCGGCGGGCTATTTGTGCCCGCAGCCCGCCGACTAGAAGAGACGCTTCTGACTCGATCGCGGTTCCGCGGGACCGCTCGCCTCGCCGTCCGGATCGGATGACCCTCGGGAGACCGCCCGCCCCGTGGCCGCCTCCATTCCCGGGGACCGTTTCGAGCGAACCAGCTTGGAAAGCCGCTTGCGCTCGTCGGCGCGCATGTACGCCCCGCGCTCATAGAGCGCCTCATATCGGGGAATCAGGTCCGGCCGGTACTGCCGCAGCCAGTCGAACCAGATCTGCTTGACCTCGCCCCGCAGGTGCAGGGGGACGCCGGCGATGCTGCGCGCGCCCGCCTCCCCGGCCAGCTCGAGGATCGGCTCGATCTGCTCCGGGGCGTCGTTGACGCCGGGGATCAGGGGCGCCACCAACACCCCGGTGGGAATCCCGGCGTCGACCAGCTCCTTCACCGCCTCGAGCCGCTTTCGCGGATGGGGCGTGTGCGGCTCGGTCTCCCTCCACGCCCGCTCGTCGAGCGTGGGCACCGACAGGTTGGCCGTGAACTCGGTGCGCTCGACCAGCTCCCGAAAGAGCGGCAGGTCGCGGAGCAGGAGCGGCGATTTGGTCAGGACCGAGCAGGGATTCGCGAAGTCGCGCATCGCCTCCCAGATCCCTTCCAGTAGCCGGTAGCGGCCCTCGACCCACTGGTAGGGATCCGTGTTCGTCCCGAGCGCCACGTGGTCGCCCTGCCACGACGGCCTCGCAAGCTCATCGCGGACCCGCTCGGGCGCATTCACCTTGACGACGATCTGGCGCTCGAAGTCCTCACGGGCGTTGAAGTCGAGATATGTGTGGCTCGGCCGGGCGAAGCAGTAAGAGAGCAGGCGTGGGTGCAACCGCGATAGGGATTGATCGTCCAGCGGAACGGCATCCGCGAGCTCTTGGGCACGTGGTTGAGCGCCGATCGCGCCCGGATCTCGTAGAAACGGATCCCGAGCGCCTCGGGCGCATCGAAGGTGCGCACCACGGCGGGCTCGCGGAAGCCGGGCAGCCTCGCCTCGGCCTCCTTTCTGTCGAAGGTGAGATTGTCCCAGCGCACGAACCTATGTTCGCATAGACGACGGACGGCTTCGGCGCGTCCAGTCCGGGTAGAGGTGCGGCGAGACCGATGCCGAAGCTGAACATGGCCGAAACGAAACGCCCGCCCGCCGGCATGCCTACAATCGACGTAGGCACGGACTAGCTTGACTCAGACGATCGAAGAGAAGGATCGGGTCGTCGTCCGGTTCGCCGGCGACTCGGGCGACGGGATCCAGCTCGCCGGCAACCGCTTCGCGGCGGCGACTGCATTGATCGGCAACGACCTCGCGACGTTGCCCAACTTCCCGGCTGAGATCCGCGCCCCCGCGGGCACCCTCGCCGGCGTCTCCGCTTTCCAGATCCACTTCGCCTCGCGCGAGATCCTCACCCCCGGCGGGCAGCCGAACGTGCTCGTCGCGATGAACCCCGCGGCGCTCAAGGTCAACCTGCCCGAGCTCGAGCGCGGCGGCATCATCATCGCCAACGAGGACGGGTTCACCAAGGCGAGCCTGCGCAAGGCCGACTACGAGGAGAGCCCGCTCGAGGATGGGAGCCTCGACGACTACCGCGTGTTCCGGGTGCCGATGACCTCGATGACCGTGCGGGCGACCGAGGGCATCGACGGCGTCGGGTCGCGGGATGCGGCCCGCTCGAAGAACTTCTTCGCGCTCGGCCTGGTCTCGTGGATGTACAGCCGGCCGACCGAGGCGACGGCCTCCTGGATCGAGGAGAAGTTCGCCGGCAAGCAGGCGGTGATGGAAGCGAACCTGGCCGCGTTCCGCGCCGGCTACAACTTCGGCGAGACCGCGGAGCTGCTCCAGGTCCCCCACTACGAGGTCAAGCCCGCACCCGTCCAGCCCGGCACCTACCGGGCAGTGAACGGGACCACCGCGGCGGCGCTCGGATTGATCGCGGCCAGCGTCCGCAGTGGGCTGCCCCTGTTCCTCGCCAGCTACCCGATCACTCCGGCCTCGGAGCTCCTGCACGAGCTCTCCCGACACCAGCGATTCGGGGTCCGGACGGTGCAGGCGGAGGACGAGATCGCGGCGGCGAACATGGCGCTCGGCGCCGCCTTCGGGGGGCAGCTCGGCGTCACCGCCACCAGCGGTCCCGGCATGGACCTGAAGACGGAGACGATCGGGCTGGCGGCGACGCTCGAGCTGCCGTTGCTGGTGATCGACGTTCAGCGGGCGGGGCCGTCGACCGGAATGCCTACCAAGACCGAGGCGGCGGACCTGTTGATGGCGCTCCATGGGCGCCACGGCGAGTCCCCTCTTCCGGTGCTCGCCGCGGCGAGCCCGGCCCAGTGCTTCCATGCGGTGATCGACGCGGTCCGCATCGCGGTCCGCTACCGGACCCCGGTGATCCTGCTGTCCGACACCTTCCTCGCCAACTCCTCGGAGCCGTGGCTGCTCCCCGACGCCTCGGCCCTGCCCGAGATCGACCCCGCCTTCGCCACCGGGCCCAACCGCGACGGGGAGTTCTGGCCGTACGTGCGCGACGACCGCCTCGCGCGACCGTGGGCGCTTCCCGGCACCAAGGGCCTCGCCCACGTGATCGGCGGGCTCGAGAAGGAGGCCGACACCGGCCGCATCTCATACGAGCCGGATAACCATGCCCGGATGACCGAGCTTCGCGCTGCCAAGATCGCCGGGATCGTCGACGACATCCCCGAGCTCGAGGTCGAAGATCCCGACGCCGCCGACCTCCTCGTGCTCGGGTGGGGATCCACCTACGGGGCGATCGAGGGGGCCGCTCGGCGCGCGCGCCGACGCGGCGCCAGGGTGGCGGTCGCCCACCTCTACCACCTGAACCCGCTGCCGCGGAACACGGGCGAGGTCGTTCGGCGGTTCCCGCGGGTGCTGATCCCCGAGGTGAACACCGGCCAGCTCGTGAGGATGATCCGGGCCGAGTTCCTTATCGACGCAGAGAGCTACACCAAGGTCGAGGGGCTCCCGATCTTCGCCGAGGAGCTCGAGGAAGCGATCCTGGAGCGGCAATGAGCGAGATCTCGACCACCACCAACGGGCCGGGCAACGGGGGCGATCCGCTGGCCCTCACGAAGAAGGACTTCGCCTCCGACCAGGAAACGCGCTGGTGCCCGGGCTGCGGCGACTACGCGATCCTCGCGACCGTCCAGCAGTTCCTGCCCGAGCTGGAGCTGCCGGCGGAGAGGATGGTGTTCGTGGCCGGGATCGGCTGCTCGGGCCGGTTCGCCTATTACATGAGCACGTACGGGGTCCACGGCATTCACGGCCGCGCCCCGGCCCTCGCCACCGGCCTCGCGGTGGCCCGTCCAGACCTCTCGGTCTGGGTGGTCACCGGCGACGGCGACGGCCTCTCGATCGGTGGCAATCATCTGATCCACGCGCTGCGGCGGAACGTGCCGATCAAGATTCTCCTGTTCAACAACCAGATCTACGGGCTGACCAAGGGTCAGTACTCGCCGACCTCGGAGCAGGGGAAGGTGACCAAGTCGACCCCGTTCGGCTCGCTCGACCACCCGTTCAACCCGGTGGCACTGGCGCTGGGCGCCGAGGCAACCTTCGTCGCGCGCACAGTCGATACGGACCGCGACCACGAGGCCGAGGTGCTGCGCGCCGCCGCCGCGCACGAGGGCTCGGCCCTGATCGAGATCTACCAGAACTGCAACGTGTTCAACGACGACGCGTTCGAGGCGGTCCGCGGCAAGGGGAAGGCCGCGAACCAGATCAGGCTCGAACATGGCAATCCGATCAGGTTCGGCGTCGAGAGCGAGCGCGGCGTCGTCCGCGGGGACGACGGCGACCTCCACCTCGTGGATGTCGCAGACGTCGGCGAGGACGCCCTGCTCCTGCACGATGCGCACCACCCCAACCCGAGCCGCGCCTTCGAGCTGGCCCGGCTCGCGGACCGCCCGACGGGGCCCACCCCCCTCGGCGTCTTCCGCGACGTCGAGCGCTCGGTCTACGGAGCCGACCAGGGCCGCGAGCTGGCGGCTGCGCGCGAGGGCGTCGCCACCGCCGACGTCGAGCGGCTCCTCAACTCGGGCGACACCTGGACCGTGGACTAGGGCGGCCGGCCCCCCGGCGTCAAAGCCGGCTCTCGTCGAGCTCCTCCGGCACCAGCTCCAGCTCGAGGTCGCGCCCGCCGCGAATGGCACGTGCGATGACGGCGGTCCCGATTCGCTCGGCAACCATCATGCGCTGCAGGTCCGCGGCGTCGGCGATCGGCGTCCCGTCCACCTCGACGATCAGGTCCTCGGCGCGGATCCCCGCCCGCTCGGCGGGGCTCCCGGGAACCACCTCGACCACCTCGACCCCAGTGCGCCGGCCGTAGCGCCGGTGGGCGCGCGGCGGCAGGGGCCGGGGGCCGCCGGCGATCCCGACGTAGGCGCGGCGGACGCGCCCCTCGGTCATCAGCGCGGCGATGATCCGGCGCGCGGCGGCGTTGATCGGCACCGCCAGGCCGAGGCCGATCCCGGCGACGGCCGTGTTGATTCCGATCACCTGCCCGCGACCGCTTGCTAGCGCGCCGCCGGAGTTCCCCGGGTTGAGGGCTGCGTCGGTCTGAATCACGTTGTCGATGATCCGGGCTCCGCGACCCGCGCGGGCCGGCAGGGCGCGGCCGAGCGCGGACACGACACCGGCGGTGACCGATCCCGCGAGCCCGTGAGGGTTGCCGATCGCAACTACCAGCTGACCGACCCGAAGCCGGTCGGCGTCGCCGAGCTCGGCCGGGACGAGGTCGCCGTCCTCGGTGCGCAGGATCGCGAGGTCCGAGAGCGAGTCACGGCCAACGACCGTGAAGCGCAGATCCCGCCCGTCCGTGAAAGCGGCCCGTCCCGACCCGCTACCGCCGGCGACGACGTGCGCGGAGGTGAGGATGAAGCCGTCATGCGTGAGCGCCACGCCGCTGCCGGCGCCCTCCGGCGTCCATCCGCGACGCCGTTGGCCCTTAACCCGCAGGCTGGCCACCGCGGGGGAGAGCTGTTCGGCGACGCCGACGACCGTCCGCGAGTAGGAGTCCAGCGCCTCGGCGTCGGCGGGGTCGGGGCCCTCGGCCGGGGGGGCGCCTCGGCCGGGGTCGACTCCGGCCGCGCTCGAGTCCACGATCGACTTCGCCGGCTCGGCCATCACGCCGCCTCCGCTGCGAGCTCCACCTGGATCTCGCGCTCGTCGGTCCCGCGGACGATGCCCAGGCTGAGGCCCCCCTCACCTCCAGCCTCGTCGAGCGCACGGTGAAGGTCATCGACGCCGTCGAGCTCATGGCCGTCCGCGGTGACGATCAGGTCGCCCTGGGCGAGGCCAGCTCGATCTGCGGGGCTGCCGGCCTCGATCTCGCGAACGAGGATCCCGTCCCGCTCGGCCAGGCCCACGGCGCGGCGCAGGCGGCGGGCAACGTAGGGCGGCGCGACGGCCACTCCGAGCCGCGGCCGATCGGCCTCCTCGCCACGCCCGAGGCGATCCACCGCCTCGCGCACGCCACCGGTTGCGCCCAGGGCGAGGATCAGGTCGCCCTCGAGGCGCAGGGCATTGATGCCGATCAGCCGGCCGTCGAGGTCAAGCAGGGGACCGCCGGCCGAGCCTCGCGGGAGGGAGGCAGTGTGCTCCAGCGCGCCGGTGATCCGCCGCCCGCGCGGCCCGCGGAAGCTGCGGTCGGTTGCCGAGATGAAGCCGAGCGTCGCCCGCAGCCCGCGCCCCCCCGGGTTGGCCAACGCCACCACTGGCGTCCCGATCTCGATCGTGGACTCCGCCGGGGTCCATGCGAGCGGCTCGATGTCGCCGGTGTCCGCGGCGACCACCGCAATCGCGAGATCGCGGTCCACGCCGAGCGGCTCGACCTCGGAGCGATCGCCGTTGCCGAGCGCGACCGTCGCGCGCTCACCGACGTTGTGGGCGGCGGTGAGGACCCGGCCGGTACCGACCACGGTTCCCGTTCCGGAGCGCCACCCGCGCCCCACTCCGACCACGGCGGGCCCGTATTTGGTCGCCGCCGAGGAGATGCTGTCCTGGATTTCAGCGAGTGCGCTCACACGTCACCTCCGTTTGCTCCGAAGTCGCCCCCGCCTTGGGCAGTCGCTCAGCAGGTAGTGACTTGCAAGTTAGTAGTAAATAGCGATAGTATCAACGCCGTGACGTCCGCGCCGCACGCATCCCCGACAGCCGCCCGCGAGGGCTCTGAATCCCCCGCGGGCGGCGTCCCCGCAGCCCTGGCCGATGCGCTGTCTTTCGTCGGCGACCGCTGGACGCTCTCGATCATCGCCGCGCTCCTCGAAGGGCCCCGCCGCTTCGCGGACCTCGAGGACGAGCTTGGCGGGATCGCCCCCAACGTGCTCTCCGGCCGGTTGCAACGGCTGGCCGACCAGGGCCTGGTGTTCGCCGAGCCCTACTCCGACCGGCCGCAGCGCTTCGCCTATCACCTGACCGAGCGCGGGCGCGGCCTCGCCGGCCCGATCAGGCTGCTTGCGGGCTGGGCCGCGCGGGAGCTCTCAGGGGCCGAGGGGCCGGTGCATTCCTCCTGCGGCAGCCAGCTCGAAGCGGTCTGGTTCTGCCCAGCCTGCCAACGCCCCGTCGATGAGGGCGAGGCGGGCGAGCTGCACTACGCCTGACCCGAGCGAAGCTAAGACCCACGCGGCGAGGAGACCCGGTCGCGTGGGTTCACGATCGGCCTCAGGACCGGCTCGACTCGATCGCGAAGGTGCTCGAAGTCGGGCGGCAGCGAGAGCTTCTCGCCCAGATGCTCGAGCGGCTCGTCCACCGTGAACCCCGGGCCCAGGGTGGCGATCTCGAACAGCACCCCGCTCGGCTCGCGGAAGTAGATCGAGCGGAAGTAGAAGCGGTCGATCACCGGCGTCGGCTGTGCCCCTGCGGCGATCACACGATCGCGCCAGGCCTCGTGCTCCTCGGGCTCGGACGCCCAGGCGATGTGGTGGACGGTGCCCGCCCCCTGCAGTCCCGGCTCGGCCGGGGGCTCGTCGTAGTAGTAGAGGCCTCCGCGTCGCTCACCGCGTGCCTCCCACGCGCCGTCGGTCCTGGTGAAGCCAAGCGCATCCTCGAGCAGCCCGCGGCTGGCGTCCCCGTTGGAGCTGAACGCGCGGGCGGCGTGGAACCCGCGGAGGGCCACCTCGGCCGGGACATCGGGGTGATCCGCGATCAGCGGCTCGTCCGGGACCTCGACCACGGCCAACTCGTGTCCGAGCCCCTCCGGGTCGGTGAAGCGCAGCACATCGCCGTCGCGCTCGGGCTCGATCCCCGAGCCGGCCAGGCGATCGGCCCAGAAGTCCAGCGCCTCCGGCGAGGCCACCCGCCAAGCGATCCGGTGGATCATGCCGTCGCCGGCCCGGCCCCCCGGGGTCCCCGGGTACTCGAAGAAGGTGAGGTCGGAACCGGCGCTGCCCTTTTCGTCGGCGTAGAAGAGGTGGTATACGGTCGGGTTGTCCTGGTTCACGGTCTTCTTCACCAGGCGCAGCCCCAGCGTGCCGGCGTAGAAGTCAACGTTGCGCTGGGCGTCGGCCGTGATCGCCGTGATGTGGTGGATCCCTTCGAGCTGCATCGGTTCCCTCTCGAATCTGTCGGTTCCCTACGTGAACGGGATATTTGTGCGTGCAACTATATCACCGGCGAACCAGACAACGCGGCTTTGTACACAGCGAAATCACTGACGCCGCTACGCTGACGATCCACCCAGGCACCGTGCGGCCCTGCCACGGTCCAGAACCCACCCGCCAATCGAGGAGCGTAGATGACCGTCGAGGAGACCACTACCCGCATCGAGCGTGCCCGGGTCAAGGAGCTCACCGACCGTGAGCTGGCGAGGTTCGCCGAGCGCACCCCGGCGTCGAAGGAGCGGTACGAGCGCGCGGTGAAGGTGATGCCGAAGGGCGTTCCCTCCTCGTTCCAGGAGAACGATCCCTGGCCTGTCTACATCGAGCGGGGGGACGGGTCGCGCGTCTGGGACGTCGACGGCAACGAGTACGCCGACTTCCACAACGGCTTCGGAGTGATGTGCATCGGCCACGCCAATCCGATCGTCGGTGCGGCAGTGAAGGCCCGTGTCGATATGGGCACCCACTTCGCCGCCCCCACCGACGGGTCGATCGTGGTCGCCGAGGAGCTCACCCGACGCTTCGGCCTGTCGCAATGGCGCTTCACCAACTCCGGCACCGAGTCGACGATGGACGCCGTCCATCTCGCGCGGGGCGCCACCGGCCGCGATGTGATCCTCAAGATCGAGGGCTCCTATCACGGGCACCACGACGCCGTGATGGTCTCGGTCTACCCCGAGCTGGAGGAGCTGGGCAACCGCGACGACCCCCGCTCGGTGCCCTACGGCGCCGGCTACCCGCTGGCCCTGACCGAGCTCACGCGCGCGGTTCCGTTCAACGACGCCGACGCGCTCGAGACCGTGCTCGCCAAGCTCGAGGGCAAGGTCGCCGGACTGATCATGGAGCCGGCGATGATGAACATCAACGTCATCCCGCCGGCCGAGGGCTACCTCGAGCGGGTGCGTGAGCTGACCACCGAGCACGGGGTGAAGCTGATCTTCGACGAGGTCAAGACCGGCGCCACGATCGCCTATGGCGGCGCCACCAAGCGGTTCGGCGTCCAGCCCGACATGGTCACTCTGGCGAAGGCGACCTGCGGCGGGTATCCGGGCGGGTCGGTCGGGATGACCGAGGAGATCGCCCGGCTAGTCACCGACGGCACCGTTCACCAGTACGGGACTTTCAACGGCAATCCGCTGGTGATGGCGGCGGCGCAGGCGGCCCTGACCGAGGTGCTGACGGAGGACGTCTACGCCAAGCTCGAGGCGACGAACGAGAAGCTGATGGCCGCGTGCGACGAGATCATCAACCGCTACGGGCTCCCGGCCTACACGGAGGGATTGGGCGCCAAGGGGTGCGTGATCTTCGCCGGGGAGCCGCTGCGCGAGTACCGCGACTACCTGACGAAGGTCGACGGCGAGCTCGCGACCCTGGCCTGGCTCTACCACATGAACCACGGGATCTTCATGACCCCGGGGGTCGAGGAGGAGTGGACGCTGTCGCTCGCCCACTCCGACCAGGACGTCGAACGCTACATCGCCGCGTTCGAGACGTTCGCCGCGGACGTCACCCGGGCCTCCTGAGCCGGCCGTCGTTTTCCGGGTTCATGGTCACGTTGTGAGGCCGGTCCTCATGGCGTCGCCAGGTGCCCGATTCTTCCCTCGGTGAGGCCTTCTGGTCGCATCTCACCGTCCAGGGCCGCGCCCAGCTCGGCGGCCACGTCCAGGAGCGCGTCCACGTCCTCGGCCTCGGTGCGGAAATTGGTGATGCACGACCGAAGCACGAACCGGCCCCGAAGAACCGCATTCGACGGATAGACCCGGCCGCTCATCTGCAGCGCCGTCATCAACCGCTCGTTGAGCGCGTCCAGGTACTCCTCCCGGCCCGACCCGTCACCCAGCCCCGGTGGCACGTACCGGAAGCAGCAGATCGACAGCGTCACCGGCGCCATCGGCTCGAACTCGTCCCGCTCGGCGGCCCGTCGGTGCAGGTATCTGGTCAGCTCGACGTCGTGGGCGATCCGCCGGGCGTAACCCCGACGGCCGTGGGCGAGCAGCGAAACCCACACCTTGAGCGCCCAGAACCCGCGGGAGAACTGCGGGCCAATGTCGATCCCGTCGACCCCGGACCCGGTCCGCTCCTTGTCCTCGTGGACGTAGGCGGCATGCTCGGCGATCGAGAATGACCGTCTCAGGTCCTCGAAGTCCCTGACGAGGATGCAGCCGCCGGAGTGGGGCGTGTAGAGCCATTTATGCGGATCGAAGGCGATCGAGTCGGCTCGCTCGATCCCGGCCAGCAGCGGCCGGAGCTCGTCGGCGAGCACCGCCGGGCCGCCGTAGGCGCCGTCGACGTGGAACCAAAGATCGTGCGCGTCGCACACCTCGGCGATCTGCTCCAGGGGGTCGATCGCCCCCGTCGCCACGGTGCCGGCCGACCCGACAACCGCGATTGGCCGCTTGCCCGCCGCCCGGTCCGCGTCGATCGCGGCCTCGAGCGCGTCGAGATCCAGCCGATATTCGCGGTCCACGGGGAGCAACCGGACGGCGTCCCGTCCCAGCCCGAGCATGTCGGCGGCTCGGGCATTGACGCCGTGGAGCTCCTCGGAGCCGTAGATCATGAGCTGCGGACGCCCTCGAAGTCCCTCCGCCCGAACGTCCCAGCCGGCCTTGCGGTCGCGGGCCAGCTTCAGACCGACGAAGCCGGCGATGGCACCCCCGGAGAGCAGGACGCCGCCGGATCCTTCGCGAAGGCCGAATCGGCGGGCGAACCACCGGGTCAGATGATGCTCGATCTCCGAGGCCGCCGGGGAGAGACGCCATCCGCCCAGGTTCGCGTTGAGCCCCGCGGCGAGGAGATCGGCCGCGGCCCCGGGCACCGTGCCCGCTCCGGAGATGTACGCCATGAACCGCGGGTGTCCCGTGTACATCGATCGCTCCAGGACGACCTCGCGAAGGTGCTCGAGCAGATCGTCGAGCGGCATCGGGTCCTCCGGGACGTCGAGTCCGACGACCTCCCGGACCCGGTCCACGCCCTCGTATCGGCTCACGGGCAGGTCCCGGAGCCGCTCGAGGAGCTCCTGCCAGATGTCGAGAACGCCGTCGCCCAGCGCACGGGCCTGCTCTGGCGGCCAGTCCAGATCGGGAACGGGGTCGGGCTTCATCTCTTGGACCCCACGATTACCCGATCCCCCCGGCGCCGAGCGTGATGCAGCTCACAAAGTCGGAACTGGGAGGCTGAGAGCGGGATCTACTCGAGTGCGGCGCGGGCGCTGTCGAGGTCGTCGGTGGCGACCACCAGCTTGATCCCGCCGAACGTGGTGTACGCAAGCTCGATGTTGACGTTGGCGTTGCCGAGGGCGCGCGCGAGCCCCCCCAGGGTGCCGGGCCGGTCGTTGACGTCGATCACCAGAACCTCCCGCTGGTCGGCGACGCCAAGCCCAGCTCGTTCCAGCGCCTCCCCGACCGCGGCGGCCTTCTCGTCCGGGACCAGGATGTGGATCACTCCGCGCCCCTCCCCCGTCATCGCGCACATCCCCTCGATGTTGACCCCGGCCTCACCGGTGGCCTCGCCGAGGCGGGCGAGCTCGCCCGGGCGGTCCCTGAGGATCACGGTGATATCGGTCGCCATCTCGACTCCTCGAAGTATTCCGCACGTAGGCGGGGCATGCGGACCCCAGCGTCGCCGGCCGGGAGGAGGCACGGAGTGGGCCAGGAGCAGCGGGTAGCCTCAAGGCACATATGCCGAACCGGCTCGCCCATGAGACAAGTCCCTACCTCCTCCAGCACGAGGACAACCCCGTCGACTGGTACCCGTGGGGCGAGGAAGCGCTCGAGCGAGCGCGCGAGCTCGACCGGCCGATCCTGCTCTCGATCGGCTACTCGTCGTGCCACTGGTGCCACGTGATGGCGCACGAGTCGTTCGAGGACACCGAGACCGCCACCTACATGAACGAGCATTTCGTCCCGATCAAGGTCGATCGCGAGGAGCGGCCGGACCTCGACGCGATCTACATGGAGGCAGTGCAGGGCATGACCGGCCACGGAGGGTGGCCGATGACGGTCTTCCTCGATCCCGACGGGGTGCCGTTCTACGGGGGCACCTACTTCCCGCCGGAGCCCCGCCACGGGATGCCGAGCTTCCGGACCGTGATGGAGGCAGTGGTGGAGTCGTGGGGCGTGCAACGGGAGCAGATCCGGGCCTCGGCAGCCAGGATCCGCGAGCAGCTCGGGGCCCTCGCTCGTGCCGCTCCATCGACCGAGCTACTGAGCGCCGACATCGTGGACGCCGCGGTCGCCCAGCTACGCGGGCAGGCGGACATGCGGCACGGCGGCTTCGGCGGCGCCCCCAAGTTTCCGCCGGCCTCGGCGGTCGAGCTGCTGCTCGGGCGCAGGGTGACCGACATCCCCGAGCTGACCCTCGACGCGATGGCGCACGGCGGCATCCACGACCAGCTCGGCGGCGGCTTCGCTCGCTACGCGGTCGATGCCGCCTGGCTCGTGCCTCACTTCGAGAAGATGCTCTACGACAACGCCCTCCTCGCGAGCGCGTATCTCCATGGCTGGCAGGCGCTCGGCCACGAGCGCTGGCGGGCGACCTGCGAGCGGACCCTCGACTGGGCGCTGCGGGAGATGCGCGGCCCCGAGGGCGGCTTCTACTCGGCGCTCGACGCGGACTCCGAGGGTGAGGAGGGGCGGTTCTATCTCTGGGACGCCGGGGAGATGCGTGCGGTGCTCGCGGACGCGGGCCTCGGCGAGGTCGCCGGCGAGATCCTCGACTACTGGGGCGTGACCGAGGCCGGCAACTTCGAGGGCCGGAGCATCCTCCACGTTCCCCAGGGCGCCGAGGGAGGGCCGCCCCCGCGGATCGAAGAGGCGCGGGCCGCGCTCTATGAGCACCGGGCGAAGCGCGTCTGGCCAGGGCTCGACGACAAGCGGGTCCTCTCGTGGAACGCGCTGATGATCGCCGCTCTCGCCGAGGCGGGCGCGGTGCTGGGGCGCGACGACTATCTCGCGGCCGCGACAACCTGCGCCGAGTTCGTCTGGACGCAAATGCGCGACGAGAGCGGACGGCTGCTCCGAACCTGGAAGGATGGCGAGGCCCGGCTGCCCGCTTATCTCGAGGACCATGCCTACCTGGTCGACGCGCTGCTGACTCTGTACGAGTCGACGTTCGAGCGCCGGTGGTTCGACGCGGCGCGAGAGACCGCGGACCGGATGATCGCCCACTTCGCCGACGCCGAGCGCGGCGGCTTCTTCACCACCGCCCACGATCACGGGCAGCTGATTGCCCGGCGCAAGGATGTCGAGGACCACCCGATCCCGTCGGGGAACTCGGCGGCAGCGCTGGCGCTCCTGCGCCTGGCCGCGCTCACCGGCGAGCACGAATACGAGCGCCAGGCGGTCTCGGTCTTTCGCTTGCTGCACCGGGCGGCGGCCCGGCATCCCCAGGCCATGGCGCACCTGCTCCGGGCGATGGACTTCCACTTCGCGGCGGTCAAGGAGGTCGCGCTGGTGGCGCCCGAGGCGACCGACGCGGCCGCCGCGGCCGACCTCGAGGGACTCGCGGCCGTGGTTCGCTCGCGCCGACGGCCCCATCTCGTCTTGGCCGGCGGTCCCGAGGGCACCGAGCGGCCCGAGCTGATGCGCGCCCGCACTGCCGTCGACGGCCGGACCGCCGCCTATGTCTGCGAGAACTTCTCCTGCCGGCGCCCGGTGACCGAGCCCGAAGAGCTGGAGGCCGCGCTTCGGTGAGCGACCTGGACTTCTCCTGGCGGGCACAAAGGACAGACAGGTGCGAATCTCCCGCCAGAGGGGAGTGGTAACCAAGCTGCGGGGAGCGGCGGCCGAGCGGTTCCGGCGCCGCGCAGCGGGTGAACGGCGCGACTGACCCGTCGGGTAGCGTGCGAGCGTGGCTGAGGCCGCGTTCTGGGGGTTCGTCGGCGCCTCGTCGCTTCTGCTCGGGGCCGTGCTCGGACTCGCGTTTCGCCTGCCCACACGAGTGATCGGGCTCGTCCTGGGGTTCGGCGCCGGCACCCTGATCAGCGCCGTCGCCTTCGAGCTGACCGAGGAGGCGTATCGGCTCGGCGGGGCTGACGCCGTCACCTTCGGGCTCGCCGCGGGCGCCCTGACCTACTTCGCCGGCGACCTGCTGATCGCCCGGCGGGGGGCGAAGCCACGCATGAGCCCGATGGGGGAGCAGAAGGAAACAACCTCGAGCGCGTTGCTCCTGGGAGCGGTCCTCGACGGCATCCCCGAGTCGGCGGTGATCGGGATCACCCTGCTCGAGGGGGGCGAGATCGGCGTGGCCGTGTTGCTCGCGGTCTTCATCTCGAACCTCCCGGAGGCGCTCTCATCCTCGACGGGCATGCGCCAGGCCGGGCACCCGCCCTCGCGCATCCTGCTCACCTGGGGGCTAGTGGTCGTCGTCTCGGCGGTGGCTGCGGCGCTCGGCTACGGGTTGCTCGATGGGGCCTCGGGCGACGCCGTGGGTTTGATCCAGGCGTTCGCCGGCGGGGCGGTCCTCACGATGCTCGCCGATACGATGATGCCCGAGGCGTTCAATCGCGGCGGGCGCGCGGTCGGCCTCCTGGTGGTACTCGGATTCGCGCTCGCTTACCTGCTCTCGACCCTCGAGTAGTGTCAGTCCGTGGACGAGGCCAGCGTTCGCGAGACTCCGGAGGGCACAATGGTGGGGCGCCCGCGCCGGGCGCGGGGTTGATCCGAGTGGTATCCCAGGCATGCAGGAGGAGCACAGATGGCCAAGGAGCTCAAGCCGGGCGACCGCGTGGAGTGGAACTTCCGCGGCAGGACGGTGACCGGCAAGGTGCGGCGGCGGCTCACCAGGCGAACCGAGGTCGGCGGCCAGGTGGTCGCCGCATCGAAGGACGACCCGCGCTACGTCGTGCGCAGCGAAAGGTCCGGCAAGGAAACCACCCGGCGGCCGAGCGCCCTGCGCCGGGTGAGCTGAGCTACAGGATCGGCAGGAACTTCTCGATCTCCCACGGCGTGACCTGGACCCGGTATTCCTCCCACTCCTGGCGCTTGACCTCGATGAAGCGCTTAAACGTGTGCTCGCCGAGGATGCGAAGCACCAGCTCCGACTCGGCCGCGATCTCGATCGCCTCGCCGAGCGTCTCCGGGAGCTGCTCGATACCGCGCTGGTGTCGCTCGTCCGGGGTCAGGTGGTAGAGGTTCTGCTCCATCGGCTCGGGCAGCTCATACCCGTGCTCGATCCCCTCGAGCCCGGCGTGGAGCATGCCCGCGAAGCAGAGGTACGGGTTGCACGCCGGGTCCGGGCAGCGCAGCTCGGCGCGGGTCGCGCCCTCCTTGCCCGGGTGGTAGAGCGGCACCCGGATCAGCGCCGAGCGGTTGCGCCGCGACCACGACAGGTACACAGGGGCCTCGAAGCCGGGGACCAGGCGCTTGTAGGAGTTCACCCACTGTGCGAACAGGGGTGAGATCTCGCGCGCATGCCGGAGCTGCCCGGCGATGAACTGCTTCGCGGTCTCGGACAGGTAGTACTGGTCGTCGGGGTCGAAGAACGCGTTCCTGCCGGCCTTTGACAGCGACTGATGGACGTGCATCCCGGAGCCGTTCTCCCCGAACAACGGCTTCGGCATGAAGGTCGCATGCCACCCGTACTTCATCGCGTACTCCTTGACCACGATCCGGTAGGTCATGCAGTCGTCTGACATCGCGAGCGCGTCCTTGTAGCGCATGTCGACCTCGTGCTGCGAGGGCCCGACCTCGTGGTGGGCGTACTCGACGTGGATGCCGAGCTGCTCGAGGGCGAGGATCGTCTCCCGCCGGACGTCGGAGCCCGCGTCGAGCGTGGTCAGGTCGAAGTAGCCGCCCTCGTCGAGGATCTCAGGGGTGCCGTTCTCGGGCCTCGCCCCCTTGAAGTAGAAGTACTCGAGCTCGGGGCCGATGTTGTAGGTGTCGAAGCCCATGTCGGACGCGCGCTGGAGGGCCCGCCGCATGATCCAGCGCGGGTCGCCCTCATACGGCTCGCCCCCGGGCACCCTGATGTCGGCGAACATCCGCCCGGTGGCCTTCTCCTCGGGCCGCCAGGGCAGGATCGCGAACGTGCTGGGATCGGGCATCGCGATCATGTCCGACTCCTCGATCGGGTTGAAGCCGGTGATCGAGGATCCGTCGAATCCCATCCCGCCCTCGAACGCGTCGTCGAGCTCGGAGGCGTTGATCGAGAAGCTCTTCAGCTGGCCGAGGACATCCGTGAACCAGAGGCGGATGAAGCGGACGTCGCGGTCGGAGGCCTCCTTGATCACGTCGTCGGCGGTCTGGGTCTGGACGGTCGCTGCGTCGGGCATCGTTCCTCCGGTAGGTGGGGCTGGCGGACTCTGGCGGAGGCGGAACCATATCGGCGCCGGGGCTGGGTCGGACGCGGGCCGGCGCGCGCCCCGCTCGACCGCTGAACCGCTCATCCGCAGGCTTCGTATAGAGGGGTGAGGGCACCGACAGACCCTTGCGGCCCACACTCTTGTGCGCTATAACTTACGACACGTAAGTAACCGGCTAAAAGTAAAGTAAAGGCCGGCTAAAGGGCGGATAAACCACACACCGCTTGCTTTCGGGATGGAGACCCAAGAGATGACAGTCAAGACCGACATCAGCCGCTTCCACATCCACGACGAGCTCACGGCACCCAACGGCAGCATCGGGATCATCAAGGGGGTCCAGGGGGCGGGCGGCAGCGTCAGCAAGTTCATCGGTGTGCTTGCCGGCTCCCCCTCGGCGCTGCGCGCCTACACGCGCATGCGCCACGAGCTTCGCGGCGGCCAGCTCCCGCCGCAGACCCGCGATCGAATCGCGCTCGCCGTCGCCGAGCGCCGCGGCGATCCCTACTCGGTCGCCCAGCACGCCAAGCACGCCCGGGCGGCCGGGCTCGGCCTCGACGAGATCTCGCACGCGCGCGGCTTCACCTCGAGCGACCCCCGGGAGGCGGCGCTGCTGGCCTTCCTCGAGCCGCTGCTCGCGGGCGACGGCCGCCCGTCCGAGCACCTGGCCGAGGAGGCCCGCGAGACCGGCTGGACCGACGAGCAGCTCCTCGAGGCGGTCGCCCACGTGGCGCTCAACGAGTTCCAGAGCCTGATCGCGAACGCGGCGGCGCTCCCGCAGGACCAATCCGATCCGATGGTCCTGCCTGCCGCCGCGTAGGCGCCTCGGCGCCGCGCGACGGCACCGGCGGACTGGACGCGCGGCGCTATCCGCAATTGGGCCAGGCGCCGGTCCCCGCGCGGTGCTTCAGGGAGACGGCGACGACCGCCTGCGTACGCCATGGATGGCGGATCGGATCAC
Source organism: uncultured Actinomycetes bacterium (assembly GCA_963788115.1). Taxonomy (GTDB): domain Bacteria; phylum Actinomycetota; class Thermoleophilia; order Solirubrobacterales; family 70-9; genus CAWBFD01. The sequence continues at coordinate 266,507 of CAWBFD010000003.1, forward strand.
CGCCCGGCGACCTCGGGGCCCGGCGCCAGGTGGCCCGCATGAACTGGAACGCGCCGCGGTAGCGGCCATCGCCGCCGATCGCCCGAGGGTCGCCCCCCGACTCGCACTCACTCGTCTGGCGTGCCCAGCGCTTGTCCTTGAGCTTGAAGTCCTGCCAGATCTGGACGTACCGGGCGTCGCCGGCACCCGCGCCGCCGCCGTCGAGGCCGAGGCCTCCGGTGTCGCCGCGGGAGCTGGCCGCCCCGGCGACCATCGCGACCACGGCCAGCATCACGGCCCAGAACGCGACCCTGTCCGGCCGGGACTCGACCATTCTGCGGGTGGTGCCGCGCCTCGCCCTGGCCCTTCGCTCGGTTGCCGCCCGCAGGCGGCGATGATCTGCCTCCATGTCCTCTCTCGGTGCTTACGGGGTTAGCTGACGGGCTCGCGCCGAAAGAGCTGGCGCTACGCGGCAGATGCCGCAGATTCGCCCCAAGCGTCTTGGGTCCCCCGATCCCCGCGATATGAGGCGGGAATTCAGCGGAAGATCGCACGATCCTAACAAATCGCCTGGCGGAAGTTCTGAATCCACAGCCGGAAGTCTGCCTTCCATGAGCAATCGCTAACCGTCTCCCTTTGCGGAAGCCGCTGCCATCCCTGCCCGAGATTCGACCCGGCAGACTACGTGCAGACATAGAGAAACCCCGCCTTGGCGGGGTTTCTCCGTAGCAGGCCTGTAAGCCGGATTCTGTCTGGTGCAGTCATCCATCTCGCCGGAACCTGCGTTCCGGCGGGGCCGCTCGCGCGGCCCTGCGCCCTACCTGGACCTCGCCGAGCCGGGTCGTCGGTCCTGCTTGGGCTCGCACCGGGCGGGGTTTGCCTGGCCGCCGCGTCACCGCGGCGCCGGTGCGCTCTTACCGCACCATTTCACCTTTGCCTGTGCGCAACTCACGTGATCGCCGCGCCATCGGCCGTGTGTTTCTGTGGCACTTTCCCGCGGCTTTCGCCGGGTGGGCGTTACCCACCGCCCTCGCCCTATGGTGTCCGGACTTTCCTCGAGGGTCACCTCCCCCGCGACTGCATGGCCTACGCAGTCAATTGTAAGGCGGTTCCACGGAGCCGCTACGAGAGCTGGGCGCCGCAGTCGGCGCAGCCGTCCGCCGCCGACATCGAGCCGCCGCAGACGGGGCACCCCGCGCGGCCCTCTGCCGCGAGGTCCTCCCACGCTCGGAGGATGATCTCCTCCAGCGCTACCTCGTGCGGCTCGAAGAGCTGCGACGTCTGCGGCCGCTCCATGTCGGCGACCCTCGATTCGGTGGCGACGGCGCTCATCAGACCCTCCTGAACACACCCACGACCTTGCCGAGAAGCTCGGCCTCGCGGGTGCGGATCGGCTTGTAGGCGTTGTTCGCCGGCTGCAGGCGAATCCGGTCCTTCTCGCGATAGAACCGCTTCACCGTGGCCTCGTCACCCAGCAGCGCAACCACGATCTCCCCGTTGTCGGCGTCGGGACCGGGGCGAACGACCACGTAGTCATCCTCGAGGATCCCCGCATCGCGCATCGAGTCGCCACGTACCTGGAGGATGTAGTCGCCCTGCTCGCCCCCGATCAGCTCGGGGACTTCGACGTATTCCTCGATGTTCTCCTCGGCCAGGATCGGTTGACCTGCGGCGACGCTTCCCACCATCGGCAGGCCGGGGCCACGCACGGCCCGCTTCGCCTTGCCGACCAGGAGCTCGATCGCGCGCGGCTTGCTCGGGTCGCGCCGCAGGAGCCCGATCTTCTCCAGGTTCGCGAGGTGGGCATGCACGGTTGACGACGACGTCAAGCCGACGGCCTTGCCGATCTCGCGCACGGTCGGCGGATACCCGTACTTGGCCGCGTAGCGGCGGATGAAATCGAAGATCTCCTTTTGGCGCTTGGTCAGATCCATTTCGGCCCCCGGACTCGAGCGGCTCGTTGCGAGCTCGATCGCTTACCAGAACACATGTTCGCATAGTAGACCTCTGGCCGGACGGATGCAAGGGCGCGGGAGGGACGTCGGCCGCGCCGCGAGCGAGCGCTGACGGGGGCGCCCGCCGTGGGCGCGAGCGGCGCGCTGGCCGGTAGGCGCCGCGCGTCGGCGCGAACCAGCGCTTAAACCCTGGATGCCATGGACAACTGCAGGTTCGTCCGCCACGCGCCCACTAGAATCGTGCCGTCCCGCGCCTGTGGCGGAACTGGTAGACGCGCAAGGTTGAGGGCCTTGTCCCCGGTTACGGGGGTGGGAGTTCGACTCTCCCCGGGCGCATTTAACCCTGCAAATCGCCATATTCGGGAGGGCGCCCGCAGGCGAGGGTCGCGCCGGGTGAATTAGAGGTTCTCGACCGCATGCGGGGACCGGTATTCGACGAGGCGCGCACTGTCGAGGGCTTCGCAAAGGTCCGGGTCGACTCCGAGACCGGCACGGTGGTCTGGCCGGGTGGCGCCGATCTCGCGCCGGACACGCTCTACGAGCGCATTCGCACTGGCGTGTGGCCAGGGCAGAACATCGCGGCCTGACCGGCTGGCCAACGCCCGCTTCCCGCCCTCCCAATTCACACGCGATTGTCAGAGCCAACCGCGGATTCCGCGCGACTTCTCCTTCTCGGGAGATGAAAATCACCTCGGAAGCTGACGTCCAACCGACCGCCGCAGTCCATCGAGGACCGTGAGCGAGGATTGCGGCTCCATATCTCTTCGCATCAGGCGGCCCCCTCCTGTAGAAAACGGAGGGTGACGATCGAAAGGGCAGTGCCAAACGTCAGGTCGGACCGCCCCGTCGAGACGCGCGAATTCTTCACAGAGTTGCTCGGCTTCGAGGTCGCGATGGACCTGGGCTGGGTCGTGACCGTCGCATCGCCGACCAACCCCGCGGCCCAGGTGACCATCGTCGGCAACGACGATCCCGCTGCGCCCGGGATCTCGGTCGAGGTCGATGACGTCGACGCGGTCCACGCCAGGGCAGCGGAGCGGGGGCTCGAGATCGCCTATCCCCTGCGCGACGAGGAGTGGGGCGTTCGACGCTTCATGCTTCGCGAGCCGAGCGGCACGATCGTGAACGTCCTCTCCCACCGCTCCGACTGACCTCGGACGCGGCGAAGGAGACCGAACGCGAGCCGCTCGAAACCGAGGTGGCGTCGGAATCGGCACCGGCTTGACCGGCGCCAGCCGCCCGCTCGCCCGAACCGGAACGACACGCCACCGGCGATCGCTTCCCAGCGGCCCAGCCCTCGACGAGAGCCACCGCCACCTCGTGCCCGCGGTGCCAGGTGGCAGTCGCGACATCCCGCTCAGCGGGCGTTGCCGAGCAGGATCCGCGCCCAGTCGTCGGGGGCCTCCAGGGCGGCGAAATGGCCGGTGTCGCGAAGCACGATGTCACGGGCGCCGGGAACGGACTCGATGTTGGCCTGACGATCCGAGGGCCGCGACCAATCCTCGTCGCCATACACCAACGTGGCCGGGACGTTGATGTGGGGATATCGCTCGCGGGCCGCAATCAGGCTTTCCAGGTTGCGGTAGATCGCTCGGGCCACGGTTGGGTACCCGGGACGCCGGCCGACGCGACGGAGCTCATCGAGGTAGTCGTCCGGTAGTTGACTGGGGTCGTGCAGTCCGCCTCGCATCACGCCCTTGAGGATCCATTTGTTTTCGAGGCGGGCGCCGATCGGGCCAATCACCGGAGCGCGGACGTTTCCAATCACCAGCCGCGCGAGAAGATTCGCTCGCTTGATCCCGTCGGCGAAGTCGTAGGTGTTGAAGGCGACGATGCGGCGCACTCGGTCGCCGAGGTCCACGGACGCGGTCAGCGACAGCGTGGCGCCCATCGATTCACCCGCAAGCGTGAGATCGGAGAGGCCCAGATCCTCGACGACCCGAACGACCGCGGCCCGCAGCGCCGGCTCCTCGTAGCTGGCGCCGGGGACGATGTCGGACCATCCCATGCCAGGGAAGTCGACCGCGTAGACCGTGTACGCGTCGGTGATCCGAGGCACGACGCGCTGGAAGTGGTCGAGCTGGGTGCGAACCGTGTGCATCAGGACCAGGGGTGGGCCCGTGCCTGCGCGGAGGTATCGGACGCGGGCGCCGCCGCTCAGCGTGACGTAGCCAATCTCCCCGCCGTCGCACCACGACTCGGTGTAGTCGTGCGCCGCCTTGTCCTCGTCTCGCATCGGTTCCAGCCTCTCGCCCCGTCGCCGCGCGCTGACACACGGCGCAGCTGACGATAAGGGCTAACGGCAGTGGATGTCAGCCTTCGACCCCCGGACCGGCCTCTACGACACGCTCGCCGAGCGGCCGCGGTCCGGGCGCCCCTATGCCGCAGCCGCTACGGGCGCACCCCGGCGGCTTCGAGGGCCTCTTCGCGATCGAGGAAAACCCGCTCGGCGGCGATCAGGCCGTCGCGGATGCGGCTCACGCCCGTGAGGTCGCGCACGACCTCGGCGCCGCTCTTGCGACCGGTGCTGATCGATCGGTAGAAGCTCACCACCACCCCATCGCCCTCGAAGATGCGCTCGATCTCCCAGTGAACCTCGGCCCAGGTCTCCCGCATCTCCGCAATCCAACGTCCGATCGGATCATCGCCCTCGAACGTCCTGCCGAACTCCGTTATCGGTGTCTGGATCACCACGTCCTCCGTGTAGCAGGCGCGGATGGCCGGAACGTCCAACTTGTTCCAGGCGTCGAACGAGCGTCGCACGATCTCGACATCCTTCTGCGACATCGCCCGCCCAGTATCTCCGCTCTGGCCGTGACCTAGCCGAGCCGGCCCTCAACGCCAAACCCCCCAGATGCTTTTGTGGGAATTGGGGACGCCCCAACCCGGACAATTCGCGTTGATCGTCAACGTCTGGGGGGAGAAGGGAAGGCGAGGCGAAACCGGATTGGGACGCCTGCCTGTACTGATGGAGGCGGCGGCCTGGCGGCTTCCAGGGCCGCGCTCGCCGGCGCGGGGTTGCACCCGACGAGGGGCGACGAGTCGATGGCAGGCTCCCCCCGCTGAGGCGTAGCGGGCAGCTCGCCCCTGCTCGAGGTCGCGGGATACTTGGCGGGCGATGTCGCGGGAGCGCGACTACATGCCAACGAAGGAGGAGAGAGTTGATCCTGGCCACGGCGAAAATCGAGGATTTCGACCGCTTCTGGAGTGCCTTCTCAACCAAGGGGGCTGAAAAGCGAGAGCAGTATGGGTCCAAGGGCTCGCGCGTCTTTCGCGACCCCAATGAGGACGATCGGGTCTGGGTGGTTTTCGACATGGATGAGGAGGGATATAACAACCTATTGTCCGATCCTGAGATGCCGCCGATCTTTCAGGAGGCGGGGCTCCAAGGCAGGCCCCAGACGGCAGAGTTCGCCCGCCAGCACGACGCCTAGCCCAGGCCCCGAATCGCATCCCGGAAACCCGCTGGCTGCCATGGGCGTACGTCATTGTGGGGCTCGTGGGTGTCGCTGCCGCCATCTACGGGACTCGCCTCAAGTACATCGGCGGTGCCGGAAACGGGAGCTGAAAAAGAAGCCGGCTGGCTGCAGGGCAAGCCAGGGCCCGCTCGTTTCGGTTCCCGGGAGCCAGGTAGGATGATCCAGCCGCACGGAGGGCTCCCCCCCTCCCTCCCGCAAGCGGTTTCTATCGAGAGGAAGAACGGGGGGTCGCTATGAGCGACCAAGCCCGATCGATCGAGCGAGGCTTGCTCACGATCTTGAGCGAGCCGCATAGCACCGCTGCCCTCGTCACGGTCAGGGGCGAGATGGACGGCTCGAACGCCAGGGACCTGGAGGATGAGCTGATCCGCCTGGACAAGGAGGGGCGCTCGCAAATAGTGCTCGACGTGAGCCGCTTGGAGTTCATCGACTCGACCGGACTGGCCGTGCTGGTCAGAGCCCACCGACGAATCGAGAGAGACCACCACATCCTGATCCTCGTGCGGCCGCAGGGGATGCAGGTCGTCCGAGCCTTCGAGCTCAGTGGCCTGGATCAGGCACTGTTCTTCGTCGACTGATGCGGCAAAAGCAGGCGGGGACCCCCCTTGAACGAGCGGGGCCGCCTCGCGGCGGCCCGCACTCCTGTCAGCTAACCCCGCATCGAGACCGCGAAGCGACGGAGCGGAACCGATGGGGGAACCACCCTGCGAGTACCCGTGTGGGCGACGAGAAAACCCAGCGCGGTCTTTCGCCACCGCGCCATCGGGCTTCCGCAGAAAATGTGTTCCCATTAGCGTCAACCGCCTCGCCGGCGGCACGCCCCTGGCTTCCCCCTCCTGATGATTCCAGAACTCCTCGTGCACCTCGAGCCCGCTGCTGGCACTGGGGCGCGTAGCGATCCGGCAGAGTGCGGGGCACAGGCATCCGTAGCACCCGATGCGGGAGCGGGTGAGACGATGCGAACGTGGATGCTGCGGAGTTGCGTCGGTGGTGTCTCGCGCAGAGCGGGGCGGTTGAGGACTTCCCGTTCGGCCCCGAGCACTCCGTATTCAAGGTGGGCGGCAAGATGTTCGCGCTGAGCACCCTCGATCGCACGCCGCTCGAAGTGAGCGCCAAGTGCGAGCCGGAGCTGGCGCTTCAGTTACGGGACACCTACAGCGCGATCCGTCCCGGCTACCACCTGAGCAAGCGCCACTGGAACACGATCACGCTCGACGACAGCCTGTCCGACCAGCTCGTGCGCGAGCTCATCGCGGACTCCTACGACCTCGTCGTCAGCGCGCTCCCGAAGCGTACGCGCGAGGAGCTCGGGTGGGCGCCGGAGCCGGACCGGCCGGGACCGGCTGAGCGCCCCCGCTAGTGCGGTCGTTCGCAAGCATGTGACGAGGGAGGTCCGCTCGTCTACTGCGAGCACGACCGGTCCGCGCGCGTGACGCGAGGGGCGGCGACAAGGCCGACCGCGAAGCCGTCGGCGATCCACTGGCCCAGGCAGAACGGGCAGACGAGGAGCTCGCCGATCTTCGGGAGCGCCGGTGGTGGGTCCTACCGGTATCCGGGGCACCGTCGCCGCTGACATCAACGACCGCGGCGACATCCTCCTGCCGATCCCGGGGAGCTTCTACAAGGGAAGGCTCGCGACCATCGGCGGCTGATGCGACCGGGCGACGCGGATCACGCTCTCGAGGCCGCAGGGCTGTCGGGGACTGCGTGGGCTGAGCCAGAGCCCGGTCCGGCGACATCCTCACCGCCGAACCGTTCGTCTGCGCGCTACCGACGGCCTTCGTCATCCTCCCGTACGAGCGGGGCGAGCCGAAGCGCGACCAAGAGCTCTGCGACCCGTGAATCCACCGAGTGCCCCAGCAGGTCCTCGATTGCTCGAATCCGGTTCGGGATCGTGTTTGCGTGCACACCCAGACGGTGGGCAGTACGACTCGGGCTTGAGCGTTCCTCGAGGTACACCCGCAGGGTTCCGGCGAGCCGCAGAGCGCTGTCGTCATCGATCGCGAGCGGGCCCAGTTCGCGAACGACGAAGGCACGAGCCTGGTCGAGGTCGGAGCTCGCGAGCGCCGTGAGGGCGACGTGGGGGTAGCTGGTGACCCTCGCGGCAGCGCGCCCTGAGAGCTCGGCGACGCGCCTCGCATGTCTTGCGTCGTGATAGCTGCGTATGAACCCATCTCGGCCCCTCCCGGGAGAGCCGACCGCGAGACGCACACCCACCGCGGCACCCGGCGGCAGCTGCACCCGACCCTGCATGGCCAGATCGATCTCCTCGTACCCGCCGATCCACCCAGCCACCAGCCGGCGGCCCACCTGGACGAGCAGGGGCGTGGACTTGCCCAGGCGCGTGGCGAATTCGGCGGCCGTGCGCTCGAGGGCTCCGAGGTCTGGGGCCTCGTCATCGTCGGCTGACCCCTCGCTCCAGACCACGAACGCGAGATGATTGCGCTCGAGCGAGTAGCCGAGCTGCCGACTCGCCTGCTGCTCTCCGATGTGCTCGCCAGCGAGGAGCGCTCGCACCACCTCGGCCCGAAGCGCGGCGGCGCTCCGCACCCAGCGGTCGCGCTCCTCCGCATATCGCTGGACGAGGGCCCGCATGAGCGCGTTGATGAATGCGAGGGTGAGGGTGGCGCCCTGCTCGACTGCTTCGGTCCGCTCGGGTCCCTCGGGCAGTGAAACGTTGACGGCGTCGTTCCATCGGCTGACAAAACGCGCCTGGCCCATGTGGTAGGCGCGCAGCAGCGCATCGAGTGTCACTCCCTGGCGGACGAACTGCCGTGCGTACTCGATCGCCGCAGGCGGGAGCTTGGCCTCGGCGGGATCGGTCTGGGTGGCGGCGACCTCCAAGAGCAACCGCACGTTGCTCTCGGTGCTTGCATACGTCGCCTGGCGCATCTCCTCATCGGTGCCAAGCTCGGGGAGCTCGGCGTGAATCGCGTCGGTCAAGTCCGTCGTGACGGAGGCAATCCAGTCGCCGTCCGCGGCGAGCCTCCGCGCGAGCCCTGGAACGTTGTGTTCGGTAGCGGGTTCGTCGATCGGCACCCCGGGCTCTGCGGATGCGCTCCTGGCCATGCGTACCTCGAGCCAGCCAGCCTATCCCGATTGTGGTGTGACCACAAGCGGCGGGCCGGGTTCGCGACTTCTGGTCGGCCCTCGAGGCCCACCACTTGAGCGTGTACGTGAACTACCTCATGGAGGATGGCCAGGAACGGGCCCACCAGGCCTACGGGGCGGAGAAGTACGAGCCTCGGCGACGACCCGATCACTCATTGGTGAACAGCCCTCCAGCGTCCTCGTTGCACTCGATGCTCGGAGGCTCCTCACCCGGATGGGCGAGCATCTGGTATTCGGGGCGGCCAGGACTGAAGTCCAGCGCGAACGCAGGCCTGAGCCTCCCGGCTCCGTAGTGATATCCGACGGTACCGGACCGGTTTCCGTACTGGTTGACGCCGATCAAGTGCATGCATTGATCGAATGTGTCGAACTCCTCTACGGGCTCGCCCAGATCCTCGACGTCCTCAGCAAAGGAGGCGATCTCCTGGTGAAGGTCTACCAACCGGTCGTTCAGGGAGGACTCGCTTCGGGCGGACTTGCTTTGGCCGCGCGACGCGCGTGCCTTGCCGGAGGCCGCCGGCGCAGGCGCCTTGTCGACGCTCTCCCCCGGCTCGCCCCCACACTCGCGGGCACGGTACGGCAGGTCGCCGCGTTGGAACCCGAGGAACATGTAGTCGGGGTCATCCCACTGACTGACGTCGATCGTGATCGCGGCCCTGTAGCCGGGCACGGCTCCCTCGCTGCCGAAGAGGTAGCCGAACCCCCCGTCGGGGTCTCCGTACTCGGTCACGGGCACCCAGGAGAGGCACGACTCGAACTCGTCGAAACGCTCGGACATATCCTCCAGACGTCCTTCTCGCCGGTCGAGATTCCTTAACCTCCGCTCGAGTGTGCGGATCCCCGCAAGACGCGAGGCCGTGCCTGCACCTTGGCGTTTGGCAGGGTCTGCCGTCCCCGGTTCCTCAGGCGTCCCGGGCTTGGTCGGAGCGCTCTGACAGGCATCTCGGCGGTCGAACCTGAGGAAGGTGTAGTCGGGATTGCGTCGATTCGTGTCGATGGCGAGCGCCGGCCTGCGGTCGGGGCCGGTTCCGTCCCTCTCGTCGTAGTGGAAGCCGAAACGGTGATCTTGGTCTCCGTATTCGCTCACCGGCACCCGCGTGAGGCAGTGGTCGAAGTGGCGGTGGCGCTTCGCGATCCTCTCCATGATCTCGATCCTATGTTCGATGAAGTCCACACGTCGCTCCAGGCTGCGTAGCTCGGATCGAGGCGTTCGCGCGCCGCGCCGGAGACGTTGATCGTTTCCACGCACCGCAGGCGTTGGCCCGGTCGCCCGGGCCATCGGTGCGGGCGTCATCGAAGCCGCAGTCGGCTCTCCCTGACCGTTGAGCTCCGATGTCGGCGCGTTGTCGCCTTCCGGCGCGCTCGCTCCGGGCAGGGATGCTGATGCAGGAGGCGGCGAAGAGCCGAGCTCGACCGCACCTACCTCGCAGCCCTCCCCCTGAGCCCGGCCGACCCCGCGCTGGTCGGTCGTGACCGGCGCCAGCGGATCGATTCCGAACTCGCCCAGATGCTGCTCACCCTCCAAGTCGTAGCCGAACGGCGCGAAACTGCAATCACCGACCGGGATCCGGTCCAACACGGGGCTGTTCGGAAGCGGCATCCGAGTCTCGCCCAGACCGCCGTTGTCGCCGAGCACAGCCAGCATCGGATCCTCACCGCCGACGACGTCGCCCGGGCCGGTGAGGCCGCACGATCCGTCGGAGACGCGGTTGTAACCGGACGAGCTCGAGCTGATGATTCGACAGTTCGTCCCAGTCGGCTGGATCTGGCCCCCGAAGGGATCCGTGCTCGTAGGCCCGATCACTGAGCCGAAGGCCATGAGCTCCTGGCCGGCCCCCACGTTCGCCGCTACCGGCGCAACGTTGTCGAGAACGGTCGAGTAGACGAGGCCGACGTTGCCGGCGGCGAGCACGCCCCCTCCCTGACCCTCGGCGTAGTTGTTGCTGATCGTCGAGTTGGTCACGAAAAGATCGCTGCGAGCCCAGATCCCGCCGCCGACGTGGGCGACGGCGGCGTTGCGGGCGATCGTCGAGTTGATCACGGTCACGTCGGCCTCGCCCGAGATCGCCCCGCCGCGGTCGTCGGCGCGATTGCCGTTCACGGTCGAGTTGACGATCGTCACGTCGCCCTCGAGCGTGAAGATCGCGCCGCCCGGGCCGTCGGCGGTGTTGCCGTCGACGGTCGAGTCGATCACGGTCACGTCGCCGTCCTCGTCGGTGTAGATGGCGCCGCCATCGCCGTCGGTGGTGTTGCCGTCGACGTGGGAGCGGACGACCAGGATGTCCCCGGTCGAGCCGAGCGCGCCGCCGGAGCCGTCGACGAGGTTGTCGCTCAGGATCGAGTCGAAGACCTGGATCCCGCCGCGCCGGGCGTAGACACCGCCGCCGTCATCGTTGGCAAGGTTGCCGGTGATGACCGAGCGGATGACCGTCGCCTTGCGCTGAGAGAAGATCCCGCCACCGGGCTCCTCGGCGAGGTTCTCGTGGACGATCGAGTCCATCACCACGATCTCGCCCCTGGTCGTGACCGCGGCGCCGGGACCGTCGTTTCCCCCGCGGGTGAGGGTCACGTCCTTGATCAAGAGAAAGCCGGTGCCATTCTGGTTGAGCAGCCGCTTCTCGAAGCAGGTTTGCCTGATCGTGTGCCCGTTGCCATCGAGCGTCAGCGGGCGGAGCGACTCGCGGATGGGTTCACCGGTAAGGCACGAGCGCATGAAGATGTCCCGATTGAGCTCGATCCCGGTCACAAGTGGGTCCGCCCACGCGGCGCGGAGCTCGGCCTCCGTGTCCACGGCGACGGGCGCGTCGCCGAACCACGCGAACGTGTGCTTGATTCGTCGGGCTCCCTCACGGCAGGTGACCCGCGCCTTGAATGCACCGGGCGTCTCGTTCGAGCGGCGCTCGCTGCAGCGGTAACCGTCCACACGCCCGATGCAACGAGTGTCCCCGTCGCCTTGGCGGACACGGCACCTCTGATAGGCGCGGACGAACCGTTTGCCCGCAGCACAGCCGGTGTGGCGCACACTGAGGGTGAGAATGGAGGCCCTGCCGGGCCCAGCTTCGTCCTCGAGCTTGCAGAAGCTCGGCGCGTGGGCTGCGGCCCGGGCGCCCCCCTGGGCGGGCGCCGTGCCAGCGGCCACGGCGAGCAGCGTGAGGGCCGTGATCGACGCCAGCCCGAGCACTCGCGCCACGGAGACGCGCAGCGGCCCGCTCTCGGGCGCCGCAAACTGCGGCGCGGAGGCGACGGAGTCGGTGGTAGGAGAATCAATCATTGTTCGTCCTTTCGTGGGGCCGGGGCCGGCCAGAGGGCGCGGCCACCCGATCCCGGTCAATCGGTGATCTGGGCCCGGCTGACCCCGAATGTGGGCACCGGCTGCCCGTCCTCGTCCTGCCCCCACTGGGGAGGACGCTTGAGCTGAGCCCTGAGCGTGACGCTGTCGGCGCCGGCCAAGGCCGTCGTCGCTGCCGCGCCCTGGAGTTCCGTTCCGGCTTGGAACACCCGGGTGGTGGCGTCGATGATCCCGATCCCTTCGCCGCCGGCAAGCTGGGCGGCCTCGGTCGCCAGCCGTTCGGGGACGTCGCATACCTCCTCGATCGAGATCGGCAGCTCGTCGCCGTTGAGACCGTCCGCCGACGCCTTGAGGGTGATCGTGATCGCGAAGAAGGCGTCGCTGAACCGCGGCACCAGATCTCCGCGCGCGATGCGCAGAGTGCCGGCCCGGCGATCGCCGCTCGCCGCCAGCCGGGGCTCCTGGGCCGTGATGCAGTTCTGGCCCGGGGCCGGGCCACCGCCGCGGCCGATCTTGGCGGTCTCACAACCCTTCACCCTGCCCACGTCGGCCTCGTCGATCCTGCAGAAGTCGCGGCCCGGGCCACCCTTGACCGCACGGTCCCGGCGGCCGTCGAGGGCGTTCAAGTGATCGCCACCACGCCCTCCCGAGAGTCGATCCCTGCCGCCGCGGCCGTCGACCCGGTCGGCGCCGCCACGGGCCTTGATGAAATCGGCCTTCGCGGTGCCCACGATCCGGTCGTGGCCGTTGGTGCCGACGATCCGCTTGGCCTCCGCCGACTCCGCCAGGGCGACCGCCAGGGTCGCCACGACGCAGACCGCGACGAGCGCGAGGGGGCTGGGAATGCGGGTCGAAGATGAGCTCATGAGGATCTCCTTTCCGGGACCTCCTGGGGTTTAGGCGACGAACTGCTGGCCGCCGTCGATGTCGTATGTGGCGCCGGTGAGCGCGGTGCGCACTGCCGGGAGCGAACCTCCTCGGTGAGCGCCAGGATCTTCCTCGAGAGGCGTAGCACCTCCTCGTTCTCCGTGTCCTCCCGCTGGACGGTCGTCCACTGCTCGTGGGCAATCACCTGGCGCCTCGCGTCGGCGCGGTTCTGGGAGATCATCACGAAGGTCGAGAGGAAGATCGCCTCGAGCGAAACGATGCTGGATCGGCTTCGGCGTCGAGGCGTATCTCCGCGTGCTTGAGCAGCTCTGGATTCATCGGGGGGCGCGGCCTGTTCGGGAACAGGAACCGCCCCAGCCTTGCGTCAAGCGGCGTTCCGTTGTGCGACGGATTCGCTTCGTCGTGTGTCCGGTGATGGCTGCGCATCAGGACTCTTGAGGATCGGCTGGTACCGGCGTGCCTGCCGCGGGCGGCGGTCAGCGGCTGGCGCCGCTGACCGCTCGCCGCCCTCAGGCGTTCGCGGGCTGCGGTCGAACCAATCGGCGGCCCACTCCCAGATGTTCCCGGGCGCGCCGAGGTCTTACTCGTCACTCGTCAAAGAAGGGCTGGGCCGTGAGAGGGGCGCGGGGGTGAGACGTCGAACCATCAAGAGATGGCGAGGGAACAGCACTCGCATTGGTCTGCACGATGGCTGGAAAGGCGTATAGACCGCAAGGGCTTGCGACCCCGCTATGCGGCCTACGTGATCGTCGCCTTCTGGTCCGGCGCGACCGTAGTTTTCGGCGTGGTGGAGCACCTCATCGACGCGGAGACCTTCCCCACGATATGGCTCGGGATGTGGTGGGCGGTCCAAACGGTCACGACCGTCGGCTATGGCGACGTCGTGCCGCAACAGACGGAGGGACAGGTGATCGCCGCCTTCCTCATGCTGGGGGGCCTGTCCATGCTTGCCGTGGTAACGGCGGTAATCACCAGCGCGTTCGTAACGCGAGCGCAGGCCGGGCGGCGGGCGGTCGGCGACGATCCGGTGATGCGGAAGCTCGAGGCCATCGAGGCCCGCCTCAGCCAGAGAGACGGGGCTGGGGGCTAGTTCAGCCTCTCCCCGGACGTCCCGATTGCAGCGGCGCTGGGTTGGCCTTGACCTCACGCTTGGCGTTACGCGCAACGGCGACGACGGCTTGCAATCAGCGCCCGGACTTGACCGTCGACGGTATGAGCGCCCCGATCAACCAGAAGAGCGGGAAGAAGATGCCGAGAATGAACATGACCCAGTGACCCTTCCTCAGCGCCATGATGCCGAGCGTTACCAGTAAGACGAAGTAGAGCACCCCTCCTATCGCTATCCAACCGCCCGTCGAGATGGCAACCAGCATCGTGCCTCCTTTTGAAACCGAACGCCGCGCCGCTCTTTATCGAATCGGCGAAATCAGCGCCCCCTAAACCGCCGCTTTGCATGGAATGCGGCACGAATCGTCTGGCGCTCCGGCAACTCGCGCGGAGCGACAGCGCGGCCGCCGCAATCTACGCGACGCGAACCGCGATGCCCGGACCTCTCGCGTGTGAAGCGAGGCTGTCGCCGTTCGGCGTAGAGGCTAGTCGGCCTCGACGCTACGAACAGGCTCGCGCTCCCCGGCTGCGCCGCTGGCCAGGAGGGCGAGTGCGTGGGCGCTGGGACTGCCCGGCCGGGCGTGGCAGACGGCCAGGGCCTGGTCGTCGGTGTCGGGGATCGGCAGCTTCTCGAAGCCCAACTCCAGCGGGCCAACCTGTGGATGAATGACCCGAGCAACGCCCCTGCGCTTTGGGCGCGCGTCGTGTCGCCCCCAGAGCTCGCGGAACCGCTCACTACGGACCGAGAGCTCGCCGACAAGCTCGTTGAGGCGGGGATCCTCAACGTAAGGCCCGCTCAGGGCCCGCAGCTCAGCAACCGCGCGCTCGGTGACCGGCTCCCAGTCCTCATACATCTCGCGCGCCCGGGGATCGAGGAAAATCGCCCGGACGCGGTTCGTGCCGACCGCGTAGTAGGGGGCGATGGCGAGCATTAGGCGGTTGACGGCGAGGACGTCCGTGTATCGACTCTCGACCAAAGCGGGGGTCTCGCTCCATGACTCGATCAGCTGCATGATGCCGGCAGGCACCGGCTCAGGCAGCGTGCTTGCGCGGCGTGGGCGGGCAAGACGGTGCAGGTGCGCGGTGGCGTCGTCGTCGAGCTGGAGCGCCCGTGCGAGCGCGTTGAGCACCTGTTCGGAAGGATGCAGGTCACGGCCCTGCTCGAGCCGTATGTAGTAGTCGGTGCTGACTCCTGCCAGCACCGCGACTTCCTCGCGGCGTAGTCCGGCAACCCTGCGCCGGCTGCCGAGGTCGGGGAGATCGACATCCTCCGGCCCGACGCGCTCGCGTCGCGCCCGGAGGTACTCGCCCATCAGGTTCTCCGAGCTCACTGCACGGAAAACGATACGCCTGCTTCGGGCGTTGAGCATGGCCCTGCCACTACCAGGATCGACAGATCTCTTGTGCGCGCGGGTGCCTCGTCGCACACTCGGGCCATGAGAGAAACCATGTCCTCCACCCTAATCCGGACCCCGTTTGGATTCGACTCGACCGCCGCCGAGGTGGTCGAAGACGTCGACCTCTCGGACAAACGCGCGATCGTGACCGGCAGCTCGTCGGGCATCGGTATCGAGACCGCGCGTGCACTGGCCGGCGCCGGCGTCGATGTCACGCTAGCGGTGCGCGGCGCCGCAGCCGGCGATCGGACCGCGGCTGACATCACCGCCACCACGGGCAACCCTGCCGTACGCGTCAAACAGCTCGATCTCGCCGACCAGGCGTCCGTCGCCGCATTCGTCGCGGACTGGAGCGGGCCGCTTCACATCCTGATCAACAACGCCGGGGTACTGCTGGCGGAACTGTCGTTGACCCCGGAGGGCTGGGAGCTGCAGTTCGCCACCAACCATCTCGGCCACTTCGCGCTCGCGCTGGGCCTGCACGACGCGCTCGCCGCTGCCGGCGCGGCGCGGCTCGTCGCGCTCAGCTCGGAAGCGCACCTGCGAGCGCCCCTGGACTTCGACGACCTGAACTTCGCCTCCCGTCCCTACGACGCGATGCTCGCTTACGGGCGATCGAAGACCGCGAACGCCCTGTTCGCGGTCGAGGCCGCGCGCCGCTGGGCCGAGGACGGGATCATCGCCAACGCCGTTCACCCTGGCGCGGTCATGGAGACCAACCTGGCACGTGACCTCGACCCTCAGATGCTGGCCGCCGCAATCGAGGCGGGTGGATACGACTACAAGACGCGCGAGCAGGGCGCCGCGACGAGCGTCCTGGTCGCGGCGTCGCCGCTGCTGGAGGGCGTCACCGGCCGCTACTTCGCGGACTGTAACGAGGCGCCGGTCGTCGACTCGAGCTTCACGGGCCCTCCGCGAGGGTTCGGTGTCGCCCCCTACGCGCTCGACCATGAGAACGCGAACCGGCTTTGGGAGATCTCCCTTGACCTGATCAGGGGCAAGCGATGAGCCCCAGCATGAGAGATCGCACCCGCAACCGACGAGCACGGCGGCATCTGTGTGTCAGGCGACCACCGGGGGTCAATCGCCGACGAGATGCTCGAGCGGCCCGCGGATCTGTTCGCGCTGACCGACGTGATCCTCGAGCGCTCGGAGGCATATCGCTTCGCCTTGTCCCCGCCCGGGGGAATGGAGTGGCCACCGCCACGCATTCCGGGGTGGTCCGATGCGGTCGTCGATGCGGGCCGGCGGTGGAGTGCCCGGGTCGAGGAGCCCAATGGAGCGGTCCCGGACCTCTTGGCGAAGGGAGCAGCGCCTGAACGGCTTGGGCGGGCTACTCCTCCTCGTTCTAGGCGTGTGACACGCCGAGCCGAGACACGCGCTCGTCGCGGGAAGTGTGCGTGCCGCTCAGCGTAACCCGGACAACCGTTGCGCCGTTATGATGCGCCGATCGGTGCACTATCACGCGACCCTCGATCGGACGTTCTTCGCCCTCTCGGACCCGACCCGCCGGGGCATCCTCGAGCGCCTCGGAGGCGGACCGGCGACGATCGGCGAGCTGGCCGAGCCGTTCGGTCTCACCCTCAATGGGGTGAAGAAACACGTGGGGATCCTCGAGGAGGTCGACCTCGTGGTCACGGCGAAGGTCGGGCGCACCCGCGAGTGCCAGCTCGGTCCCGCCCAGCTCGAAGGTGCAACGGAGTGGATCGACGACTACCGGCGCACCTGGCAGCGCCGGCTGGACCGGTTCGGCACCTACGTCGAAAGGAAGGACGCCGGACGATGAGCGAGGACGTGCGATTCGCGCGGGTGATCGATGCCGCCCCCGAAGCGGTGTTCGACGCCATCACTGGGGAGGACGGCCAGGAGGCCTTCTACAGCGAGCGGGGCTGGATCGTCGAGTCGGAGTGCGATCTTCGAGTGGGCGGGGTCTGGACCGTGACGTTCGGGCCCTCGCCAGAACACCTCGCTCGACGGGGTCATGCAGTCGCCGGGCCCCATGGACGTCCCGTTCAAGTACAGGGGCTGGGCCGTGGACTTCGATTTCAACTACGAGGAAGAAGTCGGGCTCGAGCAGGCGCAGAACTCCGAGGCCCTCCTGCTCGGACGGGTCACCTACGAGGCTATGCAGGCCTTCTGGCCCACAGCGGAAGGTGAGCTCGCCGACAGGCTGAACGAGTTGCCGAAGTACGTCGTCTCCTCGACGCTCACGGACCCGGCCTGGAACGCGTCCGTCCTGGGCGACGACTGGCCGGAGGAGGTGGCCAGGCTGCGGAAGGAGCTCGATGGCGAGATCCTCGTCTATGGCAGCCGCCGCCTCTCGCGGGCACTGATCGGGATGGGGGTGGTGGACGAGCTGCGCCTTCGTCTCCTAGCTCCGTCCCGCTCGCGGAGTTGCTTCCTTCAACGCGGGACTCTCCGTGAGCCGGTTCGCTAGGAGCGCCGATCGACATGCCACTCGCGTCGAGAAAGCAAGGTGTACCTGCCGCTCTCAGAACTGCTCCCCGCGACCACGCTGCCTCGAGTGCACTCCTGGTACCGAGAGGCCTATGCTGGCGTCGCCGGCACTCGGAATCGCGGCCGAGGGCTACGAGCATCCGGTTGCGGCGGGCGCGGCGGCGAGGGTGGGCTGACCACGCCGGCTGCCTGGACTCCGGAGGGATCGCGGAGCGGGCTCTCTCGGAATCATGCGGACGAACGCGTTGGCGTCCGCGCGCTCGATCGCCTCGAGGTATCGGCGAACTAGCGCGCGATCCTCCTGCCTCGGATCCGATCGGGCGGGCCACTCGAGCCTGTGATCGGGCAGGCGGTCCCGGAGGGTGCGCCGTGCCCGCTGCAGGGCGCTGTTCACGGAGACGACGCTGGCCTCGAGCAGCGATGCGGAGTCCTTCGCCGACAGGCCGAACACTCCACGGAGGATCAGCGCGGCCCGCTGCTTCGAGGGCAGGTGCTCGATCGCCGCAGTGAACGCGAGCTCAGTCGTCTCCTTGGAGACGATCGCCGTCTCGGGCTGCGGGTCTGTCGCGAGCATCCGCTCACGCAGCCGAGCGACCTCCGCCTCCTCGGCGAGCCCCGGGCCGCGAGAGCGGCGCTGGAGCGCATCGAGACAGGCGTTGGTCGCGATCCGGTAGAGCCACGCCCGACGCGAGGATGGGTCCCGGACGCTCCTTCGCCATCGCCAAGCGCGGAGGAACGTCTCCTGGACGAGATCCTCCGCCTCCTCGAACGAGCCGAGCATCCGGTAGCAATGCGCATGCAGCTCCCGCCGGTGGCGTTCGACAAGCTCGGAGAACGTGGACTCGTCGCGCGCGCTCTCAGCAGGAGTGATCGGGTCGATCTCGGCTCGGCTCTGCTTTACGTCGGTCGCGCTCATGACGGGGCCCCTACCGAGCCCCCCGCCCGGGTACGCGTCGAAAAGTCGTCGGCGAGGCCGAGCCTCTTGCCGCCGTCGATGTGCTTCTGGAACTCCTGGAACGCCCGCAGCTTCGACAGCTGGCTGCCTTCACTCTCGGCCTCGGTCACCGCCAGGTGTATGAAGTAGCGAACCATTACCTGTCGCATTGGAGGTCCTCCTGAGGTTCGTGATCGGAGCGTGATCAGTTTTCGCCCTCGGCCTCGAGGGCCCGGACTGCACCGACGGGAACGCGTTCGGCCGCCTGCCGGCGGCCCGGCAGGGCGAGGGCGGCGATCGCGCCGGCGAGCGAGAGCGCGGCGACGACGGCGATCGCCGGGGCGAATCCGTCGAGGAAGGCATCGGCTGAGGCGAAGCTCCCGGCGCCTGCGAACACCGCAGCCGCCACCGCGATCCCGAAGACACCGCCGAGCTCACGCATCATGCTGTTGGCGCCGGCGGCCTTGCCGACATCCTCGAGGGTGAACGAGCCGACAACGGAGTTCTGCGCCGCGGGGATCGCCATCGAGACCCCGACGCCGGCGACGACCGACGGAAGCACGAACTCCGAGTAGGTGAGTCCCGGGTCAGCGATCAGCGCGACCCAGCCCATCCCGATCGCCTGCAGGGTGAGCCCCCCGACCATGAACGGGCGCTCGCCGAAGCGGTCCGCCAGCGCGCCGACGACCGGGGCCACCGTGATGAATGTGATCGTCCAGGGGATCAACCGCAGGCCGGCGTCGAGCGGCCCGTAGCCAAGCGCGGTCTGCAGCATCTGGGCGAAGAAGAAGACGGCGCCGAACAGCGAGGCGAAGGTGAAGAAGATCGCCCCGTTCCCGGCCGAGAAGGCGCGGGAGCGGAAGAAGCGCATCGGCAGCATCGGCTCCGGCGCCCGCAGCTCCCGGGCGATGAACGCCGGCACCAGCACTAGACCGGCCGCGAGCGCGCCGACGACCTCGGGGCTCCCCCAGCCGGCCGAATTGCCGCGCACCAGCCCCCAGACGATGCCGAAGGCCGCGCCGCTGATCAGCCCGAGGCCGGGGAGGTCGAGGCCGGTGTCGCCGCCGAAGCTCTCCTCGATCCTCGCAAGGACCAGAGGGATCGCGGCCAGGCCGATCGGTACGTTGACCCAGAAGATCCACTCCCAGTCGATGCCCTCGACGATCGCGCCGCCGACGAGCGGGCCGATGGCGACCGAGATCCCGGTGACCGCGCTGAACAGGCCGATCGCCGCTCCCCGCCTCTCGGGCGGGAAGGCGGCGCTGAGGAGCGCCAGGCCAAGCGTCAGCACCAGCGCCGCGCCGGCGCCCTGGACGGCTCGCGCCGCGATCAGCCAACCGACCTCCGGCGCCAGGGCGCAGGCGGCGGATGCCGCCGCGAACAGGCCGAGTCCTCCGGCATAGAGCCTGCGGCGCCCGTAGCGATCGCCGAGCGCGGCCGCCGGGATCAGCAGCACGGCGAAGCTCAGGTTGTAGGCGTTCACCGTCCACTCCAGATCCTCGATCGAGGCGCCGAGATCGAGTCGGATCGTGCTCAGCGAGGTCGACACCACCAGGGTGTCCAGGGCGGCCATCAGCGAGCCGATCGCGGTCAGGGCGACCACCCATCCGGTCGCCGTCCGGTTGCTTGTCTGGGTGGATGTCGCGGTCACCTGGCGCCTCGCCTTCTTGTCGTTCGGCGGCGGCAATCGCCGCTCTGTAAGCAGAGATACGGCGGGGGTGGGAGATTCATCGCCGAGCGCGCCACCAACTGTCGTTGCATCGTCTGGCTTATACCCGATTTCCAAGCGCTAACACCAGTAACACTGTGTGAGAAGACGCACAGATGGTGCACTGCTACGTTTCGGTCCATGGCAGCCACGCGGCCCCCGCGGAAGACGTACGGGCAGTACTGCCCGGTCGCCAGGACGCTCGACGTGGTCGGGGAGCGCTGGACGCTGCTGATCGTCCGCGACCTGCTGATGGGCCCGAAGCGCTACACGGACCTACGCGCGGGGCTGCCCGGGATCGCCACCGACATCCTGACGGCGCGCCTGCGGACGCTCGAGCGGGCGGGCTTCCTCCGCCGCCGCGAGCTCCCCCGTCCGGCGCCGGCGACCGTCTACGAGCTGACCGAGGACGGCCTCCGGTTGAGGCCCGCGATCCTCGCGCTCGGGCAGGCCGGGATGCCGACGCTGGCCGGCCCCAAGCCCGGCGAGGACGTCCGGGCGGAGCTTCTTGTGCACGGGCTTCGCGCCTCCTTCCGCCGCCAAGAGTTCGCCGACCTGACCGAGACCTACGAGCTCACCCTCGGGGGCGAGCCGTTCACGGTCGAGGTCGGCGATGGCGCCGTCGACGCCAGGCCGGGGACCGCCTCGAGCCCCGCGATCAGGCTTCGGACCGACCCGGAGAGCTTCGCTGCCCTGCTGACCGGAGAGCTCGCGGCGGGCGTCGCTCTCCGCGACGACCGCGTGGTCCTGGAGGGTGAGCGCAGGGTCCTCGAGCGCTTCATCGAAGCCTTCAGCTTCGGCCATGGTGCTTGACAGCGCCATCAGTGCCAGACGGTTTCGACCCTCGTTAACTCCCTGTAAGCCCAGCCCTTGACCATGTCGGCTGGCAATCACTCCGGCCGTAGGATGGTGCGCATGGATGTCTTCAATGTCTTCGGCGAGCAAGACTGGGACACCGGCAACGATCAGCCTGGATACCGGCACAGATCGACGGTCATCGGGAAACGGCTCGGTGCGACGCTCCTAGGCGGCAGCCTCTACGAGCTGCCGCCGGGCGAGAAGACCTGGCCGTATCACTACGAGATCGGCTGCGAGGAGTGGCTGATCGCCATCTCTGGCCGGCCTACCCTCCGCGGGCCGGACGGCGAGCGGGAGCTCGCGCCAGGCGACGTCGCGGTCTTTCCGGAAGGGCCGGCGGGCGGCCACCAGGTCATCAACCGGTCGGGGGAGCCGTCCCGAGTCCTGATTCTTTCGTCCAAGTCACCGGTCGCCGTCGTCCACTATCCGGACAGCGGCAAGGTCGGGCTCTGGTCGCAGTCGGAGGGCTATCAGGCCATGCTCAAGAGCGAGCCCAAGCTCGACTACTGGGACGGCGAAACGTAGCCGACGACGTCGAGCCGAACCTTCCCGGTTCTACGGAACCGGGGGAAGTCAGACTTCGCGTCACCTGATCGGCGGCGGAACACCCTGTGCCGTCGCCGCGAGTACGGGGTCCCACTCACAAACGTCACAGGCGTGGCGGAAGGCCGAGCGGGCGAATTCCAACGCGAGGGCATGCGGATCGGGGCTCTCGCGGATGTCCTCCCACTCGAGCACGTACTCGCCGAGGTGTGCGTCCCAGCGCCCCGCGGCGGGGCTCAGGTCCGCGCCGCCAAAGCGGTCGGGCGCCGGATAGGCGAGGGCGAAGAAGGCGGCCCGCTCGTGGTTCGGATCGCCCGGCCACCACCCGATTCCGACCTGCTGGGCATCGGCTCCGTTGCGCATGATGAAGTCGTCCGACGGTGGATCGGCGGGCCGTCCCGAGAAGAAGTTGACGGCGAGGTCGAAGGTACCCCACCAGGCGTTGACCGGTGTCGAGCGTCCCCGAAACGGCGCGCGGAACTCCGCCAGCACGAGCGCCGCCTGGGTGGCGGCCTCGAAGTACGTCGCCACCTGGTCGGGGTCGTAGGTCGAGTGCTCGCGGTCCGCGTCCAGGGGGACCTCCCACGGCACCTCCTGGGGAGCCGGGTTGATCTCGACCACCCCGCCAAGGCGCCCCACCGCCTCGAGCACCTCGCGCGTCACCTCGGCGACGGAACGGTTCGGCGTCAGCGCGATCCGCGTCTCGTGACCACCGCTGTGCTCGACCACCGCCTCGTGCGTTCGCAGGTCAAGGGCTGCGACGATCGCCCCGGAGCCATCCGGGGCTCCCAGCGCGAGCGTCTCCCAGCCGCGCGCGGTCAGCCGCAGGGCGGCGTGCTGCAGCTGCGGCTCGGGCGGGGCTAGCTGGACCGCCAGCTTTCCGAGCACCTGTGTGTGCGCGTGGAGCGTGTCGCAGGTCTCGCTCCAGGAGCCATAGGCGAGGGGTGGCCAACCGGCGCGCATGGTCGAACTCTAGTCCCTGGTCGCCCGCCACCCGGCCTGGGCGACCGAATGTGGCGCAGCGCACGGATCGCGGCCTCAGCGGGATGCGGTTGAGGGATGCGACTCCGGTCCCCGGCGCGAGGGTGCGCTTCGCTCAGGTCCTTGCGGCCGGACGCACTCCGCTCATCCGCCGAACCCGGTGATGAACTGCGAGAACGGCAGGCTGGTCGAGTTCGCGCCCGACGGCGAGGGCAGCCCGAGGAGCGTGTTGATCACCGTCGTCAGCGCACCGCAGCCGCGCGCCGCCGGCACCTCGAAGGCGTCGGCGGTGAGCGTCCCCGTCCCCACGATGGCGAAGTTGCCGGTCCTCCCCGAGACCCCACCCATGGTCGAGTCGCCCGCAAGGATCGCGCCCAGATCGCCTTCCGGGTCCTCATCGGCCGCGAGGTCCTGGATGATCGGCCCGATCACGCAGCCTCCCTCGGGGTTGCCGGGCTGGCTCACGTAGAGGTCGATCGGGACCGTGACGTCGATCGGGATCAGGCTGTTCAGCGTCGGCGGACCCGCGAGCCCGATGCTGGTCACCGCCTGCTGGCCGCCGACCTCGACGTCGAGCGGCGTCGACTCGAGCATCGGCCCGGACACCGGAGGCTCCATCGGAGCCGGGACCTGGATGATGCCCGCCGTCAGCTTCAGGGTCTCGGGCGGCAGCTCCTGGGTCAGCGCCGTGCCGATCTGGAACGTGCTGCCGGAGACGTTCACCTGCTGCTGGCAGATGAGCGCGCCCGCCGGACAGCGCCCCTGCTGCGCGAACGGAGGCAGGGACTGGCCGTCGCTGGGGTTCGGAGCGCCCGTGGGGGCCTTCGCCGGATCGAGCTGGCCGACACGGCCCGTGCCCATCTCCGTGAAGTAGATCTTTCCGTCGGGCCCCTCCACGATGTCGAACGGCAGCGAGCCCAGCGTCCCCAGCGGGTACTCCGTGAACGTACCCGAAGCCGGGTCGTACCGGCCGATGTTGTCGGCGTTCTGCTCGGTGAACCAGAGCGAGCCGTCGTTGGCGAACGCGATCCCGATCGGCTTCGAGTCCGGTGTCGGAATCTGGAACTCGACCACCTGGCCCGAGGTCGGGTCGATCCGCCCGATCGTGTTCCCGAACGGCGTCGTGAACCACAGGCGACCCGCGCGATCCGTGGTCATGTATCCGAGGGCCTTGGTCGGATCCGAGAGCGGGAAGAGCTGGGTCTCTCCGGTCTCCGGGTCGAGCCGGCCGACGGCGGCACCCGCGGTCCCGCTGCTGATCGCGTCCGGAGTCGTGAACCACACGGCGCCATCGCCGCCGATGGCGAGCCCGTACGGGGACGGGAAGATCTCCGGGAACGCGGGATCGCTCAGCGGGAACGAGGTGACGTCGCCGCTGGTGGTCACCCGCGTCAGCTCCGCCGGCGACTGGTTGGTCATCCAGAGCGCGCCGTCCGGGCCCACCGCGATCTTGCTCCCGACGCTGGCGTAAGGCCCCATGTCGAACGCGGTCACCTCTTGCGTCGCCGGGTCGATGCGGCGGAGGAAGGCAGAGCCCCCACTCCCGTTCTCGGGGCTCGCCCAGAGCGCACCGTCCGCACCCGCGACGATGTCGTTCACGACGTGCCCATACAGCGCGCCGGGCGGGGTCCCCGGCGGGACCGGGATGTGGACTCTGTCGTAATCGCCGGCCGTGGTGAGCCGCCCGACCGAGTTGGCACCGGCGCCGATTTGCGTGAACCACAGGGCATCGTCCGGGCCGACATCGATTCCCATCGGGTAGGCCGCCGAGCTCTCGAGGTCGAACTCCGTCACCGGCTCCGCGCACACGGGGTCGTCCTCGGAGAGCATCCGGGAGGCGTTGGCCGACTTCTTCGGCTTGCCCTTGGCCTGAACCCGGACCCGGAGCGAGGCGCAGTCCTCCAAGGCGGCCTCGCCGGCCGTCGGTCAGCGGCAGGCTGAGGGTGCCGCTGGCGGCGGACTTCTGCGTCCTTGGAGGCGAAGTTGAGCTGGCCGCCGCCCGACGGGGTGGCCTTGGCCGTGGCCGAGACCCGGTCGAGGCCCTTGGACTTATAGGAGACCTTGAGCATCCCCTGGTTCAGGGCCTGGGTCTGCGATTTGGTCTCGACCTTGACCTTGAGCGTCTTCTTCGCCGCGCTCGCGGCGCTGGGAACGATCAACAGCGCCAGTGCCCCCAGGGCCGCCAGCGCGAGCAGCGCATGGGTCTTCGTACGTCCGCTGAACCGATTACGCGAGTGCATCCCTCTCCTCCCTCTTGGGGCTGGCGCCAAGCCGCGCCGTCTCTCCTCTGAACACGTCTGTTCCCAGATACACCGGAAGGTAAACGAAATGATTTGCATATGTCAAGCGTGTGTGCCGATCGGCATGCATGCAGAGTGGATCCGCCGGGGACCGAAGCCGGCAAGCCGGCCCCGGTCCCCGGCGGGATCCATCACCCTCCGGCCAGGGCCGGCCCGCCGATGATGAACATCGAGAACGGGAGCACCGTCTCGTTGTTCCCGGAGGGCGAGGGCAGGCTGAGCAGGCTGTTGATCACGGTCGTCAGCGGACCGCAGCCACGGGCCTCCGGCACCTCGAAGGTGCTGTCGGAGAGCGTGCCGGTCCAGGCCCCGGTCGTGTTGTTGGGGCCGAGCACCGGATGCCCTCCGAACATCGCCGTGTCGGCGAACAGCGCGAGGCCCATGTCGCCCTCGGCGTCGGGGATCTGGGTCAGGTTCTGCACGACCGGCCCGATCACGCAGCCACCCTCGGTGCTCCCGACCGGGGCCACGTAGAGGTCGATCGGGACAGTGACGTCGATCGGGGCGAGCTGGTTGAGCCTCGGCGGGGCCGAGAGCCCGATCCGCGTCACCGCCGCCTGACCGCCGACCTCGACGTCGAGCGGCTTGGCCTCGAGCATCGGGCCGAATGACGGCGGCACCAGGATGTTGGGATCGGTGAGGCTGATGCCCGCGGTCAGCGTCAGCGCCTCCGACGGCAGGATCTGGGTCAGCGCGTCGCCGATCCGGAAGGTGCCGCCCTCGAGCGATGTCTGCTGCTGGCAGAGGAAGAAATCCGCGCCAGCGCACTGGCCCTCCTCACCGAGCGGAGGCTGCGACCGCAGGTTGCCCGGGTTCGGCGCGCCCATCGGCGCCTTGTTCGGGTCGAGCTGGCCGATCTGGCCGGTGCCCATCTCCGTGAAGTAGATCTTCCCGTCGGGGCCCTCGACGATGTCGAACGGCAGCGATCCGATCTGCTCCAGCGGGTACTCGGTGAACTGGCCGGACGCCGGGTCGTAGCGGCCGATGTTGTCTGCCGCGTTCTCGGTGAACCACAACGAGCCATCCTCGGCGAAGGCGATCCCCAACGGCTTCGCGTTGGCGGTCGGGACCTTGAACTCCACGACCTGGCCGGAGTCGGGATCGATCCTGCCGATCGAGTTCCCAGTCAGGCTCGTGAACCACAGGCGACCGGCGCGATCGGCGGTCATATAGCCCAGGGCGTTGGCGGGATCCGAAAGCGGGAACAACTGGGTGTTCCCGGTCGCCGGGTCGAGCCGGCCGACCGCGGTGGCCGACGTCGAGTTGGTATCAGGCGTCGTGAACCAGATGCCTCCGTCATCGGCACTCGCCGCGATCCCGTAGGCGGTCACACCGATCTCCGGGAAGGCGGGATCGCTGAGCGGGAACGAGCTGACGGCGCCGTCGGTGGCGACACGGAAGATCGTGCTCTGGCCGTCCGTCATCCACAGCGCCCCGTCGGCGCCGGCGGCGATCTTGCTTCCGCCGCCACCCTGCATTCCGGGAACCTGGTACTCGGTGACGGCGCCGGTCGCCGGATCGATGCGGCGGACCCAGTCGTTTCCGAAGGGTGTCGCCCAGATCGCACCGTCGGGGCCCGCGACTACGTCGTTGATCGTGTGGCCCCCGAGATCACCGGAGTTCGCGTCCGGCGGGACCGGGATGGCAACGCTCGAATACGCCCCGGCGGTGGTCATCCGGCCGAGGGACTCGGCCCCGGCGCCTGACTGTGCGAACCAGAGCGCGCCGTCGGGACCGACGTCGATTCCGTCCAGATAGGAGATCGAGCTATCGGTGGCGAACTCCTTCACCGGCTTCGCGCACACCGGGTCGTCCTCGGCGAGCAGGCGGGAGGCGTTGGCCGACTTCGACGGCTTGCCCTTGGCCTGCACCTTGATCTGGAGCGAGGCGCAATCTTCGAGCGCGTTCTCGCCGGCGTTGGTCAGCTGCAGGCTGAGGGTGCCGCTCTTCGGATTGTTCTTGGTCTCCTTGGCGGCGAAGTTGAGCTGGCCGGCGCCGCTCTGGGTCGCCTTGGCCGAGACCGAGAGCTTGTTGAGGCCCTTGGCCTTATAGGAGACCTTGAGCGAGCCCTGGTTTTGGGCCTGAGTCTGCGAGGTGGTCTTGACCTTGACCTTGAGCTTGGTCTGGGCGGCGGCGCCGCTGGGCACGATCAGGGCCAGGGCCCCCAGCGCCGTCAGCGCCAGCAGTCCGCTCCTCCGTGAACGCCGAACCGTTTGCATCCATCTCCTCCCTCTGGTGGGTGGGCGCGGTGCGCGCCCGTCTCTCTCTCCGAACATGTCTGTTTACCAGACCTGCGGAAAGATAAACGAAATCATTTGCCTATGTCAAGAGGAACTTGATCCCCTCGGAGCTCGGGAAATTTGATCCCCTCGGAGCTCGCGGTCCTACCCAACGCCGATCCGGGTCAGCCAGACACCCGAGAGCGACGGGACCCCCGCCCCTCGCCCGATGCCGCGCACCGACCGCTCGAGGCCGACCGGGTCGCCACCCCCAGCCTCGGCGACCGTGAGCAGGGGGTCACGCCGCACCCGCGCGAGCTGGTCGGGGGCCAGGTCGTCAGCGACCTGAACGGCTCCCGCCTTCAGCAGGCGGAGCCGCTCATCGGCGCCGGGGAAAACGCGGAACTCGACCTGGTCCAGGAACGGGCCAAGCTCACGCGCGCTTCCCCACCATCCGACGTTTCGGGCGATCACGGTCAGCCCATCCCCCCGCTCGCTCAACTCGAATGGACCCGTTCCCCCCTCTCCCGGCTCCCGCACCCGGGGGGCGCGGCCAGGTCGAGGCGGGAGGGACTCCGGGGAGACGATCCCCAGACGCGGCGACTTCAGGACGTTGTCGAAGTTGGGGTCGGGCCGATCAAGCGTGAACAGGACCAGACCGGACCGCGGGGCCCCGACTCTGTCCAGCTCCGGCAGGAGCTGCCGCCCCGTCGCCGTCGTCTGCCACCGCCGGACATTCGCCACCACAGCATCGGCATCAAAGGGAGTGCCGTCCTGAAATGTGACCCCATGGCGAAGCCGGAGCAGCCAGACCCTGTTGTTGGCCCCCGGGTGCGCCGTGGCGAGCCCATTCACCCTCACGCCTTCGCCGTAGGGCGAATCCGCCTTTGCAATGAGCGGCTCGTAGATCTGACGCGCGACCAGCTGGTCGGCTGGCGATCTCGCGAGCAACGGGTCGAGCTCTCGGGGGCCCTCGGCGACGGCCCACTCGAGGGTTCCACCGGAGCCTGGGAGCGCAACCGAGCCGCCCGCCGACTCGTCCTCGTCGTTGCTGCATCCGCCTCCTACGGCGATCGTGAGCGTCGCCGCCAGTGAACCGACGAGCCTCGGGAGGGGAACGCGATGCCGTCGCGGCATCGGCCGGCTCAGATCTTGAGCAGGACGAGGGTGTTCAGGACGAACAGGATGGCGAAGAAGATGGTCCAGCGATCGAGGTTTCGCTCGACCAGTGAGCCGCCGCCGAACGAGCTCCCGGACTGGCCGATACCGAACGCGCCAGAGAGCCCGGTGTCCTTGCCTGAGTGAAGGAGCACGAGGAAGATCAGGACGACGGCGATGATCACCTGGACCGATTGCAGCAGGCTTTCCATGCGCGGCTGAGTCTAGCCGGTGCCCGAACGCGGCTCGGTGCCTCGCCCGCGGTGTCTACGGGCCGGCGGCCCCCCGCGCTCGGTCGAGCTCCCGGAGGATCTGGATCGCCTCGCGTCGCAGCGCGGAGTCCGCGCGTCGCCAATCCTCCTCGGAGAGCTTGCCCTGAGCTCGATCGAGCTCCGCGTCGCGGATCTCGCGGTACTTCGCCTCCTTGCGCGCCTCGAGCTCGGCGACCCGCGGGTCCTCGGATCGCTCCTCCGCCACAGCGCCCGCCGGCCGGCGCAGCGGGGCGGACACGAACCATGCCAGCACGAGCAGGAGCACGAGCGCGATCAGGATCTCCACGGATTCAGGCTAGAGGGCTAGGCGCGGCCCAGATCGCGCGCGAGCCGCGCCGCGTAGACGTCGGAGACGCGGCGGCGCCGCGCCGCCGGCGCGGGCCAGATCGCGATCAGCCCACCCGCGACGGCGATCGCGCCGCCGATCCACAGCCAGATCACCAGCGGGTTCACGTTGACCCGGAAGTCGACCGGCGTCGGCTCGTCGAGGTAGCGCTCCTGGAGGCCGCGGATCGCCACGCCCTGGAGGTTGGCGGCGAGCGCCTGGCGCATCTCGGGCGGGGCATTCTCGGGCCCGATCCGGTTGACCGTCGCGGCGATCCGCCGGTCCGCCCGGTCGATTGCAGAGTCGAACGACGAGAGGTCCGGGCGCATCGCCGTCCACAGATCACCTCCAGGGCCGCCCCGGCGCCCAACCTCGCTGGTCGCCTCACCCTCGAAGAAGCCACGCACGCCGTCGCTCCCAGTGGTGGAGTAGTAGTTGCGGGAGGGCAGCAGGGCGAACCGCTCGCCGTCACCCTCGACCTCGAGCACCGCTCCGAAGCTGAGCCGCTGCTCGCCGGAGTCGATCGCGGCGGTGGGGCGAACGTAGGTCACCTCGTAGTCCCCGACGGCCCCCGACTCACCGGGTCGAAGGCGCAGGTCCGAGCTGGTCTGGAAGCTGGTAGAGGCGGCGACCGCGATGAACAGGATCCCGATCCCGGCGTGCACGATGTAGCCGCCGTAGCGCCGCCGGTTGCGCCCGATCACCGTGAGCAGCGCCCGGCCGAAGGAGCCGCCGGAGAGCTGGCGCTGCGCGGACGCGCCCCGCCAGAATTCCTGCACCAGGGCCGCCAGGGCGAACGACGCAAACGCGAACAGCATCAGCGCCACGGGCTCGGAGGCGGCGTCGGTGAGGAGGATCAGCGCGGCCGTGACCGCCGCGGCGGCGGCCGCAGGCCGCCACACAAGGTCCCACAGGCGGCCCGCGCTCACCTGCCGCCACGCGAGCAGCGGCCCGATCCCGGTGAACAGGACCAGGAGGATCGCCAGCGGCGTCGTCACGGAGTTGAAGAAAGGCGGCCCGACCGTGCGCTCGTCACCGGTGAGCGCCTCGGAGATCAGCGGGAAGAAGGTGCCCCAGAAGATCACCGCGCAGAGCCCGACCAGGAGCAGGTTGTTGACCAGGAACACCGCCTCGCGGGAGGCAAGCGACTCGATCCGCTTGGGCGCGCGCAGCTCGTCGAGCCGCGAGACGATCAGCGCGGTCGACCCGAGCACCACCACCGCGATCAGCCCCAAGAGCGGCCCGCCGACCTTGGACACGCCGAAGGCGTGAATCGACTCGAGGATCCCGGAGCGCACCAGGAACGTCCCGAGCAGCGCGAGCGCGAAGGTGGCGACGATCAGGGAGACGTTCCAGGTCTTGAGCATGCCGCGCTTCTCCTGGACCATGATCGAGTGCAGGAACGCGGTGCCGATGAGCCACGGCATCAGCGAGGCGTTCTCGACCGGGTCCCATCCCCAGTAGCCCCCCCAGCCGAGCTCCGCATACGACCACGCCGAGCCCAGCAGGATCCCGATCGAGAGGAACGTCCAGGCGATGAGCGCGAACCGCCGAGTCACGCGAATCCAGCTGGCGTCGAGGCGTCGCGTGACGAGCGCCCCGATCGCGAACGCGAACGGGATCGAGAAGAAGACGTAGCCCGAGTAGAGCATCGGCGGGTGGATGGCCATCGCCGGGTGACGAAGCAGCGGATTGAGGCCGACGCCATCGGCCGGAACCGGGTTCGATTGGGTGAACGGGAACGACTCGGCGCCGGGGCTGGCGACGCCGAACAGCATCAGGCCCGTGAAGAATGCCGCGAGCCCGCCGAGCACCGCGGTCGCAGTCGGGACCAGCTCGCGCAGGCGGCTGCGGGTGATCAGGAGAACAGCGGAGGAGGCGATCGAGAGCACCCACGCCCAGAGGAGCAGGGAGCCGGCCTGGCTCGACCACATCGCGGTCAGTTTGTACCCGGTGGGAGTGGTGGTCGAGGAGTGGCCCGCGACGAGCTCGAACGAGAAGTCGTCGCGCAGGAACGCCAGCTCGAGGAGAATGACCGCGAGCGTCAGCAAGCCGCAGAGCGCGTAGATCGCCCGGCGCGAGGAGTCGACGAAGCGCCGATCGCCGCTGCGAACCGACCACAGCGCCGCGGCGGCGGCCCAGAGCGCGGCGAAGAACGCGAGGAAGATGCAGGCCGCGCCGAGCTCGATCATCAGGTGCTGACCCGGAGCAGAGCGGCGAAGCCCCGATTGCGGCGGGTGAAGCTGGTGCCGTTAAGCGTCATTCGGTAGTGATGATCACGTGCTCAGGGTCCTCCTCGGCCTCCTCCGCGAACTTCGACGGGCACTTGGTGATCAGCGAGTCGCGATCGGCCATCAGGGTGCCGTCCTCGAGCTCCCCGTCGACGATCACCTCGCGGCCCTCGCGGAACGGGTCGGGGATAGCGCCCGTGTAGCGCACCGGCACGCTGGCAGAGGGATCGTCGCGATCGGTCAGATGGAAGCGCAGCTCCTCACCCCGATGCGCGACGGAGCCCTCCGCGACCACGCCGTAGACCTCGTACGAGCCGCCCTCGGCGGCGGCGAGGAGCTCGGACGGCGACTTGGCCTCGCTCGAGGCGTTGAACGAGACGTAGACGAGCGCGCCGGCGAGCAGCACCGCGGCGCCAAGCGCCACGAGCAGGCGGATCTTTCGTTTGCGCTCCGGGTCCATCGGCGCGGGGAGGTTGCCGTCGATTATCGCAACATAGAATCGCCGTGATGGCCGCAGCCGACGTGCTCCTGATAACGGGCGCCTCGACCGGAATCGGCGCGCAAACGGCGCGGCGCGCGGTCGAGGACGGCTGGCGGGTGGTGCTCGGGGCCCGCAGCGAGGACAAGCTGCGGGAGCTGGCCGAGGAGCTGGGCGGCGCCGATGCGGCAATCGCGGTCCGCTGCGACGTCGGCAAGTGGGAGGACAACGAGCGTCTCGCGAGCGCCGCGCTTGACGCCTTCGGCCGGATCGACGCGGTCTTCGCCAACGCCGGCTTCGGCGCCAAGCGAGGCTTCCTGGAGGAGACCCCGGAGTTCTGGCGCTCGATGGTGCTCACCAATGTGCTCGGCACCGCCTACACGATCCGAGCCTCGCTGCCCCACCTGCTCGAGCGCGGCACCGGCCACTTCGTGATCACCAGCTCAGTCGCCGGACGCCGGGCGCTGCCCGGCTCTCTCTACTCGGCCACAAAGTGGGCCGTGACGGCGATGGGCGAGGCGCTCCGGCAGGAGCTGCGCCAAGTGCACGAGAACCGCCGGATCCGGGTGACGGTGATCGAGCCCGGGATGGTCGATACGCCTTTCTTCGACAGCCGGCCCGCCGAGGGGCTCGCGCTCGAGGCCGATGACATCGCCCGGGCGGTCATCTTCGCGCTGAGCCAGCCGGAGCACGTGGACGTGAACGAGGTCCTGATCCGTCCGTCGGCGCAGCCGGGGTGATCGCGGCACGAGCCGGGGCCGGCTCCATGCCCGGCGTTGGCGCCCGGATCCCGCGCTTGCGCCACCACTCGGCCGCGAAGTAGCTGCCGACCACGAATGCGGCTGCGGCAAGCTGCGCGACCACCGTCTCCACCGTCGGGTAGACCCCGAACCACATCCCCAGCCAGTAGGGCAGGTCGATGTCCAGGGGGGTGATCGGCATCCACCCCACCCCCTGCATCGTGCGCACGGTGTTGCCGACGAGCATGACCAGGACCATGCCGATCAGCACGCCGGTGACGACCAGCATCCTCTTGTACGGCAGCCGCCGCTCGAGCGCGAACGTGGCGACGCCGACGGCGGCGACCGCGACGAGGCCGATGGCCGTCCCCTCCAGCACCGTCACCAGGCCCGAATTCAGCTCCAGCGCCTGCAGGAACAGGACCGTCTCGAAGCCCTCGCGATAGGCCATCGAGAAGCCGAGCAGGCAGAAGCCGATCACCTGCGCTGAGATCAGACCTCCCCCGGCGACCCTCAGCAGCCGCTGCCGCCGCTTATGGAAGCTCGAGATCCAACCGGTCCAGTACACCTTGTGCAGGAACCAGTTGAGGACCACCAGCAGGACCCCGATCGCGACCAACCCGACCACCGCCTCGAGCTTCTCGCCGTACTGCGAGAACTCCCCGAGCACGGTCCGCGCGAGGACGTAGGTGATCGCCGTGGCGACGAGCGCGAGCGCGGCACCGGCGGCGACGGGACGCCGAAGCCGGCGTCGCGTGCCCGTGAGCCCCGCCGTGACCGCGGCGAGGATCAGCACCGCCTCGAGGCCCTCCCGGAAGACGACCAGAGCCGCGTTGGTGAGCACGGTCGCCTTGCTGGCGCCGTCGCCCAGCACCGCCTGGGCGTCGTCGAGCAGGTCGTCGAGGGCCAGGCGCACCGGCCGCGTCTCGCTCGATGGCGCTCGACGGGCGATCAGCTCGGCAAGCCCGTCCTCGTCACGGGCGCCGAACCAGAACAGGCCCTCGGTGTCGAGGGCCAGCCCGGGGTCGAGCGAGCGCAGACGCAGTTCGGGCCCGAACTCGAAGAACGCGTAGGCGGCGAGCCGGGCCTGCTCCGCCTGCTCATACTCGCCCGCGGCGATCGCGGCGTCCATCTGGTCGAGGGTCAGGCGCACCAGATCGAAGTCGGCCTCGATGCTCGAGCCCTTCCATTGCTCCGGATAGGTGGCGTCGAGGGCGTCGATCACCCGGTTGGCCTCAGCCTCGATGTCCTCCTCGGGCGCGACCTCGCCGCCGGTCGCCGCGTCGGCGATCTGGCTCTTGAGCTGCGTGAGCGTGTCCTCGACCAGCCGCGTCGCGGCCGGATCTCGATCGCGGAGCTCTGCCTCGAGATCGCGGAACGCCGACTCGGCCCCGTCGCGGAACGACTTCGCCTCCTGGATCTCGAACGGGATCGTCACCCGCCCGTCGTCGACCCCCTTGCCGTACTCGAAGGGGATCAGGTCAACGAAGCGGAGGAGCTGCGTTGCGTAGCGCGCCTGCTCCTCAACGGTGAACGGTGCCGCCGTGAACCCGTCGAGCACCCGCGCCGCGGACCGGGCGGCCGCCGGGAAGCCCGTCCCGGAGATGCCGGCGGCCGCGAGGCGGTCGAACCGGCGATCGGCCCGGGCGGCGTTGCTCGCGTCGAAGACTTGGCGGTAGCGGCCGGAGAGGATCGACCAGTAGCCGCGGGCCAGCGCCGCACGCTCGGCCCGGCTCGCTGCGAAGTCCCGCCCATCGGCCGCCCGCGCGTCATCGATCAGCTCTCGCAGCCGCGACTGGTAGGTGTCGAGCAGGTCCTTCTTCACCGCCATCGCGGCCCTGGCGGGCGAAAGCTC
This sequence comes from uncultured Actinomycetes bacterium, assembly GCA_963788115.1. GTDB lineage: Bacteria > Actinomycetota > Thermoleophilia > Solirubrobacterales > 70-9 > CAWBFD01. The sequence goes on from CAWBFD010000003.1 coordinate 300,771, forward strand.
GCCCGAGGCAAGCTCCTCGACGGCGTCGGTGGCATCGGCATCGGGGCGGGTGAAGCGGGTGGCGGTACGGAAGTCGCGCAGCAGCAGCCAACCCCCGGCCGCTGCGGCCCGGCCCCGCGCGGCCGCGCCCACAGCGCCTCGGTAGCTGCCGAGGTAGAGCGCCGCCCTGATCTCGCCACGGGCGGCAGCGAGGCGAATCTCGTTCTCCGTGGAGGTCGCGGTGCCCGCCCGGGCCAGCGCCGAGCGGGCCTCGGCCGTAGCTGCCGGCGCCACCCGCTCGAGCGCGGGGGCAAGCGTCCCGAAGGCGTCGCGGGCGGTCTCCACCCGCTCGTGTGCACCCTCGCCCTCGTCGAGCAGGAGCGCGGTCTGCGCCTCGAGCAGAGCTCGGTCGATGCGCTCACCGGCGAGCCAGGGAGTGGCGTCCGCATGCGCCCCGGCAACGACCGAGCCGCCCGCCGCGATCACGGTCGCAGCGATGATGAGTGCGCGAGCGCCCACCACCCGCGGCTACGCCTCCGGCAGCTCGATGTCGAGCTTCGCCGCCGCCTGGGAGACCTGTCCGGCGATCGCCTCAGCCCGCTCCTGCGCGGCGGAGCCGAGCGTGTCCGCCTGCTCGGCCGTGAACTGGGTGCCGTCGGCCTCGCGTTCCCTGAGGTCGACGACGAACCGGTGCAGGCTCTTCAGCGACCGCTCCGTCTGCTGCGCCTGCTGCGGGTCGGTGTCCGTGATCACCGGCTCGACGCCGTCGTAGACGAACACCAGGCCCTCGAGGATGTCGGCGATGTCCGAGAGGCGCGAGGCCGCCACGAAGCCGAGCTCGCTCGCGTCCTCGCCGGCGATGAAGCGCGAGTTCTTCCAGGCCTCGAAGTACTCGCTCATGGTCGGAGTCATGATCACCAGGGCGCCGAGTGCGTCGGCATCGGTGGGCTCGAACTCCGCCGCCTTCTCCTCCAACTCGTTCGCGTAGCGCTCGAACTCGCGGGCAGCCGCCACGTAGAAGCTCGCATCGGGAAGGGCCTCGCCGAAGCTGACCCTCCCGTCGCCATCGAGATCGGGCGGCGTGCCCTCGGCGACGAACTCGGGGTTGGTGCCCCAGAGCGAGGTCTCGGTGAGGAAGAAGAAGTTCCCCGGCTGCTTCAGGGTGCGGCCGTCGGGCAGCTCGAGATCGAACGGGACCGCCGCCTGCGGATCCTCCTTGGCCGGAGCGCCGGCATCGAGGATCACGTCGTAGGTGGCCAGGTCCGGCACGCCCGCGACGATTCCCTCCATCTCCTCGTAGGCCGGATTCGCCTCACGGAAGATCCGCTGACCCTCGGCGATCAGGCGGCTCACCTGCTCACGGTGCTGGCGGAGCAGACGGTCGTAGTCCATCCCGACCGACTGGGCGAGTAGGTAGTAGCTCTCCGCGTTCTCCCGGAGCGCCGCCGTCGCCCCGCTCAGGTCGGCGGCGTGCTCGGTCAGGTAGGCCTTGACCGGATCGAGGTCGGCGCTCGCGGCCGCCTCCGTGGCCGCCTCGTCCCCATCGTCATCCGAGCCGCACGCCGCAAGCACCAGCGATGACCCCGCCACGGCCACCAGCGCGATCGCGCCGGCCACCCGTTGCCTCATCGATCTCAATCCATCCCTCCTGATCGTCGTTCGGGCTGCCTAATTAGGCAAACCTAACAAAATCTGAGTGATGAGGTCGGAGTTAGCTGTGCATTGCGGCCGGACCCCGCTGCTCAGGCCGCGGTCGCGATCCGGTCGCGGCCGTCGCGCGCACGCCGGTAGAGCGCGAACTCGGCGCGGTCGATCAGCGCGTCGGCCTCCTCATGCCGGTCCCACTCGGCGATGCCCGCCGAGATCGTGTGGCCCTCGGGCACGGCGTGCCGGAGGCGCTCGATCACCGTCCTCGCCTCGCTGAGCGGGCAGTCGGGAAGCAGGACCGCGAACCGGTCGCCGTCGTAGCGCGAGAGCACATCGGACCCACGCACGGCCAGCCGCCACGCCGATCCGACTCGCCGCAGAAGCCGCTGGCCGGGGCGATCGCCGTGGGCCTCCGTGTAGGCGCCGAACTGATCGAGGTCGACCAGCGCAACGCAGAGCGGTTGCCGTGTGCGGGCTGCTCGCGAGAGCTCCCAGACGAGCTCCTCGCCCCAAGCCAGCCGGGTGGGCAGCTTGGTCACCGCGTCCACACGCGTGGCCCGCTCCGCCCGAGCCTCCGCCTTCGCGTGCTCCGCCTCGAGAAGCATGCGCTCCGTGATGTCCCTCACGAATCCGTGGAAGACCACCTCGCCCTCGGACTCGATCGCAGTCACCGACACCTCCACCGGGACCTCGGAGCCGTCGCGGTGAAGGGCGAACAGCTCCCTGCGCAGCGTGATCGCGCGACCTTGGCCGGTCTCGAGGTACCTCTCGATTCCCTGCTGATGGCGCTCCCGGAGGTGCTCCGGGATGATCAGCTCGGCCAGGACGCGACCGACGGCCTCCTCCCAGCGCCAACCGAACATCGTCTCCGCGGCCGAGTTCCATTCCCGCACCCGGCCCGCGCCGTCCATGGCGATGTAAGCGTCGTGCGCGCGGTCCAGGATGCGCCGCGTGCGCTCGTCCGGGTGGGCGAGCTCCGGCTGGCTCCCGCCGTCCTCCCCCGCGGTGACCCGGAGCATGCGAGCGAGGGCGAGCACGCATGCGGTGAGCGCGACGATCGCCACGACGGCGAGCACGCCCGCGGCCTGCCAGCCCGCCGCGAGCGCGATCAGCGCGGCGCCGGCGGTGACGGCCACGCCGAGCGCGAGTGGCCCCAGGAGGCCCCCGCGACGGAGAATCTCGGTCGCTCGGTGCATCTGATCCTCAGGCCGGATGTTGATGCATCGGCACGGCCGCCGCGCAGGTTCCCGACGTCACTCGGGCTTGGACGGGCCGGGCACGTCGGGTGACTCGGGAGTGTTGGGCGGATCGGGCGGCTGGGACGGCTCCGAGGCGGGGGGCGCATCCGCCGCGCGCTCGAACCTGGCGTTGCGCCGAGACTGCCAGATGAAGATCCCCATCCCCAGCGTTCCGCCCACGACCACAGGCCAGCTCACCTCGCCCTCGATCAGGAGCGAAAGCAGCGCGATCCCGGCCGCCACGGCGAGGATCTCGAAGACGACCAGCGGCGCCCCCCATTGTGCGACGGCGCGATCACTGGCCGCCCGGCGTTCGCGCCACCACTCTCCGATGCTCACGAAGCATGACCCTAGCGGGATCGCCGCGTGGTCAGAACGAGGTCTGGGCGACGCGCTCGGCCATCGTCTCGCGCAGGGTCTTCGCGAGCACGGGCATGCGTCGCTCGAGCTGCCTGTACTCGCGACAGAACAGCGCAACGAGCCGCATCGGGGATGTCGCGACGACAGACGCGGTGCGAGTGCCGGTCGCGAGCACGCCGGTCTCGCCGAAGACGTCGCCGGCGCCGAGCGTCGCGACGACCGCGGCGTCCTTTCTCACCTCGGCCTCACCCGCCTCGATCACGAACAGCTCGTAAGCGTTCTCGCCCTGCGTGGCCAGCTCGGTGCCGGCATCGACCGTTACCTCTCGCATGCACTCGGCGAGCTCCACGCGGTCCTCAGCGGTCAGCCCGGCGAACAGCGGAATGTGGTCAAGTCGAGCTGGCTCCATGTGCCCCCGTCTGCCATCCTGGCCTCGGCGGAACCGCGCGACGTTAACAGGATGTGAACCAGGCTCAGCGGGCATGCTCCCGGCGGCTGATTCGACGCTCGCCGAGCGTCGGCGGCCGGCGGGCACTTGGGTTCTAGCGGGCGCTGCTGGTACCAGTGACAGAGCCTTCGCGGCGGACGAACTCGATGAACGCGCGTGCCGCCGGTGGGGCGTTGCGCTCCCGGCGCCAGACGAGCGCCACGGGTAGCTGAGCGGCGGGGTGCAGGCTTCGCACCTCCAGGGCGGGTCCCTCCAGGGCGGTGAGCGACCGCGGGAGGATCGCGGTGGCGAAGCCTCGGGCGGCGAGCGAGCGCAGGAGAAAGGGGTCGCCGCTCTCGAGGGCGAGGCGGAGCGACTCGCCGGCGTCGGCGAAGCGCTGGGCCAGCACGGTGGTGATGGCCGAGCCCCGGCGGGGTGCGACGATCTGGTGCTGGGCGAGGTCGGCGACGTCGACGTGTGGAGCGGGCGGGGCGCGGTCGGGGGCGAAGGCGGCGACCACCTCGTCGTGGCTGAGTGGCTCGACGGCGAGGTCGTCGGGGATCTCGCCGGCCAGCAGGCAGAAGGCGGCGTCGAGTTCGTCGCCAGCGAGCAAGCGCATCATGTCCGCGGCGACGCCCTCGCGGAGGCCGACCTCGACGCCCGGGTGGGCTTGGCTGAAGCGCGCGAGCAGCCCGGGGACGTCGACGTCGCCGGCGGGCAGGAGCGGTCCGATCCAGATGCGTCCGCGCAGGACGCCCCGAAGCTCGTCGACTTCCGCGCGTGCGCCCTCCACTTCGGCCAGGACACGGCGGGCTCGGGCGGCGATCGCGTGTCCGGCTTCGGTTGGGGTGACACGGCGGCTCGTGCGTTCGAAGAGCGGGGTCCCCAGCTCTTGCTCGAGCCGTCGGATCTGGTGCGACAGCGCCGACTGGGCGACGTGGAGCTCCTCGGCGGCACGCGTGAAGTGGCGGTGCCGCGCCACCGCCTCTACGCCTCGCAGCTGCCGGAGGTCCATGCCAACGATCGTAGAAGGTGATCGGTTCGGTGAGAACTATGTATTGCATCGCTCGATTTCGCCTGCCATCCTCGACCCATGAGCACGAACGACCAGCAGCCGCCCACGATCGCCGTCCGCATGCTGGAGGCGGCGGACAGCGCCGATGCCCGGTTCGTCGATCACCTGACCGGCCTCATCAACGACGTGTACGCGGTCGCCGAGAGCGGACTCTGGCGCGACGGGGCGATGCGGACGACGGCGTCCGAGCTCGCCGAGCTGATCCGCGCGGGACAGATCGCGGTCGCAACCCAGCAGGGCCAGATCGCCGGCAGCATCCGGGTTCACGACGTCGCCGATGACGCGAGCGAGTTCGGGCTGCTGGTCGCGGCCCCCGATCACCGCGGCACCGGTGTCGGCCGCGCCCTCGTCGCCTTCGCCGAGCAGCGCAGCCGCGAGCGGGGACTGCGAGCGATCCAGCTCGAGCTGCTCGTCCCGCGTGCATGGCGGCATCCGAACAAGGAATTCCTCAAGGCGTGGTACGGCCGGATCGGTTATCAGCTGGTCCGCACTGCCAGCTTCGATGACGCCTACCCGCATCTCGCGCCGCTGCTTGCCACCCCGTGTGACCTCACCGTCTACGAGAAGCCCCTGCAGACACGCGGCAATCTCCCAAGTGGCCAGCCATCGCGCTCGTTCGCGTGATGGGTGTCGCGTGGGAGCGCGACGCGGCCGCCCCCGCGGTCAGAGAGTCTCCCGGAGGAACTCGCGGATCTCAACCGCGGCGGCACCCCCCGCGTAGTAGAGCGCGTGGACGTGACCCACGTTCGGCGCCACGAACTGGCGGCCCTGGGGAAACTGTTCGGCGACCACCCTGCCCTCCCAGGGCGTCGTCAGGTCGTCGAGCTCGCCTGAGACCACGAGCACCGGCACGTCGGGTGGCTCCGCGCCGTCAGGGATCGGGGACTCGTAAAGCTCGGTCGGCCGCGGCCAGGTGAGGCACTCGAGGTAGCCCATCTCGGGCGAGAGCGCGACCTCGCGCGGCGTGAACGGCAGGAATGCATCCTGGTCGTAGGCGCGGATCGCGCGCTCGAGCTGCTCCCGTCGCTCCGGCTCGGACGCGTCCTTGTCCCAGATCATCGGGTAGTCGTTGCAGCCCACCACCAGCTCCTCGCCGCGTGAGTACCGGCGCGGGCGTCGGTAGATCGCCTGCCCCGGATCGGTCAGGCGCCTCCACGGGCCGACGTCCCCGCGCAGGAGCGCGGAGCCGGCGAGGTGGATCCGGAGGTAGGAGTGCGGTGGCGTGTACGCGGCGCCGATGAGGGCGTCGAGCAACCCGCCGACCCCGCGGGTCCCGCGGAGGCGCTCGACCAGGCGCTCGAGCAGGGCCTCGGGGTCGCCCGAGCAGTCCGGCGAGCGCTCGCACGCGATCGCGAAGTCCCGGATCCCGGTCCTGACCAGGCTCGGGTACCAAGGGTCCTCCCCCTCCGCCGGATAAGCGGAGTCGAGAACCAGGGCGTTCAGGTGCTCGCCGTGGCGGAACGCGTAGGACTGCGCGAGGAAGGTCCCGTAGGAGTCGCCGTAGAGGGTGATGCGGCGGAGCCCGAGCGCCCGGCGGACGTCGTCGATGTCATCGGCGGCCGCCGAGGTCCGATAGGACTCGAACCTGGGGCCGAGACGAAGCGCGCACTCCGACAGCGCGATCCAGTCGGGCGCGCGCCCGCTCTGGAGGTCCTCGCAGATGAGCGGGCCCGAACGACCGGTGCCGCGCATGTCGACGAGCACCAGCTCCCGGCGGCGGAGCAGCGTGCCGAACAGCCGCTTGTACGACCCGGCGGTGCCGGTGCTGGCGTACCCGGGACCGCCCTCGACCGCGAAGATCGCGCCCGCGGACGGCTTGGAGCGCTGCTCGCGCGCCCTCACCGCGAAGCCGATCTCGGCCGTCCCGAGCGACGGGTCGGCGCGCTCCCACGGCACCTCGATCGCGCCGCAACGCCACTTGCCGGCCCTGGGGAGGGTGCCGCAGTCGCCGAGGTCGCCGAAGGAGATCGAGGCGGGCGCGGGGCGGTCGGCGGACGGCGCCGATTGGCGAGCGTCATCGCCGTCGTTCCCGTCGCAGCCCGCCACCCCGAGGGAGGCGACAGCGAGCGCCGCAACCGCAGCAAACAGGCCCCTCCCGATTCCCATGACCCAAGCTTAGACCGGGAGGCTGTAGAGTCTTCAGCCCACCTAGCTACCTAGCGGGCGGATGCGAAGGGACTAACCCGGGGACAGGAGCAGGATGAGGTCAAGGATGACTGGTTCATGGATGCGGCGCGCGGCCGTGCTCCCGCTCGCGGGCGTCGCGATCGGCGCGCTGCCGATGACCCGCACTCCTATCCGCGCCCCGACCCGCAGGCGCGCCAGCAGAAGTCCGACTTCATGCAGGTCGACGGCTTCATCAATCCCTGCACAGACAACGGACCTTGCCACGCGAACGGCTACCCGGGCCCTTGGGGCCCCGTAGCCGTCGGGGAGGAGAGACCGCGGAGCGCCCGGGCGATCAGTTCTCGCCCGGGCGCGAAGCGGTGCTGGCGTGGCGCCGCCGTCGGCTCAGGCTGGGGTGGCGAGAGGCAGCTCCGCCAGCTCGAGCATCAGGTCACGGACCTCGGTGGCGGCGATCCGCTCGCGCGCGGCCGATCCCTCTGAGCACAGCAGCACCGGCGCATCCTCGCCCGTGGCCGGCAGACGTCCGTGGCTACCGCGGACGTAACGGGGATCGAGCGGCACCACTCCCATCACGTAGCGCATCCCGACCTTCTTTCGCAGCAGCGCGGTCGCCGCGCGGGCCTTGACCAGGCGATCGTCCGGGTCCAGGAACAGCTCAGCGGGGTCGTAGCCCGGCTTGCGATGGATTTCGACGGTGCGGGCGAAGTCTGGCGCCCGCCCGTCGTCAAGCCAGTAGTAGTAGGTGAACCAGGCGTCGGGGTCAGCGACCGCGACCAGGTCCCCCGCCCGCGGGTGGTCGAGACCCGCGAGCGCCTTCGCCTCTCCCTCGAGCAACAGATCCATCCCCGGCAGCCCCTCGAGCGTTTCCCGGGCAGCAGCGGCGTCCTCCGGGCTGCGGACGTAGACGTGGGCGATTTGGTGGTCCGCGACGGCGAAGGCCCGCGAGGTCCACGGGTCCAGGTACTCCATGCCCGCCTGGGTGTAGACGCGCAACAGCCCCGCCCGCCTGAGCGCCCTGTTGACGTCAACCGGCCGGCTCGCCGGGGCGATCCCGTACTCGGAGAGGACGACGACGCGGTCGCCGCGGGCGCGGGCGTGCTCGACCAGGCCGCCGGCGACCTCGTCCAGCTCCCGTGCCGCTGCCGCGGCCTCCGGCCCCTCCGGCCCGAACCGCTGCAGGTCGTAGTCCAAGTGCGGTAGGTAGACCAGCAGGAGATCGAGCCCCTCCGCGTCGAGCAGCATCCGGGCCGCGGCGGCGATCCAGCGCGAGGAGTCGATGCCGGCCCCCGGTCCCCAGTAGGTGAACAGGGGGAACTCCCCCAGCTCGGAGGTGAGGCGATCGTGGAGGCCCGGTGGGTCCGTGTAGCAGTCAGGGCTCTTGCGACCGTCCGCGTGGTAGATCGGCCGCGGGGTGACCGTGAGGTCGGTGGTCGCCCCCATCGCGTACCACCAGCAGAGGTTGGCGGTGCGGAAGCTCGGCCGGGCGCGGCGGGCCACCTCCCAGACCTTCTCGCCCTCGACCAGCGCGTTGTGCTGGCGCCAGAGCAGCACCTCGCCGAGGTCGCGGAAGTACCAGCCGTTCCCGACGATCCCGTGACCCGACGGCTCGAGGCCGGTGAGGAAGCTCGACTGCACGGGGCAGGTGACCGCGGGGAGCACCGGGTCGAGCCGGGCCTGGAACCCGTCCTCGGCGAGCCGCCGCAGACGCGGCATCTCGGCCAGCGCCCGCGGGGTCAGCCCGACGGCGTCGACGACGACGAGCGTCACGCTCAGCCGACCACCTCTGCGCCGAGGGCGACGAGCCGGTCGCGGGTCCAGGCGAGCTCGCTGGCGATGCCGTCGATCAAGCGGTCCTCGGCGCCCGGGGGATCGGTGGCCGCCTTTCCCGCCCGGTCGGGGAGCACGCTCCAGGTGTAGGTCTCGACCTCGAGGTGGCGGGTGACCGGCGAGGCGCCACCCACCAGCGCCGCGAGCGTCGCCTCCAGCTCGGCCTGCGTCGTGTGCTCGGCCGTGTGGACCGGCACGTGGAAGTGCACGCGCCACTCGCCGTCGGCGGGGAGCCCACCGCCAAGGGCATCCGGCAGGTCATCGACCCCGGCCACGTGACCGTTGACCCGCTCGCGCACCTGGTGGAGGAACCGGGGCTCCGTGAACCCGTCGAGGAGGGCTCGGGCCTCGGTCGATCCGGGGCGCTCCACCCGCAACGCGCTCGACACCTGCGCCTTGACCACCGGCACGCGACGATCGGCGAGCTCCGCGAGGGCGCCATCCGCCTGCTCGAACTGGACCGCGAGATGGCAGGCGTCGAGGCAGATCCCGATTCGCTCCGGGGCGAGCCCCGCGAGGAACTCCGAGGCCTGCGCGACGCTCTCGATCTCACACCCGGGCTCGGGCTCGAGCGCCAGTCGAATGCGGCGCCCGGTCTCGCGCTCCAGGCGGTCGAGGCCGTCCGCCACCTGCTCGAGCGCCGCCCGGGCGGCGGCGCCGGCGGCCTCGCTCCAGTCGTCGCGCCAGCCCAGCGGCAGGGTCGAGATGCTGCCTTCCTCGACGTCGTCAGGGAGCAGCTCCGCGAGCAGGCGCGCCAGCCCCAGCGTGTAGTAGCGGCGACGCGGGTCGGCCCAGCTCGGCCGGTAGACGGCGCGCTTCACGACGGGCGCGTGGAACGACTCGTAGGGGAAGCCGTTCAGGGTCACGACCTCGAGGCGCAGGCGGCGCAGCTCCCGCGCGAGCCGCTTGGCGGCGGCGCCGTTGTCGACGACCTGGCACCCGAGCCACAGGCCGACCCCCAGCGCCGGCACCTCGAGGCGCTCGCGAACCGCCCCGGCGTAGCGCTCGAGCTGCCCGACGACGCCGTCGAGGTCCTCCGCCGGGTGCACGTTCGAGCAGTACGCGAGGTGCAGCAGGCTACCGTCCGGATGGCGAAGCCGCATCGCCTCAGCGCTCCCCGCGAAGCAGCGTGTTGCCCTCGAACGTGGCGGCGAGGTCGCGCTCGCCGAGGTCGTCGAGGATCAGCCGCTCGCTCTGGCCGAAGAACTCCACCGGGTTTCGCCAGACGACCCGGTCGATGTCGTCCTCATCGAAGCCGGCGGCCTCCATGGCTGCCACGGTCTTCGGCACCTTCAGGGGGTCGGACACGCCCCAGTCGCAGGCCGCGTTGACCAGGATGCGCTCGGGGCCATGTTCCTCGAGGACCCGGACCATCCGGTACTCGTCCATCTTGGTGTTCGGGTAGATCGAGAATCCTGCCCAGCAGCCGGTGGGGCGCACCTCGCCGATCGTGAGCTCGTTGTTGTGGTCGATCAGGACCCGCTCCGGGGCCAGCTCCGAGCTCTCGACCAGCTCGAGTGTTCGCAGCGTCCCCGCCAGCTTGTCGCGATGCGGGGTGTGTACGAGCACCGGCAGGTCGTGCTCGGCGGCCATGTCGAGCTGGACCCGAAGCGCCTCCTCCTCGGCGGCGGTCATCCCGTCAAAGCCGATCTCGCCCACCGCCACCACGCCGTCCTTGGCCAGGAACCGCGGCAGCACCTCGATCACGTCGCGCCTGAGCACGTCGTCGTTGGCCTCCTTCGGGTTGAGCCCGATCGTGCAGTGGTGCCGGATCCCGAACTGGGATGCTCGGAATCGCTCCCAGCCGAGCAACGAGTTGAAGTAGTCGACGAACGAGCCGACCGACGTGCGTGGCTGCCCCAGCCAGAAGGCCGGCTCGACCAGAGCCTTGATCCCGGCGGCGGCCATCGCTTCGTAGTCGTCGGTGGTCCGCGAGGTCATGTGTGCGTGGGGCTCGAAGATCCTCATCTCTGCTCCTAGGTGGTCGGGGTCGTCTGGGCCTGTCGCGAGCGGCCGCTCAGCGCCTGCTCGGCAGCGCGGCGGCGATCCTCGAACGGGCTTTCGAGCTCGGCCTCGATCGCCTGCAGCTCCGCCTCCGGCTGATAACGGTCGATCACGTTCCAGACCTCGTCGGGGATGTCGCGCCCGGCCGCGACGCGCTCATGCACGAACGCGGCGAGCATCCGCGCGCCGTTTGCGGTCGCCCGCTCCGGCAGCCCGTCGAGCGGAGTGATAGGGACCCCGACGAAGACGCACTTGAGCACGGCCTGGTCGTAGTCGGCGTCGTCGAGGTGGGCGGTCGCATAGGGACCGAGCGCGGCCGCGATCAGGCGCGTGTCGTTGGTCCGGATCGCATCGTCGACGATGCCGACGGCGCGGTCCCCGATCCGCAGGTAGGGCAGGGCGCGGAGGAGCCCGCGGCGCTCCGCCGTGTCGCCGTAGCGGTAGAGCTCGCCGAGCTCCGCCTCGACCTCGTCGCCGAGCGCCCCCAGCAGCAGCGTCCGAGCGGCGTCGTCGACCGTCCAGGCATGGACGTCGTCCGGATCCGCGTCGGGGTCCAGCGGCTCACGGCCGACCTTACGGCCGACCGTGGGGAACAGCGTGCGAATGGCTGCCCCCTCCAGCTCCACCTCCTCGATCGCCTCGGCCAGCCAGGCCAGGCCCTCCGGACGGGTGACGGAGTCGAGCGCCGCCCGAAGCTCGGACGGATCGAGCAGGCGCTCCGCCGGGCTCATACAGCCGCCCCCTGGCGCTCCTGGGCCTTCATCATCGCGATCGCGGCGGGCACCGTATCGTTGGCCCGGTGCGCATGGCGCGAGAGCTCCACCGCCACCATGCCCTCGTAGCCGATCTCGGTCAGCGCACCGAGCGCCGCCGGAAGGTCGAGCTCCCCGTCGCCGAACATGAGGTGCTCGTGCACGCCCCGGCGCATGTCATCCGCGTGCACATGCACGAGCGAGGGAGCGGCGCGACGGACGCAGTCGGCGACGGACTGCGGTTCGAGGCAGATGCAGTGGCCGAGGTCGAGGGTCAGGCCGAGGGCTCGGGGACGACCGAGATCGCGCGCGAGCTGCTCGACCTGGTCGAGGCGCTCGACCAGCATCCCGGGCTCCGGCTCGAAGCCGAGGGTGATCTCCCGCTCCTCGGCGTGGGCGACCACCCGCGAACAGCCATCGAGGAGCCGCTCCCACGCGGTCGCGGGCCCGAGACCGTCGGGGGACGCGCCCGACCACAACGAGACGACCGGGGCCCCGAGCTCGGCGGCGACGTCGATCGCGCGGTGGAGCAGCTCAATCCGGCGCTCTCGGCCCTCCGTGAGCAGGTTCGGGAAGTGCTTGCGGTGGGGATCGAGCGCAAACCGGGCACCCGTCTCGACCACGCAGTCGAGGCCGAGCTCTGACAGGCGGTCCCGCAGCTCGGCCGCGCCGCCGCGCCAGCCCGGTGCGAAGGGGTCGAAATGGACGTGGTCGAGCGTCAGCGCGACGCCGTCGTATCCGCAGTCGGCGAGCAGCCTGAGGGCGTCCTCGAGCCGGTGATCGGTGAGCCCGTTGGTGACGTAGCCGTAGCGAAGGCCCGGGCTCAAGTGACCGACCTCCTTCGCGCCATCGAGCGGGCGAGCGGCCACAGCCCGGCCACCGCCGCGGCCGGTGCGAGCGCGCCGGCGGCCGCCAGCAGCCCGGCCTCCAGGGGCATCAGCCCCAGGATCCCGGCCCCGACGGCCCGCTGCAGACGCTCGGGCGAGGGCTCGCGCGCGGCGTCGGCGTGGGCGCCTCCGACGACGCCGGCGTAGGCCGCGACCAAGCCGAGCGACAGCCCGCGGCGCACAGCCGAGCCAGCCGAGCGGCGGACGGCGAGGACGGTGGCCGCCGACGCGACGCCCGCCGTGGCCACCAGCGCGGTCAGCGGGATCCGCGCGCTGGCGCCCTCCGCTTCGTGCCTAGAGACGGAGGTCACCACCGCCGTGTGGGCCCCGACCACGGCGGCGGCCGGGAGCGCCGCCGGGGCCCCGTGCGCTCCGGAGCCCATGAGGACGTCGAGCGCACGGCAGGCGGACATGCCGGCCGCGCCTGCCGGCGTCTGCTTCAGGGCCAGGTCGTAGGCCCACACCGCGCCCGCCAGGGGGGCAGCCACCTTCAGCGCCCTGGCCCCGTCCGCGGCAACTGCGAGCACCGTGCTCGCCGCGGTGAGCCCGCCTGCGAGGCCAAGGGCGAAGCGGGGCGTCACCCGGCCGGAGGGGATCGGGCGTCCAGGGCGTTCCCGCGCGTCGACGTCCCGGTCGGCGTAGTCGTTCAGGGCCATGCCGGCCAGATAGAGGGAGGAGGAGGCCGCGGTCAAGCCCGCGGCGCGGGCGATGTTCCGCCTCTGCCCCGACGCCGCTGCGCCGACCAGCACATCCCCCGGGACGCTGAGGACGGCCGGGAGACGGACGAGCTCGGCGATCGTTGCCGCGGACGGCATCTCACTCAAACGGGCACCTCGTGCAGCACCCAGTCCAGCAGCATGTTGTGCTGATGGTGGAGCGCATGCTCATCGGTGCCCGCCGGGTCCTTGAAGAAGAAGGCCATTGCGGGGATGACCCCGGCCTCGCCCCGCTCGAGCGCGAGTGCGCCGAGCCGGGCGAGGTCGATCAGGAGCGGCGCGGCCAGCGCCGAGTCGCATCCCTCCCAGACAAACTGCAGTCGCATCCGGACCCCCAGGAAACCCTCGAAGGTGATGTGGTCCCAAGCGGTCTTCCACTCGCCCAGGTCGCGTACCCGCTCGATCCGTACCGGGGCCTCCACCGGATAGCCGAGGATCTCCTCCACCGCGCGCCCCTTGGAGCCGAGCTTCGAGCGCGCGATCCCCGGATCGGCCAGGGTCTCGCCGTCGCCCCCGCCGAGCAGATTGACGCCGCTCCAGGAACGCACCCGCAGCGCCCGTGCGGCGAACGCCGGGGCCAGAGCGGCCTTGAGGAAGGTCTCGCCGGTCTTGCCGTCGCGGCCGGCCACCGGGACACCGTGAGCATCGGCGAGCTGCACCATGGCCTCCAGGCGGGCTCCGGTGGAGGGGGTGAAGTCGATGAACGCGCATCCGGTCTCGATCGCGGCCAACGCGTAGAGCGAGCTGGGCGGGAGCACGGCCCTGTCGCGGTCGAGCGCGTCGAGCAGGGCGTCGGCGTTGGCATGCGAGGGATCGGCATCGACGGGCGGCTCGGTCGATGAGACGTTGATCACCACCACACGACCGAGCTGGTGGCGGGAACGGAACGCGCGCAGATCGGCTGCCGCGCGGTCGATCGCCGCCCGTGGCTCCGTGCGCGCCTCGTGCCAGCCGATCCCGGCGCGAATGTTCGCCTCCGCCGCCGCCAGCCGCTCGCTCACGGCCTCCGGCAGCCCGGGGGTGATCACGCCGGAGTCCACCAGGCGCACCGCGCGCAGGGCCAGGGGGGTCTCGACCACGTCGTGGCCGCCGAAGACGAACGCGTCGACCGCCGGCAGGCTCGCACCGGACAGGCGCGGGTCCATGGTCACCACGCCGACCATCTGCGTAAGGCCGGCGACCACCGCTGCGGATCCGGTGATGGTGGTGGTCGCGACCGAGCCGCGAGCACCGATCAGCCAGACTCCAACGCGCTCGTCCTGCGGTTTGGCTGCCGACTCGGTCATTCGCATCTCATACGGGTAGCTTCGTTGGCGGGAACCGAACGCTCTCAGTCGTCTCCTCGTGGGTCCGTACCTCGTCAAACCCAAGGCCGGCGAGTCGCCGCAGAGTGGCATCCACCAGCCGCTGGGGGGCGCTTGCCCCCGCACTAAGACCTACTACCCGCGCGTGGCCAAGCCATACCGGATCGATTCGAAACGCATTCGGAACGAGGTACGCCGGCGTGCCCTGCGCCTCCGCCACCTCGACCAGCCGGTTGGAGTTCGAGGAGTTCCTGGCGCCGGCGACGAGGACGACGTCGCAGCGTGGCGCGATCGCCTTGACCGCCGCCTGCCGGTTCTGCGAGGCGTAGCAGATGTCGTCCGTGCGCGGGCCGACCAGATTGGTGAACCGCTCCCGGAGGCGCGCCACCAGGTGGGCGGTGTCGTCGACCGCCAGGGTGGTCTGGACGGCGTAGGCGACGGGAGCGTCGTCGGGGATCGGCAGTGCGTCGATCTCGGCCTCGTCGGCGACCACGTGGGTCCGCTGGGGAGCCTCGCCGAAGGTCCCCTCCACCTCCTCATGACCACGGCGGCCGATGAGCACGACCGTCCGCCCCTCGCGCGCATAGCGCCGGACCTCGACGTGCACCTTGCTCACGAGCGGACACGTGGCGTCGACGACGCGGAGGCCTCGGCGGTGGGCATTGCGCCTGACCGCAGGAGCCACGCCGTGGGCTGAGAGGACGCACACCGCACCCTCGGGGACCTCCTCCTCGGACGGGACGAAGCACGCGCCGCGGCGCTCCAGGTCGTCGACCACGTGGCGGCTGTGGATGATCTCGCCCCGGACGTACACGGGGGCGCCGTACCGGTCCAGCGCCCTCAACACGGTGTCGACCGCGCGCTCGACCCCCGCGCAGAACCCTTGGGGATATGCCAGCAGGACGACGCCACTCCCCCGGTCAAGCGACATTGCTCCCACCGTCATCCGGCCTCCTCCACGTCCCCGGGCAGGATCTGCTCAACTTCCGGCCAGCTTTCGCGCGGATTCCGGTCAAACTAACAGTTTCGCCGCCCAATCGCAAGCCAAAATGGGGCTTTCGCCTGGCGGAACGCGCACCGTGGCGAGGGGCGAGGGCCGGCCCCTCGGTGATGGCTTTTCATGCCTGGAGGCAAGACAAGCCATCAGCGAACGGGAGGGCGTGCCACCAGCGGACTACCGCCGCCTCACCTTCAGGGTCGCCGTGGCCGTCTCCCTCGGAGCGTTCGCGGCCGTGGCGCTGAAGCTGATGCGCACGCTCTTGCCCCGGGCCTTGCGCTTCGGCTTGATCGTGAACCTGGGCGCCCGCGAGGCGCCGACGCCCAGCGACGCGTACGTTTGGCACGGCTTGCTCGTGATCGCGACGAGCCTCGTCGGGGCTTGCGCGCAGACGCGGACGTTGGTGCCCGGAGCGGCGCCGACGTTCTCGACGCGGGCCGTGAACGTCGCCTGCTGGCTCGGCCTCACCCGCTTGGTCTGAGGGGTCACCCCGAGATCGAGCTCCGTGTCCGTCGGGGTGGCGTTGCTGACGTCGGCGGTGCCGACCATCCCAATCCACTCCCCGCCGGAGAAGCCCGAGTGGAGGCGGCAGATGTACGTCCAGGCGCCCAGCTCCCCGAAGGTGTAGGAGACCGGGGGGCCGTCGGGCTGGACAGGACCGTCGGTGACCTCGAAGATGTCCGGGCCGGCGGGGTCGGGGTCGCCACCAGGCGGCACCAGCCACACGTCGTGCGGCAGGAAGTTCTCGGGATCGTCGAAGTGCCAGGTGACCGAGTCGTTGAGGGCGACATCGACCTGGCCCGGGTCCCAGGCCGTGCCCTTCGCGCTGACGTCGCTCTGCGCCGCCGCGGTCCCCGGCAGCAGCAGTACGGCCGCCGCGGCCGCGACCGCGACGGCGAAGCCGATCATCCTCTTGCTCACGTTGCCGTCACCTCCATTTGACGCATCATCTCGTGGTCACCGTGCTCCAGCGCGTGGCAGTGGAACACGTAGCGACCGGTGAAGCCTGCGAAGTAGACGCGGATCGTCGCCCTCTGGTTGCCCGGCACCGGGACCGTGTCCTTGAACCCGAATCCGCCGTCGGCCGGGTGCGGCTTGCGCCCACCCACCGAGAGCACCTGGAAGTGGGCCAGGTGGGTGTGCATCGGGTGCATCGAGGGCGTCTCGTTGACCCAGTGCCAGATCTCAGACGTCCCGAGCCTCGGGTAGAAATCGACGACGCCGTGCTCGAAGCCCTTTCCGTTGATCTGCCATTCCAGTGGGTCGGTCGAGAGCGTCAAGGTGAAGGTGCGCTGGGCGGCCACCGACGGCAGGAGGTAGGGCTCCCGCAGGCGCTTCGGTACCCGCGCCCGCTCCTTGCCGCCCTTGACGACGTCGAAGCGCAGCACCTTCCCGACCGCGGGGGGATCTCCGGGCATGATCGCGCGGTTCGCCAGCACGATCTTCCTCCCCGCCTTGACCTCGCGGAAATCGACCACGACCTCGACCCTCTCACCCGGGCAGAGAGTGATCACGTTGCGCGGGTAGGGCCTAGGCAGGAGGCCCGTGTCGGCCGCGATCTGCATCATCGGCGCCCCGTTGGAGAGGGCAAGCTCGTACGTCCGTCCGTTGGAGATGTTCGCGAGCCGCAGCCGGTAGAGCCGCTGCTCGGTCCGCATCCTGGGCGAGACCGCGCCGTTGACCAGGAGCGTGTTCCCGGGGAGCGCGTCGAGCGGCGGCGTCGCCGGGTAGAGGAGTTGGTTGTCCTCGCTGAAGTTGCGGTCGGCGATCAGCAGCGGTACGTCGAAGCGCCCGCGGGGCAGGTCGAGCGCGTCCTCGCGTGGGTCCTCGAGCTGGTAGAGGCCGATCAGGCCCCGGTACAGACCCGCGGCAGTGTCGCCGTGGGCGTGCTCGTGGTACATGAGCGTCGCCCCGCGCTGCTGGTTCGGGTACTCGGTAGACGAACTCGCCCGCCGGGCGGGATCACGTCCTCGGGGTGCCCGTCCGAGGCGTGCGGGTTGATGCCCCCGTGCAGGTGGACGACGGCGTCGCGCCCGGTGCCGAGCTCGTTGCGCTGGCGAACGTGGGCCGGCCGGCCCACCCGCGCCTTGATCGTCGGTCCGGGGAAGATGCCCTCGTAGGCCAGCACGTCGGTGGGCTCGCCGTCGAGAATCTGAACCTGGCCGGGCCGCATGGTGATCTCGTAGCTGTCGACGCCGCCCGCGGTCGAGACCGGTTCGCAGCACCGGCGGGATCGGCAGGTCCCGCGCGAACGGCGCCCCCCGCCGCGGCGGCCTGGGCCCGAATCGAGGCCGAGGTGCGCTCGCCGGAGCCGAACTGCGAGCGGCCTGGGAGCGTGCAGAGGAGCGCCGCGGCTCCGACGCCGTGGAGGAGGTTCCTCCGCGTGATCCTTTGGTTGCCCGGGTCCCAGGGCGAGGGTGGCCTGCCTTGGCTCGTCACGTGCTCAGCGCTGCCTGCTCCGCTTCACCTTCAGCGTCGCGGTCACCGTCTCCTTGCCCGCGTTGGCGGCGTCGGCGGTGAACCTGAGCGTGACCCGGTCCCCGGCGGCCGAGCGCTTCGGCTTCAGCGTGAACCGGGCCTGGGTCGAGGCGTCGACCCCCAGGTTCGGGGACTCGCGGCAGGCGGCGCCGATGACCCTGACCTTGCTCGGGGCCCCCACGCACAGCTCCACGTTCCGAGCCGCCGCGTCGCCCTCGTTGGTCACCCTGAAGCTGAACCGGGCCTGCTGGCCGGGCTTCACCGAGTCGCGCCTCGGGCTGACCGAGCCGTCGAGGCCGGGTTCCCCACCGGCCCGCCGACGGTCACCGACCTGATCTCCTCGACGTTGCCGGCCGCGTCGGTCGAGCGGAACTCGACCTCATGCCGGCCCGGGCCGACCACGATCGGGCCCTGGACGGAGCCCTCGTCGAGGGGCAGGATGCGCACGTTGCGGAAGTCGATCACGTCGGGGGTGCCGTGGTTCTGGAGCCCGATGTAGCCGCGATCGAACTGGCGCGCGTCGGTCGGCGGGTCGCCGCCGCGGGAGGACGCGAGCGGGATCGAGTTGTCGAACTCGGTCAGCACCGTGCCGTTGCGGATCACCGTGTACTGCTGGCCCTCGACCCGGACCTCGTAGTCGACCCAGGTGCCCTTCGGCTGGATCCCGGGGTCGGGAGGCGGCACCGGGTCGAAGTTGTAGATCGAGCCGGTCTTCTGGGTGTCGCCCTGGTGGTCGTTGATCTGGATCTCCTGGCCGCAGTAGATCGCCACCCACGCCTGCTGGGTGGCTGAGCGGCGCCGGTGCGACCGCAGTAGGTCCCGTCCCAGTCGCCGGGCCCGGAGGTCGGGCGCTCGGCCAGCGGGATCCGCGGGTCGGGGAAGCGGACGAACACGCCCGAGTTGCCGTTGGCGCCGACCGAGGAGTCGCGCCACTGGAGCTTCAGCGAGAAGTCGCCGTAGTCCTTCACCGGGTACCACGGCATCCCGAGCCCGCCCTGGGTGCGGGCGAAGCCACCCTCGGTGTCCATCCAGACGAGGCCGCCGGGGCCCGCCTGCGCCCAGTCCTCGAGGTCGGCGGCGGAGCCCAGGATCGTCTCCTCGGAGACGTAGGTCTGCCACTCGCCGCCGTCGACCCGGAACTCGGTCAGGGCGACGCCGGAGCCCTCGGGACCGTCATCGGCCTCGAGGGTGACCTCGTTGCCGTCGACCGTCGCCTCGGTCCCGGGAGCGCTCGAGTCGATCCTGAGCTCGAGCGACTTGGTCGCCTCGACGTTGCCCTCGACGTCGGTCGAGCCGTACTCGACCGTGTGCTCGCCGTCGTCGGAGACCGTGAACGGATCGGTGTAGGGCTGGAAGGCGGCGCCGTCGATCGAGTACTCGGTCGTATCGACGCCCGGAGCCGCCCTCGTTGTCGGTCGCCGCCAGGGTGACCTCGACCGGCGTCGTGAACCAGCCGTTCTCCCCGTCCGGATCGGCCGGATCGGTCGTCGCCGTGGTCGTCGGCGGGGTTGCGTCGCCGCCCCCGCCGCCCTCGCATTCGTCGCCCGGGGTCTGCGGGTCGGCGCTGCCGAGGACCACGTTGAAGGCGTCGATCTGGACCACGTCGTCGCCGGAGCCGTCGTGCTTGGCGAACAGGCCGACGCGGAGGCCGCCCGGCTCGCTCAGGTACTGGTCGACCGGGATGTTGAGGCCGAAGTTGACGAAGCTCGTCCCGTCGGTGGAGGTCCAGGTGGAGATCTCCTGGGTCGAGTCGTCGTAGACGAACCGGGCCCAGACGTAGTCGCCGGTGAGATCGAGCGCGCCGGAGTTCGGGTAGGGCAGCGGCTCCGGCGGGAGTGTCACCGCCTGGTCGTCGGCGGTCAGGACCCGCTCGGCCCACTTGCCCGGCTGGTCGCCCGGCTCGTCGGGATCGGTGTCGTTCTTGAACTGCACGGCGGTCTTCATGAAGTGGTTCGGCGCGAACCGTGTTGATCAGCGCCAGTCCCGCGGCCTCGCCGTTGGTGTCGATATTCGCGTGGGCGATCTTCGCCGTCGCCACCCACGAGTCGTCGGCGGGCGCCGGCTGCAGGAGCAGCTGGGCGGTGCCATTGCCGCCGAAGAGATCACCGGGGATGATCGGCAGGTTGAGGTGACCGTCGCTGACCGTCGGCGGGCTGGTCGGGACCGGGTTGACGAGCTCCCACTTCGGGTCGAGCTCGGTCCCGTCGAACTGGTCGCAGCTGTTCTCGGGACACCCGGCCTCGTCGGGGGTGAAGCGCACGTAGTCGAAGGCCGCCGTGATGTCTCCCGTGCCCTCGTCGGCCATCGCGTTGACGCCGATCTGCGTGCCCTCGTCGGTCCACAGCGGGGCGACGCCCTCCAGCTCCGTCCATGACTCGCCGTCGGTGGAGTAGGCAGCCGCCAGCTCCGACTCGCCGTCGCTGGTCAGGCGCAGGTACATCGTGTCCGGCCAGCCGCCCGGGTCATCGATGTTCGGGACGTGGGTGTCGCGCGCGCCGTCCGTCTCCGTCCAGTACTCGATGAACCGGGTGCCGGACGGGTTCATGGTGAAGGCGAACTTCGTGTAGTTGTCGTCGTCGACCCACATCATCAGGCCGCCGTGCTGCCACTCGTTGGTGTGCTCGATCGTCACCTTGGTCGTCACCTCCCAGGCGCCGTCGGGCGCGGGCTGGGCGACGTAGCTGATCGCGCCGGTATTGGCGCCGTCGATGTCGCCGTGGGTGACCGGGAGCACGAGCTGGCCGTCGCTCACCGACGGATCCATGCCAGGGGCGCCGCGCACCAGCGACCAGCGGTCGGTGTCGATCTGGTTGCCCTCGAACTCGTCCGAGAGCGCCGGCGGGCACGCCCCACCGGGCTCGCACACGGGCCCGCCCGGATCGCTGCCCTCCTGGACGCGGAACCAGTCGAAGGAGGCGGTGCCGCCGCCGTTGCCGCCGCGGAAGGCCACCAGGCCGACCCGCAGCGGGGCCTCGAGCGGTGCCGCGTGGCCCTCCTGGCCGATCAGCGTCCAGCTCTGCCCGTTGTCGGCCGAGAACTCCCCGATCACGTTGGTCCCGTCGTAGCGGGCCCGCAGGAGGACCTGGTCCGGGAGCTGGCCGCCGGGGGCCGGCGTGATGCTCTGCGGGATCGGCGGATCGACGCCGCCGTCCTGGGTGACGATGTGCTCGAACTGGTGGCTGCCGGAGTTCGCCTGGATCGCGACGATCTTGCTGAACGTGTTGGGGTTCTCCGACTTCCAGATCACGAGGCCGGCCTGCTCGCCGTTGGCGTCGATCTGGCTCGTGTCGAGCCTCGTGGTCACCGTCCACTCCCCGCTCGGCGCATCCTGGAGCAGGGTGTTCTCGGCCAGCGGGTCGTTGGCGATGAAGTCGCCCTGGCGGATCTCGAGGCCGAGGCTGCCGCCGGCGACCTGCGGGCCCGCGCCGGCCTGCCGCAGCACGTCCCACTTCGGGTCGAGCGCGCTCCCGTCGAACTCGTCCGACTGCGACAGGCAGTCACCGCCGCCGCCGCCCCCGGTCTCGATCGTGAACGTGACCGACTTCGTCTCCTCGACGTTGCCGGCGACGTCGCGCGAGCGGTACTCGACCGTGTGCTCGCCCTCGCCGGAGACCGTGAACGGCGCGGTGTAGTCGGTGAAGGCGCCGGCGTCGACGCGGTACTGGGAGAGCTCGACCCCGGAGCCGCCGGCATCGGTGGCCGCCAGGGCGACCTCGACCGGCCCGTCGTAGGTGGGGACCGGGTCGGCGCCGTCGAGCTGGATCGTGGTCACCGGCGGGACCGTGTCGCCGCCCTGGACGTTGACCGTGATCGTCGCAGAGTCGGTCTCCTCGTCGGCGTAGGTGACGGTCAGGGTGACCTCGTGGGGACCGTCGGTGGCGAACGTGTGGACCGGGTTCTCCTCGGTCGAGTCGACGCGCCGTCGTCCTCGAAGTCCCACTCATAGGCGACCCCGCCGGAGGCGCCGATGTCGAACTGGACCTCGCGCGGGTTGCCGGTCGCCTGCCACTCGGGGTCGGCGCCCGGGGTGTCGGGGCCGCCGGTGTAGGTAAAGCGCCAGAGCCCGGCGTTGGGGCCGGTGGTGAAGAAGCCGTCGTAGACCTGGACGTAGAGGGAGCCGTCGGGGGCGAACTTCGAGTCCATGTAGCTGGGCGACCAGTTGAGCGCGAGGCCGCCGTTGCGGAGGCTGTCGGCGTAGACCGGCTGGCCGCCGTCCTGGTCGGTGGCCGGGTCGAGCAAGAGCGCGTGCTTGGCGCTGTTGTTGCCGAAGTCCTGCAGGAACCAGCGCCCGTCCCAGTACTCGGGGAAGGCGACCGAGGGGTCGGCGGTGTCGGGGTAGCGGTAGACCGGGCCGCTGAACACGGTCGCCCCGGAGGCGATCAGGTAGGGGCAGAGCGGGGTCGGGGCGGCGCCGTAGTTGGGGGCTCCCTGGGGCCCCTGCTCGCGGGGGAAGTCGGGGCAGCCGTTGGCGCCGCCCGGGTTGCCGCGGCTGTACCAGAGGTTGAGCGGGCGCGCCGTGCCCGCGTCCATCCCGGTGGCGGTCTCGTGGGGGAGCACGGTGAGGCCGGTGTTGTTGGGCGAGTCGTTGACCAGGTTGTCGCAGTCATAAAAGCCCTGGATCGGGGCCCCGGCGGGACCGCCCGAGACGTAGCCGGCGGCGTTGGTCGTCCGCAGGGCGCCGTCGGCGAGCCGGTCGCGGTAGGCCTGCTGGTTGCCCATGCAGTAGGGCCAGCCGTAGTTGCCGGCCGCGGCGATCTGGGCGGCGCTCTCGTAGGTCGAGGGGCCCTGCTGGGCGTTCGGGGCGCCGGCGTCGGGGCCGACCCAGGCCGCGTAGGGGACGTCGGTCTCGGGGTCGATCGCGAGCCGCGAGGGGTTGCGCAGGCCCATCGCGTAGATCTCGGGCTTGGTCTGGTTGCCGTTGCCCTCGGTCCCCGAGAACAGGTTGGGCCCGTTGGGCGAGTCCGCGTCGGGGAGCGTGTAGGTGGTGTCGACGCCGATCGCCGGCTGCTCTCCGTCGGGGATCTCGTCGATCGGGTTGAAGCGCAGCATCTTGCCGTTGTAGTCGTTGGTCGAGCCGGCGGTGCGCCGCGCGTCCTGGTAGGAGAAGTTGAGCTCGCCGCAGTCGGTGTTGTTGGCGGGGGCGCCGGGGCCGGGGATCGGGGTCCGCTGGGGGCACTTCGGCGGCGGGTTGTTGCCGGAGTACCCGCCGGTGCCCTCGGAGGAGTTCGAGTCGCCGGTGGTCACGTAGAGGTTGCCCTCCGAGTCCCAGCCCATGCCGCCGCCGCGGTGACAGCAGCTGTAGATCTGCGACGCGTACTCGAAGATCACGACCTCGGAGTCGAGCTCGAGCTCCTTGGTCTCGAGGTCGATCGTGAACCGCGAGACCCGCCCCCTGGTCATCTTGTGTCGGCGGATCTCGTTCCCGTCGGCGAGCCCCGGGTGGTTCGGGTTGTTCGGGTTGAGGGTGGGGAAGTACTGGAGGTAGATGTGCCCGGTCTCGGTGAAGTCGGGGGCGACCGTGACCCCGAGCATCCCGGCCTCGATCTTGCCGTTTCGCTCGGGGCCGCCGCCGCGGTCGCCGTAGACGGGCACGATCCCGGCCAGGTCGACGCCGCTGTTGACGGTGCCGTCGTGCTCGGCCGGGTCGAAGATGTGGACGTTGCCGCAGCCGATCCCGACGTTGGGGTTGGCGAAGTCGAGGATCCGCCCGGTGGGGCCGGGGAGGCCGGCGATCTGGCCGCGCTGGGCGTCGGTGCGGCAGTCGCCGCGGCCGATGTAGATCACCCAGCCGTTGGGGGCGATCGAGAGCCCGTGCGACTCGCCGCTGAAGGCGATCCCCTGATCGGAGGGGCCGGCGGCGACCACCCGCTCGCCCTCGTAGTTGGAGGCGATCGTCGCCTTGCAGTTGGCGCGGACGAGCCCCGCCGACCACTGGATCGCGCCCAGCAGGTGTGCCTGGAAGGAGGGCTCTGCATAGCTCCCCGCGGTCCGGCCCATGCCGGTGTAGAACGAGCGCCCGCCCTGGAAGTCGCGACACCAGGAGATCGGCCAGTCGGTGCCGCCGACGGCGGTGCCGTCGCCGGCGGGAGCGCCCGGAGCGTGATAGCGGGCGACGGTGTGGACCTGGCCGGTGGGGCGGGTCTGCCACTGATACCAGACGTCCGAGCGGGTCAGCTCGAGCGGCAGCCCGGCGGTCGCCGGGTGGACCCGGTCGCCGGAGGCGAGGACCTGCTGGGTGACCGCGGTCGGGCTTCCGGGGTCGGGGCGGGCGCCGATCAGGCCGTCGAAGAAGCTCGAGCCGGCCTGGGCGGTGGCGCTGGTGCCGATCCCGAAGAACCCGTTGCCGTCCTGGACGTAGTTCTGAAGCGCGCTCAGCTGGGCGGCGTTCAGGGGCGAGCCGTCGACCCCGAGGAAGATCACGGCCGCGTACTGGTCGAGGATCGGGGCGCTGAACTGGGCGGGATCCTGGCTGGCGAGGACGTCGAACTCGTTGTCGGCGCCGAGGTCCTCGATCGCGGCGATCCCGGCGTCGGTGACCGGATCGGAGCCGTCGTGGAAGAGGAGCACCGTGGTCAGCGGGCCCTGCGCCGAGGCCGGGGCTCCGATCAGCGCCAGGGCGCCGAGGATGCCGGCGAAGGCGAGCGCGATCAGCGGCCGGTGTCGGGTGGCGGTTCGCTCGAGCGTGGGCCTCGCGTTCCCGGCACCACGAAGGTGCCCAGCGTCCGGCGCCGCCCCTACTCGCCGCGTCTGCCTCATCCCTACTCCCCTCCGCCAGCGGCCTTCCCCGCCGCGCTCGTCCCCCCACTCCATTGACGAACGAGCCAAAGCTATCTCGTTTGCGATCGGTTGTCAAGGAGCTTTTGCCTGCCGATAAGGCAAAAGCTCCTTTCGCCTGACGGGACTCTGCGGGCGCGCTCAGTCGCGCGGGTCGGCGATCTCCGGCGCGCTCGCGGTCTCCCAGACCGTGGCCCCGCCGTGGTCCACCGAGACCTGGCAGTGGACGACCTTGCCCAGGTCGTCCGCGGTCGGCACGTAGTGCCTGCCGTGGCCGACGATCAGCGAGTCGGTCCAGCGCAGCGGGTCCGTTCCGAACTCGGGCTCGGGCGGCGTCGTGAAGTCGCCCAGGTCGAACTGGCTGGGCGCGCGGAAGCGCGGGTGCTCCGGCCCGATCCGGTTCGACCGGTACCAGGTGAACAAATCGCCTGACGCGGGCCCGCCCCGGTTCGTCCACCCGCCTCGGGTACAGGTGAGCTCCTCGCCCACCCGCCCGGAGCCGGCGACCTTCGGGGGCGCGACGCTGACAGGGATGTCATCACGGTCGAGCTCCTTGACCTGGATCTCCCGGTAGCGGATGCGGTCGTTGCCGCCGTGGGTCTGGAGGCCCACGTAGCCCTCGGCGAGCTGGCGCGCCATCGTCGGCGGATCGCCGTTCCGGGAGGCGATCTTCGGGATCGAGTTGTCGAACTGGTTGATCAGCTCCCCGTCGATCAGCACCGTGTACTGCTGGCCGACCATGCGGATCTCCAGGTCGTGCCAGACGCCCTTCTCGAGCCGCTCGTTGGTCCTCGACTGCTTCGCGTTCAGGTTCCGGAAGCCGTAAACCGAGCCGGTCTTGATCGGGTCGGTCGAAGGCTGCGGCCCGCCGCCCGTGAGCGTCTCATTGATCTGGATCTCATGGCCGCAGTAGACCTGGGTCCAGTGCCGGTGGTTGTTGGCGTTGTTGTTGGTCTGGAGCGGCCCGGTGCCGGCCAGGTTGGTGACGTTGTGGGTGCCGGTGCGCGCGCAGTAGGCGCCCTCGTAGAGGAAGGGCGGATCCGAGGCGTCGGAGGCCGGCGGGAACGGCCCGTCCGCTCCCTCCCAGAAGTAGCTCGTCGACGGGGCCGGCTCCGTGAGCCCGCAGATCGCGAGCGCCCCTGGACAGACGTCGTAGTTGTAGCCGGTGGGCTTCTGGGCCAGGACCGCGGCCGTGTCGGCCCCGGTGTAGCGCACCTCGGGCGCGCGGATCATGATCCCGCCGTTGCGGGTGGACGTGGGCGTGTCCTCGACCTGGTACTGGAGCCTGAGGACGACGTCGCCGAACGGACGCACCGGGTACCAGATCGCCCCGAACGGCGACGCGTTCGGGTTGATCGCGCCGTCGACCGGATCGAGCGTCTGCTGCCCCTGCGTCGCCGAGGCGGCGGCGGTGCTGCTGGCGAACTCCCACTGGTCGAACGAGGCGTCGGACCCGGTCGCCGTGCCGTCGAAGATGTACTCGAAGCCCGGGTCGGGCGGCGGCGCCTCGTACTGCGCGTTCGCGCACGCGGCCACCAGTGCGAACGCGACCGCCATGGCGCCGATCAGCTTGCCCTGCCTCATCTGCCTCCTCCTTCACCCCCTGCCGAGGGCGCCGAAGCTAGCTCATTTGTGACGGGTTGTCAACCTCCTTTTGCGCGACGGCGGTGCAAAAGAGCGGCCCAGGCGATCAGCCGCGTAGCTCCGTCATGTTCCGGGCGCTGATCTTGGCGTGGCGCAGCGACTGGCCGGGGTCGGCGCCGCCACCCGGGGCGTTGTCCTGCTCGTATTGCGAGTTGTGGTAGCCCCTCGCCCCGATGTTCCCGTAGAACGCCTGGAAGTCGATGTCGCTTCGCGGGTCCCCAAAGGGAATGATGCTGTAACCGTCGCCCACCCCCGGTGGCTGGCCGGTGGCGTCACCGTCCTTCGTGTGGAAGAGGCCGTAGCGCTTGGTCTGCCTCGCGACCTGGTCGGTCGGGTCGAAGATGTCCTCGACGCGGTTGCCCTCCCAGTCGTAACGCCAGCGCCATTGATGCTGGGCGACGTGCGCCCAGTAGATGTCCATCTCGATCACGCACAGGTCCGGGTCGGTGATGTCGAGGTAGTGCTGCATGAGGCGCTTGCCAGACTCCCCACGAACCTCGGTGGGCGGAATCGGCGCGCCGGTGACGCGATCCTGCGTGACGGTGACCATCGGACCGTCCTGGAGGAAGTTGTACGCCGGCGAGTGGTTGTGCGGGTAGAGGTGGATCCCCCACTGCAGGCTGAGCTCGTTGAGCGCCTCCCACTTCTCGCCGGAGGTGGTCCACGGCTCGATGTTCCGGTTGTTGGCGCTCGTCGGGTCGTTGCCGGTGCCCATGTAGGGCATTCCGAGGATCGATGCGAACTCGAGCTCCGTCTGGTAGCGCTCGTAGTCGTTCGTCGACATGCCACCGCCCGGGCTGCTCGGGCCCGGCCAGCTGTTCGGGATGAAGCCGTGGTTGCCGATCGCCTCGAGCCCGAACTCGTCGAGGAAGCCGCGAAGCGTGCGCCCATAGGCCAGGTACGCCGCGCGCGACTCCGGGGTGGTGACACCGCCAGGCGCCGGGTTCGGCGCAGCCCCGCCGGGGTTGTTGGCGTTCTGCCCGTAGCCGGCGAACTCGATCTGCTTGAAGCCGAGACCCCTCAAGAACCCGAGCAGCTCCAGCCAACCGCCGGGTAGCGGCACGAGCGGCCCGAGGTCGGTCGGATCCTCCGGAAAGTCGGGCCCGCCGACGAAGCCCATCGTCGGGGGCACTCCCAACGCCTCGCTCGCCGCGATCCCGACCCTTCCGGGCACGTCACGTTGGGTGAAGGTGATCGTGCCCATCTTCCCCGACGGGATGAGCCGCTCCCCACTCGGGGCCTTCGTTGCGTTCGCCTTCGAGGCGGCGAACACGTTCGCCGGGCCGAGTGGCGAGAACGCCACTGCCGCCGTCGCACCCGCACCGGCCAGAAGCTGGCGCCGGCTGATCGTCCGGTCCAAGGCCTCCTGTCGACTCAGTACGTGATGGTTGCCGCTCATGAATTCTCCTCTCCGCCCCCTGAGGGGGGTACCCGGGCAGCCTCGCCGGCACCCGGCTCAGTTGTTGACTAAGGCGTGCCGACCCCCCCGCCGACGAATTCGACCCAGTTGAGGTTGAAGAAGTTGTTGCCGGGGCCGCCATCCACCGGCCGGAAGACGAGGAACAGCTCGTGCGTTCCGCCCGGATCGGTGATCGCGAAGTTCTGGCTCGCGTAGGTGGTCGCGTCCGCGGTGGGCTGGATCGTGAACGTGCCCACGAGCGGCCCGTCGACCGCATCCCGGTGCAGCTCGACCAGGCCCGTGCCCGCCGCGCCCGAGCCGCCCGAGGTCCGGAACGTGATCGAGTTGATGTTCACCAGGTTGAACGGCCCGTTGAGCTGAATCCAGTCGCCATTGCCGAGGCCGCCGCGCTGCAGCCCGCCGCCCTCGTCGGCGCTCGCCGCCGTGTTCGTGCCGGACTGGTTGACGGCGAACTCGACCTCCTGGCGCTTCTGGCGGATCTGGTGCTGATCAACTGTCGTCAGCGCCGGCACGCCGCCGGCGCCGCCGAGGTCCGTGTACGAGGCGCTGACGACCCCGAACACGTTCCCACCGTGGGAGACGTCTTCCGCAAGCGTCGGCAGGACTCCCGAGCAGCCGGTCGTCGTCGCCTCCGCGTGGCCGTGGGTGTCGTGCCCCAGCACGAAGGTCACCTCGACCCGGTTGCAGTTGATCGGCCCATCCTCCGGATCGCTCACCGCCACCTGGAACGGGATGCTCTCCCCGAACGCGAACAGCCCGCCCTCGACCGGCACCGTGACGTCCACCGAGGGCGAGGTGTTTCCGACGGTGATCGTCGTGTTCGCGGAGGCGGTCTTGCCGCTCGAGTCGGTGACCGTCAGCCTGGCGGTGAAGGCGCCCCGGGTCGTGTAGGTGAACGACGGGTTCGGATCGACCGAGTCGACCGTGCCGTCGCCGTTGAAGTCCCACTCGAACCGGATCGAGTCGCCCGGATCCGGGTCCCGCGAGCCCTCGCTCGAGAACTGCACCGTCAGCGGGGGCTGGCCGTCCGTCGGGCGTCGCCCCCAGCACCGCGATCGGGGCCCGCAGTCCCTTGACGTACTCGAACCGCTCCATCGCGGCATCGGGATTGATGTTGAAGAACCCGTCGCCGTACGTGAGCAGGTACAGGTTGCCGTCCGGCCCGAACTCCATGTCCATCGGGTTGTCGCAGAGGAAGGGACGGGCCGGGTTGGTGGGCGTCGGCGCCGCAGTTGAGCGCGTTGTTGATCTTGAACACGCGGTCCTGCGAGTCGAGCCGAACCTCGCGCATGGTGTCCTGCGTGAACTCGCCGAGGATGAAGGCACCGTCGTAGTACGGCGGGAACTTCGTCGTGCTCGGGTTGTCCGGATCGAAGTCGTACGGCGCCGCTCCGTGCGGGCCGACGCCGCCCGTGAACAGCTCGGGGAAGAGCTGCGGGCAGGCGCCGACCGGGTTGGCGGGCGCGCCCGGGCCGTAGGCGGCGAAGCACGGCGTGCCCTGGGGACCGTTCGGCGCCGCCTGGTTGTCGCGGTACGAGTACGAGATCTCGGGCTCGGTGATCGGGGGACCGAACTCGAGACCCGGCTCGACCGTCGGGCCGCCCTCGGCGACCCAGTGCGAGCTGTTCTGAGGCCCGCGCGCCGGGTCATCGCAGTCGAACGTCTCCGGCGATGCCGCGCTCGGCAGCGGAGCGCCGGTCTCGAAGTCCCACTGGTAGTACGGCAGGTCGGGCCTCATGCAGAGCGGCCAGCCGTAGTTGGCGGGCTCGCGGACGACCTCGACCCGGCCGGTGCCCGGGGGGCCGCGGAAGATCTGCGGGGTCTGCGAGTCGGGCGAGTAGTCGGTCACGTAGGCCACGTCGTTCTCGTCCAGGGTGATCCGGAACGGGTTGCGGAACCCCATCGCGTAGACCTCGGGCCGCGTTCTCGGCGTCCCCGGCGCGAACAGGTTGCCCGCGGGGACGGTGTAGGCGCCGCCGAGCCGGTTCTCCTCGGCGGGAGTGATGTCGCCGTCCTTCACGTGGAAGCGCAGCACCTTTCCCCGAAGGTCGTTGGTGTTCTGGGCGGTGCGGCGGGCGTCCACGTGGGGCGCCCAGAACTGTCCGGCCTCGGCCGGGATGTTGACGCCCTGGCCGTTGTTGATCATCGCCACGGCGGCGGTGACCGTCGGGCTCGACCCGGTCAGGCCCGAGGCGTCGCCCGTCAGCAAGGGGACGTTCTGCGCCGACCGGTCGCCGCCGAAATTGATCGTGCGGTTGGTGGCGGCGTTCCCGCTGACCCCCACGTCGGTGAGATTGGGGAGCGCCTCCAGGGCCGCCTCGATCGCAGTGTTCTGGAGCGGGAACGGGATCGGCGCGGTGGTCTGGCCGTCGAAGGTCAGGGTGAAGGTACCGCTCGTCGCCCCGGCGACCGTGAGGGTCTGGGCCTCGTTCGTGAGCTGGCCGTTGAACGGCCCGAAACCGCCCGAGTTGCCGCCCCCGGCCGGCGTGTCGTCGCCGGTCACGAGCCACAGGTTGTTGTGGGAGTCGAAGTCGATGTCGCCGGCCACGTGGCAGCAGGCGCCGCGATTGTTCGGCACCCGCAGGATCTGTTGTTCGCTCGAGAGGTCCAGGTGCGCCTGCTCGCTCCCGGTCGCCTCGACGAACTTGAACCGCGAGAGCTGGAAGTAACCGACATAGTCATCCCAGGCGCTTTGCGACGGGGCGACGTTGGGCGCGTTCTGCTCGTTCGCCGGCGTGTCGGGGTCGTTGAGCGGCGTCGTCACCGTGTGCAGCGTCCCGTCGGCGAACCTCACGTCCTCGACCGTGGGCGGCGCGTAGAAGAGGTAGATCCAATGGTTCTGGTTGAAGTTGTTGTCGACCTCGGGGCCGTACATCCCGTCCTCGTTCGCGATGTAGACGGGAACCTGGGCCAGGAGCGTGGTCGCGTTGGTGGCCGGGTCGTGCAGCCGGACGCCGCCGCGGCGGTCGGTCTGGATCACGCGACCGCTCCCGTCGGGGAGGACGTCGAAGCCGATCGGCTCGCTCAGGTTCGGCGGCGCGGCCACGAAGCTCATCTGGTAATTGGCGAGCACGGTCGCGCCGCAGTCGCTGTAGACGGGGTCGGACTGCCCAGCCGCCCACTGGATGGCGCCGCCGAGGTGCTCGCGGAAATCCGCCTCGGAAAAGCTCGCGGTCGTGTGGCCGCCTGCCGTGTAGAAGGACCGCCCGCCCTGGAAGTCCTTGCACCAGGCGACCGGATGGTCGGCTCCCATCGTCGCGCCGTCGATGGCGTTGAGCGTCAGCCCCGAGGGCTGCTCGGCGAAGGGCTCCTCGACCACCGTCGCGAGCACATGGCTGACGCCGCGGACGTTGCGGTCGAAGCTGTACCAGCGGTCGGTTCGGTTCCAGTACTCGGGCAGGGTCTTCGACGCGTCGTGCACGCGGTCGGCCACCTTGACCGTTCCGGTCTGGAGCTCGGTCTCGCCGGTTGCGCGAGCCCCGAGGAGGTCCGTGAGGAACTGCCAGCCCGGCTCGGCCTCGATCGCCGCATGGATCCCGACGAAACCGCCCCCGTCGTGGAAGTAGTCCTCGAAGGCGGCCTGTTGTGCATCGGTGAGCACGTCGCCCGTCGTGTTCAGGAAGACGACCGTGCGGTAGCGCTCGAGCTGATGGTCGCGGAACTTGTCGGCGTCGTCCGTCGCCTCGACCGCGAAGTGGGCGTCCTTGCCGATCGTTCGAATCGCCTGGACGCCGGCCTGGGTCGACGCGTGCACCTCCCCAGCCGCCTTCGTGAAGACGAGGACCCGGTACTCCGGAGTGGAGCTCTGAGGAGGTGGAGCCCCGGCGGCCGGTGCCAGCAACGCCAGCACCAAACCGGCGATGCTCAGAATGCCGAAAGCGATCCTCGGTAGACCCACAAGCCCCTACCTCCGAATGGCGTCGCAGCCCTCGTGGCTCCGGCTACATGGCGTGAACCTATACCCGTTACCGCTTCGTGTCAATCAAAACTTTTCACGCATCCCGCATATGCACCCAAGATATGGCGACTCACCGGTGGAAGTGGTCCTCTCGAGGGGTTAAGGGGGTGACCGAGCCGTCCTCGGTCAGACCTCGCTCATTGCCCGCCACAGGTCGACCCCGCCCTCGAGGGCGTAGCGGTCGATCTCGGCGAGCTCGTCGTCGGAGATCTCGAGGCGGTCGAGAGCGGCCACGTTCTGCTCGAGCTGGGCGACGCTCGAGGCGCCGACCAGGGTCGAGGTGACGCGCTCGTCGCGCAGCGTCCAGGCGAGGGCGAGCTGCGCCAGGCTCTGACCCCGAGCCTGCGCGATCTCGTTCAGCGCCCGGATCCGCTCAAGGTTCCCCTCGCTGAGCATCTTCCGCGAGAGCGTGTCTCCGCGCGCGGCGCGGGAGTCCTCGGGGATCCCGTCGAGGTAGCGGTCGGTGAGCATCCCCTGGGCGAGCGGCGTGAAGACGATGCAGCCGACGCCCTCCTCCCCGAGCACGCCCAGCAGCCTGCGCTCGATCCAGCGGTTGAGCATCGAGTAGGAGGGCTGGTGGATGGTCAGCCGGGTGCCGAGCTCGCGCAGGATGTCGACCGCTTTCTGGGTCCGGCGGGCCGAGTAGGAGGAGATCCCCGCGTAGAGCGCCTTGCCCTGTCGGACGGCGGTGTCGAGCGCTCCAAGGGTCTCCTCGAGCGGGGTCTCCCGATCGGGACGGTGCGAGTAGAAGATGTCGACGTAGTCGAGGCCCATTCGCTCGAGGCTCTGATCGAGGCTGGCCAGCAGGTACTTACGGGAGCCGCCGTCGCCGTAGGGGCCGGGCCACATGTCCCAGCCCGCCTTGGTCGAGATGATCAGCTCGTCGCGGTAGGGACCGAGATCCCGGGCGAGGACGCGGCCGAAGTTACGCTCCGCCGCGCCGTAGGGGGGCCCGTAGTTGTTTGCCAGGTCGAAATGGGTGATCCCGAGGTCGAAGGCGCGCGTCAGGGTCGCCGCGATCTCCTCGCCCGGCTTCTCGTCGCCGAAGTTCTGCCACAACCCGAGCGAGACCGCCGGCAGCTGCAGGCCGCTGCGCCCGCAGCGCCGGTACTGCATCGACTCGTAGCGCTCAGGGGCCGGTTCGTAGTCCACCGCGGGCGATGCTAGATCAACCCGGCTAGCGCGTGCGCTCGAGCACCAGCGGCCGGCTGTCGGTGGCGGTTCCGGCGTCGCCGCTCATCCGCAGCCTCAGGGTCGTCCGCACCGATCGCCTGGCATCCTCGAGCGCCCGCGACACCTTGCCGCCGGGCTCGAGCGTCCCGCTCGCGCTGCCCCCCTCGCAGCTCAGCTCGGCG
Organism: uncultured Actinomycetes bacterium; assembly: GCA_963788115.1. Classification (GTDB taxonomy): domain Bacteria; phylum Actinomycetota; class Thermoleophilia; order Solirubrobacterales; family 70-9; genus CAWBFD01. The sequence continues at coordinate 333,740 of CAWBFD010000003.1, forward strand.
CGGGCGAGCAGGAGCCTCTCCAGGCCGAGGCGGTTCGCGACGGGCTTGGTCACGGTCATCATCAGCGCGCCGTCGTCGACCGCCTCGCAGGTGGCGTCGATCTCGACGCCCCTCCGAAGGAAGGCCCTGAGCTTGACTGTCTTCGGCGAGGCGGCGATCTCCACCGAGGGCTCCGGCGGCGGCTCCTCCTCGATCGTGAAGCTGACCTCACCCGGCGCCTCGAAGTTCCCGGCGGCGTCGATCGACCGGAACTGGATCGTGTGCTCGCCGGGCGCGGAGACCGTCAACGCCCCCTGATAGGCCTGGAACGGGCCGCTCGTGCCCCGGCGGTACTGAATCCGGTCGATCCCGGAGCCCTGGGCGCCGTCGTCGCCATCCAGGGTCACCTCCACCGGGACCTCGTAGACGCCTCCGGGCCCCGGGGTCGGCGGGTCGAGGCTCGCCGTTGTGGTGGGATCGGTGCGATCGACGCTCACCTCCACGGACTTCGTCGCCTCGACGTTGCCGGCGACGTCGGTGGATCGGTACTCCACCGTGTGCTCGCCGTCGGCTGAGATCGTGAACGGGCCGCCGTAGGCCTGGAAGGCGCCGCCGTCGATGCTGTACTCGGTCTCCTCGACGCCGGAGCCGCCCTCCCCGTCATCCGCCGTGAGCGTGACGTCGACCGAGGAGCGGTACCAGCCGTTGTTCCCGTTCGGGTTCGCCGGGCTGAGCGCGTGCGAGGTCACCGGCGGATCCTCATCGGGCTCCGCCTCGAGCTCCATGATCCGGATGTCCCTGAACGAGATCGCGTCGCCCGCGCCGTGGTTCTGCAGCCCGATGAAGCCGGGCGCGAGGCCGCGGTTGGTGGCGGTCGTCTGGAAGTCGTTGACGAGCTCGCCGTTCAGGGTCACCTGGATCCTGCGCGGGGAAGCCGGTGACCCGGATCTCGTAGTCGTTCCACTCGCCGGGGGCGATTCGCGTTGCGGGCGTCCTCCCGGTCGAAGTTGTAGATCGACCCCGTCTTCTGGTTCTCGCCGTCGCCCTGGACCCCCTCACGGATCTGGACCTCGTAGCCCTGATTGATCGCGGTGTTGTGGGTGTTCGCCCCGCCGTCGGGGAACCGGATGAAGACGCCGGAGTTGTCGGTTTCGTCTTCGCGCCGCCACTGCAACCGCAGGACGTAGTCGCTGAACTGCTGATCCGAGTACCACAGGAGGCCGAGCCCACCCTGGCTCAGCAGCCGGCACCCGTCCTCACCCTCGTTCACGACCTGGAACGATCCCGGACCCGATTGGGTCCAGCCGCTTTCGGCCGGCTCCGAGGTGCCATCCCAGAGGCGCTCGAAGCCCGCCTCCGGGGGTCCCGGCGCGGCGCAGGGCTCGGATGGGGCCACGGTGATCGTCACCGAGGCGGTGCTCGTGTTGCCGTTCGAGTCGGTGGCCGACACGGTCGCGGTGTAGGTGCCCGGCTCGTCGTACGTGTGCGTGCGCTCCAGCCCGCCCGCGGCGGTCTCGCCGTCGCCGAAGTCCCACTCGAGATCGAGGGCGGTGCCGTCCTCCGGGTCGGTGGCCCCGGCCGTGAAGTCGACCTCCAGCGGCGCCGCGCCGCTGGTCGGGTCCGCCTCGAGGCTCACCTCGGGCACACCGCACTGCTCCAGGTGGAACCAGTCGAAGCGGGCGACGGCCTGCGAGGTGACGTTGTCGAACGCGACCAGGCCAACCCGCAGGTCGGAGCCCATGAGCTGGAACGGGGCGCCGATCGGGAGCCAGCGCTCGCCGTCGAGCGAGTATTCCGGGGTGATCGTCGGGTTCGGCTCACCGCTGGAGCGGGCCCGGATGTAGACGTCGCCGGTCGCGCCGGGGACGGGCCCGGTGTTGGGGAAGCCGCCCACGACCGCGCCGTTCTCCGTGTAGACGCGCTCGAACCAGGCCGGAAGCTGGCCCGCGGCGGTGCGCTTGTTGAAGGTGATCTTGGCGAAGGTGTTCGGGGCCTCGCTCGCCCACACGACCAGGCCCGCCTGCTCTCCGGTCCCGGTGAGCTCGGAGATGTCGACCTTGGTCGTCGCCGTCCACACGCCGTTCGGCGCGTCCTGAAGGAGGACGTTCTGCGCCAGCGGATCGTTGGCGATCATGTCGCCGGCGAGGATCCGCAGGCCGAGCTCGCCCCCGGTGACGACCGGTGGGTCGGTCGCGCTCGGCCGCCGCAGCTCCCACTTCGGATCGAGGGCGGTTCCGTCGAACTCGTCCGAGGCCGGGGTGTCGCAGGAGGGCGCCGGGCCGCAATCGGTGCCCTGGAGGTGGAACCAGTCGAACGAGGCGACGTCGTCCGGGCCGCCGCCCCGGAAGGCGGTGAGCCCGACCCGGAGGTCGGCGCCGCTGACCCCGTTGACCACGAACGGGGCGCCGATCCCCGTCCAGCTCTCACCGTCGAGCGAGTACTCGGCGACGATCGTCGGGTTCTGGCCGCCCTCGGTCCTTGCCCTGATCCAGACGTCGCCGGTGGCGTTGGCGAGCACCCCGGTGTTGGGGAAGCCGCCCACGACCGCGCCGTTCTCGGTGTAGACGCGCTCGAACCAGCCGCCGGGGCCCGTCCGCTCGTTGAAGACGATCTTGGCGAACGTGTTCGGCGCCTCGCTCGCCCAGACGATCAACCCGGCCTGCTGACCCTGCGTGGTGAGCTGCGAGATGTTCAGCTTCGTGGTCGCCGTCCAGAACCCGTCCGGGGCGTCCTGGAGCAGGACGTTCTGGGCCGTGGTCGTGTTGCCGATCATGTCGCCCGCGAGCGTCTGCAGGTTGAGGGCGCCGCCCGCGACGGCGAGGCTGCCGGTCGGGCCGGGCCTCAGCACGTCCCATTTCGGGTCCAGCGCGGCGCCGTCGAACTCGTCGGAGGCGCCGGTGTCGCAGGTGACCGGGAACGCGGCGACGGTCACCGAGGCGGTGCTCGTGTTGCCGTCCGAGTCGGTGGCCTCGAGCGTCGCCGTGTAGGTGCCGGGGTCATCGTAGGTGTGCGTGGCGCTCGTGCCGCCGGTCTGCGTCTGACCATCGCCGAAGTCCCACTCCAGCTCGAGCTCGGTGCCGTCCTCCGGGTCGGTGGCCGCGCCGGTGAAGTCGACCTCCAGGGGCGCCTCGCCGCTGGTCGGGTCGGCCGCGAGCGTCACCGACGGCACGCCGCATCGCTCCAGGTGGAACCAGTCGAAGGAGGCGTCGCGCGGGCCGCCGGTGAGGGCGACCGACTGGAACGCCATCACGCCCACTCGGAGCTGGCCCGTGCCTCCGGGCTGGAACGGGCCCTGGACGTTCGTCCAGGTCTCACCGTCGAGCGAGTACTGGGCCCTGAGCGTGGGATTCGGCGTGGCCCCGTCGGAGAGCACCCTGATGTAGACGTCCGTGGGGTTGCCGGTGATGTTGCCGGTGTTCCCGTTGCCCTGGCCGGCGCCGCTGCCGTTGACGCCGTTCGAGCGCTCGAGCCAGTACTGGGTCGCCGACCGGCGGTTGTAGACGACCTTGGCGAAGTTGTTCGGCGCCTCGCTGCGCCATACGACCAGGCCGGCCTGGTCGTTGACCTCCGTGAGCTGTGACACGTCGATCTTCGTCGTCGCCGTCCAGACCCCGTCCGGCGCGTCCTGGAGGAGCACGTTCTGCGCCGTGTTCACGGTCGGGGACATGTCGCCGGCGGCGATCTCCAGGTCGAGCGTGCCGCCGGCGACGTCGAGGCTGCCGGCCGCGCCGGGCCTCAGAACGTCCCATTTCGGGTCGAGCGCGCTGCCGTCGAACTCGTCAGAGGCCGCGGTCGCGCAATCGACCGGTCCCGCGATCGTGAACGACAGCGACTTCGTCTCCTCGACGTTGCCCGCGACGTCCGTGGAGCGGTATTCGACGGTGTGCGCGCCCGGCGTGGAGATCGTGAACGGGCCGCCGTAGTCCTGGAAGGCGCCGCCGTCGATCGCGTACTCCGTCGTGTCGACCCCCGAGCCGCCCTCGTTGTCGGTGGCCGCGAGGGTCACCTCGACCGGCACCTCGTAGGTGCCGCCCGGGCCGGGCTCGGGCGGATCGAGGCTGGCGGTGGTCACCGGCGGCGATGGTGTCCCCCGCCGGCTCGACGTCGACCGTGCCGACCATGCCGGTCCACTGCCCGCCGGAGAAGCCGGAGTGCAGGGTGCAGATGAACGTCCAGGCGCCGGCCTCGCCGAAGGTATGGGAGACCGGGGGCCCGCCGGCCTGGACGATGCCGTCAGTGACCTCGAAGATGTCCGGGCCCGCGGGGTCGGGGTTGCCGCCGGGGGGAACGAGCCAGACGTTGTGCGGCAGGAAGTTGTCGGGATCGTCGAAGTGCCAGGTCACGTCCTCGCCGACGGCGATCCCGACCTGGTCCGGTTCCCAAGTGGTGCCGACCGCGTTGACGTCGCCCTGCGCCGCCGCCGTGGTGGGAGTCAGCAGGGCGATCACGCCCGCGCCGACCACCGCCGCTCCGGTCAGAGCCGACCAAATCCTGTCCAGCATCTCCCTGCTGTCCTCCTCCTGGCGCCAAACCCAGTTCGCCCGTGGCGCAGTCGTAACCTATTCGCTCATCCGGCCGATGTCAAGGGACTTGCCTTCGGATCGTGGCGGAAGTCCCACCGGATGACGGCGGCCGAGCCCCGGCAGCGGCGCCCTCATCCCCGTAGTCCCTGCGCCGAAAATCAGTTAGGTTCCGGGCGGTCGACCATCGTCCGGACAACTGGAGGAGAGATGCACCTGTCAATGCACAACTGGATGCGCGCCGAGCCGATCGAGACGACGATCCGGCGGCTGGCGAAGTACGGCTACGAGAGCATCGAGATCAGCGGCGAGCCGTATCAGTACGACACCAAGGACGTGCTCCGCATCCTGAAGGAGAACGGCATCCGCTGCTGGGGCTCGATCACGCTGATGGTCGAGGGGCGCAATCTGGTCGCGGGGGACGAGGAGACCCGGGCGAAGTCGGTCCAGTACGTCAAGGACACGGTGACGATGGTCAAGGAGCTCGAGGGGTACGAGGTCTCGATCGTGCCCGGCGAGGTCGGAAAGGTGAACGCGGACTCGACCCCGGAGGCCGAGTGGCAGTGGGCGGTCGACGAGATGAAGGAGATCCACGAGCACGCCCAGCAGGAGGGCATCAAGCTCGCGGTCGAGCCGATCAACAGGTTCGAGACCTACTTCATCTCACGCGCGGACCAGGCGCGCGCGCTCGCCGACGCCACCAGCCCGGACGTCGGCGTCTGCCTCGACACCTTTCACCTCAACATCGAGGAATCCGATCCCTACGAGGCGATTCGCGACGCGGGCAACCGGCTGGTGGACCTGCACGTGGCCGACAACAATCGCCTCGCCTGCGGGATGGGCAGCTGGGACTGGGCCCGGGTCGTCGACATCCTGCGCGAGATCGGCTACGACGGCGCCCTCACGGTGGAGTTCGTCGCCCCGATCGACCGCACGCCGGCGAACCCGTTCCCGAACGCGATCGAGACCGACCCGGTGGACATCACCCCCGAGCAGAAGAAGTTCATCGAGGACCACGGGTCCGATCTGCTGAGCGAGGAGTTCTACAGCTCGCTGGTCGAGCGGTGCTCGCAGGAGCTGCTGCCGCTGATCAAGTGAGGGCCGCGCGGGGGCCCCATGCGACAACGACCGCCTGACGTTCTTAGCTGCTTTCTGACGAGCGTGGGGTTCCCAGTAGCTGCTTTCGGACGAACGTGGGGTTATTCATCACTGTGATGCATTGCCGCTCGCTCGTTGGGAGTCGGCCGTCCACCCGGGCAGCCCAGCGGTCTCACTCGGGCCGGCGGCTTACGCCGCCCGCTCGGCGACGACCAGGTTGATCCCGGCCGCCTCGACCTCGCCCCGCTGGGACGGGGCGAGGCCGTCGTCGACGATCACCGCGTCGAGCTCCTTCGCGCGGACCACCGTGAGCAGGGATTGGACGCCGAACTTGGACGAGTCCAGGAGGGCGACGGTGCGCCGGGAGACCTCGTGGACGGCCCCGAGCACGTCGGCGATGTTTCGCTGGGCGGTCGAGAGCCCGCGTTCGGGCGTGACCCCCGCCGCCGAGATGAAGCTGGTCGCGAAGTTGAGCTGGCGCAGGAACTCCACAGTCCATCGACCCCCGATCAGGCGCATGTTCTGATCGACCTCGCCGGGCGCCACGATCAGGTGCACGCCCTCGTGCTCGAACTCGGCTGCGACCACCGGCGAGTTCGTGACCATGGTCAACGACTCGACCGGGCTCGACTGGATCGCGCCGGCCAGCGCGGCGCAGGTGGTCGAGGAGTCGATGAAGATCGTCGAGCCCTCCTCCACCCACTCCAGCGCCCGGCTCGCGATCAGCGCCTTCGCGCCCGCGCTTCTGGCCCGCCGGCTGGCCCATGCGTTGCGCGCCCGGCGCTGGCCGTTCGGGAGCTGCGCGCCGCCGTGGACGCGATCGACCAGACCCTCCTCGGAGAGGGCTCGCAGGTCGCGGTGGATGGTCGCCGGCGACACCCTGAGCTCACGCGCCAGCTCCCCGACCCAGACGGAGCCGTCGCGCTCGATCCGGTCCATGATCGCGGTCTGGCGAAGCGGTCCTCTCATCGCCCGCGCTCCCCCTGCTCTGCCAGCTCGAGGAACCGGCTGGCGACCAGCTGGCCGAACTCCGGGTCGTTGACCGCCAGATCCACCCGCTCGAGCGCGATCCCGGGACGAAGCTCGGCCGCCAGCGCCTCGACGAGCTCCATGTCCGCTTCGTGGTCCCACAGGGGACCGCCCTCGATGTCGATCAGCGAGTATCCGCGGGTCGGGACGATGACCGCGGTCGGCCCCGAGGAATCATTGATGCGAAGGGCGATCAGCCGGCCGAGCTCGGCCATCTCCTCGGGTCGCAGGCGCACCAGCGTCGCTACCGGATTGTGCTTGTACAGCGGGCGGTCGCGCCAGCGCTCGGGGACCGTGTCCAGCGGCCCCTGGTTGAAGAAGTCGGCGCAGCCCGGAGTCACGACCTGGGGGAGCCCGTGCTGGGCCGCGACCGTGAGCCGGCGCTCATCGGTCGCGTGAACCCCATCGAAGAGGGTGTTGGCGAGCTCCGAGAGGCTGAACTCGATCACGCCGGCGAGCGAGCCCTGGGCGATCAGGTCCTCCATTGCCGGGCCGCCGACCCCGTTGGCGTGGAAGATCACCGGCGACCAGCCCGCGTCGGCGAGGACGTCGTACGCCGCCATCGCGCCGGGGGTCGTCTGCCCCAGCATCGTCACCCCGACGCTGCGCGCGCCCAGGTCGGCGGGGACCGATCCTGCATCCCTGACCATCCCGACCACGGCGGCGACCGCGTTGTCGAAGACGGCCCGCGCGATCGGGTTGAGACCGAGGATGTCCACCACGGAGTGCATCACGGCGACGTCCCTGCGGCCCATGAAGGGACCGAACGCGCGGGGCCCGGAAGCGCTCGGGGAGACGATCAGCTTCGGCACCCCGACCGGCAGGGACTGCATCGCCGCCGCGCCGAGCAGCGCACCCTCGGCCCCGCCGAGGCAGAGCGCCCCGTGCAGCCGCCCCTGGGCGTACAGCTCGCCGACGACGCGGCTGACTCCCACCTGCATCAGCTCCACCGCCGCCCCTCGGCTGCCGGCGTTCTGCACCGACTCGAGCTCGTGGCCGGCCGCCCGCGCGACCTCCTCGCGGGGGACGTCGGCATCGCAGAGGGGCTCGCCGAGGATGCCGGTGTCGATCACGATCGCATCGGTCCCGAGCGCGGCGATCCGTTCGCGGACGTACTCGATCTCTCGACCCTTGGTGTCGAGGGTCCCGAGCACCGCAATGGTCGGCCTGGACCGTTCGGTCATCCGATGGGATTATGCAACAACGTGATCGAATCCAATATGATCGCGCAAAGTTGTGACGTCTTCTGACCGCATCCAAAGCCTGACGGAGCGCCTGGACGGGATTCCGGTGCTCACGGACGAGGAGGCCCGCCGCGAGCGGTCGCTCGACACCTACTGGAAGGCCGCCGCGCTGGCGCGAGCCGGCCGCGCGCCGACGGCGGATGCGGTCGTGCGGCCCCGGAACGCGGCCGAGGTCGCGGCCACGCTCGCCGCCGCAGCGGCGGAGGGCGTCCCGGTGGTGCCCCGCGGGGGCGGATCCGGCAGCCAGGGCGGCGCCGTGCCCGACGTCGGCGGGGTCGTGCTCGACCTGACCGAGCTCGGCGAGATCGTGGAGCTCGACGAGGAGGCGCTGACCGTCCGCGCCCAGGCCGGCGTCGGCGGCCTCGAGCTCGAGGAGTGGCTCAACGAGCGCGGCTACACCTTTCCCCACTACCCCGCGTCGCTCCACCTCGCCCGGGTCGGCGGCTATCTCGCCGCGAAGGGCTCGGGCGTCGTCTCGACCAAGTACGGCAAGATCGAGGACCTCGTCGCCTCGATCGAGGTCGCGCTTCCATCGGGCGAGCTCGTGCGCACGGTGCCGATCCCGCGCCACGCGGTGGGGCCCGACCTCAACCAGCTGTTCATCGGCAGCGAGGGCACGCTTGGCGTGATCACCGAGGCCACGCTGCTGCTGCGGCCGATGCCCGAGCACCGCAGCTTTCGGGTGGTCGGCTTCGATGACCTGGCGACGGGCCTGCACGCGGTTCGTCGCGTGCTTCAGGCGGGGTGGCGGCCGGCGGCCGTGCGGCTCCACGACCCCGAGGCCACACGGGTCAACCTCGCCCGGGTGCTCGACGTCGATGTCGCCGGCGTGAAGCTCGTCCTGGTCTTCGACGGCCCGCGAGCCCTGGTGGAAACCGAGGAGCGCGAGGTCCTGCGCTCCCTCACCGCCGACGGCGGGCAGGACGAGGGGCCCGAGGTTGCCGAGCAGTGGTGGGAGAACCGTTTTCGCATCTATTACCCGCCGTTCCGGCCGGAGCTGCCCAGTATCTGGGGGACCATCGACCTGGCCGCGGGCTACGGGCGCATGCTCCCCGCTTACGAGGCCGTCCGCGCCCTGATGCTGCGCGACTACGAGCGCTACGGGCTCACCTTCACCGGCCACTTCTCCCACTGGCACGTGTGGGGGACGATGGTCTACGGGCGCTTCGTGCTGGAGGCGCCGCCCGACGACGTGGATGCCGCCGTCGCGATCTACGACGAGATCTGGAGGCGCACCTCCGAGGTGATCCTCCGTGAGGGGGCGGTGATCAACGACCACCACGGCGTCGGCCTGAAGCTGGCCGATGACATGGCGGCTCAGTACGGGTCGGGGTGGTCGGTCCTGGAGACGATCAAGGGTGCCCTTGACCCCGAGCGGATCATGAATCCGAACAAGCTCGGACTGTGAGTGGAGACCACCAAGGAGGAACGATGGATCTGCCGACGTACAACCTGGGTCGGCTGGCGCCGCCGGACGTCAAGGCCTACCTCGAGGAGAAGGACATCGTGATGATCCCGATCGCCAGCCTCGAGCAGCACGGGCCGCACCTCCCGCTGCTGACCGACACGATCCAGGCCGAGGAGATCACCGAACGGGCGGCCGAGCGAGCGCAGGTCCTGTACACGCCCTCGGTCTGGATGGGCTACTCCCCTCAGCACATGTACGGCGTCGGCGAGGGCACGGGGACGATCACCGTCCGTCCGCAGGTCCTGCTGGACCTCTACTACGAGATCGCCCGCTGCCTCATCCACCACGGCTTCTCGAAGCTCGTCTTCGTCAACAACCACGGCTCCAACAACAAGATCATCGAGCCGCTCCTGCGCCGCATCCGCTACGACACCGGCGCCTTCGTGGTCATGTCGAAGCTGTTCGCGGAGCGCTATCTCGCGCTCATCGACGACATCATGGAGAACCCCCCGGAGGAGACTCCCGGCTGGCACTCGAGCGAGCTCGAGACCTCCCAGGTGCTGGCCTCCGACGAGAGCCTCGTGCGCATGGACCGGGCCGTGCACCAGGTGCCCGAGCGCCCCAAGTGGTTCCCGGACAGCTTCATCAAGCCCGACGGCGCGCCGGACGTCGAGTTCGAGGGCTACCAGTTCTTCGTCTTCGCGACCGACCACTCAGACTTCACGCCGAGCGGGGTGATCGGCAACCCGTTCCGCGCCAGCGCTGAGAAGGGCATGAAGACCTACGACCGCTACGCGGACCATCTCGCGGCCGCGCTGAAGGAGTTCGAGAAGGTCGAGGTGGAGGTCCACACGCGCGAGTGGAAGGAGCTCGTCTGAGCATGGAGCTGGCGATGCACAACTGGATGAGGGCCGAGCCGATCGAGACGACGATCCGCCGGCTGGCGAAGTACGGCTACGACGCCCTCGAGATCAGCAGCACGAGGCCGCGCGAGTACGACACCAAGGAAGTGCTGCGCGATGCTCGAGGAGAACGGGATCCGCTGCTCGGGCTCGGTCACGCTGATGGTCGAGGAGAAGAGCCTGGTCGCCGGCACGGCGGAGGCTCGTGCCAGGTCGGTGGAGTACGTGAACGACACGATCACGCTGACCAAGGAGCTCGAGGGTCCCGTGGTCTCGATCGTCCCCAACGAGGTCGGCAAGGTGACTCCGGAGTCGACCCCGGAGGAGGAGTGGGGGTGGGCGGTGGCGTGCCTCGAGGAGATCCACGAGTTCGCCCAGCGGGAGGGGATCAGGCTCGCGATCGAGCCGATCAACCGGTTCGAGACCTACTTCATCTCCCGCGCGGCGCAGGGGCTCGCGCTCGCCGACGCGGTCAGCCCCGACATCGGGCTCTGCCTCGACACCTTCCACCTCAACATCGAGGAGCCCGATCCCTACGAGGCGATTCGCGAGGCCGGCGACCGGCTGATGGACCTGCACGTCGCGGACAACAACCGCCTCGCCTGCGGGATGGGCCACTACGACTGGGGCAGGGTCGTCGACATCCTGCGCGAGATCGGCTACGACGGCGCGCTCGCGGTCGAGTTCGTGGCCCCGATCGACCGCACGCCCGGCGAACCCGTTCCCGAACGCGATCGACACCGATCCGGTCGACATCACGCCCGAGCAGCGCAAGTTCATCGAGGACCACGGCTCGGACCTCCTTAGCGAGGAGTTCTACAGCTCGCTGACCGAGCGCTGCGCGAACGAGCTGCGGCCGCTCCTCTAGATCTCCGCGCGGGGCTGACCCGCTATCTGTTCCTGACGTTCAGCGTCGCCGTCACCTGCTCGGTGTCGGCGTCGGGAGAGGTCGCCGTGAACGTGAGCGTCACCTGCCTGCCCGCGGCCGCCCTCCTCGCCCTGACCGTGAACCTCGGCCTCCGCTCGAAGCCGTCTCTGAGGCGGTCGTACGTGACGCACTTCGGGCTGATGATCGCCACGCGGTTCCTCGGCGCGTCGAGGCAGACCCCCACATCGTCGGCCGGGGCGTCGCCGATGTTGCGCACCGTCGCCGTGAAGTTGGTCCGGTCGCCGACGCTCACGCGCGCGGTCCGAGGCCTCACCGTGAGGCGCAGCTCAGCCTGTCGCCCCTCCTCCAGGACGGTCACGGTGACCGCATCGGTCACCTCGGCCTCGCCGTCGGAGACCGTCAGCTCGGCCTCGTAGGTTCCCGGGGTTGGTGTAGGTGTGGGTCGGGTTCTGCTCGGTCGAGTCCTCGGTGCCGTTGCCGTCGAAGTCCCAGCTGTAGCTGAGGTCGTCCCCGTCGGCGTCGGACGCCGTGGCGGTGAAGTCGACCTCCAGCGGCGCCGGACCCTGGGTCGGACTCGCCGCGATCGAGTCGATCACCGGCGGGTTGTTTGCGGCCTCGACCCCGCAGGTCTCCGACGGCTCGACGCCGGCGGTGGTCTCGAGGCCGCCCAGCACCTGGGTCAGGAAATTGGGCTCCGTGTAGGACGCCTCCGTGTGACCCATCCCGGTGTACCAGGAGCGCCCGCCGTCGTACCGGTGGCACCACGTCATCGGATGGTCGTCATCCGTGGTGTTGCCGTCGTCCTCGTTGTAGGTCGACTCGTCGATGTTCGCCAGCACGTGGACCTCGCCGCGCGGGCTGTAGTCGGCGTTACCCCCCTCGCCGGTGGTCAGCTCGAACCGCTCGAACGCGGCCTCGGGCGAGGTCGCGGCGTTGTTCGAGAACGCGAACAGGCCGATCCGGGCGTTCGCAGGCAGCGGGGCCGGACGCCCGACCGGCGTCCACGTGGTCCCGTCGGTCGAGTAGGCGCCGGTGATGTTGGTGCCGTCCGACGTGATCCGAACCTGGAAGTCATCGGGGAAGTTCGCCGGGATGTTGGCGGTCGAGTCCGCGGCCTCGTTGCGCGGGGTGTCGCCGGTCTCGTAGATGAACTCGAACTTCTCGTCGCCCGCCGCCGTGTGGGCGATGCGGCCCAGCTTGGTGAAGTTGTCGTCGTTGCCGTAGACCAGGAGGCCGGCCTGGTGGTACTGGGCCGTGCCCTCGAAGTTCATGCTCGCGGTCGCCTCCCAGGGGCCGTCCGGCGCATCGCGCAGCACCAGGTTCTGGGCGTTGTCCGGAGCGGCGCCGTAGAGGTCGCCCGGCTCGGCGGGGATGCGCAGCGCGCCGCCGCTGACGGTCAGGTTCTGGTTGCGGCGCACGACCTCCCATGGAGGCGAGGCGACGTCGGTGCCGTCGAACTCCTCGACGATGGTCTCTCCACCGCCGCCACCGCCGGTGGCGAAGTCGGGCGACTTGAAGTTGTACCACTCGTCAGTCCGCTGATAGGTGTCCGGAAGCGGTTCCGTCGACGGATGCTCCTGGTCCTCGACTCCGATCGTGGCCTCCTGGAACTGATCGGCCCCACCCGGGTGGTTGCGGAAGTACGCACCGACGAGATGCCCGTACCAGTTCCAGTCGTACTCGGTGTCGGAGGCCGAGTGGATGCCGACGTAGCCGCCGCCGCCCTGGATGTAATCCTCGAACGCCGCCTGCTGCTGCGCGTTGAACACGTCGCCGGTCGTCGAGAGGAACATCACGGTGTCGTAGTGGGAGAGCACGTCCGCCCGGAAGGCGGTCGAGTCCTCGGTGTGGTCGACCTGGAAGTTCTCCTGGTCGCCCATCTGCTCGAACGCCGCATGCCCCTCGTCGATCGACGAGTGGCGGAAGCCCGCGGTCTTCGAGAACACAAGGGTCCGGAAGTCCGCAGCCGGGTCGTCGGCCTCGAGGACCTGAACGTCAACCGTCCGCGAGGCGGCCGCCTGCCCGTCGGAGACGGTGACCTCGGCCTCGTACTCGCCGGGCGCGGTATAGGTGTGGGTCGGGTTCTGCTGCGTCGAGTCCTCGGTGCCGTTGCCGTCGAAGTCCCAGCTGTAGGTGAGCGGGTCGTCGTCGGGATCGGTCGCCGCGACCGCGAAGTCCACCTCGAGCGGGCCGAGCCCGATGGTCGGGTCCGCCGTCGGTTCGTCGACCGCCGGCGGGCGGTTGTCCGGCGGCTCCGCGCAGCCGCCCCTGTTGCCATCGAGCTCGAAGTACTCGAAGTGGGCGGTGCCGCCGCCGCTGTTCACGCCGAGCGTGAACAGGCCGAACATCGGCGCGGCCATGTCGTTCTGCACAGGCTCGGCAGCGCGGTGAAGGTCTCGCCGTCGAACGAGTACTCGCCGGTGTACATGTCGCCGGCCTTGGTCAGCCGCAGCCAGACGACCTCGGTGCCCGCGGGGAGGGGCGTCACCTGCGGCTGCGGGTTCTGGATCGACGTTGCCCTCCTCCGAGCGCAGCTCGATCCGGTTGAGCACCGTCTGGCCCTGGTCGGAGATGGACGTCGTACTTGATGTAGTTCCCGTCGTCCTGGTAGGCCATCAGCCCGGCCTGCTCGTAGTTGTCGCTGAGCTCGCCGGCGTCGACCTGGGTCTCGATCACCCAGTTCTCCCCGGCGTGGTCGGGCGTCTGCAGGAAGAAGTTGCGGGTCGGCGCGGGGTCGCCGTCGGCGTAGATGTCGCCGTTGACCGTGGTCGACGTTCAGCTGCGCCGCCTGGCGACCGTGTAGAGGCTGTCGTCCTCGCGCACGATCGCGTTCCACTTGCCCTTGTCGAGGCTGGCGCCGTCGAACTCGTCGCCGAAGCCGCCGCCGCCTCCGCCGCCTGGCGGCTCGCCGTTGAGCAGGAAGTAGTCGAACGAGACGGTGTCGCCCTGGCCGTCCGGCTGCGGGCCGAAGGCGAACAGCCCGAAGTCGGGAGAGGCCATGGCATTTGCCACTGTCGGAAGTGCGATCCAGGTCTCGCCGTCGAACGAGTACTCGCCCGTGTAGTTCGTCCCGGACTTCGTCAGGCGCAGCCAGTAGTCGGTGGTCCCCACCGGGACGTCGACCTGCGGCTGCGGGTTCTGGATCGCGCCGCCCACCTCGGAGCGCAGCTCGATCCGGTTGATCCGGGTCGAGCCGGCGTCGGAGATCGGGTCCAGCTTGACGTAGTTGTCACCGTCCTGGTAGGCCATCAGCCCGCCCTGGCCGTAGCCGCCGTTGATCGTGCCGGACAGCTTGGTCTCGATGGTCCAGTCGTCGTCGGCATGGCTCGCGTCCTGGAAGATGAAGTTGTTGGGCGGCGGGACCGTGTCGCCGGTGTAGATGTCACCGGGCTCCGTGGTGATCGTCAGCTGGCCGTCGGCGACCTCGTATGCGTTGGAGTTGCCACGGACGATCGCGTCCCAGCGGTTCGTGTCCAGGCTCGAGCCGTCGAACCCGTCGCTGAACCCGCCCCCACCGCCGCCGCCGGTGGAGTCCGGGTTGAACCGGATCCAGTCGAAGTGCGCCACCGGGAAGCTCGGCGCTTGGTCGGACAGCGCCACCGGCCCGATCTGTGGGTTGTTGAACGTTGCCAGCGAGCCCGGGCGGCCGACGGCATCGAAGTCCACACCGTCGAACGAGTAGAAGGCGGTCAGCTGCTGCCCGTCGGAGACGATCCGCACCCAGTACGTGAGCGGCGTTTCGGGCGGGAGGCCGCCGAGCTTGTCCGCCGCCTCGTTGCGCGGGTTGCCGTTGGACTCGTAGATGAACTCGATGTCGCGCGCGCCGCCCGCGGAGATCATGTGGACCGAGGCCCAGTTGTCGTCGTCCGCATAGACGCGCAGGCCCGCCTGGTGATAGTTCTCGGTGAGCGGGTCGGTGGTGATCTTCGCGGTCACCTCGACGGCGCCGGCGGGAAGCGGCTCGACCACGATGTTCCGAGCGCTCGTGCCCGGCCCGTAGATCGAGCCGTTGTCGATCGGGAAGTGCAGCTCGCCACCGGAGACGGTGGGCGGGCGCGTCGAGTCAGGCCGGATCACCGTCCAGCGGTTGGTGTCCAGCGCGTCGCCGTCGAACTCGTCCGAGCGCACCGGCCCGGTCGGGCATTGCTCGCCGGAGGTGACGCGCACCTGGACGGTGTCGGTCGCCTCGCCTCCGTCCGGATCGCTCACGGTCACGGTTGCGTTGTAGGTGCCCGGCTGCTCGTACGTGTAGATCGGGTCCTCCTCGGTGGAGGTGTCGTCGCTGGTCCCGGCGACGCCGAAGTCCCACGCATACGTCAGGTTCCCGCCCTCGGGGTCGGTCGCCTCAGCCTCGAACTGGACGTCGAGCGGAGCGACGCCCGTGGTCGGATCGGCGCTCGCCTCGACCTCAGGAGCCGCCGTGACCGCGGCGCCCTTGCCGCGGAACTGGATCCAGTTGAGGTTCATCAGGCCGCCCTGGTCGGTCGGGTGGCGGAAGACGAAGAACAGCTCGTGCGTGCCTCCCGGCGGCGGGTTCGGCAGCGCCAGGTCGACGTTCTTGTAGAGCTGCCACCCACCCGTGGGGGTGATGAACTCCGTGGTCGCCACGACCGGGCCGTCGGGAGCGTCGAGGCGGACCTCGATCGTCCCCCCGGCGCCCGCGGAGGCAACCCGGAACCGGAGCGAGGTGATGTCCTTGAGGTTCATCGGGAAGTAGGAGACGTAGTCGCCGTTCTCGATGAAGCCGATGTTCAGGCCGCCGCCCTCGGTGTCGCCGGTGGTCTCGGTCATGACCCCGGGGTCGCCGCCGCCGACCGCGCCGGGAGCGCGTCCGGTGGTGGTGAAGAACTCGGCCTGCTTGCGCTTGCGCGGCAGGATCGCCTCGTCGCGGCCCGTGAGCGAGACCGCCCCGCCGGGCTGCGCCTCGTCCGTGTAGACGGCCTCGAGCACGGTGAAGGTGTTCGCAGACTCCCCGTGGCCGCCGGCGTTGAGCGTCTCGATCGTTCCCGAGCATCCGGTCTGCTCGGAGAGCTCGTGCGCGTGCTCGTCGTGGCCGAGCGAGACGTTCAGGGTGACGTCGTCGCAGGAAATCGAGCCGTCCTCGGTGGTGCCGTCCTCGGCATCGGTGACCGTGATCTCGTACGGCACCTCGTCGCCGAACTCGGCGAACTGGCCGTTCTCCGGGATGTCGATCGTCACCACGGGCTCGGTGTTGCCGACGACGATCTGGACGTTGTCGACGCCCGTCTGGTCGGCCTCGTCGGTCACCCGCAGGGTGGCCGTGTACGTGCCGGGCGCCGTGTACGTGTGCGTCGGGTTGGGATCGGTGGAAGTCGGCGAGCCGTCACCGAAGTCCCACTCGTAGGTGAGCGGGGTGCCGTCCGGATCGACCGAGCCCTCGCTGGAGAACGAGACCTGCAGCGGCGGCTGGCCGCTGGTGGGCGTGGCCGCCGCATGCGCGATCGGCCGCCTGCCGCCACCGACGTAGTCGATGCGATAGACGCCCGAGTCGGCGTTGTTGCCGCCGAAGCCGGAGCCCCAATCGATCACGTACAGCGAGCCGTCGGGCCCGAAGTCGAGGTCCATCGGCCGTTGCCAGAACTCGGTCGTGCCGAGCGGGAACTGCCTGACGTCGGTGGCGTTGCCCTGGCCGTCGAGCGTGGCGTGCTTGATCCAGCCGTTGTTCCATTCGGCGATGAACCACTCGTCGTCGTAGTACTCGGGGAACTTCGTGCCGGACGGGTTGTCCGGGTCGTAGTGGTAGCGCGGGCCGGCCATCGGGGCGCCGCCGTTGCCGAGGCCCGGGAACCTGGTGTCGAGGTCGGAATAGCCCATCCACATCGTCGCGGGCCGCGCCGCAGGCAGGTTGGTGAGCCCGGTGTTGTTGGGCGAGGTGTTGACCGGGTTCGCGCAGTTGAACGGCAGGCCGGACGTCCCGGTCGCGAAGTCGTAGTCGATGTAGGCGACGTTCTGGCGAATGCAGTAGGGCCAGCCGTAGTTGCCCGCGCTGGTGATCGCGTTGTACTCGACGCTGCCCTGCGGGCCGCGGGACGGGTTGCCGGAGCCGGCGTCGGGGCCGTAGTCGGCCATCAGGACCCAGCCGGTCTCCGGGTCGACGGTGAACCGGAACGGGTTGCGGAAGCCCATGCTGAAGACCTCGGGCCGGGTCAGCGCCGTGCCCGGGGCGAAGAGGTTGCCGGTGGGGATCGTGTAGGTCGAGCCGACGCCCGGCGGGCCGGTGGGCTCGTCCATCGGCAGGATCCGCAGGATCTTGCCGTTGAGGTCGTTCGTGTTCGCCGAGGTGCGCTGCGCGTCCCAGGCCTCGCGCCCGGGCCGCTCGTCGATCGGGGTGAAGCCGTCGGAGGCGAACGGGTTGGTGTTGTCGCCCGTGGAGACGTAGAGGCTGCCGTCGGGCCCGAAATACAGCGAGCCGGCGGAGTGGCAGCACTCGGCCCGCTGATGCTGCCAGGTGAGGATGACCTCCTCGGATTGCATGTCGAGCGTGTCGCCCACGACCTGGAAGCGCGACACGACCTGCTGATTGGAGGAGTCGGGCAGCGCCGAGTAGGCGAGATAGACCCACCCGCTGGTCTCGAAGTCCGGGGCGAGCTGGAGGCCCATCAGGCCGTTCTCCTGGCTGGTGGTCACCGGGATGTTGCCCGCTACGACCGTCTGCTCGGTCTCGGGCTTCCAGATGTTCACCTCGCCGTTGCGCTCGATGTAGAAGACGCGACCGTCCTCGGCGACGTCGAGCTCGAACGGGTTCTCGGTGTCGTCGTCGATCGTGACCTTCTCGAAGTCGCTGGGGGCCGGCGTCGACTGGCGCGGCTCGCCGCAATCGGCGGGCGCGTCGCCCGCCGCGGTCCGGATGCCGCCGAGGATGTGCTGCAGGAACAGCGGCTCGGAGAACGAGGCCTGCGTGTGGCCGCCGCCCGTGTACCAGACGCGGCCGCCGTCGAACTCGGAGCACCAGGCGATCGGGTGGTCGTCGTCGACGGCGTTGCCGTCGTCCTCGCCGTACGTCGACTCGTCGAGCGTCGCGAGGACCTTGACGCCGCTGTCACGCGGGCTGTAGTCGGTCCCGCCGCCGCCGACCCCGGGGTTGACGGGCGATTGGTAGTTGTACCACTCGTCGGTGCGCGTCCAGCGAGCCGGGAGGCCCTGGGTCGACGGCTCGTCGCGGATCCTCGATGTCGATCGTGGCCGTTGGGGTGCCGACCGGGTGGTTGCGGAAGTAGCCGCCGAGCATCTCGCCGTACCACGGCCACGTGTACTCGGTGTCGGCCGCGGCGTGGATGCCCACGTAGCCGCCGCCCGCCTGGATGTAGCGCTCGAACGCCCCCTGCTGGTCGTCGGTGAGCACGTCTCCGGTCGTCGAGAGCCAGATCACCGCGTCGTACTGGGCGAGGTTGGCGTCGTTGAACTGGGTCGAGTCCTCGGTGGCATCGACGTTGAAGTCGTTGTCCGCGCCGAGCTGCTCGATCGCAGCGATCCCGTTCGGGATCGAGTCGTGGCGGAAACCGGCCGTCTCCGAGAACACGAGGACGTTCTCCAGCTGGTCTCCGGGAGAGCCCACCTGTGACCGAGCCCGTCATGTCCGGATGGATCTTGCAGAAGAACGTGTAGAGCCCGGCCGTGTCGAACTGGCGCTCGATCGCGGCGCCGCCGGGCGCGCGGGTCTCGTCGATGGGCGGACTCCAGTTGGTGCTGACCGACGTGAGCGTGTGGGTGGTCAGCGCCTCGTCGAACTCCCAGCGCACGGTGTCGCCGGGGTCGATCGTGACGCTCGAGGGCTGCCACTGCTGCGGCGGGGCTGTCGACGGCGTCGATTGTCACCGTCTGCTGGGCGAGGGCCGTGTCCGCTCCGAGCACGGACGCACAGAGCACGGCTGCGAGTGCCCCCCACCGGACGGCACGGCGGCTTGTCGCCAGGGAGCGTCCGGGTGACTCTGAGCGCCCCTCCTCAGCGCCCTGGCCCGGCCTGCTCTCCTCTGCTTCGCTCCTCCGCCGCACCACAGCGCTCATCCATGCTCGCTTTCTCCCCCCTCTGAGCCTCGCCTTAACTGTGTGCTGAGTGTGTTCTGAGCGCGCCTAAGCTACTGTGGCCGGCGTCCGATGTCAAGCAGCTTTGGTGGCGCTCACGGCAAAAGCTTCCGCAATGTGAAACCTGGCCCTCCGGGTCGCTCCCACGGCCACCAGTTGCGCTCGCCGAGCAGCACCGCGAGCGAGGGCACGAGCAGCGCCCGGACTCCGAACGTGTCGGCCAGGAGCCCGAGGGCGACCACGAACCCGACCTGGAACAGCGCCTCGAGCGGCAGCGCCATCAGCGTGCTGAAGGTGGCGGCGAGCACGAGGCCGGCGCTGGTGATCACTCCCCCGGTGCGCTCGAGCGCCGCGGTCGCCGCTGCTGCCGTTCCCGCTGATGGGTCCCGGCGCCGCTCCTCCCGGATCCGAGCGAGCAGGAACACGTTGTAGTCGACGCCGAGCGCGACGAGGAAGATGAACGCGAACAGCGTCAGGCTGGGGTCGCTCGCCGGCTGGTCCAGAAGGTGGGTGAAGATCAGCGAGCTCGCGCCGAGCGCGAAGGCGAACGAGAGCACCACGGTGGCGATCACATAGAGCGGCATGATCACCGCCCGGAGGAGGACCGCGAGGATGACGAGGATCAGGATCAGGGTGAGCGGGACGATCAGGCGCGTGTCGCGGACCAGCGCCTGCCTGGTGTCGTAGGCCTCGGCGACCTCCCCTCCGATCAGGGCGAGGCCTCCCCCAGCCGCTCGCCGGGCCGTCTCGCGCAGCTCGGGCACCGCGTCGGTCGCCTCATCGGAGAACGGATCGATCCCGAGATAGGCGTCGGCCAGGGCCAGCTCCGAGGTGACCGCCCCCGGTGGCCCGCTCGGCCCGGGCGGCTCCACCGACCTCGCCGTGAGATACGCCTCCTCCACGGGCGTCTCGGCGCCTCCCGTGAGGGCGGCCAGCACGTCCTCCGCGGCGTCGAAGTCCGTGACCAGCCGCAGCGGGGCCACCCGGCCGGGGGCGAAGTGCTCCGCGATCACCTCCTGCCCGGCGACCGAGTCGGGGGCGTCCCGAAACTGCTCGGAGAAGTCGAGGCTCTCGCGGCCGCCCAATCCGCCGAGCGCCCCGGCCACCAGCGTCGCGGTGACCGCGGCCGCCGTGAGCGCGGGGCGCCGCCGAACCCGACCGGCGATCCGCCGCCACAGCCCGCTGGTGGTGACGGAGCCACGCGTGACCTCGGGCACGGCTGGCCAGAAGGCTCGCCGCCCCAGCGCGGCGAGGATCGCCGGCAGCAGCGTCAGCCCGGCGACGACCATGATCGCCACGCCCAGCGCAAGGATCGGCCCCATCTCGCGGGTGGCGTTGAAGTCCGCCAGGGCGAGCACCAGCATCGCCACGATCACGATCGCCCCTGCCGAGAGGATGGCCGGGCCGGTGCGCTCGGCGGCGCGGGACATCGCCTGGCCGACGTCCGCCGTTCGCCGCAACTCGTCGCGGAACCGCGCCACGATCAGCAGGCAATAGTCCGTGCCCACGCCGAACATGAGCACGATCAGGATCGCGGTGGTCTGCCCGCTCACCTCGGTCAGGCCCACGGCCACGATCCCGTAGGTGGCGCCGGCGGCGACGAGGTAGGCGAGGGCGACCACCACCAGGGGGACGAGGGCGACCAGCGGGGACCGATAGATCGCCAGCAGCAACACCAGGAGCACGGCGACGGTGACCGCGAGCAGGGTCTCGTCGATGCCCTGGACCGCCTCGCTTCGGTCCGCCTCGAACCCCGCCTCGCCGGTTACGTACGCCGCGAGGCCGCCCCGGTCGCCCTCGGGCGGCGGCGCCACCATGCGGATTGCGTCGACCGCCTGCTCGGCGACGGGCGTCGACTCGTCGGTCATCAGCACCGACGTCAGCGCCAGGGTTCCGTCATCCGCGAGCAGCAGGGAGGGCCCGGGGCTGAGGTCGCGCGGATCGGTCTCCCCACAGGCCAGCGCGTAGGGCGTGCCGATCAGTGTCAGGCTCGGGATCTGAGCCGAGCTGCAGAGCTCGAGCGCGTCCGCCTCGATCCGGCGCCGGTCCGCGCCGGTCAGCCCGCCCTCCCGGAAATAGGCGATCACCGCCGCCATCTCGCTGCCGCGCTCGAACTGCGCGTCGACGATGCGTTCCACCTCGGCGGACTCCGAGCCCCGGACGAGGAAGGTGTCGCTCTCGTCGGCCGCCTCCTCCTCGAGCTCGGGGAGGAGCGGCACCATCGCCAGCGCCACCGCGACCCAGGCCCCGACCACGACCCACCTCGAGCGAGGGCCGGAGGCGATGGCGGAAAGCCTGGCGAGCGTTGGCATCGAAGGCCGGCTGGAGGGAGCGGGGCTCAGTGGCCCGGCAGGCTAGATCCCTCCGCCCACGCCCTCGATCTGGGTGACGCGGTTCTCCTCGGTGTAGACGTAGACCCGGCTCGGGTCGATGTCGATCGGGACCGGAAGGCCCTCGCCGTCGCGGAGCGAGACGACGATGTTGCAGTCGTGCTCGGCGGCCGTGGCGCGCGCCTCGGAGAGCATCATCCCGATCAGCTCGGCCGTGTCGAAGGCGTTCTCGGCCGGCTCCCACTGCCGCACGCCCTCAACCCGCTCGCCGGTCGGGACCATCGGGCAGTAGATCGCGGTCAGGTCGACGCCCTGGGGCTCCTCGTCGTCGCCACCGCATCCGGCGATGGCCGCGAGCGCGATCCCACCCGCGGCCGCCAGCGCAAGGACCGGCCTGACGATCCTGCCTCCGCCCATCTACGTCCGAGCCTAGCGCTTCACCTTCACCGTCGCCTGGGACCGCTCCATCGGCAGCCCGGGCGAGGTCGCGATGAAGGTCACGTCGACCCGCTTTCCGCGCGCGCTCCGCTTCGGCTTCAGCTTGAACGCGGGCGCCATCCTCGCCCCCGGGGCGAGGCCGCCCCTGGTCGTGCACGCCTTGCCGACCAGCCTGAGCTTCGACGCCGGCGCGCTGGCGCAGACCCGGACGTTGGCGGCGGGGCCGTCGCCGGCGTTGAGGAGTGTGGCGGTGAACCTGGCGAGCTTGCCCACCTTGACCGTCTCGCGCCTCGGGCTGACGGAGAGGCGCAGGTCGGGTTCGCCGACGGGCTCCTCCTCGATCGAGAACGAGACCGACCTGGTCTGCTCGATGTTGCCTGCGACGTCGGTGGACCGGTACTCGATCGTGTGCGGGCCTGAGTCGGAGACCGTCGGCGGCGTCGCCTGGCTGTAGGGCTGGAAGGCGCCGCCGTCCACGCGGTACTCGGTCCCGGCCACGCCCGAGGTCGGGTCCGCGGCGAAGAACGTGGCGGTCACGGGAGCGTCGTAGCTCGGCGCCGGCGCCGCCCCGTTGAGCTCCGCGGTGGTCATGGGCGCCGCTTGGTCGATCATGAGCTGCGCCGACTTCGCGTCCTCCTCGTTGCCTGCGTTGTCGGTGGAGAGGTACTCGATCTCGTGCTCACCATCGGTGGAGACCTGGAACGGGGCCGAGTAATTCTGGAGGGCGCCGCCGTCCAGCGAGTACTCGGTAGAGGCCACGCCCGTCCCTCCCTCGTTGTCGGTGGCGGTCAGGGTGGTGGTCACCGGCGAGGTGTACCAGCCGTTCTCACCGTTCGGGCTGGGCGGGGCGAAGGCGTGGGTGGTGGTCGGCGGGGTCAGGTCCTCCACGGGGCAGTCGTCCGGGGTGATGTGAACCCAGTCATAGCTCGCGGTCGGCTCGCTCACCCCGGCCTGGGTCGACGCGGTGGCGTAGACGCCGATCCGCGGGTTGGCGATCCCGGTCAGGTTGGTCCCGGCCGCCCCGATGTTGGTCCAGCTCTCGCCGTCGGCCGAGTACTGAGCCACGACGCTCTGCCCGTCGGCCGAGGTGAGGCGGAGGAAGAACGTGTTGGGGAAGCCGTCGGGCGGGTTCGAGTTGCCGGGGAAGGTGGCGTTGTTGTTCGTCTCCTTGATCAATTCGAAGTTGCGGCCGTCCGCGACCGTGCCGCCGTTCCAGACCATTCCGGTCTTGATGTAGTTGGCGTCGTCGCCGTAGACGATGAGGCCGGCGTTCTGGAAGTTCTGGGTCGGCGCCCAGGTCATCTCAGTGGTGATGCTCCAGGGCTCGGCGCCGCCGCCGGGGAGCGGCTGGACGACGATGTTCGGGAGCCCGGTCTCAGCGGCGAAGATGTCCATCGGGGCGGAGACGAGATTGAGCGCGCCAGCGGAGACCGACAGGCGCTCGTCGTCGCGGCGGACGACCTCCCACTTCGGGTCGAGCTCGGTCCCGTCGAACTCGTCCGAGAGGCACTCCTGCCCCCCGTCCTCGATCTCGAAGCTGACCGCCTGGGTCTGCTCGACGTTGCCGGCCTCGTCGGTGGAGAAGAACTCGACCTCGTGGGAGCCCTCCCCGGTGACCGTGAACTCGGTCAGGAACGGGTCGTCGCCGCCGTCGTTCTCGGACACGACCGGGGCGCCGCCGTCGACCGAGTAGGAGGTCGTGGCGACCCCGGAGCCGGGGGTGCCCTGGGCCTCGGTGACCTCGAGGTCGCCCTGCATCGAGGGCCAGTGGTAGGAGCAGTAATAGAGGAAGCTGCCCGGCTCGGTGAAGGTCCGAGAGCCGCCGGTGTCGTCGTCGGCAGCGTCGCCGAGGGCCTCGTCAGCGCCGCAGTCACCGCCGGTCACCGGGCCCACGGGGGCGGCGGTGTCGAGGCAGATGTCGTGGAAGGCGCCGCCGAAGTCCCACTCGACCGTGTCTCCGGCGCCGATCTCGAGCGCGTCGGGGTTCCAGGTGAAGCCGTCGGGGGCCACCTCGTGCGTCTGAGGCTCCTGGCCGCCCGCGGGATCGGTGGCCGAGAGGCTGACCTCGACCGGGCCGTCGTAGGTGGGCTCGGGGTCGGCCCCGTTGAGCTGCGCGGTCGTCATCGGCGGGATGGTGTCGTCGGAGGTGCCCTCGATCTCGAATGAGACCGACTTGGTCGCCTCGACGTTGCCGGCGAGGTCGGTGGAGCGGTACTCGATCGCGTGCGGGCCCGCGCCCGCGATCATCGGCGGCATGAGGGTGTCGTAGACCTGGAAGGCGCCGCCGTCGATCCGGTACTCGGTGAAGTCGACGCCGGATGCGTCCTCGCCGGGATCGATGGCGCTGAAGGTGGCGCTCACCGGGCCGTCGTAGGTGGCCACCGGCGGGGCGCCGTTGAGCTGCACGGTGGTCTCCGGCGAGGTCTCGTCCTCGTCGGGGCAGTCATCCGGCTCTGTGCGGAAGTAGTCGAACGAGGCCGTGCTCTCGAAGTTTCCGTCGATGTCGGAGCCGGCATACGGGCCGATGACGACGCCCGGACCCTCGCGCGGGGGAACCACGTCCACCGGCTTGGTTGCGTTGGTGCCGGTGAGCGGGGTCCAGCTCTCGCCGTCGGCCGAGTAGGCGCCGGTGATGCTGTTGCCCGCTCGGATCATCCGGACGTAGCCGGTGGCCGGGAAGTCGGCCGACACCGTGTGTGCCATGCCGATGTTCCGGGTGTTGTTCGGCGGGTTGTCGGCGGTGATCTCGAAGTAGCGGTTGCCGTTGTTGGCGTTGCGCGAGAAGGTCACCTTCACGAAGTTGGTGTCCGACTGCCACAGCATGATCCCGGCCTGCTGCCAGGAGCTCTGGTGGTTGACGGTCACCTTCGCCTCGGCGGTCCAGTTCGTGCCCTCTGGGAGCTGCTGTGCGACATGGCTGATCGGCCCGGTGCGGGTGCCGTCGATCTCGTCCAGGATCGGCAGGGTGAGCTGCCCGCCGCCGATGCTGTGCTCGAAGCCCGGCGCGTTGCGGACGGTGGTCCACTTGGCCGTGTCGAGGGACGCGCGCGTCGAACTCATCGGAGTGCAGGCAGCTCGGCGGGCAGACTTCCTCGTCAGGCTCGATCGTCACCGAGTGGTAGCTCGCCGTCGGCTGTCCGGCCCCCGCCTGGTTCGAGGCGGTCGCGTAGACACCGATCCGTGGGTTCGTGATCCCCGTCAGGTTCGTGCCACTCGCTCCGATGTTGGTCCAACTCTGACCGTCAGCGGAGAACTGCGCCTGGACCGCGTTCCCGTCGGACGAAACGAGGCGCAGGAAGAACGTCTGGCCGAGGCTACCCGGCACCGGAGCGCCGCCGGGGAAGGTGGCGGTGTCGTTGGTCTCCTTGATGAGCTCGAAGTTCCGCGCCCCGTTCCAGACCATGCCGGTCTTGACGTAGTTGGCGTCGTCGCCGTAGACGATCAGGCCCGCGTTCTGGAAGTTCTGGGTCGGGTTCCACGTCATCTCGGTGGTGATGCTCCACGGTTCCGTGCCGCCACCCGGGAGGTCCTGAACCACGATGTTCGGCAGGCCGGTCTGTCCAGCGAAGATGTCCGTCGGCGCCGAGACGAGGTGCAAGGCGCCGTCCGAAACCGACAGGCGACTTGGATCGAGACGGACGACGTCCCAACGGTCCATGTCGAGGTCCGTACCCTCGAACTCGTCCGAGCGCAGCGGCGTGCAGGCGCCGCCCTCCTCCTCGATCGAGAACTCGACCGACTTCGTCCCCTCGACGTTGCCGGCGGCGTCGGTGGAGCGGAAGGTGACGGTGTGCGCCCCGGCCTCGGAGACCGTGAACGGCCCCGAGTACTCGCCGAGCTCACCGCCGTCGATCGCATACTCCGTCAGCTCGACCCCGGAGGCCGCGTCCTCGGCCGTCAGCGTGATGGCGACCGGCCCGTCGTAGGTTCCACCGGGCCCGGGACTGGCCGGATCAAGCGTGGCGGTGGTCACGGGCGCCGCCGGATCGACGTCGATCTGCACCGACTTCGCCGGCTCCATGTTGCCCTGGGCGTCGCGCGAGCGGTACTCGACAGTGTGCTCGCCCTGGTCGGAGACGGTGAACGGCGCGGCGTACGTCGTCCACTCGCCGCCGTCGATCCGGTACTGCGTCAGCTCCACGCCGGAGCCGCCCTCGTTGTCCGTGGCCTCGAGCGTCACCTCGACCGGCGAGACGTACCAGCCGTTGACGCCGTCGGGCGCCGCCGGGTCGAGCTCGTGCGTCGTCTCGGGCCGCTCGGTGTCGATCGGCGAGCACTCCGCGTACGGGTCTGGGGTGACCCGGAAGAACTCGACGTCGACGTCCGCGTCGGGGAGGGTGGCGCTGGGGTTCGCCGTGTCGAAGTTCGAGCCGGCGTAGACGCCGATCCGCGACCCTGGCCCGTCCCGGCGGGTCCAGCCGGTGGGGTTCAGGTTCAGCCCGGCAGGCGTGCCGCCCATTCGGAACCCGGTGGTCCCGCCGGTGAGCATCGGCGCCGCCCAGTTCCACTCCCCGCTGGCGGGGTCGAGCACCGCGTACTGGGCGGTGACGACGTCGCCGCCGTTGCGGTTCATCCTCATCCGGACCGTGATCGGAGCCTGCACGGACGCCGCGGGGCGGAGGGCCGGGTTGCCCGCGCCCTGCTGGCGGGTGCCCTCGTTGTTCGCGCCGGGTGGGTTGTCCTTGGATCCCTCGGCGAAGATCGAGCCGTTGCCGCTGTTGCGGGTGATCGAGAACCGGAACAGGTTGTTGTCCGGGCCCGAGCTCGAGTCGCCCGGCGGGTCCTGCTGCCACACCATGAGCCCTGCGTTGGGCCAGCCGTACGGGGCCGAGGTGGCCTCGTATGACACTGTGAACTCGGTCTCCACCTGCCACACGGGACCCAGATCCGCCGTCATCGCCTCGAGGCTCTGGCCGATGAAGTTGAACGGGCCGACCGAGGTGGTCAGGTTGTTGTTGTCGAGCTCGAACTTGCCGACCGGCATGTGAAGCTGGCCGCCGGAGAGCACGGTCGCCTCGGGCGGAGTGCCGCCGTTGCGCGTATGGCGCAGCCACTTCGGCTCCTCCAGGGGGCCGCCGTCGAACTCATCCGAGTAGGTGCCGGTGCACGACTCCGGCGCGAGCTCGCTGTCGACGAGCTGCGCCTCCCAGCCGCCGAAGAAGTTGCTGCCGTCAGGGGTCGAGGGGCCCGTAGGGGTGAGCCTGAAGTAGCGTGCCGTCGTCGGCGGGAGGCTGATCGAGTAGAAGTCGCCCTGGGCCGGGACCATCTCGGTGTTGCCCGCGAAGACCACGTTGGTTGGGCTGGGCTCGTCCCCGGCGGTGATCTGGATCGGGTAGCTGCGGGTGTCCCCGTTGAAGATCGCGATCCGCAGGGTGTCGACCCGCTGCGGGGAGCCGAGGTCGAACTCGACCCAGGCGTCCGTCACCGGGTTGCCGCCCGCCCAGCGGGTGGTGGGGTCGCGGTCGATGAGGCCGGTGACCGGGTTGTGGTTGCCGGCGGTCGTGGTCACGAACTCCTGGGCGCCCGCGCTGATGCCCTCGATCGAGTGCGTGAAGCCCGGCTCCGGGACGACGCGGAAGGCGATCGTCTCGACCGCTGAGGTGTTGCCGGCGCCGTCGGTGGCACGGTAGTCGACCTCGTGATCGCCAAGCTCGGTGAACTGCACCTCGACCGCCTCGGTCAGGCTGTCGCCGTCGAACTCGGTCGCGACCCAGGGACCGCCGTTCACGCGCCGCTCGATCGACTCGATGAACGAGAACTCGTCGGTGGCCTCCAGTTCGAGCGTCGCCGAGCCGATGTAGTCGCCTTCGCCGGTCTGGGAGCCGGTGACGGTCGCGGTCACCTCCGGCGGGGTCAGATCGACGACATCCACCACGCTGAAGCTCGCCGAGCCGAGCTCCGATGTGTTCCCGAACTCGTCCGTGGCCCGGTAGTCGACGGCGTAATCGCCCTCGTCCTCGAAGGTGACCGGCCCATCGTAGGGCTGCCAGTCCTCCTCGGAGTCGGAGTTCACCCGGTATTCGACCGTGTCCACCCCGGCACAGCCGGCATCGTTGGCGTTGATCGTGAACGAGGCCGAGCCGACGTAGGTGTCGGGGTCGAACGGGTGCTCCTGGCCGCTGACCAGGTGCGAGACGTTCGGCGGCTGGGTGTCCTCCAGGCACTCGTCCTGGACGTTGAACTCGACCTTCACGATCTGCACGGGGCTGTTGATGGTGCCGGCGTTGCGGCAGCAGCCAACCGGGAAGCGGGCCATGTAGAGGGCGCCGTCAGGGCCGAAGCGCGTCCCGATCACGAGGCTGTTGAGGTCGCCGGGGCCGGAGCCGGCGTGGTTGTAGGGCAGCCAGTCGTGGACGTGCAGCATCTGGTTGTTGTCCTCCCGCAGCCGCACCTCCTTCCAGAAGCCGTTGTCGGAGCCGCGGTTGTTGATCAGCCACGAGCCGTCGTAGTACGCCGGGAAGGCTCCGGGGCCGGCCGTCTCGGGGTCGTAGCGGTAAATCGGGCCGGTGATCGGCTGCATCCCGCCGGCGGAGAGGTTGCCGAAGTCGGCGGTCGGTTGCTCGTTCGTGTACTTCTTCCAGATCGTCGCCGGGACCGCGGGGCCGGGGATGTTGGCAAGCCCCGGGTTGGTGGGGCCCGGGTTGGCCTGGCCGGCCGGCGCGTAGTTGAGATCGGACGGGAGGCTGGCGAGCGAGCAGTCGTACTGGCTCCCCGTCGAGGTGCCTGAGCCATAGTCCCAGCGGTACGACGTGTTCGCGGGCGTGTTGGGACCGACGCAGAACGGCCAGCCGTGGAAGCCCGGCTCGGAGATCAGGTTCCACTCGCAAGTCCCGGCGGGCGCGCGGTCGGCCTGATTGGAGCCGTTGTCGTGGCAGAACTCGCCGACCCCGATCGTGCCCGGGTTACCCGGGTCGGCGTGCACCGTGAACGGCTGGCGGAAGCCCATCGCGTAGATCTCGGGCCGCGCGTTGGCCGTCCCCGGCGGGAACATGTTGCCGGCGGGAATCTCGTACGTGGCGCCGATCCCCGGTTCCGCTCCCGGGGCGATCTCCTCCAGCGGGTTGATCCGGACGATCTTGCCGCGCAGGTCGCCGGTGTTGGCCGCGGTCTTGCGGGCGTCGCGATGCTCCTGGGCGCGATAGTCGAGCGGCGGGTAGTTGTTGTGCCCGCTCTCGCCCGGGGCCACGTCGTCACCGACCCCGAGGTAGAGATTGCCCTCGGAGTCGAAGACGAGGCTGGCGCCGCCCACGTGGCCCGGGCCGTTGCCGGCGGGGCAGCCGGTGCACCAGGTCGGGTTGCCGGCCAGCTTCACCTTCGGCACCCGCAGGATCACCTGTTCGGAGCCGGGCTCGATCGCGGTCCCCGCCGCGTTCAGCGTGAACCGCGAGATCTGGTTGTAGCCGACCGTGTAGGCGTTGCCGGATTCGGGCCAGGCCGGATTGCGCGGCGAGTAGTAGACGTAGATGTCGCGCAGGCCCGGGTCGGAGAGGTCGAATCCCGGCTCGAGGCTCATCCCGAGGACCCCGTCCTCGGAGTTCGAGTGGTCGGCGCGGGTGGGGATCGTCGCGACCGTGGTCTGGTTGCCGGACGCGCCCGCCTGGTCGTGCATCTTGATGTAGCCCTCCGAGGTGAGCCCGATCGTGGGGCCGATCTCGGTCCAATAGACCTTGCCGTCGGCGGCGACGTCGATCGCGATCGGGTTGTGCGCGTCGGGCACGAGCACGGTGCGAGTGAAGTTCGCCCACACGGTGCCGCCGCAGTCGGACTTGAGCCCTTCGCCCGCGACCCAGCGGATGCCGCCGATCAGGTGGTCCATGAACGGGTTGTTGCCGCCGTTCTCGGTGTAGCGGGCGCCGTTGTGGCCGATGCCGGTGATCCAGACGCGCCCGTCGTCGTAGCTCTTCGGGGTGCCGGTGCCGTCGTTGACGCCGTCGCCGTCGTAGGAGCGGCACCAGGAGATCGGGTGGTCCTGGCCCATCGCGTTCGGACCGGGGTTGTAGGTCCGCTCGTCGAAGTTGGCCACCACGTGGTGGTCGCCGCGGACGTTGCGCGCCCAGTTGTAGTGCTCGTCGGAGATCTGGAAGGTGTCGGGCAGGCCGCGGGTCGAGAGGTGGTTGTGGTCCTCGACCATGACCGTCGCGTTGATGTTGTTCGCCGAGTGGCCAGGCATCGTGGTGCCGACGGCCGAGTTCGGGTTGTTGCCGTCCCACCAGTTCCAGGTGGTCTGGCCCGCTCCCATGTCGGTCGCGTTGTGATTGGCCGCGATCCCGCCCCCGTTCTGGACGAAGTCGATGATCGCCGCCTCCTCCTCGGCGCTCCAGAGCTGCCCGGGGGTGCCACCTGTCCCGGAGAAGTAGTCGGAGGCGTTGAGCAGGAAGATCGCGTCGTACTGCGCCAGGTTGGCCTCGGTGAACACGCGAGGGTTCTCGTCGGGGTTGCGGCACTCGCCGGGGTTGGTGCCGAAGCCGCTGCAGTCCTCCCATGTGACCTGGAAGCCGAGGGCCTCGAGCCGGGCCTGGACAGCCGGGCGACCGTTGTTGATCGCGTCGGTGTGGCGGAAGCCGGTGGTGCCGGTGTAGATCAGGATGTGCTTGCCCTCACCCTGGGCGGAGGCGGGTGCAGGGCCGAGGGCGAGCGAGGCGGCGAGGGCAGCGAGCAGCGCGAGCGCCGCGAGGCCCGCGGCGAGACGGGGCTGTGAGGTGGCGGCTCGCGAAGGGCTCAAAGAGGCTTGCCCCCTGCGCGAATTCCGTGCGCGGAGGTCGATCCCTGACAGAAGCAGTCCGTGCCGCATCTCTCCTCCCGGACCAGTTAGTGGCGAGGGGGCTCGCCCAAATGGCTGGCTGGCGCGCGCAACCTAACCCGTTTCCGCCATGGTGTCAAGCCCTTTTGCATTGCGGAACGACAAAGCTCCCCGCCTACCGGCATCGCCTGCCGCAGGGCCCAGCTGAGGCGGATCCTGGTCGGATATCGCCCAGGATCCGCCTCAGCCCGCGATCCGCAGCGGGGCGGCTACCTCCGCACCTTGAGCGTCGCCGTCGTCCGCGCCGTCGCGGCATCCGGCGAGGTGGCGGTGAAGGACGCGCTCACCCGCTGGCCGCGCGCGCGCCGCGTGGGCCTCAGCTTGAACGTGGGCATCATCCGCCCGCCGGCGGCGAGGCCCGCCTTCGTCGTGCACGCCTTGCCGACGACCCGGGCCTTCTTCCTCGGCGCCGCCGCGCAGACCCTGACGTTTGCTGCCCCCGCGTCGCCGAGGTTGCGGACGGTGGCCTGGAAGCGCGCCTGCTCGCCGGGCTCTACCGCGATCCGCTTCGGCGCCACCGTGAGCCGCAGAGACGCCTCCCCCCCGCCCTCGCAGTCCACCGCGTCGGGCTCGAACCGCACGAAGTCGAAGGCCGCCGTGTTGGTCCAGGGGCCGCCGTACTGTCCGCCCGCGTAGGGGCCGACCATGACCGCAGGGCCCTCCCGGGGCGGGTCGATCTCGATCCCGTTCGCCGGGTCCACTCCGCTCACCGGGCGCGTGCCCGTGAGCGTCGTCCACGCCCCGGGCTCGCCGGCCACGTCCGGCGCGAACTGGGCGTGGATCAGGTTCCCCTCCCGGTACATGCGAATCCACGCCGTCGTCGGGAAGTCGGCGCCGACGCCGACGTCGGTGCTGAAGTGGCGCACGTCGGGCGGGTCGTCGGACGTGATCTCGAACCGGCGCTGGTCCGGGTTGGGGCCGTTTCCGGTGAACCCGACCTTGACGAAGTTGCCGTCGCTCTGCCACAGCATCAGGCCACCCTGATGCCACATGGCCTCCTGGTCGATCGTCACCCGCGTCGTCACCGACCAGTCGCCATCGGGAACCGGCTGGGAGGCGAAGCTGAGCGGGCCGGTGCGGGTGCCGTCGATCTCGTCGAGCACGGGGAGGACGAGGCTGCCGCCCGAGACCGTCGCCTCGTAGTTCGGGTCGTCGATCCGCAGGGTCCACTTCTCCAGGTCCAGGTCCGTGCCGTTGAACTCGTCCGAGCGCTCGAAGGTGCACGCGGCGCCGTCGATCACCGTGAACGAGATCTCGCCCTCCTCGGAGGCGTTGCCGGCTCGATCGACGGCTCGGAAGGTGACCTCGTAGGCCCCGGGCTCGTCGAAGGAGACCTCCGTCGCGAACGGCTCGGCAAGGTTGACGTTCTCCTCCTGCACCGGCGGGCCGCCGTTCAGCGAGTACTCGATGTAGTCGACCCCGGCGGTGCCCTCGTCGCTGGCCTCGAGCTCGAGGGTCGCCCGCCCCGCGTAGTCGCCCGCGTCGTCCTGGATCCCGGACACCGCGCCCTCGATCTCGGGAGGCAGCTCATCGGCGCCGGGCTCGCCGACGTAGTCGATCCGGACGATCCGGCCCTGGCCGCCGGCCAGCTCGCGGCAGCAGCCGCCGGTCCAGAGCCCCACGTAGAGGGCGCCGTCCGGGCCGAATTCGATCGGGATCGGGAAGTTGTTGTCGGGGGGCCCGAACTGACCCGGCTGGAAGAACCGGTTCACGCGCAGGAGGCCGCTGCCGTCGTCGCGCAGGCGCGCCTCCCGCCACCAGTTGTTCCCGCGGTCGAGGATCAGCCATGAGCCGTCGTAGTAGGCGGGCCACTTGGTCTCTGAGGGATTGCCGGCGTCGTAGCGGTAGATCGGCCCGGTCACCGGTTCCTGGTAGCTGGCCGGCGGCAGGTCGAACTCGATCGGGTGCTCACCGTTTCGCTTGTGCCAGACGTCGGCCGGCTCGGCCGGGCCGGGGATGTCGGCGAGGCCGGTGTTGAACGACGACTCGTTCGGGATCTCCCCGGCGGAGCAGTCGTAGCGTGGGCCGGAGGGGCCGCTGGGGTAGGTGTAGCGGTTGTAGGAGTTGGCGGTGGAGCCATCGCCGGTGCAGAGCGGCCAGCCGAAGAAGCCGGGCTCGGTGATGTGGTTCCACTCGATGATCCCGGCGGGACCGCGGTTGGCGTCGTTCGCGCCGGAGTCGGGACCGTACTCGCCGACCACGACGGTCCCCGGATCCCCCGGGTCGGCGTGGATCGTGAACGGCTGACGGAAGCCCATCGCGTAGATCTCGGGCCTCGTGTCCGCGGTGCCCGGCGGGAACATGTTCCCCGCGGGGATCTCGTAGGTCGTGCCCACACCCGGCTCCGCGCCCGGCGTAATGGTCTCGAGCGGGTCGATCCGCAGGATCTTGCCGCGCAGGTCGTTCGTGTTCGCCGCGGTGTTGCGGGCGTCGTAGCGGTGCTCGAAGCGCTGGTCCATCGGTCCGTAGCCGTCCTGGCCGACGCCGTAGGGGTTGACGTCGTCGCCGACCCCTAGGTAGAGGCTGCCCTCGGAGTCGAAGTCGAGGCCGGCGCCGCCCGTGTGGGCGGGCCAGTTGGAGGAGGTCTGTCCGGGGACGCCGTCGCCCTGCGGCGCCACCTTCACCTTCGGGACCTGGAGGATCGGTTGCTCCGAGACGATCGCGGTCCCCTCGGCGTTGAGCGTGAAGCGCGAGATCAGGTTGTAGCCGAGCGCGAGACCAGTTCCCGTCATCGGCCAGCCCTCGCCCTCGCCACGCGGCGAGTAGTAGATGTAGACGTTGCGAGTGGTCTCGAAGTCCGGGTCGAGCGCCATCCCGAGAACGCCGTCCTCGGAGGTGGAGAGCGCGTCGGCACGGGTCGGGATCGTGGCGACGAGGGTCGTCTGGCCCGTCTCGGGATCCCACATCTTCAGCCGGCCGGTCGCCTCGAGGCCCTGCGGCCCGATCTCCGTCCAGTAGACCTTGCCGTCCTCGGTGATATCGAGGCCGATCGCCCCGTTGACGTCGGTGGTCAAGGTGGTGCGCCGGAAGTTCGACCACACCGTTCCGCCGCAGTCGTCCTCGGTGCCTGCTACCCCGGCAGCCCACTGGATGCCGCCGACCAGATGCTGGATGAACAGCTCGGCGTCGGGGTTGGTCGTGTACGTCTCGGCGAAGTGGCCCATCGACGTGGCCCAGATGCGGCCGCCATCGTAGAGGCGGCACCAGGAGATCGGGTGATCCGCCCCCATCGCGACCGGGCCGATCCCGCCGCCGTGCGGCTGGGCCAGGGGGTCGTAGCTGGTCTCGTCGAGCGTCGCGAGCACGTGGTGGGTGCCGCGGACGCTGCGCACGAAGGAGTAATGCTCGTCGGCGTGCTCGAAGGTGTCGGGGAGGCTGCGGGTCGAGGGATGGTTGCGATCGGAGACGTGAACCGTGGCGGTCTGCGGCGCGGCGGGGTGGCCGGGCATCGTCGTGCCCAGGGCGCTATCGCCGACTCCGTCCCACCAGGGCCACGTCACCTGGCCGGCGCCCATGTCGGTCGCGAAGTGGTTGGCCGCAATCCCACCGCCCTGGTTGACGAAGCCCTGGATCGCGTCGCGCTGGGACTGATTCCACAGCGGCGGCGTGTTGCCGCCGGCGTTGAAGAGGAAGATCGCGTCGTACTGGGCCAGGTTCTGGGGGGTGAAGATGCGCGGGTTCTGGTTCGGGTCCTGGCAGGTGGGAAGCCCACCACCGGTCTCGCCGCAGTTCTCCCAGTCGTACGTGATCCCCGCCTCGTCGAGGGCGTCCTGGATCGGGACGATTCCCTGGTTGATCGCCGGGACGTGGCGGTGGGCGGTGGTGCCGGAGTAGATCAGGACGTGGGCCGGCTCCTGCGCCTGGGCTCCGGCCGAGCCGCCGGCGAGCAGCAACCCGAGCGAGATCCCGAGCGCGAGCAGGCCGCGCGCCGCCGGCTTCGGCCGCAGGCTCACCTGATGCATCCGATCTCTCCTCCTCCCCCCTGCTTGCCCTGGCACATTGCTTCCGTTATACGGAACGCGTAGTTGCGTATCGCGGAGCAAGGTAACACGTCTAACGCCTGACCCTCAGCGTCGCCGTGATGGTGCTCCGGGCGGCGTTCGACGCGGTCGCGACGAAGCTCGGCCTGAGGATCCTGCCCCGGGCGGAGCGCTTGGCACTGAGCGTGAACGCGCGCGTCATCGAGGCCTCGGGGCCGAGGCTCGGCGCCTCCCGGCAGGCCGCGCCGAGGACCCTGATGCGCTTCGGGACCGCAACGCAGAGCCTCACGTCCGCGGCCTCCCCGTCGCCGGTGTTGGCGACGGTGAACCGAAACTGCGCCGGCTTGCCGGCCTTGACCACCCGTCGCCTGGGCGTCACCGAGGGGTCGAGCGCCGGCTTCCCCGGCACCACCGGGCCTGCCCGCACCTCGAGCTCCGCCACCTGCACGTTGCGGGGCGGCTGCACCGAGTCATAGGCGTCCGTGATCCGCAGGCGCAGATGCCGGGCCCCCATCGTCGGGAACCCGGTGGTCACGGCGCCGTTCGGGGCGGCAGGGACCGCGGCCACCTCGGTCCAGCTCTCGCCGTCGGATGAGACCTCGATCGTGTAGGCCCTGGGGCCGAAGTTGACGCGCGGGACCATCGTCACCTCGCCGAGCGGATGCGATTGGCCGAGGTCGACGCCGACGTGGATCGGATTCTCGGGGCTCGGCCCCTGGCCCGCCTGGGTCCCCGCCGAGACCCAGTACGTGTTCGCGTTCCCGTCGTTGGCGAGGGCAGCGGGGAGGGCGGGCTGGCTCGTGTCGGCGAAGGCCTCCGGGAAGCCCACTCCTTCGCGATTCAGGGCGAGGTTGGTGGCATCCTCAGCCGTGCCCTCGAACGGCTGCGGCGCCGCCTCCGGCTCGGTCGCCCGGGACGCGTCCGGGGCGGCGGAGTCGAGCTCGAAGCTGGCCACACGGTATGCCGACGCGCATTGCGCAGACGAGGCGTTCGTCCTGCAGGTCGGCACATCCGGCGGCGGCTCCTGGTAGGCGACGCTGAGGATGCCTTCCTCACGGACGAGCTGACGGTCGAGGATCAGCTCGCTGACGTTCTCGACCTGCGGGTCGTCGAAGACAAGCTCCCAATCGGTCCACCCGCTGGCCGCGCTGGCGGCGACGATCCGGGCGTCGGGAAGGACGACGTAGGCGTTGTCGGCCGAGTCGAAGGCGATCTTGGCCCGGCCGGCGCTGCCGCTGCGGAACGGCAGGGGCGTCGTGTGCCAGGTCCCGCCGGCGTCGCGCCAGTGGTGGTAGGGACGCGCGAGGGCGGCCCGGTCCGGGTAGAAGTCGCCGGCGCAGTTGTCCGGGCCGAGGTCCTCCTCGGGCACCCGGCTGGTGACGACGTGTAGCCGTCCATCCGAGTCGAACGCCTGGGTCTCCTGGTTGATCAGCCCGGTGTTGATGCCGATCGGTTCGACCACGATCCCCGGCGTGAACGGCGTGATCGTGCCGGAGGTGTCGCCGGTGGTCGTGGTCGCGACGGTGGCGCCGGCGTTGTTGCGCCAGGTGAGGCCCCCGTCGCCCGACACCGCGTAGCCGAGGTCGTGGTTGCCGACGGCCTCCGTGCCCGGGCACCAGGCGCTGGTCTGCTCGCGCCACGAGAGCGTGATCGCCAGGTCGCCGCTCGCGGGATCGGCGGTGAAGCCGTGGATGTAGCCGTAGCGACTGGTGCTCGAACCGAAGCCGCCGTTGTAGGTCCCGCCGAGGTTGTGGGTGAAGCGGCCGAGGAAGCTCCAGGTGCCCGCCGCGTTCTCGTCGTAGCGCAGCAGAGCCTGACGGCCGTTGTCGCTCGAGCCGTCGCGCCAGGTCAGGAGCACGTCGTCGCCGACCAGCTCGAACTGGGGATAGGTGTAGGTGGGCGGCGCCCCCGGCGCGCCCGGGATCTGGGACTTGGTCCGCTCGAACAGCAGCGACGACCACTCGTGCGCGGCTGGCTCGCTCGCCACGCCGGGGACGCTGCGGGTGTAGCGGATCACGTTCGCATGGGTTGGGAAGGCGATGTGGATGCGCCCGTCGGACGGGGTGACCCCCAGCGCGATCGTGTTGTGGGAGTCGTTCGAGAACAGCGTGTAGTCGAGGCGGGTGCTCTCCCAATCGCCGTCCGGCAGCGCGCGCCGGCCGATCACGGCGGTCGCCTGCGCCGGCCCGGGGCCGTCGTTCTCATACCAGGCCGTGTACTGGTAGCCGTTATGGGTGAGGATCCCGTCCTGCTGGTAGCTGGCGACGTTGACCGTGTTCTCGTAGGTGATCCGCGCGTGAGCCCCTGGGTCGAGGATCCGGTCCTCGATCCTGGCGACGTCCTGCGCGGCGGCCGCTGTCGGGAGGAGTGCGAGGACGGCGAGGAGGCCGCCCAGCCACACCCCCACCCACCGGCGATTGTCGGGTTCGGTACCCATACGGTGCCTAATCCGACAACCGCGGTCGGCACCGATGGGAGGCGCGCTCATCCCCGCTTGACGCTGAGCGTGGCGGTCGCCCGCGCGACCGAAGCCCCCGAGGCGCTCGCCGTGAACGAGACCGTGACCCGCTTGCCGCGGGCGCTCCGCTTCGGCACCAGCTTGAACTTGGCCGCGAACGCCGCTCCGGCAGCGAGGCTCGGGCGGGTCAGGCAGCTATTACCGCGGACCAGCGCGCGCTTGCGCGGCGCCTTCGCGCAGACCCTGAGGGCGGCTGCCGGTCCCTCACCGAGGTTGCGGGCGGTGGCCGTCAGGGTCGCGACCCTGCCGGCCTTCGCCGAGCGAACCTTCGGCGTCGCGGCGAGCGTCAGCTCGGGCTCCCCGGGCTCGGCCTCGATCACGAACGAGACCGACTTGGTCGCCTCGACGTTGCCGGCAACGTCGGTGGAGCGGTAGTCGATCGCGTGCCCGCCGGCGACGGTGACGACCGGCGGCATCAGCGCGTTGTAGACCTGGAAGGCACCGCCGTCGAGGGCGTACTCCGTGAGCTCGACCCCGGAGCCGCCGGGTTCGTCGGTGGCGATGAGGGTCGCGGTCACCGGGCCGTCGTAGGCGCTAAGCGGCGGGGCGCCGTTGAGCTGCACGCTGGTCACGGGCGGGGTCTCATCCTCGGGCGCCGGCTCGTTCACGGTCACCGTCACCGAGCCGGTGACCTCATCGGTCCCGTCGGAGACGGTGAGCGCAGCCTCGTAGACGCCCGGGTCGGAGTAGGTGTGGGTCGGATTCTGCTCGCCCGAGGTGCCGCCGTCGCCGAAGTCCCACGCGTAGGTCAGCTCGTCGTCGTCCGCGTCCGAGGCGCTCGCCGTGAACGCGACCTCGAGCGGGGCGTCGCCGGAGTCAGGATCGGCGGCGATCTCGTCGACCACCGGCGGGTTGTTCTCGGGGCAATCCGACTCGTCGGGATCGAACCGCACGTAGTCATAGCTCGCGGTGACCGAGCCGTTGCCGCCGTAGGGGCCGATGTAGACCGGGCCGTCGGCGGGGGCGAAGATCGGGCCGATGTCGACGGCACTGGTCGCGCCCGACCCGAAGGTGAGTGGGGTCCAGGTGGCGCCCACCTCGGGGTCGGTGAGCGAGTAGGCGGCCGAGAGCATGTCGCCGGTCCGGACCACCCGCACCCACCAGGTCGGGAGGTTGGTCGCCGGCGGGCCCATCCCGACCCGGTCGCCGAGGGTCCGGGTGCCGCCGTTCTCGTAGGTCATCTCGAAGTAGGTGTTGACCGAGCCGGGCGGGTTGCCGTCGTTGTTGCGGGTGTGGGCGACCTTGACCCAGTCGTTGTCGGTCTGGAACAGCTTCAGCCCCGCTTGGGCGTAGCGGCTCTGGGTCGAGCCACCGACGTCGGCGTCAAGGCCGGGGGCCGAGATCTCGGTGGTCAGGGTGAAGTCGTCCTCGGGCAGGGGCTGGCCGAGGTAGCCGATCGGGCCGGGACGGGTGAGGTCGACCGAGAAGTTGCCCAGGGGCAGGGCGAGGCTGCCGCCGCCGACGCTGGGTGCTCCCGGGCCGGAGCTCGGCGTGGTCGGGTGCAGGAAGCTCCAGCGGGCGGTGTCGAGGGTGGTGCCGTCGAATTCGTCGGAGCGCACCGGGACGCAGCCGGAGCCCTCGATCACCTGGAACGAGACCGTCTGCGGCTCCGAGGTGTTCGGCGTCGGGGCGAGGTCGGTCGCCCGATAGTCCACGTCATAGGAGCCCGGCTCCGTGAACTGCACCGGGCCGTCGTACGCGGTCCACTCCCCGCCGTTCACCCGGTACTCGATCGTGTCGACGCCGGAGGCGTCGGTGGCGGTGAGCGTCAACGTCGCCCGGTCCACGTAGGCGCCACCCTGCTGGTTGCCCGTGACCTGAGCGTTCACGTTCGGCGGCGCCGTGTCCACCGCCTCGCCGGTGAAGTCGATCCGCATCAGGGTGCCTGCGCCGAGGCCCGGGAGGCCGGAGCGGCAACAGCCGCCGCTCCACGTGATCAGGTACAGGGAGCCGTCGGGGCCGAACCTGGTGGGGATCACGAAGTTGTGGGCCGGGGTGCCGAACTGGTTCGGCTGGAGGAAGCCGTTCACGCGGAGGATGCCGCTGCGATCGTCGAGCGGGCGCACCTCGCGCCACCAGTTCGCCGCGCGGTTGAAGATCAGCCAGGCGCCGTCGTAGTAGGCCGGCCACTTGGTCTCCGACGGGTTGTTGGGGTCGTAGTCGTAGATCGGGCCGGTGGCCGCCTCGGTGGCCGTGCCCGGGATCCCGAAGCGGGCGGGCGTCCCGCCGCCGTTCTTCGCCCAGACGTCCGCCGGGGCCGCCGGCCCGGGGATCTGGTCGAGGCCGGTGTTGAACTCGGACTCGTTCGGGATCTCGGACGCCGCGCAGT
The DNA here is from genome assembly GCA_963788115.1 of uncultured Actinomycetes bacterium. Classification (GTDB taxonomy): domain Bacteria; phylum Actinomycetota; class Thermoleophilia; order Solirubrobacterales; family 70-9; genus CAWBFD01. Next base: position 373,247 of record CAWBFD010000003.1, read on the forward strand.
CGAATCTCGCGCCCTGCGGCCCCGACGGGAACGTGTAGCGGAAGTAGCTGCGGTCGGGCGCGTTGTCTCCCACGCAGAGCGGCCAGCCGTAGAAGCCAGGCTCGTCGATGTGGTCCCATTCGATCACGCCCGCCGGGCCGAACGTGGCGCTGTCGCTGCCCGCGTCCGGCCCGTATTCCCCGACCACCACCGTTCCCGGGTCGTTGGGATCCGCTTGAACGGTAAACGGGTTGCGGAACCCCATCGCGTAGATCTCGGGCATGGTCTGCGCGGTCCCCTGGGGGAACATGTTGCCGTCGGGGATGGAGTAGGTGGTGCCGACGCCGGGCTCGCCGGAGGCGTCCGGGAGCGGGTGGATTCGCAGGATCTTGCCGCGGAGGTCGTTCGTGTTCGCCGCGGTGTTACGGGCGTCGTAGCGCTCGGGGTAGCGCTGGTCGATCGGCGCGTAGTTGTGGTTCTGCCCCATGAACGGGTCCACGTCGTCCCCGGTGCCGAGGTAGAGATTGCCATCGGAGTCGAAGCTGAGGCTGCCGCCGCCCTGATGGGCTGAGTAGGTGCTCTTGCCGGCGATCCCGTCCGAGTTGTTGTTGCCGACCTTGATGCTCGGCACGCGGAGGATCTCCTGCTCCGATCCCGCGACCACCGCAGTCCCGGCGGCGTTCAGGGTGAAGCGGCTGACGACGTTGTGGCCGAGCAGGTAGCTGTCGTCGGCGACGCAGTTCGCCTGCGGCGGGTCGCAGTTGGAGTCGGCCGCCGGGAGGCGCGGCGAGTAGTAGACGTAGAGGTGGCGGTTGGTCTCGAAGTCGGGATCGAGCGCCATGCCGAGCACGCCCGCGTTGGAGGACGGGTACTCGGCGCGGGTCGGGAGGGTGAGCAGGGTGCTCGTGCCGCCGCCATCCGGGTCGTACATCCGGAGGAGCCCCTGGGAGTTCACTCCCTGGACGCCGATCTCGGTCCAGTAGACCTTGCCGTCGGGGGCCACGTCGAGCCCGATGGCGGCGTTGAGGCCGGTCGCGAGCGTCGTCCGCGAGAAGTTCGACCACACGGTGCCGCCGCAATCGGAGTCCTGGCCGGCGATGCCCGCAACCCACTCGGCCCCGCCGACCAGGTGCGCCATCAGGTTGTTGTCGAACCCGTTCTCGCGGTAGCTGGCGGCGAAGTGGCCGAGGCTGGAGGCCCAGATCCGCGCCCCCTCGTACATCCGGCACCAGGCGATCGGGTGGTCGGCGCCCATCACCGCCCCTGCCGGGCCGAGGTCATAGCTCTCCTCGTCCAGGGTCATCAGCACGTGGTGGGTGCCGCGGACGTTGGTGGAGAAGGTGTAGTGCTCGTCGCCGAACTCGTAGGAGTCGGGGAGGTCCCTGGTCGACGGGTGATTGCGGTCGGCGACCTGGACCGTGGCCACGTTGTTGATGTCGGTGGCCGAGTGCCCTGGCATCAGCGCGCCGATGGCGCTGTCGCCCGGGGCGTCCCACCAGGGCCAGGTGACGTCGCCCGCGCCCATGGTCACCGATGCGTGCATCGCCGCGATCCCGCCCCCGTTGTGGGCGAACTCCTCGATCACCGCTTGCTCGCCTGTATTGAACAGAGGCCCGGTCTGAGGCTGGCCGCGGAACTGCGACGACGCCTGCCAGAAGAAGATCGCGTCGTACTGCGCCAGGTTCTCCGAGGTGAAGATCGCCGGCACTCCCTCGGTCGGGTTGCGGCAGCCGGGCAGCGCGCCGCCGCCGGTTCCGGTGCCGTCGCAGGTCCGGTAGTCGCTGCTGATGCCGGCGGCGGCGAGCTGATCCTGGATCGCCTCGACGACGTCCGGCTGGATCGCCTCGCCCGCGCCGCTGTGACGGTAGCCGGTCGTGCCCGAGAAGATCAGGACATCGGCGGTCTCAACCTGGGAAATGGCCGCCGAGGCCCCGGCCAGCATCAGGCCGAGCGCCACCGCCAGCGAGATCAGAGCGCGCTTCACCGGGAGCTCCTCCCGTCGCCCAACCGGCCGATTCCTAGCGCTTCACCTTCACCGTCGCCGTGGCCCGCTCGGTGCCGAGTCCGGCCGCGCTCACCGTGAAGGTGACCGTCACCGTCTTACCGCGGGCGCTTCGCTTCGGCTTCAGCCTGTACTTGGGCGCCATCCTCGCCCCGGCGGCGAGGCCGCTCTTGGTCGTGCAGTCCTTGGTCATGATCCTCAGCTTCGACGGCGGCGCCTTGACGCAGACCCGGACGTTGGAGGCGGGGCCGTCGCCGGCGTTGCGAACGCCGGCCGTGAAGGTGGCGAGCTTGCCCACCTTGACCGTCTCCCGCCGCGGGCTGACCGAGAGCCGCAGGTCGGCCTCGCCCACGTCCTCCTCGATCTCGAAACCGACCGACTTGCTCTGCTCGACGTTGCCGGCCTCGTCGGTGGAGAAGTAGTCGACGGTGTGCTCGCCGGGCGCGGTGACGGTGAACTCGGTCAGGAAGGGATCGTCGGCGGCGGTGTTCTCGGAGACCACCGGCGCGCCGCCGTCGAGCGAGTACTCGGTGGATGCGACCCCGGAGGGAGCGCCGCCGCCGCCCTCGGTGACCTCGAGGTCGCCCTGCATCGAGGGCCAGTGGTAGGAGCAGTAGTAGAGGAAGCTCCCCGGCTCGGTGAAGGTCCTGGAGCCGCCGGTGTCAGCGTCGGCGGCGTCGCCGAGCTGCTCATCTCCGCCGCAGTCGCCGGCGGCGACCGGGCCCAGCGGGGCGGCGGTGTCGAGACAGATGTCGTGGAAGCCGCCCGAAAAGTCCCACTCGACCGTGTCGCCGGCCGCGACCTCGAGCGTGTCGGGATTCCAGGCGAAGCCCTCGCCGACGACCTCGTGGGTCTGGGGCTCTGAGCTTCCCGCGGGGTCGGTGGCCGAGAGGCTCACCTCGACCGGGCCGTCGTACGTGGGCTCGGGGTCGGCGCCGTTCAGCTGGGCGGTGGTCACCGGCGGGGTGGTGTCGTCCGGGCAGACCTGCTCGTCGGGCTCGATCCGGACGAAGTCGAACGAGGCCGTGTTGTCATACGGGGCCGCCTCGATGTCGGAGCCCGCGTAGGGGCCGACGAGCACGCCGGGGCCCTCGCGCGGCGGGGTAGTGTCGACCGGCCTGGTGCTGGCGAAGGCGGTGAAGGTGCCGGGCTGGCCGGCGACGTCAGGCGCGAACTCGCCCCGGATCACGTTGCCCTCGCGGATCACCCGGATCCAGGCGGTGACCGGACCCGTCTCCGGGAAGCCGGTGGCGGAGACATTGGGGCCGACCTGGCGCACGTCGGTCGGGTTGTCGGACGTCAGCTCGAACCGCCGCGCGCCGCTGTTGGCGTCGCGCCCGAAGACGACCTTGATGAAGTTGCCGTCGCCTTGCCAGACGACGAGCCCCGCCTGCTGCCAGGAGGCGTTGGGGTCGACGGTCAGCCTCGTGGTCGCCGACCAGTCGCCATCGGGCACCTGCTGGCCGACGAAGCTGAACGGGCCGGTGCGGGTGCCGTCGATCTCGTCGAGGATCGGCAGGGTCAGGCTGCCCCCGCCGATGATCGGCGGGTACTCGAGCGGGTTGCGCACGGTGGTCCACCTCGCCGCGTCGAGGGAGTCGCCGTCGAACTCGTCCGAGCGCACCCCGACGCAGCCGTCTCCCGGGACCACCGTGAAGGAGACCTGCCCAACGGTCGAGGTGTTGCCCGACGTGTCGGTTGCCCGGTACTCGACCGTGTACTCACCGACCTCGTCGAACTCGACCTGGGTCGACTCGCTGAGGTTCGAGCCGTCGAAGCTGGTCTCGATGAAGGCGCCGCCGTTGACGCTGTGCTCGATCGACTCGATCCCCGAGATCTCGTCGGTGGCCTCGAGCTCAAGGCTGGCGGAGTCGACGTACTCGTCGTCCTCGTTCTGCGTGCCGGACACCGTGGATTCCACCGCCGGCGCCTCGGTGTCGTTGGCCTCCACCACGGTGAAGGTCGCGGTCCCGATCTCGGAGGTGTTGCCGAACTCGTCGGTGGCGCGGTAATCGACCGCGTACGCGTCGGGCGCCGAGAAGGCCACCGGCCCCTCGTAGGGCTGCCAGTCGTCCTCGCTGTCGGAGTTGACCCGGTACTCGACCTGGTCGACCCCGGCGCAGCCGACATCGTTCGCGGTCACCTGCAGCCGGGCCGAGTCCTCGAGACCGCCGATCAGGTAGGTGTCGGGCTCGGTGGGGTGAGCCTGGCCCTCGATCTGGTGCGAGGCGTTGGGCGGCTGCGTGTCGTCGAGGCACTCGTCCTGCACGTTGAACTCGATCTTCACGATCTCGGTTTGGTCGGCGGGGTCGATCTCGTTGCGGCAGCAGCCGACCTGGAAGCGGCCCATGTAGAGCGCGCCGTCCGGGCCGAAGTCGACCGGGATCACGAGGCCGTTGTTCGGGGGGCCGAACTGGTTCGCCGGCAGGAAGTTGTAGACCTCGAGCATCTGGTTGTTGTCGGAGCGCAGGCGCACGTCCTTCCAGAAGCCGGTGTCGGACCCGCGGTTGTGGATCAGCCAGGACCCGTCGTAGTAAGCGGGGAAGGCGCCGGGCCCGGCGGTCTCGGGGTCGTAGCGGTAGATCGGGCCGGTGATCGGCTGCATCCCGCCGGGTCCGAGATCGCCGAACTGGTTCCCCTGCTCGTTCGTGTACTTCTTCCAGATGGTCGCCGGCACCGCCGGGCCGGGGATGTTGGCGAGGCCGGGGTTGGTCGGGCCCGGGTTGGTCTGGCCAGCGGGCGCGTAGTTCAGGTCCGAGGGGATCTGTGCCAGCGAGCAGTCGTACTGGCTGCCGGTCGACGTGCCCGAGGCGTAGTCCCAGCGGTAGGTCGTGTTCGCGGGGTTGTTCGGGCCGACGCAGAAGGGCCAGCCGTGGAAGCCCGGCTGCGAGATCAGGTTCCACTCGCAGGTGCCCGCGGGGGCCCGGTTGGCTGCGTTGGCGCTGTTGTCGTGGCAGAACTCGCCGACCCCGATCGTCCCCGGGTTGGCGGGGTCGGTGTGGACGGTGAACGGCTGCCGGAAGCCCATCGCGTAGATCTCGGGCCGCGCGTTGGCCGCGCCGGGCTCGAACATGTTGCCCTCGGGAATCGAGTAGGTGGCCCCGATTCCCGGCTCGGCCCCGGGGGCGATCTCGTCGAGGGGATGAACGCGGACGATCTTGCCGCGCAGGTCGCCGGTGTTGGCCGCGGTCTTGCGGGCGTCGCGGTGCTCCTGGGCGCGGTAGTCGAGTGGCGGGTAGGCGTTGTGCCCGGCCTCGTTCGGGGAGACGTCGTCGCCGACCCCGAGGTAGAGGTTGCCCTCTGAGTCGAACTCGAGCGCGGCGCCGCCGACGTGGCCGGGGCCGTTGCCGGAGGGACAGCCGGCGCACCAGGTCGGGTTGCCGGCGAGCTTCACCTTCGGCACGCGCAGGATCTCCTGCTCGGACCCGGGAACGACGGCGGTGCCGCTCGCGTTCAGGGTGAAGCGGCTGATCACGTTATAGCCGACCGTGTAGGCGTCGCCGGTGGTCGGCCACGCCGGGTTGCGGGGGGAGTAGTAGACGTAGAGGTCGCGCTTTGTCGGGTCGGAGAGGTCGAACCCCGGCTCGAGCGCCATCCCCAGGACCCCGTCCTCGGAGTTCGAGTGGTCGGCGCGGGTCGGGATCGTCGCGACCGTCGTCGTGTTGCCCGCCGCGCCGGACTGGTCGTGCATCTTGATGTAGCCCTCGGAGGTGAAGCCCTGGATGGGCCCGATCTCCGACCAGTAGACCTTGCCGTCGGCGGCGATGTCGATGTCGATCGGGCCGTTCGCGTCGTCGACCAGGATCGTCCGGGTGAACGAGGACCACACGGTCCCCGAACAGTCGGACTTCAGCCCCTCCCCGGCGACCCAGCGGACGCCGCCGACGATGTGGTCGACCAGGTTGTTGTCGCCCCCGTTCGCCGTGTAGGAGGCGCCGAAGTGGCCCATCGCGGTGAGCCAGGTGCGCCCGTCGTCGTAGGGCTTCGGAGTACCGGTGCCGTCGTTGACGTTGTCACCGTCGTAGAGCTTGCACCAGGAGATCGGGTGGTCGTTGCCCATCGAGGCCGAGGACCCGAGGTTGTAGGTGCTCTCGTCGAGCGTCGCGAGCACGTGGTGATCGCCGCGGACGTTGCGCTGCCAGCTGTAGTGCTCGTCGCCGAACTCGTAGACGTCGGGCAGATCCCGGGTCGAGAGATGGTTGCGGTCGGCGACCTGGACGTCGGCGGTGTTGTTGATGTCGGTGGCGGCGTGACCGGTCATGATCGAGCCGACGACCGAGTTGGGGCCGCCGTCCCACCAGTCCCAGGTGGTCTGGCCGGCGCCGGCGTCGACCATGTTGTGGACGGCCGCGACCCCGCCGCCGTTCTGGACGAAGTCGATGATCGCCGCCTCCTCGGAGGCGTTCCAGAGCTGGCCCGGCGTGCCGCCGGCGCCGGAGAAGTAGTCGGAGGCGTTGAGCAGGAGGATCGCGTCGTAGTTGGCGAGGTTGGCCTCCGTGAACACGCGCGGGTTCTCGTCCGCGGCCCGGCACTGCCCGGCGCCGGTGCCGAAGCCGTTGCAGTCCTCCCAGGTGACCGTGTAACCGGCCCCCTCGAGCGCCGCCTGGACCACCGGGCGCCCGTTGTTGATCGCGTCGGTGTGGCGGAAGCCGGTGGTCCCGGTGTAGAGCAGGACGCTGCCGGGTTCCTGGGCGGCGGCGGGGGAGGCGCCGAGCCAGAGCGGAACGACGAGCGCAACCGCCACAACGAGAAGCCATGGGCGGGTCCAACCCGCACAGCGGTGATGAGCCCCCCTCGTCGTGCCGAAGCCGATCCCTGACAGAAGCGTTCCGTCCCGCATGGTCTCCTCCCGACCCGGTCTGTGCTCTGACCTTATGCCTGCCTGCAGCCGGAAGCTAGACGCTTCGCGCAGGTATGTCAAGAGCTTTTGCATCGCGGAAAACCGAAGTCCGGCTGTCCACAACGAGCCCGGGCGGGCCGGACCCTTAGCGCCGCCGTGCCCGCTTGACCTTGAGGGTGGCGGTCGCCGCCTCCTTCCCGGCGTTCTGGGCGGTGGCGTTGAACCTGACAGTGATCCGGTCGCCGGCGGCCGAGCGCTTCGGCTTGAGCGTGAACCGGGCCTGCGTCGAGGCGTCGACTCGGAGTCTCGGGGTCTGGCGGCAGGCCGCGCCCACGATCTTCACCTTCTTCGGCGGCGGCTTGACGCAGAGCCGCAGGTTGTTCGCAGCCGCGTCGCCGTCGTTAGTGACCCTGAAGGTGAATGTGGCCTTCTCGCCGGGCTTGACCGACTCCAGCCTGGGCGTGGCCCTGCCGTCGAGGGCCGGGGAGCCGCCGCCCTGGATCGTGAACCCGACCGACTTCGTGCTCTCGATGTTGCCGGCGTTGTCGGCCGAGCGGTACTCGATCGTGTGCGGGCCGGCGCCGGTCACGGTTGGCGGCGAGGCCTGGTTATAGGTCTGGAAGGCGCCGCCGTCGACGGCGTACTCGGTGAGGTCGACTCCGGATGCGCCCTCGCCCGGATCGGTCGCGGTGAAGGTCGCGGTCACCGGCCCGCCGTAGGTGGGCGCCGGCGGGGCGCCGTTGAGCTCGACCGTGGTCACCGGCGCGCTGGTGTCAGCCTCGCATTCCGGCTCGATCGCGACCGAGTGGTAGCTCGCGGTCGGCTCGCTGACGCCGGCCTGGGTCGAGGCGGTGGCGTAGACGCCGATCATGGGGTCGCCGATCCCGGTCAGGTTCGTCCCGGTTGGGCCCATCGCGGTCCACTGGTCGCCGTCGACCGAGAACTCGGAGACGACCGAGTTGCCGTCGGCGGAGACGAGGCGCAGGAAGAAGGTGCTCGGGAACCCATCCGGGGTGTCGGCCGTGCCGGGGAATGCGGCGACGCCGTTGGTCTCCTTGATCAGCTCGAAGCTCCGCCCGTCGGCGACCATGCCGCCGTTCCAGACCATGCCCGTCTTGATGTAGTTGTCGTCGTCGTCGTAAACGATCAGGCCGGCGTTCTGGAAGTTCTGGGTCGGCGCCCAGGTGATCTCGGTGGTGATGCTCCACGGCTCGGTGCCGCCGCCCGGGAGGGGCTGGAGGACGATGTTCGGCAGCCCGGCTTGCCCGGCGAAGATGTCCAGCGGGGCCGCCACCAGGTTCAGGGCGCCGTCGGCGACCGAGAGGCGCAGGGGATCGGGGCGGACCACCTCCCAGCGCTCGGGGTCGAGCGCCGAGCCCTCGAACTCGTCCGAGCGCGGGCACACCTCGGGCGGGGGCCCTCCCTCGATCTCGAAGGCGACCGACTTGATCTGCTCGAGGTTGGCGGCGTTGTCGGTGGAGCGGTATTGGACGACGTGGTCGCCGGGCTCGGAGACGGTGAACGAGGTCTCGAACGGGTCCTCCCCACCCGTGTTCTGCGACTGCACCCAGTCGCCCGTCGCGCCGTTGGTGTTCACCCGATACTCGGTGAAGTCGACGCCGGTGGGCTCGCCCGCGCCAGGGGCGACCTCGGCGGTGCCGACCATGCCGGACCACTCGCCGCCCGAGAACCCGGAGTGCACCCGGCAGATGTAGGTCCAGGTGCCCTCCTGATCGAAGGTGAAGGAGACGGGCGGGCCGCCGGGCGGGACGGTGCCGTCGGTGACCTCGAAGATGTCGTCGCCGTTCGGATCCGGATCGCCGCCCGGCGGGACCAGCCAAACGTCGTGTGGGAAGGTCGTGGACTCGTCCGGGAAGTTCCAGCTCACCTCGTCGCCCGCGCCGAGCTCGAGCGCATCGGGCTCCCAGAGCGCGCCCACGGCGTCGACCTCGTGGGTCTGGGGCTCGCCGCCGCCCCCCGGCGGGTCGGTCGCCGAGAGAGTCACGTCGACCGGGCCGTCGTAGGTGCCGCCCGCGCCCGGGTCGGGCGGGTCGAGCTCGTGCGTCGTCTCCGGCGGCGTCGTGTCCTCCTCCGGGCAATCGCCGATGTCGTCGTCGGGCTCGAAGCGGGCGAAGTCGAACCTCGCCAGCTGCTCGAACGGCGGCCCCTCGATGTCGGCGCCGGCCAAGAGCCCTAGCTGGACGCCCTCGCCCTCGCGCGGCGGGGTGGTGTCGACCGGCCGTGTGCCGGGGTGCTGCACCCACTCGCCCGGCTCGCCGCCCTCGTCGAGCGCGTACTCGCCCGCAATCGTGTTGCCCTCGCGGTAGAGCCGCAGCCAGACGGTCTCGGTGGTCATCGGGACGACGACGCTGGGGCCGATCTGGCGGACGTCCGTCGGGTTGTCGGAGGTCATCTCGACCCGGCGGTTGCCGTTGTTGGCGTCGCGCCCGAACACGTACTTGACGAAGTTGCCGTCGCTCTGCCACAGCATGATCCCGGCCTGCGCCCACGACGTGTTGAGGTCGGGCGTGACGCGGGTGGTCAGCGACCAGTCGCCCTCCGGCACCTGCTGGGTGACGAGGGAGACGGGTCCGGTCGCCGTGCCGTCGAGCTCGTTCTGGATCGGCAGCACGAGCTGGCCGTCCGCGATCGAGTAGTCGCCGGGCTCGTCGATCCGGATGTTGCTCCAGCGATCCGGGCTGAGCACCGGGTCGTCGAACTCGTCGGAGCGGAGGCAGCTCTCCGGGCAGTCGAACTGATCCGGCTCCACGGTGAACGAGTGGAAGCTCGCGGTCGGCTGGATCTCGGAGCCGGTCGCGGTCGCGTAGAGGCCGATCCGCGGGTTGTCGAGGCCCTCCAGCGTCCTCGAGCCGAGCTGCTGCCAGTCCTGGCCGTCAGCCGAGTACTCGGCGTCGACGTTGAACCCGTCCGGGGACGAGAAGCGCAGGAAGGATGTGGTCGGGAAGCCCGGGCCGAGGTCGCCGCTGAACTGCCCGCCGGCGGCGAGCGGATCCCCGTTGAGCTCCTTCCACATCTCGAACTGGCGCGAGGCATTCCACACGTGGCCGAACTTGATCCAGTTGTCGTCGTCGCCGTAGATCACCAGGCCGGCGTTGTGGAAGTTCACGCTCGGCTCCCAGGTCATCTCGGTGGTGACGCTCCACGGCCCCTCGGTGAGCGGGAAGCTCTGGTGGATGACCATGTTCGGCAGGTTGTTCGCGTCCTGCCAGAAGTCACCGTTGGCCGAGACGATGTTGAGCGCGCCGTCGGAGACCGACAGGCGCTCGGGGTCCTCGCGGACGACGGTCCACCGGTCGCGGTCGAGCTCCGAGCCCTCGAAGTCGTCGGATAGCTGGGCGCCGCCACCGGTGCAGCTGTCGACGGCCCTGATCGTCACCGTGTCGGTCGTCTCGCCGGCCGCGTCGGTGACGGTAAGCGTCGCCTGGTAGACGCCGGACTCGGCATAGGTGTGGGTCGGGTTGACCTCGGTCGAGCTCGCGCCGTCGCCGAAGTCCCACTCGTAGGTGGGCGCGTCCTCGGCGCCGCGGTCGGAGAGCTCGCCGGTGAGCTGGACCTCGAGCGGCGCCGCGCCGGAGGTCGGGGTCGCGCTCGCTTCGGCGAGCGCCGGGAGGCCGCCGGTGCGCTGCTCGATCCGGTAGAGCCCGGAGTCGGGGTTGATCCCGGTCGCCGCGAAGTTGAAGTTGTTGCCCCACTCGATGATGTAGAGCGCGCCGTCGGGGCCGAGCTCGATGTCGTGCGGATGGCGGAAGTCCTCGTTCGGCATGAACTCCTCGCTGGTCACGTAGTCGCCGTTCTGGTCGAGGGTCGTGGCCATCATCAGGTTGCGGGTCCAGTCGCCCCAGAAGAGCTTCCCGTCGAAGTACTCGGAGAGCTTCACGTCGGAGTCGAGCCCGGGGTCGAAGTGGTAGACGGGGCCGCCCATCGCCGCCCGGGCGCCCGACGCCGGGATCTCCGGGAACTCGGGCGAGGAGCCGTACGGGTACCAGATCAGCGGCTCGCTGACCGGGGGCAGGGTGTCGATCCCGGTGTTGAGCGGGGAGTCGTTGGTGGGGCCGTTCTCGCAGTCGTACTGCTCGCCCGAGGTGCCGGTGGCGTAGTCGTATTCGTAGTAGCCCTGGCCGGCGAGGCAGAACGGCCAGCCCATGTTCGCGGCCTCGCGGATCTGGTTGATCGTGTCGTAGCCGCGGGGGCCGCGGGGGTTGGTCGCGCAACCGCCGCCGTTGGCGGGGAAGCAGTCGTTGCCGGCGTCGGGGCCGACCTGGCCGAGGTAGACCCAGCCGGTCTCGGGGTCGACCGTGAACCGGAACGGGTTGCGGAAGCCCATCGCGTAGATCTCCGGGCGCCCGAGGGCGGGGTCGTAGACGCCGCCGGGGAACAGGTCGTCGTACTGGCCCGAGGTGAACAGGTTCTGGTCGTCGACGGCGTAGGTCGAGTCGAGGCCGGGTGGGTCGGTGGGCTCGGCCGACTCGAGCGGGTCGATTCGGATCAGCTTCCCGCGCAGGTCGGCGGCGTTGCCCGCGGTGCGCCGGGCGTCGAAGGCGTGGCGGGCGTCCGCGGGGTCGCTGAGGGTGCAGCCGTCGGTGCCCGGTCCCGGCCCGCACTCGCGGGCGTCGATCGGGGCGTATCCGCCGGTCTGGAACGGGGTCGTGTCGTCGGCCGTGGTCAGGTAGAGGAAGCCGTCCGGCCCGAAGGCGAGCGAGCCCGCCGAGTGGCAGCAGGTGCGCCGCTGGTGGGGGATCTCGAGCAGGACCACCTCGGAGCTCATGTCGAGCGCTCCCACCTCGCCGGCCCCGGGGTCGAAGGTGAAGCGCGAGAGGTGCTGGGTCCCCATCTGGTTCTGGGGGCCGGGGACCGAGTAGTAGAGGTAGATGAAGTTGTTGGTGTCGAAGTTCGGGTCGAGGGCGATCCCGAGCAGGCCGTTCTCGTTGCGGCGGTGGACCGGGATCTCGCCGACGACGTAGGTCTCGTCGGTCCCCGGGTCATACATCTTCACCGCCGAGTTGAACGAGTCGAGCGCGCCGGCGCCGATCTCGATGAAGAACACGCGGCCGTCGTCGGCGACCGCGAGCTCCATCGGGTTCTCGGTCTCGTCGTCGAGCGTCACCTTGGTCAGCGAGGCCTCGGTCGGCAGCCCGGCGCGGGCGGGGCCGCAGTCGCCGGGCTCCTCCCCGGCCGCCCACTCGAGCGCGCCGGAGATGTGGTCGAGGTAGCGCTGGTCGGACCAGGCCAGGGTGGCGCCGTCGGCGGCGTGGCCGATCGCGGTGTAGAAGTTGCGCCCGCCGTCGTAGGTGGAGCACCAGGCGATCGGGTGGCCGGGGCCGTGCTCGCCGCCGTCGTAGGTCGACTCGTCGACGGTGAGCAGGACGTGGACCTGCTCGCGGGGGTCGGCGTCGAAGTTGTACCACTCGTCGGTCCACTGGAACGAGGCCGGGAGCTCCGCGGTCGCCGGGTGGGTGGGGTCGGCGACCTCGACCGTCGCCTCCTGGATCGGCGGGTGGTTGTTGAACAGGCCGCCGCCCATCATGTCGCGCTTCCACGCCCAGGCCTTGTCGGCGTTGGCGTCGGCATGGATGCGGACGGCGCCGCCGCCGCTCTGGGTCCAGCGCTCGAACGCGGTCCGCTGGTCCTGGTTCAGGATCCCCTCGCCGTCGGTGTCGAGGAAGGCGACGACGTCGTAGTTGCGCAGGTTGTGGCTGGTGAAGTCGCCGGCGTCCTCGGAGTGGGTGACGTCGAAGTCCTCGGCCGCGGCCATCGTGTCGAAGGCGGCGTGGCCGGCGTTGATCGCGGCGGTGTGGCGGAAGCCGGTGGTGCGGGAGAAGACGAGCACCGAGTAGCGGCCGTCCCCGACTTGGGCGGTCGCGGTGCCGGGGGCCGCGGCGGAGCCACCCAGCGTCGATGCGAGCACCAGTCCGCCGAGGATGAGAGCCAGGACCCAGGCTGGCCATACCAGTCGATGCCGCGACCTCAATGTCATCCGATCCTCCTTTCTCCCCCAAGGGCATCGGTGGCCGTTCCGACATGCAGAACGGAGCCTCCCGCTCCGCGAACATGAGTAGCACACGGCTGCGGGCGTGTCAACCGCCACGCCGGGACCGCCGCGCCGGACGAACACCTGCCGCGCTCTCGCGGAGGGCGCTACTTCCTTTGACCTTCACCGTCGCTGTGTCTGTTGGCCGGACGGCCGGCCCCGGTGGCCTTGAACTTGAGCTTGTAGGACTTCGGCTGGCGTTCTTCTTCGCCTTGACCTTGAACTTGGGCTTCTCCATCCCGCCGGGGAGAGCCGCCCAGGTGTCACGCACTTCTTGGCCGGCTTGACGCCTTACTTCGGCGCCTTGATGCAGACCTTGACGTCGGCTGCGTCGGCGTCGCCGGTGTTGCGGACGGTCGCCGTGAACGGTGGCGTTCTTGCCCTGCTTGACCGTCTTGCGTTCGGCTGACCGTGAGGGCGCAGCTCGGGCTCGCCCCCGCCCCCGACGCCGCAGCTCTCGGACGGCTCGATCCCGGCGGTGGTCTCGAGCCCGCCGAGCACCTGCTGGAGGAAGTTGGCCTCGGTGAAGGTGGCCTCGGTGTGGCCCATCGCCGTGTACCAGGAGCGCCCGCCGTCATAGCGCTGGCACCAGATCAGCGGGTGGTCGTCGTCGGTGGCGTTGCCGTCCTGCTCGTCGTAGGTCGACTCGTCGACGTTGCCAAGGACGTGGATCCCGGCAACGCCGCGCGGGCTGTAGTCGGTCGCCCCCGCCCCCGACCACGGGATCCACCGGCGACTGGAAGTTGTACCACTCGTCGACCTTCGTGTAGCTCGCGGGCTGCCCGGCGGTCGAGGGATGCTCCTGGTCCTCGATGCGGACGGTCGCCGTCGGCGTCCCCGGCGGGTGGTTACGGAAGTAGGCGCCGACCAGGTGGCCGTACCACTCCCACTCGTACTCGGTGTCGGAGGCGGAGTGGATGCCGGTGTAGCCGCCGCCGCCCTGGATGTAGTCCTCGAACGCGCCCTGCTCGGCGGGGCTCAGCACGTCGCCGGTGGTCGACAGGAACGTCACCGTGTCGTAGTGCGAGAGCACATCCGGCCGGAAGACGGTCGAATCCTCCGTGTGGTCGACCTGGAAGCCCTCGTCCTCGCCGAGCTGCTCGAGCGCGGCGTGGCCCTCGTCGATCGAGGAGTGGCGGAAGCCGGCGGTCTCCGAGAAGACCAGGGTCCGGAAGCTGGCCTCGGCGTCGTCCGGCTCGAGCACCTGGACCGAGACCGTCTCGGTGACCTCGGCCTCGCCGTCGGAGACGGTCACCTCGGCCTCGTACTCGCCGGGCTCGGTGTAGGTATGGGTCGGGCTCTGCTCGTTCGAGGTCTCGCCGTCGCCGAAGTCCCACTCGTAGGTGAGCTCGTCGTCGTCGGGGTCGGAGGCCGAGGCGGTGAAGTCCACCTCGAGCGGGGCGACGCCGATCGTCGGGCTCGCCGTCGCCGAGTCGATCACCGGCGGCTGGTTCTCGCCGGGGCAGATGTCGTCGGGGGTGAACCGGATGTACTCGTAACTCGGCGTCGATCGATGCCGAGCCCGCCGTAGGCGCCGACGTGGATCGGCCCGTTGCCCGGCGGCATGATCGTGTCAGGTTCATGCCCCGGGTAGCGGGGATCTCGGTCCAGGTGCCCGCCTGCCTCCGGGTCCTCGAGGTGTACCAGGCGGTGAGCGGATGCCGCTCCGCTGAGCAGCCGCATCCACCAGTGTCCGGTGGTCCGGCTGGACGTTGCCGGGCGTTGCGCGCGAAGTGCGCACGTTGGCCGTCTCGGCGACGACCTCGACGAAGGTCTGGCCTGGAATCCGCGCTGGAAGATGCCGACGCGGGTGTGGGCTGAGCTTCATGAAGTGGGCGTCGGTCTGGTGGAGCATGAGGCCGCCTGGGCGACCCGTTCGGGGCGGTGTCGTCGGCGGCGATGTCGGCGCTGAGATCTGGGTCACCAGCTCGAAGTCGCCGCCGGGCGGCGGGGTTGGCCGAGGAGCCGATCGGGCCGGTGCGAGTGGTATCGATCTCGCTTGACCGAGCGGGAGCACCAGGTTGCCGCCGGCGACCTGCGGCGCGCCCTCGGCCGCTCGCCGGCGTCGTCGGGTGCAGGAACGACCAGCGTTCGGTCTCGAGCTCAGAGCCGTCGAACTCGTCGGAGCGCGGCACGCACTCGCCGGGCGGGCAGGGGGGGTCGCCCTCGACCGAGAAGTACTCGAAGTGGGCGATGCCGCCGCCGCTCAGCTGGCCGAGCGTGTAGATGCCGAAGCGTGGCGTCCCCATGTCGTTCTGGACCGGCTCCGGCAGCGACGGTGAAGGTCTCGCCGTCGAACGAGTATTCGCCCGAGTACATGTCGCCGGTCTTGGTCAGGCGCAGCCAGACCTCCCCGGGGAAGCCCGCCGCGTCCGTCACCTGCGGCTGCGGGTTCTGGATCACGTCCCCCTCCTCGGAGCGCAGCTCGATCCGGTTGAGCACCGTCTGCCCGTCGTCGGAGAGGATGTCGTACTTGATGTAGTTGGAGTCGTCCTGGTAGGCCATGAGCCCGGCCTGCTCGTAGCCCCCGGAGAGCTCGCTGGCGTCGATCTTGGTCTCGATCGTCCAGTCGGCCCCGGCGTGGTCGGGGGTCTGGAGGAAGAAGTTGCGGGTCGGGGTGGGGTCGCCGCTCTCGTAGATGTCGCCGTTGACGGTGGTCACGTGGAGCTGGCCGCCGGAGACCTCGTAGAGGTCCTCCTGCTCGCGCACGATCGAGTTCCACTTGGTCTTGTCGAGGCTGGCGCCGTCGAACTCGTCGTTGGGGTCGATTCCGCCCGCCGCATCGGGCTCGAACTCCACCGAGTGGAAGCTCGCCGTGGGCTGGCCTGCCCCGCCTGGTTCGAGGCGGTCGCGTAGACGCCGATCCGCGGGTTGGTGAGCCCGGTGAGGTCGGTGCCGGTGGTGCCGATGTCGGTCCAGCTCTGAGCCGTCGGCGGAGAACTGGGCGTCGACCGAGTTGCCGTCGGCGGAGATGAAGCGCAGGAAGAAGGTGTCGCCGACGCTCGCCGCGCTGGTGCTGCCGCCGGGGAAGGTCGGGTTGCCGTCGGTCTCCTTGATCAGCTCGAAGTTGCGAGCGCCGTTCCAGACCATCCCGGTCTTGATGTAGTTGTCGTCGTCGTCGTAGATCATGAGGCCGGCGTTCTGGAAGTTCTGGGTCGGGCCCAGGTCATCTCGGTGGTGATGCTCCACGGCTCGGAGCCGCCGCCGGGCAGCGGCTGGAGGACGATGTTCGGCAGCCCGGTCTGGGTCGCCGAAGATGTCGAAGGGGGCCGAGACGAGGTTGAGGGCGCCGCCCGAGACCGAGAGGCGGGTGTCGTCGCGGCGGACGACCTCCCACTTGGGGTCGAGCTCGGTGCCCTCGAAGTCGTCCGAGCGGCCGGTCGGGCACGAGGAGCCCTCGACGCGGATCGTGACCGTGTCGGTGCCCTGCTCCTCGGTCTCGGGGTCCGTGACCGTGAGCGTCGCGGTGAACGTGCCGGCCTCGGTGTAGGTGTGGGTCGGGTCCTCCTCGGCGGAGGTGGTGCCGTCGTCGAAGTCCCACGCGTAGGTGAAGTTGGGGTTGGGGGTGCCGTCGGGGTTGGTCGCCTCGCCGTCGAAGGAGACCTCGAGCGGGACGGTGCCGCTGGTCGGGTCGGCCGAGGCGGTGACCTGCGGCGCGACACCGCCGACGTGGTCGATCCGGTAGATCCCGGAGTCGGGGTGGTCCTGGCCGAACGGATTGGCGTTGCCCCACTCGGCGAGGTAGAGGGAGCCGTCGGGGCCGAACTCCATGTCCATCGGGCTCAGGTAGTTGAGGCTCGGGAAGTTCTGGACGTTGCTCGGGGTGCCCTCGGAGTCGAGGTCGACGGTCCTGATCCAGTCGTTGTTCCAGCTCGCGATGAACCACTTGCCGTCGAACTCCTCGGGGAACTTGGTCGGCGAGGGGTTCGAGGGGTCGTAGTAGTAGCGCGGGCCCGCCATCGGGGCGCCGTTGGTGCCGAGGCCGGGGTAGCGGGGGTCGGTCTCGCTGAAGCCCTGCCACATCGTCGCCGGGAAGACCGGCGGCAGGTTCGGTTAGGCCGGTGTTATTCGGCGAGTCGTTGACCGGGTTCTCGCAGTCGAACGGGATCGCCGAGGAGGTGAAGGTGTTGTTCGGGTCGCCGAAGTCGCAGTCGATGTAGGGGACGGTCGCGCGGATGCAATACGGCCAGCCGGAGTTGATCGGCTCCTGGATGACGTTGAACTCGACCGAGCCCTGCGGGCCGCGGGCGGGGTTCCCCTGGCCGGCGTCGGGGCCGTAGTCGGCGAGCAGCGTCCAGCCGGTCTCCTCGTCGACCTTGAACCGGAAGGGGTTGCGGAAGCCCATCGAGTGGATCTCGGGCAGGGTGTCCTCGGTCCCAACCGGGAACATGTTGCCGGCGGGGATCGAGTAGGTCTGGCCGATGCCCGGCTCGGTGCCGTCGGGGATCAACTCCAGGGGGGTGATCCGCAGCAGCTTGCCGTTGTGATCGTTCGTGTTCGCCGAGGTCCGCTGCGCGTCCCAGACCTCGCGCCCGGGGCGCTCGTCGATCGGCGCATAGCCCTGCGACTCGAACGGGTTGGTGTTGTCGCCGGTCGTGATCAGCAGGTTGCCGTCGGGGTCGAACTCGAGCGCCCCGGCGGCATGGCAGCAGCTATCGGGCTCGCGCAGGTGGGTCCACTCGAAGATCGGCACCTCGGAGGCGAGGTCGAGGTCGCCGTCCTGGTCGAGCTGGAAGCGCGAGACGCGCTGGGTGTGCGATCGCAGCCGGCGGCGCCGAGTAGGCGAGGTAGATCCAGCCGTTCGACGCGTAGTCGGGGTCGAGCGCGATCCCCATCAGGCCGTTCTCCCCGGACGGATACGTCACTGGGACGGTGCCGATCTCGCGCGCGGACTCGGTCGCCGGGTCCCAGACCCCGATTACGCCGCGGCGCTCGGTGTAGAAGACGGAGCCGTCGGGCGCGACCTCGATCTCCATCGGGTTCAGGGTGGTGTCGACGAGCTGGGTCTTCACGAACTCGCCCTCCTGGGCTGCGGCGGTGCCCGTTCCCAGCGCGCATGCAAGGAGCACCGCAATCGCACCAATCAGTCCGACCCGCATCCGTGCCATCCGAATCTCCTTCCGCCCTGACTCCACCCTGGTCCGACCGTCGGAAACGGTCGCCGCTTCCGATCAGCGTCGCGCGGAACCTAACCGACGCCGGTGTTTCTGTCAAGCAGTAAAGAGCATTCCGTATGTCGGAAGCCTTCTACTTCGCTCGCACCTGCACCGTCGTCCGCCGGGTGGTCACGTTCGGGCCCCGCGCGATCAGCCTGACGCCGGTCACCTTGCCGCGCGCCGGCGGCTTCACCCGCAGCTTCGCCTTGCGCCCACCGCTCTGGCCGGCGGGGATGTTGCGGATGATGCAGCGCTCGCCCGCGAGCTCGAGTCTCTTCCTCGGCGCGTTGACGCAGAGGCTGACCGGGCCGCTCGCCGCGTCACCGCTGTTGGCGACGCGGAAGTGGAACTTGGTCTCGTTCTGCTGCGGCCCCACCCGCCGGACTGCGGGCCGCCCGCTCAGGCGGAGGTCGGGAGCCACCTGGGTGGACTCGTTGACGAGGACCGTCACCGACTCGGAGACCTCGTCGTCGCCGTCCGAGACCGTCAGCGTCACCTCGTAGCTGCCGGGCTCGGCGTAGGTGTGGGACGGGTTCTGGTCGCTCGAGGCGTCGCCGTCGCCGAGCTCCCACTGGTAGGTGAGCTCGTCGCCGTCGGGGTCGGACGCGTCGACGGTGAAGTCGACCTCGAGTGGGGCAAAGCCGGAGCTCGGTGTGGCCGTGAGCGAGTCGATCGCCGGCGGTGAGTTCTCGTGCGGGACGACGTGGTCGATCCGGTAGATGCCGGAGTCGGCGTTGCCGCCGTCGAAGCCCGAGCCCCACTCGATCAGGTAGAGCGCGCCGTCGGGGCCGAACTCGAGGTCCATCCCTGGGCGCACGAGCTGGCCGGAAAGCGGGAAGTCATGGACCTGGCTCGGGTGTCCCTCCCCATCCAAGGTCACCGTCTTGATCCAGTTCGCGCCCCACTCAGCGATGAACCAGTGGCCGTCGAGCGACGCTGGGAACTTGGTCGCGGAAGGGTTCGAGGGGTCGTAGTGGTAGCGCTCGCCGCTCATCGGCGCCCCGCCGGTGCCGAGGCCGGGGAAGCGGGCGTCGGTCTGGGTTCGCCCCATCCACATCGACGCAGGCTTGGCCGGCGGAAGCTCGGTCAGGCCGGTGTTGTAGGGCGAGTCGTTGACGGGGTTCTCGCAGCCAAATGGCATCCCGGACTGCCGGGTAGCGAAGTCGTAGTCGATGTAAGGGACGTTCTCGCGGATGCAGTAGGGCCAGCCGTAGAAGCCGGGCTCGGTGATCACGTTCCATTCGACGCTGCCCTGCGGGCCGCGCAGCGGGTCTGCGAAGGATGCGTCGGGACCGTAGTCCGCCATCAGCACCCACCCCGTCTCGGGATCGACCGTGAACCGGAACGGGTTGCGGAAGCCCATCGCGTAGATCTCGGGCAGCGTCTGCGGCGGTCCCAGGCTGGAACATGTTGCCCGCGGGGATCGTGTAGCCGGGCTCGTCCTCGTTCGGGACGATGCGGAGGATCTTGCCGTTCGGGTTGGCGGTGCTGGCCGATGTGCCCTGGGCGTCGTAGCCCTCGCGGCCCGGGCGCTCGTCGATCGGGGCATATCCGTCGGACTCGTAGGGGCTCGTGTTGTCGCCGGTCGAGATGTAGAGGCTGCCGTCGGGACCGAAGTCGAGGTTGCCCGCGGTGTGGCCGTTCGTATGCCGCTGATGCCGCCACTCGTAGACGATCTCCTCCGAATCGAGGTCGATCGTGTCGCCGACGACCTCGAAGCGGGACACCCGTACGGTCAGCGTCTCCTCGGGGGGGACGGAGTAGGTGAGGTAGACGAGGCCGGTCTGCCCGAAGTCAGGGGCGAGCGCGATCCCCAACAACCCGTTGTCCCTGGCGCTGTGGACGGGGATCGTCGCGGCGTCCACCGTCTGCCCGGTGTCGGGCTTCCAGATCCTCACCTGGCCGAGGCGCTCGATGTAGAAGACGCGGCCGTCCGGAGCGATGTCGAGCGCCATCGGGCTGAGCGAGTCGTCGACGATCTGGACCTTGTCGAATTCCGGCGCCTGGGCCAGCGCGCCCTCGGCTCCGATCGCACACGCGATCGCGGTCCCGACGGCGCTCAGCAGGGCAGCGTTCGAGACCATCGCAGACTGCCATCCTCGGCGCTCAGCCCCGCACCCTCAGCCGCACCACCGTCTCCCGGTCTTCGACGCCCGGCCCGCGGGCGAGGAGCTTGATCTTCGTCACCTTCCCGCGCGCCGGCTTCCGGATCCGGAACTTGAACGCCTGCCGGTTGCTGGCGCCGGGGGCGATGTTCGCGATCGTGCGGCGCTCGGGGCCGCGCACCCGCAGGCGCTTCTTCGGCGCCCTGGCGATCAGGTTGACGGTGCCGGTCGGGCCGTCGCCGCGGTTGATCACCCGGACCCGGAACGTCGTCTGCTTCTTCTTCGGGCCGACCTCGCGCCTCTCCGGCTCGCCGACGAGGAGGAGATCGGGGGCGCCGACCGAGTCGCCGGGGACGATGCGGTAGGTCTCTCCCGCGTTCGCGTGGAACGTCAGAACCTGATCAGCCACTGCGAAGGGGGCGGGCGTGCCGTCTTCGCGGTAGACCTGCAGGGACTCCGTGAACTGGTCGTTCCGCACGACCAGATCACCGCTCCGATCCGCCGTCACGCGCACTTCGGTTGGCGAGCCCGAGCTCCAGGTCGCTCCGACCGTGTACCGCCCGCGGCCGCGCAGCCCGTCGACCTGGCCGGTCGGCCAGGCCGCCGGCAGCGCCGGCAGCAGGTGCAGCTCGCCGTTGTGGCTCTGCAGCAGCATCTCGGCGATGCCGGAGGTCGCGCCGAAGTTGCCGTCGATCTGGAACGGCGGGTGCAGGTCGAACATGTTCGGCGCGAGCCGGGCCGGGCACGACAGTTGCGAGAGCAGGTCGTGCGCGCGCTCGGGCCTCCTCCATCCGCGCCCAGAAGTTGATCTTCCAGGCGAGCGACCAGCCGGTCCCGTCGTCGCCGCGCAGCTCGAGCGTCCGGCGCGCGGCCTCGTACAGCTCCGGGGTGCCGCGCTTGGTGATCTGGTTGCTCGGGTGCAGGCCGTAGAGGTGCGAGATGTGCCGGTGGTTCGTCTCGGTCTCGACCCAGTCGTAGAGCCACTCCTGGATGTTGCCGCGGGAGCCGACCTGCATCGGCGCCAGCCGGTCCCGGGTCGCCAGCACCTGCGCGCGGAAGGCCGCGTCGACGCCGAGGACCTCGCTGGCCTGCGCGCACGCCGTTGAACAGGTCGCGCAGGATCTGGTTGTCCATCGTCGGGCCGGCGCAGACGAGAGCGTTCGGATGGTGCGCGAGCTCCGGCGAGTTCGACGGGTTGGTGACGAGGTAGCCCGAGGTTCGGCTCCTCGACCAGCGTGTCGAGGAAGAACTGCGCGGCGCCCTTCATCGCCGGGTAGTTCGTGCTGCAGGGACGCGACGTCGCCGGTGAACCGGTAGTGGTCCCAGATCGTTGAGGCCAGCCAGGCGCCGCCGGTCTGCCACATGCCCCAGAACGCGCGCGTCGACCACCGAGGCGCCCCGCCAGCCGTCGGTGTTGTGGTGGGTGACCCAGCCGCCGGCGCCGTACTGCACCTGGGCGGTCCGGGCGCCGGTGACCGTCAGGTCGTTGATCATCTCGAACACCGGCTGGTAGCACTCGGCGAGGTTGGTCGTGTCGGCCGGCCAGTAGTTCATCGGCAGGTTGGCGTTGAGCGTGTACTTCGAGTCCCACGGCGGGACATCTGGTCGTTCCAGATGCCCTGCAGGTTGGCCGGCTGGGTGCCCGGGCGCGAGGAGGAGATCAGCAGGTAGCGGCCGTACTGGAACAGCAGCGCGGAGAACTGCGGGATCGTTGGTGCTCGCGTGCTGCTGCGATCCGCACGTCGGTGGTGTGGTCGGCGGCGCCGTGCGGCCGAGGTCGAGCGTCGTCCGGCCGAACAGCTGCTGGTAGTCGGCGACGTGCCGGCCGCGGAGCTCGTCGTACGGGCGTCCCCTCGGCGTCGCTCGAGGTGCCGCCGGGCGATGCCCTGGTAGTCGCCGGTGACGTCGGTGTAGTTGACGTAGCTGGAGCCGATCGAGATCAGCAGCGTGACGCTGTCGGCGTCGGCGACCGTGAGCGTGCCGCCGGAGCTGGTGACCGTGCCGCCCTCGGCGAGCGCTCGGGCCAGCGCGAGGAACCGGACCGAGCCGGCGATGCCCCGGTGGTCGCCGGAGACGCCGTCGAGCGCGACGGTCGCGTTGTCCGGGCTGGACGGCGTCGTCTGCTGCGGACTGTCGAAGCTCGCCGTGAACGTGATCGCGCCGGGCGGGTCGGCGGTCAGCCGCACCGCGATCACCTGGTCCGGCGCGCTCGCGAACACCTCGCGCCGACCGGGCACCCCGTCGGCGACGTAGCCGAGCGCAGCGGTGGCGGTGGTCGAGGTCGAGCTCGCGGCAGTAGTCCGAGACACCGCTCGGCTGCGAGAAGGTGAGCTGCAGGTTGCCGACCGGCTGGTAGGCGAGCTGGCCCGCCGGGCTGCCGAGCATCGTCTGGTTGATGAGGTTCTGCGGCCTGGCTCCACTGGTCGTCGAAGACCAGCTGCCGGATCTCGGCCAGCGCCCCGGCGCCCTGCGGGTTGCGTAGTCGTGCGGCCCGCCGGCCCAGACGGTGTCCTCGTTGAGCTGCAGCCGTCTCGGTGTCGACGTTGCCGAACACCATCGCGCCGAGGCGGCCGTTGCCGATCGGCAGCGCGCGCAGCCAGTCGGTGCCGGCCGGCTCGTCGTACCAGAGCCTCAGATCGCCGGTCCCCGGGCCCCCGAGCTGCCCGGCCCGCGCCCGGCGCGGCCACCACCCCCGCCACATCAGCGCGCCTGCGACGCCGGCGCCGGCCTGCAGAACCTGCCTACGACTGAGCTCGACCACGTTTCTCCTTCCGCCCGACGGCTAGATGAGTAGTTCCATGACCTCGTGCGCCCCTACCGCCGCTTCACCCTCAGCGTCGCCTGGTCCTTAAGCGTCTTGACGCCGGCCGCCCGCGCCATAAAGCGGATCGTGACCCGCTTGCCGCGCGCGCTCGGCTTCGGCTTCAGCTTGAAGCTGGGCGCCATCCTCGCCCCCGGCGCGAGGCCGTTCTTGGTCCTGCAGGCCTCGCCGACCACCCTGACCTTCGACCGCGACCCGTTGGCGCAGACCCGGACCCTGGTGGCGCGGGCGCCGCCGGTGTTGCGGACGGTGGCCGTGAACCTCGCCAGCCTTCCGAGCTTGACCGCCCTGGTGTGCGGCGTCACCGAAAGCCGCAGGTCGGGCTGGCCCGGCTCGGGCTCGGCGTCGAGCGTGAAGTGGTCGAACCCGGCCCAGAGGGGCGCGTCCTGGAAGGCGCCGAGCGTGAATAGCCCGATGGCCGCCCCGTCGCCGATCGCGGCGTTGGTGACCTCGGTGCCGAAGTCGGTCCAGCTCTCGCCGTCGAGGCTGTAGGCGGCGGAGTACGTCGCCCCGGACTTCGCCAGCCGCAGCCAGTAGGTGTCGTCGGCCGGGTAGTCGACCCAGACGTCCGCCTGCGGCTCCTGGACGACGTCGTCGATCTCGCTGCGCAGCTCGAGCCGCGCCTGGCCCGCCCCGTCGTCGGCGATCACGTCCCACTTCACGTAGTTGCCGTCGTCGAGGTAGGCGATCAGCCCGGCCTGCTGGCAGCACTGGACGAGCGGCACCGTGACCTTCGTCTCGGCCGTCCAGTCTCCCTGCGGGGTGTCCTGGAGGACCATGTTCGTGACCGGGGTGTTGTCGGCGCCGAAGATGTCCGCGTACGAGCTCTCGAGGTTGAGATGATCGCCCGAGACGTCGAGGCCGGGCGGGTCGTAGCGGACGATGCGGTTCCAGCGACAGCCGTCGAGCTCTGAGCCCGAGAACTCGTCGTCGGGGTCGATCTCGGCGCCGAGGTCGATGCAGTCCGGCTCGGGGCCGTGCTCCTTGACCTGGATCCGGCGGTAGAAGATCGTGTCGCCGGCGCCGTGGTTCTGGATCCCGAGCTTGGTCGCGGAGATGTCGCGGTTCGGGTAGGTGCCGGGGTCGTGGACGTAGTGGTTGATCATCGCCCCGTTGAGGCGGACGGTGATCTCCGGGTCGTCGACCGTGATCTCGAACGTGTTCCACTCCCCGGGCGGATTGAGCGCCTCGTCTCGCAGCTGCTGATCGGGCGCCTGGATGTTGTAGAGCGAACCGGTGGTCGAGTCGAGGTCGTCGCTGGCGTCGATCTGGACCTCGTAGCCGTTGTCGAGGGCGTCCCAGGCCGGGCCGGAGGGGTAGCTGGGGTCGGGTTCCCAGTTCCCGACCACGACGCCGGAGTTGTCGTCGCCCGGCATCATCCATTCGAGCCGGAAGGTGACCGGCCCCTCGTAGAGCTCGTCGCGGTAGAGCATCCCGAGGCCGCCGAACGACTCGAGGGTGCACTGGGCGGTCAGGTTGAAACCGCCGGGGCCCGCCATCTGCCACTGCGAGGCGCTCTCCGCGGTCCCGTCGAAGAGCATCTCGTAGCCGGGGTCGGGCGCCTCGGGCTCGGTGCAGGTCGGTTCGACGTCGAGCGGGTCGACGTGGAAGTGGTCGAACTCCGCCTCGTTGCCGCTGCCGTCGCCGTTGAATGCGGCGACGCCGATCCGCGGGTCGGGGATCGCCCCGGCCGGGCGCACCCGGCCGACGTCAGTCCACTCGGTCCCGTCCTGCGGAGTAGGCGGCGGTGAGCGAGGTGCCGTCGTTGCGGATCCGTAGGTGGACGGTGTCCGGGAAGCTCTCGGGAAGGAACGCCGAGCGGTCGAGCGCCGGGTCGAAGCTCGCCGAGCCGTTGTCCTGGAGCGTGAACTCGATCTGGCGGCCGTCGTTGTCGGGCACCTTGATGAACATCAGCTTCGCCCAGTCGGCGTCGCCGCCGTAGACGATCAGGCCCGCCTGCTCGTAGTCCTTGCCGGTGAACGGCAGCGTGACCTCCGTCGTGATCTCCCAGCCGTCCTCGGGGGCGGGCTGGAGGACGATGTTCTCGGCGGTCGTGTTGCCGCCGAACATGTCGGTGCCATTGCCGGTGTCGATCGCGAGCGCACCGTCGCGAACCGCGCGCTGGTCGGGGACGTCGCGCACGATCTCGTTCCAGCGGCACGGGTCGAGCGCCGTGCCGTCGAACTCGTCGTCGGGGTCGACCTCGGGCGGACATTGCGGGTCGACCGTGACCTCGATCGAGTCGGTGCCCTGCTCGGACGTGTCGGGGTCGGTGACGGTCAGCGTCGCCGTGTAGCTGCCCACCTCGGTGTAGGTGTGGGTCGGGTCCTCCTCGTCAGACGTGTTGCCGTCGCCGAAGTCCCACTCGTACTCGAACGCAGGATTCGGCGAGCCGTCGGGATCGGTTGCCTCGCCATCGAACTGCACCTCGAGCGGGACCGTCCCGCGGCCGGGGTCGGCGGACGCCGTCACCTGCGGCCCGCTCGGCTCGACGTAGTCGATCCGGTAGATGCCGGAGTTGCCGTTGTTGCCGTTCGGGCTCGAGCCCCATTCGGCGATATACAGCGAGCCGTCGGGCCCGAACTCCATGTCCATCGGCCGCAGGTAGCCGAGCGACGGGAAGTCCTGGACCGCGGTTGCGTTGCCGTCCTCGTCGAGCGTCGCCGTCTTGATCCAGCTCTGGTGCCAATCGGTCAGGAACCAGTCGCCGTCGTACTCGGCGGGAAACTTGGTCGGCGAGGGGTTGGAGGGGTCGTATTGGTAGCGGGGCCCGCCGTTCGCCGCCCGACCCGGTGCCGAGACCCGGGACCCGCGGGTCGGTTTCGCTGAAGCCCTGCCACATCGTCGCCGGCTTCGCCGGCGGGAGCTCGGTGAGCCCGGTGTTGTTCGGCGAGTCGTTGACCGGGTTGTCGCAGTCGAAGGCGGTTCCCGAGGTCTCGGTCGCGAAGTCGTAGTCGACGTAGGGGGTGTTCTCGCGGACGCAGTAGGGCCAGCCGTAGTTGCCGGGCTCGGTGAGGACGTTCCACTCGACGCTGCCTTGCGGGCCGCGGTTCGGATTGGTCTGCCCCGCGTCGGGACCGTAGTCGGCGACCAGCGGCCAGCCCGTCTCCGGGTCGACCTCGAACCGGAACGGGTTGCGGAAGCCCATCCCGTAGATCTCCGGGAGGGTTGCGTCGGTCCCGGGCTCGAACAGGTTGCCCGCGGGGATGGTGTAGGTCGAGCCGGCGCCAGGCTCGGCCCCGGGGGCGATCTCGTCGATCGGCATGATCCGCAGGATCTTCCCGTTGGGGTTGTTCGTGTTCGCCGAGGTGCGCTGGGCGTCGAACGCCGCGCGCCCGGGCCGCTCGTCGATCGGCGTGTAGCCGTTGCGACTCGAACGGGTTGACGTTGTCCCCGGTCGCGATGTAGAGGCTGCCGTCGGGGCCGAACTCGATGTCGCCGGCCGAGTGGCAGCAGGTGTCGCGCTGGTGGGTGTATTCGTAGATCGCCTCTTCCGAGGCCACGTCGAGCTCGCCGCCCGCGTCGAGCGTGAAGCGCGAGATGCGCTGCGTGAGCGTCGCCTGCGGCGGCACCGAGTAGTGGAGGTAGAGCTCGCTGCTCTGGTCGAAGTCGGGTGCCAGCGCGAGGCCGAGGAGGCCGTTCTCCAGTCCGCCGTAAACGGAGATCGTCCCAATCGTCGTCGTGTCCTCGGTGCCCGGGTCCCAGACGCGGAGGTCGCCGAAGCGCTCGATGTAGAAGACGCGCCCGTCGGGGGCGACGTCGAGGGTCATCGGGTTGAGGGAGTCGGAGACGAGTTGCACCTTCTCGAAATTGGACTCCTGGGCACCCGCCGGGCTCGCCCCGAGCGCAAGGACCGTCGCAAGGGCGAAGATTCCCATTGCCGCAGCCTTGATCCTGGTCATCGTCGCCTCTCCTCTCTCAGGTCTCTCAGTTCCAGGCGCGGAGGCCGCCGAGGACGCGAGCACCGGCCGCCTCACTTCGCCACCCGTACCCGCACCGTCGCCCGCCGTGTCGCGACCTCCGGGCCTCGGGCGATCAGCTTCACCGTGGTGGTCTTGGCGCGCGCGCTCGGCTTCACCCGCAGCTTCGCCGTACGCCCACGCGTCTCACCGGCGGGGATGTCGCGGGCGATACAGCGCGCGCCCTCGAGCCTGAGCCTCTTCCGCGGCGCCTCGACGCAGAGGCTGACCGGGCCCGTGGCGGCGTCGCCCATGTTGGTCACCAAGAAGCGGAGCTTGGCCCGCTTCTCCCGCGGCTTGACCCTGACCACCCTCGGCTGGCCACGGACGCTCAGCTTGGGCTCGGGCTCGACGGCCGGGACCGGATCGCCGTGGCTGGAGATGCGGAAGTGGTCGAACGCGACGTCGAGGTCGGTCGAGGTCCCGCCGCGGTTGAAGGCGACCAGCCCGGCGTGCGTGGCTTCTGTGCTCAGGGTCGTCGAGCCGATGAACCTGTAGATGCTGCCGTCGGTCGAGTAGTAGGCCCGATAGGTGCTCCCGGTCTTCTTCAGCCGCAACCAGATCGCGCCGTCTGCGCCGACGATCCGCTGCGCGTCGGATCCCGTGACCTCGAGCGTGGTCGCGGCGCCGCTCTGCTCGCGGATGACGACGACTCGGAGCTTGTTGATCGGCGCGCCTGCGTTTGCCATCTCCCACGCGAGCTTCACGTAGTTGTCGTCGTCGGCGTAGGCGACGATCCCGCCCTGCTCGTTGTTGGCGGCAAGCGGCCGCGAGAAGACGAGCTTCGATTCCGCCGTCCAGTCCCCGTTGACGTCCTGGAGCGCGACGTTCCTCGCCGTGTTCGAGCTCCCCTGGAGGTCCCCGGCCTGCGAGGTGATGATGAGCGAGCCGTCGCCGAGGCGCCAGCTTGCGTCGTCCCGGCGCACCCATTCCCACTGCGGGCCGAGCCCGCCTGCATCGAACTCGTCGCTTCCCGGGATCGGGGTGTCGAGATTGACCGTGTAGACCGACGACGCGCCGCCGTTGGTCACGGTGACCCGTGCCTGTCCCGTGGCGGTGGCCGCCTGCTCGATGACGACCTCTGCGGCGGGATCGCTCGCGGTCGCCTCGACGGTGGGCACGCCTTGCACGCCCGCCGGCACCAGGGCGTTGTAGTCGAGCACGTCCGGACGGAAGGAGGCCAGGTCGCGGCCGTTGACCTCTAGGCTCTCGAGCCGGGTATCGCGGACCATGTCGAATACGTAGTTCTTCACGATCGGCCCGAAGAAGTCGTGCTTCGTGACCTTGACGACGGCCTGTCCGGGAACGTCCTCCGCCTGATCCAGGATCTCGTAGCTCGCCTCGGGGTCGGCTGTGACCACCTCGGTGATCGTCGGCGACCCTCCGGCGGGGACCGGGATCGTGTACGAGTCCTCCGAGAGGTTGAATCCGCCGAACTCCTCCCCATCCACGACGATCTCGGCCGATAGCGGGCCGTCGTCGACCGGGATCGGCCTGCCGCTGAACTCGCTCCAGTACTCGACGCTGGTGTCTCGCCAGTCGGCCGCGTCCGCTTCGTGGGTCTCGAGCTGCGGTCCTGCACCTCCTCGAAGCGGCGGGTCCCGATGTACGGCTCGAGCGAATCCCAGGTCTCCCGCATCCAGGTCACGTACTGGACGCCCATCTGGTAGCGGTAGACCAGCTCGTCCCAGAACGGCCGACCGTTGCTCATCTCGTGATCCCATGGGACGTGGTGGAACCACATCATCAGGTTCTCGGGCACCGTCTCGAGGCTCCCGTACCGCTCCTCCAGCACCGGGAAGTACTGGGCGACGAGGTTGCTGCCGGTGGGCGAGCGGTCGAAGCCAAGGCCAGCGCTGTCCGCCTGGTTGTAGTACACGGGGCTCCAGTCGTCCCGAATGAACCACTCGGAGGGATTGGGTCCGTAGTGGTCGCCGGACGTGAACTGGTGGCCGATCCCGAGCGGGGTCTGGTAGCTCACCAGCGCCTCCCAGGATCCCATCATCATCTGGACGATCGTGTCGACGACGACGTCGTCGTTGCTCCAGGTCATCCGGACCCAGTCGTCGGCGATCGGCTCCGATTCGAGCCTCCAGTCCCAAGCCAGGCGGCCGAACGCGAACAGGTTCGCCTGTGAGAAGTGGTGCCCGGTCAGGTTCTCGGCGTTGCCGAGGTTGGCCACGCCGACGATCGCGGTGTCGGCATGGCCCTGCGCCGTTCCGTCGAGGACGTGGCCGACGAGCCGGTTCTCGAGCAGCTCGCCATCCTCGTCGGTCGCGTAGGTGTCGGTGGTGAGGATCTCCTCCCACATCGGCCCGAGATAGGTGAGCATCTAGTTCTGGCCGGTGTACTCCTGGGTGATCTGGAGCTCCATGGCCTGGTTCGTGTTCTCCATCCGGCCGAACATCGGGTGGATCGGCTCCCTGGCCTGGTAGTCCAGGGGCCCGTTCTTGGTCTGGAGGAACACGTTGTCGGCGAAGCGTCCCGTCGTCCCGTCGTCCTGGGGCTCGTCGTTGATGGGCTTGAACTCCAGATAGGCCCGCTTGAGCCGGTCGTGGTCGACGTCCGCGTTGTAGACGAAGGTGCGCCAGAAGACCTGCATCCCCAGGGGCGCGATCGCCGCTGCGATCCCATTCGCCCCGTCGCCGTGGTCGTAGCCGAAGTCCTGGGGCCCCGGCTGGCCCTCGGAGTTGGCCTTCACCGTGAAGCCGATGAAGTCCGGGATCGACGCTTGGATCTGCTCGGCCCTCCGGTTCCACCAGCCGCGGAACTCGTCGCCGTAGGGGTCGAGCTGCTGGTTCGTCAGCGTGTCGGGCGCGAACCGGGAGTCGGTCGGCGCCGTGTAGTTGATCGACAGCGCGATCCTGATCCCGTACGGTCGCAGCGCGTCGGCCAGCGCCGCCTCCTGGGCGATGTAGGCCGGCGTCAGGTAGGCGTTGTTGGCGTTGACGTTGTTGAGCCCGAAGCCGTTGATCCCAAGCGACGCGAGCGCTCGCGCGGCGACGATGTAGCGGTCGAGGATCACGGGCAGGTTCCGGTCGGCGCTGGCGCCGGTGGCGGCGAAGTTGAAGATCGCTCCGTTCTCGCCGGCCAGCCCGCCGGTCCCCGACGCGTTGTTGCCGGCGTAGAGCCGCTCCGTCTCCCAGTAGTTCAGGTAGCGGTTCTCGATCCTCGGCGACTCGGAGATGTCGAGGTTCGTGATCGGCTTCTGCGTCTGGATCAGCCGCAGGAAGGCGAAGGTCCCGTAGAGGGCGGCGACCTCCGTGTTGCCCGCGATGACCGTGAAGTCACCGGCCGCCCCGGTCACCGAGCGGATGATGTATCCGTCGTCGCCGAGCGGGGCCAGGTCCTCGGAGCCGATCTCCTGCGCGACGACCTCGGAGCTCTCGGGCGTTCCCACGACCACCGCGCCGTCGGGAACCTCGTCGCCCGGGCTCGCGAGCACGGGCAGCTCCTCGTCGAGGAGCCCCCCGAGCCCCCTGACGAGCTCGTTCCTCGCCGCCTCGAGGCTGGTCTCGACCAGCGTCTCCTCGGATCCCGGCTCCATGCGAGGTCGGGCGTGTGCCGGTAGACCGGGTTCTGATCGACGTTCTCGACGACGATCGTGGTGACCGCGTCCCGATAGGCGTCGAGCAGGTCCGGATCGCTCACCGGCTCGTAGCGCAGCCAGAGGTCGGCGCCGCCGTAGTCGTCGTCCTGCGCCGCGGCGGGAGGTGCTGCCAGTGCCGTCGTCGCGGCGGCGACGATCACAGCCGCGAGCAGCGACGACCCGACTCGGAGTGCGGCCGCTCGCGTCACCACCCCGCCCGCGAGCCACGCGATCACCTCAGCCCCTGCCGCGCGCCACGCCTACCGCTTGGCCACCTTTAGGACCGCGTTGGTGCGGATCGTGGGCAGCCCCTGGGCGGTCGCCGTGAAGGTCACCCGGACCCGCTTCCCGCGCGCCTTGCGGGTGGGCTTGATCTTGAACTTGGGCGCGACCTTTGCGCCGGCGGCCAAGCTCGCGGCGGTGGCGCAGGCCTTCCCGACCACCCTCGCCTTGCCCTTCGGCGCCCTCGCGCAGACCCGGACCTGGCTCGCCTGGGCGTCGCCCGTGTTGGTGGCCGTCGCGGTGAACGTCGCCCGCTCGCCTGCCTTCACCGTCTTACGCTTCGGCCTGACCGAGAGGCCCAGCTCCGGCGCGCCCTCGTCGCCTTCGATCGCGAAGGCGACCGAGCTCACTTCCTCCTCGTTGCCGGCGTTGTCGACCGAGCGGAAATCGACCTCGTGCGCGCCCTCATCGGACACCGTGAACTCGGTGACGAATGGATCGTCGCCGCCGTCGTTCTGGCTTTGGACCCAGTCGCCGGGGTCGTCCGAATCGATCCTGTATTCGGTGAAGTCGACGCCCGAGGATTCACCGCCGCCCGCGGCGACGTTCGCCGTCCCGACCATGCCCTCCCAGGCGCCTTCCGAGACGAACGAATGGATCTTGCAGACGAACGTCCAGCTCCCCGCTTCGGAGAACGTGGCGGAGACCGGATCGCCGCCGGCGGGCACCGGGCCGTCCGTGACCTGGGTCCCGGCGGAATCCGGCGGCCTCGTCGGGCGCAATCAGCCACACGTCGTGGTTGAAGTTGGCGCTCGCGGGGAAGTTCCACTGGATCTCGTCGCCGAGCGCGAGCTCGACCTCGCTCGGGCTCCAGCTCGCGGGCTGGGCGTCGACCTGGTGGGTCTCCGGCTCGCCGCCGCCGCCGGCGGCGGGGTCGGTCGCCGAAAGCGTCACGTCGACCGGCCCGTCGTAGGTCGCCACGGGGTCCGCCCCGTTCAGCTGCACGTCGGTCTCGGGCGGGGTCTCGTCGCCGGGCTCCTCGTCGCACTCCGGATCCTCCGGCGTGAAGCGCACGTAGTCGAACATCGCCTGGGTCGACCCGTTGGCGCCGTAGGCCCCGATGTAGATCGGCCCCTCGCTCTGGGGCATGATCTCCTCGATGTTCAGGCTCGCCGCGGCGCCGGTGTTGATCGACACCCAGTTGGGGTTGACCTCGGGGTCGGTGAGCGAGTAGAAGCCCTCGATCTCGTCGCCGGTCCGGGTGATCCGGATCCAGAACGGGCCGGCCAGGTTCTCCTCCGCGGGCGCGTTGCCGACCCGGTCGCCGAGGATCCGGTCACCGCCCGCCGGACCATTCTGGGCCGATGCCTCGAAGAACGTACTCGCCCCCTCATCGTCCGCGTTGCGGTCATGTGTGTAGGAGATGAAGTGCTTGTTCGGCTCGAGGACGTTCTCCTGCCAGACGATCAGACCGACCTTCGCGAAGAGGCTCTGTCCCGAGGCGTCCTCGTTCAGGTCGGGTGCGCTGATCTTCGCGACCGCCTCCCAGTCGTCCAGCGGCATCTCCTGGCCGAGAACCGAAGTCGGTCCGGGCCGGTCGGCGTCGAAGCTGAAGCTGCTGTGCGTGAGGACGAGGTTGCCGTCCTCGACGAACGGCTCGGTCTCGGTGCTCGGGTGCAGGAAGCTCCACTTGGCGGTGTCGAGCTCCGCCGCATCGAACTCGTCGGACGGACACTGGTTCGGGCACTCCGCCCGGTCGGGCTCGACCGTGACCGAGTGGAAGCTCGCCGTCGGCTGGCCCGCTCCCGCCTGGGTCGAGGCGGTCGCGTATACGCCGATCCGCGGACTCGCGATCCCGGTCAGGTCGGTGGTCCCGATCTCGGTCCAGGTCTCGCCGTCGGCGGAGAACTCGGATGTGACCGCGTTGCCGTCGGCGGAGACCAGCCGCAGGAAGTACGTACTCGGCACGTCACCGGCGCCGGCGCCGCCCGGGAACTCGGCGGCGCCCCCGAGCTCCTTGATCAGCTCGAAGTTGCGGGCGCCGTTCCAGACCATGCCGGTCTTGATGTAGTTGTCGTCGTCGCCATACACGATCAGGCCGGCGTTCTGGAAGTTCTGGGTCGGGTCCCAGGTCATCTCGGTGGTGATGCTCCACGGCGCACCGCCGCCACCAGGCAGCTCCTGGAGGACGATGTTCGGCATCCCGGTCTCGCCCTGGAAGATGTCCATGGGCGCCGAAACCAAGT
Source organism: uncultured Actinomycetes bacterium (assembly GCA_963788115.1). Taxonomy (GTDB): domain Bacteria; phylum Actinomycetota; class Thermoleophilia; order Solirubrobacterales; family 70-9; genus CAWBFD01. Next base: position 406,215 of record CAWBFD010000003.1, read on the forward strand.
GCAGGGCGCCGTCGGAGACCGACAGACGCTCGTCGTCGCGGCGGATCACCTCCCAGCGCTCGGTGTCGAGCTCGGTGCCGTCGAACTCGTCCGACCGCGGGGGTCCGCAGTCGATCTCTTCGCGGACGTTGATCGTCACCGTGTCGGTGGTGACTCCGGCGGCGTCGGTGACGGTCAGGGTGACCTCGTAGGTGCCGACCTCGGCGTAGGTGTGGATCGGGTTGACCTCGGTCGAGGTCTCGCCGTCGCCGAAGTCCCACTCGTAGGTGGGCGGATCCTCGGCGCCGCGGTCCGAGAGCTCGCCGGTGAACTGGACCTCGAGCGGCGCCGCGCCGGAGGTCGGGGTCGCGCTCGCTTCGGCGAGCGCCGGGAGGCCGCCGGTGCGTTGCTCGATCCGGTAGAGCCCGGAGTCGGGGTTGATCCCGGTCGCCGCGAAGTTGAAGTTGTTGCCCCACTCGATGATGTAGAGCGCCCCGTCGGGGCCGAGCTCGATGTCGTGCGGATGGCGGAAGTCCTCGTTCGGCATGAACTCCTCGCTGGTCACGTAGTCGCCGTTCTGGTCGAGGGTCGTGGCCATCATCAGGTTGCGGGTCCAGTCGCCCCAGAAGAGCTTCCCGTCGAAGTACTCGGAGAGCTTCACGTCGGAGTCGAGCCCGGGGTCGAAGTGGTAGACGGGGCCGCCCATCGCCGCCCGGGCGCCCGACGCCGGGATCTCCGGGAACTCGGGCGAGGAGCCGTACGGGTACCAGATCAGCGGCTCGCTGACCGGGGGCAGGGTGTCGATCCCGGTGTTGAGCGGGGAGTCGTTGGTGGGGCCGTTCTCGCAGTCGTACTGCTCGCCGGAGGTGCCGGTGGCGTAGTCGTACTCGTAGTAGCCCTGGCCGGCGAGGCAGAACGGCCAGCCCATGTTCGCGGCCTCGCGGATCTGGTTGATCGTGTCGTAGCCGCGGGGGCCGCGGGGGTTGGTCGCGCAACCGCCGCCGTTGGCGGGGAAGCAGTCGTTGCCGGCGTCGGGGCCGACCTGGCCGAGGTAGACCCAGCCGGTCTCGGGGTCGACCGTGAACCGGAACGGGTTGCGGAAGCCCATCGCGTAGATCTCCGGGCGCCCGAGGGCGGGGTCGTAGACGCCGCCGGGGAACAGGTCGTCGTACTGGCCCGAGGTGAACAGGTTCTGGTCGTCGACGGCGTAGGTCGAGTCGAGGCCGGGTGGGTCGGTGGGCTCGGCCGACTCGAGCGGGTCGATTCGGATCAGCTTCCCGCGCAGGTCGGCGGCGTTGCCCGCGGTGCGCCGGGCGTCGAAGGCGTGGCGCGCGTCCGCGGGGTCGCTGAGGGTGCAGCCGTCGGTGCCCGGTCCCGGCCCGCACTCGCGGGCGTCGATCGGGGCGTATCCGCCGGTCTGGAACGGGGTCGTGTCGTCGGCCGTGGTCAGGTAGAGGAAGCCGTCCGGCCCGAAGGCGAGCGAGCCCGCCGAGTGGCAGCAGGTGCGCCGCTGGTGGGGGATCTCGAGCAGGACCACCTCGGAGCTCATGTCGAGCGCTCCCACCTCGCCGGCCCCGGGGTCGAAGGTGAAGCGCGAGAGGTGCTGGGTCCCCATCTGGTTCTGGGGGCCGGGGACCGAGTAGTAGAGGTAGATGAAGTTGTTGGTGTCGAAGTTCGGGTCGAGGGCGATCCCGAGCAGGCCGTTCTCGTTGCGGCGGTGGACCGGGATCTCGCCGACGACGTAGGTCTCGTCGGTCCCCGGGTCATACATCTTCACCGCCGAGTTGAACGAGTCGAGCGCGCCGGCGCCGATCTCGATGAAGAACACGCGGCCGTCTGAGGCGACCGCGAGCTCCATCGGGTTCTCGGTCTCGTCGTCGAGGGTCACCTTGGTCAGCGAGGCCTCGGTCGGCAGCCCGGCGCGGGCGGGGCCGCAGTCGCCGGGCTCCTCCCCGGCCGCCCACTCGAGCGCGCCGGAGATGTGGTCGAGGTAGCGCTGGTCGGACCAGGCCAGGGTGGCGCCGTCGGCGGCGTGGCCGATCGCGGTGTAGAAGTTGCGCCCGCCGTCGTAGGTGGAGCACCAGGCGATCGGGTGGCCGGGGCCGTGCTCGCCGCCGTCGTAGGTCGACTCGTCGACGGTGAGCAGGACGTGGACCTGCTCGCGGGGGTCGGCGTCGAAGTTGTACCACTCGTCGGTCCACTGGAACGAGGCCGGGAGCTCCGCGGTCGCCGGGTGGGTGGGGTCGGCGACCTCGACCGTCCCCTCCTGGATCGGCGGGTGGTTGTTGAACAGGCCGCCGCCCATCATGTCGCGCTTCCACGCCCAGGCCTTGTCGGCGTTGGCGTCGGCATGGATGCGGACGGCGCCGCCGCCGCTCTGGGTCCAGCGCTCGAACGCGGTCCGCTGGTCCTGGTTCAGGATCCCCTCGCCGTCGGTGTTGAGGAAGGCGACGACGTCGTAGTTGCGCAGGTTGTGGCTGGTGAAGTCGCCGGCGTCCTCGGAGTGGGTGACGTCGAAGTCCTCGGCCGCGGCCATCGTGTCGAAGGCGGCGTGGCCGGCGTTGATCGCGGCGGTGTGGCGGAAGCCGGTGGTGCGGGAGAAGACGAGCACCGAGTAGCGGCCGTCCCCGACTTGGGCGGTCGCGGTCCCGGGGGCCGCGGCGGAGCCACCCAGCGTCGATGCGAGAACCAGTCCGCCCAGCAGCAGCGCCAGGGCCCAAATGGACCAAGTCCGCCGGTCCCACAACGTCGAAGTCATCCGATCTCCTCCTGAGCCCCTGCTTTCGTAATGCGGAAGTACGATTCCGCAGTGCACATCGCACCGTAATCCAGGCCGGGGCCCCTGTCAAGCGTGCTCAGGCGTGATTCACCGCCCCACGATCAACCGGGCGACGGCGCGCTTGGTGGCGATCTCCTGGCCGCGGGCGACGAACCGGATCCGGGTCAGCTTCCCGCGGGCGCGGCGAGTGATCCGGAAGCGGAAGGCCTCCCCTTTCCGTCGCCCGGAGGGCAGGCTCGCAACCGCTCGGCAGCGCGGACCGACGATTCTGAGCCGTGCGCGTGGGGCGGCCGCGCAGACCCTGACCTCACCCGTCGGGCGGGTGCCGGTGCTGGCCACCCGGGCGCGGTACCTGACCCGCTTGCGCTTCTTGCCGACGCGCCGCACGGTCGGAAGCGCGGCGAGGTCGACGGCCGGTTCGCCGACCGGCGGCTCGACGCTCACCGGGACCGAGTCGGAGACCTCGAATTCAAAGTCGGAGACCGTCAGCTCGGCGAGGTATGACCCCGGGTCCTCGTAGGTGTGGGTCGGGTTCTGCTGATCGGAGGTCGCACCGTCGCCGAAGTCCCAGCTGTAGGCGAGCTCGTCGCCGTCGGCGTCGGAGGCCTCGGCTGTGAACGACACCTGAAGCGGAGCCTCGCCCGTCAGCGGATCGCCGGCGATCGCGTCGAGTGCCGGCGGCGCGTTCCGATGGCGGATCGTCACGTCGGCTTCGTCGCTCGTGTGGAAGCCGTCGCTCACGCGAACCTTCAACGAGTACGGTGAAATCCTCCGATCGAGGAGCTCTGGATTCGCGACGCGGATCTCCCCCGTGCTCGATTCGATCGCGAAGATCTCCGCGCCCGTGCCGCCCGTGATCTGCCAGGTGAACGTCCGGAGATCCAGGCGACCGATCCGCGCGGCCCAGTCGTCAGCCTCGACCGTTCCGACGGGATCGTCGACGTCGTCGCCGAGCTCGAAGCTTTGCCCCGGCGTGATCACCGGCGCAATCGCGTTGACGTAGGCGAGGAGCCAGTGCGCCGCGGGCTTGAGCACGCCGGTCGAGAGCACGATCGGCGCGTTCTGGGCGTTCCTCCAGTGGTTCGGCTCCCGCCAGCCCCAAAGCGTGATCCCTTCGACCGCCGGATGCTCCCAGAAGGTGGGAAAGACCCGGCGATAGTCCGCCAGCTGCACCTCGTCTCCCGGCACTCCGCCTGCCGCGAGCCCGTCGATGTCGAGCTCGGTGACCTGGATCGGCAAGCCAGTCGCGGCGAGGCGATCGAGGTTCGCCTCATGTACAGCCATGTCGCCACCGGTCGAGAACGCATGGCCCTGGACCCCGATCGCATCGATCAGATCCTCGCCCTGGAGGATCTCGATGATCTCAAGGTACTCGGTCGTCGCAGCCGTCGAGTTCGTGATGCTGAAGTCGTTGATCATCAGCTTGGCGTCGGGCCCGAAGTGCTGCCGCGCCAGGCGGAAGGCGTTGAGGACCCAGTCCCACCCCGTGCCGTCGGTGTCGTTGTGGCCGCCGAGAGCCTGCAGATAGTCGCCGCTGGGGGGACAGTCGACACCCTGATTCTCCGGATGCTCACAGTCGGGTGGATCGTGCAGGGGTTCGTTCACCACCTGGATCCAGTCGATGTCGGGATAGCGCGCCGCCACAGCCGCGAACCACTGGTGGATCTCCAAGAGCTGCTCGTCGGGCGCCAGCGACGCCATCCACGTCGGCTGCTGGTTGCCCCAGACCAGGACGTGGAAGTTGAGCGGGAAGTCGTTGTCCTTGGCGAAGTTGTAGATCGCGTCGAGATTCTCCCAGCGCATGGGCGCGGTTCGCGTAAGCCCCGCCGCGCTCCCCCATTTGCCCGCGTTCTCCGGCGTGACCTGGTTGAAGAACTGCGTGAACATCGGATCGGTGAAGAGGTTCACGCTGCCGAGGAACTTGTCTTCGCCGCTGATCGGGAAATCCCCGGCGGCGGGGGAGGGATGGTCCTGCGCGCTCGCCGGCGGCGGCGCTGTTGCGCCGGAGCCCCCTCCGGTTGCAGCCAGCGCCAGCGCGCCAAGCAACAGCGCCAGAAGCCAGGCCAGCCAGGGGGTCCGATAACGCGACGTCGACTTCACCCCGTGTCCTCGTACTGGACCGTCCCCACCGAGACCTGCGCCTGTCCGATCATGGCCATCGGATTGATGTTGTCAGCACCGCGGCCCAACCTGCTTCGTGGACGAATACTCCCCGTCGAGCTGCGCAGGATCGACCACATGGAAGCATCGACTGCAATCAGCCTCGTGCTCGTGGCCAGCGCGCCGCTCGGTGGATGGGAGCCGCACATCGGCCATGCCTTACGTCCGAACATGAGGTCGAGCTTCGAGAAGCCGAAGCCGAAGGAGTCGTTTCGGTCGATCAGGGTCACGCGCACCTCGTCGGCGAGCGACTCCGAGAGCCTGAACGCGAGCTCCAGGCCGGCGAACCCGGCGCCGAGAATGAGGACGTGCTTCTGCACCGAACCGCGACGACAGCCGCCCCAACTCAAGGGCGCAGATGCCGGCGCATGAACTCGAGCTGGTGTGGGCCGGAGCCGCTCGACGTTGACGCCGGCTGCTGCCTTCGCGTGTGAACGCGGCACTCTCGCCGAGACTCGGTCGGCTCCTGCTGTGGCCCATAGGGAGCCTCCGACTGGACTTCTACCTCGCTCGGGGCGTTTGCGGGAGTGACGCCGCCCTGGCCATGTGCGACCGCGAGACTGAGGTTCACCCCGTATATGGGGATGAACCTCAATCTCGGACGCTCAGCTCGGTGCGAGCGCCTTGAACCGGCGCATGTTCTCGACCATCGCCGTCTCCGTCGGCAGCCGCTCCATGCTCGAGGCGCCGAAGAAGCCGACCACGCCCGAGGTCCGCTCGAGCACGTAGGCGGCGTCCTCGGGCTCGGCGATCGGGCCGCCGTGACAGAGGACGATGACGTCGGGGTTGACCGCCACGGCCGCATCGCGCATTGCCTGGATCCGCTCGACGCAGTCGTCGAGCGTGAGTGCCGTCTCGGCCCCGATCATGCCCTTCGTGGTCAGTCCCATGTGGGGGACCAGCACATCCGCGCCGGCACCGGGTCATCGCCTCGGCGGAGTCCGCGTCGAACACGTAGGGGGCGGTCAGGAGGCCCAGCTCCCCGGCGGCGCCGATCATCTCCACCTCGAGCGCATAGCCCATCCCGGTCTCCTCGAGGTTGGCGCGGAAGGTGCCGTCGATGAGTCCGACAGTGGGGAAGTTCTGGACCCCGGCGAAGCCCGCGTCGGCGACCTCGCGCAGGAAGTTCGGCATCAGCCGGAACGGGTCGGTGCCGCAGACGCCGGCCAGCACCGGGGTGTCCTCGACGATCGGCAGCACCTCCCCCGCCATCTCCATCACGATCGCGTTCGCGTCGCCGTAGGACAGGAGCCCGGCCAGGGATCCCCGCCCCGCCATCCGGTAGCGCCCCGAGTTGTAGATGATGATCAGGTCGCTGCCGCCCTGCTCCGCGCACTTGGCCGAGAGCCCGGTGCCCGCCCCGGCGCCGATGATCACGCCGCCCCCATCGAGCGTGGCCCGCAGCTTCGCTCGCGCCTCCTCGCCGGTCATGAGGCCTGCTTCCCGCCGTCCTCCTGCATGTACTCGTCCAGCTTCTCGACCATCGCCGCGGCGAACTCCGGATCGTTGATGTGCAGGTCGAGCTCGTGGAGCTCGACGTTTCCGTCGAGTCCGGAGCGCAGCGCGCCGAAGAGCGCGGCGTCCGCTTCCGGATCCCAGAACGGGCCACCCTCGGCATCGATCATCGACACCCCCCGCAGGGGGACGAACAGCGCCACCGGGCCCGTCGCGGCCGAGAGCTTGGCGGCGATCCGCTGCCCCAGCTCCGCGCACTCCTCCGGCGTGGTCCGCATCAGCGTCACCACCGGGTTGTGGACGTAGAGGTTCCGGTCCTCGAACTGTTCCGGGACGGTGTCGCGGGCGCCGAAGTTGACCATGTCGAGAGCGCCCAGCGAGACCACCTGCGGCAACCCCAGCCGGCCCGCCATCTCGAGCCGATCCGGCCCCGCCGAGAGCACGCCGCCGACCAGATCGTCGCAGAGCTCGGTCGTGGTCGCGTCGAGCACGCCTCGGACGAAGCCGGACTCCATCAGGCCCTCCATCGCCTGCCCGCCGACCCCGGTGGCGTGGAACACGACCGGCTCATAGCCGCGCCGGTCGAGATCCTCGCGAGCCGCGGTCACGCAGGGGGTGGTCACCCCGAACATCGTCAGGCCCACGAGCGGCCGCTCCTCCGCGAGCCGGACCGGTGGGGCCTTGACCATCCCGGCCATCGCCGCCGCCGCGTTCGCCAGCACCCGGGCGGAGATCGAGTTGACGCCCGCGACGTCGGCCACCGAGGCCATCATGGTCACATCCCGCGAGCCCACGTAGTCGCGGGTGTCCCCGGCGGCCATCGTCGAGACCATCAGCTTCGGAACCCCCACCGGCAGCGCCTGCATCGCGCGCGTCGCGATCGCCGTGTTGCCGGACCCGCCCGCGGCAAGCACCCCGTCGATCCGCCCCTCGTCGTGCAACCGCTGGGCGAGGACGGCGGCGGCGGCGGCCATCGCGGTGACCGCGGCCCCTCGGTCGCGGGCCTCGGCGAGCGCGGCGAGGTCGGCCCCGGTTCCGGCGGCAACCTCCTCGCGCGAGATGTCCGGCTCGGCAAGTGGCGGATCGAGGGTGCCGACGTCCGCGAGCACCACCTCCACCCCGGCGTCGCGCAGGCGGTCGCGCAGATAGGCGTACTCCTCGCCCTTGGTGTCGAGCGTGCCGATGAGAAGGACGCTGGGGCTCACGTGCCGGAGGCCTGGAGCGACCAATCCGGACCGTCGCCCTCGCGGAAGTCCGGCAGGTCCCGCAGGACCCGCTCCGCGCCACCCGGGCTGTAGAGCGCCAGCAGCCGCATGGTCTGCCAGCCCCTGTTGACGGTGGCGTGGAACATCGCCCTGCGGCACATAGATCACGTCACCGGCCTTCACCCGAAACCAGTTCTCGCCGCCGTCGTCGAGCATCTGATCGCCCTCGCCGGAGAGCACGTAGAGGATCTCCTCCGCGTCGGGGTGGTTGTGGCGCACGTGTCCCTTGCCCGGGAGCAGAACCACCTCCCCGAAGGTGATGCCCGCCCCCGGCGTGTCGTCGGGGGTGACGAACCACTTGATCACGCCCCAGTCCATCGACTGGATCGGTTTCGCCTGCTGGTCGATCGCCTCCATCGTCCTCCTCGTCGTGGTTCCGGGACTAAGCCTGCGCCTCGACGCCCAGGTAGCGGCGCTGAGCATCGGGGTCGTTCTCGATCTCGTCGGCCGTGGTCTCCGCCGCGATCCTGCCCGCCACCATCACCAGCTGGCGCTTGGCGACGGCCACCGCCACGCCGAGGTTCTGCTCCACCAGGAGCAGCGCCGTGCCCCGTTCCGAGAGGCCGCGGATCGTCTTGAGCAGGCCCTCGACCACCGCGGGGGAGAGCCCCTCCGACGGCTCGTCCATGATCAGCAGCTTCGGGTCGAGGAGCAGCGCGCGTGCGATCGCCAGCATCTGCTGCTCGCCGCCCGAGAGCTGCCCGGCGCCCGTCTTCTTCCGCTCCGCGAGGCGAGGGAAGAGCTCATAGGCGCGGTCCCCCGTCCGCCGGCCGTTCCCGTCCGCGCTCCGCTGCTTCGATACGAGGCGCAGGTGCTCCTCGACCGTGAGCGACGGGAACAGCCGCCGCCCCTGCGGCACGAAGCCGAGCCCGGCCGCGGCCACCGTGTACGGGGGCCGGCCCAGGAGCTCCTCGCCCGCGAACGAGACCGAGCCCTTCGCGGAGGGCAGCAGGCCCATGAGGGCGAGGCAGAGCGTGGACTTCCCCATGCCGTTGCGGCCGATGATGGCCACCGGCTCGGCGCCGACCTCGAAGCTCACGTCCTGGAGCACGTGGGCCGTGCCGTAGTACCCGTTCAGGCCTGAGACCTTGAGCAGCGACTCACTCATCGCCCTCGCTCCCATCCGTGCCCTCCTCGGTGTAGCGGCTTCCGAGGTAGAGCTCGTGCACCGCCTGGTTGGCGCGGATGTCCGCGGGGGTGCCCTCAGCGATCACCTGACCGTCGTGCATCATCGTCACCCACTCCGCCACGCGGAGGGCGACGTCCATGTCGTGCTCGATCAGGATCAGGGTGATCCCGGGATCGAGCCGCTCGAGCAGCTCCGTGACCCGGTGGCGCTCCGCCCGCGAGAGCCCGGCGGCCGGCTCGTCGAGCAGCATCAGCTTCGGGTCCGCTGCCCGCGCCATCGCCACCTCGAGCTGGCGCTGCTCGCCGTGGGAGAGGTCGGACACCGTGCGGTCGAGCGCATGCTCGAGGCCCATGGACCTGGCGACCTCCCGCGCCTCGCTGCGCATCTGGCCGTCGCGACCGGATCGCACCGGCCGCAGGTGGCCATGACGCGCCCCGAGCACCGCCAGGTAGACGTTGTCCTCGACCGTGAGCCCCTGGAGCAGCCGCGAGGTCTGGAACGTCCGCGAGACCCCGATCCTCGGCCGCATGCGGGCCGGCTCGACGGTGACGTCTCGCCCGAAGAGCTCGACCGTCCCCGCGGTCGGGGGGATCTCCCCCGAGATCAGGTTGAACAGCGTGGTCTTCCCGGCCCCGTTGGGGCCGAGAATCGCGCGCCGCTCGCCCGCGCGGACCTCCAAGTCCACTTCGCGAACCGCGTCGACGCCACCGAAGCGCCGGCCGATCCCCCGCAAGCGGAGGATCGGCTCGGCGCTTTCAGTGCGTTCGGCGGCGTTCGCCACCGGAGTTGGGTCAGCCGCCGCCGCCGAAGTTCACCTCCTCGGCCTTGCCGGCCCACGGCAGGTCCGCCTCCTCACACTTCGGGTTCTCGCGGTCGGGCGGTGGCGTGTTCTCGGTGAAGATGCCACCGAACGACTGCTCGACGTCCGGGATGCGGAGGATCGTCTGGACCGTGGGAGGCTCGTTCCCCTGGCCCGCGACGACCCGCTTGACGTAGTTGTCGGAGATCGCCTGGCGGTTCTCGTCCAGCCGGATGTGTCCGTAGGCCGCGTCGAGCTCCACCTCGGACAGGGCGTCCCAGAACGCCTGGAGGTCGGAGATGTCGCCATCCACCGCCTCCAGGCCCGCGATCAGGCCCTCCATCGCCGTGTAGTAGTTGTAGACGAACACGCTCGGCGCGAAATCGACGATATCCGGGTACGCGGCTTCGATCTGTTCCACGTACTTCACCGCCTGCGGCTCGGTCGAGTCGCCGGCGGTCTCGCCGGAGGTGATCACGCCGACGAAGCTGTCGCCGACCTCCTCGAGCACGAGCGGGTCGTCGACGAACAGGTTGCCGATCATCTTCTCGGGATCGACCGGCCCGACCTGCTGCTCGTACTGGTTGATGAACTTGATCAACCCCGAGCCGCCGATGCCGACGTACAGGCCGTCGACGTCGTCGGGGATCTGGGCGATGAACGACGAGTAGTCGGTCTCGCCGAGCGGCGGCCAGATCCGGTCGGTGACCTCGCCACCGACCGCGCAGAAGTCGGCGATGAAACCGCCGACCGACGTGTACGGGAACGAGTAGTCGTCGCCGATCGTCGCCGCCGTGCGCCAGCCGAGCTCGTTGTAGGCGTAGTCGCCCACCCCGGCCGACCACTGGGCACCGTCCGTGTGGAAGCGGAAGAAGTTCGGCGCCTGCACCTTGAGGGTCGTGTCCTGCGCCCCGGAGGTTCCGTTGATGAACGTCTTGTCCTGGTTCTCCTTGGCGTAGTTCGCGACCGCGATGCCCTCGTCGCCCGAGAGCGGGCCGATGAGGATGTCCGCGTCCTCCTGCTCCATCAGCCGGCGGGTCTCCCTGATCGCGGCCTCCGCGGTGTCGTCCGCGCAGCCGTAGCCGACGATCTCGATCGGCCTACCAGCGATCTCGGCGCCCTCGATCCCGGCGCTGGGCTTGTCCGGGTTCTTGGCCGTGGCGCCGCGTTCGATCAGCGGCACCTGCGCACCGGCGATGTCCGGCTCGTAGAAGGCGCCGAACGCGCCCTCGCAGTCGGACAGGATGCCGAGCGTGATCGCCTCGCCCGAGGGCTCGGCGCCCCCGTCACCGCCGTCGCCGCCGTCGTCATCGTCGTCGCCGCCGCAGCCGGCGACGACCAACGCCGCGATCGCGGCCAGGGCACCCACCAGCAGCAGGCGCCTCCAGGCCGGTCGTCCGTCGCTGAGTCTCCTCATTCCTTCCTCTCCTCGCTTCCGGTTGTTTGAGTTACACGAATTGTTGAAGGTCTCTCGTTCATGGCATGCCGGGTCGATCGGCCGCCGGTTGCGATCCCCGGTCGACCGCTTCGCCGGTCGCCGGGGCCGGCTCCGCATCGGGACCGGCCCCCGCCGGACCCCCACGCATCGCCTTGATTCGATCCCTCGCCTGCTCCCAGATGCCGACCAGGCCTCCGGGCGAAACGAGGATGATCACCAGGAAGATCAGCCCGATCAGGGTCGTGAAGCGCTCCGGGCCCAGGGTCACGCCCACGTTCGGCAGCCAGTCCCTGGCGTAGTTCTCGAGCAGGACGAAGGCGAGCGCCCCGACCCACGCCCCCTCGAGCCGGTAGAGGCCGCCGATCACCGCCACGATCAGGACGTCGATGGTCGCCCCCAGGGTCACCGAGCCCGGATCGATGCGGCGGTTGTACCAGACCGAGAGGACCCCGGCGGCGCCTGCGATCAGGGCCCCGAGCCCGAACGCCAAGGTCCGGTGCAGGGTGACGTGGTAGCCGAGGGCCCGCATCCTGGTCGGGTCGTCGCGGATCCCCTGGAGCGCGAGCCCGAACGGGGCGCGCGCCAGGTAGAGCACGACCACGAAGGCAATCACCGAAGCCCCCAGGCTGACGTAGTAGAGCGGTCGTCCATCATCCCCCGGATCACCGAGCAGGGCGGGCAGCTCGACGTTGTTCACGCCACCGAAGCCGGAGAGCTGGGTGACCTGGCCGAAGAAGTAGTAGACCATCACGCCGAACGCGAGGGTGATCATCAGGAAGTAGATCCCCTCGCTGCGCGCGGCGATCACGCCGAAGATGAGCCCGACGACCACGGCGAGCGCAAGTCCACCGAGGACGCCGAGCCAGGGGCTCCATGACGCAGCCAGCCCGCCGTCAGCCGCGACCAGGTTGGCCATCATGAACCCGCCGACGCCGTACAGAGCGGTCTGCGCCAGCGAGACCATCCCGCCGTAGCTGGCGAGGAAGATGAGGCTCGCGGCGACCAGCCCCAACCAGAACACCCGGGTCATCAGGACCTCGAGGAAGTACGACTCCGGGAAGAGCAGGGGCGCCAGCACCAGCACCGCGAGCACCGCGGCCACACCCGCCCAGGCAAGAGGCGTCATGCGTCCTCTGGGCTTCGCGGTGATCACGCCGGTCTCCCGAAGAGCCCCAGCGGACGCACCGCGAGCACCGCGACGACCAGCCCGAAGGTGAGCAGGATCGAGTAGTTGGTGAGGTCGGTGTCGCCGAAGATCAGGTAGACGTCGCCGTATGAGTTGACCAGCCCCAGGGCGAGCGCGCCGATCGCGGCTCCGCCCAGACTGCCCATGCCGCCGATGATCACGACGATCAGCGCGTAGAGGAGGAACTGGGTGTCCGCGCCGGGTTGGAGCGCCGAGAACGAGCCCCCGAGGACGCCTCCGAGGCCGGCGAGGAAGGAGCCGATGAAGAAGGCGATCGCGAACACCACAGGGATCTTGATCCCGAGCGCCGCGACCATGTCTCTGTCGTCGACCCCGGCCCGGGTGATCAGGCCGAAGCGGGTCTTCTTGATCATCAGCCACAGGCCGAGCCCAACGGCGAGAGCGATCCCGCCGACGATCACCAGGCGGAAGAAGCCGAACTGGGTGTCGAACGGCAGTGACAGGCTTACCGGCCAGGAGGCGGGCACCTGGATCTCCTGGGCAATGCCGCCGAAGTGGGCCAGCATCTGGTCCGCGATGATGACCGCGATCGCGATCGTGATCAGCGCCTGGCGCAGCTCCTGGCCCTGGTTCCAGCGCAGGAACACCTGGTAGATGATGAGCCCCAGCAGGCCGATCGCGAGCGAGGCCAGCACCAGCGGGACGAGCCATCCGACGAGGTCGTACTCCACCGCGCCGCCGCCCCCTTCTCCGCTGACGCTCAGGTCCAGGCCGCCCCCCGTTTCCTCGGCGAACCAGCTCTCCTGCATCTCGAACGCGAGGTAGCCGGCCAGCAGGTAGAAGGCCCCGTGCGCCATGTTCACCACCCGCATCAGCCCGAAGATCAGGGTCAGGCCGCTGGCGACGACGAAGAACAGGGCGGCGAGCGTGAGGCCGTTCAGCGTGACGGTGAAGAACAGGCTGAAGTCGTCGGCCGCCTTGACGACGAGCCAGCCGAGGATCGCGCAGCCAAACGCGCCGGCGATGATGAGGCCCAGCGACGGGCGGGCTCTCCGCGGCGTAACGGCACCCCCCGGGAGTGCCGCTCGCTCCTCAGCTCCCATGATCCGCGAGCTTATGCCCGCCGTGCGGCGCTGTCAATATGCCCGCTTTCCGCTGCTGTTAAGCATAAGTTAGGGAAGTTATGCGCCACTGCGACCAAAAGCCTCGACCAGCTTTGAACTAAAGGTTTCGGGCCCGGCCGAACGCTCCTCAGCGCCGCCTGTTCCGCTTCACCTTGAGCGTCGCCGTCACCGCCTCCTTGCCGGCGTTGGCGGCGTCGGCGGTGAACCTCAGCGTGATCCGGTCCCCGGCGGCCGAGCGCTTCGGCTTCAGAGTGAACCGCGCCTGAGTCGAGGCGTCGACCCCGAGGGTGGGCGCGGTCCGGCAGGCGGCGCCGATCATCCGCACCTTCCTCCTCGGCGCACTCACGCACAGCTCCACGTCCTGGGCGGCGGACTGGCCCTCGTTGGTGACCCTGAAGGTGAACCTGGCCCGCTGGCCGACCTTCACCGAGTCGCGCCGAGGCGCCACCGAGCCGTCGAGGGCGGGTGGGCCACCGACGTCGGGCTCGATCGTGAACTCGACCTGGTTCGTGGCCTCGACGTTGCCCGCGACGTCCGTGGAGCGATACTCGATCAGGTAGTCGCCCTCGTCGGAGACCGTGAAGGGCGCGGTGTACGGGAGCCAGCCGTCGTCGCCGCTCACGTCGACGGTGCCGACCATCCCGGACCACTCGCCGTCGCCGAAGCCGGAGTGGACCCTGCAGACGAAGGTCCAGGCGCCCTCCTCCTCGAAGGTGTGCGAGACGGGCGGGCCGCCTGGATTGACGGTACCGTCCGTGACTTCGAAGATGTCGGGGCCAGCGGGGTCGGGGTTACCGCCGGGCGGGACCAGCCAGACGTCGTGCGGGAACTGGGCCTCGGGCTCGTCGAAGTTCCAGGTGACCTCGTCGCCGAGCGCGGCCTCGACCTGGTCGGGCTCCCAGGTCGCACCCTGGGCGAAGACGTCATGGCTCTGCGGGCCTCCGCCGCCCTCGGGATTGATCCGGTACTCGGTGACGTCGACGCCGGAGGCATCCTCACCAGGATCCTCGGCCGTCAGCGTTACCTCGACCGGGCCGTCGTAGGCCGCCACCGGGTCCGCACCGTTAAGCTGCACGTCGGTCTCAGGCGGCGTGGTGTCATCGCCGGGGCACGGTTCCCGGTCGGGCTCGACCGTGACCGAGTGGAAGCTCGCCGTCGGCTGGCCCGCTCCCGCCTGGGTCGATGCGGTCGCGTAGATGCCGATCCGTGGCTCCGTGAGGTAGCCGAGGTCGGTGACTCCGATCGACGTCCAGTCGGTGCCGTCGTCGGAGAACTGCGACTCCAGGCTGGTCCCGTCGGTCGAGACGAAGCGGATGAAGTACGTGTTCGGCAGCGCGCCAGCCCCGACCGTGCCGTTGAACGTGTCGCCGCCGGCGTCCTCGGTGATCAGCTCGAAGTTGCGGGCGCCGTTCCAGACCATGCCGGTCTTGATGTAGTTGTCGTCGTCCGTGTAGATCATGAGGCCGGCGTTCTGGAAGTTCTGGGTCGGCTGCCAGGTCATCTCCGCGGTGAACATCCACGGCTCGATCCCGAGGGACGGGTTCTCCTGGAGCACGATGTTCGGCAGCCCGGTCTGGCCGCCGAAGATGTCGAGCGGGGCGGAGACGATGTTCAGGGAGCCGTCCTCGACCGACAGGCGCGTGGCGTCCTCGCGGATCACGGTCCACAGGTCGCGGTTGAGCTCGGCGTCCTCGAAGTCGTCCGAGAGCGAGGGTCCGCAGGGGACCTCACCCGTGGCGTTCACGGTCACCGTGTCGGTGGTCTCGCCGGCGGCGTCGGTGACGGTCAGGGTGACCTCGTAGGTGCCGACCTCGTCGTAGGTGTGGACGGGGTTGACCTCGGTCGAGCTCTCGCCGTCGCCGAAGTCCCACTCGTAGGTGGGCGGATCCTCGGCGCCGCGGTCCGAGAGCTCCCCGGTGAGCTGGACCTCGAGCGGCGCCGCGCCGGAGGTCGGGGTCGCGCTCGCTTCGGCGAGCGCCGGGAGGCCGCCGGTGCGCTGCTCGATCCGGTAGAGCCCGGAGTCGGGGTTGATCCCGGTCGCCGCGAAGTTGAAGTTGTTGCCCCACTCGATGATGTAGAGCGCCCCGTCGGGGCCGAGCTCGATGTCGTGCGGATGGCGGAAGTCCTCGTTCGGCATGAACTCCTCGCTGGTCACGTAGTCGCCGTTCTGGTCGAGGGTCGTGGCCATCATCAGGTTGCGGGTCCAGTCGCCCCAGAAGAGCTTCCCGTCGAAGTACTCGGAGAGCTTCACGTCGGAGTCGAGCCCGGGGTCGAAGTGGTAGACGGGGCCGCCCATCGCCGCCCGGGCGCCCGACGCCGGGATCTCCGGGAACTCGGGCGAGGAGCCGTACGGGTACCAGATCAGCGGCTCGCTGACCGGGGGCAGGGTGTCGATCCCGGTGTTGAGCGGGGAGTCGTTGGTGGGGCCGTTCTCGCAGTCGTACTGCTCGCCCGAGGTGCCGGTGGCGTAGTCGTACTCGTAGTAGCCCTGGCCGGCGAGGCAGAACGGCCAGCCCATGTTCGCGGCCTCGCGGATCTGGTTGATCGTGTCGTAGCCGCGGGGGCCGCGGGGGTTGGTCGCGCAACCGCCGCCGTTGGCGGGGAAGCAGTCGTTGCCGGCGTCGGGGCCGACCTGGCCGAGGTAGACCCAGCCGGTCTCGGGGTCGACCGTGAACCGGAACGGGTTGCGGAAGCCCATCGCGTAGATCTCCGGGCGCCCGAGGGCGGGGTCGTAGACGCCGCCGGGGAACAGGTCGTCGTACTGGCCCGAGGTGAACAGGTTCTGGTCGTCGACGGCGTAGGTCGAGTCGAGGCCGGGTGGGTCGGTGGGCTCGGCCGACTCGAGCGGGTCGATTCGGATCAGCTTCCCGCGCAGGTCGGCGGCGTTGCCCGCGGTGCGCCGGGCGTCGAAGGCGTGGCGGGCGTCCGCGGGGTCGCTGAGGGTGCAGCCGTCGGTGCCCGGTCCCGGCCCGCACTCGCGGGCGTCGATCGGGGCGTATCCGCCGGTCTGGAACGGGGTCGTGTCGTCGGCCGTGGTCAGGTAGAGGAAGCCGTCCGGCCCGAAGGCGAGCGAGCCCGCCGAGTGGCAGCAGGTGCGCCGCTGGTGGGGGATCTCGAGCAGGACCACCTCGGAGCTCATGTCGAGCGCTCCCACCTCGCCGGCCCCGGGGTCGAAGGTGAAGCGCGAGAGGTGTTGGGTCCCCATCTGGTTCTGGGGGCCGGGGACCGAGTAGTAGAGGTAGATGAAGTTGTTGGTGTCGAAGCTCGGGTCGAGGGCGATCCCGAGCAGGCCGTTCTCGTTGCGCCGGTGGACCGGGATCTCGCCGACGACGTAGGTCTCGTCGGTCCCCGGGTCATACATCTTCACCGCCGAGTTGAACGAGTCGAGCGCGCCGGCGCCGATCTCGATGAAGAACACGCGGCCGTCGTCAGGCGACCGCGAGCTCCATCGGGTTCTCGGTCTCGTCGTCGAGCGTCACCTTGGTCAGCGAGGCCTCGGTCGGCAGCCCGGCGCGGGCGGGGCCGCAGTCGCCGGGCTCCTCCCCGGCCGCCCACTCGAGCGCGCCGGAGATGTGGTCGAGGTAGCGCTGGTCGGACCAGGCCAGGGTGGCGCCGTCGGCGGCGTGGCCGATCGCGGTGTAGAAGTTGCGCCCGCCGTCGTAGGTGGAGCACCAGGCGATCGGGTGGCCGGGGCCGTGCTCGCCGCCGTCGTAGGTCGACTCGTCGACGGTGAGCAGGACGTGGACCTGCTCGCGGGGGTCGGCGTCGAAGTTGTACCACTCGTCGGTCCACTGGAACGAGGCCGGGAGCTCCGCGGTCGCCGGGTGGGTGGGGTCGGCGACCTCGACCGTCCCCTCCTGGATCGGCGGGTGGTTGTTGAACAGGCCGCCGCCCATCATGTCGCGCTTCCACGCCCAGGCCTTGTCGGCGTTGGCGTCGGCATGGATGCGGACGGCGCCGCCGCCGCTCTGGGTCCAGCGCTCGAACGCGGTCCGCTGGTCCTGGTTCAGGATCCCCTCGCCGTCGGTGTCGAGGAAGGCGACGACGTCGTAGTTGCGCAGGTTGTGGCTGGTGAAGTCGCCGGCGTCCTCGGAGTGGGTGACGTCGAAGTCCTCGGCCGCGGCCATCGTGTCGAAGGCGGCGTGGCCGGCGTTGATCGCGGCGGTGTGGCGGAAGCCGGTGGTGCGGGAGAAGACGAGCACCGAGTAGCGGCCGTCCCCGACTTGGGCGGTCGCGGTCCCGGGGGCCGCGGCGGAGCCACCCAGCGTCGATGCGAGCGCCAGTCCGCCCAGCAGCAGCGCCAGGGCCCAAATGGACCAAGTCCGCCGGTCCCACAACGTCGAAGTCATCCGATCCTCCTCCTCCCGAGGCGCTCTTCATGAGCGCCCGGCCGCCTGTCCCCCTGTTCCGTATTGCAGAAGGTTCCGTTCCGCAATGCGCCGAGATAGTTACACATCCGTTGCGCTGACGTCAACCCCCGGGGACAAGACCTGGCCACTTCCTGCCAACGCAGCCCCGGGGGCACGCGATCCCCTCCCGGTAACCTCATCGACTCCTGATGCGCCGGAGACATGCGAAGGTGCTGCGCGCGGTGGCGGGCTGGGCGTCGGTTGGCGTCCTGCTGTTCGCCGGCTGCGGCGGAGACGACGACTCCTCGAGCGAATCGACGAGCCAGTCCGGGATCCAGCAGGAGCCCGAGGCGGCCGCGGACCCGCCGCGCGCCGACTTCCCGGCGGCCGAAGGCCGCACCCTCCAGCAGCTCGCCGATCTCTCCCGGCCGGGCACCAACTTCGGCCTCGCCACATCTCACTACGTTCCCGGGACGAACCGGCTCGCCTTCGGACTGCTCGACGGGAGCAACACCTTCGTCTACGCCCCCACCGCGGTCTACATCGCCCCGACGCCGGGCGACCCGGCACAGGGGCCCTTTCTCGCCCCCGCGGATTCGCTGGTGACCGAGCCCGCATTCCGCTCCAAGCAGGCGGCGCTGGAGGGGGACGCGATCGCCTCGATCTACTCCACCGAGATCCGGCTTCCGGGCCCCGGCCGCTACGCGATCCTCGCCCTGACCCGTGCCGGGGGGGAGCTCTTCGGCGCCACCTCCCAGGTCACCGCTCGCGCCAATGACACGATCCCGGCAGTCGGCGAGCGGCCACCCGCGGTGGAGACCGACACGCTGGAGGACTCGGGCGGGGACATCTCCGAGATCGACACGCGCCAACCGCCGAGCGACATGCACGAGGTCAGCTTCCAGGACGTGGTCGGACAGGAGCCCGTCGCGCTGCTGTTCGCGACCCCCGCGCTCTGCCAGAGCCGGGTCTGCGGACCGGTCACGGACATCGCGGTTCAGCTCCAGGAGGAGTACGGCGACGAGGTCGAGTTCATCCACCAGGAGGTCTATGTGGACAACGACGTGAACAAGGGCCTCCGCCCACCGCTCCGGGCGTTCAACCTCCACACCGAGCCGTGGCTGTTCACGGTCGACGCCGACGGCCAGGTGGCGGCGCGCCTCGAGGGATCCTTCGGCGTCAACGAGTTCGAGCAGGCCCTGCAGGCGGCGCTCTGAGCGCCCCACCCACCGCCGCCCGACCCATACCCACCTCAACTGGCGCCTCATGGGTCATATGCACCCATAAAGGCGCCAGCCCAGAGGGTTGCGGGATCAGGCGCCGTAGGCGCGATCGAGCACCTGCATCGTGTGGACCACCTCGAGCTCGGCCCCCTCGGCGGCGAGGTGCGTCCTGATCTGCGTCAGGCAGCCGATGTTGCCCGCGGCGACGAGGTCGCCCTCGGTGGCGAGCAGGTTGCGCGCCTTGCGGCGGCCGAGCTCGGCCGCCGTGGCGGGCTTCTCCAGGTTGTAGGTCCCGGCCGAGCCGCAGCAGATCTCCCACTCGGCGGGCTCCGCGACCTCGTGGCCGGTCGCGGCGAGCAGCCGGCGCGGCGCCTCGCGGACGCCCTGCGCATGGGCGAGATGGCAGGCGTCGTGGTAGGCGATCCGGAGCGGCTTCGCCGGCGCCGGCGGGGCGACGAGGCCGAGGTCGTCGAGGAAGGCACTGACGTCCATGACCCGCTCGGCGAACGCCCGGGCCCGGGGCTCCTCGGCCTCGCCGGCGAGCACGAGCGGATACTCGCGCATGCCGGAGCCGCAGCCGGCGGCGTTGGAGACCACGGCGTCCACGTCGTCCGGGAACGCGCTCAGGTTGCGGCGTGCCAGGCGCCTCGCCTGGCGAGCCCGTCCCGCATGCATCGCGAGCGCTCCACAGCAGCCCTGCCCCGGGGGCACGACCGTTTCGACGCCGTTGCGGGCCAGCACCCGCACGGTCGCCCAGCCGATCTCCGGGTCCAGGACCTGCTGGGCACAGCCCGCGAGCAGCGCGACGCGCGCCCGGCGCGCGCCCTCCGCGGGGACCACCGCCGGCAGCGGGCGCGCCGCCGGTAGCGACCGCGGCAACAGGTCCAGCATCGGCCGCAGCCGCTTCGGCGCCAGCCGGGCGAGCCGCCCGGCGGCCATCCCGACCCGGACCGCGGCGCGGAACCGGCGAGGGCTGGGCAGGGTGCCGTCGATCAGCGTCCGCTGGGCCCGCTCGGCCACCGGCCGGCTCCGCTGCTCCTCCGCGTGTGCGCGGAAGGCCGTGATCAGTTCCCCATAGGGGACCCCCGAAGGGCAGGCGGTCACGCAGGCCTGGCATCCCAGGCAGTTGTCGATCGGCTCGATCGCCTCGTCCACCCCGAGGCCCCCCTCGAGCACCTCCTTCATCAGGATGATCCGCCCCCGCGGCGAGTTCTCCTCCTCGCCCATGATCAGGTAGGTCGGGCAGGTCGGCAGGCAGAACCCGCAGTGAACGCAGCTGCCGATCGCGCCGGCCATCGCCTCTCCCTGCGCTCCGAGGCCCTCGAGTTGGATCTCGTGGTGCACGGGCTACAGCTCCGCGAATGCCCCGTCGGGATCCAGCCCGCGACGCGCTCGGGCCGCGAACGCGCCACCGCGGACTGCACCGACAAGCGGCGAGCCACCGGGCGGGCCGGTGAGCCGGACCCCGCTCGCGCCGAGCTGGCGCAGCTCCGAGTCGAGTGCCTCAGGCGGCGAGTCCGCCGGCCAGGCGACCCAGCAGACGTGGCCGCCGGAGCCGTAGCGCCGGGTCGCACCGGCTCGCGCCAGCGCCGCATCCAGCTCCGGCACCCGCCGCGGCGTGATCGCGATCTTCGCCACCGAAGCCCCGTCCGGCGCCCAAGCGAGCTCGCGCGCAGCGGTCCAGTCCTCGGCCTCGGCGGGCCCCGTGAGGCGCTCGCCGGCAGCGCCGAGCACGCTCTCGACCCGCTCCAGGCGGCGCTCGAGGCCCTCGCCGGGGCCGCCGATGCGCACAAGGAGCCGCCCGGGGGGCTCGAGGTCAAGCGCCTCGAGGTCGAGTCCGGCGGTACCCAGGCGCTCGACCGCCTCGAGCGCCGCCGGGAGGCTGCCGGCATCCGCTTTCAGGCTGCCCCAGGCGATGGGGACGGGAAGCACCTTCAGCGAGAGCTGGACGATCACCCCCAGACGGCCGAGACTGCCGACGAGCAGCTTCGGCAGGTCGAACCCGGCGGCGTTCTTCACCACGCGGCCGCCGCCCGCAACCAGCTCGCCGGTGCCGTCGAGGAACCGTACGCCGATGACGAAGTCGCGCACCCCGCCGTGCCGGTAGCGCCCCGACCCGGACGTCCCCGCTGCGACCACGCCCCCGAGCGTGGCGCCCGCTGACGCCAGGGTTGGATCGAAGGGCAGGTATTGGCCGTGCACCGCAAGTCTGTCCTCGAGCTCGCGAACCGGCGTGCCCGCGCGCGCCGTCAGCGTCAGCTCCTCGGGATCGTGCTGGACGATCCCGCGCAGGCCCGCCAGCTCGAGCGCGACCGCGCCGTCCTGCGGGGTGGAGAGCGGCGGCTTGGTCCCCGCGCCGCGCGGGAGCACGCGCATCCCGCTGGCCGCGGCCTCGCGCATCGCCTCGCGAAGCGCCGCGATCGGGCCCTCTGCCTCGTCGGATGTCGGGTTCGTGACCGCATCGGTGCCTAACCCGACAACCTCGGCGGTGTGGGCGTCGGCCGGGTGGCCGCCGTCCTCGGCGACTGGCAGCATCTTGCCCCTGTTCGCGAGCTCGGCTGGATCGATCGCCGCGCGCAGGCGGCGCATCACCGCGAGATCCTCGGGCCCGAACATGTGCGGGAGGAAGGCGCGCTTCTCGACGCCGACGCCATGCTCGCCGGTGATCGATCCGCCCAGGTCCACGCAGAGGTCGAGGATCTCACCGGCGAGCGCCTCGGCTCGCTCGACGGCGCCCGGCTCGGCGCCGTCGAACAGGATCAGCGGGTGCAGGTTGCCGTCGCCGGCATGGAAGACATTGGCGACGCGCAGACCACGGCGCTCGCTGAGCCGCTCGATCGTCGCCAGCGCCTCGGCCAGCCGCGTGCGCGGCACGCACCCGTCCTGGACGATGTAGTCCGGTGACAGCCAGCCGACCGCCGAGAACGCGCTTTTCCGTCCCTTCCAGATCAGTGCCCGCTCGTCTGCGTCCTGCGTGGCCCGGACCTCGGTCGCGCCCGAGCTCGTGATCACCTCCTCGAGACGCTCGAAATCCGCGTCCACCGCGTCCCGCTCGCCGTCCAGCTCGACGATCAGCAGCGCCGGGGTCTCCGGGTAGCCCGGCTTCACGGACGACTCGGCGGCGCGGATCGCGAGCGCGTCCATGATCTCCATCGCCACCGGGAGGATGCCGGCCGCGATCGTCGCTGCCACCGCGTCACCGGCCGCCTCCAGGTTCGGGTACGCGGCGAGGACCGTGCGGGTCGCCTCGGGCGCCGGGAGCAGGCGCAGCGTCACCTCGAGCGCGATCCCGAACAGGCCCTCTGACCCGACGAAGAGCCCGAGCCAGTCGGGTCCGGCCGGCTCGGC
Source organism: uncultured Actinomycetes bacterium (assembly GCA_963788115.1). Lineage (GTDB taxonomy): Bacteria > Actinomycetota > Thermoleophilia > Solirubrobacterales > 70-9 > CAWBFD01. The sequence goes on from CAWBFD010000003.1 coordinate 428,410, forward strand.
CCCACCGGTGCCAAGCCGAACGAGCTCGCCATCGGGCAGCACCGCCTCGATCGCGAGGACGTGGTTGCTGGTCATCCCGTGCTTGAGGCAGTGCGCGCCGCCCGAGTTGAACGCGATGTTGCCGCCGATCGTGCAAATGGATTGGCTCGATGGGTCCGGCGCGTAGAACAGCCCGTGCGGGGCGGCCGCCGCGGTGACGTTTGCGTTGATCACCCCCGGCTGCACCACCGCCACCCGGTCGACCGGATCGATCCTCAGCACCCGGTTCAGCCGGTTGAGGCCGATCACGATCCCGCCCTCCACCGGGAGCGACCCACCGGAGAGGCTGGTGCCGCTGCCCCGTGCCACGAAGGGGACGCCCTCGCGGTGGCAGAGCCGGACCAGGTCGATCACCTCCTCACGGCTGTCTGCGAGCACCACCGCCTCCGGGCGAGCCCGGAACGCGGTCAGCGCATCGGATTCGTATGGAGCGAGCCTCGCCGGCTCGGTGAACACCCGCTGGGCGGGATACCGTCCCTGCAGCTCGTCCAGGAGGTGTGCGACGGGCACGGATTACCCCTGCCGCTAGGTCGTCGCCACCGTCACGGCGTCCCCGGCGCCGTCCTCGGATTGCTGGCCGAGCGCCGCCGATATCTGGCTCGCGTGCTCACGCATGAGCGCGCCCAGCTCGGCCGTATCGGCGTGAAGGATGCGCGCCGTCGGCCCCGACACGCTGATGGCCGCGCACGGGTGATCGGCGTGGTCGAAGATCGGGACGGCGACGCAGCTCACGCCCTCCTCGTGCTCCTCGTCGTCGATCGCGTAGCCGCGCCGCGCGATCTTCTTGAGGTCGTCCTGAAGCGCCCCGACCGTGGTCAGCGTGCGCGCGGTCAGGCCCTCGAGCGTCTCTCGGCCCGCGTACAGCGAGGTCACCGACTCGGGCAGCCCGTAGGCCAGGATCGCCTTGCCCGAGGCGGTGGTGTGCGCAAGCGCGGCGGCGCCGACGACGGTGAACATGCGCACGTTGCGGCTGCCCTCCACCTGATCGACGTAGATCACTCGCTCGCCGTCGAGCACCACGAGGTTGGTGGTCTCCCCGGTCGCGCGCTGCACGCTCTCCAGATGCTCCCGGGCGGCCCGCCGCAGGCGTGAGAGGTTGTTCTCGAGGCCGTTCGCCACCTCGACCACCTTGTACCCCAGCACGTAGCGACCGGAATCCGAGCTGTGGGTCACGTAGCCGCGCTTGGTCAGCGTGGCCAGGAGCCGGTGCGCGGTGCTTGGCACGAGGCCGGTGCGGCCCGCCAGCTCTGTCACCCCCAGCTCGGCGCCCCCGGCGAGCGCCTCCAACAGGTCGAAGGCCCGTTCGACGGACTGGACGCTGTCGCGGCGAGGTGTCACAGCTTCATGCTACTCGCCGTTCCACGATGCGGATGCGGCCGCGACGCCTCAATCAAGCCGCTCTTCGGCCACGAGGGTCAGGAACTCGACCAGTCCCTCGGAAAGCGCCACCTGCTCGAACAGTTCGGCGGCATCGTCGAACCGGCCGCCGGCGTAGTCCTCGTCGCCCAGCAGCTCGCGGAGCTTCGCCAGCTCCTGGCGCTCGAGCTCGAGGACAAGCTCGGCGGTCACCTGACGCCCGTCGTCGAGATCGGCGGCGTGGCGGACCCACTGCCACACCTGCGAGCGCGAGATCTCCGCCGTGGCGGTGTCCTCCATGAGGTTGAAGATGGCCGCAGCCCCGTTGCCCCTTAGCCACGACGCGATGTACTGGATGGCGACGCTGACGTTGCTGCGCAGCCCGGCCTCGGTGATCTCGCCGTCGGGGACCGCCACGTCGAGGAGCTCGCCGGCGGTGACGTCGACCTCGTCCCGGCGGCGCTCGATCTGATCGGTCCGGTCCGCGAGCACGGCGTCGAACACCTCGCGCACCGGCGCGACCAGATCCGGGTGCGCGACCCAGCTTCCGTCGAACCCGTCGCCCGCCTCGCGCTCCTTGTCGGCGCGCACCTGGGCGACCGCTCGCGTGTTCACCTCCGGGTCCCGGCGGGAGGGGATGAACGCTGCCATGCCGCCGATCGCGTGGGCGCCCCGGCGGTGGCAGCTGCGCACCAAGAGCTCCGTGTAGGCGCGCATGAAGGGGACGGCCATCGTCACCTGAGCCCGGTCGGGCAGCAGGAACTCCGGCCGCTCGCCGAAGCGCTTGATCACGCTGAAGATGTAGTCCCAGCGACCGGCGTTGAGGCCGGTGGCGTGGTCCCCGAGCTCGAACAGGATCTCCTCCATCTCGAACGCGGCGAGGATGGTCTCGATCAGGACGGTGGCGCGGACCGTGCCCCGCTCGAGGCCGAGGGCCTCCTGAGCCCAGACGAAGACGTCGTTCCACAGGCGCGCCTCGTGGCGCCCCTCGAGCTTCGGCAGGTAGAGGTAGGGCCCGCTGCCGCGCTCGAGCAGCGGCCGGGCGTTGTGGAACAGGAACAGGCCGAAGTCGAACAGCGAGCCCGACACCGGCTCCCCGCGGACGAGCACGTGTCGCTCGTTCAGGTGCCAGCCGCGCGGGCGCACCACCAGGGTCGCGACCTCCTCGCCCAGCCGGTACTGCTTCTCCGGGGTGGTCAGCGAGATCGTCCCCGCGACCGCGTCCGCCACGTTCGCCTGGCCCGTGATCACGTTCGACCAGGAGGGGGTGAGCGAGTCCTCGAAGTCGGCCATGAACACCCTCGCACCCGAGTTGAGCGCGTTGATCATCATCTTGCGCTCGACCGGGCCGGTGATCTCAACCCGCCGATCGCGGAGGTCCGGCGGCGCCGCCGGAACCCGCCAGTCCCCGTCACGCACCTCGGCCGTCTCGGCGGGGAAGTCCGGCAACTCGCCGGCGGCAAACCGCGCCTGCCGCTCGCGCCGGGCCTCGAGCAGGGCCCGGCGCCGCGGCTCGAACTCGTCGTGGAGCCCCGTCACGAACTCCAGCGCCTCCGGGGTGAGCACGCGCTCGCCCGCGGCATCCCGCACGCCGGTGACCTCCACCTCGTTCCGCATCGCGGTACTAACCTTCCGCATCACGCTCCGGGCATCATACGCACCCCGTAGGGAATGCGCTGGGGGCGTCGGGCGGGTCGCCGACGTGCTTCGTCGCGGGCGCCTGGCCTGGCGGATCGAGCATCCGGCTCCGGCGCTTGACAATCGGCGAGGCGTCGACGACGCTTGAGACCCGAGCGTGCCGAGGAGGAGAGCACACACATGGCTCGTTACCGGATCGCGGTGAACATGGAGTTCGTCCGCAGTGCGGACAAGAGCTTCGAGGCCGGCGTCGAGATCGCCGGTGAGCTCGGCTATCGATGGATCGAGCCGATGGTGCACACCGGCTGGGAGCTGCTGAGCGAGGTGCACTACTTCCATTCGTTCTCGATGGAAGAGGACCCTCTCCTGATGACGGAGATCTGCGATCGCTACGGCGTGAAGGTCGCCAGCATCAGCGGGCACAGCCCGCTCATGAAGCCGGAGGCGGCGGTCGACCGCCTGACGCGGGCGATCGTGCTCGCCGACGCGGTGGGGGCTCGCTTCGTCAACACCGACGAGATGGTCAAGCCGGATTGGATGGACGACGAGCAGGCGCATGAGGTCATGCGCTACACGCTGCAGAAGGCCGATCTAGTCGCGCGTCGGCACGACGTCGACGTCTGCATCGAGCCACACGGCATCTATACGAAGACGGCCGACGGTCTGCTGAGAATCGTCGACCTCGTCCCGTCACCCCGGATCGGCGTCAACTGGGATACGGGTAACTCCTATCTCGCCGGGATCGAGGATCCCTACGAGGGCTTGGAGAAGGCCCGTGACCGCGTTCGCCACGTGCACGCCAAGGACATCAGCTTCGAACACGCCGAGCGTGAGCGCGGCGCCGTCACCGGCACGCCCGTCGGGTGTGCCTGCGGTGACGGGGTCGTGGACTGGGAGCGGGTATTGCACCTCCTCGATCCGCTCGACCGCGACCTGTTCCTGAGCGTCGAGTGCGGGACGATCGATCAAGCGGAGCGGAGCCTTGCCTTCCTCACGAAGGTGATCGGCGACCGGGCGGCGCGCGGGGAGCACGCCGCCGTCTAGGGCGACTCCGGCGGCGGCGTCGGGCGGTAGATCGGCCCGCGTTCGACCACTGCGGCGAGCAACCCGTCGCGCTCGTAGTCCGGAGGGTCCGAGCGGACAATCGGGACGGCCTCCTGCCCCGGATAGCCGAGCGCGTCGCGCACGCTCTCGTCCAGGAAGTAGCCCCCGGCCACGACCGTGGCAAGCAGCTGGAACGCGGCGTCGTCCTCGGCACGGAGGCGATCGACCTCGGCGGCCGGCTCGGCCCCGTGGGCCCGCTCGAGCAGGAGGCCCAGGCCCTCGGCGAGGTCCGGGCGGACCCGGAGCACGGCGTCGAGCTGCCCGCGCTCGAGCAGGACCTCGCCACCCGACGGCATCTCGTCCCCGGGTGGGATGACCACGTCCGCCAGGCCGGCGAGGGTCTCGCGCGCCTCGCCACCGATCGCCGCCTGATCCTCCGCCACCGTCACGCCCCCCTCTGGTGGCGCCGCTCGGCGACCAGTCGGTCGGCGAAGCGCAGCGCCATCGCGGCGATCGTCGCCGTCGGATTCATCCCCGATGAGGTCGGCCATACGCTGCCGTCGAAGACGTACAGGTTGGGCACGTCGTGGGCCCGGCCCCACCGGTCCACGACCGAGGTCTCCGGATCGTCGCCCATCTTGCAGGTGCCGAGTAGATGCCAGCCGGTTGCCCGGATGAACGGGGCGACGATCGTGTCGTAGGCGCCGGCCGCCTCGAGCGACTCCTTCGCCCGCTCCTCGTGGAAGGCGATCATGCGGTGTGAGTTCTCGGACATGCTGTAGACGATCTTCGCCGCGGGGATCCCGGCGCCGTCCGTCCTCTCCGGGTCGAGCTCGACGCGGTTCGACTCCTCCGGGAGATCCTCGAAGATGAATCCCCACATCGCCGAGTGGCCGAGGCGGCGGCGAATCTCGTGGTGAAAGTCCTCCCCCCAGACCGAGTTCTCATCGCCCCACGGGTATGCCTGGGTCATCGCCAGCGGACCTCCGGTCGGCTGGAGGCCCCACTTGGCGCCGCGGACGAAGCCCCGGGAGGCGTCGGTCTCGTAGAACTCAAGCGAGTGGAGGTGCTGGCCCCAGGCGCCCTGCCAGCTGTGAATGTCGTCCTCGAACAGACCGACGACGGTGCCGAAGGGGTGCATCATCAGTCGCTTTCCGACGAGGCCTGACGAGTTTGCCAGCCCCTCCGGGTGAGCGTCCGTCGCCGAGACCAGGAGGAGGCGCGGGGTGCCGACGCCGTTGCAGCAGAGGATCGTGACCATCGCGCGCTGGAGCTGCTCTCGCCCGTCCGCGTCTATATATAGAGCGCCCTCGACGCGCCCGTCGCGGCCGACCTCGAGTCGCTTCACTCGAGCGCCCGTCTGGAGCCTGGCGCCGAGCTCGACCGCCTCCGGCCAGTAGGTACGGTCGACGCTCGCCTTCGCCCCGTCGGCGCACCCGCGCAGGCACGTGGCCCGCTGGACGCAGGCGTTGAGGCGCCCGTACGGCCGGGTGGCGATCGCGTTCGGCGCTGGCCACCAGTGCCAGCCGAGCTCATTGTGCGCCTTCGCCACCCGCCGCCCCATCTCGCCGAGCGGCACCGGTGGCATCGGCGGCCCCTCACCGGGGGGAAATGCCGTGTCGCCCGCGAGCCCCGAGACCCCCCACTCGCGCTCGACCCGCACGTAGTAGGGCTCGAGCTCCTCGTAGGTGAGCGGCCAGTCGTCGGCGACCCCGTCGAGGGTGCGGACGCGGAAGTCCGACGGCATGCTGCGCTGCCAGTGAGCGGCATAGATCACGGTGCCGCCGCCGACGCCGTTCCAGAGCAGGGCGGTGATGTCCGAGTCGGAGTCGTCCACGGGATAGTCGGCCGGCGCCGCGCGCACGTTCGGGTCCCAGTTCCAGTCGCGTGCGCCGGTCAGCTCGTAGTCGGGGTGGGCGGCACGGGCGAGGCTGTAGTCGGGCCAGCCGCCCTGCTCCAGGCAGACGACGTCGAAGCCGGTCTCGGCGAGACGCTTCGCGGTCACCGCGCCCGAGGCGCCGGCGCCGACGATGAGCACGTCCGGGATCGCCTCAGCCACGGGCGATCGCCTCCTCGGGGCGAGGCTCACCCGCGCCAAGGGCCGCCGCGGCGGCGCGTGGCCCGAAGACCAGGCCGAGGATCAACCCGCCGACGTACCCGGTCTCCTGCAGCCCGCCCATGTCGGCGCCGGCGACGAACAGCCCCGGCACCGGGGCGCCTTCGGCGTCGAGCGCGCGGCCGTCGCGGTCCGCGCGGAGGCCACCGAAGGTGAAGGTGATCGCCGGCTGGACCTCGACCGCGTGGAAGGGCGGCTCGCGCAATGGGAGCGGCTCAGCCGGCATCGGCGCGTCGTCGTCGGCCGTGCCGCCGGCCGCTGCGGAGTCGTAGCGGGCCAGGGTCGTACGGAGGCGGCGGCCGTTCGTGTCCCATTCCGCCACCCGCTCGACCAACTCGTCGAGCGAATCGGCCTGGGCGACTCGCGCCCCGGCCTCCCGCGCGAGCGCGAGTCGGTCCACGACCTGGCCGTGTGGATACGGAGCGCCAACCGCGTAGGTCGTCCGAACCCGCTCGTCGCACAGCAGGACTCCGCGCGCTCCGCGCTCGCGAAGCAGCGCCTGGTTCGAGACCTCGTCACCGCGCGATTCGTCCACGAAGCGCCGGCCGAAGCGGTTGACGAGCACGCACGCCTTCGAGTGGTACTGGGTCAGGGGCAGGTAGTCGTCGGGGCCGAAGCTCCGCAGCGGGCTCGGCAGCAGGTGGCCGTAGAAGGAGTCGAGCGCGCTGCTCCGCCCGGCGCCCGCGGCTAGCCCGATCCGGAGGCCGTCGCCGGCGCTGTGCGGGTTCGAACGCACCAGCATCCTCTCGGCTCCGGGCCCGATCAGCCGCCGCCGGAGGTCGGCGTCGCCCTGGAAGCCGCCGGTGGCGAGCACCACCGCGCCGGCATGGATCGCGTTGGTGCCGCCGGGCCCGCGAACGCGAGCGCCGCGCACCGCGCCGTCCTCGACGATCGGCTCGACCGCGGCGGTCTCGAAGGCGATCGTCCCCGCCGCCTCGATCCGCCCCCGCCAGGCCTCCAGCAGACCGTGGATGTCGATCCGGTGGGCGACGCCGAAGCCCATCTGGCCGGACCAGCGCTCGCTCACCTCCACGCCCTCGGCCCGGACCCGCTCGACCGCCGGGTCGAAGCCGTCGACCAGGGCGCCGCCCAGCTCCGGGTCCCCGTGAGGGCAGACCCGCCCGAGCGTCTCGCGATCCGGGGCGGTCCAGAGGATCCCGGCCGAGAGCGCGCCGGAGCCGCCGAGCCCCTCGCCCTTCTCGACCAGGATCACCGAGGCGCCGAGGCGGGTCGCTTCGGCCGCCGCCGCCGTGCCGGCGACGCCGCCACCGATCACGAGCAGATCGACGCTCACGACCCCTCTCTCAGCTCGCGATTGTCGGATTCGATACCCATGCGGTCACCAACCCGACAATCGCGCGCGCGGGGGGCGGTCAATACGGGTACTCCACCTTCGTCCGCTGGACCCCGATCCACCGCCGCTCGGTGAACTCCTCGAGATTGGCGTCGCCGCCGGCCCGGCCGCCGAGCCCCGAGGCGCCGATGCCGCCGAACGGGACGTGCGCCTCGTCGAGCGGCGTGGCGTCGTTGACGTGGACCATCCCCGCGTTCACCTGCTCGGCGAACGCGAGCCCCCGCTCGGCCGAGGCGGTGAGCACCGCGTTGACCAGGCCGTAGTCGGTGGCGTTGGTGAGCTCGAGCGCCTCCTCGTCCGAGTCGACGGCGAGCACCGGCGCGATCGGGGCGAAGATCTCCTCCTCCCAGATCGGCATCTCCGGGGTCACGTCGACGACCACGGTCGGGCGGTAGAAGAGCCCGTCGTAGGTGCCGCCCTCGACCACGCGGGCGCCGGCGGCGATCGAGCGCTCGAGCAGGTCGTGGCCGCGATCCCGTTGCGCCTCGCTGATCATCGGCCCGAGGCCCACCTCGTCGGTCGCCGGGTCGCCGACCGTGATCTTGCTCGCCCGCTCGGCGAGCCGCTCCACGTAGTCGTCGAACAGCGGCCGGGCGACGATGTGCCGGCCGGCGGTAATGCACGTCTGGCCCTGGTAGTGGAACGCCGACCACGCCCCGATCATGCTCGCCTCGTCGGGGTCGGCGTCGTCGAGGATGATGAGCGCGTTGTTGCCGCCGAGCTCGAGCGAGACCCGCTTCAGCTGCCCGCCGGCGACCTTGGCGATCTCCCGACCGACCTCGGAGGAGCCCGTGAAGTGGATCATGTTGACCGCCGGGTGGGCGACCAGGTGCTCGCCGATCTCGTCGCCTCCCGAGACCACCTGCAGGATGCCCGGCGGCGCGCCGGCCTCCGCGAACAGCTCCGCGATCAATAGCGCGCCCGTGATCGGGGTGTCCGGCGCCGGCTTCATCACGACCGTGTTGCCGAGCGCAATCGCCGGCGCGACCACGCGGAACCCGAGGATGAAGGGGAAGTTCCAGGGCGTGATCGCGCCCACCACCCCCACCGGGATCCGCTGCACGAGGCTGAGCTTCCCGGTGTTGTGGGACGGGACGATCTCGGCGGTCGCGCGCGAGGTCAGCGCCGCCGCCTCCCACAGCTCGTTCATGCTCGCGCCGACCTCGTAGTCGGCCTTGCCGCGGATGCAGCCGGTCTCGCGCACGATCAGCTCGGCGATCTCATCCGCCCGCCCCTCGATCAGCTGCGCCACCCGGCGCAGGAGGCCGGCGCGGACGTCGTAGCCCTCCGCTGCCCATCCCGGCTGCGCATCGCGAGCCGACGCCACCGCCCCCTCGAGGTCGGCCGGCGACGCCACCCCGGTGCGGGCCAGCTCCTCGTTGCGGCCCTTGTCGATGACCGCCGTCTGCTGCGCGCCCTCCGCATCGCGAAACTCGCCGTCGACGAAGATCTTCCCGGCCCAGGGTCGGCTCTCGAGCTCGGTAGTCATGCGCTCACTCTCCTTCTCGCTGCCTGGCCGTGCCCGGCGATGCTGCCACGTCCAGCCTTCCGGCCACGCCCCGGCCGCCATCCGGCCGGGCGCATCCGTCGGACGGTTAACGTTTTCCGTCACACTACTGGATGATCATCAGCGAGGTCCAATTGACACCGTCCGAGCCTCATCCGCCGCAGTCGGGCCTCGCCGAGGTCTCCCGACTTGCCGGCGTCTCGATCGCCACCGCCTCGCGCGTGCTCAACCGCTCCACCCATCCGGTCGCCGACTCCACCCGGGACCGGGTGCTGGCGGCGGCGGAGGAGCTTGGCTACTCCCCGAGCGCGCTCGCGCGGGCCCTGGTCACCCGCCGGAGCAGGATCATCGGCGTGATCGTCGGCGACATCGTCGACCCCTACTTCGCCGAGATCACGCGCGGGATCGAGGACGTGGGCGCGGAGGCCGGGTACATGACGATCGTCTGCAACGCGGACCGGCGAACCGAGGTCGAGGAGGAGCAGCTCCGCCTGCTGACCGACTACCACGCCGAGGGCGTGATCTTCGCCGGCAGCGGCTTCGCGGGCGACGAGCGGGGCGGCGAGCTCGCGGCGCTGGTCGAGCGCGCGCGGACCCGGGGGGTCAACGTGCTCTCGTTGGCGATGCGCGATTTCGACTGCCCGCGAGTCCTCGTCGACAACCGCGCGGTCGCCTACGACCTCACCGACTACCTGATCTCGCTCGGCCACCGCCGGATCGCCTTCATCCGGGGCCCGGGCGGCCTCCACACCAGCGCCCAGCGCCTCGCCGGGTTTCAGGCCGCCGCGGGCGAGGCCGGGCTCGATCAAGACCTCGTCCACGAAGGGGACTTCACCTACGACCGCGGCCACATCGCCGCGCTTCAGATGCTCGCCGGCGAGAGCCTTCCCGACGCCGTCATCGGAGCCAACGACGAGACCGCCCTCGGCGCGATCGCGGCCCTGCGGCAGGCCGGCGTCGGAGTGCCCGAGGACATCTCGGTCGCGGGGATGAGCGACACGCGACTGGCGCGCTTCAGCGACATGACGACGGTCACCATCCCGCTGTACCGCTTCGGGGCGGTGGCCGCGCGCCGAATCATCGCCGGCGAGCTCGAGGCCGGTCCAGCCGAGACGGTCCTCCCCCACCGCCTGGTCCCGCGCTCGACGACGGCCCGGCGGGCTTAGCCGGCGCGGCCGCGGCCCAAGGGGAAGAATCACCGTTCGCTGATGCCTTGTATGGCCGATGGCCAAGAGAAGGCATCAGCGACCCGGGGTTGTCTGGGCGTTGGCCGAGAACCAGCACGGTGTGGTGGCACGCGCGCAGTTGCTCGACCTGGGCTTCAGCTCGAACTGGATCCACCATCGGATCGCCAAGGGCCGCCTGCACCAGGTGCAGCGCGGGGTCTACGCGGTCGGGCGCCCGGGACTCACCCGCTACGGGAGCTGGATGGCGGCAGTGCTGAGCTGTGGGCCTGAGGCAGCGCTGAGCCACGTGAGCGCGGCGGAGCTGTGGGAGCTCGCCTCCCGGCCCGGACAGCGGATCGAGGTCTCGGTCCCGGAGCACAGCACCCGCCGCCGGCCCGGCATCGCGGTCCACCGCCGAGCCGCATTCGGTGGGCCAGACGTCACGCGACGCCACGGAATCCCAGTGACCACGCCGACCCTCACCCTGATCGACCTGGCCACCTGTCTCAACCGCGACCAGCTTGAGGCCGCGATCAACGATGCGGACAGGCTCGACCTAGTCGATCCGGAGACGCTGCGAGCGGCCGTCGATGCCAGCGTCCGCCGACCCGGAGTGGCGCCACTGCGCGACACGCTCGATCGCCGTACCTTCACTCGCACCGACACCTGGCTTGAGCGACGCTTCCTACCGATCGCCTGCCGCGCCGGCTTGCCACCGCCCATGACACAACAGTTGGTGAACGGCTTCAGGGTCGACTTCTACTGGCCCGATCTCGGCTTGGTCGTGGAGACCGACGGGCTCCGCCACCATCGCACGCCCGCACAGCAGGCCAGAGATCGGATTCGCGACCAGGTGCACACCGCCTCCGGCCTCACGCCGCTCCGCTTCACGCGCGCGCAGATCAAGTTCGAGCCCGGCCATGTGGAGCGGGTCTTGGCCGCCGTCGCGAAGCGCCTTCATGACGCCGGCACCGCCGCCCCCGATCGCGTTCCCTGATGGTTTGTATGACCCATAGGCAAGAAAATGCATCAGCGACGGGGGAGCGACCGGGGGGATGAGGGCGCGTGGCCCGCTACGCGTGCGCCAGGTATGAGTCCCGGACGCGGGCGAAGAGGGCGTCCCGGGGCAGCTCGGCCAGGGCCGGGTTGATCACCTCGACCTCGATCGGCCCCTCGTAGCCGGCCCGCTCGACCAAGCCGCGGATGCGGGCGAGGCCGATCGTTCCGTCGCCCATCATCCCTCGTCCTGCCAGCAGGTCGGTCGTCGGGACGAGCCAGTCGGATACGTGGTAGCCCAGGATCCGCTCCCCGGCGCGGGCGATCTCGCGCTCCAGGTCCGGATCCCACCAGACGTGATAGGCGTCGACGATCACCCCGACCAGACCGGGGTCGAAGCCCTCGGCGATCGCGTTCGCCTGGGCCAGGGTGACGATCACCGAGCGCTCGACCAGCATCATCGGGTGCAGCGGCTCGATCCCCAGGCGGACCCCGGAGGCGGATGCGTGCGGAACCAGCCGCTCGATTCCCTCGACCACCATCGCACGCGCCCGCTCGAGCTCGGACCCCGGCGCGCCGCCGCAGACGAGCACGAGCACGTCGGTGTCCAGCTCCGCCGCCTGCTCGATCGCCCGGCGGTTGTCGTCCTCCCGCCGGCGTCGCTCGGAGCTCGTGGCGGCGGGAAAGAACCCGCCGCGACAGAGGCTCGAGACGCGCAGTCCGCCGGAGCGGATCAGCTCGGCCGCCCCGGGCTCGAGCTTGTGGCGCCAGGCGCCCAGCCAGCCGATTCCGGCATCTGCGCAGCCCTCCACGACCTCCGCCAGGCCGAGGTGATCGGCGGTGATCTGGTTGAAGCTGAGCCGCGAGATCTCGGCGCGTGCGCCGCCGCCGGTCAACCCTGATCCACTCCCGCCAGCGCGAGCAGGGGGCGGAACCGGCGGGCCGCGAGCTCGGGCTCCCGCAGCACGCCGGCCTCGTCGGCAAGCCGGAAGAGCGACGCAAGGTGCACGATCGAGCGCGCTCCCTCGAGCCCGCCCACCATCCGGAAGTGGTCCTGGTGCCCGTTCAGGTAGGCGAGGAAGACCACGCCCGTCTTGTAGTGGGGGGTGGGCGCCACAAACATCTCCCGGGCGAGGGGAACGGTCGGGCCGAGGAGCTCCGCGTAGCGGGCGCCCTCGCCTTCGTCGAGGGCCCGTACGGCCGCGGCGGCGACGGGTGCGATCGGGTCGAAGATACCGAGCAGCGCGTCGCTCGCCCCGTGCTCGTCGCCGCGGATCAGCTCCGGGTAGTTGAAGTCGTCGCCGGTGTAGAGCCGCACCCCTCGGGGCAGCCTGCGGCGGAGCTCCAGCTCGAGCGTGGGATCGAGCAGCGAGACCTTGATCCCGTCGATGCGCTCGGCGTAGTCGGCGATCAGCTCGGCGACGAACCCGATCGCCCCGGCGGCATCGGGTGACCCCCAGTATCCGGCGAGCGCCGGGTCGAAGGCCTCCCCGAGCCAGTGGAGGATCACCGGTCGCTCCGCCCGCTCGAGCACGGCCTCATAGACGGCCCGGTAGTCCGCCTCACCTGAGGCCGCGGCGGCGAGCTGCCGGCTCGCCATGACGACCGCCGTCGCGCCCTCGCTCTCCACCAGCTCGATCTGCTCGCGGTATGCGTCGCGGATCTCCTCGAGCGAGGCCTCGGCACCGGGGGCGAGCTGATCGGTGCCGGCGCCGCAGGCGAGCCGGCCGCCGCTCGCGCGGGCATCGGCCGCCGTCCGCTTGATCAGCTCCCTTGCCAGCGGCCAGCCGAGGGCCTCACCCCGCTGGGCCGTGTCCATCGCCTCGGCGACGCCGAGCCCGTGGGACCACAGATGTCGGCGGTAGGCGAGCGTCGCCTCCCAGTCCAGCTGCGGCGCGGCGACCGGGTCGCCGGGAGCCAGTGGGTCGGCGACCACGTGCGCTGCGGCGAAGCACACCCGCGAGCGAGGCGGGCGCGGGTCCGGCTCGGGCAGCTCCCGCGGAGCCTGAGGTACGTAGCGCTCCGGCGAACCGTCGGGGAGCGGCAGGAGCAGCGGGGATTGCGAGGCGACGGTCACGGGCCGTGCGATGCAGCGCTCCGCGCTCGCGACGGGACCCCCAGCTCGGGCACATCGAGCGTCCGGCGCTCGGCCCAGGACCGCATTCCCAGCTCGGCGAGCTGGATCCCCTTGGCCGCCTCGCCGAAGCCCCATGGGAAGGGCTCATCGCCCACCACATGGCGTAGGAACAGCTCCCACTGCACCTTGAAGCCGTTCTCGTACGCAGTCGGCTCCTCGACCTCCGCCCAGCCGGCCCGGAAATCGATCGGGTTCGCCACGTCCGGGTTCCAGACCGCCTTCGGGGTCGCGGCGAGGGGCTGGATCCGGCACCCGCGGAGGCCGGCCACGGCGCTGCCGTCGGTGCCATCCACATGAAGCTCGAGCAGCTCGTCGCGGTCGACCCGCGTGCACCACGAGGAGTTGAGCTGGACGACGATCCCGCCCTCGAGCTCGAACAGGCCGTAGGCCGCATCCTCCGCGGTGGCCTCGTAGGCCTCGCCGCGCTCGTCGTAGCGCCGGGGGATGTGGGTGGCGCCGAGCGCGGTCACGGTGCGCACCGGCCCGAACAGGTTGTCGAGCAGATAGCGCCAGTGGCAGAACATGTCGACGATGATCCCTCCGCCCTGCTCGCTGCGGTAGTTCCAGGACGGGCGCTGGGCCGGCGGCTCGGGCCCCTCGAACACCCAGTAGCCGAACTCGCCGCGAACCGAGAGGATGCGGCCGAAGAATCCCTCGCGAACGAGCTCGCCGAGCTTCAGCAGACCGGGGAGGAAGAGCTTGTCCTGCACGGTGCCGTGCTTGATCTCGGCCTCGCGGGCGAGGCGGAGCAGATCGAGCGCAGTCTCGAGGTCGGGCGCGATCGGCTTCTCGCAGTAGACGTGCTTGCCGGCGGCGATCGCCGCCCTGACCGCGTCCGGTCGGACGGCGGTCGCCTGGGCGTCGAAGTAGATCGGGAAGGCAGCGTCGGAGAGAACCTCGTCGAGGTCCGTGGTCCAGCGCTCGAGCCCGGCGTTGTCGGCGAGGTCACGCAGCTTGTCGGCCCGCCGGCCGACGAGGACGGGCTCGGGCCAGATCCGCTCTCCGTCCGCCAGCTGGACCCCGCCCTGTTCCCGGATCGCGAGGATCGAGCGCACCAGGTGCTGGTTCGTCCCCATCCGGCCGGTGACGCCGTTCATGATCACGCCCACCGGGCGAGCGCCGTCTCCGGCCTCGCCGGCCGCCGTCTCGATGCTTTCGAGCGCCATCCGGACCGCCTCCGCTCCGGACCATAGTGGAAAACGTTTTCCGGGGCTTGGTTGGCGGAAGGGGCTCGCTGAGAGACGGGGCCTCCTCGCGGGGAGGAGGCCCCGCCGAGCGGCGAGCGCGACGGCCGCTACCGCGGATGGACGGAGCCGTTCGGGAACAGGTTCGCGTTCGCGGATTCGAGCGCCTCGCGTTGTAGCTCGCCCACCTGGGCGACGGTGATGCCGGGGCGCTCGGTCAGCGGCTGCCAGCGCTCGGCCTCGAGGATCGTTGCAGCGAACGGTGGCTCCGGGTCGAGCTGTGGCGCCGGGAAGACGATCGCGCAGCTCCCGTCGGGGTCGGGCTCGCCGTCGTCACCGATGAACACCACCCACGCCTGCGTGTAGCCGTGGAGGGAAGCCGCATGCGCGCCGATCCCGAGCGCGGCCTCGTCGTCGTTCCAGGCCGCCACGCACTCGGCCGGGGCCCCGGCGATCGTGTCGCCCTCCTCGCCGCCTCCGGATCGGGCGATGATCACAACGCCGACCACAGCCGCGAGGACCGCGACCGCGACCGCGACCGCGACCCGCTGGCGAGCGGCTTGCCCCGAGGCCGGCCCCGCCTCGGCGGGCTCGGTCATCCGAGCCTCAGGCCGGGGTGAGCGCCCCGCGCAGGAAGCGCAGGCCGTCCGCGGCGAGCGCATCGGGGGACTCGGCGAGCGGCCGCCAGATCGCGGCCGCCGTGGCGATCACCTCGTTGGCTTGAGTGAACGATTCGATGCACAGCGGGCCCTCGTAGCCGGAGTCGGCGAGCGCCGCCAGGAAGGCGGGCCAGTCGAAGCTATCGGCTCCGGGGGCTCCGCGATCGGTCCCGCAGGCGTGCACGTGGGCGATCCTGCCCGCCGCCGCCCGTGCCGCGCTTGGCGGGCTCTTCTCCTCGATGTTCATGTGGAAGCTGTCGAGCAGGAGCCCGCAGGCCGGGTGATCGAGCTCCTCCACCAGCTCAAGGGCCTGCTCGACCGTGTTGATGAAGCTCGTCTCGAAGCGGTTGAGCGGCTCAACGGCGAGCATCACCCCACGCTCGCCGGCGTCGTCGGCAACTGGCCGCAGGCCTTCGGCGACGCGGGCGATGGTCGCCCGCCGCTCGCCCTCGTCCATGCGCCACAGCCGTCCGACGGCCGCGTACATGGGGCCGGCGACGACGCCGGAGCCGACCCGATCGGCGACCTCGACGCAGTGGCTCAGGTAGTCGCGCGTCGAGGCGACGACCTCGCCGTCGGCGACGGCGAGGTCGCGCCCGGGAGGCATCACGCAACAGACCCCGGCGCCGAGGCCGAGCCCCGGAGCACGTCGGCGGCCCGGCCCGGATCCCACGCCCCCGGTTCCTCGACCGGGAGCTCGATCAGGTCGAAGCCCAGATCAGCGACCCGAGGCGCCAGCTCGCCGATCACCTCATCGGTGATCGGCGAGTCCCAGATCCAGGCGTTGGCGCCGATCCGGTTCATCACGGGCCGGGCGCCGGGCGCGACCGATGGTCGCGCCCGGCTTCACCTGTGCCCGGATGACGGGTCACCGTCGTGCTAGCCGCCCCAGTCCTCGGGGAAGCCGGGCATGTCCTCGCACCCGCAGGTCGCGTAGTGCAGCGGGGGCAGGCCCTCGTTGGCGGCGATCACGTCGTCCAGCTCGGCGTCAGTGATCGGCTCCTGCGGCAGGATCCACTCCTTCGGGACCTCCTCCCCGGACAGGATCCGGGTCGCTGCGATGATCGGCGTCCGCCACTGGAAGTTGGAGTAGACGGGCGCGATCGCCGTCAGGTCATCCTCGGACCACTTGGTGAGGAAGTCGAGCTGGTCCTCACCGGTGATCGGCGGGATCTCCTGACCGGCGTCCTCGAACGCCTCGGCCGCCGCCACAGCGGTGGCGCCGGCGTCCATCCAGATCCCGTCGAGCTGACCCTCGCGGGCGATGTAGTCGCTGACGATCTGCTTGGTGTTCGCCGCATCGCCCTCGGTGAACTCGTTGCCGACGATGTCGAGCTCGGCATCCGCGAACACCTCCTGCGCCGCGGACCACCGCGTCTCGAGGACGTCAACGCCCGGCAGAATTCGCAGGGCGAGGATCTTGCCGCCCGGATCGACGTTCTCGACCAGGAACTCGGCAGCGTCAGCCCCGAAGGCATAGCCGCCGATCGGCTTGATGAACGTCACCGGGCAGTCGGTGTTGACGCCGCGATCGAAGACGATGACCGGGATTCCGGTGTCGCACGCCTGCTCGACGGCCGGGGTCAGCGTCTCCGTCGTGTTCGGCGAGATGATCAGCGCGTCGCAGTTCCCTCGCGACAGGGACTGGATGTCGGAGATCTGCTTGTCGTCGCTCGCCTCGGCGTCGACCGCGTTGAAGTCGCCGATCTCCTCATGGAGGTCCACCTCGTGCTGCATCGTGTTCCAACCCACGACGCGCCACGGGTTATCGACCGCGGCGTTGGAGAAGCAGACGTTCCACGGCGGGGGTGTCTCGTACTGGGACGTGTCGACGAGCTCGGGCTCGATCGCCTGTACCCACGGGTCGTCGCCCGCCCCGAAGTCCTCCGGCTCCACGTCACGCCAGGCGAGCTCCTGCTCCATTGCCTGACGGTCGAAGAACTGAGGGTCGTGCTCGGGCTGGAACGCGGCGACGTCGGCGCCGCCGTCGTCGTCGTCATCGTCGCCACCACAGGCGGCGGCGAAGAGGGCGAGCATCCCCACCGTGAGCAGCACCGCTGCCCCCCTTGCCCAGTGCCTCCTAGTCATTTTTCATTACCTCCTCCTCGGATCTCCGAGACTGTCGTACATGGCTTGTGTGCGATTGAAAGTTGCGTAGGTGCGATCGATCGTCTGCCTCTCCTCCCGTCCTCGGCTTCCCCTGCCTCAGGTTCTGGCCCGGTCGCGTTGCAGCGCCCGCCCTCAACCTCCCCTGATCCGGAATGCCGCCAGTGCGACCGCGGCGATGATGATCACGCCCGTCACCGTCTGCTCCAGCGCGAACTCGACCCCGTAGAGGTTGAGCAGCTTGAACAGCGCCTCCAGCGCGAGGGCCCCCGCGATGGCCCCGGTCACGGTGCCGCGGCCCCCGCCGAGCACCGTCCCGCCGAGCACCGCGGCGGTGATCGCCTGGAACTCGTATCCCTCGCCGACGGTCGACGTGACCCCTGCGAATCCGCCCAGCAGGATCCCGGCGATCACTGCCGAGATCGCGGAGATCACGAACGCGGCCGTGCGAACCCGGGGCACGCTGACGCCCGACAGCGCGGCGGCGCGGTCGTTGTCGCCGACCGCGAGCACGCGGCGCCCGAACCCTGATCGCGCGAGCCAGACCGCGCCGGCAGCGAAGGCGACGAGGACGATCACGGAGTAGGGGATCTCCTCGATCACCGGGATCCCCGTGATGCCCTCCCGACCGACTTCGCGGAAGTTGTCGGCCAGCTCCCCCTTCGGCGCGCCGCCCGTCCACAGGAAGACCGCGCCGCTCAGTATCAGCAGCATCGCCAGGGTGACGATGAACGAGGGGACGCGCAGAATCGTGGTGCAGAAGCCGTTGACGAGCCCGACCGCGATCCCGATCGCGAACAGGAGCGCGATCACCGGCAACGTGTTCCCCGGGTCGCCGTCCGACAGCCGGGCGGCGACCACGACGACCACCGTGATCAGCGAGCCGACCGAGAGGTCGAATTCGCCCGAGGCGAGCACGAAGAACGCGCCGGTCGCCAGGATCGCCAGCGGGGCGGCGATCTTGAGGTAGGCGAGGAAGCCCTCCGGCGTGGTGAAGTTCTGATCGAGCTGCGCGACCCAGATGAGCAGGATGGCCAGCAGCAGCCAGACCACGGGGATCGCCCGGAACGCGGCCAGGGAGAGGGCGAGCGCCCTGGAGCCGGCGCCGCCCGCGGCGGGGGGCTCGGAGGCGGGAGTGGGATGGGTACTCAACGCGCCCCCTCGAGTGCCGGCTCGCCGCCCGACGCTGTTTGCTCGGGGCCACCCGTGCTCGCCGCCCGTTGCCGGCGCTTGCGCCACCGCAGGGAGTAGGCGGCGACGGCCGCGATGATGATCACTCCGCGGGCGACGTCCTTGGCGAAGGGGTTGACCTCGAGCTGGTTGAAGGTGTTGTCGAGCATCGCGAGGATGAAGACGCCGGCGAGGGTGCCGAGCACGCCGCCGCGACCGCCGAGCAGGTACGTGCCGCCGAGGACGACGGCGGCGATCGACTCGAGGTCGTAGCCCCCGTCGGTGCCGACCAGCGGACTTCCGGCGCCGAGCCGGCTGGCGAGGAAGAGGCCGGTGATCGCCGCGGCCATCGCGCAGAGCACGTGGGCGCCGATCAGCACCCGGTGCGTGCGCACCCCCGACAGCTTCGAGACCTCCTCGCTACCGCCGACCGCGTAGAGCCGGTGCCCGAAGCGGGTGGAGCGGAGCAGGAACCAGGCCAGCCCGACGACCGCGAAGAGCAGCACCACCG
Source organism: uncultured Actinomycetes bacterium (assembly GCA_963788115.1). Lineage (GTDB taxonomy): Bacteria > Actinomycetota > Thermoleophilia > Solirubrobacterales > 70-9 > CAWBFD01. The sequence goes on from CAWBFD010000003.1 coordinate 447,393, forward strand.
ACACCGGGACGGGGCCCCAACTGTCGAATCCGAGCGTGTTCTGGAACCCGTCCGGGACGTCACCCGCGGGGCCGCTCCAGCGGCTCTCGATGTATCCGCTGAGGATCAGCGCCATGCCGAGCGTGGCGATGAACGGGTTCACCCGCAGCTTGGTGATCACCAGCCCGTTGACGAGGCCGACTCCGGCGCCGAACAGGAGCACCGCGCCGATCCCGGGCACGACCCCACTGCTTTCCATCGTCTCGGCGCCGATCAGCGAGGCGAGGCTGACCACGAAGGCGACCGAGAGGTCGAGCGAGGCGCCGAGGATCACCAGCGTCTGCCCGACCGCGACGATCCCGAGGGCGACCGAGCGGACGAGCATGTCCCTGATGTTGTCGACGCTCAGGAACTCGCCGCCGTCGATCGTGACCACGGCCCAGCAGAGGACGAACACGACCAGCAGGACGAGGTAGACCGGTCCGGAGGTCGTGCGCGCGATCGCGCCGAACGCGCCGCTGACCTTGCCCCACGCGCCGCCGAGCGAGGCCTGCGGCCCGGGGCGGGTCACGGCGCGGTTCACGATACGGCTTCCCCAGCTGGCTCACCGACGGCGATGTCGCGCTCCCCGGTGGCGAGGAACATGATGTCGGCCTCACTCGGGCCGGGCGCGAGCTCACCCGCGATCCCGCCATGGCGCATGACGATGATCCGGTCGCTCATCCCGATCACCTCGGGAAGCTCGGAGGAGATCATCAGCACGGCCACTCCCTCGTTCGCGAGGCCTCGGATCAGGTCGTGGATGCCGGCCTTGGCGCCGACGTCGATCCCGCGGGTCGGCTCGTCGAAGATCACGAGCCGCGGCTCGGTCGCGAGCCACTTGGCCAGGACCACCTTCTGCTGGTTCCCCCCGGAGAGGAAGCGGACCTCCTGTCCGAGTGAGCGGAAGCGCAGCTCGACCGCCTCGACCAGATCGCTGACGTTGAGGGTGTGCTCGCGGCGGAACGAGCGCGTCAGCGTCCGCCAGGCGAGGCTGACGTTGTCCCGCACCGACTGCTCGAGCGCCAGGCCCTCGGCCTTGCGGTCCTCGGTCACGAACCCGATTCCGGCCGACACGGCCTGGCGCGGGGAGCGGATCGCTCGCTCGCTACCGTCAAGCTCGAGGGTCCCGTAATGGAGCGGGTCGGCGCCGAAGATCGCCCGCGCCAGCTCGGTCCTCCCCGACCCCTGGAGCCCGGCAACGCCGACGATCTCACCGGCGTGGACGTCGAGGTCGACACCCGAGAGCACCTCGTTGCCGGCCCCGCGCAGCCGGAGCCTGACCGGGCCGCGCGAGCCCGGCGCCGCCCTGGGCGGGAAGTACTGGTCGAGCTCGCGACCGACCATCATCCGCACCAGCTCTGGAGAGGTGACATCGGAGGGACGTACGGTGTCGACGCGCTTGCCGTCCTTGAGCACTGTGATCCGGTCAGCGACCTCGAACACCTCCTTCAGGCGGTGGGAGATGTAGAGCACGGCGAGGCCGCGCTCCTGGAGGCGGCGGAGGCGCCCGAAGATCCGCTCCACTTCGTTTGCGGCGAGCGCCGCGGTGGGCTCGTCCATGATCATGATCCGGGCATCGAGCGAGAGCGCCTTGGCGATCTCGACCGCCTGCTGGCGGTCGACGGGCAGGCGGCCGACGAGCTCGCGCGGGGGGATCGGGTCCCCGGGCGCGAGCTCCGCCAGCAGCTCCCTGGCGCGCTCGTCCATCTCCCCGCGGTCGACCAGCACTCCGCGCCTCGGCTCGCGACCGAGGAAGATGTTGTCGCTCACGGTGCGGTCGGGCAGCAGGGTGAATTCCTGGTAGATGATCGAGACCCCCGCCCGCTGCGCCTCGAGCGGGTGGTGAAAGCGGACCGGCTCGCCGTCGATGCGCACCTCGCCCTCCGTCGGCCCGTAGGCCCCGGCGAGGATCTTCATCAGGGTGGTCTTGCCCGCCCCGTTCTCCCCGACGATCGCATGCACCTCCCCCGCGGAGCAGTCGAGGTCGATGTCGTCGAGCACGCGGACCCCGTAGAACTCCTTGCTGATCCCGCGCATCTCGAGCAGCGGCCGGGCCTCCGGGCTCGCCGGCTCGCGGCTTGCCGTCGCCTCACCCTGCTCCACGTCCTGACTCATATCAGGAGCGGGCGCAAATTCCGGTGGGCGATGATTAGGCCGGCGTTAACCAGTTCAGGGGTGCCGCCCCAGACCGGATCCTCGTGCTCGACGGAAAGGACGCCGTCGAACCCGCCCTCGTAGAGGGCGTCGACGTAGCGGGTGAAGTCCACCTGGCCCAGCCCGGGAATCCGATAACGCCACCAGCCGGCGTCCCACGGATCCTCACGGCCGATGCTCTTGCCGAAGACGCCGAACCTGTTGCGCTTCGCGGGGAACGTCTCCGCGTCCTTGGCGTGGGCGTGGATGACCCGATCCACGTAGGGGCGGAGCGCCTCCACCGGATCGATCCCGAGCCACAGCAGGTGCGAGGGGTCGAAGTTGAGATAGAGCCCGAGGCCGAACATCCACTCCCACTGCTCGGGCGAGTACGCCAGGTTTCCCGGGTAGCCATCCGGGTGCCACCCCTCCATCGGGCAGTTCTCGATCATCAGCTTCACGCCCCGCTCGCCGGCGTAGTCGACGAGCGGCGGGAACACCGCCTCGGCCTCCTTCAGGTTCTCCGAGACGGTGCGGGCGGGATCGCGGCCGATGAAGGTCCCCACGGGCGGGCCGCCGAGCGCCGCCGAGGCATCGATGCAGGCACGCAGGTGATCGAGGATCGCGCCGCGTGTCTCCGGGTCGGGCTCCAGGTTGTTGTCGTAGTACGCGATCGACGAGAGCTCCAGGCCGTGATCGGCGAGCGTCGATCGCACCCGCTCGGCCTCGGCCTCGTCGAACTTGTCGGCCGCGAGGTGCGCGGCGGTGAACGGCCTGTCGCCCAACCGTGGCCAGGCCGCCACCTCCAGCGCCTCGAATCCGTGCTCGGCGGCGAACGCGGCGATCTCCTCCAGGTTCCGCTCCGGCATCGAAGCGGTGAGGACGCCGAGCTTCAACGCCGCACCTCGATCGGGGCCGCGGCCGGGACATCGACCCAGCTCTCCTCACGCGCCGATGCAAGGACCGCGTCCGTGATCTGGGCCGCTCGCAGACCGTCCGAGAACACCGGCATGCCCTCGGCGACGACGCCGGTCTCGATCGCGTCGTAGACGTCCGCGATGAAGGCGTCGAAGCAGTCACCGTAGCCCTGAGGATGACCCGCCGGGAGGGTCGCCAAACGCGCCGCGGGCGGAGACAGCCAGCCGGGGTCTCGCTGGAGCACGGTGGTCGCCTCGCGGCGGCCGCACCACAGCGTCTCCGGGTTCTCCTGGTCGAAGGCGAGCGCCTCCTGATCGCCGTCGAGCTCGAGCCAGAGCCGGTTCTTCCGTCCTGGCGAAACCTGGCTGATCGTGACCGTGCCGAGCGCGCCCTGATCGGTCTCGAACAGCACGAAGGCGGCATCCTCGGTGTCGACGCGGCGCACCTCGCCGGCCCCGTCGCCCTGTTCGAACGCGGCGTGACTGCCCGCACGACGACGCACGGGGTGTGCGGTCGCGGTCCGTGCGCTCAGACGGGTGATCCGCTGGCCGGAGAGGAACTCTGCCAGGTCGCACCAGTGGGAGCCGATGTCGGCGAATGCCCGCGAGGCGCCCCCCTCTGCGCCCTCGACCCGCCAATTGTGGTCGTCAGGTGAGAGCAGCCAATCCTGGAGATACGTCCCGTGAATCAGACGCACCCTGCCGGTGATCCCGGCGCGCACCCGCTCGCGCGCCTCACGAACCGTCGGGTAGTAGCGATAGACGAACGGCACGGCGTCCTGCTTCCCGGAGGCCGCCGCCGCCTCCGTCAGCCGCAGCGCCCCGGCGCGCTCCATCGCCAGCGGCTTCTCGCAGACGACGTGCTTGCCGGACTCGAGCGCGGCCAGGGCCAGCGGCAGGTGAAGGTAGTTCGGGGTGCAGACATGGACGACGTCGATGTCGTCGGCTTCCACCAGGGCCTCGGCGGAGGGGAACCCTCGCTCAGCGCCCAGCGCAGCGGCCGCGCGCTCGCTTCGCTCGGGGGTCGACGCAGCGACGCCCACCAGCCGCGCGCCTGCACGGAGCGCGGCGCGGGCATGAACCCCGCCGATGAACCCCGTCCCTGCAATGGCGACCCTCAGCTGAGCGGCCATAGGTCGCGACGCTACCCTGTCTTTGATCGGATGTCAAGCATAAACTGCCTAGCTTTTGACGGGCGACCCTTCGTAAGATCGAGCTCGATAGGAGGAGGAAGTTTGATCGATTGGGCCGGTGCTTCTGCTTTACTGCGCACATGAGTGAGACTGAGGGGAACGGGGACTTCCGCTCCTCACCCCCCGCCGGCGCCGGCGCCGTCCTCGGTCTGATCCGGAGCGGCGAGGCCGTGACCAGGGCCGATCTGGCTCGGCTCACCGGGCTCGCGCGCTCCACGGTCGCCCAGCGCGTCGATGCGCTGCTGGCGCATGAGCTCGTCTACGAGGCGGGCGGCAGCGCCTCCACCGGGGGTCGGCCGCCGACGGTCCTCGCCTTCAACCACGAGGCCGGGGTGGTCCTGGTGGCCGATCTCGGCGCCACCCACTCGCGGCTGGCCGTCTCCGACCTCTCCGGCACCCCCCTGGCCGAGGTCGCTGCCGACAAGGACATCGGCCTCGGCCCCGAGGCGGTCCTCGAGTGGGTGCACGAGCAGCTCACCGCGCTACTCCGGAAGGCGGGTCGCCAGGACGGCGACGTACGCGGGATCGGGATCGGCGTGCCTGGTCCGGTCTCCTTCTCGACTGGCCAGCCAGTCAACCCTCCGATCATGCCGGGCTGGGACGGGTTCTCGATCCCGGAGTGGTTCGCGGGCCGCTACGACGCGCCGGTGCTGGTCGACAACGACGTCAACATCATGGCCCTCGGGGAGCACTGGACCTACTGGCGCGATACCGAGCACCTGCTGCTGATCAAGGTGGGCACCGGGATCGGCTGCGGGATCGTCGCCAGCGGCCACATCCACCGCGGCGCTCAGGGCGCGGCGGGCGACATCGGCCACATTCGCGTGTCCGGGCAGGACGAGGTCGTCTGCCGTTGCGGCAACATCGGCTGCCTGGAGGCGGTCGCGGGTGGCCGGGCGCTCGCGCTCAGCCTGGACGAAGCCGGGATCAAGGCGAAGAACAGCCGTGACGTCGTCACCCAGGTCCGCGGCGGCAATCCGGTAGCGCTGCGGATGGTCCGGGAGGCGGGCCGCCACCTCGGCGAGGTGCTCGCGGGCTGCGTCAACTTCTTCAACCCCTCGGTCGTCGTCATCGGCGGCGACCTCGCCGAGGTCCATGAGCAGCTGATGGCCGGCGTCCGCGAGGTCACCTTCCGGCGCTCGCTCCCGCTCGCGACCCGCGACCTCCGCACGGTGCCCTCCGAGCTCGGCGATCGTGCTGGCGTGATCGGCGCCGCGATCATGGTGATCGAGCACGTGCTCGCGCCCGCCGCCATCGATCGGGTCATTCAGAGCGGCGTCGCGGCTTAGAGCCGCGCCTCGCGGCGTCCGCGTGCGACTCGTCGGCCATCGCTCAACCGCCTGCTCGGCGGCGATGGGCAAAGCTCACGACTCGGGCTCCATCGCGATCCGCCCGGTGGCCCGCTCGTCCGGCCGGGGCCCGGCACCGCGCGCCAGCGCCGAGGGCCACCAGACCGGATCGCCGATCTCGAGCACCAGCGCCGGGACCAGCAGTGAGCGGACGATGAAGGTGTCGATGAGGACGCCGACCGCGATCGTGAACCCGATCTCGGTCAGCGACACCAGCGGCAGCACCGCAAGCGTCGAGAAGGTGCCGGCGAGCACCAGCCCGGCCGAGGTGATCACGGCCCCGGTCACCGCAAGGCCCCTGATCGTCCCGTCGCGGGTGCCGTGCGTGAGCGTCTCCTCGCGCACCCGCGCCATCAGGAAGATGTTGTAGTCGATGCCCAGCGCCACCAGGAAGACGAACGCGAACAGGGGCAGCGCAGGGTCCATGCCGGGGAAATCGAACACGTTCTCGAAGAAGAACGCACCGACCCCGAGCGCTGCGAAGTAGGAGAGGATCACCGTCGCGATCAGGACCAGCGGCGCGACGATCGCCCGCAGCAGGGCGGCGAGGATCAGGAAGACGACGACAAGCGCGATCGGCACGATCAGGCGGTTGTCGCGCGCCGCCGACTGGCGCAGGTCATACTCCTCGGCGGTCGGGCCACCGACCAAGACGTCGTCGCCGGCGACCTCCTCCGCCGCCTGGCGAATCCCGGGGATCAGGTCGAATGCGGCCGTGCTGTAGGGATCCTCGTCGAGCGTGACCTCGAGCTTGGCCCCACCAGGCCCTCGCTCCACCTCCGGCGACACCTCGGCCACGCCCGGGGCCTCGGCCACCGCCTCGCGGACGCCGTCGAGCTTCGAGGTGTCGGTGACCACGACGTTGGTCGGCGCGTTCGCCCCGGCGGGGAAGCCCGCCTCCAGCAGCTCCTGGCCCTGGACCGAGTCGACGTCGTCCCGGAACATGTTCCCGGTGGTCAGGTCGCTGTTGAGGAAGACGAGCCCGGCTGCCATCACCGCGAGCACCGCGATGGTCCCGATCCAAACGCGTCGAGGGCCACGGGCGACCCACTCGGCCACCCGGCGCCAGGCACCGTGAGTCTCGTCGGCGCCCTCCGTGCCGACCCGCGGGATGAACGGCCAGAAGGCCTTGCGCCCGGCAACCGTCAGCAGCGCGGGAAGGATGGTCAGCATCGCCAACATCGCCATCGCGATGCCCATCGCCCCGATCGGTCCGAGGCCCGCGGTCCCGCTGACCTCGGCCAGGGACAGGGTCAGCAGCGCCGCGATCACCGTTCCGCCCGAGGCGAGGATGACGGGGCTTGTCCGGTTCAGGGCGACGCGAATCGCATCGTGCTTGTCCTCATGGCGACGCAGCTCCTCGCGATAGCGCGAGACCATCAGCAGCGCGTAGTCGGTCCCGGCGCCGAAGACCAGGACCGGCAGGATGCCGCCGGACTGACCGGTGACGGTGACTCCGGCATCGGCGATCAGATACCCGAGCCCGCGCGTGGTCACCTCCGCGATCAGCACCGAGAAAAACGGGATGATCCAGAAGATCGGGCTGCGGTAGATCACGATCAGCAGCAGCAGCACCAGCCCTCCGGTTGCCAACAGCAGGGTGCCGTTGATGTCGTTGAAGACCTCGACCGCGTCCGCGGAGAAGCCGGCGGGGCCCGTCACCTCTGCCTCGAGTCCGCTCGGCAGCGAGTCGAGCTCAGCCTTGATCTCCTCCGGCGTGTCGGTGAGCAGGTCCTCGGCATCGCCGCTGGCCGCCTCGGGGACCGTGATCGGCGTCGTCAGGAGGGCGGTCGCGCCGTCGGACGAGATCTGCGGCGGCCCGGTCTCGGCGACGGTTCCGGACCGCTCGGCATTGATCTCGCCGCGTACCTCATCGTTGATCGCCGCCCGCACCTGCTCGATCGCGGCCCTGTCCTCGGCGGTCAGCCCTCCGTCGCGGTGAAAGACGGTGATCGCGTCGGCCTCGTCGTCGGAGGGGAACCCGTCGAGCTGATCGAGCGCCTGCACCGACTCGGCGTTGGCGGGGAGGTAGTCGGCCGGGTCGTTCTCCTGGGCGTCCTCGAACTTGCCCGCCAGCGGACCGATCGCAAACAGGACCACCAGCCAGACGGCGATCACAGCGAACTTCGTGCGACGGCCGCCGGGAAGCAGCACGAGGGAGCCGGCCAGGTTGCGAAGGCGCTGTTTCATGCGCTCCACCTCAGGTATTGATGCCCTCGTAGATAGGCCCGAGAGGTGGCCGACGATTCATCCCGAGCGTGTCTCGATCTCACCATGCCAAAAGGTAGATCGCGATCCCGGATCGCGCATCGACCTACGGGACCGAGGCGATCTCCTACCCTGGTCGTAGCGCCGTGGTTAAGCGGTATGGGTCCCCGTCGCCGGATCAAGAAGGCCTGTGATTGTCGCGTGGTCGGTGATCATCGCGTCACCCGCGAACGCCAGGGCTTCGAGCGAGCGCGCGGCAGCCACGGCATTTCCGGCTCCGCAGGCGTCGGCGACCACGACCGGGATCAGGCCGAGGTCGGCCCCGTGACGCACGGTGGGCTCGAGGCCGACCTCGGTCGCCGCGCCGACGATCGCGAAGGCCGTGATCTGGCAGTCGCGTAGCGCGAACTCCAGCGGAGTGCCCTCGAATGCGGACATCGAGAGCTTGTCGAAGATCGCCTCCGAGGCGCTCGGCGCAAGCTCGGGCAGCAGCTGGAACCCGGCTGAGTCGCGCAGGAAGGGCGAGACGACGTCCTCGACTCGCTCCTTGTGCTGCCACGCCATCGCCGTGCGCAGCTGGGAGACTCCCATCAGCTCCCTCGGCAGGCTCATGTGCCGGGTGAAGAAGACGCGCAGTCCGGCCCGGCGAGCGGCGTCGAGCACCGCGATCACGCGCGCGGTGACCTGGGAAGCCTCGTCGATCTGCTTGACGACCCCGACCTGCATGTCATAGACGAGCAGCGCCAGGCACGCGGGATCGCAGACGTCGGCGAGCGTGTCGGGGATCTGGAGGTTGCGATGGTCGTGCATTAAGCGGGCCCCCGGGCACCTAGCTGGAGCCGCCAGCGGTGCGGTCGTATGGCTCGGCGACGTCCACCTCGGGTCGGAAGAGGCTTTCGACCGGCAGCGGGATCGTCAGGGGGATGAAGAACCACTCGAGGAAGCCGGCCTTGGTCAGCGGGAAGTCCTCGGTGTAGCGTCTTGCCTCCTCGACGCTGTCGAGCTCGAAGACGATCGCGACGCCTGGCTCATCCGCGCGGGCGTAGTTCTCCCGCACGATCCCGGCCTTCCACAGCCGCCATACATTGGCCACTTCGTCCGGAAGAAACGGCTCGATCGTCTCCATGGTCACACCGCGCTTGAACCGGTCATAGGCGAAGATCCGCACTGGGTGCCTCTTGTCAGGAGTAGCTGAGTGTCAGGGGTAGTTGGGTGTCAGGGTCGCGTCGACGGCCGTAGATGACTAGACCCCGAGCGCCTCGACAACCATCCTCGCGACCTCGCCGCCGGAGTACTGCTGCTGACCGGTGATCAGCCGCCCGTCCCGGACCGCGAAGGCCTTGAAGCGACCGCCTTGGACGTAGTTGGCGCCGCGCTCTTTGGCCGCGTCCTCGATGTGCCACGGCATCATCTTCTTGCCGACATACTCGTCGCCGAACTCCTCCTCGACGTTGGCGAAGCCCGTCATCGTCTTGCCCTCGATCAGATAGGAGCCGTCGGAGAGCCGGCAGTCGATCAAGGCCGCGACGCCGTGGCAGAGCGCACAGGTCACCTTCTCGGATTCGTAGAAGGTGCGAAGCGCGGTCTTGAGCCCGTCATGGTCGCGGAAGGTGAACATCGGAGATTGGCCGCCGACCACGACGATCGCGTCGTGATCGTCGGGATCGATGCTCTGGAGGGCCGGGGTGTCCTCGACCAGGGCCCAGCATTCGGGCGTGTTCAGGAACCCCATCGTGATGATGTCCCCGGCGGAGTAACGGCTTTCGTCCCGCGGATCGCTCCACGCGTCGAGCTCGCATCTGCCGCCATCGGGGCTCGCCACGGTGACCTCGTAGCCCGCCTGCGTGAATGCGAGCCAGGCGTGCGCGAGCTCGGCCCCCCAGAAGCCCACCGGGATCCCGAGGGTCGTCGAGGTCGCCGGATTGGCGATCACCATCAACACCTTCTTCGGCTTGCTTGTGCTCGTGAGGTTGAGCGCGACCGTCATCTCTCACCCGCTGCCTTCCCGCGCGAGCTCGCCCGCCACCGCCGAAGCCCCGGCGCCGACGAGCCAGCTTAGTGGAGCGGCCGGCAAGTATCGCTCCATCAGGCCGACCACGCGATTCGCCTCGTCCTCGCTCAGCTCCGGGCGGCCGTCCGCGGCGCGCCCGACGGCCTCGCGAACCATCATCAGGTAACGGCGCTGCTCGGCGAGAGCGGCGGGCACGGCGGGAGCCCCGTGGCCGACGTAGAGGGTGCGCACGCCGGCGAGCGCCTCCTCCGCCCGGTCGATCGCCCGCAGCCACACGTCCGTTTGCCCGTCCGCCAGGTAGGCGTGGGTCCCGTTGAAGGCGAGGTCGCCGACGAAGGCGGTCTCGCCCTCGCCGAGCAGCCAGACGGTCTCGCTCCGGCTCTCCCCGGGGCCGAAATCCCAGGCGGTAAAGCGGAGGTCGCCCAGCTCCACCGCCTGCTCGTCGGCCACCGTCCGGTCCGGAAAGGTCGCGCTCTCGGGCCACTCATCGCCGAACATCGGCTCCCATTGGGCACGCTTCGCCTCGTCGCTCTCGCGGATCTCGCGGTCGACGTCGCGATGGGCGATCACCGGCACGCTCTCGCCCGTAAGCAGCTCGCTGATCGTGTTGTAGTGATCGGGGTGCGGGTGCGTCACCAGGACGCCGAGCAACGGCTTCTTGAGGGCGTCGATGCGCGCGCGCAAGGCACGGCCATCCGAGATGAGCAGGGGCGCGTCGATCGCGACCACCCCGTCGGCCCCCTCGACCAGGTAGGAGTTGACGAACAGCCCGAGCTCGCCGGACCGATACGTGTGCACAGTCGGAGCCACGTGCCCACACTACGTTCGACGGCGCTCGCGAACAACACGAATCGGGTCTCGCGCCAGACGCAGCCCGTATCGGGCCGGTTTACCCTCCCTGGTCGTGCCCGAGCTGCGCCACCTGCGTTATTTCACCGCCGTAGCGGAGGAGCTCAATTTCAGCCGGGCGGCGGAACGGCTGCATATGGCGCAGCCGCCGCTCAGTGCTGCGATTCGCCAGCTCGAGCGCGAGCTTGGGGTCGAGCTCTTCACCCGGACGAGCCGCGAAGTCAAGCTCACCGACGCCGGGCAAGCCTTCCTCGACGGCGCCCGGCGAACACTCGCCGATGCCGACCGGGCGATGGAAGACGCCAAGCGAGCCGGCGCGGGCGAGCTCGGCCGGTTGCGGATCGCCTACTCGTGGAGCGCGCGCTTCGACACGCTCCCGACCCTCGGCAAGGCATTGAAGACGAGCAATCCAGGCGTCGAGCTGCTGGCGCAGGAGATGTGGAACGCTCAGATGGCGTCGGCATTTGCGAGCGGGAGCATCGACCTCGCCATCTCCGTCTGCCCCGAGGTTGCCTCGGAGCTCGTCCTGACTCCGATTCGCAGAGAACGGCTCATCGTGCTGCTACCCCGAAGCCATCCCCTCGCCGGCGAGCAGTCGATCCCGCTCTCGTCGCTCGCCGACGAGGAGTTCGTCCTGTTCCCGCGCGAGCTGGCACCGCGCCTCCATGACGTATTCGTCGCGATCTACCGCAGCGCGGGCTTTGAGCCGCGATTGCGCAGCGAGTCGTTCCACACGGCGTGGGATCTGGGGGCCGTGGCCGACGTCCCTGCCGCGCTCGCCCCGGAATCGGTGGCTGCCGGGCTTCCGGAGGGCATTTCCGCCATCGGTCTCAGCGAGCCGACCGACTCGCTGGAAACGTGCCTGGTATGGCGCAGCGACCAGCGCTCGCCAGCGGTCGATGCGTTCGCCGCCGTCGCTCGCTCGGCGTTCGGCCTCACCGCTGGCATACCACCTTAGGTGGCGCTCCCGCGTCGCCCTGCGGAAGCGGACGTGCGTGAAGTCTCCGCCCGAAATGGAACGTCAGCGCTGGGGGCGCCACATCGACATCTGGTCAGGCGCTTCCTCCGGCATCTCGATCTCCCCGGTGATCTCGAAGCCGAACCGCTCGTAGTACGGGACCAGGGGCGCCAAGCACTCCAGATAGGCGTGCTGACCCTCCCGGTCACAGCGCTCCAGGCCGGAGCTGAGGAGCGCGCTCCCGACGCCCTTGCCTTGCGCATGCGGATGGGTGCCCAGCATCGCGAGGTACCAATGCGGGTCTGAGGGGTGCGCCCGGTGCAGCGCATCCTCGACCGCCCGGCCCCGCTGGGCGTATCGGCGAAAGTGTCTGACACCCAGTGCTCTGATCAGCCCCGGAATCGTGCGAAGCTGCTGCGCGAGCGGCGCCTTCCAGCTGCCCGGCGGCGCCCAGATCGCGCCACCCAGGATCGCCCCCTGCTCCACCAGCACCTCGGTCCCGCGTTCGACCGGGTAGACGTACCGCAGCGCCCCGTGGAACATCGCGAGCATGGCTCTGGGCCGAACCCCGTCGTCGGGTTGAACCCAGGTGAACGGTGGCTCGTCGGCGAACGCCTGCGCTCAGCACCGCGGCGAGCTCAGGCACGTCGGCTCTGCGGGCGGATCGAACGGTTCCATGGGTCCCGGCGCTGTCCTCCCCCACGGGAGGGATGCTATGACCGGTTTGCCGCGAGGTTGCCATGGTCGCGCCCCGCGTCTACCGCTCTTGGAGGACCGAGAGCACGTTGCCGGACGGATCCTTGAACCAGGCGATGTATGGACCCTCCTCGCGGACCACGCCCTTGTCGTCCTGGTCAACGGCGTCGTAGCGCTCGAAGCGAACGCCACGCGCGGCCATGGCGTCCACGGCCTGGTCGATGTCGTCCACCTCGAAGTTGAGGATCGTGTAGCTCGCCGGCGTTGGGTCCGGTTGGTGGTAGACGAGGGTGTCGCGGCCGCCGGCGAGGTGCAACCACATCAGGCCGTATTCCTCGGATGTCCTCAGCCCCAGGGTTTCGCCGTAGAACTCCCGCGCCTTCTCCATGTCGTCCACGGCGAAACCGCTGTAGGCCTTGGTGTCAGCGAACATGACTGGCTCCTTTTCGCTCGTCTTGTCTCACGCTTGGGCGTGCCGCTCGGCGAAGTCACGGATCAGGCTCGCGAGGACCGGACCGCGCTCGGGCGACGGTCCGTCGTGGCTCAGCGATGGGCAGATCGCCAGCTCGGCGTCGGGCAAGGCCCGGTAGAGCGAGACCGAGAGATCGAGAGGGACGAACTCGTCCCGATCGCCGGCGACCACCAGGACCGGCGCCTGAATCGCCCGGAGCTGATCAGGACTCAGGCCTTCATAGTCGAGCCACATCGGGGCGGTCTGGCGCACCAGCGCCCGCCACCGCTCGGCCCCACCCGGGTGCAGGGCCTTGACCTCCTCCGCGAACTCACCGAGCTGGGCGTCCAGGTGCCCCGGATCCGGGACGCCTCTCTCGTCGGCGCCGAGCAGCGCCGTGTGTACCTCGCGCAGCCCACCGCCGTCGAAGTCCGGATACGCGGCGCCGACGATCAATGCGCCCGCAGCCCCGGGGTGCCGCACCCCCAGCTCCAGCGTCACCTGCCCACCATCGCTCCACCCGCCCACAACCGGGCGCCGCAGTCCCAGCGCGGTGATCAGGGCCGCGACGTCGTCCGCGATCAGCGCATAGGAGAGCTCACCTTCCGGGTTGTTCGAGCGACCGTGGCCGCGGCTATCCGGCGTGATCACCCGAAAGCCGTCGGCGAGCCCGGGGACGACCGGCTCCCAATCAGAGCTGGATGAGAGCCCGCCGTGGATCAGGATCAAGGGAGCGCCGTCGCCGTGCTCGTCGTAATGGAGAGCCACTCCGTTCGCCTCGATCAACACGGCCGGCCTCCCGCCGCCAGCGCTCGGTCGGGCTCGAGGCCCCCTTCCTCGTCGAGCTCGGGACCCAGGCGCACCCGTCGGAGCAGCGCCACGGCGAGGATGGCGGCGCCGATCGCGACGGCGGCGCTGAGGGTGGCCGCCACCTGCAGCGCCTGGGTGAACGCCTCCTGGGCCGCATCCACCAGCTCGGGGGCCAATTGGGCCGGGAGCTCGTCGCCCGCCGCCACCGCGGCCCCGAGCGTGTCGCGAGCAGCCTCTGCCGCCTCGGGGGGAACACCCCCCGGGACCGCTCCGTCGATCTGGCCGCGGTATACGGCCGTGCCGACGGCCCCGAGGGTCGCAATGCCGAGCGCACCACCGAACTCGGAGCTCGTCTCGGAGATTCCCGCGGCCGCCCCCGCCCGCTCGGGTGGGGCGGCCCCGACCATCATGTCGGCAGCCAGCGTGTAGACCGGGGCGAGTCCGAGGGCGAAGACGACGGACCCGGTCACCAGGGTGGCGAGCGCGGATTCCCCGTCGACCTGTGCGAGCAGCATGAAGCCGACGCCGGCGAGCACCAGGCCGCCCCCAATCGCGAAGGCCGGCTTGATCCGGCGCACGAGCAAGGGGGTCAGCAGCGCACCGACGATGAACGCACCGGCGTATGGCACCGTCCAAAGCCCCGCCTCGAACGGCGACAGCCCGAGTACGAGCTGCAGGTACTGGGCGAGGAAGACCGCGATGCCGAAATTCACGAAGAATCCGAACGTGTTGGCGGCCAGTGCCGCGTTGAAGGCGGGCAGGCGGAAGAGGCGCAGGTCGATCAGCGGATCGGCCAGGCTCTGCTGTCTGCGCACGAACGCGGCGCCGACGGCAAGGCCGGCGATGATGGACAGGGTCGCCATCCATCCCACGCCGTCCTGGGCGATCTGCTTGAGGCCGTAGATCACCGCCAGCACCGCGACGAGCGAGATGGCCGCGCTGATCAGATCCAGCCTGCCAGCCTCGGGATCTCGGTACTCGGGCAGCAAACGCGGCCCGACTGCGAGCAACAGGGCCATCACCGGCAACGCCACCAGGAACACCGAGCCCCACCAGAAGCGCTCCAGCAGCAGCCCGCCGATCAGCGGCCCGACCGCGGCGCCGGTGGAGAAGCTGGTGATCCAGACCCCGATCGCGAAGGTGCGCTCGCGCGGATCCTCGAACATGTTGCGGATCAGCGCCAGGGTCGAGGGCGCCAGGGTCGCCCCGGCCACCCCGAGCAGCGCCCGCGCCGCGATCAGCATCTCGGCGCTGGTCGAAAGCGCCGCGAACACCGAGGCGAGGCCGAAGGCGGCGGCGCCGATCAGGAGCAGACGGCGACGGCCGATCCGGTCCCCCAGCGTCCCCATGGTGATCAGCAGCCCGGCCACCATGAAGCCGTAGATGTCGACGATCCAGAGCAGCTGCGAGCTGCTCGGCTGGAGGTCCTCGCTCAGGGCCGGCAGCGCGAGGTTGAGCACGGTGAGGTCCATCGCGTAGACCGCGCAGGGGAGGGCGATCACGGCAAGCCCGACCCACTCGCGGCGCCCCGCAGTGGCCGGTGCGGGCACGTTCACGCCCGGGCACTCGATGTCGAGGTCGGCGTCATTCGAACGTAACGACTTCGGGGCGCGACGAAATTGACCGCGGGGGCTCGGTTGCCTCCCGGCGACGGACGCCCACCCGTACCCGGTCTACCCTCGTAGCAGCATGAACGCGAGCCAGGCAGGCGCGAACGCTCGCGAACGCGGGTTGCTGGAGAGAGCGCGCGGAGGAGACGAGGATGCCTTCCGGCAGCTCGTGGAGCCCCATCGCAGGGAGCTCCACGCGCACTGCTACCGGATCCTCGGCTCGGTTCACGACGCCGACGACGCCCTCCAGGACGCACTGCTGCGCGCCTGGCGCGGCCTGCCGAGGTTCGAGGGCCGCAGCTCGCTGCGCTCGTGGCTCTACCGGATCGCCACCAACGTGTGCCTCGATGTGATCTCACGGCGACCGAAGCGGGTGCTCCCGACCGACAGCGGGTCCGCCGCCGGTCCCGACGACGATCTCGGCGCGCCGCTGACCGAGTCCGTCTGGTTGGAGCCCTACGCCGATGACCAGCTCGAGGACGGTCACGCTTCCCCCGAGGCGCGCTACGAGCGACGGGAGAGCGTGGAGCTGGCCTTCATCGCCGCCCTGCAGCACCTTCCCGCCACCCAGCGCGCCGCTCTGCTCCTCCGCGACGTGCTCGGGTTCTCCACGCGCGAGGCCGCCGAGGTCCTCGAGACGACGGTCGCGTCGGTCAACGGCGCACTCCGACGTGCGCGCAAGGCGGTCGCGGAAAGGCTGCCCGGTCAAAGCCAGCAGGCCACCCTGCGCGCGCTCGGCGACGACGGCATCCGGGAGATCGTCGAGCGCTACATCGACGCCTGGGAGCGAGGGGACGTCGACGCGATCCTCGCGATGCTTGCCGAAGACGCCACGTTCACGATGCCGCCGCTTCCGACCTGGTATCGCGGCCACGACGCGATTCGCGCCTTCCTCACCCGCTTCGCGCTGCAGGACCGGTGGCGGGTACTCCCAACAAGCGCCAACGGGCAGCTGGCCTTCGCCGCCTACGCCTGGGAAGGGGAACAGCAGGTCTACGCGCCGTTGTCGCTCGACGTGCTCACCCTGCATGGCGCGCTGGCGACCGAGGTCACCTCGTTCGTCACGCCGTACACGCACGGCCCCGCCCGGGAGCGGTTCACCGCCGATGTATTCGGGCGGTTCGGTCTGCCCGACCGACTTGACTGACCCGAGGTGACTGTCGGCAATCGCGTCTGTCCGATTCGGCCCGGTGTGTGGCATCTCTTGCGGGGACGGAACGCGTCAGCGCTCCGGCGCGCCCGGGAGCGAGCCCACCAGGCCGGGTAGCTCGTTCAGACGGGGGGCGAAGAGGTTGTGCAGCGGGGTGACCTTGATCTCGGCCGCGTGGTCGAGGCCGACCGCCTCGTTCGCCGGTGCGAGGCGATGCTCCACAAACCGGTCGAACCCCTCCTTCTCGTCCCAGATCTCGACCACTCGAAAGCCGAAGTCGGTCGGCGTCGTGAGGTGGAGGTAGATGCCGCCCTCCGGACGCCGTTCCACCCCCAGCTCGTCCATCACGGTTCGATATTCGGCGGCGGTCAGGTCGGTTATGTCCAGAGTCGAAACGACGGTCACGTGAGCCCTCCATGAGAGTTGGGTCGGTCCCCGGAGCGTGAACCAGCGCCGCGCCGCTGGCAACACGCCCTGGGTCTTGCTCTACACCCGTTCCGTATCGCGGTCGATCCGCGGCGATGATCGGGCGTTGCCGCTTCTCCTGACCTCAACCATCCGGATACGGGCGCAATCTTCGCGACGTACGCTCCCGCCGCCTAACAGGAGACTTCACGGTCGCAAGGCTCAACTATCGCCCGCGCTACGCGGGCCAGATCCTGCGACGCGCCACGCCCGCTGTGGTCCCGGCGGGGACGGCGCTCCGACCATGGTCGGAGGGCAATTGGCTCCCGTGGGCCGATGCGCAACCGCCGGTCGCGATCTAGCCTCGCCGCCGTGCCCAGCAAGCCGATCGTTGTCCGTGAGCCGCACAAGGTCACGCAGAGCCGGGACGAGCTCGATGCGGTAGTCACCGCCGCGACCGCGGGTGACCAGTCCGCATTCTCGAAGCTCGCCGACCGCCACCGGCGCGAGCTGCACGCGCACTGTTACCGGATGCTCGGCTCGCCCGAGGACGCGGAGGACGTGGTCCAGGAGACGTTCCTGCGCGCCTGGCGATGGCGCAGGAGCCTCCGGGCCCGCTCCTCGCTCCGGGGATGGCTCTACCGCATCGCGACCAACGCCTGCCTCGACGCGCTCAAGCGCCGCCCTCGCCGGCAGCACCATGCCGAGGGGCCGGAGGTCGCTCGGATGCTCGAGGAAATCCGGGCGACCGACCCCGAGCCCGACGCCGTCGTCGTCTCGAGGGAGACGCTCGAGCTCGCGTTCATGATCGCGATCGAGCATCTGCCCCCGAAGCAGCGGGCGGCCCTGATCCTTCGTGGCGTGTTCGGCCTATCCGCCAAGGACTCCGCGTCGCTGCTCGAGGCCAGCGTCGGCTCCGTGAACGGCGCCCTCCAGCGGGCACGCCGGACCCTGAGGGACCGCCTCCCCGAACACAGGCTCGAGTGGGCCAGCGGGTCGGAGCTGAGCGAGGAGGAGCGCGCGCTGCTCCAGCGATACCTCGAGGCGGTCGAGCGCGCGGAACCGAGCGCGTTCGCCGAGATGATCCCCACGGGACCGCGTCTCGGACCGCGGTCGGACCGGAATCGGGTCCACTAGTAGAAGGCGGGCGGAACTATGCGGTGCTGGGCGGCGACGTGGCGCCCGGGCTGACCACGCCGTGGTCGTAGGCGAAGACGATCGCCGCTGCGCGGTCGCGCACCTCCAGCTTGGTGAAGATGCTGCCGACGTGGGTCTTCACGGTCGCCTCGGCGACGTTCAGGCGTCCAGCGATCTCGGCATTGGTCGCACCGCGTGACATCAGCCGCAAGACCGCGTGCTCGCGATCGGTGAGCAGGTCGAGGCGGGCTGCGTCACGGACGGCCGGCGCCATCACCTGGCGATATCGGTCGAGGAGCCGCGGCGCCACGGCGGGGTCGAACCAGGCGGCCCCGCCCGCGACCGCCCGCACCGCCGCGATCAGATCCTCGGCGGAGCTGTCCTTGAGCACGAACCCCGCCGCGCCGGCCTCGATCGCCCCCCACAACACCTCGTCCTCGCCGAAGGTCGTGAGCACGAGGACGGGAACCGAGTTGGGCGTCGCGCTCAGCTCTGCCGTCGCCGCAATGCCGTCGAGCCTCGGCATGCGGATGTCCATCAGGACGACGTCCGCGCCGGCGGCGGGCAGCTCCTCCACGGCCTCCCGGCCATCGGCGTACTCGGCGACCACCTCGAACCCGTCGCTCGGGGAAAAGATTCGCGCCAACCCGGTCCGAACGATGGCCTGGTCGTCGACGAGGGCGACGCGGATCATCGAGCCGCCACCTCTCTGGTGAGCGTGGAGTCCTTCGCCTGCAACGGAAGCCGGCAGCTCACCCGCCAGCCCTCGGGTGTTGGCCCGGCCTTGAACTCGCCGCCAAGCGCCGTCGCCCGCTCTCGCATCCCGGTCAGGCCGTATCGGGGCCGCTCCGGCTCGGAAGCCGGCGCGGTGGCGGCCGGCCCGTTCGACTCGACGAGCAGTGAAGCCCGCCCTCCGGCCACCTCGAGCTCGAGGACGGTCCGCGCCTGCGGCGCATGCCGCGCAGCGTTTGCGAGCGCCTCCTGGGTGATCCGGTAGAGCGCAACGCCAACGCTCGGGGCGATCTGCGAGAGGTCGCCACGCTCCCGCAGCTCGAGGGTGAGACCGCCGGCCCGCGCATCGCCGACGAGCGCTGGGATGTCCCTCGCCGACGGCAGCGGTGGGGGCGCCGCCGACTCGTCGTCGCTGCGAAGGAGCCCCACCGTGCGGCGAAGTTCCTGCATGCTGCGTCGACCCACCTCCTCGGCCGATCGCAACGCCTCCTCGGCGGCGCCCGGGTCGCGGCGCAGCACGTGACGGGCGCTCGTGACCTGAAGCATCACGGCGGCCAACCCATGCCCGACGAAGTCGTGGACGTCCCGGGCGATCCGCCGTCGCTCGTCATGCAGGGCCTGCTCGGCCAGTTCACGCCGCGTGGCGTCGATCTCGGCCGTCAGCTGGCTCTGGCGAGCGACCGTGCGGCCCAGCACCCACGGGAACGCTGTGCCCATGATCCAGATGCCCCACGCGAGCTCGGACGGATCTTGGATCAGGCTCGCCACCACCGGCGAAGCCACGGCTAGCAGTCCGAGAACCACCGCCGCCCTGAGCGACGGGGCCCAGCATCCCACGACAAAGCCGAGCAGCGAGACCTCGAACAGGAGCGGCTCGAGCTGTCCGGAACGCTGCGCCACCACAACCGGAACGGCCACGGCCAGGCAGAGCACCCACAGCGGAAGCTTGGCCACGTAGGCCCACACGGCGAAGGCGGCGACCGGGAGGGCGGCGAGGATGAGATCCGCGGACGACGGGTCGGTGACGGCGGCGACGATCGCGACGACAAGCGCGAAGACCGGAAGCAGCCCGCGCAACTCCTCGGGTTGGGACCACGGCTGACCAGACCCGCCGGACACAGCTCGACGGTACCGCGGCGCTGCCCGCTCGACAATCCTCCCAGGGGTGGAGACTGCCCTGCGACCACGGGCGGAGGGTTCAGGGAAGCGGACGACTGGGCTCGAACCCGCGACCCCCGGCTTGGGAAGCCGGGCCGACGGCTATCACGGGAACGACGAGCAATCGACTGCGGAAATAGATGCCAGGCGGTCAGTCGAAGAGCACGCCGACGATCAGTAGGGCGACAACAACGACCGCGGCCACCGCGATCGCACCCAGGATCACCATCACGATCGGCTTTCCCCAGGAGCGCCACCAACCGGGGTGGAACTCCGGCCCCTCGCCGGGCGGCCTCGCGCTCACGTGGCGGATCGTATCCGAGCCCATCGAGGCGCGTGCGCGCGCTATTCCGTCGGGCAGCTCGGGGGTGAGTCCTGGGAAGGGGCGCCGAGGAGAACACGCTCCTCGGCGCCCCTTTCCTGCAATGCGTGTGCGAGTTCTCTGGTCCTCAGCTCGCCGAGGCGGACGCCGACGGCGCGGCGTGACGGCGAACGGTGATCAGCGCGGTTCCGGCGAGCGCGATCATCGCGATCGCGACCCCCGCCCCGAGTCCGGCACTCGCCCAGTCGAAGTCGAATCCGCCGCCGCTGGCTGCCGGGGCCGAATCGCCGACGTAGGCGACGAACGGCTCGGCCTGTGAGCCGTCACGGCGCACGACCAACGCACTCTGCGAGCCCGCGGTCGATTGTCCGAGCTCGGTCGGGGTCCGTTGGGCGTGGCCCGTGGCCGCGCCGCCACCGGAGCCGCTCGAGTCGTCCGAGCTACCCGCGGTCGCGTTCGCGGACGAGTAGCCGGCGCCGTGCGGGACGCCTTGCGCGCCGGCGACGCTCGCGGGGATCGCGAGTGCGCAGACGCCGACGGCAGCCGCGAGCGTCATGGACTTGATGGACATTCTGATCCTCCCTCTTCGGATGCTGGACCTGTCCAACCTATGCTCACCCTGAGGCGATTTCAGCGTCCTTTGACACGCTCTCTCAGTGCGAATGTGCACACTCCGGCGTGGCGAGCTTCACCGACTATGAGACGGCCGGCTCGGGCTCCGGCCCGTCTCCGGCGCCACCCTCCTCCGTTGACGCCGTTGCCGAGCACGACGGCGACCACGACGAAGGCGATCCAGCCCCAGATCGCGAGCTTGCGGTGCTCAGCCTCCAATGCGCGGCGCTCGCGGCCAGACCGCTTGGCGGGCCATTCGGCGGAGAGGACGCTTCGCGGCGGTTCGATTGGTAATTCACACCGCTCCCAGCTCATTCCGCGGGAGACCTTGCGCTGGGGGACTTGCGGGCGTAGGGTCGGCAGACCAACCACCAACCCGAGGGGGCGAACCACTATGGCTCAAGCGAACATTGATGCGTCACGCCGGCTGATCGAGGAGGCATTCAGCGAAGGCCGGCTCGAGCTGCTCGACGAACTCTGCGCCGACGGGTTCGTGAGCCACGACCCGCTGGCGGGCGACCAGGACGTCGAGGCCGTGAAGCAGTCGATGTCCGGGTACCGGGAGGCCTTTCCCGACCTCGCGTTCACGATCGAGGACATCTTCGCCGCCGGCGACAAGGTCGTGATGCGCTGGACTGGCGTGGGCACGTTCGAGAACGAGTTCATGGGCCTTCAGCCGAGCTGGGGAGCAGGGTGATCCGGTGCGGGGCATGAGCATCGATCGCTACGACGAGGACGGCAAGCTCGCCGAGAGCTGGGGACAGTGGGACACGCTGACCTTCATGCGTGACATCGGAGCGGTGCCTGAGGCGGCAGGGGCAGGGAGCCAGAGCTGAGCAGCTTTTCGCCGTTGGGGGCCGAGTCCTAGGCGCGACGGCTCCCCGAAGCGCCTGCGCAGCCTGCGTGGGCGAGACCCGCAAACCAGGAGGCGCACGCGTTCGTCGAGTCCGGTGTCGACGATCCCGAGCGGGATAGCGAGCGTATAGCGCCGTCAGGGCCACCGTGAGCAAGAGGGACAAGAGACCGTCCGACGGGCATCTGCCGCCACCCTATCTTCGGCGTCGCTCCGGGTGTAACGACCAGCTACGAACACCTGGGGGAGGCGGCCCAAGACCGGGTCCGGTGCTGTCCCCACCCTTGCTGGTTCCCGCTGCTAAGCGTGCCAAACGCCGCCGACCGATGAGGGGGAGGGGTCGCGAGCCGGTGAGTCCTCTTCGCAAACTACCCCCGCCCAGCTCTGCGTGAAGAAAACCGCCAGGTCGAGGATGGGTGACGGCGCAGTGGTCGCGGATGCGGGGCAATTTAGCGATGGCCTACTAGGGGCCTGTCGGGGGAATTCCGGATAGACGTCGGGGCCACCGGGCGTCAAGGTGTGACTTTCGAAGAGCCCGGTGGAAAGGAAGGACGTGGGATGATTGTGACGGCACTTTCGACGCCTCTGATGGCCTTTGGGGGCGGGTGGTGGCTCCTGTCCGGGCCGCTGCTCTGGGTCCTGCTCATCGTCGGCATCGTGTTGCTGGTACGCGGCCGCGGTGGACGCCCCCTCTGGGCGGGCGGTGGTCGCGAAACCGGGATCGACGTGCTCGAGCGGCGCTTCGCCGAAGGCGAACTGAGTCTCGAGGAGTACCACGAGCGACGCTCGGCGCTCGAGGAGAAGCGGTGACCGCCAGTTCGGCGAGTGACTCCTCGCGCGAAACGCCGCCTCAGCTCGGGGCGCCGCCTCTCTGCCCTAGCCAACGGGATGGGCGCGAACGAAGGAGGCGTAGGCGACGCGCAATGGCAAGCGGTGCTTTCACCCGGGATACTGGACGACGGCACCAACGACGAAGGACAAGGGCTCCCAAACACAGTGACGACGACACTCATCACGGGAGCAAACAGGGGCCTCGGCTTTGAGACAGCTCGTCAGCTGGCGGCCGCCGGTCATCAGGTTTGGATCGGCGCGCGCGACAACTCCCGCGGCCAGGAGGCGGCCGACGCGGTCGGCGCAGGATTCGTGCAGCTCGATGTGGGCGATGACGCCTCAGTGGCCGCCGCGGTCGAGACCGTTGGTGAACTGGACGTGCTGGTCAACAACGCGGGCATCAGTGGCGGGCGCATCGGTCCGAGCGAGGCGACGGTGGACGACATGCGCAAGGTCTATGAAACGAACGTGTTCGGGCCCGTCCGCGTCCTGCACGCATTCATCCCGCTCCTCGAGAGGTCTCCGGCGCCTGTGGTCGTCAACGTCTCGAGCGGCGTCGGCTCTCTCGGCCTCGCCTCTGACCCCGCCAGCCCCTGGAGCGAGGCGATCTATCCCGTCTACGCCTCGTCCAAGGCGGCGCTCAACATGCTGACCATCCGCTATGCCGCCGCCTTCCCGAGGATGCGCATCAACTCGGTCGATCCGGGCTTCACAGCGACCGACTTCAACGAACATCGAGGCACCCAGACCGCCGAGGAGGGCGCAGAGGCGATCGTCCGCTACGCGCTGGTCGCCCCTGACGGGCCCACCGGCGGATTCTTCGACAGGAACGGCGCCGAAGCCTGGTGACCGACGGGTTCGCCGTCGCGAGCCGACCTGTGCGGGCCTCTGCTCCCAACCGGAACTGGACCCTTCGCGGAACAAAAGCAGGCGTCTCGCCAAGCGGCGTTATCTTCTGGTCGGTGCCGGGCTCCCCGCTGTCACTCATCGAGTTTCCCGCCGACGATCCCGCGCGCGCCCGACGCTTCTGGGCGGAGCTCCTCGGCGTTGAGCTGGAGGCTCGCCAAGATGGAGAGGGAGAGGGCTGGCAAACCCACTCAGGAGCCCCCGCGGTCGGCGTCCATGCCCGCGGGCGCGGCCCCGGCGATTCTGTCTCCCTGCCCTACTTCGTAGTGGGCGACGTCGCCGAGGCGCTGGAGCGGGTCGAGGCGCTCGGTGGGAGCGTTGTCCACCCGGGAGAGGCATGGGCGATCTGCAAGGACTCCGAGGGAAGCCCCTTCGGACTGGCGCAGGAGTCTCTGGGAGCGTAGGTCGGAGCCCACCTCGGCGCCGATGCGCTTGCTGCTCCTCGCGCAGATGCACGACCGACGCGGTAGCCGGCGGACGCCTGGATCTCGCGCATTGGAGCAGCACGGAGAGCTTCCCCTACTTGCCGGCGATCTCCTCGATGAACCGCACCGACTCGTCGACCGACGCGAGGGCGCACATGGCAGCGGCGACACGACCGGCTTCTCGTCGATAGGTCGCGTCCTCGAGAACCGAGGTGACCGCTCCGGCGAGCTCATCGATCGTCGTGGATCCCGGCAGGTCGAGGACCTTGCGCTCGCTGGCGTCGTCGGCGACCGTGATCCCGGCGCCGGCGCGAGCAACAGCTTCACCGTTCGCCCACTGGTCGTTGCTGAAGAGGGGGAGAACCACGAGCGGCGCCCCGTGGGCGAGCGCGCCGAGCGTGCTCCCGAATCCTCCGTGGCAGACGATCACATCGGCTCGTCGCACGACGTCGTCGTGCGGGACCCAGGTCTCCACGTGGACGTTCGAGGGCATCTCCCCGAGCTCCGCGATCTCCCGCTCGACGTCGCCGACCGTGAGCAGAATCCGGATCGCGAGCGGCGCCAGAGCCTCGATGGCCGCGCGGTAGAGGGCCGGGTAGTAGGGCAGATGCGCGCCGGCCGCGACCGAGCCGAAGGTGAGGTAGACGAGCGGATCCTCGTCGCCGGGCCACCAGTCCGGCAGCTCCTCGGCGCCGGGATCCACCTCGAAGCGAAAGCGGCGCGTCTGCGTCGGCAGCGGAGTGGCAGGATCCTCCAGCTCCGCCGGCATCATCGTCATGTAAGGCGTTGCGGCGAGCCGCTCGCGGGCGCCATCCGATGGCAGCCCGAACTCTGCGCGTGCCCTGTCCACGGCGGGCGCGGCGAGCTCGATCGTCTCTGCCTCCGTCCCCGCGAGCCCGAGGCCGACGCGGAGAATCGGGATCCCACGGCGCTCGGCGAGAAGTTCGGAGCCGAACTCCCAGCTCTCGCGCACGATCACGTCCGGGCGCCAGCTCTCGACGAGATCACCGAGGGCGGGCAGCTCGGCGCGAACGTCGAGCCCGGCGAAGAACTCCCCGATCATCACCCGGTGTGCGCTGTCCATGTCCATCTCGGCGAACCCGCCCATCAACGGCATCCACTCATCGCGGGAGGGCTCGTCGACCGGCGCGAACGGGAGGCCGAGACGCTCGACGTTGCCCCCGAACTGACGCTGGGCCGAGACGCGAACGTCGTGCCCGGCCCGAAGGCACGCCTGCGCGAACGGAGCCAGCGGCCCGACGTGTCCGGAGCTCCCGCGGGTTGTGAAGAGGACGCGCATGCGGTCGGGGAAAGAGCGGAACGACGGGGCTCGAACCCGCGACCCCGAGCTTGGGAAGCGAGGGTGTGCCGCTCGTCCAAGCGGAGTATCGCCGCGATGTAGCCGGGACGTAGCCATGCCTCGAGCGTGCTGCTGCCGGGGCG